>NZ_ARYJ01000001.1 GCF_000685215.1 Hyphomonas jannaschiana VP2
ACTTTGCCTTGCCCATCGGGCCTCTCCTTCATTCAAACTGTTGGCCGGAACTCCGGCCGGATTTCCTTAAGAACCAGAAACTTCCGAGATGATCTTCTGAGCTTCCGCACGCGGAACCTCGTCATAGTGGGCGAAGAGCATCGTGAACTGTGCCCGGCCCTGAGACATGCCGCGCAGGTCGGACACGTAACCGAACATGTTCACCAGCGGCACGAAGGCCTTGATCGCCACAGCGTTACCACGCGGCTCGGAGCCCTGGATCTGGCCACGGCGAGAGTTCAGGTCGCCGATGACGTCGCCCATATAGTCTTCCGGGGTCACGACTTCCACATTCATGATCGGCTCCATCAGGCGCGGATCGCCCTGGCCTTTCAGTTCGCGGAACGCGCCACGGGCTGCGATTTCGAACGCCAGGACGGACGAGTCGACATCGTGGAAGGCGCCGTCGACCAGCGTGGCCTTGAAGTCGGTGACCGGATAGCCGGCCAACAGGCCGTTTTCCTTGGCCATCTCGAAGCCTTTTTCCACGCCCGGGATGTATTCCTTCGGAACAGCACCACCAACGATCGTGCTTTCGAACACGAAGCCGGAACCGGCTTCGAGCGGTTCGAACTGCACTTTGATGCGAGCGAACTGGCCCGTACCACCGGACTGCTTCTTGTGCGTGAAGTCGATCTCTGCCGCGCGGCCGAGCTTCTCACGGTAAGCCACCTGCGGCTGACCAATGTTGGCTTCGACTTTGAATTCGCGCTTCAGGCGGTCGATCAGGATGTCGAGGTGAAGCTCGCCCATGCCTTTCATGATCGTCTGGCCCGACTCGTGATCGGTCTCGACACGGAAGGACGGGTCTTCAGCAGCAAGACGCTGCAGACCAACCGACATCTTCTCCTGGTCAGCCTTCGACTTCGGCTCAACCGCAATCTCGATGACCGGATCCGGGAAGGTCATGGTTTCGAGCACGACCGGCTTGTTCGGATCACACACCGTGTCACCGGTGGTCGTTTCCTTAAGGCCGGCGAGCGCCACGATGTCACCTGCATAGGCTTCCGTGATCTCGTCCTGCTTGTTGGAGTGCATCATCACCATCCGGCCAACGCGCTCACGCTTGCCTTTGGTCGAGTTCATGAAGCTGTCGCCCTTCGACAGCGTACCGGAATAGATACGCGTGAAGGTGAGCGTGCCCATGTACGGGTCGTTCATGATCTTGAATGCAAGACCCGAGAACGGCTGAGCATCGTCGGCTTTACGCTCGATGTTCCGAACCTCTTCTTCGTCGCCCGGCAGGAAGCCCATGTAAGGCGGCACGTCCAGCGGACCCGGAAGGAAGTCGATCACAGCGTTCAGCATCGGCTGCACGCCTTTGTTCTTGAACGCGGAACCACACAGAACCGGAACGAATGAAAGCGACAGCGTGCCCTTGCGGATCAGTTTGCGCAGCGTTTCGATGTCCGGCTCGTTGCCTTCGAGATAGGCTTCCATCGCATCGTCGTCCATTTCGACGGCGGTTTCGATGAGCTTGCCACGCCACTCTTCGGCCTGGTCTTTCAGGCTATCGCGGATTTCGCGGACTTCCCAGCTCGCGCCGAGGTCTTCACCGGCCCAAACCCATTCTTTCATGGTGATCAGGTCGACATGGCCTTCGAGTTCGTTCTCCGCCCCGATCGGCAGCTGGATCGCAGCCGGCGTCGCACCGGTACGGTCCTTGATCATCTCGACGCAGTTGAAGAAGTCAGCGCCGATCTTGTCCATCTTGTTCACGAACACGATGCGCGGAACCTTGTAGCGGTCAGCCTGGCGCCACACGGTTTCGGTTTGCGGTTCAACGCCGGCGTTGGCGTCGAGCACACACACCGCGCCGTCGAGAACGGCCAGCGAACGCTCAACTTCGATCGTGAAGTCAACGTGTCCGGGGGTGTCGATGATGTTGAAGCGGAACTTCGGCGACTGGGCCGTGGAGCCGTCTTCGGTGCGTTCCCAGAAAGTCGTCGTGGCAGCAGAGGTGATCGTGATGCCCCGCTCCTGCTCCTGCTCCATCCAGTCCATCGTCGCGGCGCCGTCATGGACTTCGCCGATCTTGTGCGACTTACCGGTGTAGAAGAGGATGCGCTCTGTGGTCGTGGTCTTGCCGGCATCGATGTGAGCCATGATGCCGAAGTTACGATAGCGATCCAGCGGGTATTCGCGGGCCATTTTGGTCAACCTTCGTGTTTGCTTTCCGGGTAGGAAAAGGGGCGATTTGCGGGCGCGTTACCCGTTATCGCCCCAGAATGCCAGTGGTGATTACCAGCGGTAGTGTGAGAACGCTTTGTTGGCGTCCGCCATGCGGTGCGTGTCTTCACGCTTTTTCACGGCGTTGCCGCGGCCTTGGCTTGCATCCATCAGCTCGCCTGCGAGGCGCTCACGCATGGTGTTCTCGTTGCGGCCAGCAGCAGCGGCAGCGAGCCAGCGGATCGCCAGAGCCTGACGGCGCTCGGTGCGGACTTCAACCGGAACCTGGTAGGTGGCACCACCCACACGGCGCGAACGGACTTCGACAGCCGGAGCAACCGATTCCAGAGCGTTGTGGAAGACTTCAACCGGATCTTTCTTGGCGCGGGCTTCGACGAGATCGAAAGCACCATAGACGATGCGCTCGGCGACGGACTTTTTGCCGTCGCGCATGATCTGGTTCATGAACTTGGTGACGACGATGTCCTTGAATTTCGGATCCGGAAGGACTTCGCGTTTCTCGGCGCGGTGACGACGGGACATGAGCTGACCTCTTACTTCGGCTTCTTGGCGCCGTAATGCGAGCGGCGTTGCTTACGGTTTTTAACGGGCTGCGTGTCGAGCGCGCCGCGGACGATGTGGTAACGCACACCCGGAAGGTCTTTCACACGACCACCACGGATCAGGACCACGGAGTGTTCCTGCAGGTTGTGACCTTCACCCGGGATGTAGCAGAGCGATTCAAACCCCGAAGTGAGGCGCACCTTGGCCACTTTCCGGAGAGCCGAGTTCGGCTTCTTCGGGGTGGTGGTGTAAACACGGGTGCAGACGCCGCGGCGCTGCGGGCAGGCCTTGAGGGCCGGGGTTTTGGTCCGCGAGCGCTTAGGCGAACGCGGCGAACGAATGAGCTGCTGGATCGTGGGCATTCGGGCCTTCTGTCTCTTTTAACTCTGGCCCGATGGGCCGCTAACGTAATGATGCCCCGAATGCCCCCAAAGGGCTTCCGGGACGGGGCGAAAACTTGGGGGTCAGATTGGCCGGATCAAGTCAAATCCGGTACGGCGAAGGGACTTTCATCCCGGGGCCTCTCTGACGATGCGTGGCGTGTAAGCCCAGCAGGCGCCTGCGTCAAGGGTCGGAAGCTGTCGCGGAACAGCTAGTTTTCCGTTGCGGGACGCTGGTTTTGCCGCTTCAGGCACCTGGCCTGTTCCGGGGAGACTTGCCCCGCCTCCCCTGCCGGCGTTGCGCTGAGGATTTCCTCGCACCGGCTGATGGCCCAGCTGTCCAGCGAAAGCCAGGCAATCAGGCCGAGCGCGAGCGCCGCGCAGGCACCGCCAATCAGGTCAGACCGCTGAAGCTGCATAGGGCGAAAGCCTCCTTCAGAAGCAGAAAAGCCTGCCATTGCTGGCAGGCTTTTCCAATTCGTTCAAGGGCTTGCGCCCGGCTCTTCAGGCCTATTCTTCGACCGGTGCCTTGTCCGGTGCCGGCAGGCTGGTCAGGGCTGCGGCCTCTTCCGTTGCCTTCTGGACAGCGGCAGCACGCTTTGCCTTCAGCTTCTGGTCGCGGTCGGCAGCCACGCGGCGGTACGAGCGAATGCCCGAACCGGTACCCGCCGGGATCAGGCGACCAACAATGACGTTCTCCTTGAGGCCTTCCAGCGTATCCACCTTGCCCTGGATGGCGGCTTCGGTGAGGACGCGGGTCGTCTCCTGGAAGGAGGCTGCCGAGATGAAGGACCGGGTCTGCAGCGAGGCCTTGGTGATACCAAGGAGAAGCGGCATGCCCTTGGCTTCCTGCTGGTCTTTCTTGCGCGACTTGCGGACAGCTTCGTTGGCCTCTTCGAACTCGATGAGGTCGACGTGTTCGCCCGTGATCAGGCCGGTATCGCCAGGATCCGTCACTTCGATCTTCTGCAGCATCTGGCGAACGATCACCTCGATGTGCTTGTCGTTGATCGGAACGCCCTGCAGTCGATAGACCTTCTGCACTTCGTCGATGAGGTAGTTGGCGAGTGCCTCGACGCCGAGAGTCGACAGGATGTCCTGCGGCGCCGGGTTACCATCCATCAGGTACTCACCACGCTTGATGAAGTCACCATCCTGAACGGCCAGGTGCTTGCCTTTCGGCACCAGGTAGTCGATCTGCTCGCGGCCTTCCTCGATCGGCACGATCGAAACGCGACGTTTGTTCTTGTAGTCGCGGCCGTAGAGGACCTTGCCGTCCACTTCTGCGATGATCGCGTGATCCTTCGGACGGCGGGCTTCGAAGAGTTCGGCAACACGCGGCAGACCACCGGTGATGTCTTTCGTCTTCGCACCACCGGTCGTGACACGCGCCAGCGTATCACCGGCTTCGATCGTGTCGCCATCGGCGACCGACAGGATTGCGCCCACGGACAGCAGATATACCGCGTCGGAGCCGTTCGGCAGTTTGACCGGGTTGCCATCCTTGCCGACGATCTGGACCGACGGCTTGATATCCGCCGACTTGGTCGCCGAACGCCAGTCGATGATGACACGCGAGGAGATGCCCGTCGCTTCGTCCGTTTCCTCGCGAACCGAAACGCCGTCGATCACGTCGACAAGTTTCACTTCGCCTTTGACTTCCGACACGATCGGCTGGGCAAACGGATCCCAGTCAGCGAGCAGCGTGCCTGGTGTGACCTTCTCGCCGTCCTTGATCATCAGGCGCGTACCATAGGCCGGACGGAAGGACTGGCGGGTGCGGCCTTCGCCGTCGACGATTTCCACCTGCATCCGGCGGCCAACGACAACGATCGTCTTGTCCTTGCGGGTAACGAACTCGCCATCCTTGAACCGGACCGTGCCTTCGAAGCTGGCTTCGACGGAGGACTGGTCGGCCACCTGGGCTGCACCACCGATGTGGAACGTCCGCATGGTGAGCTGGGTACCCGGCTCGCCGATGGACTGGGCAGCGATAACGCCAACCGCTTCACCGCGGTTAACCGGCGTACCGCGGGCCAGGTCGCGGCCGTAGCACTGAGCGCAGATGCCGTTCTTGGTTTCGCAGGTCAGCGGCGAGCGGACCTTCACCACATCGACGCCGGCCTTCTCGATCGCTTCGGCCAGTTCTTCATCGATATAGGTGTTGGACACGGCAACGAGATTGCCATCGACGCTCTTCACATCTTCTGCCGTCACGCGGCCAAGGATGCGCTCGCTGATCGACACCACGACATCGGCGCCTTCCATGACGGCCGAGATGTCGATGCCCTTCTCAGTGCCGCAATCATCTTCGTTGATGATGCAGTCCTGGGCCACGTCGACGAGACGGCGGGTCAGGTAACCCGAGTTCGCGGTTTTCAGAGCCGTATCGGCCAGACCCTTACGGGCACCGTGGGTCGAGTTGAAGTATTCAAGGACGGTCAGACCTTCCTTGAAGTTCGAGATGATCGGCGTCTCGATGATCTCACCCGACGGCTTGGCCATCAGGCCGCGCATACCAGCGAGCTGCTTCATCTGGTTCTTCGAACCACGCGCACCGGAGTCGGCCATCATGAAGATCGAGTTGACCTGAGCTTTCCGGACGCCTTTGGCGGCCTGGTTCTTCGAGGCCGATTCCATCATGGCGTCAGCGACCTTGTCGGTACAGCTGGACCAGGCGTCGACGACCTTGTTGTACTTCTCGCCACGGGTGATGAGACCATCTGCATACTGACGCTCGTATTCGGAGACCTGCTCCTTCGTCGCGTCGACCAGTTTCTGCTTGGCTTCCGGGATGACCATGTCGTCCTTGCCGAAGGAGATACCGGCCTTGCAGGCTTCCTTGAAGCCGAGCTCCATCATCTTGTCGCAGAAGATGACCGTCGCCTTCTGGCCGCACAGGCGATAGACCTCGTCGATGATCTTGCCGATCATCTTCTTGGTCATCGTCGTGTTCACGAGATCCGGCTGGATCCCTTTCATACGCGGCAGGATGTTGGCGATCATGTAACGGCCCGGGGTCGTATCGATGATCCAGCGGCGCGGATTGCCTTCTTCGTCCACGCCCTCATACATCGCCTTGATCTTCGAGTGCAGCGAGATGAAGCCGGAGTCGAGCGCCTGCTCGATTTCGGCGAGTTCGGAGAATACCATCCCCTCACCCGGCTGCTCGTCACGGTCGAGCGACAGGTAGTAGAGACCCAGAACGATGTCCTGGGACGGAACGATGATCGGCTTGCCGTTTGCGGGCGAAAGGATGTTGTTGGTCGACATCATCAGCACGCGGGCTTCCAGCTGGGCTTCAAGGCTCAGCGGAACGTGGACAGCCATCTGGTCGCCGTCGAAGTCGGCGTTGAAGGCAGCACAGACCAGCGGGTGAAGCTGGATGGCCTTGCCTTCGATCAGCTTCGGCTCGAATGCCTGAATACCGAGACGGTGCAGCGTCGGCGCGCGGTTCAGGAGAACCGGGTGCTCACGGATCACTTCGTCCAGGATGTCCCAGACCTCCGGCTTTTCTTTCTCGACCAGTTTCTTGGCCGCCTTGACCGTGCCGGCAAGGCCTTTGGCGTCGAGGCGGGCATAGATGAACGGCTTGAACAGTTCGAGCGCCATCTTCTTCGGCAGACCGCACTCGTGCAGCTTGAGGCTCGGGCCAACCACGATGACCGAACGGCCGGAATAGTCGACGCGCTTGCCGAGCAGGTTCTGGCGGAAGCGGCCCTGCTTGCCTTTCAGCATGTCGGAGATGGACTTCAGCGGGCGCTTGTTGGTGCCCGTGATCGTGCGGCCGCGGCGGCCATTGTCGAACAGGGCGTCGACCGATTCCTGCAGCATCCGCTTTTCGTTACGGATGATGATGTCCGGCGCGCGAAGTTCCATGAGGCGCTTCAGGCGGTTGTTCCGGTTAATGACGCGGCGATAGAGGTCGTTGAGGTCGGACGTGGCGAAACGGCCGCCATCCAGCGGGACCAGCGGGCGCAGATCCGGCGGGATCACGGGGATCACGCTGAGGATCATCCATTCCGGCTTGGCGCGGGACTGGAGGAAGGACTCAACCACTTTGAGGCGCTTGGAGATCTTCTTCGTCTTCAGTTCCGACGTCGATTCCTTCAGTTCCTCGCGCAGTGTCTCTGCCAGAACCGGCAAGTCGAGCGACATCAGGATTTCACGGATGGCTTCCGCACCGATCATGGCGGTGAAAGCGTCTTCGCCCAGATTGTCCTGAGCGTCCATGTACTCCTCTTCCGTCAGGAGCTGCTTCGGCTCCAGTTCGGTGAGGCCCGGCTCGATGACGATATAGCTCTCGAAGTAGAGCACGCGCTCAACGTCTTTCAGCGCCATGTCCAGCAGCGCCGCGATCCGGGACGGGAGCGACTTGAGGAACCAGATGTGTGCGACCGGTGCAGCCAGATCGATGTGGCCCATGCGCTCACGGCGCACGCGGGCCAGCGTCACTTCAACGCCGCACTTCTCGCAGGTGATGCCGCGATACTTGATGCGCTTATACTTGCCGCAGAGACATTCGTAGTCCTTCTGCGGGCCGAAGATGCGCGAGCAGAACAGACCGTCGCGTTCCGGCTTGAACGTACGGTAGTTGATGGTTTCGGGCTTCTTGATTTCGCCCGAGGACCACGACCGGATCTTTTCCGGGCTCGCAATCGAGATGCGAATGGCCTCGAAAGTCGGGGCCGGGGTGTTGGGGTTGAAGATGCTGGCGACGTCCTGGCGCATTTAGGTCTGCTCCTTGGGTGGGCTTTTTCCGGGGACTGAAGGGCCCCTGCCCTGGGTAAAATCTCGTTCGGCTTGGAAGGTCCCGCCAGGCCGGCAGCCCGGCGGGGTCTTCCAGTCAGGTCTTCACACTACTCGGCGGGCACCGACTCGCTGTCGGCGGCGGGTTCGTCCTCGCCATTGCTGCCGTCTTCTTCGATCAGCTCGACATTGAGGCCCAGCGAACGCATCTCTTTGACGAGCACGTTGAACGATTCCGGGATACCGGCCTCGAACGTGTCGTCGCCGCGGACGATGGCCTCGTAGACCTTCGCACGGCCGGCGGTGTCGTCGGACTTCACCGTCAGCATTTCCTGCAGCGTGTATGCGGCGCCATAGGCTTCCAGGGCCCAGACCTCCATCTCACCGAAGCGCTGGCCACCGAACTGGGCCTTGCCGCCCAGCGGTTGCTGCGTGACGAGCGAGTACGGCCCGGTCGAGCGGGCGTGGATCTTCTCGTCCACCAGGTGGTGGAGTTTGAGGAGATACTTGTAGCCCACCGTGACCGGACGGGTGAACGCCTCGCCGGTCCGACCGTCGAACAGACGGACCTGACCGGAGGAGTCCAGACCGGCACGCTCCAGCAGCTCGTTGATGTCGCCTTCGCGGGCACCATCGAAGACCGGCGTTGCGATCGGCACACCGTTGCGAAGGTTGGACGCCAGCTCGATGATCTCGCCATCGGTTTCCGGCAGCTCCTGGCCTTTGCCATACGCCGTTTCCAGCGCCGACTTCAGTGCCTTCACGTCGTTCTTCTGGTGGAACTCGTCGACGGCATTGTCGATGATCCGGCCAAGACCGCGGCAGGCCCAGCCTGTGTGGGTCTCGAGGATCTGACCGACGTTCATACGCGACGGAACGCCCAGCGGGTTCAGCACGATGTCGACCGGCGTGCCATCTTCCAGGAACGGCATGTCTTCGAGCGGGTTGATCTTGGAGATAACCCCCTTGTTGCCGTGACGGCCGGCCATCTTGTCACCCGGCTGCAGCTTGCGCTTCACGGCCAGGAAGACCTTGACGACTTTCATCACGCCCGGAGGCAGATCATCGCCGCGCTGGACTTTCTCGACCTTGTCGTTGAAGCGGGCATCAAGCTCACGCATCGAAGAGTCGAACTGCTCCTGCATCGCGTCGAGTTCAGATTGTGCCTTCTCGGACTTCAGGGCGACGTCCCACCACTGCTTGTGAGTCAGTTCGCCAAGCGCTTCGGCGGTGATACGGCCCGGCTTGAAGCCTTTCGGGCCTGCAGCCGCTTCCTTGCCGACGAGGAAATCCTCGAGGCGGGTATAGATGTTCCGCTCCAGGATGGCCTGTTCGTCTTCCTTGTCCTCCTGCAGCTTCTCGATCTGCTCACGCTCGATCTGAAGAGCACGCTGGTCCTTGTCGATACCGTGGCGGTTGAAGATGCGGACATCGACGACCGTACCGGCATCGCCCGGAGGCACGCGCAGCGAGGTGTCGCGAACATCGGACGCTTTCTCACCGAAGATGGCGCGGAGGAGTTTCTCTTCCGGCGTCATCGGGCTTTCGCCCTTCGGCGTGACCTTGCCGACGAGGATGTCGCCGGCTTTCACTTCAGCACCCACAGCCACGATGCCGGCTTCGTCGAGGTTGCGCAGCGCTTCCTCACCGACGTTCGGGATGTCGCGGGTGATCTCTTCCGGACCAAGCTTCGTGTCGCGGGCGGCGACTTCGAATTCCTCGATGTGGATCGAGGTGAAGACGTCGTCACGCACGATACGCTCGGAGATCAGGATGGAGTCTTCGAAGTTGTAGCCATTCCACGGCATGAACGCGACGAGCACGTTGCGGCCGAGGGCCAGTTCGCCAAGGTCCGTCGACGGACCGTCAGCGATGATGTCGTTCTTTTCGACCACGTCGCCCACTTTCACGATCGGGCGCTGGTTGATGCACGAGTTCTGGTTCGAACGGCGGAATTTGGCGAGACGGTAGATGTCGACACCGGACTTGCCCTGGTCGATCTCGTCCGTCGCGCGGACCACGATGCGCAGCGCGTCGACCTGCTCGACCACCCCTGCCCGGCGGGCAACGATGGCAGCGCGGGAATCGCGAGCCACAACAGCTTCCATCCCGGTACCGACAAACGGCGCTTCCGACTTCACTAGAGGAACAGCCTGACGTTGCATGTTCGAGCCCATGAGAGCGCGGTTGGCGTCATCGTTTTCCAGGTACGGGATCAGCGCCGCTGCGACGGAAACAACCTGCTTCGGCGAGACGTCCATGTACTGGATGTCTTCCTTCGGCACCATGGTCGCTTCGCCAGCCACGCGGGCGTTGACGAATTCATTGGCCAGTTCGCCCTTCTCGTTCACTTCGGCGTTCGCCTGGGCGATCGAATAGATGCTTTCTTCCATGGCCGACAGGTACACGACCTCGTCGGTCAGCTTGCCGTTGACCACTTTACGGTACGGGCTCTCGATGAAGCCGTACTTGTTCACGCGAGCATGGGTTGCCAGCGAGTTGATCAGACCGATGTTCGGGCCTTCCGGCGTCTCAATCGGGCAGATACGGCCATAGTGTGTCGGGTGCACGTCGCGGACTTCGAAGCCCGCACGCTCGCGGGTCAGACCGCCCGGGCCGAGGGCCGAAAGACGGCGCTTGTGGGTGATCTCGGACAGCGGGTTGGTCTGGTCCATGAACTGCGACAGCTGCGAGGAGCCGAAGAATTCACGCACAGCCGCCACAACCGGCTTCGCGTTGATCAGGTCGTGCGGCATGACCGTGTCGATGTCGACCGATCCCATACGTTCCTTGATCGCGCGCTCCATGCGTACGAGGCCGATACGGTAGTTGTTTTCCATCAGCTCGCCGACCGAACGGACGCGGCGGTTGCCGAGGTTGTCGATGTCGTCGACTTCGCCCTTGCCGTCTTTCAGGTCGAGAATGACCTTCATGACGCCAATGATGTCGTCGTTGCGCAGCACACGCATGTCGTCGGCAGCGGCTTCATAGCCCTCCACGCCGACGCCGAGGCGCATGTTCATTTTCACACGGCCAACGGCCGAGAGATCATAACGCTCCGGATCGAAGAAGAGTTGGCCGAACAGGGCCTCCGCGGCTTCCTGGGTCGGCGGCTCGCCCGGACGCATCACACGGTAGATGTCGGACAGGGCTTCGAAACGGGTTTCGTTCTTGTCGGCCTTCAGCGTGTTGCGCAGCCACGGGCCACGGCCCGAGCTGTCGATGTCCAGCACTTCGATGGTCTTGAGACCGTATTCGCGCATTTCCGCGATGATCTCGTCTTCCAGCACGTCGCCGGCTTCACCGAAGATCTCACCGGTTTCCAGGTTGACGACGTCGCGCGCCAGGAATTTGCCGACGAGCGCTTCGGACGGCACGAGGATCTCGTCCGTACCGCCTTCGGCAATACGGCGGGCCTTCAGCGCGGTGATCTTCTTGCCGGCTTCGGCGATCACCTTCTTGGATTTAGCGTCGACCAGGTCGAATTCCGGCTTCACACCCTTCCAGGCGTCGGCACGGAAGCCGGTGATCCAGCCCTTCTTGTCCATGCGGTAGATGGAGTGGGTGTAGAACAGGTCGAGGATCGACTCGGTGTCGTAGCCAAGCGCGTACAGGATCGTCGTCGCCGGCAGCTTGCGCTTGCGGTCGATCCGGATGTTCAGGATGTCTTTCGCGTCGAACTCGAAATCGAGCCACGAACCGCGGTAAGGAATGATGCGCGCCGCGAACAGCAGCTTGCCGGACGCATGGGTCTTGCCCTTATCGTGATCGAAGAACACGCCCGGAGAGCGGTGCATCTGGGAGACGATCACACGCTCGGTGCCGTTAACGACAAAGGTGCCCTTCTCGGTCATCAGCGGGATGTCGCCGAGATAGCATTCCTGCTCTTTCACTTCCTTGACCGAACGTGCACCAGTGTCTTCATCGACATCGAAGACCACGAGCTGCAGACGGACCTTCAGGGGAGCCTGGAAGGTCAGGTCGCGCTGCATGCACTCTTCAACGTCGAACTTCGGCTGCTCGAACTCGTAGGACACATATTCGAGCGTCGCCCGCTCGGAGAAGTCAGTGATCGGGAAAACGGACTTGAAAACACCGCCCAGGCCATCATCCGTACGCTCTTGCGACGGTGTGTGCATCTGAAGAAAGTGCTCGTAAGATTCGCGCTGAACCTCGATCAGGTTTGGCATTTCGATGGCTTCGGGAATGCGCCCGAAGGATTTGCGGATACGTTTCTTTTCCGTGAAGGAGAGTGCCATCCCAGGATCCCAATTTTGTCGCCGCGGCCACCTCGGCCACGACCTTATCGCCAGAACGCGAGTTCGCGGCGGCCCCAAAAAGGAACCGCCGCGCTAGTCTTTAAAAGGGCAACGCCTCGCGCGAACGCCACCCGAATGTGAAGCGGCCGGAGCTTACTTGAGCTCGACTTTGGCGCCAGCTGCTTCGAACTTCTTCTTGATCTCTTCGGCTTCAGCCTTAGCAGCACCTTCCTTGATCGGCTTCGGTGCGCCTTCCACCAGCTCTTTGGCCTCTTTCAGGCCGAGCGACGGAACGACTTCGCGGACGAGTTTGATGACTTCGATTTTCTTGCCACCGGCTTCTGCCAGGATGACATCGAATTCGGTTTTCTCTTCAGCAGCGGCTGCGCCGCCAGCATCGCCACCGGCGACGGCTGCGACTGCGACCGGAGCAGCAGCGGACACGCCCCACTTCTCTTCGAGAAGTTTTGCGAGTTCAGCGGCTTCGAGAACGGTGAGGGCCGAAAGGTCTTCGGCAATTTTTTCAAGGTCTGCCATTTTGGTAATTCCTGTTTGGTTCGGTTGTTTTGGTCTTCAGTTTCCGGAAACGATGGCTCAGGCTGCGTCTTTGTTGGCGTAGGCCGATACCACACGAGCGAGTTGGCCAGCCGGGGCCTGCAGGACGCCCGCAACTTTCGTTGCCGGAGCCTGGATGAGGCCGATGAGCTTGCCACGAAGCTGGTCGAGAGACGGGAGTTTCGCCAGAGCTTCGACACCTTTGGCGTCGAGGACCTGGTCGCCCATCACTGCCCCGATGATCACGAGTTTCGAATTTTCCTTCGAGAACTCGTCGGTCGCTTTCGCGGCCGAAACCGGGTCAGGTGAGAAGGCAATGGCAACCGGGCCCTGGAACATGTCCTTGGCCTCGTCGCCGCCCTTACCCTCAAGCGCGATCTGCGCCAGGGTATTCTTGACCACCTTCAGCTGCGCACCGTCCTTGCGGAGCATGCCACGCAGCTTCGTCATTTCCGCAACAGACAGACCGGTATAGTGGGTCACAACGACCGCACCGGACTCTTCGAAAACCCCTTTCAGGGATTCAAGAGCCGCACTTTTTCCAGCTTTATCCATAGCGGGTCTCCATTGAGGCGCCCGGACCATCCGGCCGCCCTGGTAATCGCCTTCCGGCCGGTTGGCCTTCCAGCGCCTGCCCAGGGATTGGCCGCTTGCCCCGGTAAGCCAAAAACAGGTCAGCCCTGTTTTTCCGAACCGAATCAACGCCTCACCCCGTCTGCATAGGTGGCTGATCAGCCGTTACCGCGTATAAATACGTGACCCATGGTCTAGGACAGGAAAACGGGAGGCCGCCGAATGCATATCGGAGAACTCCCGTCAAGAGCGGGGTGTTAACGCTTTATCCCCAAGCCTGCAACCCCCCTGAGTGAGAAAAAGTCAACCCCGGACTTTACCGGAGTCCCCGCTCCGCACCTGGCCCGGACCCGCCGCCTTAAAAACAATCAAAGCCAGACGCGCCCGCCGGCCGGCACCTGTCCGGCCAGCCGAATTCGCGCCAATATGCCGGCAGACCGATCCCGGTCATCAGATCGGCAAAGCCGGGCAGCCGCCGCATATCGGCATAGACCGGCCCCCAGACGCGCATCAGCCTGAGGCGCGTGCCCTCCAGTTCATGCCGCCAGATCCGCAGAGCCAGCTCCGGGTCTCCCAGCTGCGCGGCGAGGGCGGCGAGAATTTCAAACCGGTTCGGGTGCGCCCCTGCCCCGCTTTCAAACTGTGCCCCAACTGCGCGAAGGGCGGCGCCCGTATCCGGCAACGCCTCGATGACCGGTGCCAGCAGGGGACGCAGCGACGGATCGGCCCCGACCAGGCGCCGGCAAAGCGCCGTCAGGCTCTCAACCGTCTGGGGCGCCTGCATCTCGATCGTCCAGGCATAGGCGTCCCAGTCTCCAGGCGGCAGCTGCAACGTCCAGTAATGCTCCAGCGACGCCTGGGCCGCTTCATGCCGCCCGAGCAGTGCATAAGCCATGGCCAGTGTCGCGGCACGATCCGGATTAAGCGGGTCGGACGACTGGCCGCGCTGGGCAATGCTGAGCGCCTCTTCGACCCGGCCGGTCCGCATCAGGAAAATAGTCTGATCGTGCAGCACCCGCAGATTGGGGGAGCGCTCCAGTGCGATACGATTGTCCCGGCCCGCTTCCAGCCAGTCTCCATCCAGTGCCTGGAAGTTGGCCAGCGCCGTATAGGCCTGCGCCAGATCCGGATTGAGGCGAACCGCTTCTTCCGCCATGGCCCTGCCCTCGGCCAGGAAGGCGCTTGCCTCCGCCGGCGTCGACGCGTTCCAGGCCTGCGCGCCGGTATTCATGGCCAGCGTCACCCGGGCCGCGCCATAGTCAGGGTCCAGCTCAAGCGCCTTGTGCAGCAAGGCGAGCATTTCACTGCGGTCGCCCATGCCGAACACATCGGCCTCCCGCGCGCTGAGATAATAATTGTAGGCTTCGAGGCTGTGCGTATCCGAGCCTAGAATGCGGTTTGGCTCCTGGACGTTCAACGATACGCTCAGTGCCCCGGCCACGTCGGTGGCAATGTCCTTCTGCAGGTCGAACAGGCTCTGCGCACTCAGAAGCCGGTCATAGCCATGCGACCAGACCTGATAGCCGCTTTCGGTATCGATCAGCTCCGCCGAGACCTTGATGCGATCCTGGTCAGACCGGATGCTGCCAGTGAGGACGTGCGAGACACGCAACGTCTTGCCCAGCGCCTGCGCGTCCATGCCTTCAGCTGTACCAACCGAAGGCGGCGCGCGGCCGGCAACCTTCAGCTCGTCCAGCTGCGTCAGCAAGGTGCGAATCTCCTCGGACAGGCCACGTGAGAAATAGTCCTGCTCCGAATTCCCGCTCAGATTCTCGAACGGCAGCACGGCAATCGACTTTTCCGGCACTGCCACGGCCGAGCTGGACGACCGGCCGATCAGAACGCCGGTCCAGAGCATGATGACCGCAAGGACGACCAGCGCCGAAACATAGCGGACGGGGCTGATATTCGTATCGCGGCGCCATGGCTCTCGGACAAAGGGCGCGGCTTCTTCCACCAGGGGCGCCGCCGGTTCCGGGGCTTCGGAGGGTTCCTCAACCTCGCCGATTTCGGCCACCAGCCGGTAGCCGCGCTTCGGAATGGTCTCGATAACCGAATGCAGGTCCTTGTCGGTGTTCAGCACGCTCCGCAGAAGAGACACCGCCCGCGTCAGGCTCTCATCCGCACCATGCTCCACGCCCCAGACCTGATCGATCAGTTCCTGCCGTGAGATCACCTCGCCCGGGCGACCGGCCAGCACGCAGAGCACTTTCATGACCTTCGGCTCAAGCCTGTGGCGCTGGGCGCCATTGGAAACACAGTTCTGGTCAGGCTCGACCAACAGGGCGCCAAGGCGGAAGTCTGACCGCTCCTGCCCTGCTTCCGTGTCTGATCCGAACGTGTCTGCCATCTGTAAATCGCTGCCTGACGAAGCCTCCGCGGTGAGTTTATCTCAATCCAACCGGATTGTCTGAAGCCATCAGGTCAAACTTACTCCTTTAAAAACAGGGCCTAATGTAAACATCAGGTTTTCCTCAGCCTCTCCACAGGACCCGAGCGCCAGTTCGAACCATGGTCGGGCACAAAGACGGGATCGATTCCCTTCCCGCCTACTTCCAGATGAGAGGTCCTGACATGAATTTCCACAAAATCCGCTTCGCTCTTACCGCAATTCCTTTCGCTGTCGCCGGATTCGGCATGACGGCCACCGCACAGACCGGTGATGAAGCCGCCATCAGCTTCAAGCGTGGCGCCACCGCAGCTGAAACCTATGCCTCGATCGAGAAATCCGCGCGCGACTACTGCCGCGGCATCTATGACGACTCCAGCGCCATCGCAGGTGTCTGGCCGACAGCCGTTTCCAACTGCGCCGCCGAAGTCGTCGACCGCACCGTCACCCAGGTCCAGAACGCGGATCTGATGGAATACCATGTGGCCGTGACCCGTTCGGTCCAGCCGTCTGACGACGCCATCATCATCGTGACGGCTGACAACAACTAAAGGGCTGTCCCCACAAGCCCCGAACGGAAAAGCCCGGCACCTTGCGGCGCCGGGCTTTTCTTATTCGGTCTGTGATCGGCTCAGGCTTACTGAGAGATCTCGGCCGTGTCGATCGTGACGCCAGCGCCCATGGTGGACGAGAGCGAAATCTTCTTCACGAAGGTGCCTTTCGCGCCGGACGGACGTGCCTTCACGAGGGCGTCGAGGAACGCATTGACGTTCTTCTCGATGTCACCTTCAGCGAAGGAGGCCTTGCCGACGCCGGCGTGAACGATACCGGCCTTCTCGACGCGGAACTCGACCGAGCCGGACTTCGCGTCCTTGACGGCCTGGGCCACGTTCGGGGTCACGGTGCCGACTTTCGGGTTCGGCATCAGGCCGCGCGGGCCGAGCACCTTACCGAGACGGCCGACAACAGCCATCATGTCCGGCGATGCGATGACGCGGTCGAAGTCCATGAAGCCGCCCTGGATTTTTTCCATCAGGTCTTCAGCCCCGACGAAATCGGCGCCGGCTGCGGTGGCTTCTTCGGCTTTCGCGTCTTTCGCGAACACGGCGACCCGGACGTCCTTGCCCGTGCCGGCCGGCAGGTTGACCACACCGCGGACCATCTGGTCAGCGTATTTCGGGTCAACGCCGAGGTTCACGGCGATCTCGACGGTTTCGTCGAATTTGGCTTTTGCGTTCGACTTCACCAGCGCCACAGCGTCAGCGACGGTGTAGGCTTTGTTTGCGTCAACGGATTCTGCAATTGCGCGTGCGCGCTTTCCTGCTTTCGCCATGGTTCTTACTCCACAACTTCGATGCCCATCGCGCGGGCGGAACCGGCGATGATCTTGGCAGCTGCGTCAATGTCGTTGGCGTTGAGGTCGGCCATCTTGATTTCCGCGATTTCGCGGACCTGAGCCATGGTGACCTTGCCGACGGTATCGTAGCCCGGCTTCTTGGCGCCGGAAGCAGGCTTCTTGCCAAGCTTCAGCTTGGCAGCCTTCTTCAGCAGCACAGTCGCCGGCGGCGTCTTGGTGATGAAGGTGAACGACTTGTCCTGATAATAGTCGATGACGACCGGTACCGGCAGGCCGGGTTCCATGGATTGGGTCTTGGCGTTGAACGCCTTGCAGAATTCCATGATGTTGATGCCGCGCTGACCGAGCGCCGGGCCGACAGGCGGCGACGGGTTGGCCTGGCCGGCAGGAATCTGGAGCTTCAGCTGCCCCAGCAGTTTCTTGGCCATATTGTCCTCTCGAACGTTTCAGATGGGGCGGTGGTCTTTCGATCCGCCCGGTTACAATGGAGGCTCCGCGGTCAGGCATGGCGTGCCTCCCGCAGAAGCGGCGCGTATGGCGCATCTGGATAGTGGGGTCAAGCGGGGCGAGTCAGGCCGCCCCTGCCCCGGACGACATCCTGACTACATCAGGGCGTAGCCCCTGGCGTTGATGTATTTCACCAGTTCCTGGGCTCGGCGGGCCGGGTCCGGGTGGGTGGACATGAATTCCGGCGGCCGCTGGCCTTTGGACTGGGCGTCCATCAGTTCCCACAGGCGCACAGACTGGCGCACGTCATAACCGGCATTGTGCATGTAATCGACGCCAAGCTTGTCGGCTTCGAGCTCATGGTTGCGGCTATAGGGCAGGATCACGCCAAACTGCATGGCCGCGCCGCCCAGTGCACCAATTTCGCTCCCGTACTTGGACAGCGTATCGGACTGGGCAATGGCGATCTGGCCGACGGCAAGCCCCGTCTGCGCCAGCGTCGTCACCGACAGGCGCTCGGCCGCATGGCGGCCAACGACGTGGCCCGTCTCATGCCCAAGGACGGAAGACAGCTGGTCGTCATTCTCGGTCAGCTCGGTAATGCCGCGATACACGCCGACCCGGTTACCCGGCATGACAAAGGCGTTGACGTCATCGGTATCGAAGACGGCCACGTCCCAGCTTTGCCCGGCGGCGATGTCGCCCTTCTGCTCAGCGCCGCGCACGGTCTTCTCCCAGACGTGCAGCACGCGGTTCTTGAGCTGCGAGTTCGCGGTCACCGGCGTCTGCGCCTTCATGTCGGTCCAGGCCGAAGCCGCCATCGAGGCAACTTCCTGGTCACCGAACAGCAGCAGCTGGCTGCGGCCCGTCGCCGGATTGGTCTCGCACCCGCTGATGAATGGAAACACCGTACCGGCCGCGATGCCGGAAATGATCGCGCGGCGGGACAGGTTCACACGCGGCGCGCCCTCGAAAATGGCGCTGTCAATATCGATCAGTTTCGTCATGTGCTTTCCCTCACTCCGGCAGCACAAGGTTAGCTGCCCGCCTTCAAATTGCAATCGCGTCTGCGATGAACGCAGGCAAATCTCGCCGGTTCCGGCTGAACCCTTGCTGAATGCGTCAGACGCTCTCGGCGTCGCGGACCAGAACGGCCGCCTGCTCCACCCAGCCTTCGCGCGTGATCCGGCCACCGAAATTGAGGTGTTCATCCATCCAGGCGACGTTTGCCGGCGTCCATTCAGCAATCTGGTCATAGTGCCAGACACCCAGCTCGTTCAGCAGGACCTGGATCTTGGGCCCGATGCCGCCGATCAGGGTCAGATCGTCCGGATGGCCTTCGACCGGGCCGTTCATCGCCATCGGGCGTTCCGGCACGATCGTCTCGTCGGTTTCGTAGGTTACGCCCTCTTCGGACGACTCGTCTTCATCGGCCTCGTCGGACGCATCTTCCTCGTCCACGTCGCCTTCCGCGTCGTCCCAGGCCTCATCAGACGCGTCGTCCTCTTCATGGGTGTCGTCGTCATCGTCATCTTCATCTTCGGCGTCATCGTACGCTTCGTCTTCGTCCGTATCGGCGTCTTCATCGTCTTCGAAGTCGTCTTCATCGAAGTCTTCCTCTTCGAAATCAGCGTCTTCGTCGTCTATGTCGCCGGACTCGTCTTCGTCGTCATAGTCATCCGCCTCATCCGACTCTTCGTCTTCATCTTCATCGTCTTCAGCGTCGTCTTCTTCAGCATCATCCTCGAACGCGTCCGCCTCATCGGCGTCCACTCCGTATTCGTCTTCGCCGTCATCCGCTTCGTCATACTCTTCGTCCGAGAGCACATCCTCATCGGCATGATCGGCCTCGGCGAGGGATTCCTCTTCATCGTCGGAAACGTCTTCGAAGTCTGTCTCTTCCTCAGCCCCGGCCTCCGGGGCCTCGTCTTCAGCGGCTTCAGCCGTGTCCTCAACGAACGCCGCCGGAGCTTCTTCCTCAAATGGCGCAGCGTCTTCCTCGTCCGCTACCTCGACCTCGACGGTTTCGGTCCCGGCCAGCGTTTCAAACGCGGCCTCCTCGGGCGCTTCGTCTTTCACTTCCACGAAATCCGGTTCGGCCTCGTCCGGCAGCTCGGCGACGGTCAGGCCCTCGGCCATGGCCTCGACCGCTTCGGTCATATCAGCTGCCGTGTCGGTGACTTCCAGCTCTTCCAGCATGGCTTCGGCGCCGGTCTTCTCAGCCACCGGCTCAGCCGCCGCGTCATCCGCGCCGCCCTCGAAATAGGCGAGCCGCCCTTCCAGGAACCGGTTGCGCCAGCGCAGGCGAGCCATTTCCTCATTGGCATCCTCATCCGCAACGACAGGAACTTCGGCGGGAGCCTTGGCCAGCTCCGCCTCCAGCGCCTCGACGCGCTGCTTGAGATAGTCGGCCTGCCATTTCAGCTTCGCCAGCCCCTCTTCATCGACAGACAGAGCCGGTTGAGCTGCCGGGGCGTCCTCAGCGACCACAGCCGCAGGTTCTGCCTCAGCAGCCGGACCCGCTTCGATCTCTGCAAGCTGCGCTTCGAGATGTTTCACCCGGGCTTCGAGATGCCGGTTGCGCCAGGTCAGCGTCGGCGGTTCGGCCGCTTCGTTCTCAGCTGCTGGCGTGCCAGCCTCTTCGCTGGCCTCGTCCAAGCCGCCACGGCTCGGCGGCAGCACAATGGTCGGCGCATCGCGTTCCGTGGCCGGTTCGGCCCGCGGTGCCGAGGCCGCTTTCGCCGCTTCGGATCTCAGCGTCGTCAGCTCGGTCTTGGCCTTCTGCAGCTCTGCCGTCAGGTCGGAAATCTTGCGCGCCGATGCATCAGCCACGCCGCCGCCCTCGCCTCTCTGGGCCCGCTGCGCCGCAAACAGGCGCTCGATCTCATCGCGCGCCTGATCCAGTTCCGTCAGCGCCACATCCTTGTCGACAATGGCCTTGCGCATCTTGCCAGTCAGCAGCATGCCCCGCACCGACCAGCCCAGCATCAGTGCGAACACGGTCGCGCCAGCCAGCACCATCCACATATGTGTTACAAGCCAAGCCATTAGTCGCTCCGTGTGAGAACCTTGATGCCGATCCGGCGATTTTTCACCTGACCGCCATCATTGTCATTAGACTGCCCGGACGGGTCCGGGCCATAGCCAACCGCAGACAGACGCTGCCGGTCGCCCCCGGCTGCCGCCAAATAGGACATGACCGCTTCCGCCCGTGCCGCGCCGGATGCGGGGTCCGCCGCCGGATCGGCCTGTCCGCGAATTTCGATTAGCAGCTCAGATGGGCAGAGATGTGACACGGCCAGCAGTTTATCCAGCACCGCGCCGCTGGTGCGGGAAAGCCCGGTGCCGCTTTCATTGAACAGGATGGGGTTGGCGGCGAGCACGGCGTCAAATGCAGACTGGCAGGCCGCCGCGGGATCGGCCGCAAAATCGATCGCGGCGACTTCCGGCACTTCCACGTCGATGGGATCGGCCCAGATCGTGACCGGTACGGAATCGGGCCCGCTGGCCAGCGGGCCGGAGAGGTCCTCTTTCAGGAACTGGATGGCACTGGCAGGCGCCTCCCCTTCGACCGCAAAACCGGCATCGCCGTCGGCCGGATAGAAGCCCATCTCACCCTCCCGGAAGCGCGCAAACTCCGGCAGGCCCGCTTCGGCCAGGGCGATCCAGTTATCCGGCATGTCCGGGGCGATTTCCATCCGGTCGGTCACCTCGCCGGACGCGTGGGCCTCAGCGATGCCGATCAGGTCACGGCGCTGGGTATCGCTGGCCACCTTGCCCGACAGGACCAGGACGTCGGCGCTGTGCGTTGCTGTCCAGACCGGCAGGCCCTTGATCAGCGGCACGCCGCGATAAGGCGCGGCCAGTGCCGACACCTGCGCCGAGAGACGCGCACGCTCGGCCGCGTCCAGCTCGGTGCCGCCAACCCGCAATGTGTTGTCGCTGAGGCGCACCTCGCCGCTGTCCAGTTCCATGAGGAGGCCCAGCCCGAAGCGGGCAACGCCCTGCCAGTTTCCGCCCGGCGCCCCGGCGGCGACTTCCATCCGGTTTTCCGGCGTCTGGCCCCGCGACAGCCGCGTGGCTTCCGCCTCGATCTGGCTGGCAATCATGCGTGAAGGTACATGGCCTGACAGGATGATCCGGCCGTCGGCCAGCTTTTCCGCGCGCCAGACAAAGGGCGACACAGGTTTGCCGGGATCGACCGCGACTTCCACAACCGTCACACCGCCGACGACGACGCCCCCGCCCCAGGTGGAGCGCAGAACGGTCTCTGCCGCGGCCATGGCGGCATCCTCTGAAGGGGCAGCCCCCTTCAGCACGGCGCGCTGGCCGTTCATGCGCACATGCGCCCAGTCATATCCGTTTCGGGCAAGGGCGGCGTTGGCATCCTGCTCAAGCTGCGCGGCCAGGTTTGCAGGCCGCTGCGGAGACTGATACAGCCCCCACCATCCCGTTGCCACGAGGCCTACCAGCGCGACCGGCGCCAGCAGGTAATCGAGCATTTTCATTCGGGACCCCGCTAACCTCCTGTTAGGCATTCCCTTTGTGATGGGATGCCCTATTCAGGGACCCGTCGCAAGAGTCCGCCGCACGCGATCCACAACGCATGAAACGTCCGCCTGAAACCCTCACCTCCCCATCCAATCCGCTGATCAAGTCGCTGAAAGGCCTTGAGCGGAAAAAGGAGCGCCAATCCAGCGGTCTGTTCCTGGCCGAGGGCGCGCGCCTCGTGGAACAGGGCCTCGCCAATAACTGGCAGCCGGACACGCTGGTCGTCGCCGCCGCCGTTGCCGACCGGCCACATATTGCCGCCCTTGCCGACAAGGCAGAGGCCGCCGGCGCCCGGGTCGTGCTGGTGCCGGAACGGCTGATGTCGAAGATCACGCACAAGGACAACGCCCAGTCCGTCATCGCAACGTTCAGGCAGCGCCAGGTCACGCTTGATCAGCTGGAAGTCCGGTATAGTCCGCGCAAGTCGCTCTTCGTCGCCCTCTATGAAGTGCGCGATCCGGGCAATCTGGGCACGATTTTGCGGACCGCCGACTGCGCCGGGGCGGACGGGGTCATCCTCGTCGGAACCTGTTGTGATCCTTACAGTTTCGAGGCCGTGCGCGCCTCCATGGGCTCGGTGTTCGACATGCCGTTTGCGGGCGCCTCCTATGAAGACTTCGAGGCCTGGCGCCGCAAATCCGGCATCGCCTCCGTCGCCGCCTCCGTGAACGGCACCGTCCGCCACGATCTGGTGAACCTGCAACAGGATACAGTCATCCTGATGGGCAACGAACAGGCCGGCCTGCCCCCCGCCGTCGAAGCCGATTGCGACCAACTCGTCCTCATCCCCATGCGCGGCGGCGCGGATAGTCTGAACCTTGCGCAAGCCACCGCGATCATGGTCTATGAGGCCTGGCGGCAGCGGGATTTCCAATGAAAACAGAGACAAAGCTGCTCGTCGCGGACGACTGGGACGACTATGCCCTGCTCGATTCCGGCCATCTCCAGAAGCTGGAGCGCTTCGGCAGCCAGACCGTGATCCGCCCCGATCCGCAGGCTTTCTGGGAACCGGCCCGGCCAGTGGAAACCTGGCGCGCAGATGCACGTTTCTCCAGTAAAAACAATGATGAAGATGGCTCCGGCAATTGGGAAATTCTCTCTCCCAAGGCACAGGACACCTGGCCGATGCACTGGAATGGCCTCACCTTCAATGCCCGCCGCACCGCCTTCCGGCATATGGGCATTTTCCAGGAACATTCGGTCCACTGGCGCTTCGCTCAGGAGCAGATCCGAACCGCCGGACGCCCCATCAAGGCCTTGAATCTTTTCGGTTATACCGGAATGATGTCGCTCGCCTGTGCGGCTGCCGGCGCGGAAGTCGTGCACCTCGATGCGAGCCCGAAATCGAACGGCTACGGCAAGGAAAACCAGTCCCTCAGCGGCCTTGACGACAAGCCGATCCGGTGGATCGCCGACGATGCGATGAAGTTTACCGCCCGCGAAATCCGGCGTGGCAACCGCTATGACGGCATCATCCTGGATCCGCCGAAATTCGGCCGGGGGCCCAAGAACGAGACCTGGCGGTTTGAAGAAAATCTCCCGGAATTACTGGACACTGCGCGGGATCTGCTGAGCGACCAGCCCCGTTTCGTGATCCTCACGGCCTATGCCGTGCGCCTGTCTTACCTGGCCCTCGCCCAAGCGCTGGCCGACCGGCTGAAGCCCTATGGCGGCACGATGGAAATGGGTGAAATGGCCCTCCCCCAGAAAGACTCCGACCGGCTCCTCCCGACGGCGATCTACGCCCGCTGGCGCGCGGACGCCTGACGGTCTCCCGCCCCTGACCGGTTGGATAGACCGCCCCAGTGGACCATGAAGAACACCATATAAACACCGTGAATGGACCGTGTAGCGCGGACGCCTGAGTGCGCCTTGCCGTGCCGCCCCCCTCCCCGCGACTCTCCGTCAAAAAGAAAACGGCGGTCCCGAAGGACCGCCGTTCCCGATTTTGCCGTTGGGCGAGCCGACTTAGAAGTCGAACGTCGCGCCGACGAAGAAGTAACGACCCATTGCGTCGTAGGTCTGCGGGTAGGTGTTACCGTTACCCGTCGTACCGGTCGAAGCGGACAGCGGCGGATCATCATCCAGCACGTTGTTCACACCGAAGCGGAAGGAGACCCAATCCTTGGCGGCCCACTGGCCAGCCAGGTCGATGTAGTTCTGCTCTTCCAGCGTGGAGTCCACGCGGTTGGTGACACCGGTGTCGAGATCGGCAGAGCCGATGTAACGCCAGGTCGCCGACAGGTCGAGACCATCCACCGGAGTGACCCAGCTTGCGCGGGCGCGGTGACGCCATTCCGGGGTCGGGGTGAAGCAGTCGTTGCCGTACTTGCCAACGCAGTCATAGGCGTAAGCAGCGTTACCAACCGGGTCGACATCGAAGCTGTCGAGGAGGGTACCGTTCATGCTCAGGTTCATCGAACCATACTTGCCCATGTCGAAGCCGTAGGCAGCAGAGATGTCGAAACCGGAGGTTTCCACACCACCGATGTTGACGTTCAGGTCAACAACGTTGCCGGTACCGACCCAGAGCTGGCCGTTGGCGTTACGCTGGATGCGCTGACACGCATCAGCATCGCCCTGCAGGTAGCAGAGCTGCATGGTGACAGAAGAACCAACCGTCGAGATCGCATCGGTGATGTCGATGTTGTAGTAGTCGACCGATGCCGAGAAGCCCGGCAGGAAGGTCGGCGTAGCAACAAAGCCGATCGTGAGGGTTTCAGCTTCTTCCGGCTGAAGGTCCGGGTTACCACCTTGCAGGTAGTTGTACTGACCAGCCGGCGATCCCAGAGCGCCACCATCGGCTTGCGCCTGAGTGACCTGCCACGGGTTCGTACCGATACATGCTGCACCGCCGGTGCCGTCGCCGGCCGGGTCGGTGAAGTCACAGAGATCGTCGTCCAGGTCGAACAGGTTGAAGCCCTGAGCCTGGAAGAGGTCGATCACGTTCGGTGCACGAACAGCTTTCTGGAAGCTGGCACGGAAGCGAATGTCCGAAGTCGGAGCATAGTCACCGCCGATTTTGTACGAGTCGGCGCTGATGCCGGTCGAGTAATCGGAGTAACGGTAAGCGCCTTCGATGGACAGGAGCTCAACGCCCGGCTTGCCTTCAACCAGCGGCATCTGGAATTCCGCGAACATGTCGTAGGAGTCGACAGCACCGGAGAGACCGATGGTCGGGCCACCCTGACCAGCACCGTCACCCGTTGCGAACGAGTTGTCGGTGATCGATTCCAGAGCGTCACGGCGGTATTCAGCACCGATAGCAACCTGGAGGCCGGAGTTTGCCGACGGCAGCTGGAAGCCATACTGGCCCAGATCGCCCGTCAGGACACCGGAAACGATGTTCTGCTCGGTGGTACCGGTCTGGAGCAGCGGAACCTGCAGGTAAGCCAGAGCTTCCGGCGTCACGTTGCCGACCGTGAAGATATCCCACGGCACGCAGTTCGGGTCGGTGCCGTCGAGAACGCTTGCACAGACTGCCGTGCCGGTGCCGTCGTCAACGACGTTCAGGGCGCGGTTCAGGCGGGTGATCGAGAACTCGTTCCGGTAAGAACGGCTCAGGGTCACCTGAGCGAACGAAGCGGAGATGTCATACGACCAGCCCGGAGCCTTGTAGAGATCACCGCGCAGGCCAGCCACGCCGCGATAGGTCTGGTAGCCAAGGTGGTCCTGACGGCCGCCGCCTTCGACGTTACGGCGAGCGATGTACATGCCGATGGAGTCGCCAGCAGCGATGTTCGCCGACGTACAGCCGATGTCTGCCAGCTGCGAAGCCGAGATAAGCGGGTTGTCGCAGTTGATCGACGTGGTTGCGAAGAAGTTACCCGACGGCGCAATCTGAGCGTTCGACTGATAGTCCATGAACATGAACTGGGTGTAGGCTTCGGCGTAATCATTGATCTGATAGTGACCGTTGAAGCCAGCCGTGTAGCGCTCGTCCGGACGCTGATAGAAGTTCAGCGGACCGTAGTTGTACTGGTCGGTTGCCGCGTCAAAGTCGCGGAACTCGCCGGTTGCCGGATCGATCGTGTAGTTGAACGCGTCGAAGTCCGTGAAGCGGCCCGGGAAGGACGTGGACGAACCACCGCAGGTGAAGCCGGTTGCCGTAGCAGAACCGATGGCACAAGCGGAGTAGTCACGGTCGCCCTGGAGCACTTCGTCGTTGTTACGATAGCCGAACCATGCGGTCAGGTTACCGCGGCCGTCGTCGGTGTTCACACCCATGATGGCGGTGATCTCTTTCGAGTAACCGTCGATCACGTTGTCGTCCGGCAGAGCGAACTGGGACGGGTTGCCAACAGCGCGCTGAGCGATCACGTCACGGAGGTCACCGTTCGTGTCGTAGTCGTTGTTGTGCTGGTAGAAGCCGTACTGGGTGTCAATTTGCACACCTTCGAAGTCGTCCTTCATGATGAAGTTGACAACGCCGGCGATGGCGTCGGAACCGTAAACAGCCGATGCGCCGCCCGTCAGGACGTCAACGCGCTCGACCATCTGGCCCGGGATCAGGTTGAGGTCGGCAGCGGCATCGTTCGGCGAACCGTAAGGCAGGCGCTTGCCGTCAACCAGGACCAGCGTACGCGTTGCGCTGCCGCCGAGGTCGAGGTTACGCAGCGAAACCGTTGCGGTACCGGATGCACCGTTCGACACGGTGGAGTTCTGTGCGGCGAAAGCCTGCGGCAGCTGGGTGACGAGGTCTTCGACGCGCGTCACACCCTGCAGTTTCACGTCGTTCGCGGAAACCGAGGTCACCGGGCTGGTGGTGGTCATGTTCGGCTGCGCGATGCGCGAACCGGTGACGTACACCGTTTCCTGGCGTGCGGTTGCGTCTTCCGTGGTGGTGGCCACGGTATCGACAGCTTCGTCTGCTTCCTGGGCGACGGCGAGCATGCTCGCCTGCGCCATAAATGCTGCACCCGCGAAGACGGACGAAGCAAGCAGGCGGGACTTCATGGATTTCCCGTTCACTATATTACCTCCAAAAGTTGAACTGCGCTTGAGCACAAGCGCATGCCCGGACCCCTGAAATCCGGACTTGGCCATATCGATAAGGCCCACGTCACCTTAGCGTCAACGCGCTGTTACCGTTCTGTCATCGAAAGAAGCGGGGTGTGGTTTATTTGCCTCAGTTGGCGAGGCAATCAGCGTCATGTGAGCAAAAAACTGAGGATAACCAGCCCGAGGGCCAGCACAAACAGGACGGTTATGCCCAGGATTAGCAATATCGAGGTACGAAAGGCCGCCATGAACAGGCCGGTCCCGTAGGTGACCCGGAGCTGGCGATGCAGGTACCAGATGCCCCAGAGCGTGCCGATTCCGAACAGCCACCCAGCCCCAGTGTGCAGGAATGCAGCAGCGAGCAGCAACAGGGTCAACAGGCTGTAAATGAAGGTCTGGAAATGGAGGGCCGTGATCACGTGGTCATATACATAGATCCTGCGGTGCCATGCGTACATGACCGTCAGCATCAGGGCCAGGAGCGGCATGAACATCAGGCTGAACCGCGGTGCCCATTCGCGCAGGCGGGCTCCGAACCGGTCCTGGTTTTCCAGGACGCGGGCGAGCCGGTTCCCTGCCCCTCTGATCGTTGCGACCTCCTCCGGCGAGGCATCTTCATTCGTGGTCAGCTCGATCATCTCGTCGAGCGCGTCACGGTCGACCTGGCCCGTCGACTCGTCGAGAATCGGACTTTTCGAGCCGGATTCGAGGTTGGCGAGCGTCTTCTCCAAGACGGTCCGGGTATCGGGATCGAGGTTTTCGTCGGCCAGCTGGGCGTCAATGGTCTCAATCAGCTTCGCACTATCCTCTTCGGACAGGCTCAAGGTCGAGCCGGGGTTGAGCTGCCAGTCCTGGTACCAGCCCAACCGGTCGCCGAGGCCGAAAACCGTAAGGAAAAACAGTACCGAAGCCAGCAGGAACAGCCGGAATGGCGGCACATAGCGGGCGCGCTGGCCGTCCAGATAATTCCGCGTCATCCGCCCCGGCCGGAACAGCAGCATCGGCACCGAGCGCCAGAGCCGGCTGTCCAGCGCGAACGTGTCGGCCAGGCTGGAAGCGACCAGGCTGAAGAAAGGCCGGTGAAAGTTCGACGCAAGCTGGCCGCACCGCGAGCAATAACGCTCGGCGACAGGCGCCCCGCAATTCCGGCAGGGCTCACCCTTCGTGACCGGGTGGTGTTCGCCGGAGGTCAGGCCGCCGAGCGCGGCAGCCCCGACGGCTTCCATATCGTGGCTCATGCCGCCTCCCCCTGTTCAGCGACTTTTATTCCGCCGGTTTGATACCACTCTTGCACATGAAGCGCGAGCGGTGCTGGTCCTTGGCGTTGTCCTCATAGCCGGTCAGGTCCGGATCCACGAGGTTCTTGGTGACCTGGAACCACATTGGCGTGATCGGATAGTCGTTCAGCATCAGGTCTTCGGCCTCGGCAAAGGTCTCGGCCCGCTTTTTCAGGTCGAGTTCCGAATTCGACCGCTGCAGCAGGGCGTCGTATTCCGGATTGTTGTAATTGCCGTAGTTCTGCTGGCCGGTGTCGGATTTCAGCAGGTAGAGGAAGTTGATCGGGTCGTCGAAGTCGGCAACCCAGGCCGCATCCGCCACCTGGAAGTCCGACTGGCGCAGGCGCGCATACAGCACTTTGGTGTCCTGCTTGACGATGGTCGGTTTCACCCATGGCGCAATCTCGGCCCAGTTGGCCTGCGCGACCGGGGCGACCTTCGGATTATCGTCGGTCGAGCGGTGGATGTACTCGAACGCCAGCGGATTGTCCGGCCCGTAGCCAGCCTCTTCCAGCAGGCGCTTGGCCTCTGCGAGGCGTTCCTCGCGGGGCATGTTCTCCCACTCCACATGCGGACGCGGTGCATCGTAATTGTCGATCCCCGGAGGCACCATGGAATAGGCCGGCACATAGCCCGGCGTCAGGACGCTTTTCACCATGAACTCCCGGTCGAGCGCCATGGACAGCGCCTTGCGCACGCGCACATCGTCGAACGGGGCAATCGAGGAATTGAACGTCCAGTATGTCGTGATCAGGGCCGGCGTTGTGCGCACCCAGCCCGGCAGCTTGGCCTCGATTTCGGCCTGACGGGCGCCATCGAAAGCATTGTTGATGTCCAGCTCGCCGGCCTGGATCTTGTTCTCGACCGAGGTCAGGTCTTCCAGTTCGAAATAGACCACGCGGTCGAAACAGGCATCCTCGGCACCGAAGCCGGTCGGGTTCTTGTCGGCCACCAGCTGGTCGCCGGTCCGCCAGTAGACAAGCTTGTACGGACCGTTCACCACGATGTTGTCAGGCTGAATCCAGGCATCGCCATAGGTTTCGATCGCATGGCTTGGCACCGGATAGGTCGTGTAGTGCGACAGGAGGCCCGGCAGGTATGGTGCCGGGTATTCCAGCGTCAGTTCCAGCGTCCTGTCGTCAATCGCACGGGCGCCCAGCTCTTCCGGCGGCAGCTTCCCTTCATTGATCGGCGCGGCATTCTTGATGAGGTAAAGCAGCGAGGAATATTGCGACGCCACTTCCGGAGACTGGATACGGCGCAGGGCGTAGACGAAGTCATCCGCCACCACCGGATTGCCATCAGACCAGTAATAGTCGCCCAGATGGAACGTCCAGACGAGACCGTCTTCGCTGGTCTCCCAACTCGTCGCCATGCCGGGTTCCGGGCGGGCATCGACGCCATCGGTGGTCAGGCCGATGAACATGTCGCCAATGATGATGTTCTCCCACTGGGCCGAAGACTTGTGCGGATCCAGCGTGTCGACCTTGGCCGAAATACCGCGCCGCAAGGTCGGCACATCGCTGGCAGATCCGCCGCCACCGCCGCCTCCGCAAGCTGCCAGGACAAGGGCCAGTGCGCCTGTGGCCATAAGGCCGCGCATACGGGAGAAGATCATTCACATACTCCTAGGTGGTCTCAATCTGGATCGTTTGCTGCCAGATGGCGGCCCAAATGAAAAGACTTTGCTTATTTTGAATGAACGGAAGCTGAGTTTGCCGCAAACTGCGGCCTCCCCTTCCCGGGCCTTCCCGGATTTGCCAGAAATAGCGCCAATCAGGGGCACCAAAGCCCCCCATTTCGAGGAACGCCGCCATGAAACGCCCGATCACGCTCATCGCCGCCGCCATCACCCTGGCCACCCTGCCCGCGCTGGCCGAGGATGTGTCCACGTCCGACGTTTATGCCTGCAAGGACATCGCGACGGATGCCGAGCGGCTGGCCTGCTATGACACGGCTGTGGGCCGCCTTAAGGCCGCCGAGGAAGCCGGAGAGGTGAAGACGTTCACCCGCAAGGAAGTCGAGGAAGTGAAGCGCGACAGTTTCGGCTTCTCGATCCCCTCGCTCCCGAAACTCGCCTTTGGCAACAAGGATGAGAACGGAAAGTCCAAATCGGATGAGCTGAAGGAAGTGACCTTCCCGATCCGGTCTATCAGCGGCAAACGCCGCGCGCTGGTTATCACGCTGGAGAATGGCCAGGTGTGGGAGCAGATCGACGACAAGGGCGTCAATCCGCGCGGCCAGAAGGAGGCCCGCATCTATCAGGCCGCGCTCGGCAGCTACAAGATGAAGCTGGACGGTGGCCTGGCCTTCCGCGCCAAACGCGTGAAATAGCGCCCAATCCCTGCTCGCCGGCCTCGTTTCGGCACGAAAGGCGGGCCCGGCTGTTGAACCCTCGCAACGCTTTGGCTTATCCGGACGTATAAGACACGTCACCGTAAGGAGCCCTGTCATCGCCGGCGAGGAAAACGCGAAAAAGAAAGACGACCGCTCAAAGCGGGAAAAGCTGAAGCTCGCGATGCGTATCCGGTGGATGAAGCGCGCCCGGCCGCCCATCCTGTTCGCCCTGATTGGCGCCGCAATCCTGACGGTACCGCATACGGGTCTGGTGCCTGACTGGGACAAGCTCGGCGAATGGCCGGACATAATCGCCTCGATCTGTTTCATCGGCGCAATCGGCTGGACAATCGGCACACTGGTCGACGGGCTGATCAAACGGCGGCTCGCCAAGCTGAACTTTCACGAGGCCGACAATCTGCAAGCCCGTAAATCGGCGACCCGGCTGGACGTTGTCCGGCGCATCTGGGTTGTTGCGGTCGGCGTGATCTCCGTCGCCGCGGCCCTGACGCTGATCCCCGGCGTGAAACAGTTCGGGGTCAGCCTGTTTGCCTCAGCCGGCATAGCCGGTATCGCGGTCGGTATTGCGGCCCGGCCCATGCTGTCCAACCTGATCGCGGGCCTGCAGATCGCTTTTACCCAGCCAATCCGGCTGGACGATGCCGTCGTGCTGGAAGACGAATGGGGATGGATCGAGGAGATCGGCCTCTTCTATGTTGTCGTGCGCATCTGGGATTGGCGCCGCCTGATCGTGCCGCTGTCCTATTTTATTGAACAGCCCTTCCAGAACTGGACACGGAAGTCCGCCAATATCATCGGCAGCGTTTTCTGGTCTCTGGACTACCGGGCGCCGGTGGCCGACATGCGGGACAAGCTGACCGAGATCTGCCGCGCCACGCCACTATGGGATGGCGACGTCGTGAATTTGCAGGTGACAGATACGGGCATGAATACGATCCGTATACGGGCGCTGGCGAGTGCACGGAACTCTCCTGACGCCTGGGATTTGCGCTGCTTTATCCGTGAAAAGATGATTACCTGGCTGCAGGAAAATCACCCTGAAGCCCTGCCCCGTATCCGCAACGAACTCGACACCCTGCCAGAGGGCGCGTTCGATGGCCGGGCGGTTCAGGCCGGACGGATGGAATAGACGGCCGTCGCACTCATCACGATCTTCCCGCCAATGACAGCGGAGCCACCTGCGAACAGGATCGTGCGCGTGCGCCGGTCGATCCGGGTCTCGAAAGTCGCCGCTCCTGCATCCTCGATCCGGGCGGAGACATCGACCGTGACGGAAACGAGATCCACAGCCGAAGGCGCACACAATTCCTCCGCAGCGGCCCGGATGGCCCCCATCAGGTCAAGCGCCAGTTTCTCATCCGCCTGAAGCGTCGCCGTAGCCGTCATGAATGCAATTCCCCTGTTCGTCCGCCCTTCTTTAAACAGGCCAGAAGCGGAGGGAAAGGGCCGGGCTGCCGGGAGGCGGCCCACCCGGCCCTTTCAACACGTCCGTCTGGGGTGGGGGGACGCCGGACGTATCACACTGCTTACGACCTGCACCGGCGGCTGGATCAATGAAGTGGAAAATATTTTAGTGCATACAGAAAGGCCGCCCGGTGCAGGGCGGCCGCTCGTGTCGTATTTCCGGGGGGATCAGGCAGCCCTTGTATCGCTGTCGTCTGCCTTGGTGTCGCTGTCGAGATCCGAACCGATCAGGTCGCCCAGATGGCCGAAACCGGTCAGGCCGTGCACCTCTTCCATATGCGTGGAGATGGCCGGCAGGAGCGCACCGATGTTCTTATGGTCCAGCCCGATGCCATGCAGCGCCGTGATCATCTCGCGCGCGACGCGGCGTTTGCCGCCTGGCGTCTGCTCGATCATGCGGGCGATTTCGCCGACCGGAGCACCGAGTTCACTTCCCGTCCGGGCCGACAGGGCGCGTGCGCCCGGAAGTGTCTTGAACATGGCGTCTGCGAAGGGGGAAGCCTGACGCTCGGCAGCGTTGAGCACGATGCCGAGGGCCTGCTTTGCGATAGGGTCCGCAAGGCCGCTGGTTTTAGCGATGTGCGCCGTAAGATCATTCATCATTGGCGTAGGCACTCCTAAGATTAACGGCCCTGGGATGTTCCATTAACCCGCGACAGCCTTTCTGTTTGGTTACCGGATCGGTGAAATCCTGAAGATTGCAGCAAAGCGCTGTTAAGAATATCCACGCCAGAGGAACCAAGGGGCAAGGACATGATCCGCATCGGCATCCTCGGCGCAGCCAAGATTGCGCCCAAAGCCATCATCGAACCGGCCCGGCGGCGGACCGACTGTCGCGTCGTCGCCGTCGCTGCCCGCGATGCCGGCCGCGCCGCTTCCTATGCCGAAGAGCATGGCATACAGCATGTCGCAGGCAGCTATGACGCCCTGATCGCGCGCGAGGACATTGACCTCATCTACAATGCCCTGCCCCCGAACCGGCATGCCGACCTGAGCATCGCGGCTCTCAAGGCCGGCAAGGCCGTGCTGTGCGAGAAGCCTTTCGCCATGAATGCGGATGAGGCTGCCCTGATGCAGAAAGCCGCGATCGAGGCCGACCGGCCGCTGGTCGAAGCCTTTCACTACCGCTTCCATCCTGCCTTCCTCCACGCCCTCGGCCATGTCCGCAGCGGGCACGTGGGCAAGATCCTGTCGATGGAGGCGGCGTTCTCTGTGCCCATCCCCTACCGGCCGGGAGAACTGCGCCACACGCTGGAAGCCGGCGGTGGCGCGCTGATGGATCTCGGCACGTATTGTATCCACATGGTACGGACGATGGCTGGCGCGGAACCGTCCGTGGCCTCCGCCGAATGCCATTGTGACCGGCCGGGTGTCGACATCTCCACCCATGCGCGGCTGGTGTTCCCGGGCGATGTGACCGCTTCGATCATGACCTCCATGTCGGAAACCGTCTCACGGCGGATCCAGCTCCATATCGAAGGCACCAGCGGGTCCCTGACCTTCAACAATCCGATCCACCCCTATCTGGGACACAAGGTCATTCTCCAACAGCGCGGCCAGCCGGACCGGACTGAGACGATTCCCGGCGACAGCACTTATGATTACCAGCTGGCGCACATGATTGATGTGCTGGCCGGACGCGCAGAGCCGCTGACCGGTGGCGCCGACGCCGTCGCAAATATGCGCGTAATTGATGCAATATATCGCAGCGCCGGCCTGCAGCCGAGGGGCGCCGAACAAGCCCCTTGAATCCCGGCGCGCCCTCGGATACCAGTTCCCGTATTGCAACAGGCGCTGAGCGCGGTCGCGTCACCAAGGCGAGGCAACCGCGGCGCAGGATAAGTCCTGTGTGCGACGCCTTCGGGCCACCTCCGGGACTTTTAACGAGCCCGGAGTGAGCCACATGAAAACCATTATCGAACCTTTCCGCATCAAATCGGTCGAACCGATCCGCATGACCACGCGTGAGGAGCGCGCGGACCTGCTGAAGGCGGCGAAGTACAATCTCTTCAAACTGCATTCAGACGATGTGATCATCGACCTCTTAACCGACAGCGGCACCTCGGCCATGAGCGCGGCGCAGTGGGGTGCAGTCATGACGGGCGATGAGAGCTATGCCGGAGCGCCAAGCTTCTACCGGTTTGAAGCCGCGGTCCGTGACCTGATGGATTTCAAGCACATCATCCCGACCCACCAGGGCCGCGCCGCCGAACACCTCTTGTTCAACCTGATCGCCAAGCCTGGCCACATCATCCCTTCCAACACGCATTTCGACACGACCCGCGGCAATATCGAGGCGGCGGGCGCCGAAGCGGTGGACCTGCCGGTTGCGGAAGGCAAGGTCCCGTCCCTCGATCATCCGTTCAAGGGCAATATGGATCTTGAGGCCCTCGAAGCCCTGCTCCGCGAGAAGCGCGACTCCGTCCCCGCCGTGATGATGACCATCACCAACAATGCCGGCGGCGGCCAGCCAGCTAGCCTTGAGAACATCCGCGCTGCCGCGCAGATCGCCCAGCACTACCGCAAGCCCTTCTTCATCGATGGCTGCCGCTTCGCCGAGAATGCCTGGTTCATCAAGCTGCGAGAGCCCGGCCAGCAGGACCGCAGCATCAAGGCCATCATCCACGACATTTTCGAAGTCGCCGATGGCATGACGATGAGTGCCAAGAAAGATGCCTTCGCCAATATCGGTGGCTGGCTGGCACTGCGTGACGATGCGCTGGCCGAACGCGCCCGCACCCTGCTGATCCAGACCGAAGGCTTCCCCACCTATGGCGGCCTTGCGGGCCGGGACCTCGACGCCATCGCGCAGGGCCTCTCGGAAATCATTGACGAGGATTACCTGCGCTACCGGGTGCGGACGAATGCCTACATCGCCGAAAAACTTGATGCGATGGGCGTGCCAGTGGTGAAGCCGGCGGGCGGCCATGCCGTCTTCGTCGATGCCCGCGCCTTCCTGCCTCACATCCCGCCGCTGGAATATCCAGGCCAAGCGCTGGCCTGCGCACTTTATGAAATGGGCGGTATCCGCGGCTGCGAGATCGGCACCGTCATGTTCGGCCGCAAACCCGATGGCAGCGAGGAGCCAGCGCGGATGGACCTGGTCCGCCTTGCCATGCCCCGGCGTGTCTACACCCAGTCGCACGCGGACTATATCGTCGAGGTGTTCGAGGAACTCGCCGCCTCGAAGGACCATCTGCGCGGCCTGAAAATCGTGAAAGAGCCGCCGATGATGCGGCACTTCACGTCAGAATTTGAACCGCTCTAGGCTGCGTCGCGGGCGCGTTCGATCCACTCCTCGACTTCCTCTTCCATGAAGAGGTCGTCGCCGCGGCGGACGCGCTCGCCTTCCGGCGAATTCAGGAATTCAGTCGCCAGCAGGAACAAGGTGCGCGCGGGCGCTTCGGCCAGTTCCTTGCTGGTGCGGATGCCCGCGCCGACCATGATCTGAACGTCATGCACGCGCAGGCCCGGTACTTCCATCATCAGCTTCGTCTGATCCTGCCAGTCACGCAGGGTTTCGGAGTCGATATAGTGGACGTCCAGCAGGAAGGCCGTCTCCTCGATATCGCAATCGAGCAGATCGCCGATCGTGAAGATGCCGACATCTTCGAGGCGCGCGGCCGTCTTCGGTCCGATGGACGGCGCATCGACGACAGGGCTTTCGCGCGTCAGGCCGGAAGAGCGGACATGCGGCGCGTCGGCGGAAGCATCGTCTTCTTCCTCTGAAGCGGCAATCTCATCCACTTCATCCCCGGACACTTCTTCGGCCGAGTCGTCATATTCCTCGGCTTCGTAATCGTCTTCGTCCTCATATTCGGACTCTTCGTAGTCCTCTTCCTCGTCATACTCCTCGGACTCGTCGTCTTCGTCGTATTCCTCATCATCCTCGTCTTCGTCGAAGTCCTCGTCGTCTTCATCTTCCTCGTCGAAGTCTTCGTCTTCTTCTTCGTCGTCCTCGTACTCATCCTCGTCTTCGTCGGACTCGTACGCCTCATCGTCTTCGTCCTCGTCATCGCCAGCGCTGAGTTCGGCTTCTTCTTCGATCTCGGCGTCCACATCGAGTCCCGCCTCTTCGATGGCGGCGAGGTCTGCTTCGTCGAGGATCAGCTCTTCTTCCACATCGACGTCGTCTTCTACGTCGAGAGCCTCCGCTTCGACGTCATTGCTCTCGATTTCCCCGACAGCGATCTCTTCAGCATCAGCCTCGATCTCCGCTGCTTCGTCGAGGATGATGTCCTCCTCGGCGATTTCAGCTTCCGGTGCTTCGGTAACGACCGGGGCCTCCCCTTCCGGCAGCACATGGGCCGTACCGATCGGGCGGATTTCCTGCTTGTCGAGCTCCTTCAGCGGCACACGGAGCACCTGCGCCGCATGCTTCTTCCGGATGATCTTGTCGTCTTCCGGCAGGGTCTTGATCACTTTGCCGGTCTTCTGGAATTCCTTGTACATGCGCTCGACCTGCGCGCGATCATTCACATCGGCGAGCTTCGCCGTGATCCAGCGCAGCGGAATGTCCAGCGTCTCGATATAGCCCTGCAGTGTAAGGCCGACCTTCGGCGGGGCAACGGCTGCCTCTTCCACTGCCTGGGTCACCAATACGGCAAAGCCTGCCGTGGCATAGGCGACGAGTTCGGCAATGCCTTCGCGCATCGTGTCATCCAGACCGGACGGCGGATGAGAGACGCCGCGGTCCAGATCGTAATGGTCGATGAAGGTGTTGTAGAACGTGTTCGACAGCGTCGCGCCTTCGACCACCATGTCGGCGACGAAGCCCGGCCCGGCCGGCACGCGGATGTCCGGATAGCCATTGGCCTCGATTATCTCGTCGATCACGTCCCGGCTCTTGGCGATCGACCATTCGACGGCGCGGTGGATGACCCCCTCTTCCTCTGTCTGTCCCGTATGGAAAGGCTGGATCGGGTCCGCGTAATAATGGCTCAGTACGCCGAGCGCATAGGCCGCCTTGCTCCATTTCTTTGCGCGGAGAAGTTCGACCGAACGGGCGTACCATTCCATCGCCTTGCCGGGCGCTCCGCCCCACAGGCCTTCATTCACGTGACAGACGTGATTCTTGAAGTCCCTGAACTTCGCATCCGGTGCCTTGGCACCTTCCAGCAGATGCTCATGGTGCACCAGGAAGACCGATTTCCAGGCCTCCCCCTGCTCCCCGCCAATGAGCGACAGAGCATCCAGCGCGATATAGTGATGGGTAGAACGGCAACGATGGGCACGAACGACACGCTCGAGCAGAGACATGGGCGAGACTCCTCAGCCTGGCAGATTGTCAGACTGAGGAGTGCGTTAACTTGGTTACCCGGTTGTTAACCCTTCGCCCCTTGCGCGAAGAATTTTCAGCAAATCAGCGGACCGCGAAGTCAAACGGTTCGTTACGGTTCTTGCCCTTGTTCGGACCCATGAAGCCGAACAGGTGGCCCGCCACCTTGCGCATCTGGATCTCTTCGGAACCTTCGGTGATGCGGTAACGGCGGTGGTGGCGGTAGATGTGCTCAAACGGCTTGTGGCGGGAATAGCCAATGCCGCCATGCACCTGCATGGCCCGGTCGGCCGCATCGCAACAGAGGCGGTTGGCCTTGTAGTTACACATCGAGACCTTGTCGGAGAGCTTGATGGCAACCTCCGGCTTGGACATCTGGTCGATTTCCCATGCCGTCTTGAAAATGAAGAGGCGCAGCATTTCCGCCTCGGTCGCCTGCTCCACCAGCGGGAACTGGATCGCCTGGTTCACCGACAGCGGCTTGCCGAAGGGGCGGCGCTCATTGGCGTAGTTCACCGCTTCGGTGATACAGTACATCGCCGCGCCGACCGAGCTGGCCGCCTGGCGGATGCGGTTCTCGTGGACAAAGTGCTGGGCGAGCGCGAGCCCCCCTTCCGGCGGGCCGAACACGGCATCTTCCGGCACCCAGACATCCTTGATGGTCAGGCGCGGGTGGTCCGTCGGCATGTTGAAGGTCCACATATACTCTTCAATGATCACGCCGGGATCATCGGCCGGAATGATCAGGCAGGTGATGCCCTTCGCATCGCCGTCCTCGCCGCTGGTGCGGCAGAACAGCATGATATGGCTGGCGACGTGCATGCCGGTGATCCACATCTTCTCGCCATTGATCAGCCAGCCATCCTTGCCGTCTTTCTTGTGGCGGACGGCGCGGGTTTCCATGTGCGTGGCATCAGAGCCGTGATGCGGCTCGGTCAGGCCGAAGCAGGCCTTGAACTCCCCCTTCAGCGCGGCATCCGCGAGGTGGCGCTGGTCCGGACGGGCAAAGTCGCGCAGCATCAGGATCTGCGGGAAATTGCCAACGATCGAGTGCTCGTTCTGCAGGTCGTTGTGCAGGCCGAGGCCCTTGCGGGCGAAATGTTCGCGGATGATGGCCATGCCGAGATTGGTGCCATCCTGACCGCCGAACTCCTTCGGCAGCGCGTAACGCAGGTGGCCGGCGGCGTCGGCGCGGCGTTTGGCTTCGGACAGCAGTTCTTCCCATTCCGGACGCGGCAGGCCGCCATTCTCGAAATCGGTGCGGGCCCATTCGCGGCGGTGGTCAAAGAAGCGGATGTTATCGTCCTGCTCCTCAAGTGGCTTGATTTCGTCCTCGATGAACTTGTCGAGCACCACCAAATAGTCGGCGATCTCCTGGGGAATATTGAAGTCCATGTCGCGTCTCCTCCTGACCTTTGTCTCGTTTCTTCAAAGTCTTGACCACGAGCATATCGAGGCAGCGGCGCACGGCAATTTGTGCCGCGGGGGCAAGCGGCGAACTAAAATGAGGCATTAGAAAAATTATAATCATTGAACGATTGACATTTTATTCAGTGATCATATTCTTACTCATGTGACTTCACCGGGTCACAGCCATCCAACGCAAAAAGGTTTCCTCCCATGACCTCCCGCATCCTCTCTCTGACTGCCTCTGCAACCCTTGCCGCCGCCACCCTGTTCGCAGCCCCGGCTTCGGCGGAAATCCAGCGCGTTGTGCAGCTGGACCTACAGTATGACACTGCCGTCCTCGGCACAGCGTCCGGCGCTGAAACCGTTCTGGAATCCTTGCAGGATCAGGCCACCGCTGCCTGCCGCTACACCCGCCCGGTCGCCGGTGCGCCGCGCGTGGACGATGTTTGCGTATCGGAAATTCTCGCCAAGGCCGTCATCGAGATCGACGATGCTGAGCTGACGCGCCTGTACACTGCCAGCACCGGCCAGCCGGCCCGCATCCTGGCTTCTCTGAAGTAAGTGCGATACTTAATAAAAACCGCTGAACACTTGACGAAATTTTCAGCGCTATCTAATGGTTCAGCGCCGGGAACGTCCACCGCGCCCCGGCGCTGAATATAATCATAAGCGATAAAGGCATCCTCCCATGCTCCGTTCCGCAATTCTTGGCGCCGCCTTCCTCGGCCTCGCCGCCCCGGCACTCGCCACCACCTTCACCTTCGAGACAGCCAAACCGGTCGACGACTCGCGCGTCACCGTGATCGGCACAGTCTGGACCTGCGAAGGCACCGTCTGCACAGGCGACATGGACCGTAAGAAAGTCACCCTCCGCGACTGCAAGAAAATCGCGAAGAAGACCGGCGAAATCACCTCTTTCAAGAACGACAAATACGAGCTCTCGGCTGAAGACATCGAAACCTGCAAGGCTTCGGCCCGCGACTAAAACAGGCGCGGTTTTCCCGCGAACTCTCCAGAGCCTCTCCTCGGGCCGCCTCGGATTCAAAGCCGGGCGGCCATTTTTTTGCGGTTTGTTCGCAACGCTCCGCCCGCTGGCACGTTTAAGCCTGTAATCGGAGAAGAGAGATGGCCCCAAGCAGGAATAAACCCCTGGAAAGCGTGCTCGACACCGCGATCGAGGATTGCGGCGACGATAAAGTCACTATCGGCGCGCTACTCGACATGTTCGGTGACCGGTCTTTCGGCCCGGTAATCGTCCTGCTCGGCCTGCTCGTCACCGTCCCGCCACTGGGCGGCATTCCCGGCCTGCCCGTCCTGGTGGGCGGTATCATCCTGCTGTTCAGCCTGCAGATCGTCTTCGGGGCGCGGCACATCTGGATGCCGCAATTTGTCCAGAACCGGGGGATCGATTGCTCAAAACTGGAAGAAGCCCGCAGCCGGGTGCGGCCCTGGTTGCAACGAGTCGACCGGATGATCACGGAACGGCTGACCTGGGCCACAGGCAGGATCGCGACCTATGGCGCGGCCCTGTCCGTTTCACTGCTTTCATTGCTGATGATACCGCTGGAACTGGTACCGTTCGCCGTTGCGGCGCCGGGCACGGCAATCGTTCTTTTCGGACTGGCCCTGGTCGCGCGGGACGGTGCATTGATGCTGGCCGGATTCGCCGGCACCGCAACCGCCTGCAGTATCGCCGTCTTCCTCGTACCCTGGAACACGGTTGCCGGCTGGTTCTGAGCCACCCGCCCCTTCCGTCCTACTCTTCCGCCGCAGGTTCGACCGGTTGCCAGAGTTCGAGTTTGCGGCCGTCCGGATCCATCACCCAGGCAAATTTGCCGTAGGATTCAATCATCGGCTCACCCTCCATCGCCACCCCTTCCGCCTTCAGACGGTCCAGCATGCCATCGAAATCATCGACCATCAGGTTGAGCATGAAATCGGCGCCTGAAGGTTTGAAATAGTCGCTGCCTGCCTTGAACGGCGCCCAGATCGTGCGGGCGCCCTGCGGGTAGAGGGCCGCCGAGTCGGCATGGGCAAAACTGCTGCCGCCATAATCGTCGATCTCCAGCCCCAGCACGCGTTTGTACCAGTCGCGCGTCGCATCGACGTCTGCGCAGTGGAAGAACACGCCTCCCAATCCGATCACTTTTGCCATGTCTGCCGCCCCTTTCAGAAATCCTGTCGGGACATTCGGCCAAATCCGCGCAATGATCCGTCCCGATGCGCTTCCACCACGCTAGCGGCAGGAAGAAGAAAATCAAAGATGGGAGGAGGCTCCATGACGATTGAAGCATTGCGCACGCCGGACGACCGGTTTGCCAGCCTGCCCGGCTGGCCCTACGCACCGCACTATATTGACGACCTGCCCGGCTATGAGGGCCTGCGCGTCCACTATGTCGACGAGGGGCCGGAAAAGGCTGTGCGGACCTATCTGTGCCTGCATGGTCAGCCGACCTGGTCTTATCTCTACCGCAAGATGATCCCGGTCTTTCTGGACTCGGGCGCCCGGGTCATCGCACCGGACTGGCTGGGCTTCGGCCGCTCCGACAAGCCGGTCGCGGACGAGACCTATACATTCCATTTCCACCGCAACATGATGATTGAGCTGGTCAAACGGCTGGATCTCCAGAACATCACCCTCGTCTGCCAGGACTGGGGCGGCCTTCTGGGCCTGACCCTGCCGCCAGACATGCCGGAGCGGTTTGAAAGACTGATCGTCATGAACACGGCGATCGCGACCGGCGCCTCTCCCAGCGAAGGCTTCGATGCCTGGAAAGCCTACAGCGCCTCGCAGCCGGACCTCGACGTCGCCGCCCTGATGAAGCGCGGCACGCCCATCCTCTCCGATGCCGAGGCCGCGGCCTATGGCGCCCCTTTCCCAGACATCTCCTACAAGGCCGGTGTACGCCGTTTCCCCGAACTCGTCATGGTCGCGCCCGACATGGAGGGCGTGAAGACCTCCAAGCGTGCGGTGGAATGGTGGGGGCGTGAATGGCATGGCGACACGTTCATGGCCGTTGGCGCTGCCGATCCGGTGCTCGGCCCGCCAGTCATGGACGAATTGCGCGGCCAGATCCGGAACTGCCCGGAGCCGATGATCATCGAAGAGGCCGGCCACTTCGTTCAGGAATGGGGCGAACCCGTCGCGCGAGCAGCGCTGAAAGCCTTCGGGGAGCTTTAGCACGTGCCCAGCCCTATTGACGTTCTCTTCGACCACACAGAAGGGGAAGATTGGTATTGGGGCGAGGCGGCGAAAAAGATCGAAGAAACGTTTCCACACAATGATCCGCGCTCATTCGATGTGATCACATCTTCGCTGGACCAGTTGCCGGAGCTAATGAGACGTCATTCAGCGTGGCAGATCGCAACAAGCTTCGAATTCCTGTTCAACAATGTTCTCTCCTCCTACCCGTTCCTGTTTGCGGACGAACGCATCGCTGAACCGTACCGGGTACAGACAGTCAGAAAACTTTTCAAATTGTTCGACTTGTTTTTCCGCAATGCCGTGACATGCAACGATGGGCCGGTGCACTTGCAAAGAGAGTTCGTAGGCGACCCTGTGCAGGGCTACGTCAACACCGTCTGTTATATGTTTTGGGACAATTGCCCCCTGACGGACCTTGGCCTCCCAAGCATCAGAGACGCGTGCAGAGATGTCATGGAGCAATGCCTTACAATCCCTAATCATGCCATTATCGAAAGCGCACTACACGGGCTCGGGCATTTAGCACCTGGCGACACACGAGCTGCGGAGATTGCATTGAGCTATTCCCGGAGAGGTACCGGACCTCAGGAGCTTCTCGCTTATGCAAAGGCTGCATCAGAAGGGCATGTGCAGTAGGCTCAGCACATGACCGATTCTCCTCTACGCCCCGGTGCTGGATGCGGCGCGGCAATCCTCGATGATCAGGGCCGTCTGCTTCTGATCCAGCGCCTGAAAGAACCCGAAGCCGGGGCCTGGGGCCTGCCCGGTGGCAAGATCGATTTCGGCGAGCGCTCCGAAGACACGGCCCGTCGGGAAATCGAGGAAGAACTGGGCATCGTCATCGAACTGACGCGCCTTGCCTGTATCTCGGAAATCATCGACGGCGGTGACGGCCAGCATTGGGTCTCGCCGATCTACGAAGCCCGCATCGTTTCTGGAGCGCCGCGTATCATGGAACCCGAGAAGCATGGCGGCTGGGGATGGTTCAGCCGGGACGAGCTGCCCGAGCGCCTGACCACGCCGGCGATCACTTTCCTTGAAACAACTGCGAATGGGGCATGGCGGCCTGCCCTGAAGCAGTCTTTATAGGATGCGCATGCGCTGGCTTCGCCGAATCGTATTCTGGCTGATCTTCCTTGATCTGGTCGCAACCGCCCTCTTCTGGGGCGCGAGCCGGTTTATGGACCAATCACGCACCCTGTCCGGTGGTACCGGCGTCGTCTTCTACACAGACAATAACAAGGATGCGGCAGCGCGGATCGCCAAGGCAGTCAATCTGCTCAAGGCGGGCAAACTGGATCGTCTCTATATGGTTGGCGGCCACCGTCCGCAGGAGGGCTGGCTCGGCAGTCAGGAAATGGCGCTGATCGCGGCGCGCGGCTCCGGCCTTGGCGGGCGGATTTCTGCGGATGTGGAGAGCCGCGATACGATCTCGGGCCTGAAGAACCTCGCCCGCGATGCAAAGACCAAGGCGCCCGGTGAAATCGTCTTTGTTTCCAACTGCATGCAGGTGATCCGGGCAAAGGTCATTTACAATGCCCAGCCGGACCACCAGTCGCAGGTCAAAGGCGCCTGTCCGCCGGGCGATCTCAATCCACTCGATATATGGCGGCGCGCCCATTATGAGGCTGGCGCCTGGATCCTGTATGCGATGCCGGCAGGCTGGCGCGATGCGGTGCTGGACAGGCTGCGAGGCGCCGACGACCCTGCCGAATAAAAATTGTTCGAATCCGGGATATCAGCGCTTTCAGGAGCCCCGGGTGCGCCGCACCATGAAAATAAATCAAACAAGCGGTTCCGTAACAGGCACAAATGTTGCAAATTTTGGACGGGTGAGCCAAACGAGCGCACGAATTGCGCTGGGGAATTAGCACTAAAAGGCAGGAACAGAGGCTAAAATGAGCGATACTGTAGCGATCCTTGGAGAACTGGGGATTGAGCCCAAATCCGTCCGCAAAAACTGGAATGAGGCACGTCTGTACGAGACCTCTGTCGCGACGGGCGAAGCACGTGTCGCTGATGGCGGCCCTCTCGTTGTGGAAACCGGACAACACACCGGCCGTTCCGCCAAGGACAAGTTCACGGTCCGCGACGATACGACTGAAAACACGGTCTGGTGGGACAACAACGCCGCCATGACGCCGGCTCAGTTCGATGCCCTGCTCGAAGACTTCAAAACCCACCTGGCCAGCAAGGACGTGTTTGCCCAGGAACTTTTCGGCGGCGCTGACCTGTCTCACCGCCTGCCGGTAACCGTGATCACCGAATATGCCTGGCACTCCCTCTTCATCCGGCACCTGCTGCGCGTGCCTGAAGCCGGTGAGTACGAAAACTTCGAATCGCAATTCACTATCATCAACTGCCCGAGCTTCCGGGCCGATCCGGCACGCCATGGTTGCCGCTCCGAGACCGTGATCGCGGTCAACTTTGCCAAGCGCATGGTTCTGATCGGGGGCACGTCCTACGCCGGCGAGACCAAGAAATCGGTCTTCACGGCGCTCAACTATTACCTGCCGGCCAAGAAGGTCATGCCGATGCATTGCTCGGTGAACACTTCGCCGGACGATGACGCAGCCATCTTCTTCGGCCTGTCGGGCACCGGCAAGACGACCCTGTCGGCCGACGCCAGCCGCATCCTGATCGGCGACGACGAGCATGGCTGGTCCGAGAACGGCCTCTTCAACTTCGAAGGCGGCTGCTACGCCAAAATGATCAAACTGTCCGAAGAGGCAGAACCGGAAATCTTTGCAACGACAAAGCAGTGGGGCACCGTCCTCGAAAACGTCGTGATGAATCCGGAAACCCGCGAACTGGACCTCGACGATGCGACGCTCGCCGAGAACTCCCGCGGCGCCTATCCGATCTCGGCCATTCCGAACGCGTCCCTGTCGGGCCGCTGCGGCCAGCCGAAAAACCTCATCATGCTGACGGCAGATGCCTTCGGCGTCCTGCCGCCAATCGCCAAGCTGACCCCGGCCCAGGCGATGTACCACTTCCTGTCCGGCTACACCGCCAAGGTCGCCGGCACCGAGAAAGGCGTCACAGAACCGACGGCGACCTTCTCCACCTGCTTTGGCGGCCCGTTCATGCCGCGCCATCCGTCTGAATACGGAAACCTGCTGCGCGAACTGATCGGCAAGTATGACGTCAGCTGCTGGCTGGTCTCCACCGGCTGGACCGGCGGCCCCTACGGCACGGGGCACCGTATGCCGATCAAGGCGACGCGCGCCCTGCTGAACGCTGCCCTCGACGGGTCGCTGAACGATGTCGAGTTCCGTACGGACGAGACCTTCGGCTTCCAGGTTCCGGTCGCCGTGCCGGGCGTCGATGCAAAGATCCTCGATCCGCGCTCGACCTGGACCGACAGCGCTGCCTTTGACAAGCAGGCCGCCAAACTGGCCGACATGTTCGTGGAGAACTTCGCGAAGTTCGAAGCCTATGTGGACGATGCCGTGAAGGCCGCTGCGCCGAAGGCCAAAGTCTCGGTCTGAGCCTGATCAACTTCATCAGATATTGAGCGCCGCCTGCCCCCAGGCGGCGCTTTTTTGCATTCCTGTCCCCCATTTACACCTCTCGCCAGCGTTATCGGGGCAAAAATTGCCGTGATTTCCTGCCGTTTACGCGAACGTCAGGGCTGGTGTTCCACCCGCTGGACCAGTAGGGTGCACCGCAACAATCACTGCAGTCCTTGGAGGGAAATCCATGCGTGAAGCCGTTATCGTATCTTACGCCCGTACGGGCATGGCAAAAGCCAACCGCGGGAGTCTGAACGACACCCACGGCATCACCATGGCGGGTCACGCCATCAAGGGCGCCATCGAGCGCGCCGGCATTGAGCCGGGTGCGGTCGAAGACGTGTTCCTCGGCTCCGCTCAGCCGGAAGGCGCCACCGGACACAACGTTGCCCGGAACGCAGCCCTCTGGGCCGGCTGCCCGTCCACCACCTCCGGCGCGACCATCAACCGTTTCTGCTCGTCCGGCCTGCAGGCCATCGCGAATGCGGCCCACACCGTGATCAACGAAGGCGCTCCGGTCGCCATCGGTGGCGGCGTTGAGTCGCTGTCGCTGGTCTCCCGTTCGGGCCACATGAACACCTTCCGCTACACGGAAGAGGAACTCATGAAGAAGTGGCCGGCGATCTGGATGACCATGATCGAAACCGCCGAAATCGTTGCTGACCGTTACGGCGTGAGCCGCGAAGCGCAGGACGAGTACTCCGCTGAATCCCAGAAGCGCACCGCCGCCTTCCAGGAAAAGGGTTACATGGCCGAGGAAATCGTGCCGCTGAAAACCCGCATGAAAATGGTCAACAAGGAAACCGGCGAAGAGACCTATCAGGACGTCGTCTGTGACCGTGACGAATGTAACCGCCCGGGCACGACCTATGAGTCGCTGGCTGGCCTGAAGCCGGTCTTCTCCGGCGGCATGGTCGTCAAGGAAGGCAAGTATGTCACCGCCGGTAACGCATCCCAGCTGTCCGACGGCGCCGCTGCCGTGGTCGTCATGGAAGCCAAGGAAGCTGCCAAGCGCGGCCTGACCCCGATGGGCCGTTTCGTCGGCTTCAACGTCGCCGGTTGCGATCCGGACGAGATGGGCATCGGCCCGGTCTTCGCCGTGCCGCGCCTGCTGGAACGTCATGGGCTGACCGTTGACGACATCGACCTGTGGGAACTGAACGAAGCGTTTGCGTCGCAGTGCCTCTACAGCCGTGACCGCCTTGGCATCGACCCGGAGAAGTACAACGTCAATGGCGGCTCGATCTCCATCGGTCACCCGTTCGGCATGACCGGTGCACGCTGCACCGGCTCCATCCTGATGGAAGGCAAGCGCCGCGGCGCCAAGTGGGGCGTTGTCACCATGTGTATCGGTGGCGGCATGGGCGGCGCCGGCCTGTTCGAAATCTACAGCTAGGATTTTAAAGACTTTTTCGAAGGGCCCCGGTAACCACCGGGGCCTTTTTCTTGTCACAGTTCTGTCATTTAAAGTGAGATGAACTGTCGCAAAACATATATATCTCCCCCGAAAGAATGTATTTCGCGGAGAGATTTCCCTTGGCGTTTCCGTCCCTTGCCCGGTCGTTTCCAACGGCCTGCCTGTGCCTTGCCGCGCTGGGCTCCCTGCCGCTGCCAGCCCTGGCGGAGGACTGGGAAACCCGGATCTTCGGACGTGCACAGTATGACTATACCGGATCAGAGGGGGATCAGTCCGGCTTTGCCCATGACCATGGCGAGATCCGGACGGCCCGTCTCGGACTTGACCTGAAACGGGGCGGCACGAAGGCCCGGCTCGAAGTTGCGCGCAACAATTCGGGCGATGTGGAACTCACCGACGTCTATGTGAAGCAGGCCCTCGGGCAATCGGGCTGGTCTGTCCGCGCCGGGCAGTTCAAGACGCAGAACTCACTCGACGAGCAGACCTCGGGCCGGTTCACATCCTTCTTCGAACGGCCGGCGTTCACCGATGCGTTCGCCTTCGACCGGCGCGCCGGTGTGCAGCTGGAACGCAATGGCGAGCGCCATTCGGTCTATGCCGGGCTGTTTGCGGACAACATCAATGATACCGCGTTTTCCGGCAGCCATGCCGCCGCCGCCCGCTATGTCTTCACGCCCGTTCTTACTGAAACAGAGCTGCTGCACCTGGGCGTGTCGCTGCGGTGGCGCGAGGCGGATGATCGCGGGTTTGAATACAGCCAGCGCCCCTTCTCGCACGATGCCGCCCCGATCCTGTCCACGCCGCGCTTTGCCAGCGAAGACCTGTTCGCCGGGGTCGAGGCCGCGACGATCCACGGCCCCGCCTGGCTGGCGGCAGAAGCCAGTGTGATGGAGGCGGGCCACGGCCCGGCTGGCGAAGCCACCTTCACCGGCGGCTATCTGGAAGCCGGCTATGTGCTGGGCGGCCACCGCACCTATGAACACAGCAAGTTCGGCCGGCCGCAGGTCGACCGCCCGGTAACGGAGGGCGGCCGCGGCGCGCTGCTCCTCGCCGTCCGGGCAGACTGGCTGGACATGACCGGCAGCCCGGCCAATGGCGGTCGGATGGACACGTTCGCCCTCGCCGCGGACTGGTACGCGACCTCCCACATCCATGCCGGGGTCAACCTCTACCGGATCGAGGCCGATCTCGGCTCCACCACGGCAGGACTGGCGCCGGACTTTGCCGCTTACATCCTTGAGGGCGGCCAGTCTGAAGACGTCACCGGGATCGGGGTGCGCGTCCAGATCGACTTCTGATCCACCAGCCTGAATCCGTTGTATTTGATAGAGTTTCTTATCGCTCACCTTAGTTCCGGCGCCGGGCATTCGACACTAGTTAGGTGGAGATGCTCAAAGGAATTGCCCAATGATCCGTACCTTCCTCGCCGCCACTGCCCTGGCCACGCTCATTGGCGCCTGCAGCCCAGCCGGTGAAACCGATGTTGAACCGGTGGACACGGCAGAGGCCGCAAGCCCTGAGGCAGGTCTGCCGGAAGATGCGACCGGCTTCATCACCGCCAATCCGCTGCCGCTGGCAGACGATGGCAGCATCCGCCGCGATGATTATGGCCGCCCTTATGAATATGCCCTGCTGGGGAAACCGCTGCCGCATTTCACCGGCACAATGCTGGACGGCACGGCATTCGATTCCAGCAGCCTGACCAACTGGACCGTCATCGATGTCTGGGGCCTGTGGTGCGGAGACTGCCTCGCCGATGGCCCCTATGCTGCCGCGCTCGCGACCGCGATCAACCAGGATCCGGACCTCGACTTCCTGTCGATCCATGTCCCGGCCAGCGCCGCGCGGACATCGCCGGAAGAGATGTACAAGAAATGGGGCTCCGTCGACGCCTATTTCGAGGAGAAAGGCTATTCCTATCCGGTCGTCATCGACCCGGATACGAGCCTGCGCACCGCGCTGCAAATCGGCTGGACCCCCTCCTACATTCTCGTGTCGCCGGATGGCGTGGTGAAAGGCTACCGCAGTGAATTTTCCGCTGCCGAAGGCGAGCCGGTGAAGGACTTCCTGAAAGACGTCGCCCGCGTGAAGGCTGGACAATAGGAAATCCCGTTCCGGGGCGGCGCGCGTTGGCCTGGAAAGACACAACCCGGCGTCGCGCCTGGCCCAATCCGGTACCACTTGCCGATGCAGGCATCAGGAATGGCGTTTCCTGGGCTGAATCTACATGCAGCATTTGAACAATCTGCCTGCACGGGCTAACTGATAGGCTCCGGACAGGGAAACGGGAGACGCCCCGGAATGCTTCATCCTTCGACCAAACGCCTGATCGACAAGCTCGGCGAGATGACCCGCAAGCAGCGGGTCAGCTGGGAAGAGAGCGACAATGACTCGGTGAAACACGACACCGAAGGCTATCGCGTCACCATCACGGCGGCGCCGCATGCCCTGCTGCTGACGGACACGCAGGGGCGCGAAATAGAGACCTGCACGCCGGAAGATTTCACGGGTGAAACCGATGTGGACGGGCGGCCCTATGCGGACTTCATCGAAGACCTGTACCGCGAAGCCCACCGCCACGCCCGGGGCGCCGAGAAGGCCATCTCCGCCCTGCTGAGCAGCCTGGACGAGGCGGATGCAGACAATAGCGATGAGGCGGCTGCGCCAGAACCGGAGACGCCTCTGGCAACCGCGGAAAGCTTCGACCATCCGGAAGATGAAGGCGACGAGTCCTACCCGCTGGAAGACCATGAACTGCCTGAGCCTGAATATGAGGGCCAGGCCGAGATGCAGGCAGCGATCGCCAGCATGGCCGACCAGATGCGTGGCACTGTGGAAGCGGATGCCCATCCGGAAGCGGTCGAGGCGCCAGAGCCGGAACCGGTTGTCGAGCCGCCTGTCATGCCGGTCGCCTCAGCCGAACCTGCCGCCGCGCCGGAGCCTGAACCGGAAGCGGACCCCTATGCCCCCTTTGCCGGATCCGAGGACACAGCGCGTGCCTACGCCGTGGCTGCTGAGTTCGCCACCCCGGCCGAACCGGAACCGCCAGCATTTGTGGCAGAGACCGACCCGGTATCAGACGCCCTCACCAGCCCCGCCGCACCGGAAGAAGAACCGCCTGCCCCGGAACCTTTCAGCGATGAGGCGCATGTCTGGGAGTCCATTCGCAATGCCGGCGCGCAGACCGAAGCAGCCCCCGCCGAACCGCAGGCAGAGTTTGAGCCAGCCCCCCAGCCTGAACCCGGGTCTGAGCCTCAGCCAGAGCCTGAACCGGTGAGCGCCACAGAGCCGGAACCGCCAGCGCAGGACGCCGCCCCGGCGACCGCCCGCCCCGGCCCGGTCTTCGGCTCCGGCATGTTCAGCGATCTCAGCCGCTACCGCACCCAGACGCCAGACCCGGCCCCCGAACCGGCCCCGGAACCCGAGCCGGAAGCAGCAGCCTCTGCCCCGGAGTTTGCAGAAGAGTTTGCAGAAGAGTCCGCCGCGGAGCCGCCGCAGGACCCTGTCGCTGAAGCCGCGCCAGAACCAGCTCCAGAACCCGCCCCGGAAGAACCGGCGCCGCAGCGCAGCTTCAGCCTGTCAGGCATCACGTCCGGCTTCGGCCTTGGCTCGACCCATTCCCCGGCGCGTCCGCAACCGGACACGCAGGCCGCCCCCGCCGCACCGGGCGAGCGCAGGATCATCGACGGAACGGTCGACCTGCCGGACACCGAGCCGGAACCCGAGGCCGAAACCGCCCCGGAAGCGGAATGGCGGATGGAGCAGGATGAAGACTTCGGCTTCACGCCGGAAGATCTGAAGCCCGGCATCCCGGCATCGCCCCTGCCGGCGGCAAGCGAGGCCGCGCCGGAACCGCCTGCGCAGGAGGCCGCGCCAGAGGCATCCGAGGCCGGACAGGAACCGGTTCAGCCGCACCGCCCTTCCCGGCGCTTCAATCCCTGGAACTGAGGCCCTGGAACTGACGGAACCCGTCCGTCTTCGGATCAACCGCGCCAGAAGCGGCGGGTCAGCACAACGAAGACCACGACGAATTCCAGCCGCCCGAGCAGCATGTTGATCGTGCACACCCAGGTGGCGAAGTCTGAAAAGTCCTGGAACGTACCCGACGGGCCGTTGATCGGCCCGAGACCGGGGCCGACATTCGACAGGGTCGTCGCCGCACCGGAAATGGCGGTCATCGCGTCCAGCCCGTCGAGGCCGAGCAGCGCCGCCGAGATCAGGAAGGTCGCGAAGTACAGGAACATGAAGACCATGACCGACTGGAGCGTGTCTTCATCGACGGTCTTGCCGCCGTATTTGATCGGCGAGCGGCGGTGCGGCTGCACCATGCGCTGCGAATAGGCGAGCATCGCCTTGGACGCGATCTCCAGCCGGAACATTTTCAGTCCGCAGGCCGCAGACCCGGCGCACCCGCCGACAAAGGTCGCGCCCAGCACGATGGCCATGACCGGCGTGCCCCAGGTATCATAGGGCGCCGAGGCATAGCCTGTGCCGGTCATCACGGAGATGATGTTGAACAGGGCTTCCTTGAAGCCATGGAAGACGTGATTGAAGATCGGCGGGTCCACCACCGCCTCGTGATAGATCACGATGACGCTGGCCAGGCCAAGTGCGATCAAGGCATAGAGGCGCGGCTGGGGATCGCTGAGCATCGGCCGGATCCGGCCCTGCAGCAGCAGCATCGCCAGCAGGCTGAACGGCAGGCCGGCCACGAACATGAAGAAGGTCGCTGCATAGGCCGCCGGCGTGTCGTTGAAATAGCCGAAAGACGCATCATGGGTGGAGTAGCCGCCGGCCGACATGGTGGTCATGGCGTGGCAGATGGCGTCGAACCAGGTCATGCCGCAGAGATAATAGACCAGCGCGCAGGTCAGCGAGATGATCAGATAGGTCAGGCCGAGATAGGTCGCGATGTCGGTCACGCGCGGCAGGAACTTGCCGGACCGGTCGGAGTTCTCCAGCTGGAAGAGCTGCATCCCGCCGACGCGCAGCTGCGGCAGGATGGCGATGGCCGTCACGATAATGCCGATGCCGCCGAACCACTGGATGATGGACCGCCACAGCAGCAGGCCGCGCGGCAGGGAGTCGAGCCCCGTCATCACCGTGGCGCCGGTCGTCGTCAGGCCGGACACGCTTTCGAACATGGCGTCGGTGAAGCTCATCCCCGAGGCGATGAAGGGAATGGCGGCCACTGCCGGCAAGGCCGTCCAGACCAGCACGGTCAGCAGGAAGCCTTCGCGCTGGCCGGTGCGTTGCACCTCGCCCCGTGAGAGCACCCAGAGACAGGTGCCAATAAACACGGCGCCGAAGGAGGATACCGAAAAAACATAGGCTTCCGGCCGCTTGTCCGCCCAGTCGATCAGGGCGCACGGCAGCATGGCCACGCCCAGGAGCACGGTCATAATGCCGATGGCAAGAAGGAGCGGGCGCAGCTGCATCTCAGTCGGTAACCATAGCGGGGAAAAGCTGCGAAGACGTCAACGCGGCCTGCCGGCACGAGCCATCGCCAGAGCCGGGGCCGCCCTAAGGCGCAGAATCGTCAGGAATAATCGGGTCATCAGCCAAGTGTCCGGACAGGCAGCAGACCCTACGTCGCCTGCATAAACTGCGCCAGTGAAGACTGCATCTGCCGTCCGGACGGGCAGCTGAGATTGACCGAAGGGAAAGCGGTCTCTAAAGCCGGGCCCATTCGTTACATTTGTACCTATCTGCAGCCCGGAAGCCCCATGTTCGACCACCCCTCCTTCGACGCCCATGAAGGCGTCCACATGTTTCATGATGCCGCCAGCGGCCTGCGGGCGATCATCGCCGTCCATTCCACGGCCCGCGGCCCGGCGGCCGGCGGCTGCCGGATGTGGGATTATGACAGCGGCGAAGCCATGCTGAAGGACGCCCTGCGCCTCAGCCAGGGCATGAGCTACAAGAACGCCATGGCCGACATTCCGCTGGGTGGCGGGAAATCCGTGATCTGGGGCAATGCCCGGACGGACAAGTCGCCGGACCTGTTCCGCGCCTTCGGCCGCGCCGTGAACAGCCTGCAGGGCCAGTACACCACGGCCGAAGATGTCGGCGTCAGCGTCGCCGATATGGAAATCGTGCGGGAGGAAACCCCCTATGTCGCCGGGCTCGACAAGGGGGAAGCCGCCTCGGGTGACCCCTCCCCGGTCACCGCCAAAGGCATTTTCCTCGGCCTCCGCGAGACCGCGAAACGGGCGCTTGGCACAGACGACCTCCGCGGCAAGACCGTCGCCGTCCAGGGTGTCGGCCATGTCGGCTCCTATCTTTGCGACCACCTGGCCGGTGCCGGAGCTGACCTCATCATCACCGATATTGACCAGGCAGCGCTGGAGGCGGTGTCAAAGCGGACGGGCGCTCGGATCGTCGCCCCGGATGCGATCTACGATGTCGAGGCCGATATTTTCGCTCCCTGCGCCCTCGGCGCGGTGGTGAATGAGCAGACACTGGACCGGTTCAAGTTCAAGGCGATCGCCGGGGGCGCCAACAACCAGCTGATCGTGCCGGAAATGGGCGAGCTGCTGCGGCGCAAGGGCATCCTCTACGCCCCGGACTATGTCATCAATGGTGGCGGCATCATCAATGTCGCGGCCGAGATTTCCGGCAATTATTCGCGTGACTGGGTCGAGGCCAAGCTGGCCCGGCTGGTCGAGACGCTGGGCGAAGTCCTCGACGAGGCGCTGTCTGAAGGAACGCCGACCAATGTCGTGGCCGACCGTATCGCGCGCGAACGGATCGCTGCGGCTAAGTAGAATCCCTTGCACACTTACACGTACGGCGTGTTAGACGTGGTGTCCTGACAGCCTCCTTCCCGGGGGCAGATTGATGCAGGAGGGCGCCCATGTCCGTCGTCGCTATGCTGGAAGGTTCGGACTCGGCCGACCGCGCTTCAACACAGACCGCGCTCGGGATCGCCCGGCGCCTGAACGTGCCGGTCAGCGGCGTTTGCGCCCTGCCCGACCCGGCCGCCGCCCTGATTGTGATGTCTACTCCGGAAGCGACCGGCCTTGCCGCCAACGCGACCCGCGACATCTCGGCCATGCAGGACGAAGTCATTGCCCGTGCCAAGGCGGCGTTCGAGGATATGACAAAGGGTGAGAGCCTGCCCTGCGACTTCTCCCATATCGTCGATGTCGCCGAGCGCGCAGGCGCCAATGCCGCAACGCTGGCCGATGCCGTCGTCTTCCCGCACAGCGTCCAGAAAGCGGCAGACCCGCTCAGCCTGTCGTTTGAGTTTGTCCTGATGGAAGCCCGCCTGCCGGTCGTCATGGCCGGGTCAGAGCCGCTGACCGATGGCCCGGTTATTGTCGCCTGGGACGGATCGAACGGCGCCGCCCGGGCCGTGCGCTTCCACCTGCCCATCGTCAAGGCGTTCGGGGAAGTGATCATCGCGCAGAATGAGTCCGACCTCGGCAAGGACCAGCCGCGCGATGCCTCCAGCCCCGCCGCGCTGGAGCGCTGGCTCGACTCCCATAATGTGAAACACAAGCGCATGCCAATCGAAGGCCAGGTGGCCAGTGGTCTTCTGTCCCTTGCCAAGGGCAGCGGCGCTTCGATCATCGTCGCGGGGGCCTATGGCCACTCCCGCATCGGCGAGCGCCTGTTCGGCGGCACCACCCAGCGCCTGCTGGAAGCCGAAGAAGCCCCGGCCCTCGCGCTTGCCCGCTGATTTTGGTCCGCTAATTCTGACCCGCTAAACCGGAGAACAAGATGACTCTGAAACGCATCACCCTGCAGCTCGCCCGCAATCCGGGCATCACCGAAGGCGACGCCCGCATCGGCTATTTTATCGTCGCGCCGCTGACCGGTGACGGCCACCTCGATGTGGACACCTGGCGGGAGCACAAGAAAGAATGCCGCGTGACACGCTTCCACCCCGATCCGGACGAGCATGCCACGGGCCTGCTGACCCATCGCGGCAATCAGTGGAAATTCCACTATGATGACGAGGATGAAGGCGATGACGAAGCCGGCTACCGGCTGGGAGACCACGTCTTCAAGGAAGGTGAGTACATCACCGTGGCAAGCCATGGCGAAACCCCGCTGACCTACAGGATCACGGACATTTCTGACGTCTGACGCAATGAACGTTGCGTCAGGGTGGACAGACCTCCCAATCGGGCTAAAACTGCACTCACCGTGCCAATACTTGGCGCGTGAGGGAGGAATTCATGTTGAAGCAAGCCACGGCGCTGGCCGTAATCATGACGTTGGCCGCCTGCAGCGGCACGGGCACACCGGCTGAAGAGACCACCTCGGCGGCGCCGGAGCAGGCCTCTGAAACGGCTGGCCGCACGGCCGGGTACAATCCGGACCGGAACGCCTATTTCGGTGACCTTCACATCCACACGCGCTCCAGCTTCGACGCCTATATCTTCAACGTGCGCCGCACCGCCGATGACGCCTATCGCTTTGCCCTCGGCGAAACGATCCAGCACCCGTCCGGCTTTGACATGACCATCGCCGGCGGTCCGCTCGATTTCTACACCGTCACCGACCATGCCGAATATCTCGGCATCCTGCCAGCCATGGACACGCCCGGAACGAAACTGTCCGAACTGCCGCGCGCCAAGGATATGTTCTCCACCGATCCGGACAAGATCGTGGCGGCCTTCCAGGGCGTCGGCCAATCGGTCCGCACCGGCAAGCCGATCGAGGACATGTATGATCTCGACACGATCAATTCGGTCTGGCTGCAGAATGTTGCGGCAGCGGACAAGTACAACCAGCCCGGCAAGTTCACGACCTTTGCCGCCTATGAATTCACCTCGGTGACCACACCGGACGAGAATGGCGGTTTTGGCGGCGGCAACCTGCACCGTAACGTCTTCTTCAAGGGCAAGGCGCCCGTGCGCGCTTTCTCCACGCTCGATTCCACCAATCCGGAAGACCTGTGGGACTGGATGGATGCCCAGCGTGAAGCCGGCATGGAAGTCATCTCCATCCCGCACAACTCCAATGTGTCGGATGGCCAGATGTTCCGCCTGGAAACATATAAGGGCGAGCCGATGGACACGGCTTATGCCGAGCAGCGCATGCGTAACGAACCTCTGGTCGAGGTGACGCAGGTGAAAGGCACCAGCGAGACCCACCCGGATCTTTCGCCAAACGACGAGTGGGCCAATTTCGAAATCTACGACCAGCTGCTGGGCGCCTATGTCGTCGGCGCGACGAACGGCTCCTATGTGCGTGAAGCCTATCGCAACGGGCTGAAGCTGCAGGAAGAAAAAGGGTTCGACCCGTTCCACTTCGGCCTTGTCGCCGCGTCTGACAGTCATGTCGCAGGTGGCGCCTATTCCGAGGAAGACTACTGGTCGAAGATCGGCATCGTCGATGGCACGCCGGTGGCGCGCGGTTCGGTCCCCTTCCCCGGCACGACCGGATGGGACGACCAGCCGGAGGACAATCAGGTCGTCAAGAATGCAACCAACTGGTTCTCCCGCTGGAGCGCCAGCGGCCTGACCGGCGTCTGGGCGGAAGAGAACACCCGCGAAGCCATCTTTGACGCCTTCCGGCGCAAGGAGACGTTCGCAACGACGGGTCCGCGCATGAAGGTCCGTTTCTTCGGCGGCTTCGGCTATGACGAGGCCATGCTGTCCTCGGCGAACCTGTCGCACGAAGCCTATGAAGGCGGTGTGCCGATGGGCGGCGACCTGGTCGGCACCGGTGAGGCCCCGGCCTTCATTGCCTGGGCCCAGCGCGACCCGAATGGTGGCACGCTGCAACGCCTGCAGGTGGTGAAAGTCACCAGCGACGGCGAGGAAGTCATTGATGTCGCCTGCGACAATGGCGCGCCGGACCCGTCCACCCGCCGCTGCACCGACAATGGCGCGACCGTGGACATGGCCAGCTGCACGCCGGAGAATGAAGGCGCCAGCGAGCTGAAAGTCCTCTGGACGGATCCGGATTTCGATCCGGCCCGCCGCGCGACCTATTATGTCCGTGTGCTGGAAAACCCGTCCTGCCGCTGGTCGACCTGGGAAGCCATGCGCAATGGCACCCCGCCCCGGCCGGATGTGCCTGAGACGATTCAGGAGCGAGCCTACACCTCGCCGATCTGGTACATTCCGGGCGGCTTACGCGACAGGAAGACGATTTGACCGACAATACCGAACAGGTGCGCCGCTGGCCCGTGCTGCTGCGTGAGCCCTTGGTGCACTTCATCCTTGCCGCGCTGGCCGTGTTCATCGGCTGGCAGGTCGTCTCTTCCGGACGCGCGGATGAAGAACGGACGATCCGGGTCTCCAGCGCAGACCTCGAACGCCTGGCCTCCATCTATACGGCGGAGTCGGGCAGCCTGCCTGCGGGCGAGGACATGGTGGCCATGGTCAATGACTATGTCCGCGACGAAGCCCTTGCCCGGGAAGCCAGACGCCTTGGCCTCGATGAAGGCGACACAATCGTCACAAGACGGCTTGCCCAGAAGATGACCTTCATGGTCGCCGACCTCGCCCGGACGGAGACGCCGGACGATACTGTGCTGCGCGACTGGTACGAGACTCATGCGGACCGGTTTACGGAACCGCAGATGATCACCTTCCGGCATGTCTTCTTCAGCGAGGATGTCCGCGGCGCCTCGGCAACAGCCGATGCCGAGGCCATGCTGGCGCGCCTGAATTCCGGCGCTGACTGGCGCGAAGCGGGTGACCCGTTCATGCTGCAGCGCGCCTATGGAGACCTGCCGCTTCGCGAAGTCGTGCGCCTCTTTGGCGGCGAATTTGCCCAGTCCCTTGCGGCCTCACCGGCATCCGACCAATGGACCGGGCCTGTGCGCTCCGCACTGGGTGTCCATCTGGTTCAGGTCAGCGCCAATGCGCCGCCCCGGCTTCCGCCTTTCGAAGACGTGAAGGCAAAGGTGCTGGCGGACTGGCAGGACCAGACACGGCGCGAGGCAAACGAGAAAGCGATCCAGGACATCATCGCCCGTTACAAGGTCGAGGTCGAAGGCATCAATGCCGAATAGGCCTGCCATACTGCGCTGGCTGGCGGCCTGCCTGACAGGGCTTGCCGCGTGGCTGATGATGGCTGCCCCCGCAGCGGCGCACGAAGTCCGTCCGGCCTATCTGGAAGTCATTGAAACGGCCCCCGGCACATATGACGTAACCTGGAAACAGCCGGTGCTGGATGGCCGGCGCCTGAAGATCGACCCGGTTTTCCCGGAGGCCTGCGCACGCGAGGGCGAATATGTTGCCTCGCCCGGCGGCACGCTGGTGCAACGCTGGACCACGCATTGCGATCTCAGCCAGGGCGAAATCCGGATCGACGGACTGGAACGCACACTGACAGATGCCTTCGTGCGGATCGACCGGCTTGAAGGGGACGACATCGGCGCGGTGCTGCGCCCGGCAGCACCTGTCCTTGACCTGACCGTGCCGACCGGTGCGCCGGTGGCCACCTATTTCCGGATCGGGGTGGAACACATCATTTTCGGGTGGGACCACCTTCTCTTCGTGCTGGGCATGGTGCTGCTGGTACGGCCGCGCCAGCTCCTGCTCACGCTGACGGCCTTTACGGTGGCGCACTCCATCACGCTGGCCGCGGCGACGCTCGGCGGCATTACCCTGCCCGGGCCACCGGTAGAGATCACGATCGCGATGAGCATCGCCCTTCTGGGGGCTGAAGCCATGCACCGGATCAAAGGCTGGAACACGCTCAGCCAGCGCATTCCCTGGGCCATCGCTTTCGGGTTCGGCCTGATCCACGGCTTTGGTTTTGCCGGGGCGCTGGCGGAAATCGGCTTGCCCAAGGGCGCCGAAGCCATGGCGCTTCTGCTGTTCAATGTGGGCGTGGAGGCCGGTCAGATCCTGTTTGTGAGCGTGCTGCTGGCACTGGCCTTCGTAGTGCACCGGCTGGCCCAGAAAGCGATGCTGCCTGCGCGCGCCGTTCTTGCCTACTTCATCGGTTTCATGGGCAGCTACTGGGCCATCGAGCGGATCGCCGGCGCCTTCTTCGGCATCTGATCCGCTACAGGCCCAGCGCCTTCCACAGCATACGCGCGGCCACGACGGCCAGCAGGATCGCGAACATCCGGCGCAGGCGCGCCGCGTCCAGCTTGTGCGCCAGCGACGCGCCAACCGGAGCCATGGTGACGGTAAACAGCGAGATCAGCGCGAAGGCCGCAAGGTTCACATGGCCGAGCGAAAAAGGCGGCAGCCCTTCCCGTCCCCAACCGATATAGATCGCCGCGAGGGCAGACGGCAGTCCGATGGCCACACCCCAGCCGGCTGCCGTCGCCACAGCCTGGTGGATCGGGCGGCCATACAGCGTCATGAGGCTGACACCGAACGTCCCCCCGCCGATCCCCATCAGGGCCGAGAGTGCCCCGACGGCCATGCCCAGGCCCCCTCTCAGCGGGCCCTTCGGCATGTCTTCGGCAAGGCGCCATGTGGGACGTCCGAAGAAGAGCTGCGCCGACAGCACAAAGGCCAGCGCACCGAAAATGCCGAGCAGCGCCCGCTTGGACAGGAAGCCGGTCAGCGACATGCCCGCCAGCGCGCCCAGCATGATCCACGGAGCCCAGCCCCGGATGATCGACCAGTCGACGGCGCCATGGCTGTTATGGGCACTGACACTCCGCGCCGAGGTGAGGATGATCGTGGCAAGCGAAGTCGACACGGCCACATGCATCGCCGTCTCGCCATAGCCCATGGCATCGAACAGGAAGTACAGGACCGGAACGATGATCGCTCCGCCGCCAATACCAAACAGGCCGGCCGCCAGACCCGCGGCAGCGCCTGCCAGCGCCAGCGCGACCAGCAAGGGCCCATACTGAACGGCCAGTTCCATCATGTTTTCCCTCCCGCAAAGCCTGTCAGAGGCTTCCCGGCCCCATTCAACTGCGATTTGACTATGCAGGCTGTTTGCACGAGCCGACAGGCCAAGGCCAGCCTGAAACGCTGCGTTCTGTTGCAGGCGCTACGCAGCTCCCTTGCAAAACAGTCCGTTCCGCCTCGCAAAACCTTACCCGATACTTGCACCGCATAAGGAAATTCGGCCGCTTTCTTAGCCCTGCAGAAACGTTAATCGGCCATAACCTATCCCGGGTGTGTACAAGCGGGACAAGCTCATGTTGAAAAAGCTGACCTCATGGAAAGAAAATCGCGACGGCAATGTCGCGATCATTCTGGCGATCGCCATCGTGCCGATTCTCGTTCTGGTCGGCATCGCAATCGACCTGCAGAATACCAATACGAGCCGCCAGTTCATCCAGTACACAATGGACAATGCCGTGATTGCCGGTTCGCGGGAAATGCAGGCGGGCAAGTCCAAAGCCGAAATCAACGCCTACATCAACAAGTTCGTTGACGGTGTGGTGAAGGCAAAGAATTACGCCATTTCCTGCAAGCCGGTCGAAGTGGCCTACTCGGAAGACAGCCAGGACATCAACGCAACGATCAAGTGCCAGCAGGAAACCACGCTGACAGAACTGATCGGGTATCACTATCTGGATTTCACCGTCACGTCCGGCTCTACCTACGGGATCGGCAAGGTCGACGTATCCTTCGTTTTCGACATTTCCGGTTCAATGGGCTGGGACGGCAAGATGGACGCCCTGAAGGATGCGGCGGAAGATGCCGTCGACGTGCTCCTGCCGACCGGCGCGACCGCCGATATGGGCGACGTGCGAATTTCCATGGTATCCTATTCGGACTATCTGGACGCTGGTGACTATTTCCAGAAGGTCACCAACAAAAGCCCGACGAGGACCTATTCAGACACCTATACGACAACCGAACGCGTTTGCGTTGAGTGGAGACGCAACGGCCGTTGCCGACGCTACGAATACCAGTATGTCGAGCACACGACGACCAAGAAGATCACCAATACCTGCGTGAAGGAACGCCTCGGATCCGAAGCCTATACAGACGAGGACCCCGGTCCGTTCGCATGGATTGAAGCAGTTGACGCCGAGTATGATTCCTATCGCGATCGCTGGAATGTTGACAGCTGCAACCCGATCGGACCTCTTCCGCTGACGGACAACCGTAGCAAACTGAAAACCTACATCAATGGCCTGAATGCCAATGGCGGCACCGCCGGCCACATCGGTATCGCCTGGGGCTGGTATGCGATCTCTCCCAAATGGCACAGCGTCTGGCCGTCGGGCTCCGATCCGCTCGACTATGACGAGCCGGATTCGGCCAAGGCCATGATCATCATGACCGATGGTGACTTCCTCAACTGGCATAATACCGGCGAAGGCAGCTCCTTCGATCAGGCCAAGAAGCTGTGCGACAGTATCAAGGAAGAAGGCGTGCGGGTTTACACCGTGGCCTTCCAGGCACCGAACCAGGGTAAGGAAATTCTGGAATACTGCGCATCGGGTACGGAGTTCGCGTTCAAGGCGGAAAGCGCCGACGAACTGACCGACGCCTACACCAAGATCGCCCAGTCCATTTCGGACCTGCGCATTACCTACTGATCCGGCAATTGGCGGGGCCGCTCAGCTGAGCGACAGCCCCGCCAGTTCCCCCGCTTCCCGCCAGCCCTTCAGAATGGCGAAATACGGGTCCGGCCCGGCCCCGTAGGATGCATCCTGACGGCTCCGGTCTCCCGGCTTGCCTTCATTATTGTAGTAACCAGGCGTGCATTCTTCCAGGAACTTCTGGCGCAGCATGGCCTTCTCGATGATCGTGTCGACCCAAGCTTGCTCGGCCTCTTCGGTGAGTTCGAACCGTCCGGCTTGCCGCGCCTTTGTTTCCACCAGCGTGTAGCCGATCTGCACGGCCTGTTCGGCCAGAAGGTGCGGATAATTCGCGGTGAAGCCGGCCTGTGCTGGCCCCATGACGAACATGTTCGGGAATCCGTGCACGAACATGCCATGCAGGCTGCGCATGCCCTCCCCCCAGACCTCGGCCAGTGACACGCCCTGCTTGCCGACGGGATTGTATCCGGCCCGGCGGGTATAGTCGGTGCCGACCTCGAACCCGGTCGCATAGATCAGGCAGTCGACCTTGTACTCCCTACCCTTCACGACCACGCCGTGCTCGGTAATGGCGTCGACACCTTTGCCTTCGGTGTCCACCAGTGTGACATTTTCCCGGTTGAACGCCGCAAGATAGTCGTCGTGGAAACAGGGCCGTTTGCAGAATTGCCGGTACCAGGGCTTCAGGGCTTCGGCCGTCGCAGGGTCTTTCACGATCTCGTCGACCCGGCCGCGCACCTGCTCCATCTTCTTGAAATCGGCGAGCTCTGCGAGCTCTGCCAGTTTTTCCGGCGACAGGTCCTTGTTGCCTTCCTGCGTCGCGATGTGCAGCAGGTTTCGGATAATGTCCGTCCACCCATCCTTCACCATGTCGACCGGCGCAAACCCGCCGGAGACGAGCGTATTGAAATTCTCCATCCGCGCCTTCTGCCAGCCGGGCTGAAGGCTTTTCACCCATTCATCATCCGTTGGCCGGTCGCCGCGATAATCCACCGAGGACGGCGTGCGCTGGAAGACGTAGAGGTGCTTTGCCCCGCGCGCGAGATGCGGCACGCACTGCACCGCCGTCGCGCCGGTACCGATAATGCCGACCACCTTGTCGGACAACTTGTCCAGCCCGCCCGCGCAATCGCCACCGGTATAGTCATAGTCCCAGCGGCTGGTGTGGAAGGAATGGCCCTTGAAGGTCTCCACGCCTGGAATACCGGGCAGCTTCGGCCGGTTCAGCGGGCCATTCGACATGACCACATACTGCGCCGTGAAATCATCGCCGCGATTGGTCAGAACCTGCCAGGCCTTTCTGTCTTCATCCCAGTTGAGACCTGTAATCTCCGTTCCCAGAAGGGCGTTGCGATAGAGATCGTAATGCCGGGCGATCCGCCGGGAATGTTCGAGGATTTCCGGCGCGCGGGAATATTTCTCCACCGGCATATAGCCGGTCTCTTCCAGCAGCGGCAGGTAGATATAGCTCTCAATGTCGCAGGCCGCACCGGGATAGCGGTTCCAGTACCAGGTGCCGCCGAAATCGCCGCCCTTCTCCACCATGCGAATGTCATCGAAGCCGGCTTCGCGCAGTTTCCCCGCGGCGAGCAGACCGCCAAACCCGCCACCGATGACGCAGACTTCCACATGGTCCGTGACCGGATCGCGGGGTTCGAAGTCGCTATAGGGATCGTCGATATAGTGGGCGAAGTCGCCCGCCATGTTGACATACTGGTCGTTGCCCTCGGCGCGCAGGCGCTTGTCCCGTTCGGCGCGATACTTGTCGCGCAGGGCGTCCGGATCAAACGCCTCAGGCCGTGCATCATCTGCCATGGCCGCTTCCTCCTGATGTTTCCTCGTCCGGATCTTTTTGCCCGGCTGGGGCCAGTTTACCGGAACCCGGCCGCCTGAAACAGGCTGACCCAACGCCAACCCGGGGCAGAAAACGGCAACGCGCTGCCAACGACCTTAAATGCCGGTTACTTCTCCGCTTGACGGAATGCGGCGCGGCGGCGAAGGGTCCGGCGCATGCGCCTGCCCCATCCGATCATCCTTGTCTGCCTTGCCGTCCTGTGCGGCTGCACGCTCGACGCGACCATGAAGGGCGTCACGCTGGGCGGTACGGGCGTGATCACGGCCACGGCCTGGCGCTATATCCTGGCGTCCGTGATCATGGTCAGCCTGTTCGTTGCGGCGCGCCGTCCGATGCCGGGGCGAAAGGCCATCCGTTTCCACACATTGCGCTCCATCGCGCAGGTCCTGTCTTCGGTTACCTTCTTCTACGCGCTGACCCAGATCACGCTCGCTGAGGCGGTGGTAATGGGCTTTACCGCCGCGCTGATGATCGCGCCGATTGCCCGCGTCCTGCTGGGCGAGCGCATGAGTCCGGTCACGGTCGGCGCCTCGCTCGTCGGCTTTGTCGGCGCCGCCATCGCCATTTCCGGAGAGCCCGCCAGCGCGCCGGTCGGCGGCACCCGCATCTATGGCATTGCGGCCATGCTGGTCTCCGCTGTCGGCTATGCACTCAATATCGTCCTGTTGCGGATGCGCACAAAGGAGGAGGACGCGCTGACGCTGGTCACCTTCATGAACGTGCTGCCGGCCCTGTTCCTGATCCCCTTCCTACCCTTTGCCGGTCCGCTGCCGGAGACCAATGCGTGGCCGCTGCTGGCGGGGGCAGGTATCGCTGCTGTGGGGATCTGGTCGTTCATGACGCTGGCCTATGCCCGCGCCAGGGCGCAGACGCTGGCGCCGTTCGAGTATACCGGCCTGATCTGGTCGTCCCTGCTCGGCTATGCCTTCTTCCATGAGATTCCGAGCCTGCGCCTCTATGGGGGCGCGGCGATCATCATCCTCGCCTGCCTCGTCGTGGCATTCGAAACCCATTTCACCGCCCGCCGGGAAGCTCGCGCGGCAGCTGCCGAAATCGCGCCCTGACGCCTACCAGACCCCCGCATTCTTGAGCGCCGTGTCGAGGTCGGGCGGAATGTCGAGCGCTGCCTCGCCGGATTTCAGATCCCGCGGGGCATCTTCGGGCTTCAGGTAACGCCAGCCCTGGAAGGGGCGCTTGGCCTGCGCATAGGTCCGCACCAGTTGCGGATCAAACACGAGGGCACACATGTCCCGGCCCTCGGAATCCTGCTCCTGCCGGATGTCGACAATCCGCTGGCGCACGCGGATCGCGCCTTTCACCACCCAATAGATAGATCCGCCGCGCAGGATCTCTTCCGCACGTTTTGGAAACATGCGCGTGAAGTGCATTGGATTCGGGGAAGTTTTCAGGTAGCGCGCCTGCCAGTTCGCGATGTCATCGACATCTTCGGAGCCCACGCTGAGTTTCACCATGTGAATCGTCATGGACGTCAGTCTAGCGCGCCGCTGCGCGCAGGCCAAAGCCGCTACTGTATCAACTGGGCAGATTCGAATTCCTGCTGGGCTTCATTGCTGGCGAAGAAGAATTCGGCGTTCACGATATTGGCGGAATAGCGCCGGTCGATCGTGCGGAACGCGGCGCGGGCCTGCAGGTCGATCGAAAAACCTGAGACATAGCTCATGCCCCAGCGCGGCTCTGTCCGGATGAAATAGGACTGGTCGTAGCGGGTGAGCGTCCCGCCTTCCGGCCCGGAGACCGGATGCGGCAGCGTGTAGTCGATACGCAGGAAACGCTCGCCCACCGGGTCCAGCCAGGCCGTCGCGGCGAGGCGCTGGGCGGCCCAGACGTCGAACTCGCCATCATTGCTGGAGGGGCGGTGGTGGAAGGAGACTTTCCAGGCTGCGCCCTTGTCGTCGACGACCACCTGGGGGCCGAGGCTGGCGCGCAGATCGTCCGGGAAGAGGCGCCCGTCCGGGGCGGCCTCACTGGCCCATTCGGCGGCAACCGTATCGAGTTCCTCGTCGTCCCCCTCCCAGGCCAGCGCCGTCCAGCGGTCCCGGCCCTTCTTGCGCGGATCGAAGCGGTAGACGCGGCGGGCATGGGAGGACTGGAGCTCTACCGTAAAGGCGGCGCGCAGCGTGGTCGGCGCCTCCGTCGCTTCCAGCGCGGCGTTCATCGGGCCCGATCCTGTGGCCAGTGTGAAGGTGAGCAACCAGGCGAGAAACATGACGGCGAAGCAATCCTCCGGGCAGGGTTAGGCCCGGATTACGGCATCACTACGGCGGACTAAGCCGGACTAAACCATGACCAGGGCGGACCACAGCATGCGCCAGCAATGATTTACGTGAGTTGAACAGGACCAGCCCGGACTTCACCGGACTTGATCGCTCAGTCCTTGTCGGCGTCCTTGATCGGCACGCCATAAAGCTCGAGCCGGTGGTCGACCAGCCGGAAGCCCAGCCGTTGCGCGATCAGTTCCTGCAACTCCTCGATTTCCTCGGAGTGGAACTCGACCACTTCGCCGGTGCGCACATTGATCAAGTGATCATGGTGCTCGTCCGGCACTTCCTCATAGCGGGCCCGGCCATCGCGGAAATCATGCGCCTGGATGATTCCGGCATCCTCGAACAGTTTCACGGTCCGGTAGACCGTGGCCAGCGAAATGGAGGCATCCTGGGCGTTGGCCCGGCGGTGCAGTTCTTCGGCGTCGGGGTGATCCGTCGCGGACGAGAGAACGCGGGCAATCACGCGGCGGGGCTCCGTCATGCGGAGACCCTTCTCAACGCAGAGTTTTTCGAGTCGATCCATGCTACGTATTTGCCCTTAGCGCGACGGTAAGTCCAGTTTCAGTTGGTCGTTCCTGATAACAGTGTCAACTGCGGCCAGCCGCGCAAGGCGGGCAAGCTCCGCCTCCAGCCGCACGTCACGGGCCCCGGTCCAGACGACACCCGGCTCCGGCCAGACCTGCTCCAGTGTCAGCGTTCCGGCCGCCCGGTCGGCTTTGACCTCCACCCGGCCGACCATCCGGTCCCCTTCCAGAAGCGGATAGACATAATAGCCCCAGCGGCGTTTGGCCGCCGGGACGAAGATCTCGATCCGGTAGTCGAAGCCGAACAGGCGCTGCAGGCGCGCGCGGTCGCGGATCACCGGATCGAACGGGTTGAGAATTCGCAGGCGCGAGGTCGGCGCCGGGGCCGCCGCCAGCCGGGCCTCGATGTCTGCCGGGGCGAGCGCCGTCGTCCATTTGCCGTCCGCGCCTTCGATTCGCACAGGCACCAGGTCTGTCTGCCGGGCCGCCCAATCCTTCACTTCAGCGAGGTCGGCCGCGTCCCAGAAGCGCTGGATGTCCCCTTCCGTACCAAAGGCGAGCCGGGCGAGCGCCTCGCGGCAGAGCCAGTCCACCTGTTCATGGTCCGGCGGCTCGTCTTCCCGGTGATGGCCAGGAATCACCCGTTCGGTGAGGTCGTAGAATTTGGTGAAATTCTCGCGGTGCGACGTCGAGAGTTCGCCAGCGTACCACATGTAATCAAGCGCCAGCTTGTGCGGCGGACGGCGCCACATCTCGCGCGGGCCTTCGACTTTCGTGTCGAACGCCTTGGTGCTGAGCGGGCCTTCTTCCCGGATCCGGTCGATCAGGCCGGCGCGGCCGTCCTCGTCCAGCATGCCGCGATGCCATTCCCAACCGCGGACTTTCTCCTCCAGCCGCCGGAACTGGCGCCGCCAGTTGGGATAGAATTCCATCGGGATGACCGAGGCATCATGGGTGAAGTGTTCGAAGACGCCGCGTTCCTTGCGCATCAGCCGGTCGAGCATGGGCTCGCGATAATTCTGGTTGCGCGACCAGAGAATATGATGGTGCGCGCGGGAGACGACGCGGATCGAATCGAGCTGCACGAAGCCGAGGCCGCGGATCATGGCAGCCAGATCCAGCGGCCCGGTCGGCGTGGCCGACAGGCCCTGCGCATCCAGCCAGAGGCGGCGCGCATCCCGGTTGCGGATTTCGAATGGTGCCCCGGTCATACGCTCATCACTCGAACAGTTTCAGCTGGCCGCCATCGGGATAAACACCCTCCCGCGCCAGCAAGGCCTTCTTGGTCAGCATACCACCTGGCGCGGAAAATCCACCCAGCCAGCCATTGGCGCCCAGCACCCGGTGGCACGGCACGATCACCGGCCAGGAATTGCGCCCCATGGCCATGCCGATGGCCTGCGCCCCGTTCGGCCGGCCAATCCGGGCGGCGAGTTCGCCATAGGTGACGGTCTTCCCCCAGCCGACTTCGCGCAAGGCGTCATAGGCGGCGCGCTCGAACGCCGAGTGGCGTTTCATGTCCAGCCGCAAACCGTCAAAGCCTGTGGGCTGACCGGACAAAAAGGCCTGCAGATCCGCAATCAGTTCAGCGATTTCCGGCGGGACATCCGCGGCCTTCACCCGTTTCGCGCCATGACGGGTCAGGCGCGCGAGACAGTCTTTCGGATCTGCCTCCGGCAATTGCACGCCGGTCACCCCCGCCTCTGTCCAGGCGAGGCCACACCGGCCGATCGCGGTTTCAAACTGGGAGGCCCACTCCTCGAACATAGGGAGAACATTTCCCGGTTTGAGGTGTGAGTCCATCCCTGTCCGGACCAAATCGCGATCAGGCGAGGTGTTTTGCAAAGAAATTGAGCGTCCGGCTCCAGGCGAGCGTCGCCGCCGCCTCGTCGTAGCGGGACGTCGTGTCATTGTGGAAGCCATGGTTTACGCCCTCATAGAGGTAGACCTCGTAAGGCTTGCCCGCGGCATTGAGCGCGTCCTGATAATTTGGCCAGCCCGCATTCACCCGGTCGTCCAGCCGGGCGAGGTGGATCTGCAGCGGCACTTCCAGCTTCGCGGCATCTTCCGCACTCGGCCAGCCGCCATAATATGGCACCGAACAGGAGAGCCAGGGCTGTTTCACCGCCATCAGATTGGTGATCGCCCCGCCGAAGCAGAAGCCGGTAATGCCGACCTTGCCATTGGTCGCCTCATGGTCGCGCAGGAATTCCGCCCCGGCCATGAAATCGGCCAGCATCTTCGCGCTGTCGCGCTGGGCCTGCAGGGCGCGGCCGTCATCATCATTGCCGGGATAGCCACCCAGCGGATAGAGCGCATCCGGTGCGAAGGCCGTGTAGCCGGCCTTTGCCGCGCGGCGGGCGACATCCTTGATGTGCGGATTGAGGCCCCGGTTCTCGTGCACGACCAGAACGCCGGGGCGGACCGCGCCGCCTGCGGGACGCACAAGATAGCCGGCCATTTCGCCCGCCCCATCGGGGGAGCTGTAGGTGACCATCTCGGCATCCAGCTTACCGTCGCTCTCAGACGTCTGCTGTTTCGAATAATCCGGCATGACGCAAGCGGCCAGCGAGGCAACGCTTAGTCCGCCCACCGCGTACTTTCCAAGTCCCTCGAAAAAGCCCCGCCGTGACAGGTGGCCGTGGCAGTATTCGTCATAAAGGTCGAAAACGCCCTGCGGGATGTCTGCCGGTTTCATGTCGTCTGCCATTGCGTATCCTCCTGCTGCTCAGGCGATCGTAACGCAGCGGGGGGATTTGGGTAGGGTTTTTGGAATCACGATCTTGTGGCACCAGCCCCCTCCGACCACTTCGCGGCCACCTCCCCCGCTTCGCAGGGGAGGATAAGTCCGGAACGTGCCGCAGGATGATCCTCCACCGCTTGCGGGGGAGGTGGCAGACGGCACGGCCGGCTGACGGAGGGGGGGGTTAGAGCCCCATATTCCGCGACATCAGCACGGCATCGACCGGCACATCCCGCCCGGCAGTGTAGTAGCGCGGGCGGCGGCCGTCCTCGGTGAAGCCGAAGCCGCGATAGAGCGCGCGGGCGGGCGCATTGTCTTCGGCGACGTCGAGCGTGATGCGGGAGACGCCCCGTTCGCCCAGCCGGTTGATGAGCGCGCCGATCAGCGTGGTGGCGAGGCCCTGACGGCGAAGGTCCGGATCTGTCGCAACGGTGAGAATGTCGCTTTCCCCGGCAATCGTCTGCGCCATGACGAAGGCGGCGAGGTCCCCGTCCCGTTCCACACCGAGTGTGAGAATGGAGGTGTCCAGCAACAGGCCGCGGAAGGAGACCGCGCTCCACGGGTCGTCAAAACAACGCATATGCAGCCGGCTCATGCGCCCCGCATCTTCTGCGCGCAGGACGAGCACCGGATGGGTCACTTGCGCGGCTCCGGCAAGGTGGCGTCCGGCTCGCGCGCATAGACCGGGGACGGAGGATGTGCTGCCGGATCGAACTCGCCCCCCTTGATGGCGGCGGTGATGGCGGAGGGCCGGAGCGGGCGCAGGTCCAGTCTGTCTTTCAGCTCGCCCAGCGCATCGGCATTGTCCATGAAGATCGGCGCATGAAAGCCTTCCAGCATGGGCAGCAATTGTTCGAGGCGCAGTTCCAGCACGTCGGCAATGCCCTGCCCCTCGCTGATACCCTGTATCCACCAGGTCTGGTCCGGCGGGCGTTTCTGCCCGGCAAGGCAGCCCATGACGGTGCCTTCCATGCCGGCGGGAATTGCGGCCTCGAGACTGGTCACGCCGACACAGGGTGCGCCCGTCACCAGCGACAGGCCGCGCGCATAGGCGACGCCGATGCGGATGCCCGTGAAACTCCCCGGGCCGGTCACGACGGCGATGCGGTCCACATCTTCCAGCGTCACGCCCTCCTCGTCCAGCAGGCGCTGGACAAGGCCGGGTAAATGCTTGTCCTGGCCGCGCGCCATCACCTCGCGCGCATCGGCGAGAATTTCGCCATCGCGCACGAGCGCCACATCCATGGCGGTAAAAGCGGTGTTCAGCCCCAGAACCAGCATCGTCTTGCCCGCCTAGAGAACGCGGCAGGCCTCGTCGAAGGAGAGACGCGGCGAGCGGTCGAAGATGGTCGTGCGGTCGCCATGGCCGATATTGCAGATGAAGTTGGCTTTCCAGTTCTTCATCTCGCCGTCCTGGCTTTCGAAGAACTCCTTGTTCACCGCGTCTGCATCGAAACCGGACATCGGGCCGCAATCGAGGCCGAGCGAACGGGCCGCCAGCATCAGGTAAGCGCCCTGCAGCGTTCCGTTCCGGAAGGCGGTCTCTTCCTTGATATGATGGAACCAGTCCTTCGCTTCCGGTGCATGCGGGAAGAGCTGCGGGATTTTCTCGTGGAACTCCATGTCATAGGCGATGATCACCGTCCACGGAGCTTTTTGCGTCTTCTCGCGATTGCCTTCCGACATCAGCGGCACAAGGCGCGCCTTGCCCTCTTCAGAGCTGACAAAAACAAACCGTGCCGGGGAATTGTTGGCGCTGGTCGGGCCGAGCTTGGCCAGGTCATACACCGCGCGGATCAGCACTTCCGGCACATCTTCCTCGCGCCATCCATTATAGGAGCGCGCGTCGCGGAAGATCACATCCAGCGCATGGTCGTTCACGGGGTGGGCCATCGGGTCAGTCCTTCTGCTTTTGGGATATGCGGCCCGTCTTCGCGCGGGCCGTCAAGAGGTCAGATCGCGCTCAGAGCACGGCCTCGACAGCCGTCACTTCCGGCACATAGGTCTTCAGCATGTTCTCGATGCCCTGCTTCAGCGTCATGGTTGATGACGGGCAGCCGGCACAGGCGCCGCGCATGGAGAGATGGACGATACCCGTGTCGGGTTCGAAACGGTGAAAGATGATGTCGCCGCCATCCTGCGCCACAGCCGGGCGGACGCGTGTCTCGATCAGCTCACGGATTTCCTCGACGATCTCGGCCGCTTCGCCCTCATAGGTCACATCGGCCTCGGCAGAGGCGGACGGCTCGGCGCCCTCCTCCACGACCGGCAGGCCGGCCATGTAGTGGTCCATGATCGCGGCCAGAACCATCGGCTTCACATGCCGCCAGTCCTTGTCTTCGGCCTTGTTGATCGACACGAAATCATTGCCGAGGAAGACCCGCTCCACGCCGTCCACCTGGAACAGGGCCCGGGCCAGAAGGCTGATGCGCGCACTGGCCACGTCCGGAAAATCGAACGGGCCGCGATCGCCCGCCACTTCATGTCCCGGCAGGAATTTGATCGTGTCGGGGTTGGGAGTCGGTTCGGTCTGGATGAACATCGCCGCCTGCCCTTTCTGTCTAAAGCTTCACCTGCGCAACAGATGGCGCGGGTGGGCGGGCGTATCAAGGGCTGAACGGTTAAGCAGCTGGCCTTACTGGCCCGCACCGGCGACGGCCGGATCGAGCTGGGCAACCTCTTCCTCAGCCGGTGGCAGCGGCTGTTCCAGGCGTTCGGCCAGTTCTTCCGAGGTGCGCTGGGCATCGCGGAGGAAGAAGCCGAGGCTGGCGAGGTGATTGGCCATGATGGCGCCATCGCCCTTCTGGTTGGAGACGACCAGCGGGCGGATCTTCGCCGCGCGGGTCCAGGCGGCTTCGGCCTTGTCATAGGCAGCCATGGTGGCGGTATCAGTCAGGCTGTCACGATCGGCGCGGCGGGCGGCCTTCAGCATCTGCAGCGCGATATGGGCGCGGGCCTTGGCACCGTAGAAGACGCGGATGTCCTGTTTGGAGGCCGGCCAGCCGGTCGATTCCTGATAGATCTGGGTGGAGAGGTCGTCCTGGTCGGCAACGGCCCAGCCGGCAAACATGCGGGCTTCCTCGGCGGCCAAAACCCGGCGGTCGGCCACTTTGACCAATCCACGGCTGGCGCGGGAGTCGAACCGGTTCAGCGCTTCGGCGGCGGCGGTCAGGCGCGGGCGCATGTCTTCGCCGGGAATGCCATCGAGCAGGCGGGAAGCGGCAATCAGGTCCGCATCCGGCTCGCCATTTTCGTCAGGCACGGCAGCAGCGGCCATACGGGTAAATTCGGAGAGGCCGTCAGCCGTGGCTTCCTGCCAGGCCGGCATGGCGGTCAGGCGGGCCTGCGGGTGCCAGTTCGGCTTGTCGTCGGCCCAGCCCTTCCCTTCCAGCTCGCGCGCAATCTTGGTGATGGCAATGCCGGATTCCGGGAAGGCCCATGCCTGGCCGTCGGCGAAGACGATGTCGGAATCGTCGATCTTGTGGGACATCATCACCGAGAACGGGTAAGCGCCAACCAGAGCGAAGAAGAGACTCAGTTTGAACAGGAAAATCGTGCGGCGCCAGAAGCCGCGGAAGAAATCCATGATCGGGTGAGGCTCAGCCTCGTCCAGTTCACGCAGGTGCTCTTCGGACACCTCGTTGGGATCTGGTCCCTCTTCAAGATAGGCAGCGTGCAAGCGGCTGTCGAAGGCCATACTCTACAAATCCCCGGCTCTGGCGCGGTGTTGCTTCCAGATCACTATGCTTCCAATTGTGGCATTTTAACAGGTCATTAACTGTTAAATGTCCGCAACCTGCAGGATCTGCACGCAAATGCCGCGCCAGAAGCGCCGGAGATGTTGAATTCAGAGGCAGACAGGGGCTGTCCGCAGTCGGATCAAGCGACTCAGTCGCCGAGTCCCTTGACCTCTGCGCTGGTTACCACGGTCTGCGAGGTGCCATCCGAATCACGGAATTCGAGGGACAGATCGACCGTGTCGCCCTCGGCGATGTCAGGGTCGACTCCAAACAGCATAAGGTGATTGCCACCGCGCTGGAGCACGATGGGGTCGCCCTCGGATGCAGTGAAACTCTCCACCTGGCGCATCTGCATGACGCCGTCTTCCATCGTCATCGTGTGCAGCTCGACCCGGTCGGCAATATCGGTCGAGGCGCCGACCAGCTCCACCGGCGCGCCGGTCACATAGGCCATCAGGCCGCCACCCGCGACATCTCGGCCCGCGGCCGGCTTGATGACGAAGGCATCCTTCACTTCGATAACGGACTCGCCGGCGGGTGCTTCGGCCGGGCCGGAACAGGCAGCGAGCAGCACGGCAGCGGCGGGAATGAGAGCGCGGAACAGCATGGAGCACATCCTTTCAGAACTGATGGGCAAGTCGTAACCCGGCTGCCGGACGGGTCAATGTGCCGGAATGGCACGCCGCCCGCCAGCCTGGTCTTCAGGTCGAAGCTTCAGGGCCGCCAGTAACCGACGGCGCGGCGCACCTCTTCCATGATCGGCGCAGCGATGGCGTCGGCCCGCTCTGCTCCGTCCTTCAGGATCGCGTCGATACCGGACTGGTCCGCCAGGATGTCGCGATAGCGCTGGGTGATCGGCGCCAGATGGTCGACCATGACTTCGGCCAGCGCCGGCTTGAACACGCCGAAGCCCTTGCCGCCATATTCGGCCAGCACCTGCTCGGTCGTCAGGCCGCTCACGGCGGAATAGATTCCGACGAGGTTCTCGACTTCCGGACGCCCTTTCAGGCCTTCCACTTCGGACGGCATGTCGCCTTCCAGATCGGTCTTCGCCTTCTTGATCTTCTTCGCGATCAGGTCGGCATCATCGACGAGGTTAATGCGCGAGAGGTCCGACGGGTCGGACTTCGACATTTTCTTGGTGCCGTCCTTCAGGCTCATGATCCGCGCGCCGGGGCCCTTGATCAGCGGTTCCGGCAGCGGGAAGAAGCCCGGCACATCGTATTCGCGGTTGAAGCGGTCGGCGATGTCCCGGCTGAGCTCGAGGTGCTGCTTCTGGTCCTCGCCGACGGGCACATGGGTCGCCTTGTAGGCCAGGATGTCTGCCGCCTGCAGGACCGGATAGGTGAAGAGGCCCACAGAGGCGCGCTCGGCATCCTTGCCGGCCTTGTCCTTGAACTGGGTCATCCGCTCGACCCAGCCCATGCGCGCGACGCAGTTGAACACCCAGGCCAGCTCGGCATGGGCCGGTACCGACGACTGGGCGTAGACAATCGATGTCTTCGGGTCGATGCCGCAGGCGATGAAGGCCGCCGCGATCTGGCGGGTCTGGTCGGCCAGCACACCTTTCTCCACCGGCATGGTGATGGCGTGCATGTCGACGACCGAATAGACACAGTCCCAGCCGTCATTCTGGAGGTCGACGAACTTCTTCAGCGCGCCGAGATAGTTGCCGAGGTGAAGGTTACCGGTCGGCTGGATACCAGAGAAGACCCGCTGGGGGCCGGTGTATTCGGTTGTGTTCGTGTCAGTCATGGCCAAGCGCTGTAGCCGATTTACCTAGCGGCGCAAGGCCCCCGTGATGTCGCGGGGCCGGATCGCGCCGGTCAGGAAGGCTGCAACCGCGTAAATCAGGCCGCCTGCGAGGATCACAATTGCAGCGGCGAGCGCCCGCGAGTCGATGATATTGTCCCGCAGCCACTGGAAATTGTGGACCATGAACCAGACAGACCCGGCCATCACGCCGCTGGCGATCAGGGCGCGCACCGTGCGTGACACGAGGACTGGCCCCGGCCTGTACCAGCCGCGGGCCGCCAGCGTGGTGGCCAGCAGAAGCGCATTCACCCAGGCGGCCACAGACGTCGCGATGGCAAGACCGATAAAGCCAAGCTGGCCCTGACGGCTGAGCCAGAAGAAGAGGCCCGCCCCCAGCACGATGTTGATGACGACGGAGGTGAGCGCAAAACGCATCGGCGTCTTGGTATCTTCCCGCGCAAAATAGGCCGGCGCCAGAACCTTGATCAGCACGAAGGCCGGCACACCCCAGGCATAATGGAACAGCGCCCCGCCGGAGGCTTCGGCATCCGACTGAAGGAACGCCCCGCGCACAAAGAAGGCTTCGATCAGGAAGACCGGCGCGACCAGCAGCGCGGCCGCCGCCGGAAGCGTCAGCGCCATGGCGAGGCCGATGCCTTCATCCATCGTCGCCTGCCCGCCTGCATGGTCTTCGCTGCGCGCGGCCCGGCTGAGGCGCGGCAGGATGGCGACGCCGACCGCCACACCCACAAGACCCAAGGGCAGCTGGTAAAGCCGGTCGGCGGTGTAGAGCCACGACTTCGCGGCCTGTTCGAAACTGGCGAGGGACTGGCTGACGATGATGTTGATCTGCGTGCCCGATGCCGCGATCGTGCCCGGCACCGCCAGCGCCATGACCTTCTTCACCGCCGGTGTGATGCGCGGCCAGCCAATCAGGCTGAGCCGGACTTTCTGGCGGCGCACGCCCCACCAGAGCAGCGACACCTGCAACACGCCGGCGATCAGCACGGCCACGGCAGCGGCCTTTGACACAATCTCCGGCACGTTGGAGATCAGCGCCGCCGGGATGAGGCAGAGATTCAGCAGCGTCGGCACGCCGGAGGAGAGGATGAACCGCTGTCCGGAATTCAGCACACCCGAGAGCAGCGCCGCCAGCGCCATACAGGTGAGGTACGGCATGGTGATCCGTGTCAGGAGCACGGCCAGATTGTAGTGCACCGTGTCATCCGCCTGCCCGCCATGAATGACCAGCAGCACCCAGGGCATGAAGATCTGCGCCAGAATGGTCAGCGCGGCGGTGAAGGCGAAGAGGACGCGCATCGCCTCCTGCGCCACGGCCTGTGCCGCTTCCGGCCCCTCGGCCTCCAGCGTGCGGGCATAGGTCGGCACGAAGGCGGAGGCGAAGGCCCCTTCGGCAAAGATGCGGCGGAACAGGTTCGGGAATTGCTGCGCCGTTACCCAGGCATCGTTGATCGGTCCGGCGCCGAGCTTTGCCACCAGCAGAATATCCCGCGCAAAGCCGAGGATCCGGCTGCCCAGCGTCAGCGAAGATTGCACCAGGGTGTTGCGGGCGATGCTCATGGGGCCAGTCGTGCAGGGGTTCTCAGAAACTGTCTACGGCCCGCGACCGGCGCAGTTTCCGGGCCGGTGTGTGCGGGGCATCCGGTTCATGGCGGCCCAATACGTCGAGAAGCTGTTCGCGCAGGGACTCTTTGAGGGCAGCGTCCTGTTCCAGTTTCTTTCCGTCCTCGGTCTGCACATAGAAGGCATCGAACATGCGCTCGCCAAACGAGCCGACATGCGCCGAGTGGATCGAGACGCCGGCATCGGCCAGGCAGTTCGCCACATCATAGAGCAGCGCCGGACGGTCGCGCCCGGCAATGTCGATCACCGTATGATCGGCCGAGAGGTCATCACGGATCTGGACAGACGGGTGCACCAGGAAGGCCGCCTGACGCCGGCCCATCCGCTCGCGCACGGTCATGTCGCCCGGCTCACCGGCCAGCACTTTGCGCAGGGCCACTTCCAGCCGCTGCAGGCGGGCCGGATCGTCCTTGCCAAACGGCTTGTCCTGAATGTCGTGCAGCATGAACACGTCGATGATGCCGCCTTCGCGGCTGGTATAGACCTGCGCGGCAATGATGTTGGCGCCATTATGGGCGAGCGTGCCGGCAAGGTCTGCGAACAGGCCCGGCCGGTCTGCGCCGGAAACGAACAGCGCCATCGCGCCGCCCTCCAGCGACAGGCGGTGATGCACCTGGTCACCGCCGCCATTCAGGGCCTGCGCGTGCCACGCAAGGTCTTCGACGTCGAAGCCCGTCCAGTAGGCGGTTTCCATTTCCAGCATCAGCGGCGGAACCGTGCCGAGCCGGTCGACCAGTTCCTGCTGGCGGCGTTCGGCGCGGGCTTCGAGTTCGGCCTGCACGCCGGCCTCGTCCGTCCGCCCGCCGCGCAGCGCAGCGGCGGTGTTGTGATAGAGGTCCGTCAGCAGCTGGCCCTTCCAGGCGTTCCACACGCCGGGGCCGACGGCCTTGATGTCGGCAATCGTCAGAATGTAGAGCAACCGCAGCCGCTCCAGCGAGCCAACCATTTCGGTGAACTTGGTCACCGTGCGCGGATCGGAAATATCCCGCTTCTGCGCCGTCTCGCTCATCTCCAGATGGTGGCCGACCAGCCAGGCGACGAGCTCGGTCTCGTCTTCAGACAGGCCGAGCCGCTCACATGCCTTGCGCGCGGTCTTCATGCCGGCGATCTGCTGGTCGCCCTTCCCCTTGCCGGTGTCGTGCAACAGCATGGCGAGGTAGAGCGCACGGCGGTTCTCAATCAGGTCGAACAGTTCGCCGACCAGCTTGATCGGCTGTTCGTCGCGGCCATGCTCCATTTCGGAAATCGCTTCGACAGCGCGGATCGTATGCTCGTCCACCGTGTAGTGGTGGTACATATTGAACTGCGTCTGCGCGACGATGCCGCCGAATTCCGGAATGGCACGGCCGAGAATGCCGGCTTCGTTCATCCGGCGCAGGATCAGGCCGGGATCGTCCCCGCCGAGAATGGCATCAAGGATCAGCGCCTGCGCCTCCGGCTTCTCGCGCACCCGTTCATTCAGGGCACGGAGCGCCCGCGTCAGCAGGCTCAGCGCGTAGGGGTGGATGTCCTTGCCTTCATCGCGCGCCACAATGAACAGGCGCAGCATGTTCAGCGGATCGGACCGCATCGCCTTGTCGTCATCAACACTGACACGGCCATTGTCCAGAATGAAGCCCGGCGTATCCAGTTCCACCGGCCCGCGCACCGGCAGGAAGCGGCGCAGTCCTTCGGGCTTTTTCTTCTGGTCTGCTTCCAGTTTCGCCGCCAGGATCCGCGTCAGGCCGCCGACATCCTTGGTGACGAGGAAATAGCGCTTCATGAAGCGCTCCACCCCCTGCTGGCCTCGCCGGTCGCGATAGCCCATGCGGGCGGCGATCTCCGGCTGCAGGTCAAAGCTGAGGCGTTCCTCTGCCCGGCCGGTCACAAAGTGCAGGTGGCAGCGTACCGTCCACAGGAACCGCGCAGCACGGATGAAGACAGTGTATTCATGGTCGGTGAACGGCCCGGCCCTCATCACGTCTTCCAGCGTCACGCCGCCATAGATCTGCTTGGAGATCCAGTAGAGCGTCTGCAGGTCGCGCAGGCCGCCCTTGCCTTCCTTCAGGTTCGGTTCGACCACATAGCGCGCATCGCCTTGCCGGGCGTGGCGTGCATCCCGTTCGGCCAGCTTGTCGGCGATGAACTGTGCGTCGCGGCCCTTCACGGCGCCTTCATGGAAGGCTTCGACCATTTCGTCAGCCAGCGCCTCGTCGCCGCAGATATAGCGCGCATCCAGCAGACTGGTCTTGATGGTGACATCTTCCAGCGCCATCTTCACGCAGTCGCTCGGTGTACGGAAGGCATTCCCAACTTTCAGCCCCATGTCCCACAGGGCATAGAGCATGTACTCGACCACGCTCTCGGTGTGCGGGCTCACCTTGTAGGCACGCAGGAACAGCAGATCCGTATCCGAGGACGGTCCCATCACGCCGCGGCCATAGCCGCCGGTCGCCATGATCGCGATCCGTTCAGCCTCTGTCGGGTTGCGGGCCCGGTGCACGTGCGTGGTGGTGAAGTCGTAGAGGGCGCTGATCACTTCGTCCTGCACGGCGGATAGCAGCCGCGCCGTGTCCAGCCCGTCGGCCCCTTGCTGCAGGCGCTCCTGCGCGATCATGCGGCCGCGAAACATGGCCCCGTGCAACAGGTCCAGCGCCGCCTTGCGGGCCGCCTGGGGGTCCCCGTAATTGTCCTGCGCCGCAGCCGTCAGCTTCACGCGCAGGGCGCGGCCATCGATGATGTTGGAGATACGCCATTTCCCCGGCCGGCGCAGAAGCGGGCTGCGGGTTTCGAGGAGCGTCGGGGCCTTGCTGGGCGATGTGTTCATGGGGGCTGTCTATAGCAGGTTCCGGGGCGGGTTCTATGCACCCTTTTCCACACGGACCGGCAGGATGCGGGACTTCTTCACCACGCCATAGGCGAAACTGGTCTCGATCGAGGCGATTCCGGGCAGTTTCTGGATCGTGTGACGCACCAGCTGTTCGTAATCATCGAGACTGCGGGCAACGATTCGCAGCTCATAATCGGCCCCGCCCGTCATCAGGTAACAGTCGAGAATCGCTTCGGTTTCCGCGATTTTCTTCTCGAAGGCCTGCACGTTTTCCTGCGAGTGATTGGCGAGGCGGATGCGCACCAGGCAGGTGATGGGATAGCCGCAGGCCTTCTGGTCGACGAGGGCCGTGTAGCCCTGGATCACCCCGGCGGCCTCCAGGTTTCGCACGCGGCGCAGGCAGGGCGATGGTGAGAGGCCGACCTCCTCGGCGAGTTCGAGGTTGGTGAGGCGTCCATCGCGCTGCAGGGCGCGGATAATTCTGGCATCTATGGCATCCATGAGCGCCAGTATTGGCATATTATGCCAATTTACAAGCTTTCAGCGACGCAGTTCGGCACCCTTCGCCCACATTCCCATGGTAAAATCACCCACAAAGATGGAGATTCCCATGGCATTCGACGCATCCCGCCCCCTAGGCCCTGCCACCCGCGCCATTCATCATGGCTATGACCCGGCTAAAAACGACTATGCGCTGACTCCGCCGGTGCATCTGACGTCTACCTTTGCCTTCCCGGATGCGCAGACCGGCGGCGCGCTGTTTGCCGGCGAAGCGGAAGGCCACATCTATTCCCGCATCTCGAACCCGACCGTCGCCCTGCTGGAAGACCGCATCGCCAGCCTCGAAGGCGCCGAAGCGGGCCTCGCCACCGCCAGCGGCATGGGCGCGATCAGCTCCCTCATGTGGACACTGCTGGCCCCTGGCGACGAGATCATCACCGACCAGACGCTCTATGGCTGCACCTTCGCCTTCATGCGCGATGGCCTCTCCCGCTTCGGCGTGAAGATCACCCATGTCGACCTGCGCGACCCGGCAAACCTCTCCGCCGCCATCAGCGAGAAGACGCGGATCGTCTATTTCGAGACCCCGGCCAATCCGAACATGCGGCTTGTCGACATCCGCGAAACCTCCCGCATCGCGCACGCCCATGACGCGCTTGTGGTGGTGGACAACACCTACGCCTCTCCCCTGCTGACCCGGCCGATCGAACTCGGCGCGGACTTCGTCGTGCACTCGGCGACCAAATATCTCGGCGGGCATGGGGACCTTGTGGCGGGCATGGTGCTCGGCCGGGCGGAGGCGATCAAGGACGTCCGCATGATCGGCGTAAAGGACATGACCGGCTCCGTCATGTCGCCCTTCAATGCGATGCTGGTGATGCGTGGACTGAAGACCCTGCAGCTGCGCATGGCGCGCCATTGCGAGAGCGGGCAGAAAGTGGCGGAGTGGCTGGAAGCCCAGCCCGGCGTCGACACTGTCTACTATCCGGGCCTGCCGAGCCATCCGCAGCACACACTGGCGAAACGCCAGATGGACGGCTTCGGCGGCATGATCGCGTTCGAACTCGCCGGCGGTTACGAGGCCGGCATCAGGATGATGAACCGGCTGCAGCTGATCCGCCGCGCCGTCAGTCTCGGCGATGCCGAAACGCTGATCCAGCACCCGGCCAGCATGACCCATTCGACCTATACCGAAGAAGAACGCCTCGAACATGGCATCAGTGATGGCCTGATCCGCTTGTCCGTCGGATTGGAGGACGTCGAGGACATCCTGGCGGACCTTGAGGCGGCGCTGGTTTAGGGCCGGGGCCTAGCGCGCCAGGAACTCTTCCAGCGTTATGGTCCCGCTGACATCCGCATCGAAGCTTTGGAAGACCTGCCCGATGCGGAGTGCCATTTCGCCGGGGACCTCATCCGTCTTTCCAGTGGCCCAGCGCTGGTCTGCCGTTGCTGCAGCAAACTCTTCCGCCGTGTCGCCCTGCCCGAAAGCCAGCCCCGCCGCCATGCCGGCCACAAATGCCCGCGCCAGATTGTCTGTGGGCGCGGAAAACTCTTTCAGTGCGATGACCCCATCCTGATCGGCATCGAGACGGTGAAACCTGAGGGTCGCATCTGCGATATAGTGAAGGCGGAATTCCTCTGGCGTCACTTCGCCATCCGCATTGGTATCCTGCTCCAAAAACTGGTTATGCACCATGTTGGTCAGCCGCGTGCGAAGCCTGTTTGCGTCGCCAGCCTCCATCGTATCGAAGGATTGCGGCAGATACGGCTCGAGGATTTCTCTTTCCGTGAGGCGACCATCGGCATTCGCGTCTTGCGCCTTGAAGCTGACCTTCCATGACGGCACATCATCGGCCCGCCCCGGCAGTGCGGAAAGACTCGCCCCGCCAACCACAAGGGCCGCCACCCCACCTGCCCGGACCCACCAAGGCGTGCGCCGGATCGCCTCGATAGGCCGGGCAACCATGGGCTGGTGAAATCGCGCCACATATTCCTCGATCAGGCGGCGGATGGCGCCGGAGGCCGTCTCGCCCTGCTGTTCGCAGGTTTCGTGAAAGGCCTGCTTGGTTTCAGGCGAGAGACGCACCTCGATCTTGTCGGTCTTTTTCGATCTGCGCTGGTCCGCCATCGCTGCCTCCGTTTGCTTGCCCTCATCACAAGCGAAACGGGTGCAGCCTGCCAACCCCCGATTGTGTCAGGAAGGCCGAATTTCGTGTCATGACATGCGGGAAACAGCGCTTGGTGGACGGCTCAACCCTACTCCACCGGGCTCTGTTCGTTCAGCAGGTCGGCTTCCTTGCTGCTGGCGCGTTCGGCGTCGACTTTTTCGTCGATCGTGTTGTCGGCGGCGACGTCTGCGGCTTCGCTCGTATCAAGCGGCGCTTTGGGGCGCGGCTGTTCCGGTGGGCTGGCGGCACGTCCGTCCGGCTTCGTGCTTTTCAGCGCGTCTTCCACGCCGCTGTCGAAGCGGACGCGGTAGATCGGTTCCGGCAGGGTGAAGCCGCCGCTCTCGAGCGCGTCCTTGGTCGCTGCGATGGCGAGGCCGCGGGCCTTGCCGAAATTCGTCTCCCGCTGGTCGACCCAGCCCATGAAGCGCAACACGATATTCGAGTCACCGACCGTCTGAATGTAGGCCTCCGGCTCCGGATCTTTCAACACGAACGGCAGCGCCTTCATCCGGTCGAGGCCGAGTTGCATGGCCGCTACCGGGTCGTCGGCGGCATCGACACCGAGATCAAACTGGAAACGGCGCTCTGGATTGCGGGTGTAGTTCAGGATCACCGCCTTGAAGACAGTGGAGTTTGGAATGCGGAGGTGATTGCCATCCAGCGTCATCAGAACGGTGGAGCGGGAGGTCAGCCGCATCACCTTCCCTTCATGCTGGTCGATCACGACATGCTCGTTCGCGCGGAAAGGCTGGCGGACGCTGAGCATGATGGAGGAGATATAATTCTCCAGCGTGTCGCGCACTGAGAAGCCGATGGCGAGACCGATGACCCCGGCCCCGCCGAGGATCGTGCCCATCATGGCCGTGGCGCCGAGAATGTTCATCGCCGCAATCAGCGCCACCAGCAACATCACGATCCGGAAGGCCCCGGAGACCAGTTCCACCAGGAACGGATTGGGCAGGATGAGGCGCCAGAAGCTGCGCCAGGAAGCGAGCAAATGTCCCAGCAGCGCAATCACCAGGAACACGCCGAGCGACACGCCGTATAGCGGCAAGGCGCGGTAGACCTTCTGCAGCCGGCCTGACGGATCCCCGAAGATCGGGGGCGAGCTGTCCTCCACGGCAAGGCGCCGCTCGATCTGGTTCTCCACCGTGACGACGCCATTGACGCGCAGGGCGATCTCCTCGGCGCGGGTCACGGCAGCACTGCTGGCCACTTCACCGCCCAGCGTGACCACGCCATGGTTCACCTCGACCGTCACCCGGCGGAGCGTCGCGATCTCGGCGAAAATGTCGGAGATGCGGGTCTTGATCTCCGTATCGCTCGCCTGCGGGGGCGGGGTCTGGATGGCAGGCGTCGGATCCACCGGGGGCTCCGGCGCCTGAGCTAGTGCAGCAGGGCTCATCAGTATGAGGCACAGCACCAACAGGCCGGTATGGAGCCAGCCTGTCAGCCGTGCGGGCATGCCGCTCAGGTTTCTGTTCGGGTTCACCCTTCCAGAATACACGAGATGCAGGAAGGTTCCATCCGGAGCGTTCCGGACTAGCCCACCACCTCTAACTCATCCCCAAACCAGAGGGGGGAGTTGGCGAGGTCGATGAATTTCTTCTCGTCCTCCAGCAGTTCGGCGCCGGCTTTTGCCGCCGCCTCGCTGGTGTTGGCGGCCATCGCCTCCTCGCTTTCGAACCAGAGTTCGGCAACGCCGTCATAGGAGGGCGGCCCGCCGCGGCTGGCCTGCATGCCGGCATTCATTTCATCATAGGCCGTATGGTTCTGGACGTAGCGGAGGATGCCGAGCGTCTTTGCGTGCTTGGCCACCAGCGGGGCGTGCGTCTCGCGCCAATAGGTCTGGAACTCCTCCCGCGTGAGATGCGGGAGGCGCCGCAGGCAGAATGTCAGCTTGATCACAGCAGGTCTCCGCCCGCTGCGGCAGCGCTGGTGCCGTCCTTCTTGAAGGCGCGGATCACGTTCTTGCCGGTGATCCATTTGTGCACTTCATCCGGCCCGTCGACGAGGCGCTGGGAGCGGATGTGCGTGTACCAGGCGGCCAGCGGCGTATCGAGCGAATAGCCAAGCGCGCCGTGCAGCTGGATCGCGGTGTCGACCACCTTGTGCACCATGTTGGCGAGGAACACCTTGGCGATGCCGTTCTCCTGCCGGATGTCCATGCCGTTCTCGGCCTTGTAGGCAATGTGCATCAGCATCAGGCGTGCGATGTAGAGCTGGCTGGCGCATTCGGCCAGCATGAACTGGACACCCTGCCGGTCTTCCAGTTTCTTGCCGAAGGTCTCGCGGCTGGTGACATGTTCCGTCGCCAGATCAAGTGCACGCTGGGCCATGGCGACATTGTGCATGCCATGGCGCAGGCGCCCATAGGCGAGCCGGTGCTGGCCCATGGCAAAGCCCTGCCCTTCGCCGCCGAGCAGGTTCTCTTCCGGCACGACGAGGTTCTCGATCTTCACCTCGGCATGGCCGCCGCCCATCTCGGCATAGTGCGGGCCATGCACCGCCATGGTGGGGATGTCGCGAATGATGTTGTAGCCGGGGTTCGGCAGTTCCACGATGAAGGTGGAATATTGCTGGTGGCGCGGCGCCTCCGGATTCGTCTTGGCCATGACGACCGCAATGTCAGCGGCAGTGGCGGCGGACGAGAACCATTTCTCACCATTAAGGACGTAGTTGCCCTTGCCGTCTTTCACGGCCGTTGTCTGCATGCCGGTCGCGTCGGCGCCGGCGGCCTTTTCCGTCATCGAATAGCAGATCCGCTTTTCGCCATTGATCAGCGGCTTCAGGTATTTCTCTTTCTGGAAGTCGGTGCCGTGGGCCAGCAGGGTCAGCATGGTCGCATCGTCCGGGCCCTGCGAGTTCATGGAGAGCGCGCCGAGATGGCTCTGCCCGAGTTCCATCTGCACCAACGCATTGGCCAGCGGGCCGAGCCCCATGCCGCCATGCTCGACCGGGAAGAAGGGCAGCCACAGGCCTTGCGCGCGGGCCTTCTTGCGCAGTTCCGCCAGCACGTCCTTGTAGGGTTTGCCGGCCGCCATTTCCTTCTCGGCGGGGATGCATTCCTCCTGCACCCATTTGCGCACGCGTTCGCGGACTTCTTTCGCTTCTTCCGGTATCGTGAAATCAATCGCCATGTTTCGCTCCCTTGTTTTTCTGACAGCGAGGCTAGTGCCAACCGCCGCGCCCGCAAGCCTGACTTCGCGTCAGACCGGGCCGGGCCGGATCGGGGCGCACCTTTCATTCTGGCGGGATCACCCTTACCTCTACGGCATGACACAGGATCATTCCGGCCATCACGATCACGAAGGGTCCGGCAGCCACTGCCACCATGACCATGGGGCGAAACCGGACAAACCCGACAGCGCCTATGATTATATCCCGCCCGGTTATACCGGCACGGTGTGGACTTGTCCGATGCACCCGCAGGTGCGCGAGACGTCCAATACGGGCTGCCCGATTTGCGGCATGGCGCTGGAAGCGGAAACCGCGACAGCAGAAGAGGACACGTCCGAACTGGACGACATGACACGGCGGTTCTGGGTGGGCGTTGTCCTCTCCATACCGCTGCTGGTGCTGACAATGGGCGAGATGATCCCCGGCGTGTCTCTGCCCGGCTTTACGAAGACGCCCGCCTTCAACTGGGTGCAGGCGGCGCTGGCGACGCCGGTCGTAGCCTGGTGCGGCTGGCCATTCTTCGTGCGCGGCTGGCGCTCTGTCGTGAACCGCAGCCCGAACATGTTCACCCTGATCGCGCTCGGCACAGGCGTCGCCTATCTCTATTCGCTGGCTGCCACGGTGGTGCCGGGCATCTTCCCGGACACCCTGCGCGGACATGACGGGCGCGTGCCGGTCTATTTCGAATCCGCCGCCGTGATCACGACGCTTGTGCTGCTGGGGCAGGTTCTGGAGCTGCGCGCCCGGCGGGCCACGTCCGGCGCGATCCGCGCCCTGCTGCAGCTGACCCCGCCGACGGCCCGCATCGTCCGAGAGGATGGGACGGAAGAAGACATCGAACTGGAAGAGGTGAAAACCGGCGATCGCCTGCGCGTACGCCCCGGCGAGAGCGTGCCGGTCGATGGCGAGATCCTCGAAGGAAATTCCAGCGTGGACGAGTCCATGGTCACAGGCGAACCGGTGCCGGTGGAAAAGGCGAAAGGCGACACGGTCACCGGCGGCACGGTGAACCAGACCGGAACCTTCGTCATGCAGGCCACCCATGTCGGCGACGAGACGCTGCTGTCGCGCATCGTGAAGATGGTGGCCGAGGCCCAGCGGTCCCGCGCACCGATCCAGGGCCTTGCCGATACGGTCTCCGGCTGGTTCGTGCCAGCGGTGGTGCTGGTCGCGGTGACGACCTTCGTCATCTGGCTGCTCGTCGGACCTGAGCCGCGCTTCGCCCACGCGCTCGTCAATGCCGTCGCGGTGCTGATCATTGCCTGCCCCTGCGCGCTTGGCCTCGCGACACCCATGTCGATTATGGTGGCCACCGGCAAGGGCGCGCAGGCGGGCGTGCTGATCCGAAATGCCGATGCGCTGGAGACGATGGAAAAGGTCGATACGATTGTCGTCGACAAGACCGGCACGCTGACCGAAGGCCACCCGGAACTGGTGACCGTGGAACCGGTAGAGGGATTTTCGGAAGAAGACCTGCTGACGCTGGCCGCCGGGGTCGAGACCTCGTCCGAACATCCTCTCGCCGCCGCCATCGTACGCGGCGCGGAAAAGCGTGACCTGAAACCGGGCAAAGCCTCCGGCTTCCAGTCGACCACCGGCGAAGGCGCCGAAGCCGACGTGGACAGCCGCAAGGTGGCGGTCGGCAATGCGAAGCTGATGCAGCGGATCGGCGCCTTTGACGAGGTACTCGCCAGCAAGGCAGATGATTACCGGGCCAAAGGCCAGACCGTCATGTTCGTCGCCGTGGACGGCTCCCCTGCCGGCCTGATCGGCGTGGCCGACCCGATCAAGGAAACCACGCAGGACGCCATTGACCGTCTGCATGCAGAAGGCCTGCGGGTCGTCATGCTGACCGGCGACAATGAGACCACCGCCCGCGCGGTCGCCAAGACGCTCGGCATCGACGAAGTCCATGCCGATGTCTCCCCGGAAGACAAGAAAGATGTTGTCGCGAAACTGCAGGAAGGCGGCGCCGTGGTGGCCATGGCCGGTGACGGCATCAATGACGCGCCCGCCCTCGCCCTCGCCAATGTCGGCATCGCCATGGGCACCGGTACGGATGTCGCCATGGAAAGTGCCGGCGTCACGCTGGTGAAAGGTGACCTGATGGGCGCAGCAAAGGCACGAACGCTCAGCCACGCGACGATGCGCAACATCCGCCAGAACCTGTTCTTCGCCTTCGTCTACAACTCGCTGGGCGTGCCCGTAGCGGCGGGGATCCTCTACCCCGTCTTCGGCCTTCTGCTCAGCCCGATGATCGCGGCAGCGGCGATGAGCTTGTCTTCTGTTTCCGTCATAAGCAACGCATTGCGGCTTCGTGCGTTGAAGCTTTAAGCAGCACGGACAAACCCGCGGGAAAATCGAGTGAGTGAAGACCAGTACAAGCAGGGATCGCTGACGCTTTCGGGCACAGTTGCCATGGGCACCGGTGTCATGATCGGTGCCGGTATCTTTGCGCTGACAGGACAAGTTGCCGAACTCGCCGGCAGCCTGTTTCCGCTGGCCTTTCTGGCGGCAGCGATCGTGAGCGGTTTCAGCGCCTATTCCTACATCAAGGTGTCGAACAAGTATCCGAGCGCGGGCGGCATCGCCATGATCCTGAAACGTGCCTATGGACCGTCGACCGTCACTGGCGGCGCGGCCCTGCTCATGGCCTTCTCCATGATTATCAATGAAAGTCTCGTCGCCCGCACCTTTGGCACTTACACCTTGCAGCTTTTCGGGATCGAAGGTGGCATACTCGTGCCATTGCTTGCGGTTGGCCTGGTTGTTCTCGCCTTTGTGATCAATATCGCCGGCAACCAACTGATCGACCGCATCTCTCAGATTACAGCAGTCCTGAAGATAGGCGGGATCCTGATCTTTTCCCTGGTGGCGCTCTGGGCAGCCGGCTTCGGTTTTCAACCCGCAGAAAAGGATCTTGTCAGCGGCACCTCGCCCGGCGGCTTCCTGGCCGGCATCGCCCTGGCCATCCTTGCCTATAAGGGCTTCACGACAATCACCAACAGCGGCGACGAGGTGAAAGACCCGGAACGGAATGTCGGGCGGGCGATCATGATCTCGCTGGCGATCTGCACCTTCGTCTACCTTCTTGTCTGCTTCGCCGTCGGCTCCAGCCTGACAGTGCCGGAAATCATTGCAGCGAAAGACTACGCGCTGGCAGAAGCCGCCCGGCCTGCGCTGGGCAATTACGGGCTGTGGTTCACCGTCGCGATCGCCATCATTGCGACAGCATCCGGTCTGCTCGCCAGCCTGTTCGCGGTGTCGCGCATGCTGGCCATGCTGACCGATATGAACCTCATCCCGCACAAGCATTTCGGCATGCCGGGCACGGTCCAGCGCCACACGCTCGTTTACACTGTGGTCGCCGCCGCGCTTCTTGCTGCCTTGTTCGATCTCAGCCGGATCGCGTCTCTCGGCGCGATCTTCTATCTTGTGATGGACATCATCATCCACTGGGGCGTGTTCCGGCACCTCAGAAAGGATGTCGGGGCGGCATCAATTGTTCTGGTCACAGCCATGGGGCTGGATGCTTTCGCGCTCACCGCGTTTCTTGTCCTGAAGTGGCAAGCCGACCCGGCCATTGTCCTTATCGCTGCATCGGGCGTCCTGATTATCTTCGCATTCGAACGCTTTTTCCTGAAAGTGTGGCGAAACGAATAGGCGCCAGACAGCAATCCGGCGCCCCATGCACTGTTCCGTTTACTGTGTTCAGGAAGGCTCAGCCTGTCCGTAATCCACCTGCGTGAGATAGAGCCCGTCCGCCGGGGCGATGGGGCCGCACTGGGTGCGATCGGCAGCGGCGAGGATGTCGGCAATCCAGCCAACCGGCTGCTTGCCCCGGCCGACATCGACCAGGCTACCAACCATGGAGCGCACCTGCCGGTGGATGAAGCTCTGCGCCCGGCAGGTGACGATGATCCGCTCCCCTTCCTGCCAGACCCTGATTTCGTTCAGCGTCTTCACCGGCGTCAGCGCCTGGCAGTCTGAATCGCGGAACGTGCTGAAGTCGTGCGTGCCGACCAGCGCCTGCGCGGCCTCATGCATCTTCTCTGCACTGAGTTTCGACGGCACCCGCCAGGCAAGCCCCCGCTCGAGCGCAAGGTCTGCACGGCGGTTCACGATCACATAGCGATAGTGGCGCTGGGTCGCGTTGAAGCGGGCGTGAAAGTCCTCCGTCACCTCTTCGGCCTTCAGCACGGCAATCGGGTGCGGGCGCAAGTGAAAATTCATCGCGTCAGCCACTTTGCGGCCGCGGTCTGTCTGCAGATCCATATGCGCGACCTGGCCGGTGGCATGCACGCCGCTGTCTGTGCGCCCGGCGCCGAAGATTTCGACCGGTGCCCCATCCAGCTTCGCAGCCGCCGCCTCCAGCGTACCCTGGATCGTGGGCACGCCGGGCAGCTTCTGCCAGCCCTGGAACGGGCCGCCATGATATTCGATGAGAAGTCTGTAGCGAGGCATCGGCCCGCCCCTAGCCGAAGGCAGCCGGATACGTCAATTCGCCCTCTGCCGGGGCCCCGGGATTGATGACCCGCGCCATGAAGGCCGGTCCCGACCAGGGTGCCTTGAACGGCCGTGCCAGGTCGGCCGAAAAACCGAACGCGGTATAGAATTCCGGATGGCCCAGAACGAAGACAATACTCTCGCCCCGGCCGGTCATGACCGTCAGGCCCATGCGCACCAGGGAGCTGCCGATACCCCGTCCCTGCGCCTCGGGTCTTACACTCATCGGCCCCAGACCGACGCCGGCGGGTTTTCCACCTATGAGAATACGGAAAAACTCGATATGAGCGACAAGCTCATCGTCCCGATGCGCCACAAGGGACAGGAGCGAGTCCTGGTCTGCGTGAAGCCGGCGGACAATCGCCGCTTCTTCCGGACCATTGAAAGCCAGTCTGTTTAGTTCTGAAACTGCATCAAGATCAGCAGGTTGGAGGCGGCGGATCCACGTCTTGTTCATGTCTGAGCCATTCTGGTCGCATGGTGTGAAGCGCGCGTCCACCCCGGCGCACGCCAAACGACAGCAAATTGATCGGCACTCGGCAACCGCCCCCCAGCAGCGCCTTCACCCTAAACGGGAACTGCTGTAAATACAACACAATTGCAGGTTTTCGCCGGTATCGCGGCCCTAGAACAGCATCGTGTCCGGAGGAATGGGCTGGCCATTCAGGAAGCGGACGGCATCCAGCGGTTTTCCGCCCGGTTTCTGCAAACGGGTGATCCGGACGGTCCCGCCATCCCCACAGGCCACCAGCAGATTGTCGTCCAGAACCATGCCGGCCGGGGCCGAGGTCTCCTGGCCTGACCGGCGCGCGCCGAGCAGTTTCAGCCGCGTGGGCGATTCATCGCCGGGCTGGGTCCAGTTGCACCAGGCGCCGGGAAATGGCGACAGGCCGCGGATATGGCAATCCACCTCACGGGCCGGACGGTTCCAGTCGACTTTCTGGTCTGCCGGCCCGAGCTTGTGGGCGTAAGTGATGCCCTCTTCCGGCTGCGGCTGAGGTGTCAAACTGCCATCCGCAAGGCCGGCGAGTGCGGCCGGGGCCAGCTCGGCGGCGAGGTCTGCCAGCCGGTCATGCACGCTGCCGGCTGTGTCTTCGGTGGTGACCGGTGTGCGGCGGGAGGCAAGCACCGGGCCGGTATCGAGCCCGGCATCCATCAGCATCGCGTCGACGCCCGTCTCGTCATCGCCCGCCATGATGGCGCGCTGGATCGGCGCGGCGCCCCGCCAGCGCGGCAGGATCGAGGCATGCATGTTGAGACAGCCAAGGCGCGGCGCGTCCAGAATCGCCTGCGGCAGGATCAGGCCATAGGCGACGACCACGGCCGCATCGAGGCCGAGCGCGGCGAATGCTTCCTGCTCGGGCGCTTTCTTCAGGCTCTTCGGGGTACGGACTTCGAGGCCCTGGCTTTCAGCATAGGCATGCACAGGTGTCGGGGTCAGCTTCTTGCCCCGGCCGGCCGGGCGCGGCGGCTGGGAATAGACACAGGCGATTTCATGCCCGGCAGCGATCAGCGCCTTCAGGACATCGACGGCAATGTCCGGGCTGCCCATGAAGGCGATACGGAGCGGTCTAGTCATGCAAGCTCTCTTCCAGGCCCAGCGAGGCTAACGGAACCATCCGAACCCGCCATAGCGGATTCCGCCATTCAGGCTGAGCCAGAGCACGACACCACCAGAAATAAGAGCCGCGAGCAGCAACCGGAACCATGTCTTTGCGAAAAGCCCCCGCATCCGAGGATCAGGCGACGTTTTCGCGCATCGCGCGCAGCTTCGCCTTCTTCACCTTGTCGACTGCGCGCTGACGCTTCAGGCGGGACAGGTGGTCGATGAACAGTGTGCCTTCGAGGTGATCCATCTCGTGCTGGATACAGACAGCGTAGAGGTCCTCGGCCCATTCCTCGACCTTGAAGCCATCATAATCGAGATAACGGATCAGGCATTTTTCCGGCCGTTCGACCTGGTCGAAAATGTCCGGAACGGAGAGGCAGCCTTCTTCATAAGGCTGGGTCTCTTCCACCGTCTCGACGATTTCCGGGTTCACGAAAAACTTCGGCTGGGGCTCCTCGCCTTCCTTGGCGAGGTCCATCACGATGACGCGCAGCGGTACGCCGATCTGGATCGCGGCCAGGCCAATGCCCGGCGCGTCGTACATGGTTTCCAGCATGTCATCCATGAGCGCGCGAATTTCGTCGGTGACGCCACCCTCAACGGGCTTCGACACCTCTTTCAGGCGCGGATCAGGAACAGTAAGAATTTCGCGAATAGCCATGATTTTTCAGATAGGCGCGCGCCCCCGCCCGGTCAACGGCTGGCAGTCATTCGGCTGCGGGCAGCCGTTTCGGGTCTCCGAGGTCCAGCTGGCCGTTCTCCGGCGTATTTGCGCGGGATTCGATCTGCTTCGGCTCGGCCGGGGCCTTGTTCGGCGGGGCGATCTTCATGTCCTCGAACTTGCGCAGCGTCGGCAGCACACGCTTGTCGAAGGACCCCATCATGGAATTGAAATGATCGACCGAGCCATTCAGCGATTTGCCGAGCTTTTCGACATGGCCCAGCATCACGCCCATCCGCGTGTAGAGGTCTGCGCCGAGCTGCGCCGCCTCCATGGCGTTTTCGTTCATCTGATGCTGGCGCCAGAGATGGGCCACCGTCCGGGCGAGCGCGATCAGCGTTGTCGGCGTGGTGACGATCACTGACCGGCTCATCGCCTTCTCGATCAGGTCCGGCGAATGTTCCAGCGCGGCGGCGAAGAAATTCTCCCCCGGAATGAACATGGCGATATAGTCAAACCGGCCGCCGAGATTGGACTGGTAGTCCTTTGAGGCGAGCGTGTTCACATGCCGCTGGACGCTGGCGGCGTGAGCCTTCAGGTGCGCGGCGCGCTCGGCCGGGTCCTCGGCATTGACCGCCTCCATGTAGGAGGCGAGCGAGACCTTGGAGTCGACCACGATCTGGCGTTCGCCCGGCAGGTGGATCACCGCGTCCGGGCGCTGGCGCCCCGCTTCGGTGTCGTCATGGACCTGTTCCGAGAAGTCGCAATGCGCCGACAGGCCCGCCTGCTCCATCACATTGCGGAGCGTCATCTCCCCCCAGCGGCCACCGCCTTTCGGGGCCGTCAGGGCGCTGACGAGCTTGCCGGTCTCGGACGTGTTCAGCTTCAGGCTCTCATGGATCGCCTTCACCTGTTCCTGGATCGCGGACTTGTCCTCGGTGCGGACTTTCTCGATCTCGTCCACGCGTTTCTTGAAGGCGTCGAAATTCTCGCCGATCGGCTTGATCAGCTCCTTCAGCTGGCCCTGCGCGCCTTCCTTGTGCTTCTCGAACGTCTCGTTCGCGAGCTGCAGGAACTGGGCATTTGCCTGCCGCAGCACGCCCTGCGCCATGTCGGCGAATTTCTTTTCGTCTTCAGCGCTGCGGGCTTTTGCTTCGGCGAGGGCGATCTCGGCTTCGCGGGCGACCGATTCCAGCGTCTGCGCGCGCTGCAGGGCAGCTTCGCGCTCATCGGTGGCGCGCTCAAGGTCCAGCGTCAGCCGCTCGGCCTTTTGCTGCGCGGTGCCAAGCTGCATCCACGCAATGACACCTGCGCCAAGCGCGAGGAAGAAGAGGATCAGATGGGCAAGGTCAAAGCCCTGCCCGGCAATGGTGACAATCGGTTCCATTCCGCCTCTCTGGCATGATTCTGATGGAACATATACGGAACAGAAGCGGGTGTCGAGTTGGTGAATGTAACCACCCAGAGCCCGCGCTCGTGCTTCGACTTCGCTCAGCATGAGCGCTCTTAAAGGACGGACTCATCCTGAGCGAAGTCGAAGGATGAAGCGGCGGAGCCCTGATGGCCCCTCACCCCTGCCCACCTCAGAACGGCAACTTAAACCCCGGCATCATGCCGCCGAAGCCGGCGGTGGCTTCTTTCATGGCGGCTTCCATCGCCTCGTCGAGCCGGCGGCGGGCGTCGGCATGGGCGGCCTTGATCAGGTCTTCCAGGATTTCCGGCTCGTCGCCCATCAGGCTCGGGTCGATGCTGAGGGAGACGAGTTCCCCCTTGCCGCGCAGGCGCACTGTCACGAGGCCTGCGCCGGAGACGCCATCGGCCTCGGTCGACTCAATCTTGGCCTGCACTTCCTGCATCTTGCCCTGCATCTGCTGGGCCTGCTGCATGATCTTGGCGAGGTCTTTCATGGTCGGGTCCTTCAGGCTTGGCGGCGTGAGTTCAGGTCTATGACGTTTTCGGCGTCGGCGGGAATATCGGGGCTCGCCCGCTCCTCGTCGACAACATCCACAATGGTGGCGCCCGGCAGGCTCTTCAAGGCCGCCGCGATGAGCGGATGCGCCGCAGCCGAGGCAAAGCGTTCTTCCCTGGTGCGGATTTCGGCGGCACGTACCGTCTCTGCCCCGCCGCGGATCTGCTCCACCACCCAGTCATCGCCCGTCTGGCGTTCGAGGAAGCTTTTCAGCCGGGCCAGCACGTCCGCCGGGGCGGCGGCTTCCAGTTCGCAGGTGAAGTGGCCGTAGCGGATCGGTCCAGGCTTCACATAGCGCTCCATCTCGACCTGGAGATTGATCTCGCGAAGCTCCGTCAGGTGGGCGAGGATGCTGTCAAAGCTGTCCAGCCCGCCGGCGTCGGGCGGGGCCTCAGCCTGTGCCTCAGACTTTCCCGGCGAGGCTTTGCCCTCCGCGATCATGCGGGCGGCTTCTTCCGGGGACGGAAGACCGGCGGAGGCGACAAGGCGCAGGATGACCATGTTGAGCGCGGTGGCCGGGTCGGGCGCGACCTGCAGGACATTATAGCCCGACAGAAGGATCTGCCAGGTTCGGGCGGCTTCGGCCGGCGTCAGGCGCTGGGCCATGGCGCGGGTGCGCTCCACCCAGTCGGCCGGGCCGCCAGGCTGGTAGTCGTCGCCCGTCGCCTGCGCGATGGAAATATCGGCGGCGATTTCCAGCAGGTCTTTCAGGATGATGGCCGGGCCTGCCCCGCCGCGCACCTGGTCCTGCACTTCTTCCAGCGCCGCTTTCGCCTCGCCTGCGATGGCTTTCTCGAAGGCATCCATCAGGCGGCCCCGGTCGCCGAGGCCCAGCATGTCGCGGACGGCGGCGCCGGTGACGGCCTCCCCTTCCAGCGTCTGCACGATGGCCTGGTCGAGAATGGACAGCCCGTCGCGGACCGAGCCTTCGGCAGCCCGCGCGATCAGGGCGAGGCCCTCTTCGGAAACTTTCGCGCCTTCCTTCTCGGCGATGCGGCCGAGATGGGCGGCGAGCGCGGCAGGCTCCAGCCGTTTCAGGTCAAACCGCTGGCAACGCGACAGCACCGTGACCGGCACCTTGCGGATCTCGGTGGTGGCGAAGATGAACTTCACATGCGGCGGCGGCTCTTCCAGCGTCTTCAAGAGCGCGTTGAAGCTGGCATTCGACAGCATGTGCACTTCGTCGATGATGTAGACCTTGTGCCGGGCCGAGACCGGCGCGTAGCGGGCCCCGTCCAGCAGGTCGCGCATGTCGGCGACGCCCGTGCGGCTGGCGGCGTCCAGCTCCAGCACGTCCGGATGGCGCGAGGCCATGATCGCTTCGCAATGCTCGCCCAGCGGCTTCAGATTCACCGAAGGGCCGTCATGATCGGCGGAGGTGTAGTTCAGCGCGCGGGCCAGCAGGCGGGCGGTCGTCGTCTTGCCGATGCCGCGCACGCCGGTCAGCATGAAGGCGTGGGCAATCCGGCCCGTCTCGAACGCGTTGCGGAGCGTGCGGACCATGGCCTCCTGGCCGATCAGGTCCTCGAAGGTGCGGGGCCGGTATTTCCGGGCGAGCACTTCATAGGCGCCGGGCTTTGCCGGGGCCTCGTCTTCCCCGAACATGGAGAAGGTCGCGTCATCGCGCTCGGTATCGGAATCGGTCTCGCTCATTGGCCGGGACCTTAGCCTCTGCGAGGGGCCGGGCCAATGGGGGCAGTGACTCGCTTCAGCCTTCGAGCAGTTTCTCGCGGATGGTGTCCTGCTGGGCCTCGGTCACGCCGAGGGTTTCGGTGAGGTAGGCGTCGATGGAGCCGACTTCGCCGATGATCGTGCCCATGGCGGTTTCGAGGTAGGGCAGCCGGACGCCGATGAAGGGGCGGAAGACTTCCGGCTCGTAGTTCTTGCCGATATGGGCGTTGAACATGGTGGCGATCTCGCCGAGGCGTCCGTCCACATCCACCGCCTCATTGGTGAGGATGTAGTCGGCGTGGATGTCGTCCTGCGCGACGCCCAGCACATGGTGGGTCAGCGCGCAGAGAATGCCCGTGCGGTCCTTGCCTGCGGCGCAGTTCACAAGGCCGGCTTCATCGTCCTTCAGCTCCGCCAGATGGCCAAACCAGGTGGCGAACAGCTCCCGGTGGTGCGCCTTGAAGGGGGCGACCCGGTAGTAATCGGTCATCCAGGCCTCGGCCTTTTCGGCGTCGGCCTCGACTTTCGTCAGGAACTGGTGATGCGGCGCCTCATGCTCGCGGCCGCCATCATGGGTAATGGTCATTGGGGCGGACCATTTGCCCGGCTGGCGCTCACGCTCGTCCGGACGGCGCAAATCTGCCTGAACGGCGATGCGTTTCTGCCGTATCTGCTGCAGATCGCCATGCGTGGCCTCGGCATAATGGCCGGAGCGGAACAGCCGTCCCTGCTTTACGTGGCCCCCATGACGGGAGGCATAGCCCCCGAAATCCCGGAAATTGCGAACGCCTTCAAGCGGCAGGATACGATCTTTCATAATGAAGGCAGCTAGCGCGGCCCCGCGCGCTCGTCTACCCTGACCCTATGACAAGCCCTTCATGGTGGGGGCTGGGAACCGAATGCTTTCGCCGGGCGTTCAAGTCCCGAGAATAACAGAACCAGGAGTTCACAATGACCCGTCTTCGTTCAATGATTGCTGCAGCCTGCCTTGCAGTGGGGACGGTTTCCGTCACCGCCTGCTCCACCCTGCCCGACGAGGTGGATCGCGCCGAAATCGACGCCGACAGCCGTCAGGCGCTGAACCAGCTCTACGCCAAGAATGACGCCGCCCGTGCCATCGGCCAGCAGGCCCGCGCCGTGCTGGTGTTCCCGTCCATCGTGAAGGCCGGGCTCGGCATTGGCGGCGCTTATGGCGAAGGCGAAATGCGCCAGGGCGGCGCGGTGACTGGCTACTACTCCACCTTCACGGGCTCCTGGGGCCTGCAGGCCGGCGCCCAGCAATATGGCTATGCCGTCTTCCTGATGAATGACGACGCGGTGGAATATGTCCGCGAGTCCGATGGCTGGGAAATCGGTGTCGGCCCGACCGTGGTGCTGGTGAATGCCGGCGTCGCGCAGAACCTGTCGACCACCTCCCTGCAGGACGACGCCTATGCCTTCATCTTCGACCAGAAGGGCCTGATGGCCGGCATCAGCATCGAAGGCACGAAGATCAACAAGCTGGACTAAGCTGATCCACCAAAAGAAAAGCCGGCGCAGCCAAACGGTTGCGCCGGCTTTTTTGTGCGCGATGGCCGGTTACCGGAACGGCGGCTCGTCGAAGCTGCGGAGTTTGCGGCTGTGGAGCTTGGCGCCCTTGTCGGCGGCGAGGCGTTCGAGCGTCTCGATGCCGATGCGGATATGCTCGCCGATGGCGCGCTCGTAGAAGCGGTTGGCGGCGCCCGGCAGCTTGATCTCGCCATGCAGCGGCTTGTCCGACACGCAGAGCAGCACGCCATAGGGCACGCGGAGGCGATAACCGTTGGCGGCGATGGTCGCGCTTTCCATCTCGATGGCGATGGCGCGCGACTTGTTGAACCGCGGGGCCGAGGCCGAGAAGCGCAGCTCCCAGTTGCGATCATCCGTGGTCACCACGGTGCCGGTCCGCAGGCGCTTCTTCAGCTCGTCGCCGGATTCGCCGGTGACATGGGCGGCTGATTCCTGCAGCGCGATCTGAACCTCTGCCAGTGCCGGGATCGGGATCTCCGGCGGCAGGACGGAGTCGAGCACATGGTCTTCACGCAGATAGGCGTGGGCCAGGACGTAATCGCCGATGGCCTGCGAATGGCGCAGGCCGCCGCAATGGCCGACCATCAGCCAGCATTGCGGGCGGATGACGGCCAGATGGTCCGTGATCGTCTTTGCGTTGGACGGGCCGACGCCAATATTGACCAGCGTGATGCCGGTATTGTTCGCCGCGCGGAGGTGATAGGCCGGCATCTGCGAGCGGCGCCACGGCGAGGCGTCGATCTCGGCGCGGGACGTGTCCGTCGGCTCGGTGATCTCCAGCCCGCCCGGCACCGACAGGGATGTGTAGCGCGATCCGTTGGCGAGCTGTTCCAGCCCCCAGTCGCAGAACGCATCGACATAGCGATGGTAGTTCGTGAACAGAATATAGTGCTGGAAATGCTCCACCGGCGTGCCGGTATAATGCTGCAGCCGCTTCAGGGAGAAATCGGTCCGCAGGGCATCGAACAGGGCCAGCGGACGTTCGGTGAAGGGCTCGTAGAGATCGCCATCGGCCACTTCATCGCCGATCTCGGAGAGGTCCGGGCTCGGAAAGTGGCGGGCGAGTTCGGCCGGGGAAATTTCCTCAAGGCCGGACGCCTGCCCCTGCTCCCACACATAGGCGTAGGGCATTTCCGACTGCGAGCGTTCGACGAACAGCTCGATCTCGTAATATTTCAGCAGCGGGGTCAGCTGCTCCATCAGATAGGGACGGAAAAAGTCCGGCCGGGTGAAGGTGGAAATATAAGTGCCGGGTTCCGAGATGCGTCCGAAGGAACGGGAGATCCGCGGGGCCGGCCCATCCGGATTGTAGACGATCCGGATCTGCGGATAGCAGAACGCGCCGGAGGCCCGTAGCGCCGGGTCGGGCGGCGTGCCTTCATGCAGGAATTTATCGAGGGCGGCAGCTTGCGCCTCAACGGCCTCAGCGTAGAGCTTTTCGAGGGCGTCGATGACGGCTTCAGGTGTAGTGAGTTTCGACATGGCGCCATCTGCCCCAGAGGAAGGGGCCTGTCAATTCACCTTGATATGACAGCGGCCAGCACACCTGCCCGGCGCGGGGCAAGCCCGGCCGGTGAAAAGCCATGTGTTTTCAGGAAGCTTCAGCCGGAGTCGAGAACCGGCAACCAGCTGAGCGCCGCATCGTGCAGTGTCCAGAACAGGTCGCGCGTGACGGGCCGGTTCTGCAGCCCGGTACAGGCGGCCGGCGGCACGTCCGCGACGGGCAGCGGCAGCGATTTGTCGGCCCGGATGCGGGCGAGCTTGCGGCGGAAGCGGATGACCTGCGCCTCCGGGTCGCTGAGCGCCTGTTCCAGCGCCGCGAAGCGATTCATCAGCCGCTTGGCCGGCACGAGATCATGCGGGCCAGGCCGCGCGTCGGGATCTGCCCGCCCGGCCTCGTAACGGGCACGGGCCGCAAGCCGCGCAGCGAGGCGGGACGCTTTCTGCGCGGGCGACGGCGATGTCTCGGTCAGGCGGAAGACAGGCAAGGTGAAGACGCGCGGTTCCGGCGCCGGACGGCCAAGCGGCACGTCTTTCGCAGCGGCCTTGCTTGGCGATACCGGCTCGGCCTCGGGCAGCGGCGTCTCCATGGCGGTCAGGAACAGGATACGGCGCACCATCGTCTCCAGCCGCTTCAGCTCGCCGTCCATCGCCCGGCAGACGGCGCGCGGCAGGAAGGCGCGCATGCCCAGCGGGCCGAGGCCCAGCCGGGTGGCAAGCGCAGCGGCCTGCTGACCGGCGAAGGCCCAGGCGAGGCCAAGAGAAGCAGAGAGGCGAACGGGTGAAATCATCATGGTGCTTAGCCTGCGCCCTTCCCTGTTCCGACGGATTGAGGCCTCCCCTGTCCGACAGCAAGCAGCGGGTGGGCGCGCCCTCCGCAAAGGCGATAGGTCCAGCAGAGGAAAAAAGGAGACCTGCCCATGTCATTCCGGATTCGTGCCCTGCCCGCCGCCCCGTTCGCAGGCCTCTCCGGCCTCGACGAGGCGGCCCTGTCCGCCAGGCTTATCAAACGCCTGATGGTGGATACGTATCCTGGCTATCCCTGCCGCGTCAGCCTTGAGGATGCCCGGCCGGGCGAAACGGTGCACCTGCTCCACTACACCCATCAGGAGGCAGAGACGCCCTTCCGGGCCAGCCATGCCATCTATGTGCGCGACGGCGTGGCATCCGCCGACCTGCCGCCCGGCGAGGTTCCGGACATGATCCGCAGGCGTATAATTTCGCTACGCGCCTTCGATGCTGACGGCATGATGGTTAACGCCGAGGTCACCGACGGCATTGACGTAGCGGCATGCATCGGGACCTTGTTCCGGCATCCGTCCACAGACTATATCCACCTCCATTTTGCAAAGCAGGGTTGCTTTGCTGCAAGGGTCGACCGCGCGTAAATCTTGAAGGATTTCTGACAGTTCGCCTGACAGCGGGTGACCGCAGTGCGCGCTGCCTTTGGCAGGATGCGGCAAAGCTTTGGGCAGACGTGCACGAACGGCAGGCGGTCAGGATTCCTACATGCTTCTGGCAGCAGCTGGCTGACAAATGCCTCTTGAAATGCTGCGCATGCGAGACGATTGTTGCGGTGCAGCACGCGACCGCTTCGGGGCTGGCCAGCGTCTGCCCGGGAGTGTGTGTTTCCGGGCCGGCGTGTTTCGGGGCGATTGAGTTGCGTAATGCGCGCTGAGGGAGGAGTTTCAAAGCCGTTGGGAAGACGGCACCAAACTCTGAAGGACTGAATTCTCATGATGAAACAAATGATCGCGGCCGCTGCCCTCGTTGCCGTCGTGCCGTTCGCCGCTTCCGCTGAAGTGTCCACGCCGATCACCGTCGACATCTCCTATGACCACGACCTGCTGGCATCCGATTCGGGCGCCGAGCTCGTGCTCTCCGACATCCGCTCCCAGGCTCGCAGCGCCTGCACCTCTTCCGGCAGTAAGTTTGGCCGCGGCCCGGTTGTTGACCGCGCCTGCGCCGATGACGTGATGGCCCAGGCGGCCGTCAAGATCCTGCAGGAGCGTGAAGAAATGGGCCTGACAACGGCTCCGAAGTTCGCCCGTCTCGCATCGGTCGAAACCGCCTCTTACGAACAACGCTAGACCATTTCCTCCCGGAATAGCGTTGGAGGGGCGCCCGCGGCCACGGGCGCCCCTCACTGATTCCGGCTACAGGGCCCGGAATCCCGAATGCTAGAAAGACCCGGCCGGGAAAACCGGGTCTTTCCGACTGGGCTGGCTGCCGAAGGGGGTCTATTTCCAGCGGCCAGGCTTGCGGTACCAACCCCGATTGGTCTTCACCCACTGGTCCGGCACCCAAAGTGCGCCGGCATGCGGGGGTGAGCGGTCCCAATGACCGTCGACCCAGACAAAGTCAGTTCCCGTCCAGTTCCAGTAGCCGCTGATCCAGACCGACAGGGAGGTCGGACGCGGCGGAATGATCACGGTGCGCGGCGGCGGCGGCGCCGTCGTGATGTAAACGGTGCCCGCCGGGGGCGGCCCATAATGCCGGTACGGCCCGCCGTAGCCGGCACAGGCCGTCAGCAGTGTGAGGCCGGCAACGGCGGCGGCAGCGCGAAGAGCGGTTCTTCCGGACATGGTTCACCCTCCCCTCACATGCCGCGATTGTAGGATTGCAGCTCGCCCCAGCTCAGCTGGCCGTCATCATTCGTGTCGGCCTCCAGCCAGGCGTGCTCGCCAAAGCGCATGTATTCCTCGCGGCTGACAATGCCATCGCCATTGCCATCCATGACACGGTAACGCTCGGTCTTGCGCAGGTTCGCCTGCTGGCGCATCAGCGCCTGGCGTTCCGGATTGGTATCGCTGTAAGGGCCGGGGCCGAAGCGCGTGGCATGGTATTCTTCCAGCGTCAGGCCGTTTCCGTCCGCATCCATCTGGTCGAACATGTCCTTGTGCCAGTCTTCGAATTCGACGCGGTTGACGCGGGCGTCGCCGTCGCGGTCGAATTTGCGCAGACGGTCCTGCGTACCGATGTAACGCCGGTCACGGTCCGGATCGCGGATCATGTCACGGTCGCGATCCCGATCCTGCAGCTTGTCGCGGCCGGAGGCCGGATCCATCACCCGGAGCCGGTCGCGATCGGTGTCGCCAGCCATGGAGCCCATGCCGGCGCCCTGCCCGGTCCCTTGTCCACCACCCTGCCGATTACCGCCTTGCGCATAAGCAAGACCCGAAACAGCAACAGCGCCAGACAGGATCACCGCTACTCCGAGGCATTTCAGTTTCAGCATTTCTACCTCCTCATGCTGAACGCGCCGCAGGCAATACGCGGCTGCCAAACCCTCCCAGTTCAGGGTCTGTCTGACAGAATTGGCTGACATTTGCCTGACGGGTGCAGTCGTCCGCCAAGGACGCGCCCGTCTGCCCTGCCACGGCAGACCCTTGTTGTAAGGTTAACACAGTATGGAAGCTTCGTGCCTGTTGTTTTCCCTATCTCAACAAGGCCGGGGTATCCGCGTGATATGGAAAACTGTCTCTCGCATCTGACGAGCTCACTGGTATCGAAGGATTCCGATACAATGGGCACAGGCAAGTCAGATCTCTTTGCGTCCGCGCTTGCGGTCGTTCGCGAACATCTCGGCCTGGATGTTACCTATATTTCTGAAATCACCGAACGGCACATGGTTTACCACCATGTCTGCGACCCGGCTGGCCGGGACGACCTGGACAATGCGCGGCTCAGCGCCGGCGACAAGTTGGCGCACAAGCAGACCTACTGTCACAATGTCTCCATCGGGAACCTGCCGGAACTGATCTGCGACACGCAGGCGATCCCGTTTTCGCGCGAGCTCTCGGTCACGAAAAACCTCAATATCGCTTCGCATATCGGCGTACCGATCCAGCTGAAGGACGGGCGCATTTACGGCATGATGTGCGGCTTCAGCCACACGGCGAACAAAACGCTGAACGAACGTGACCTGGCAACCATGCGGATCTTCGCCAATCTCGTGGGCGAGCACCTGGACGAAAAGATCCGTACCGAGGCGATTATCGAAACCAAGCGCCGCCGCGTGCGTGACGTGCTCGACTCCGGCTCGCTGGACGTGGTCTTCCAGCCGATTGTCAACATCACCAGCATGCAGACCGTTGGCTATGAAGCCCTCAGCCGTTTCTCCGGCCCGGGCGCTTGCCCGCCGGACATCCTGTTTGCCGAGGCCGACGATGTCGGCTGCCTGGCCGAGCTGGAACTCAGCGCGATCGAAAAGGCCCTCAACGCGATGCCGCGGCTGGAACCGCGCCGGTTCCTGTCAGTCAATGCATCGCCCTCCACCATTGTCAGCGAGGACTTCCTGCAGCTGGTGTCACACTATCCCTTGCAGCGGATTGTTATCGAAGTGACCGAGCATGCGCAGGTCGGCTGTTACGAGGAGCTGAAAACCGCCCTCGCCCCGCTGCGCCGTCAGGGCACGCGCCTTGCCGTGGACGATGCGGGTGCGGGCTATGCCTCGATGCGCCATATCCTCCAGCTGCACCCTGACATCATCAAGCTGGACATGAGCATCACGCGGGACCTGGATTCCTGCGCCTCGCACCGGGCACTCGTCCGCGCGCTTGTGTCGTTCACGCAGGAAACACGCGGCCATGTGGTCGCCGAAGGGATCGAGAAGGACTCAGAGCTCGCGATCCTGCGCGAACTCGGCGTGCACAAGGGACAGGGCTACCTGCTCGGACGCCCGTCGATGCAATTGCCCGACCTGCCGGAATCGGACCTGCGCCTGCGCGCCTGAGGCAAGCCGCTTTTCCGGAAACCCGCCAGACCAGCTTAGGCCTGCGTAATGTCCGCGAAGGCATGACGGGTGTCGCCGCCTGCGGGCAATCGGACGGCTTCCTCGTCGCGGGCATCGCTGAGCCAGTCAGCCCCCGGCACGAAGGCCGCAACCTGCAGGATAAGCCCGCCGCGACGCAGCACGGCCCCAAGATGCTCTACCGCATGGCAGAAGCTGAAAGCGCGTGTTTCGAAGCGAAAGCCAATTGCATCACAATGTGCCGCCAGCCGACAGGCCGGATCATAGGCCCAGGAGATTTGGCACTCAGCCGTTCGACCACTGACGACCAACGGGACCGTTTCATAGACATGATCCGAAAAGGGTCCCTCAGCAAATCCCGGCGGCGGGCCGGGCGGCGTCTTCGGCACAGGCAGGATACGCCGCCAGCCCCAGCTGGGCGGTCGCGACGCCGGTGGCGGCAAAACCGAAGCGGGTTCTGGTGCTGATGTAGGCGCAGGGACGCGCGGCACCTGGCTTATCCAGTAGACATCCTGCCGGGCAATCGCGCTTTCAAGGTGAGGGAGGACATCCTCTGCCGGATAGCCACCAAAGCCACCCTGCCCGACTTCGGCCCGAAGCGCCTCGAAAAGCGCCTGACGGGCCGAAGAATCGGCTGCATCAATGTCCTGAAGCCGGTGGATGACCCAGCCGAGGATGTCGCTGCGCACGCCCATCCCTGCAAGACCATCCGTCCCTACCCGGCCCTATTCGGCCGGGACATTGTCCGGCTTGGCGGCGGGGCGCTTGTCGAACCTGGTCCAGACGCCGTCATCGCCGTGCCATTCGCCCTTCGTGGCACCTTTGGAATATTCCGTGGCGCGCTGTTCGAAGAAGTTGGCGTGCTCGACACCGTTGAGAATCTCGGTCAGCCACGGGATCGGGTGCTTGGTGACGCCATAGATCGGCTCCAGCTTCAGCTGGCCGAGGCGCCAGTCGGCGATGTAGCGGATGTAGTTCTTGATGTCGTCGGCGGTCATGCCTTCAACCGGGCCCATCTCGAACGCGAGTTCGATGAACTTGTCTTCCAGGCTGACCACGGTGCGGCAGCACTCGCGGATGCGCTCACGCAGCTCGTCATTCATCACGCCCGTTTCGGCGCAGAATGTGTGGAACAGCTTGATCATGCCTTCGCAGTGCAGCGACTCGTCGCGAACCGACCAGCTGACGATCTGGCCCATGCCCTTCATCTTGTTGAAGCGCGGGAAGTTCATCAGCATCGCGAATGAGGCGAACAGCTGCAGGCCTTCCGTGAACGCACCAAAGACGGCCATGGAGACCGCGATGTCTTCATTCGTCTTGGTGTCGAACTGGCCGAGATAATCGTGCTTCGCGGCCATTTCCTTGTATTCCATGAAGGCCGAGAATTCGCTGTCCGGCATGCCGATGGTTTCCAGCAGCAGGGCGTAGGCCGCGATGTGGATCGTCTCCATGTTGGAGAAGGAGGATAGCATCATGGACACTTCCACCGGCTTAAACAGCGGCATGTAGTGTTCCATATAGTTGGCGCCGACCTCGACGTCAGACTGGGTGAAGAAGCGGAAGATCTGCGTCAGCAGGTTCCGCTCGGCATCCGACAGTTTGACCGCCCAGTCCTTGCAGTCCTCGCCCAGCGGCACCTCTTCCGGCATCCAGTGGACCTGTTGCTGCTTCTTCCAGAAATCATACGCCCACGGGTAGCGGAACGGCTTGTAAGCGCGGCTCGGGGTGAGCAGTCCGGGAAGCGAAGAATCGGTGGCAGCCATGACGGGCCTCCTTGGCATGCGAGTCGGTTATAAGGGTAATCAACACCACATATAGTGCTTAAGAAGCGTTAATCACGCAAGATGCAGCGTGTCGCGTGCGGCATTAGTCCACAGGGTTGCGCACAGGAAAGGCAAGCATGGCACGATACTCCGCATGCCGGACAGAGGAAATTTTACAGAAAGAGACCAGGCTGCATTATCAGGAACAGGCTCTGAAGAGGCATATGAGATGAGTCGGCAACTCTTCACGCTGGCATTCCCAGAAACCAGCCCTGGTGCGCGGGCCTGGATGGATGGGGTACGCGCTGAACATGATCAGGACTTCGCGAGACGGGTCGCGCCCCACTTCACGCTTGTTTTCGGGGACAGCTCCGTTCCGGAAGAAGACTATCTGCAGCATGTCCGGACTGTCGCCAGCACAGCCGCTCCCTTCCCGTTCGCCTGCAGGCGCGCCGTCACTGGTACGGACCATCAGGATGAAACCGGCTACGCTTTCCTCGTTCCCGACACAGGTGACAGTGACATACTGGAACTGCGGAACCAGCTGCACACCGGCCCCTTCTCGGGCCTGCTGCGCGTCGACATTCCCTATGTCCCGCACATAACGGTCGGCCGGTTTGCCAGCGTCGAAGCCGCCGGGCAGATTTGCGATTCACTGAATGCATCCGGTATCGAAGTGTCAGGCCGGATCACCGCGCTAACGGTTGTTGCCATGGATACACAAGGCACGATCCAGGAGATTCAGGCCATCCCTCTGTCTGGCAGTGCGGCATAGCGCGCAGCTCACCCCCCATCCAGCATCGCTAGCGCCTTTGTCTGCGCGGTCCGGATGTCCGGTTCCACATTTACGTGCGGCGCCTCAACACCGTGGGCGGCCAGAGCGGCTTCGTTGGCGGGGCTGAGGCCGGTCAGCCAGACGGCGATCTTCCGGCGGTGGGCGGCTTCGACCAGGCCTTCGATCGTGTGGGCCGCAGTCGAATCGATGAAGGGCACCTGAGAGAAATCGACGATCAGGGCGCGGTGCTGGTCGCCGATCCGGTCGAGCACTGAGCCGATGGTGGCGGCCGCGCCGAAGAAGAAGGCGCCGGAAATACGGTAGACGATCACGTCCCGGCGGGTGCTGGTGGCCTCGTCATAAGGCACGCGGGCACGCACATCATCGGCCTCGTCCGGACGGACGAGCGGCGCGCCGAGTTCCACCGTCGCGGCCTGTGACATGCGCTGGATGAACAGGGCTGCGCCAAGGGCGAAGCCGACAATGATCGCTTCGGTCAGGTCGCGGAACACGGTGAGGCCAAACGTGGCGAGCAGGACGGCCGCATCCCCTTTCGACGCGTTCAGCAAGCGCCAGAAGGCGTGCTTCTCGAACATGTTCCACGCGACCACGGCCAGCACGCCTGCCAGCGCGGCCATCGGGATGAAGGCAATCAGCGGCGCGGCAAGGATCATCAAGCCGAGCAGGAAGACCGAATGCAGCATGCCGGCGACCGGCCCGTGCGCCCCTGCCCTGACATTCGTGGCCGTCCGCGCAATCGTGCCGGTCACACAGATACCGCCGAAAAGAGCCGAGCCGATATTGGCCGCACCCTGCGCGACGAGTTCGCAGTTGGAGCGATGCCGTCGCCCGGTCATGCCGTCCGCCACCACGGCGGAGAGCAGCGACTCAATCGCCCCCAGTAGCGTGAAGGAAATCGCGGCGGGTAGAACATCGGCCACTTTTGCCATGGAGATCGTCGGCACATGGGGCATTGGGAGGCCGGCCGGCATCGCGCCGAAGCGCGTGCCGATCGTGGCAATGTCCAGATTTGCCAGCGCCGTCACCAGCGCTGCCAGCACCACGGCCAGCAGGATACCCGGCCAGCCCGGGCGAAAGCGCTTCAGCGTGAAGATCACCGTCATCGTCCCCGCGGCAATGGCAAAGGCGCCCCAGTCAGCCGTGGGCGCAGCGGCGGCCAGCACAGGCAGTTTCTCAAGGAAGGGTCCGGGCTCTGGCCCGGCGAGGGTGAGACCGAACAGATCCTTCAGCTGGCTGGAGCCGATGATGATGGCGATGCCCGCGGTGAAGCCGACAGTGACGGGATACGGCACGAATTTCACGAACGTCCCGAGACGCAACCAGCCCGCGAGCGCCAGCATGACGCCGGACAGGAGCACGGCAAGGATCAGCCCGTCCATGCCGTGGGTCGCGGCCGTCGTGTTGACGAGCACGATGAACGCGCCCGCCGGTCCGCCAATCTGGAACCGGCTGCCGCCCAGAAGCGAAACAAGAAAGCCGCCAATGATCGCCGTGATCAGGCCCTGCGCCGGGCTCGCCCCTGATGCGACAGCTATGGCGATGGATAATGGCAGGGCGACGATGGCAACCGTCAGGCCGGCAATCGCATCAGCCCGAAGCTGGTGCAGGCCGTAGCCCTCGCGCAGTACCGTCACGAGTTTCGGCGTGTAGAGATCGGCAAAACCGGGCGCGGGTGGCGCCGCTTTTTGCGTGAATGAAGTCATGGCTGGCCTGCCCCGCTATCCGCGTATGCATACCTCATACACCACCAGAACGTGTAGGCGAAAGAGGCACGACGCCTCAGCTCTGCTCAAGCATGGCCTTTCGGTATTCCGCGTCGCGTTCGGCGCCGATGAGAGAGCGCACCGTGTCCGGCGTGTAGCCGAACTGTTCCAGCGCCCGGGCGGACATCTGCAGACCGGCCTCGATGGCATCCGGTACGACGTGGGTGGCGCCAGCCTGGAACAGGCTGCGCGAATGGTCCGCATCCTGCGCGCGGGCAAGGATCGGGATTTCAGGACGGCCCCGGCGCACGGCGCGTACAATATGCTCGGCCGCCTGCGGGTCATCGATGGTGACCACGACCATGGCCGCGCCCTCCAGCCCCGCCTTGTCTAGGATTTCCTTACGGGCCCCGTCGCCGAAATAGACGCTCCAGCCCTGCTTGCGGAGGCGAGCGACCGTATCCGGCCGGCTGTCCAGTGCGACAACGCGGGTGTTCTCTTCATCTAGGATACGCGCCACCGCCTGCCCCACGCGGCCGAACCCGGCGATGATCACATGGTTTTCCAGCTCTGCCTTCTCCGCCGGAAGCGTCGTGGCCTGGCCCTGCCCTTTGCTCTGCATCCGCCGTACAAGGGATTGTGACCCGCGCCAGGTGACCGGGATCAGCAGCATGGAGAGGCCCGCAACGGCCGAGACGAGCGTTGCCTGATCACCGGTGATTACGCCGCCGGCCGCCCCTGCCGCCAGCACGACGAAAGCGAACTCACCCGCTGGGGCAAGGAGGCCCGCTGTTTCTGTCGCCAGTTCCGGGCTACGCCCGAAGATCCGGACAGCACCCCATGCGATGGCATATTTCACCACCAGCAGCGTGATCAGCCCCATCAGGACCAGCGGCCATTGCTGGGCGATGACGCCAAGGTCGAGCCCGAGACCGACTGTCATGAAGAAGAGGCCGAGCAGCAGCCCTTTGAACGGGTCGAGGTCGACCTCTGTCTGGTGCTTGAATTCGGTCTCTCCCAGCATCAGGCCTGCCAGGAAGGCCCCAAGGGCGATGGAGAGACCGGCGCTGGCCGTCAGCACGGCAGCGCCCACCACAGTCAGCAGCGTGATCGCCATCAGGAAGTCCCGCCCGCCTGCGTCTGCCGCCATCTGGAACAGGCGGCGCAGCAGGAAGCGGCCGATCACCAGAAGAATGCCGACCGCCAGAACGCCCTGCACCGCGGCTTCGAGCAGGACGGTGCCAAGGTTTGCCCCGGCCTCCGACGAGGCAAAGCCGACAAAGATCAGGATGGGCGCGACCAGAATGTCCTGGAACAGGAGCACGCCGAGGGCCGTCCGCCCGACAGGCGCCGATGCCTGATGGTTCGCCGTCATCAGCTGCATCACCACGGCGGTGGAAGACAGGGCAAGCGCCAGCCCCACCACAATGGCCGCCGTCAGGTCGAAATCGAACACCGTGGCCAGGATCGCCAGCAGGATAGCGCTGGCTGCGGCCTGAACGATTCCTGCGCCGAACACGATGCGCCGCAGCGACCAGAGCTGTTCGACCGACAGTTCCAGCCCCAGCAGGAAGAGCAGGAACAGCACGCCCAGTTCAGCAAAAGGCGCAGCGGCTTCGGGCTCGGCAATGGTAAACATGCCCAGCGGAGCCCAGGTGTCCGAGAAGGAACCGAGCCCCCACGGCCCGAGCGCAACCCCCGCCAGGATGAATCCGACCACCGCCGGCAGTTTCAGCATGCGCAGCGCGGGCACCAGCAGGCCTGCTGCGATCAGGAAGACCAGCGCGTCCTTGATCAGGATTTCGTGGCTTCCTTCATGCATGCGGATTTCCCCGTATTTTCGATTCGCTGGCCCCGGTGCCGTCACAATTATCTTCTATCGGACCGGGCCCACACTCTCCAAGGGAAGACATTACGTTGCATCAAGATTCTGCGGAAATGCTGGCACATGGCGTTCCATACCGGCCTGCTGTATGGAAAGTATCTGCTATGCGTTTCATCTATGCCGCGTTTCTGAGTTTGTTTGCCTGGCTGGCCGCGCCGGCGCTGGCCTCTGCCGCCGACGTGTATCGCGATGTGGTCTACAACCACATGCCGGCGGTCAGCGATGGCAATTTCACCATGGACATCTACGCCCCGGACGAGGCGGAAGACCTGCCCATCATCATCATGGTGCATGGCGGCGCGTGGACGTATGGCAACAAGCAGAATGCCATTGGGGAGAAACAGGCCGACTTCTTCACCGATGAAGGCTTCATCTATATCTCGATCAATTACCGCCTGGCGCCGGACCACCCCTTCCCGGCCGCGGTCGAGGACCTCGCCTCCGCCATCGCCTTCGTTTACCGCAACGCCGAGGATTATGGCGGCGATCCGGACTCGATTTTCCTGATGGGGCACTCTTCAGGCGCCCACTCTGTCGCGCTTGTATCCATTGACCCGCAATATTTACGCAATGAAGGCCTCGGCCTCAGCGTCATCAAGGGCACCGTGCCGCTGGACGGCGCCTCCTACAACCTGGTGCGTACCGGCGAGCGGAAGGGCGAGCTGCCGCGTTTCTACCGGCCGGCCTTCGGCAGCCAGGAAACCGTCTGGCGCGAAGCCTCCCCCACGCTTCATGTGATGGATGGCCGGCGCATTCCGCCATTCCGGATTCTCTATGTCGACCGGCCGGTCTCCCCGGACCGGGCCAAGGAACTGGCCGAAACGCTGCGCGAGCACGGTTATGACGCCGAAGCCATTCTGGCGAAGAACCGCTCTCACAAGAGCCTCAACAACAGGCTCGGCATGGACGGCGACAAATACGGCCCGATGATCGCCGACTTCTTCCGCAGCCAGATGAATTAGGATTTCAGGCTTTTCAGGAGTTCCTGAAGCCCGGCAAGGGTCCGGCGGATGGCCGCCCCCGTCATGGCCCCCGGCTCGCAGCGCTGGACCTGTTTGAGAATCGCCATCGCCGCCCGCACGCCCTGCTTCGTCGGCTGGCGCCTTGCCACCTGGTCGATCGCCTCAATGGCGGCCACTTTCGTATACTGGTAGGCATCCGGGTTCGACCGGCCCGCAATATCAGCCAGCGCTTCGATCACTTCCTCATCCGGCTGGCACGTGGCCAGGAGGCGGATGACGTGCTGCTTGAACTCCCTAAGGCCCGCCCGGCGCGCTGTATGGAACAGGATTGAGCGCAACACTTCGATGGTCAGGTGCACATTTGCCGGGGTCTCCGACAGGTCTGTCGAGATCCTGTCCAGCATTGTGTAGAGGTCCGATTCCGGCGCACCCTTCTCAGCCATATTGTCGAGCAGGACGAGACGCGGCGTCAGGTCGAAGTCCGGCCGCTCTACCGAAATGGCCGCGATGAAGGCCCGGGCAACCGGGTCCTTGTATTCGCCATGCATCTGGCCCAGCCGGTCCGCATTGTAGCGGCGGAAGTCGACAAGGCCCGGCCGGGTCGACTGAACATTCAGATTGAAATGAATTTTGTGGGCCTGCTCTGGCGTCGTGTGCTTCTCCGGCCATGGCGCGCCCGGACGCAGGCAGGCCATCATCGTCCGGCGCAATTCGGCTTTCTCAACAAATGTGTCGAGCCGGTCGATCAGGCCCGGACGGAACTTGTTCGCCGGATCGGTGCCCGCCTTGTAGAGCCGCTTCTGCTGGCGGTTGCGGCCTGTGATCGAAATGGCCTGCAGCAACGAGGCGATCAGAACAAGGTCGACCGTCGAACGTGCCATGAAAACCGCATGCTGGGAGGCGACCGTGTTCATCGAAATCAAGTCTGAGTCCGCCCCCGGCCGCGGCTGGCCAAAATTGTAGATCTCGGCCCAGTCGACAATCGGCACCGCCTTGATCAGGGTCACACCGAAATAGCCGAACCAGTCGAGGAAACCTGTCTCCTGCCCTTTCGGCAGCTGGAACATGTCTGGCCCGAACAAGCCGCTCCAATGCGCATTGCTCATCATGATCGGGATCAGGAAGAAGACGAACAGGAAGCCCAGCAGCGTCTCGTCACGATAATCCTCGCGCATGGATGTGCGGTAGGGCGTGGTTGGCTTGAAATCCGTCAGGGCGGCAAGTGCGCGGTCGTCTTCCACCCAGCTCCAGAGACGGGAGACAGAGACCGCCGCAACGATGCCGAGCGCACAGGGAATGAGCCCCCATTTCGGAGGCAGGTACCAGCCGAGCAGGCAGAGGCTGATCAGGATCAACCCCAGAATGCCGTAACGCGCTGCACCGGAGCGATGCTCCATCCCGGTCATCACGGCGACAATCCGGACAAGGAAAGTATCGACCGCGTCATAGAAGGCCGCCAGCGGGCGGGCGCCGCGCGCGGCAAAGCTGAACACACGGCTCAGCCAGCGCACCGGCGTCAGCTGTGACAGCGGATCCATGAACACGACGACGGCGAACGCCCCGACCACCAGGAAGCCGATGGCAATCCCGATTAGATTGTCGAAGGACACGGACTCATTGAAAATCCCGGCACAGATCGCAAAGACGATGATGCTGCCAACAACCAGCGTGGCGACCAGCGCTCCCATCGCTTCGGCATCTTTGGAATCGTTCATGCCGTCGATATTGGCGCGTGGCACGTCCGTCTTGCGGCGCTCAGCAGCCTGAAAACGGGACAGGTTCACGGCGTTCCAGGCGAGCGGCAGGAATGCGAGCGCCAGCGCAGCAAAGACACAGGCAATAAAGGGCGCACCCTGCAGCTGGTCATGCAACGCACCGGACAGGCCCCCGCCCCATTCGGTCACGGCTGCAAGCCCGCCGGACAGACAAACGAGCAGGCCAACACAGACCGCCGGCAGGCGTAGCGATGGACCATGCGCAAAATTGTCAGGTGAGTCCCGCAATAACAGGATCAGCGGCAGCCAGAACACGACTGTCCCGCTGAGGAACCAGAGTTTCGCATCTGACGACTGCAGCACCGGCTGGCCGGAGAACGTGTGCCAGAACACAAGCGCGGTCAGGCCGGCAAAGGCGGCCAGTGCCCAGAGGACAAAGGGTGTCTGCCGCCAGGCCCGGAAACTCTGCCAGCGGCCCGGCGCGCGGGTGTCAGTCCCTGCCTCTTCCGCATTTTCTGCGTCCAGTATGTCGTCCGCCCTGGCTTCCCCATCGGCCATGGCCACCCCCTCGTTCTCTCTCCGAAACGATTTTCACCGGGTGGACCCGAGAGTCAATTCGACTCCGGGTGGACAGGGCGTTCTAGTGGGCGCTGCAGGCGGCGGGCGTGTCGAGGCCGAGGAGCGGTAGCCCTTCGGCACAGAGCTCGTGGCCGCCCTCCCAGATCATGTGCAGCGCGACGTAGAGAATGATGGCCAGACCGGCAAAGGCGATCCAGCGGTGCCGGTTCAGGACTTTCGCAATGAAAGTAGAGGCAACGCCCATCAGAAGGATCGAAAGGGCAAGGCCGAAGACCAGCACGACCGGGTGCTCCCGCGCCGCGCCGGCGACGCCCAGCACATTGTCGATCGACATGGACACATCGGCGATGATGATCTGCGTCACCGCCTGGCGCAGCGTCTTGCGTGACGTCTGTCCGGCCACGGTGCCGTCCGCGTTGAGGTCTGCACCGGCCAGCGCCTCTTCGGCATTAAGCTGGGCCTCTTCCCTCAGTTCCCGCCACATCTTCCACGCGACCCAGAGCAGCAGCACGCCGCCCGCAAAAAGGAGGCCGATAATCAGCAAGAGCTCTGCCGCGACCAACGCGAAAGCGATGCGCAGCACGGTCGCGAAGATAATCCCGATCAGGATGGCCTTGGCGCGCTGGCGCTTCTCCAGCCCGGCGGCCGCGAGGCCGATCACGACAGCATTGTCCCCGGCGAGCACAAGGTCGATCGCCACGACGGCGAAGAACGCCTGCACGAGTTCCGGAGACAGGAAAGAAAGGTCAGCGACCATGGCCCAGAGGCCCCTTTTGCGCACCCGGCCATATGCCGGGGCTCAGACCACCCAATGTGGGGCGCACGGGCCGGGCCTGCAATGAGGCAAACTCAGCCCCATTACAGACCGGCGGCATGACTTACGGTTCGACGACGTTGAACCAGAAGGGCGCGGTTTCCAGCGCGCTGAACCAGGCAAGCAGGGCCGATGGGTCGCCTTCCACTTTCGCCTCTCCTGCCTTCGCAATGTCCTGGAAGCTCCGTGTCTGGAGGATGAGGTCATTGAATGCGGTCCGGGAAATTGTCAGCGTCGCAGCCGGCGATCCGGACGCAGAGCCTGGCCGCGGGAAGGCTGTGCTTGTACCCACATCCAGCATCAGCGTTTCTTCGGTGTCGGGGAAGACGAAGTTCAGCGTGAACGGATCACGCGTCAGCTTCTCCGGCGCATACCGGACGGCCAGCGCATTGAACAATTCCACCGTGGGAACACCTTTCAGGAAGTCTGCATTGCCGAGACGGATTGCCTGATCCGCCGGAAGGCCGCGGCGCAACTCAGCCGCACCGGTCAGATAATAGTCGCGCCACGCCCCGGATTCGGCCTGGAAACCCATCTGCTCATAGGTCGAGGCCAGCCAGTCACGGCCCAGCTTGTTTTCCGGATTGGCAAAGACCACCGCGTTGAACACTTCGGCAGCCCAGCGATAGTCCCCTTCCTTGAAGGCCTTCTCGCCAGCCACCAGCGCGGCATCTTCCCCGCCTGCCAGCGCGACCATCCGTTTGGAGCGCTCTTCCATGGGCCAGGCATTGTAGGTGGCGGGCACGCCATCCCACCAGCCGAAATAGTACTGGTAGACTGCCTTGGCGTTGTGGTTCAGCGTGCCGTAATAGCCACGCGTATCGAAATGCGTTTCCTGGACATCCGGCTCCGGAATGTCCTCCGCGATTTCAAACTGGGTGCTCCCCTGGTTTGCCCGGCGCACCGTCTGGTCATGGGTATAGCGATAGACGTCACGCTGGCCGCGCAGATAGTCCTGCACATTCTCCGTACCGAATGTCGGCCAGTGGTGCGAGGCGAAGGACAGGTCAGACTTGTCCGCATAATTGACCAGCACATAATCCAGCACGCGGCTCCATTCGAGGAAATCACGCACCTTGGCGCCGCGCAGGGTGAGGCCGTTGTGGAAGGTGGCCGTGGCGACCTCCGCCGTACAAAGTGCCCGGAAGTCCGGCAGGTAGAACATGAACTCGGCCGGCGCTTCGGTGCCCGCCGCATCAATAAATTCGAAGCGCACGCCATCGATTGTGCGCTGCGTACCCCGGCCTGAAATCTCCTCCGTCGGCGGGATGAAACCGGCAGTGCCCTGCGACAGGGCCGGCCCCAGACCGGTGCCAACCTGCCCGGTTGCGTCGTTGGGGAGCGTGCCGCCGAACATGAGGATTGCCCGGCGCGACATGTAGTTGCCGGCCAGCAGGTTTTCCGCGATGGCATTTTCGGTAAACCCGATCGGAGCGAGCACCGGCACGCCATTGGCGATGTCAGCCTCTGAAATGACCCCGCGGGCACCGGCAAAATGGTCGGCATGAGAATGGGTGTAGATCACGCCGCTGACCGGGCGTTCGCCCAGCGTGTCATTGACCAGTTTGAGGGCTGCCGCCGCGGTTTCCTTGGCTGTCAGCGGGTCGACAATGATCCAGCCGGTTTCGCCCCGTATGATGGACATGACCGCCAGATCATAGCCGCGCACCTGATAGAGCCCGTCCTTGACCTCGAACAGGCCATGCTTGGCGAGCAGCTGCTGCTGGCGCCAAAGGGACGGGTTCACCGTGTCCGGCGCCGGGCCTGTGATGAAGTCCTGCGCATTGACGGACCAGACGACCTTGCCGGTCTCGTCCACAATGTCTTCCTGGATCTGGGCCAGCAGCCCATGGTCGGCATCTTCGAAGTCGCCGGGCTGATCCAGCGGCAGGCGTTCGGCCAGTGCGGCGTTTGCCGCCTTGGTCGCGTCGGTCGCAACACCCGCCTCGGGCGCCGCATCGGCTTTCGGCGGCGTCATGGCCTGTTCGGAACAGGCAGCAAGGCTGATCAACGCGGCAAGCGCGAGGGCGGCATATCTCATCTGGGTCCTCCCGGAATTTTTTGCGCAGTCTGCGCCGGACCGGACAGAGGCACAAGAAACCCCTCATGATCCCGCGCTAGTGATACAACTCTGGTATGTATACCAGAGCGCAGGATAATCCCAGCATTTATTGACACTTTGGGCGCCACAATATCACATCATCATACTGTCGGTATGTATAACTTCTCACCGCACCTCAGAAATTTCCGGCCCTGGAGTCAAAATCCACATGGCCAGCCCGTCTTGGGACTATGGCGCCGGATGAGCCTGTGCCAGAATTCCACCTGAGGAGACCTCCTGATGCAATTTGCTCTGTTCCTGTTTGAAGACGAAGCCACTTTTCACGCCCTGCCCGAAGACCAGCAAATGGCCATTGTGGAAGAACACATGGCCTTTTCCAAAGAACTGCAGGCCGCCGGCGCCTATGTCACCGGTGTCGCGCTGGAGCCCGCCGGAACCGGGAGGTGCCTTAAGGCCGCCGGCGATATTCAGGATGGTCCGTATGCCGACACCAAGGAACAGATGGGCGGCGTCTATGTCATCAATGCCGGGTCCATGGCCGAGGCGGAGGCCTGGGCCCGGAAATGCCCGGTGCACAAAAGCGGCGGCACGATCGAGATCCGCCCCGTCCCTGATTATGGCAGCGCCTGACTCGTCAGTTACCGATGCACGCGCGGCCGCAGAATGGGCCGCACGAACCTGCTACGGGAAACTCGTAGCGCAATTGACCGCGCAATATGGCGATGTCACCCTTGCTGAAGACGTGCTGGCGGAAGCCTTCGCCAGCGCGCTCGCCAGCTGGCCGGTGAGCGGCGTGCCGGACAATCCGGAAGCCTGGCTGATGAAGGCTGCTTCGCGCAAAGCGGTCGATGCCGCCCGTAAGGCCGGCACCGCTGCGCGCCATGCCCGCACCACCCGGCCCTTGATGACTGACGCCGACATGACGCCCCCAGAAAAAGACGGATCAGTTGATCGCGACCGGCGGCTGGAACTGTTGTTCCTTTGCGCCCACCCGGCCCTCCCGGCCCCCGCCCACACGGCCCTGATGCTGCAGACCGTGCTCGGCTTCACTGCGGAAGACATCGCGGCTGCCATGCTGGAAAGCCCGGCGGCAATCGGCCAGCGGCTCGCCCGGGCGAAACGCCTTCTGGCGAAGGGCAACATCCCGTTCGCCATACCGCCCGACCATATTCGCCGGGAACGTATGGCGGCCGTCCTTCGCGCAATCTATGCCGCCTATACAAGCGGATGGGAGAACATTGCTGGCGGAACGGATCCTGTGACCGGACTTGCGTCGGAAGCCGAATGGCTGGCGCGCTGCCTGATCCGCCAGGTGCCGGGCGATGCCGAAGCGAAAGGCCTCCTCGCATTGATCCTCTATTGCGAAAGCCGTCGCGCGGCCCGGCGGGACAGTGCGGGGCGATACGTCCCGCTGAATGATCAGGATACGGCCCTCTGGGACGAAGCCCGCATCCGCGAGGCCACCGCCCTGCTGACCGAGGCCTCGCAGGCAAAGTCTCCCGGGCGCTTTCAGCTGGAGGCTGCCATCCAGGCCGTGCATGCCGCCCGGCGCGAAACCGGCTGCACGGACTGGGCGCTGATCTGCCAGCTATACCAGGCCCTGAGGAGCACGGCACCGTCCGCCGGGGCGCAGATCGGTGAAGCCGCCGCCCGTTTGCAGGCCGGAGAGCCGGAGACAGCGCTCACCCTGCTGGATGCAATTGCGGGAAAGGAGACCGCGCAACATGCGCCCTACTGGGCCGTACGGGCGCATGTCCTCTATGCTCTGGGCGAGGTGGAAGCGGCACACACGGCTTTGCAAAACGCGGCCTCCCTGACCCCGGACGAAGCCACGCGCACCTGGCTGCTCACCCGGCGCAGGGATACCTGAAATGCTTTGGCAACCGAGCCAAACCGGCAGCAGATAAACACCGCGCCGTCATCCCAGATGGCGGCGCGGTATCAGTGATCAGGTCGATCAGTCGGTCACTTCCGTTTCAGGAGATGTCTCTTCAACTGGCTCGACTTCAGCGTCTGCTTCGACAGTTTCAGCCTCGGCAGGCTCAGCGGCTTCAGGCATTGCCTCTTCCACCGGAGCCACTTCAGCGGAAGGCACCCCGTCGGAATTGGCTTCGATCCAGTCGAAGAAGGCGTTCAGTACGGGCTGGAAAAGCGGACCATCAAGACCGGCCCAGTTGGTCACTTGCCGTTCAACCGCAAAAACCTCGTCCGCGTCACGCGCATCGTAGACATTCATGCGCAGGGTCACCTGATACCCAACACCTGCTTCCAACTCGACATCAGCGAAGAGGAAATCACCAACGATGCCTGCGGCCTTCGACAAGGAGGCAAAGCCGGACACGTCGCCAACTTCGTCCTGAATGCCCTGCTGAATCAGATCGCGCTCGAATTCATCCTTGCGAACGACCTTGTCGAAGAAGCCGTACTTATCGATCGAGTCCTCAAAATAGACGCCGACCTTGTGGATGTCTTCGAAATTGTTCCGGACGAACAGCATCGACTTGGTGTCATCCACGTCGAAAGTTTTCGAGACCTTGATCTCGTCGGGCGCAACGGCCGTCGAGGTCGCAAACCGGTTCGTTGTGGAGTCGAGCTCCGTGACTTTCAGCGTCGATGTGCACCCGGCAGCCAGCAAAAGCGACGTCAACGCAAAAGCAAGTTTCTTCATTTTCAGCCCTCTGAATATACCCATATTTCGACGGCTCCCGCGCCCGACCGGAACAGTCGTACAGGCTCACCGTCTAATTCAAATTATTGCCCCCCGATCCATGCTAATCCGCACGACCGATCACAACGACCTGACGTTAAACTGGAATTCTCCGAAAGCAAGTCGAAGAAAACGCTGTGCGTCGCAGGGGATGCCGCCCAACTAAAAGTTGGGATTTCGGAGCCAGCACTTCAGTGTGCCAGACTGATCGAGACGGCTCCGAATTGCTGGGGGCCGTCCTGATAGGCAAATTGTTCGGTTCGGCTCACCCAGGTGAATGAGACCTGGACATCGCGATAGTGGACGGCAATGCCTGCCTGCAGGTCGCCGACCAGCGCGCGGCGGTCTTCCACGCGGGCCGAGTCCCGCCAGAGATTGCCATCCAGGAACATGTCCCGGGCAATGGCCCGCCCGTCAACGCCGATAAAGGCATATCCGCCCCAGGGGACTTCAGCGGTGCCCGGAATGAACTCACCTGCCCCGGCCAGCGCCGGACGAATGCGCGGCGGACCGAAGCCGGAATCGAGGTCCCAGCCGATCCGGGCCGTCAGGCCGGTGTTCACATAGGTGCGCACATTGCCAAGGGCGAACCCGGCATGACCGCCAAAGTCGGTTTCCAGGCCGAATGGCAGGTCAAACTTGTCGAGTCGCTGCAGGCGCTGGGCGATGATCTCCACGCCCGGCTCGTCCTTCAGCTGGTGGTCCCAGCCCTGCGCGCCGGGAATCCCGAGCATATTGTGCCAGTTGTTCTGGACGAACTCGCCGCCCGCAGATGGCCCGACAATGCCGAGATTGACCTGCAGCGTATCCTGAACGCCCTTCTCCAGGTCTGTCGCCGCAACGGTGGAGGAAAAAGAGAGCCAGCCGGCATAAGGCCGGTCCAGCGGGTTCGGATCCGTGAGCGTGATGTCCTCCGGTGTGAAAATCGCGTGCGAGAGGCCAAAGCCCTGACGCAGGTCCGTCCGCTCGACATCAATCCAGGGCAGCCGCGCCGCCACCCATTTCAGCCCCGGGTGCACATTATCTGCGCCGGATACGTGCTCGATCCGAACGCCGTTGGAATAATTCCGGTCCGTTCCGGACCCGAACATGTCATTCTCGGATGTCAGGGACCAGACACCCGGCTTGCGTGGGGCGACCGGACCGGACGCCTCCTTCGCTTCCGCCAAAGCCGGCGGTGCCCCCAGCAGGATCGCAATGAAAAGGGCCGCTGCAATCGGCGCGGCCCTTGTCTCAGTCAGTGTGTCGGATCGGAGCAGTCTCATGCTCCGCGAGATAGCACCTAACGGCGCATGGTGAAACTGATCCCGGCGAAATCTTCGTTCTCGCTGAAGCCGCCATTCCGGTCACGGTATTTCACTTCGCGCCGGATATAGGACAGGGAGAGCTGCCCCCCACCACGCTGGATGGAGACGCCTGCCTGAAGATCGCCCACGGTGACCTGATCGGTCAGGGCCATATCGTTCAGCTGCGGGGTAAATCCGTTGCGGTCGGCATCCCAGATCAGCGCTTCGCCATCAGCACCGGCAAACAGGTACCAGCCCTGCGGCTGGCCGTTGGAATCAAGCAGGTCAAAGTCCTGACCGATACGAACCTCACCCCCGAAGCGCTGGGCCAGCACTTCGCCATCTTCGCGCACGGCAATGCGGGGGGCCACGCCGACATCGAAGGTCAGACCGGTGACTTCGCTGGGCGCCGAGAAGGCCACTTCGGCGGCAATGTCTTTCTCCACCCTGGCCAGAGCCGGATTGAGGGCGGCAGCAGCCGAACGCTCAGCCGTAACGGCAGTCAGCGCACCCGATCCGGACCAGCCCAGTTCCGGCTTGTCGGCCGGCGCGGCCACGAGCGAACCGGAGGAGAAATCAGCCGGCGTTCCGGCAAATGCCATCGTGGCCATTTCGCTGCCGAGCCCCAGTGGGGTACCCGTAAAACGGGTCGGCAGGCCATCGGCCACATGGACGGAAATCTTGTTGGAGTCCTGTGTGACAGACGTCACGACGGGGCCTGTGCCGGGCGCGGCCATCATCATGCCCACAGTTGGCGGCACAGCGGGTTCGATCCGCACCTGATCGTGCGGGGAGACGGCCACGCATCCCTGGCAAGCCATCGTCAATACTGCACTGGCAATTGCAACGACCATTCGACCCACACCTCTCATGGCTGCCTTCCCTGGGAAATCCGTTAACGGGAATTAGGCCACTGTTCATTTAATGTAGCATGAAGGCTCTGGGCCCTTCAAACCACTTTCCACTCAAAAAAGATTAATTCCGTCTCCTCTAACGCGTTTCTGTAGAGTCTGTTCCAGACTCCGGTTTTTTTAAGGAAAATTCGAGCAAATCCCGGGCCATATGGCTGAATTTCAGCGTTAACCTGTTGAAAATTTTATAATTCCAGATGGAACGCCCGATGGAAAAGCCGCCAGCGAACGGCCACCCTGACGCGAAATCGGGCACTTGCGCCCGGATTTGAAACACGCAAACGGCGAGAACCCGGTCAGAGCTCTCGCCGCACGCGATCTGAATTCTACTTTAGGGCACCGCCTACTGGCAGGCGAGGCACTCGTCATAATCGGTGTTCGGGGTTTCCATCTGACCGGCTTCGGCCTTTTCGGACCCTGCGAACGCGGCCCGCTGAACCGATTTGGAGCGGCAGTAATAGAGCGACTTGAGCCCCTTCTCCCACGCCGTCCAGTGCAGCATGTGAAGGTCCCACTTGGCGATGTCACCCGGCAGGAACAGGTTCAGCGACTGCGACTGGCAGATATATGGCGTCCGGTCAGCGGCCAGTTCCACGATCCAGCGCTGGTCGAGTTCGAAGGCCGTCTTGAAGACCGCACGCTCATGCTCATCGAGCTCTTCGAGATGCTGGACAGATCCCTCATGCTCCAGGATCGAGCCCCAGGTTTCCGGCGTATTGAGGCCCTTGCTTTCCAGCAGGGCTTCCAGCTGCGGGTTCTTCACGGTGAAAGAGCCCGACAGGGTCTTGTGCGTGTAGACATTGGCCGGGATCGGCTCGATGCCAGCCGAGGTGCCGCCGCAGATGATCGAGATCGACGCGGTCGGCGCAACAGCCATCTTGTGGCTGAAGCGGGCCATCATGCCGGCGTCGCGCGCGTCTTCACACGGGCCGCGTTCCTTGGCGAGTTTCACAGAAGCCGCATCGGCGCCTTTGCGCACGTCCTTGAAGATCTTCTCGTTCCAGACCTTCGCCATGGCGCTTTCCATGGAGACGTTCATCTTCTGCAGGAAGGAGTGGAAGCCCATCACGCCGAGGCCAACCGAGCGCTCACGCTTGGCGGAATAGACGGCGCGCTCCATTTCGGATGGGGCGCGTTCGATGAAGTCTTCCAGCACATTGTCGAGGAAACGGAAGATGTCTTCCAGGAAGTTCTCGTCCTTCGACCATTCCAGATACTTCTCGGCATTGACCGAGGACAGGCAGCAGACGGCCGTCCGGTCCTCGCCACGGTGGTCGACACCGGTCGGCAGGGTGATTTCGGAGCAGAGGTTCGACTGCGTCACCTTCAGGCCCAGCTTGCGCTGGTGCGCCGGCATGGAATTGTTCACGGTGTCAGTGAACAGCAGGTAGGGCTCGCCGGTCTGCATGCGCAGCTCGAGAATCTTCTGCCACAGCTTGCGGGCGTTGACCGTCTTCAGCACTTCACCGGTCTTCGGCGAGATCAGGCCGAACTCTTCATCATTGCGGACAGCTTCCATGAAGGCGTCGGTGATGTTGAGGCCATGGTGCAGGTTCAGGGACTTGCGGTTGAAGTCGCCGGAAGCCTTGCGGATTTCGAGGAATTCCTCGATTTCCGGGTGGTGAATGTCGAGATAGCAGGCAGCCGAGCCGCGGCGGAGCGAGCCCTGCGAGATCGCGAGCGTCAGCGAGTCCATCACGCGGATGAAGGGGATGATGCCGGACGTCTGTCCGTTCTGGCCGACCTTCTCACCGATGGAGCGGACATTGCCCCAATAGGTGCCGATGCCGCCGCCATTGGAGGCGAGCCAGACATTCTCGGTCCAGGTGCCGACGATGTCGTCGAGCGAGTCGCCGACCTGGTTGAGGAAGCAGGAGATCGGCAGGCCGCGATCCGCGCCGCCATTCGAAAGAACGGGCGTCGCCGGCATGAACCAGAGCTTCGACATATAGTCATAAAGGCGCTGGGCGTGGGCCTGATCGTCGGCAAAGGCCTTGGAGACGCGTGCGAACATGTCCTGATAGGACTCGCCCGGCAGCAAATAGCGGTCTTCCAGCGTTTTCTTGCCGAATTCGGTGAGGTTTGCGTCGCGGCTGGAGTCGGTCACGACTTCCATGTTCGAAACCACGCGCAACTGCGTATCACCACCCGACTTCGGCTTCCCCTTGCGAGGCGCGTTTTCAGTCACAGCGTTGGCGTTGGTTGCAGACATGCGGCAGCCCTCCGGATCGATTGAAAATATAGGAACTTCAGCCCCAAGCGCCAATATGTGGCGCCCTCCGTCGTTCCTGACACTACATATAGTGTCCGAAGGTTAACATGCGGTCAACGTGGTTTGTCGGGAAAGCTTCACATTCGCCGTGGAAATCTGGTTAACAAAATCCTTCCAACCCCCCAGAAACTCAAGTGCCACGGGCCTTCTGGCCTGTGGAAATCAGGTGTGATCCGCATCGCCCGCGCCGGATTGCCGCCGCAAAACCGGGCATCGCCTGGCCGGGAAAAAAGCGTGGATTCCGGCCGACCCACTATCCCTAGTAGGTGCCCGCGCCCGAACACACGCAGAAAACGATTCCTGAAGGGTCCGATTCCCGGCTCAGGCGAGCGGATGAGTCGCGCCCCTGCTCCCCCGTGCGGGCGGAAAGCGCGGGACATTCGCGAATGTTAGGCGCGAATGTTAGGAGAAGAAGGAGACAGGCGAGCGACCCGGGCGGAAAACTCGTTGGGGCTGCTCCGTTCCCGGCCTGACCCGGTTGGCGAGCGGCCCGTCCGCCACCTGCCTCCCGCGGGCTATATGCGCAGAGGCCGCCCCGGACGCAAGGGCCAGAGTGAGTCCGGACCATGTTCCGGCCAGACCAGACCATGACCAGGACCGGACCAGGTCATGACCATGCCGGACTATAACGGACCATCAAATGCTGTCCTGCTGACGATCCCCATGCTAGCCATGATCTCACTTGTTTAAAGATGGGAGGGTTTCTCAATGAAACAGAGACTGCTTGCGATGGCCGCGGTGGCCGCGCTGCTGAGCGCCGCACCGGCACTGGCGAAAGAAGACGAGGCGCCGTCGAAGCGCTTCACCGCCGAACGTGTCTTCGACATGGAATATGCGACCGACCCGCAAGTCTCCCCGGACGGGAAGACCGTGGTCTATGTCCGCCATTCCATGGACAAGATGACCGACCGCGACACGGGGCACCTCTGGTCCATCGATCTTGCCAGTGGCGCGCACCGCCCGCTGGTGACCGACGTCTCCGCCGGCCGGCCGCGCTGGTCGCCGGATGGCTCTCGCATTCTTTATATGTCGTCGAACGGCAACGGACCGGAAATGCGCCTGCTCTATCTCGACAGCGGCCGCAGCTTCTCGCTCGCCCAGTTCACCGAGGAAGGCCCGAGCGCCGCGACCTGGTCGCCGGACGGCAAACAGGTCGCCTTCTCCATGTTCGTGAAGGGCGAGACGCCGAGCTTCGCCAAGCCCCTCGCCCCGCCGGAAGGCGCCAAGTGGAATGACGGCGTGAAGGTCATCGACAACCTGACCTTCCGCTTCGATGGCGCCGGCTATCTAAAAGACGGCACCGAGCAGATTTTCGTGCTGACCGTCGATGGTGGCACGCCGCGCCAGGTGACCTTCGGAGAGGCCGACCTTGGCGGTCCGCAATGGCTGGACAATGACACGCTGCTCGTCAGCGGCAACCTCGCCGAAGACCGCGACCTCGATCCGGTCGAAAGCGAGGTCTACAAGATTGAACTCGCCGACAATTCGATCAGCGCCCTGACCAGCCGCGACGGACCTGACCTCGGCCCAGTCGTCTCGCCGGACGGGAAGACCATCGCCTTCCGCGGCTATGACGATCACCTGAAGGCCTATGAACAGGCCAATCTCTATCTGATGGATGCCGATGGCGGAAACGTCCGCGAACTGGCCGCCGACTTCCCGCTGGAGTTCGGCAGCATCGCCTGGGCTCCCGACGGCAAGAGCCTGTTTGCCCTCTGCGAAGACCATGGCGTTCTGAGCGTCTATAATGTGAGCCTCAACGGCAAGGTCAGCCAGGTCGTCACCAATGTCGGCGGCGCCTCCATCGGCCGCCCCTATGGTGAAGGCAGCTTCTCCATCAGCGAAGGCCGCAAGCCGGTGATCGCCTACACGGCCGGTTTCTCCGACCGCCCGGCCGAAGTCGCCACGATCGGCGCCAATGGCAAGGACAACAAAGTGCTGACCGAGCTCAATGCCGATGTCCTGCCCTTCCTCGACATGGCGAAAGTGGAGGAGATCCACGTCGCCTCCAGCGCCGATGGCCGCGAGATCGAGGCCTGGGTCGCCCTGCCGCCGGACTTCAAGGCCGATGGCAGCTTCCCGATGATCCTGGAAATCCATGGCGGACCTTACGCGATGTATTCGCCCTTCTTCGGCAGCGAGATCCAGCGCTATGCCGCCGAGGGTTATGTCACCGTGTGGAGCAATCCGCGCGGCTCGACCGGCTATGGCGAAGAGTTCGCCCAGCTGATCGACCTTGCCTATCCGGGCAATGACTATGACGACCTGATGAGCGTCGTCGATGAACTGGTCGCGAAAGACTATGTCTCTGAAGACCGCCTGTTCATCACCGGCGGTTCCGGCGGCGGCATCCTGACGGCCTGGACCGTCACCAAGACCGACCGCTTCGCCGCGGCCGCCTCGATCAAGCCGGTGATCAACTGGATGACGATGGCGCTGGCCGGTGACATCGCGCAGTTCGTGCGCCGCCACTGGATCCGCGCCGACCCGTGGTCCGATCCGGAAGCCTTCCTCAAATTCTCGCCGATCCGCTATGTCGACAAGGTGACGACGCCGACCATGATCATGGTGGGTGAGGAAGACTGGCGCACGCCTGCCTGGGAAGCCGAACAGTTCTACACCGCCCTCAAAATGAATGGTGTGGACACGGTCTATGTCCGCGTGCCGGGCTCCCCCCACTACATCGCCTCCCGCCCCTCCCGCCTGATCGCCAAGACAGACAACATCATGGGCTGGTTCGCGAAGTATGATCCGGCGAAGCAGAAGGATGAGGCGGAAGACAGCGGAGAAGACTGATGTCTGGCCACCCAGCCCTCACCGACAGTCTCGGCCTGCTCTCTGAGCGGGCCGGGGATGTTACCGGTCTTGTTTATGCACGGCTGTTTGCGGCGTATCCGGAGCTGGAAGACCTGTTCCTGATGGATACCGATGGCGGCGTGCGGGGCTCGATGCTGAGCCAGGCGTTCGAGTGCCTGATGGATCTGGCCGAGGGGCCAGGCACGATGGCGGAGACGGTGATCCGGTCAGAACGGGTCAATCATGACACGTATGATGTGCCGGCCGGCATGTTCGAAGTGTTCTTCGACATCATCCGCGATGTGACGAAAGAAGTGGCGGGCAGTGACTGGTCGCCGTTGATGGAGGCAGCGTGGACATCGGTTCTTGCCGATGCGTCGCGCCTCTCCCAGCCCCTGCCCGCCTGAAGCGCTGCGGTCCTGCCTTTGACCGCGGCGCTCCAACCGCAAAACGCTAGTCGCTGGCGGGAGACTCGTCCCGCGTGCGGGTCTTGCTGACGCCAATCACCATGCCGAGGCCGAACAGCGTGAACGCGCCGACCGCAATCCATGTCGTCGCAATGCCGAGCAGGAAGGCGCCATAGGCGAGCCCGGCGATGAAGATCACGAAGCCGATCAGATAAAGCGAAAATGAGGACATCGGCGAAGCTCCCGGTTCTGTATGATTCCGGGAAACAACGCCTTATTCGCCTGCCGGTTCCCGCGTCCAGGCGGCGCCCATCAGCACCTGAATGGAGAATTCCGCGCCCTTAAGTTGCCAGGCGGAAAAAGGCGCTCACCGGCAAAGGGAACGCACGGCATATGGCACCGGTCTTGCGAATTGCCCTGTCCCAATCCGGGACGGAGTGACCCGCAGAAACAGGCCGAGCTCATGCTTCACAGCATCAATACGATCCGGACGCTGTCGTGTATTTCGATTGCGGTTTTCCACATCACCGAATTCGTCAATGCCAGCTCCGACACCGTCACCCTGCCTTTCACTGCGGCGCCCGGCTTTCACCTCTTCCTGCTGATCAGCGGATTCATCCTGGTCTACATCACCAACCCGAATGACCAGCCCGTTCCCTTCATGATGAAACGCGCTGTGCGGATCCTGCCGCTCTACTGGCTGATGACGGCGGTCGCCATCCTGATGATCGCGTTCAAACCCTGGCTCTTGCCAAAGGCAGAGCTCTCGATGGAGCACATCGTTCAGAGCTTCCTGCTGCTGCCCTATTATGATTTGCGCGACCGGCTTCACCCGATCCTCTATGTCGGCTGGACGCTGGGCTACATCATGCTGTTCTACCTGATGTTCGCCATCTCCCTGATGGCGAAGGCAAAACATCAGATCCCGCTGACGATTGCCATGACCGTCGGCCTGATTGTTGCCGCACAGTGGTTTCCCACCCCGGCCTTCCGCGAATTCTATGGCGATCCGATCCTGCTGGAATTTGCGTCAGGCTGCATCATCGGTCTCGCCCTGCGCCAGCCAGCCGTGATCGCCTTCATCAAGCGTACGCCGATGTGGCCGTTCGCCTTGATCGGCGCGGCCGGCCTCTGCGTGGCGGCCTGGCTGCACTATGACGGCTGGGCGAAGATCGCGACCTTTGCGCCGCCTGCAGCCTTGCTGGTGTTCGCGGCGGCGGGCCAGGACATCTTCCGCACGCCGCTGAATAATGCTGTCTTCCGGCTTGGCGGGCAGATCAGCTATGGCATCTACCTGATCCACCCAATCATCCTGCCGGTCCTGGCCGTGATGATCTTCGAGCATATCGACAATGGCCTGCTCGGCGCAGCACTGATCTTTGCGACCGTCCTGCCGCTCTCGATCGGCCTCGCCTATCTCAGCTTCAGATATTTCGAGACGCCGTCGAACAAATGGCTGCGCCGCGTGCTGGGCCTGACCAACACGGCTTCACGGAAGCCGCGTTCGCAAAGCTATGCAGGGTCAGTCCGTGGCAAGGTCGCCTGAGGCCGGTCAGCCCCCAGGCGATCAGGCGTCGGCTTTCTTCGCGTTGCGCTTGCGCTCGTGCGGGTCGAGGAAGATCTTGCGCAGGCGGATGTTCTCCGGCGTCACTTCCACGAGTTCGTCATCGGCGATGTAGGCCAGGGACTTTTCCAGCGTCATCTGAAGCGGCGGTGTCAGGCGCACGGCTTCGTCAGAGCCCGATGCGCGCATGTTCGTCAGCTTCTTGCCCTTGAGCACGTTCACTTCGAGATCGTTGTCGCGCGTGTGCTCGCCGACAATCATGCCGCCATACACCTTGTCGCCCGGATGGATCATCATCGGACCGCGGTCTTCGAGGTTCCAGAGTGCGAAGGCAACGGCCTCGCCCTGCTCCATCGCGATCAGCACGCCCGTGTGGCGGCCCTGGATCTTGCCCTTGTGCGGGGCATATTCGTGGAAGACGCGGTTCATGATGGCCGTGCCGCGCGTGTCGGACAGAAGCTCACCCTGATAGCCGATCAGGCCGCGTGTCGGCGCGTGGAACACCATGCGCGTGCGGCCGGCGCCGGAGGGACGCATGTCCAGCATGTCGGCTTTGCGCTCGGACAGCTTCTGCACGACGATACCGGAATGCTCGTCATCGACGTCAATGACGACTTCCTCGATCGGCTCCAGCTTGTTGCCGTGCTCGTCTTCCTGCATCACGACCTGTGGGCGCGAAACGCCAAGTTCGAAGCCTTCGCGGCGCATCGTCTCGATCAGGACGGCCAGCTGGAGTTCACCGCGGCCGGAGACGGTGAACGCCTCCGCATCGGTCGCGCGCTCAACCTTCAGGGCGACGTTGCCTTCAGCCTCTTTCAGCAGGCGGTCCCAGATCATGCGGCTGGTGACCTTGGTGCCTTCTGTGCCCGCCAGCGGGCTGTCATTGACGCGGAAGGTCATGGAGATGGTCGGCGGGTCGATCGGCTGGGCCGCGATCGGCTCGGAAACGGACGGGTCGCAGAATGTGTCGGCGACGTTCGCCTTGGTCATGCCGGCCAGCGAGACAATGTCACCGGCTTGCGCCTCATCCACCGGCACGCGCTCGAGGCCGCGGAAGGCGAGCACTTTGGACACACGGCCCTGCTCGACCAGACCGCCTTCACGATCCAGCACCTTGATGGTCTGGTTCGGCTTGATGCTGCCGGATGCCACACGGCCGGTCAGGATGCGGCCGAGGAAGTTATCTGCGGAAATCGTGGTGGCGAGGAAGCGGAACGGTCCCTCTTCCACTTTCGGCGTCGGCACATGGTCCACGACCAGCTGGAACAGCTCATCCATGTTTGCGGCGGCCGTTTCATACTGGCTGGACATCCAGCCCTGCTTGGCCGAGCCGTAAAGGATCGGGAAGTCGAGCTGCTCATCCGTGGCGTCGAGGTTTGCGAACAGGTCGAACACATCGTTGACCACTTCGTCCGGACGGCGCTCCGGCTTGTCGATCTTGTTGACGGCCACAATCGGCTTCAGGCCGACTTTCAGCGCCTTGGAGACGACGAACTTGGTTTGCGGCATCGGGCCTTCAGCCGCGTCGACGAGCACGATCGCGCCATCCACCATGTGCAGGATACGCTCCACCTCACCGCCGAAATCGGCGTGTCCGGGCGTGTCGACGATGTTGATACGGTAGCCGTTCCACTCGACCGACGTCGTCTTGGCGAGAATGGTGATGCCACGCTCTTTTTCCAGATCGTTGGAATCCATCATCCGCTCAGCGGTCTTCTCGTTTTCACGGAAGGTGCCGGACTGTTTGAGCAGTTCGTCCACCAGCGTCGTCTTCCCGTGGTCGACGTGGGCGATGATGGCGATGTTGCGCATTTTTTCGATAGGCGTGGACATGTACGGCAGGCTTTCGGGAGGGAAGAAAGGGGAATTCCCGCGCCCGGTACAGGATGCCGCACGGTTTGGCTATGCCCAAGTGTCAGAAAGCCGCCCGGGGGCTGCACACCCGCCCTTCGGCCACCGCGCCGCTTCCTGTTGCAATCGTCATGGAACAGAGCCCTGCCCCACCCATTGATAAGTTACAGGGCTGGACGGGATCGCGCGACACAATCCGCGCGCCACATTAGCAAGAAAGGATTCATCATGACGAAACGTGCCGAAAACCGCACCCTCGCCATTCTCGCAACCGACGGATTTGAACAGGTCGAGCTGACCTCTCCGAAAGAGGCTATCGAGAACGCCGGCGGTACCTGCAAGATCGTCTCGCCGAATGACCAACGTATCCAGGGCAACAAGCACCGCGAACACGGTGACTGGTTTGATGTGGATGTGAAACTGGACGAGGCGATGGCGGAAGACTTCGATGCGCTGCTTATCCCGGGCGGCCTGTTCAATCCGGACGCGCTGCGCCGGGACAGCAGAGCCCTCGCATTCGCTTCGGCCTTCTTCGAACAGAAGAAACCGGTCTTCGCAATCTGTCACGGGCCGCAGGTCCTCATTTCGGCAGGCCTGGTGAATGGCCGTAAGATGACGGGTTTCTCCGCAATCCAGCAGGATTTGAAAAATGCCGGCGCCGTCGTGACCGACGAACCGGTTGTCGTGGACGAAGGCCTCGTCACGTCGCGCAATCCGGACGACCTTGGCCAGTTCAATGCGAAGATTGTTGAAGAGATCTGCGAAGGCAAACACGCCGCCCAGCGCGAGTCCGTGACCGCCTGACCTGTAGGGTTCCGCGCGGTGGCGTCTTGATTGCAGCCGAAAGCTGCTGCATGCGCGTTGCATGACGAACTCAAACGATATGCCGCTTGCGGCGAAACCGATTGATCGCGCCGCGCACCGCCGACTGGACGAGGCCTGGCTGGAAGAAGCTTTCAAGCGCGAGGACGTGCTGGTCCTGCTGATGCGGAACGGAGAGCCTTTCGTGCATCCGGGCCGCAACAGCGGTCTGGTCTGGATGGGGCCAGAGGCCGCGCGAATCTCGCCCGGCTCGCCACGCCTCTTCCTCGGCGAAGACAAGGCCGGCACACCCGTGTTTGCGATCGATCTGCCGGAACGTTTTGCGCTTGACGGTTCACTGATCGAAGGGGCCGGAGAGTTTCTCGATTTCCGCGCCGCCGCCGGATCGATTCCGGAGATGGATGCGAACTGCGCCTCGACCGCGCGGTCGATTTTCATGTGGCACCAGAGCCACAGGTTCTGCTCAAAATGCGGTTCGGAAAGTGCAATGGTCGAGGCCGGATGGAAGCGGCAATGCCCGTCCTGCGGCGCCGAGCATTTCCCGCGCACAGACCCGGTTGCGATCATGCTGGCGGTGAAAGACGGCAAGGCCCTGATCGGAAGACAGAGGATGTGGCCGCCGGGATTCTATTCCTGCCTCGCCGGTTTCTGCGAACCCGGAGAAACCATCGAACAGGCTGCAGCCCGCGAAATCTTCGAGGAAGCTGGCGTCGTTACTGATGCAGCGAGTGCAGAATACATCGCGTGCCAGCCCTGGCCCTTCCCGTCTTCACTCATGGTGGGCCTGATCCTGGAGGCAGAAGGTTTCGAGATTTCCATCGACGAAAAAGAGATCGAGACAGCCCGCTGGGTGACCCGCGAAGAGATGGTGCGGATCCTCAACCACAGTCATGAAGAGATCTTCGGCCCGCCGCCGATGGCGATTGCCCACCACATCATGAAAGCCTGGTCAGAAAAAGGTCATTGACCGCACACGGAAGGCGTGTTTCCGCTCTTCTTGCAGACAAAAATCTGGAGTTGATTTCGCGCGAATCAAAGTACTGAGAATATTGCCACTGACAGGAGATCGGACATGGCAACTGCAACGAAGAAACCGGCTGCAAAAAAACCGGCGGCAAAAAAGCCAGCCGTGAAAAAGCCGGTCGCAAAAAAACCGGCTGCTAAGGCTGCGACAGCGACGAAAACTGCTGCCGCCAAAAAGCCGGCCGCAAAGAAACCTGCTGCTGCAAAGAAGCCGGTTGCGAAGAAACCGGCGGCAAAGCCGGCCGTAAAGAAAGCTGCTCCGAAAGCTGCCAAGCCCGCTGCAAAGAAGCCGGCCGCCGCCAAGAAGCCCGCTGCGAAGAAACCGGCTGCGAAGAAAAAGTAAGCCGGACAATAAAGTTCCAGGAAAAGCGGACGCGGGAAACCACGTCCGCTTTTTTTATTGCCCAGCTTTCAGACCATATGAGAAACCCCCGCCTGGCAGACAGTGCGGGGGTTTCTTTTGTTGCACGCAACGGAGGGGGGACAGTGCGCGCAGTTCCGTCCGGCGGCGGGGACAGCGGGAGCTGGGGTGGGAAACCGCCGGTACGAAAGAGGTAATCGAACCCAGAGAGAACGGTACTTAAACCTGCGTCATGACTCAGATGTAAGCCGCCGTTCTCTCATCAGGCGAAAAGCCTATTCCTGCAGGTCCTGCCATTGCGTGTCGGCCTTTTCGATGAAGCCCGGAATATCTGCATTCCACTTTTTCTGAATGCCGGCATTGTAGTTCAGGTAGAGCTTCCCATCGACGATCTTCCAGTATTTCGCATCACCCTTGGCATATTTGCCATCGGCCATGGCCCAGGCGCAGTAGCCGCCATATTGCGGCGCATAGGCGGCCGGGTCTGCAAGGAAGGCGTCGCGGTTTGCGGCTGACGCAAACTGGAAGGTGGCGTCCTTGTACTCTGTCGAAAATTCCTTGGAGCCCTTCACCGGCTGCCCATCCGTGAAATAAGCCACCGGGTCATAGCCCTGAAGTGCGGTGTTCGAGAACCGGCCGGTATAGACGGCCGGCTCGGCCTGGGCCATTGGCACAAGGACAGTCACAGGTGCAGCAGCAAGGAAGGCTGCCAGGAGGAGTGGACGGAGTTTCATCGGAAAAGATCCTTTCAGAAAGTGGAGCCGGCCGCCAGTAAGGGGTGAAGCATAGCGGCCGGCGTAAAGCCTCAGGCAGCGGCGTGCCGGGCTTCGGAACGGAAGGCGGTTTCAGCAGGCGGCACCAGCACGTCGCGGAGACCGGAGAGGATGGCAAACAGAGTGTCGCGGCGGGCGACAAGCATGGCTATCGAGCTGAGCCAGACCGTCACCGCCATGACGAACAGGCCGCCACCATCATTGTTCGGATCGATGCCGAGCGGCGTCCAGAGGTGGAAGTTCACCGCCCCGGTCATGACAGCCACCGCGATCAGCGCGCCCAGCGTCTGCAGGCGGCGGAGCGCCGGAAACAGGCCGAGCAGAAGCAGCGTGGCAGCCAGCAGTTCCGCCGTTCCGATCACATATTGGCTGAACAGTCCGGTCTGCGCGAACAGACCCGGCGCGCCGAGGCTGGCAGCCCAGGCATCGAGCCGCCCGAAAATTACCTGTGTCTCGATGGCATTGGTATATTTGAACCGCAGGCTGTCGAGGAACACCGCCGAGGCGACAAGGCTGTAGGCGATGGGGGCATATCTCTTTATTCTTGCGATCATGTTGGCGTCTCCCTTTGTTCGGCTTGTCTCACAACGCCCCGCACACGGGCAAAGCAAAGGCGTGTGAGGATCGCTCACGGATTCGTGGGTGGTGCGAGAGCGGAGAAATGCGTGCGCCCCCTCGCGGAATGCCGCCCCCTTCCCTACATTCATGCAGATTCTGCATGGGGGTTTTTGGAATGGACCGGATCGATGCAATGCGCCTGTTCGTCCGTGTGGCGGATGCCGGCAGTTTTTCACGCGCCGCCGCCGACCTCGGCATCGGGCAGCCGACCGTTTCACGACGGATACAGGATCTGGAATCCCAGCTTGATGCGATGCTGTTCCTGCGCACGACACGCGCCCTCAGCCTGACCGAAGCGGGCGAGCGTTTCTATCGCCGCGCCGTCGACATTCTGGCGGAATATGATGAAGCCGAGGCCGAGGCCCGCGGCCTGGAGCATGAGCCGGTCGGCCTGCTTCGCATTTCGTGTTCACACTCTTTCGCGCGCCGCGTCATCGCGCCGGAGATCGCCAGCTTCATGCGCATCTACCCGCATGTGAAGTTCGACGTGATCGGGGACGACTTCCTGACAGACATCGTCGGCGAAGGCGTCGATCTTGCCTTCCGGCTTGGCGAGCTCACGGATTCCAGCCTGATGGCCAAGAAGATGGTGGACGCCCCGCGCGCCTTGTGGGCCTCCCCCGCCTATCTGGAACGCAAGGGCACGCCGCAGGTGCCATCCGATCTCGAAAAGCACGACGCGCTCATTTTCCGCCACGCCCGGTCGACCATCTGGACACTGACCAATGGCAGCCAGAAGGAAGACATCACCGTCGACGGGCCGTTCCGGGCCTCTGGCGGGGAGATCCTGCAACAGGCCGCAGAAGACGGGCTCGGCATCCTGCTGGCGCCAGGCTGGCTGGTGTCAGACTGCCTCGGCACGAACAAGCTGGTCCGCGTCCTGCCGGACTGGAATGCACAAAGCCTGTCGGTTCACGCCGTCTGGGCTGCAGGCAAGCTGCGCGGAAAGGCCAAACTTTTCGCTGACCACCTCGCCGAAGCGCTGAAGGCCAAGACGCAGATCTGCTAGCCTTCGCGATACGGCGTGGCGGGGAAGACGCCGACCAGTTTCAGCATCTGCGTGAAGAAGCCGGTCTCCTCCAGCGCCAGCTGAACTGACCGCTCGTCCGGATGGCCTTCGATTTCGGCATAGAACTGCGTCGCTGTGAAGTTGCCGCCCACCATATAGCTTTCCAGCTTGGTCATGTTGATGCCGTTGGTCGCGAAACCGCCCAGCACCTTGAACAGGGCCGCCGGAATGTTGCGGACCTCGAACAGGAACGCGGTTTTCGCCGGTCCGTCGCCAGCTTCGATTTCCGACGGTTCCCGGGACATGATGACGAACCGGGTCGTGTTGTGGGCCGCGTCTTCAATGTCCTCTGCGAGGATTTCGAGGCCGTAGACCTCAGCGGCAAGGCGCGGCGCGATAGCTGCGACGGTGCGATCGCCGCTTTCCGCCACTTCGCGGGCTGCGCCGGCCGTATCCGAGGCCGTGACCGAATCGATCCCGTGCTCCCGCAGGAATTTCCGGCACTGGCCGAGCCCCATAATGTGGGAGCGGGCCTTTTTGACCTCTTCCAGCTTCACGCCTGGCAGGGCCATCAACTGGAACCGGATCGGCAGGTAATGTTCGGCGACGATCTGCAGGCTGGTGCCCGGCAAAAGGGAGTGAATATCGCTCACACGGCCGGCAATCGTGTTTTCGACCGGAATCATGGCGAGATCGGCCTCGCCCTTCTCGACTGCGGCAAAACAATCCTCGAATGTCCGGCACGGCAGGGGTTCAAGCTCTGGATAGGCCTGATTGCACGCAATATGCGAGTTGGCCCCCGGTTCGCCCTGATATGCGATTTTTCCCGTCATTTTTCCGGCCCTTACCCCGTTTTATGCTGCGTCGGATCGCCGCGACGGACAGGGGAAGCTTCCCTGTCGCGCAGCCTTTATATTGCGGGCCACCCGTTAGCGTGCCAAAAGGCGCGCGCCAAGACTTATGACCAGACAGATTCGAAGGAAGATCCTCATGGGGGAACTCGGTCTCAACAAGATCCTGGGAGCGCTGCTGGCGACTGCACTGGGCCTTTTCGGGCTCAAGACGCTTTCTGATGTGGTGTTTGCCCATGGTGGCGAAGGCCATGGGGAAGAGCACGCTGAGGCGACCTCCCTGTCGGAGCAGATGTGCGAGAAATTCGCCTACTGCGTCGAAGTTGCCGGCGGCGGTGCCGCGGCAGCTGAAGAAGAAGAGGTATTTGACCTCGGTGCCCTGCTCGCTGCTGCGGACGTTTCGCGCGGTGAACGCACCTTCAAGGGCCAGTGCACGACCTGCCACACGATTGATGCCGGTGGCGCCAATGGCACCGGCCCGAACCTGCATGGTGTGGTTGGCGCTGCCAAACACCACCACGCAGACTTCAACTACTCTGCTGCGATGACCAGCCTCGGCGGCACGTGGACGTATGAAGACCTGAACCACTGGCTGGAGAACCCAAGCTCCTTCGCCCGTGGCACGTCCATGTCGTTCGCAGGCCTGCGCAAGGATCCGGACCGGATCAACGTGATCGCCTATCTCGCATCGCAATCGCCGGATGCACCGCCGTTCCCGGACCCGCTGCCGGCGGCCGGTGAAGACGACGGCGCTGACGCGGCAGCTGACGGTGCTGAAGCGCCGGCAGAAGGCGAAGAGGCTGCGGCCCCGGCTGATGATGCCATGGAAGCCGTCGAAGGCGCTGCTGATGCAGCCACGGAAACTGTGACCGACGTCACCGAAGCCGTTGTCGAAGAAGCGGACGCTGCAACTGAAACGGCTGAAGAGGCTTTTGACGAAGAAGCCCCGACACCGACGGAAGAAGAAGGCGAATAAGGTTTCAGGCGCCAGCCTTCCAGGCTGGGGCCAGACCCTTCAATTCAGATACCTGTATACGCCGGGCCCCTATGGGCTCGGCGTAATACGTTTTAATCCGGGTGATTGCCGCTTCCAGCGGCTCACAGGCAGCGGCCATGTGCCAGGCATTGGCATGCAACAGGTGCTCAGCATCGGTCATGATGCCGACATGGCCTTTCCAGAAGACCAGATCGCCGCGCTGTAACGCGCCCGGCGCCCGCCAGTCGGCGATCGCCTCTCCTGCCCAGGCAAACTGCATGTCGCTGTCGCGCGGCAGGAGCACACCTGCGGCCTCAAAAGCCTGCTGGGTCAGCCCCGTGCAATCGATGCCCAGACCTGACCGCCCGCCCCAGAGATAAGGCGTGCCGAGGTATCGTTCTGCCACGCTGGCGGGATCTTCCTCCGAGACGCCCACGTCTGCGAGATGGCGTTGGTGCACCCAGCCCGCATCCAGGCAATGGCGCCAGTCCCCCTCTTCCGCGATGACTTTCACGCTTGCCCCAAGGCTGAGGATCAGTTGGGGCGGGGTTTTCAGGTCCGGCGCAGCATAGGCATGGGTGTGCGGCACAGAAATCCGGTGTGTCGGCGCCAGCAGCCGCTCCGACAGCCCTGCCAGCGGTACCCAGCCGACATAGCGGTCACGCTGGCATTGCACGAGCGCGAAGCCGTGCTGTTCCTCGAACACGTCCAGGATTTCGCCGAACAGCGCTTCCGTCGCCAGACGGGCATCGGGCAGCGGCCCTTCCCGGACAGGCACAGAGCCTGCCCGGACCTGCACGGGCCGGCTGGGCCGGTCCGGCGGCGTCAGTCGTGTATCATTGTAGTCAGGCATGAGAAGCCCCGCAGCGTTGTCCTACGCTGCCGAAGCCTTGCGTGGTTTCGGGCTGACGGCAGCATCCTGATCCTTGCCGGAAGCTGCGGCAAGAACAAGGCCGGCAAATTGGCGAAGATATGTCATCCCGGCCGGCCGGCGCTCCAGGAAGATGTTCCGCAGATCCGCTTCATCCCGCACGCGTTTGATGAAGTCGAGGCGTTCCAGCGCATCCAGCGCACGGGTGACGGCCGGTTTGGCGATGTTCAGCTGCTCAGCCAGGCCGCGCACCGTGTGCGGCCCCGGCATCAGGGCAATGGTCATCAGGATGGCCTGCTGGCGGGCCGTCAGGTCCGGTGCATCGGAGCGTACCGAAGCGGTGACCGCCCGGCGCCAGAGTTCAAGGCCTTCGCGCTCTGACAATTGCATCCCGTTCATCCCCTTGGATTTTCGCCTTTCGCAGGAATCTCAGGTGATTTGCGGACTCCGTCCAGCCCTTCAGCCGCCAGAACGGCAGCCCTTGCCCCTTCACATTGTGGACAAAACACACGACATTGCCCCCATGAGCGCAACTGACAGCCATACACACCTTCACGCGAACACGCCTTGCAGCCCGCAGGATGTGGACGCCTTCCTGAACGAGGCCGAAACCCTGGTTGCCCGGCAAGGCCAGCGGATGACGAAAATCCGCCGCAAGGTCCTGCGCCTGCTGCTGGAAAGCGCCGAGCCGGCCAAGGCCTATGATTTGCTGGCCAATCTCGATGGCGAAGGCTCCGCGAAGCCGCCGACGATCTATCGCGCCCTCGACTTCCTGCAGGAGACAGGCCTCGCCCACAAGATCGAGAGCCTCAACGCCTATGTCGCCTGCGGCCATGCAAGCCATCGGCACTCCGCCGTGTTCCTGATCTGCGACAAATGCCATGGCGCCGAGGAACTCCATGCCGAGGCAACCAGCGAAGCCCTGAAGGCCGAAACGGAAGCCGCAGGCTTCAAGATGTCCCGCGCCGTCGTGGAAGTGCGCGGCACCTGCCGGGATTGTGCTGCGTGAAGACTCTCTGGCGGGGAAGCTGCAATCAGTGGGATTGCGACGAGATGGGGCACATGAATGTGCGCGTCTATGTCGAGAAGCAAATGGAAGGCCTTGCCGTCTTCGCGCACGCCCTCGGCATGCCGCACGCCTTCCGGCAGAATTCGCCCTCAACCGTGGTGCCAGTGGACCAGCACATCCGCTTCATCCGGGAGGTTTTGCCCGGACGGCCACTGACCATGAAGGGCTGCCTGATCGAAATCGGAGACGCCGACGCGCTGGTCTATCAGGAACTGCGCCATGCCGACGGCCAGCTTGCGGCAGCTTTCCGGACGCGGGTCATGCACATCGACACCGCAGGCCGTGAGCCGTTTCCATGGGGCAAAAGCGTTCGCGCCGCCATGGCCGACGATGTCGATACGCCGCCCGACGAAGCCGCGCCACGTTCCATCGACCCAGACGCACCAGGCCTGGCTTTTGAAGACATCTCCATTGAGACGCCACGCGATCTGGGCATTGCCTGTATCGGCATGGGCTCGGTCCCGCCGCAGCACCTGGACGTGCACGGACGGATGGCCCCGCACTGGATCATTGGCCGCGTCTCGGATTCCGTTCCGAACCTTCTGCACGGCTGGCGCAAGAAGGTCGCGGCGGCAGCAGGAGACCTGCGCATGGGCGCGGCTGTGCTGGAATACCGGCTCAAGTACCACCGGATGCCGGAAGCGGGCGACCTGTTCGAGATCTATACCGGCCTCGGCGGTGTTCAGGGCAAGACCCACAGCCTGCTGCACTGGATGATGGACCCGGTTTCCGGACAACCCTGGGCAACCAGTCAGGCCACTGCCATCACGCTGGACCTGGACGCCCGCAAGGCCATCCCTGCCCCGGCCGCCGCGATCGAGGAACTTGAGCGCCTCGCGCCGAAAGGCCTGTCGATCTGACGGGACTAAAGCGCCGTCGCGATGATTTCGGCGACGCGGGGGATGTCCTTCAGGTTCAGCCCGGCGATATTGATGCGGCCGGATCCCGGCATATAGAGGCCAGCTGCCTCGCGGAGTTTCTTCGCCGCCTCCGGCGTCACCGGCAGCTGGCTGAACATGCCGCTCTGCGTGGCGAGGCTGGCGAGCAGGTTTGAGCCGGTCCGGTTCACCAGTTCCCCCGAGAGCGCCTTGCGCAGGGAAATCATCCGCTCCCGCATGGAGGTCAACTCCGCTTCCCATTCGGCGCGGAGGGCCGTATCGCCGAGGATGGTCGCGACAATGCCCGCGCCATGCGCCGGCGGCATGGACCAGGTCGCGCGGGAGATGTCCGCCACATGCGTGGTCGCCGCTGCGATGCCATCCGCCGTCTCACCCACGGCAAGGAAACAGCCGGCACGTTCGCGGTAGAGGCCGAAATTCTTGGAACAGGAATAGGAGATCAGCGCTTCGCCTGCCGCGTCGATAAAGGCGCGCACGCCCGCAATATCCTTGTCGAGCCCATGCGCGAAGCCGTGATAGGCGACGTCCAGCATGACGATTAGGCCGCGGTCCTTCACGAAAGCGCCAAGCGTGCGCCAGTCGTCCAGCGTCAGATCGATCCCGGTAGGGTTATGGCAAGGCCCCTGCACGATCACGCCATCGCCGCGCTCGGCCTTGGCAAGATCCTCCAGCATGGCCGCACGGTCCGCCGTGCCCGTGTCCGGATCGGCATAGCGGTAGCTGCCGGTCGAGAGGCCCGCGGACTGGACGACTTTCGGATGGTTCGGCCAGGTCGGGTCAGACACCCAGACCTTTTTCACGCCGAGGCGGCGCATCAGGCCGACGCCCAGCGACAGCGCACCACAGCCGCCCGGGGCGGTGAAGGACAGCGTGCACCCTTCCTTGCGGACGGGCGCGTCCACGCCGAACACAAAGTCTTCGATGGCGGCGCAGAAGTCCACATTCCCGCGCGGGCCTTCATAGACCTTGGTCGTCTGACGCTGCAGCATCAGCGCTTCCGCCTTGGCCACAGCCGACATGACAGGCGTATTGCCCGCGTCATCCTTGTAAACGCCGACGCCGAGGTCGAATTTCTCGGCCCTCGGGTCTTCGCGATAGGCCGTCATCAGGCCAAGCAGGGCGTCCGGCGGGAGGGAGCTGAGCGGGGAAAACTGAGACATGGGAAATTCCGTTTCTGATGCCGCTGACCTAGCGGCTTTTAAGACCGGTTGGAACCCTTTGCATATTGCCCCGCGGGGCGGGATCGTCGAAGCATGGCGACAGACAAGAAACAGGGAGCCCCCAGATGAGCGCCTATGCCATCCTGATCCGCGAACGCATGCATGACGAAAGCGAAATGGCGAGATATGCCGAAGCCGCGAAGGCCGCACGCGGCGGACACGACATCACGCCGCTCGCTTCTACGGGGATCATGTGACGCTGGAAGGGGCCGACGCCGATGGCGTGGTGATCCTGCGTTTCCCGGACATGGACGCGGCCAAAGCCTGGTATACGAGCCCGGAATACCAAGCCGCGCGCGCCCACCGCTTTCAGGCAGCAGACTATCGCGTGATCCTGGTCGACGGCGTCTGAGGCAAGCTGCCTCAGCCGACGATCGTGGCTTCGGTGTTTTCCTTCACGTCCTGCAGGGATACGCCAGGCGCGAGCTCGACAACTTTCAGGCCGCCATCGACCACGTCGAACACACAAAGGTCGGTGATGATGCGGTTGACCACGCCCTTGCCGGTAAGCGGCAGGGTGCAGGCCTTCAGCACCTTGGTTTCGCCCTTCTTGTTGCAGTGATCCATCACCACAACGATGCGCTTCACGCCGGCGACGAGGTCCATCGCGCCGCCCATGCCTTTGACCAGCTTGCCGGGGATCATCCAGTTGGCGATGTCGCCATTCTCGGCCACTTCCATCGCGCCGAGGATGGCGATGTTGATATGGCCGCCGCGGATCATCGCGAAGCTGGTCGCGCTGTCGAAGAAGCTGGTGCGCGGCAGCGTCGTGATCGTCTGCTTGCCGGCATTGATCAGGTCCGCGTCTTCCTCGCCCTCATAGGGGAACGGGCCCATGCCCAGCATGCCGTTCTCGGACTGGAGCGTGACGTCCATGTCGTCCGGAATATGGTTCGCCACCAGCGTCGGAATGCCGATGCCGAGGTTCACATAGAAGCCGTCGTGGAGTTCCTTTGCGGCGCGCGCCGCCATTTCATCGCGTGTCCAGGGCATCAGTAGGCCTCCCGCTTGCGCACGGTGCGTTGTTCGATGCGCTTCTCGAAAGTGCCCTTCACGATGCGCTGCACGAAGATGCCCGGCAGGTGGATTTCGTCCGGGTCGAGATCGCCGGTCGGCACGATTTCTTCCACTTCCGCCACGGTGACCTTGCCGGCCATCGCCATCGGCGGATTGAAGTTGCGGGCCGTCTTGTTGAAGACGAGGTTGCCCTGCGTGTCGGCCTTTTCGGCCTTCACGATGGAGAGGTCAGACACGAGGCCGGTTTCGAGGATATAGGTCTCGCCGTTGAAGTCCCGGTGTTCCTTGCCCTCGGCCACAAGCGTGCCGACGCCCGTCTTGGTGTAGAAGCCCGGAATGCCTGCGCCCCCTGCCCGGCAGCGCTCTGCCAGCGTGCCCTGCGGATTGAACTCCAGCTCCAGCTCGCCGGAGAGGTACTGGCGCTCGAATTCCTTGTTCTCGCCGACATAGGAGGAAATCATCTTCTTGATCTGCCGGGTCTGCAGCAGCAGGCCGAGGCCGAAATCATCGACGCCCGCATTGTTGGAGATCGCCGTGATGTCCTTCACGCCGCTTTCGCGCAGGGCGAGGATGAGGTTTTCCGGAATGCCGCAGAGGCCGAAGCCCCCGGCCATCACGGTCATGCCGTCGAAGGTGAGGCCCTCAAGGGCTTCCTTCGCAGTATTATAGACCTTGCTAGACATGGACAGGTCCTGTCGCTCCCTGAATTGGGCGCACAGGCAGGCAGGGCCCGCCCGGGCGCGCTTTCTTGTCTCGTATCACACTTTCTGGCCGGCTGAACCGTCCCCTGCCGCCAAAATTTCAACAAGCGTTGAAACACAAGCCTGCCGGGAAAACAAGACGGGTCAGACGGATTCCACGGTCTGTTCAATGGCCCCGAAAATCGAGTGCCCGGCCTTGTCCAGCATTTCCATGCGTACCGTATCGCCCGGCTTCATGAAGGGAGTTTTCGGCGCGCCGTCGGCAATCGTCTCGATCATTCGGATCTCGGCGATACAGGAATAGCCGAGCCCGCCTTCACTGACCGGCTTGCCCGCCCCGCCATCGGCGTCCTTGTTGGACACGGTGCCCGAGCCGATGACCGTGCCGGCCGTGAGGGGCCGGGTCTTCGCAGCGTGGGAGACAAGGCGAGCGAGGCTGAACGTGGCATCGACGCCCGCATTGGCGCGGCCGAAAGGCTGGCCGTTATAATCCACATGCAGCGGCAGGTGGATGACATTGTCCTTCCACGCATCGCCCAGTTCATCCGGCGTGACGGCGACCGGCGTGAAGGCGCTCGGCGGCTTGGACTGGAAGAAGCCGAAGCCCTTAGCGAGTTCGCCGGGGATCAGGCCGCGCAGGGATACGTCATTGCACAGCATGATGAGCTTGATGTGATCGGCGGCATCCGCCTCGGAGACGCCCATCGGCACGTCATCGGTGATGACGGCGACCTCCCCTTCCATGTCGCAGCCCCAGGCAACATCGCCGAGCGGGATGGCATCGCGCGGCCCGAGGAAGGCGTCACTGCCACCCTGATACATCAGCGGGTCATCATAAAAGCTTTTCGGCACTTCGGCGCCGCGCGCTTTGCGCACCAGTTCCACATGATTGATGTAGGCAGACCCGTCCGCCCACTGATAGGCGCGCGGCAGCGGGCTTTCGCAATCATGCTCGTGGAAGCGGAACGTCGGGACGGAGCCGAGCTCCACCTGCTCCGCCAGCTGCTGCAGGCGCGGGGCGGCATGGGCCCAATCGTCCAGCGCTGCTTGTAGCGTCGGCGCAATGGACGCGGCATCGGTCGCGCGCGTCAGGTCTTTCGAGACGACGACAAGACGCCCATCACGGGCGCCGTTTTTAAGTGTAGCGAGTTTCATGGATCAGCTTTCTTCCGCGATTTTCTCGTGTAGCCAGGCGGCGTGGCGGGGGGCCTTCTTGGTGGCGCTCCACTCCTCGATCATCGGTTCGGCCACATCCTTCAGCTGTTTCATCTGCTCCGGCGTGCCTATGTCGGCAGCGAGTTCGATGCGGTGGCCGTTGGGGTCGAAGAAATAGATCGACTTGAAGATGCCGTGATGCGTCGGGCCCAGAACGTCGAGCCCCATGCCTTCGAGGTGAGCCTTGGTTTCCATCAGCTCTTCCAGCGAGCCGACGCGAAACGCGATATGCTGCACCCAGATGGGCGTGTTCTCGTCGCGGCCCATGTCCGGCTGCTCAGGCAGTTCAAAGAAGGCCAGCACATTGCCGTTCCCGGCATCGAGGAAAATGTGCATGTACGGATCATAGGCGCCGGTTGAGGGCACATGGTCTTCTGCGATGGCGAGCTGGAAATCCATGCCCAGCGCATCGCGATAGAACTCGACCGTTTCCTTCGCATCCTTGCAGCGATAGGCGACATGGTGGACGCCTTTCAGGTGTGCGGGTGATGTCATTTGTTATCTCCCTTTCAGTCTTTCGCGGCGTTCTTTGCGCGCCGCCATGCGTTGAACCAGCTGCCGATGCCGAGGCCCAGCGTGACGCCCGGAATGGCCGGGGCGGAAATCACGCCGATACGCCACAGGATGACGCCAACCACCGTGCCCGCCACGGCCCCGATCAGGCCTTCGCCGACCGGGGACAGCTGAACTTTCTTCTTTGGCTCGCTCATGCGTCCTCTTCGACCTTCAAGGCACCTCGCTGGATCTGGTCACGTTCCATGGATTCAAACAAGGCCTTGAAGTTGCCTTCGCCGAAGCCTTCCTTGTAGTCGCCCTTGCGCTGGATGAACTCGAAGAAGACCGGGCCGACCTGGGCCTGCGCAAAGATCTGCAGCAGGAGGCGCGGCTGGCCGCCTTCGGTCGTGCCGTCCAGCAGCAGGCCGCGGGACTTCAGGCCCTCGACGTCTTCACCATGGCCCGGCAGGCGCTCGTCGAGCATCTCGTAATAGGTTGCCGGCGGCGCGGTCATGAAGGGCACGCCCTTCTGCTTCAGGCTGTCATAGCAGGCATAGAGATCGTCACAGATGAGAGCAATGTGCTGGATGCCTTCGCCGTTGAACTCCCGCAGGAATTCCTCGATCTGGCCGCCGCCGCCCTTGCCTTCTTCGTTCAGCGGGATGCGGATCTTGCCGTCCGGCGCTGTCAGCGCCTTGGAGGTCAGGCCGGTATATTCGCCCTTGATGTCGAAATAGCGGATTTCCTGGAAGTTGAAGAGCTTCTCATAGAAGTCCGCCCAATACTTCATCCGGCCGCCATAGACATTGTGCGTCAGGTGGTCGATCAGCTCGAAGCCTGCCCCGACGGGGTGCTTCTCCACATCCGGCAGGTATTCGAAGTCGATGTCGTAAATGTCGAGCCCGTCGCCATAGCGGTCGATCAGGTAGATGATCGAATTGCCGATGCCGCGGATGCCGGGAATGTGCAACTCCATCGGCCCCGTCTGGACGTGCACAGGCTCTGCCCCCTGCTCCAGCAGGTGTTTGTAAGCCTTGCGGGCATCGCGCACCCGGAAGCCCATACCGCAGGCTGAAGGGCCGTGCTCGCGCGAGAAATACCAGGCGGCGGATTTCGGCTCATAATTGGTGATGAGGTTGATGCCGCCCTGGCGCCACAGCTCCACATCTTTTGAGCGGTGGCGGGCGACTTTGGTGAAGCCCATCGTCTCGAAAACCGGCTCCAGCACACCTTTTTCGGGCGCGGAAAACTCAATGAATTCGAAACCGTCGAGGCCTGCAGGGTTGTCAAACAGGTCGGCCATGGGTTCTCTCCCTTAGTGTTAATGACATTTAGTTTCATATGTAACTATTTATGGCCTTCAAGGCAAGTATGAATGGACCCGCCATGCCCGATCCCTCCCGGACCCCGCAGCTTCGCCTGCGCGAATTCCTGCCCTATCGTCTGTCCGTCCTGTCCAACACGATCTCGCGCCGTATCGCGGAGCTTTATGATCGCGAGTTCGGGCTGACGATCTGGCAATGGCGCGTCATGGCTGTCACGGGCGATGCGCCGGGCATCAGCGCCACCGAGATCGGCCAGCGCACGGCGATGGACAAGGTGGCCGTCAGCCGCGCCGTCGCGGGCCTGATCGAAGTCGGGTACCTGGAACGCAAATCCTCGGAAGAAGACGGCCGCCGGTCCAAACTCTATCTCACGCCTGCCGGAACGTCGGTGTATGACGAGATCGTACCGATGGCGATTGCCGAGGAACAGGCACTGGAAGCCGTCCTCACACCGGAAGAGCGCGTGGAGCTGACCCGCCTCATGGAGAAACTGGCCGGGTCCGCCTCTCCTGACCGTCCGCTCTGGTGATCAAACAGGCTCCAACGGCCAGAATATCGGAATCACCCACATCCCTACCAGGAACATGACCAGGTTCAGCGGCAGACCGATCTTCAGGAAATCTGCAAACTTGTACCCGCCCGCCGTATAGACCAGCGTGTTGGTCTGGTATCCGATCGGCGTCGCAAAACTGGCACTGGCCGCAAACATGATCGCGACTACAAATGGCCGCGGATCGATGCCGAGCGAATGACCGATCCCGATCGCAATCGGCGTCAGCAGGATCGCCGTCGCATTATTGCTCATGATCTCGGTCAGGATCATCGCTGACAGATACACAATGGCCAGCGTCGCCCTTGGGCCAAGCCCGCCTGTCAGGATGGAAAGCTGGCCGACCAGCAAGCTGGCAGCGCCCGTCTTTTCCATCGCGGCCCCAAGCGCCAGCATGCCGAAAATGAGCATCAGGATGTCCCAGCGAATGGCCTGGTAGGCTTCCTGATGATTGAGACAGCCCAGCGCGACCACCAGGGTCGCGGCCATCAGGGCCAGTCCCGCAATGGGGAACACACCCAGTGCTGCCAGCACCATGACCAGAAGCACAGCGGCAACGGCAACCGGCGCCTTGTCACGCCGAATGGCGCGGTCCGCAGACTCGGTCAGATTGTTCAGCATGCCATCATCGAACATGGCACGCATGCCGCGTGGCGGGCCTTCCAGAAGCACCGTGTCGGCGACCTCGAACCGCAGGTCTTCCATTTTCTGGGTCAGGTTCTCTCCGCGCCGGTGGATGGCCAGCACGTACACACCATATAGACGCGCAAGGCCGAGGCCCGTCAGGCGCCGGCCGACGAGACGCGATTGTGGCCCGATCACACCTTCCACAATGACGGTTTCGCTTGTCTGGATCGGTTCGAAGGCCGGGCGCTTGTCCGCCGCCGCGCCGATGGCGACATTTCCCGCTTCCTTGAGCGTCAGCATCTCCGAAACCGGTGAGCGCAATACGATCCGGTCCCCCGGCTGGAGCACGATGGATTTGAGATCGGCCCGCAGGGAAAGCCCTTCGCGAAACACGTCAATGACGCTGAAGCCCTTGGCGGCTGTGAACCCCGTCTCGGCAAGCGTGCGCCCCACCAGTTCGGAATCGATCGGGATCAGGATCTGCGCGATAAAGCGCCGCCGTGTCGCATCCGGCAACAATCCCGCAAGCGATTCCCGGACGGGCAGAAGAAAAGGCCCGGCAATTGCCATATAAGCTGCCCCGGCCAGCGCCATGATCGCGCCTGCGCCGGTGATCTCGAACATGCCGAACGGGGCGAGCCCCCCATCCTGTGCGACACCGTCGACCAGGATGTTCGTCGATGTCCCAATCAGCGTTGTCGTGCCTCCGAAGATCGATGCGAATGAGAGCGGGATCAGCAATCTGGACGGCGCAATATTAATTGTCCGTGCGAGCTGGATCGCGACCGGGATAAGGATCACGACAACCGGCGTGTTGTTGATAAAGGCTGAGAGGATGATCACGCCCAGCATCATGACGACGATCGCGATCAGGGGTGTCACATGGCGGGAAAGCTGGGATATACCCCGCCCCGCAGCGCCGATGACCCCTGTCCGCTCCAGGGCTGCTGACAGTACGAACATGGCGCCGATCGTGATCGGGGCCGGATTCGAAAAGACGGTCAGGACTTCCTTCACCGTGAGGATCTGCGCGGCCATGACCGCGCCCAGCGCCATCAGCGCGACAACATCCGCTGGCAGCTTCTCCCGGACAAAGCCAAAGAACACCACGGCCACCAGGACCAGCACAAAGCCGATCTGGACAGGTTGTGATGTCAGCAACTCCAGAACAGACGCAAGCATTGCACGTAGCCTCACCAAACCCGCACAGCTCTACTTTACCGGATCACCCGGGAACAATCAGCTGAAATCAATGCAGAAATAAGTTTCTCAGGCCCTGCGGCGGCGGACACTCAGGGAGCGTGAAACATCAGAGTCTTCTTCCAGTGTGAAGCGTTCCACCAGCCGCGCGATGAAGGCGGATAGCGCGTCACGCACTTCATAAGGTGCCTCCATGGGCAGGAAGTGCGACGTGCCGCGCACGCCTTTCATCATCAGCGCCTGATTCATCAGGATAATCTGTGCCCGGACCTTTGGCGTGATCACGGATGAGCGGTTCGGACGCAGCACGATGATCGGGATCTTGTGCTTGCGTACCTTTCTCAGGGCGCGCCAGGGCTGGTTGCGCTGGGCCGAGAACGTCGCCGACTCCCATTTCGGATCGCAGGTCAGCCGCCAGGTCTGGTCTTCGCTTTGCGCGGAATTATGGTCCACCCGGTCAATGCCATCCAGCAGGTAGTCGGCCAGGAAAGGCTCTCGCCAGGACGCAAACGCGCCGCGGCCGGTATAGGATTCCAGCGCCTCGCGGAAGGCCGGGAATTCGGCCCGGCGTTTCTTCGCGCCGCGCGCAAGCGTGTTACGGTTGGCGATCCAGGTGACCGGCGGGAATATATGTTTCCAGAAATAATAGACGCGCGGCATGATCACCGGATCGGCCAGAACCAGCCCTTTGACCAGATCAGGCCGCTTGCCCGCCACCAGCAGGGCCACGGTCGCGCCCATGGAATGCCCGCTCAGGACGACGCCGTTCGGCGCTTCCTTTTCCAGCCACTCGATCACATCGTCGCGGTAGCGGTGCCAGGATTTCATCCGGCCAGGCTTTGCCGGCATGGTCGACCGGCCATGCCCGCGCATGTCGAGCGCGGCAACACGCTGGCGCAGGCCAAGCGGGGCCAGCATCGACTGGTAGGTCATGGCGTTAAAGCCTGTGGCGTGGATCCACACCGCGGCGAACGGTTTGATCGGATCGCCGAATTCGATACCCGCCAGCTCTCCACCGGCTTTCATCTCAGTTGCAAATCGACGCATCAGCCGCGATTCCCGAACACGCGGCGCAGCAATTCCGTGCTCCGCGCAACCGGGTTTTCCCGGATCTTCTTCTCTTCCTCCGCCACATAGAGGAATATGCCGTCCAGGCCGTAATCAACCGCGTGCGCGGTCAGGTCCGCCTGCAGGCTGGAGGTGATGCCACCCGCTCCATACTGCGAGGCGACATTTTCCATTGCTGTAAAAGCGCCTGACTTGGACAGGGCCTCCCGGGCGTAAGGCGTGAAGGCCGCCCGCAGCTGGGTTTCCGTCTTTGACCGGAGATAATCGGTCGCAGCCGTGTCGCCGCCGTTCAGGATGTTGAGCGCGTCCGTGATGGTCATGTTGCGGATCGCACCGAGGACCAGAGCCTGCGCTTCCGGCACGGCCGATTCGGCGGCACGGTTCATGCGTAATTCCAGATCGTCCAGCGGCTGGCTCGCGCCAACCTTCGCCAGGTTTGTCTGGAGGGTACGGTAAGTCTGCGGCAGCGGGATACGGATTTTCGGATCGCCATAATAGCCATTCGTCTGGCCCAGCTGATTGGCGACAAGATTGGTCCCGACGGTGAGCGCTTCGCGCAGACCCGCATCGATTTCCGCGATCGTGAGCGTCCCCTGTGAAGCAGGCGTCGTGGTGGAACCAAGGACCTCTCCCAGAACGCGGCCGAACTCTCCGCTGGTGCCTGTTTCAGCACACCCTGCCGTGAGAAGCGCAAGTGCCAGCGCTCCCAGCATCCCTCGGTTCATCTGTTTTTACCCTCACTCTGGCCCCTGCCCCGGAACCCTCTGTCTGTCCTACAGGAGCGTTTGCCGGAAATGAAGCCGCGCCCGCAGACAGGATGCATCAAAGCCTGACCTTACGAACTTGTCACGCGGCAGTGCGGAAATTCTCATTGACCACGCTTGTAGTCATAGCTTATGACCACGCTTGTAGTCTTTCCGGGGAGTCCGCAGATGAAGATCTCAGCCGCCGAACTCGATGTGATGAGCGTGTTGTGGCAGACGCCCGGCCTCGCCGCATCGGACGTCCACGATTCGCTGGGCGACGAGAAAGATTGGACCAGCCGCACCGTGAAAACGCTGCTGGCCCGCCTGGTCGAGAAAGGCGCGCTCCGGACGGAAGAGGATGGCCGCCGCTATCTCTATTATCCGGTCATTGAAGAGGGGGCCTACAAGGCCAAGGCCGCCGGCCAGTTTGTCGACCGGGTCTTCTCCGGCCGCGCCGCCCCTCTCGTTGCGCACCTGGCGGATACGCGCGGCCTGACACCGGAAGACATTGAGGAACTGGAACGCCTGCTGGGGGATCTGAAGAAATGAACGCCGCAACGATTTTTCCTGACGCGACATCTGCCGTGCAGACGGTCCTGGCGGTTTCCGTCCTGATCGCCTTGGTTCTGGTGGCGCGCCGCCCCGTCGCGAAGCATTTCGGGGCCGGTACAGCCTATGCGCTTTGGGCACTTCCACTGGCCCGCCTTGTCCTGCCGCCGCTGCAAATGCCTGTTTCGCTGATGCCGCTGCTGCGCCTGCCGAAGTCCGGCTCCGCCGAGGCCGCAGAGCCCGCCGCGGCGCTGACTGTGACAGCCGCTTCGGAAGCCATGGCGACGACCTTCACAGCTTCCCCGTCTGCCCCGGCCGCCGTGCCGCCGGCACCCCTACCGGACACCGCACTTGTGGACGGCCTTGCCTCACCCCAGCCCCTGATGGACACGCTGTCCGCCATGCTGCTGCCAGGCCTCTTTATTGTCTGGGCAGGCGGGGCGCTTTTCGTCTTCGGGCTCAGCCTGTGGCGCCAGCATGTTTTCATGCAGACCGTGAAGCGCGAAGCCGTGAACGTCTCCCCCCGCCTGCAGCACATCGCCCGTCAGGTCGGCGCGCAGGCCGGCCTGAAGCGGCTACCCGTGGTCGCTTCCAGCTTCATCTCGTCCGGCCCGCTGGTGACCGGCCTCGCCCGCCCGGTGGTCCTGCTGCCGGCCTGGTTCGAGACGGACTATGACGACACCCAGCAACGCGCCGCCCTGGCCCACGAGCTGACCCATGTCCGCCGCGGCGACCTCTGGGCCCTGCAACTGGCCGAAATCTTCATCGCCTGCATGTGGTTCAATCCGCTGGCCTACTATGCCTACCGTGCCTTCCGTACGGACCAGGAAGCCGCCTGCGACGCCGACGTCCTGAAAACCGGCACCGCCTCGCCGCATGCCTATGGGGCAACGCTCATCAAGGCCGTGAAGTCCGCCGCGCAGGAACGGCCGCCGGCAGCGGCCAGCCTGCCTCTGACCCACGCCCTGAAGGAGCGCCTCAGCCGCATGACCCACCCTGTCCCGACCCGCACACGGCGCCTCGCCGGTGGAGCCGCCACCGCCGTGATCGGTGCCGCTGCCCTGATCGCCACGTCCTCGGTCCCTGCCAATGCTGGTGAACGTGAACACCGCGAGCTGCGCATCGAGAACGGAACCGTCTACCTGAATGGCGAACTGATCCCCGATCGCCGCATCATTGTGCTCGGCGAACCCTTCGAGGGAATTGAGCCCGGCCCCGAAGTGACGGCGGAGATCGACCGGCTGTCTCAGGAAATGGCCGAGGATGGCAAGCAGATCAGCCAGATCACGGCGAAAATCACCTCCAACCTTCCCGGGATCACGCTCGCCCTGGAAGACGACGCAGAGTTCCAGGCTCTGATGGCAGAGCTGAACGAACTGCCGGTCGTCATGGACTTCAATGATGGCGTCGAAGTCCGCTTTGAAGGCGAGATGTCTGAAGAAGACTGGGAGGAATGGGGCCGCAAATGGGGCGAATGGGGCGAGAAGTTTGGCGCCCGCGCCGAGTCCTGGGCCGCCGCCTATGAAGCCGAGGTCGAAGACATGCATGCCGGCCTCGAACCGGAACTGGCACGGATAACCACCGAACTGGAAACCCGCCTGGAAGAGAAATCCATCAAGCTTGAAGCCCTGATCGACGAAAAGTTTGGCAAAGACTTCGAATTGCGCATCGGCGAGACCTCAGCCGCGCTGGACGATCTGGTCGCAGAATGCCGCGATGCCAGCCTCTCCGATGGCGAGACGAAGGTGATGAGCCGGACGATCGACCTCGGCGATGGCGAGAAAACGGTCAAGATCGCCTGCGTGAAGGGGAATGAGGACGCCCTGCGCTCAGCGAAGACACTGGCTGTCATCAATTCGAGCAAAGCCCTGTGCGATGTGGAGAAGGAATCCTTCCGCGAACAAGTCCACCCGGATGGCGCCCTCGATGGCGGTGAGAACTAAGCCCGCCGCACCGCAACTGAAAAGACACTGCCCCGGCGACATCCCGCCGGGGCTTTTTTTGTCTGAACCGGAAGGCTTTGCAGGCCTGCCAAGCCTCTCTAGGGTGCAGGCGAATTCGTCCCCCAGCCGGAGCCCCTGCATGACACCGCGCCTGACCGCCCTGACCCTGTTGCTCCTGCCGCTTGCGGCTTGTGCAACGGTGGAACCGCCCCCCTGCTCGGCGGAGTGGATCGATTACAAGACAGACAAGACCCTGAAGAAGTTCGCATCCGAAAACCGCGGCCTGATCAATGACTTCCGCAAACTCTCCCGCGAAGACGGTGATGTGGACCCGATGGTCGCCATATCGCTCGCCCGGAAGTCGGACAGAATTCAGACCTTCGCAGACTCCTTCAACAACATCGTCCTGCCGGAACTGGAAGCCGCACTTCAACAATGCGGCCGCAGCGAGGAATTCGTCCCGGCTCTCACGTCCTTCCTGCAGGATGAGGGCGTCAGCGACGAAGCAATCAGCTGGATCATCCCGTTCATTGGTGTAATGACGGAAATGCGTGACGGCACATTCGATCTGGATGGGCATCATGAGGGCTGAGTAACATGCAAACACTGATTGTTGTTCCCGCGCGTTACGCATCTACGCGCCTTCCCGGCAAACCACTGGTCATGATCGCCGGACGCACCATGGTCTCCCGCGTCGCGGCGATGGCGGCACAGGCGGCAGAAGCGCTTGGCAATGCCCGGCACGTCGTCGCGACAGACGATGCGCGCATAGAGACACATTGCCAGGACCTCGGCATCCCGGTTGTCATGACCGATCCGGACCTGCCGTCCGGTACAGACCGCGCACTGGCTGCCGCTACCGCGATGGGCGCGGAGCCGGAAATCGTCGTGAACCTTCAGGGCGACTCCCCCTTCACACCGCCCGCCCACGTGATCGCGGTCGCCAGGGCGGCGCGCGACTCCGGCGCAGACGCGGCCACGCCCTATGTCCGCCTGACCTGGGACGCCCTGGATGCGTTCCGCAAACACAAGGCCGAAACCCCCTTCTCCGGCACGACCCTTGTGCATGATGAGGCCGGCCGCGCGCTGTGGTTTTCGAAAAACCTGATCCCTGCGATGCGCAAGGAAGCAGCCCTGCGAGAAAAGGGCGGGCTCTCGCCCGTCTGCCGGCATATCGGCCTCTATGCCTATCGGCTGGCCTCCCTGCGCCGTTATGTCAGCCTGCCGGAAGGACGCTACGAACAGCTGGAAGGCCTGGAACAGCTGCGCCTGCTTGAAAACGGGATGAGCATCCAGTGTGTTGAAGTCGAGCCCGGCCAGATCGCCATACCCGGAATCGACACCGCCGAAGATGTCGCGCTCGCCGAACGCCTTGTCGCCGAGTATGGCGACCCGCTAGAGGCCTGATTCTCATGGGACGGATCATTGTCTGCCGTCACGGTAACACATTCGACAAGGGCGACGTGGTCACCCGCGTCGGCGGCCGCACGGACCTGCCGCTCTCCACGTCCGGACAGGCACAGGCCGACGCGCTGGGCCGCCATTTCGCGGACACATCTTTCCACGCCGCCTATTGCTCCACCCTGCAGCGAACCCGGCAAACCGCCATCGCCATTCTCAGCGCCCGGCCGGACAGTCCGGAACTTGCAACCCTGCCCTTCCTGACCGAGATCGATTACGGCCCGGATGAGAACGTTGCCGAGGAAAAGGTCCTCGCCCGTATCGGGCAAGATGCCATGCGTGCCTGGGAAGAAGACAGCCGCGTGCCGCAAGGCTGGATCGTCGACAAACCCGCCATTCATTCCGGCTGGAAAGCCCTGCTGGCTGACACCTCCCGCCTGCCCGCCGATCAGACGATCCTCGTCGTCACCAGCAATGGCGTCGCCCGTTTTCTGCCGGATGTCGTGGACGCAGTGCCGACCGGCCTTCAGCCGAAGCTCAAAACTGGTGCGTGGGGAGAGGTCCAGTGCAATACGGGTACACGGATCGTTGCCTGGAACCAGAGGCCACCGGCTTGATCAGGCCGCGTCGCGGTCGTCGCTTTCGTCTTCCGCTTCACCCGGGCCGGCAATCGGCAGGGTGAAGGAAACCGTCGTCCCCTCGCCTTCGATGGACGACAGGATGAGTTCACCGCCATGCATCTCGGCGAAGGATTTGGTCAGGGCGAGGCCGAGCCCGGTTCCCTCATAATTCCGGTCATGCGAGCCAGCGGCCTGTTCAAACGGCCGTGAAAGGCGCGGCAGGTCAGCCGCCGGAATACCGATGCCCGTGTCGGTGACCGATACTTTGATGTCCGGCCCGTATTGCTGCACGGCGACCGTGATCTTGCCCCCCGCATTGGTGAACTTGATCGCATTCGACACGAGGTTCAGCACCATCTGGCGGATGGCGCGATGGTCTGCATCGATCTCGGGCAGGCCCGGCTGGACGTCCAGCACGACTTCGATGTCCTTGTCGGATGCCTTGCGCCGGATCATCCGCACGGCCGCGTCCACCGGATCGACCGGGTCGATTGGCTGCGGGTTGATCGTCATCTTGCCGGCCTCGATCTTCGCCATGTCGAGAATGTCGTTGATCATGTCCAGCAGATGCTGGCCGGAGGCGAGGATGTCCTGCGCATAGCCCTTGTAGCGCGGATCGCCGAGCGGTCCGTAAAGTTCGTGCGCCAGGATTTCCGAGAAGCCGTTGATCGCATTCAGCGGCGTGCGCAGCTCATGGCTCATATTTGCCAGGAAGGCGGACTTGGAGTTCGCGGCATTTTCTGCGCGCGACTTCTCTTCCGTCAGCTTGCGGGCCAGCTCGCCGGCCCGGCCTTCCGAGCGTTCGAGGTCCAGCATCGTCTTGCGCATACGCTCTTTCTGCCGGCGCAGCTCTTCCTCGATGCCGATATTCTCGGTCACATCGATGCCGATCGTGATCAGGCCGCCATCCGGGGATGGCCGCTCCACCAGTTTCAGCCAGCGTCCGCCCTGCAAACCGATCAGGGTAGACTGATTGTCGTCTGCTGACGGACGTTCGGCCCGGATCGCGCCGGAACGGGCGATGGTCACCGTTTCATGCGTCATACCGGTGCGCAGTGTGTCAGTCAGGCCGAAATCGGTGGCGAAAGCGCGGTTCCAGTACAGGAGGCGTTTGCGGTGATCCCACAGAGCGAAGGGGCCGTTGAAGCCTTCCAATGCGCTGCGCAGGCGCCGTTCGGCAGCCTTGACCCGGTCTTCGGCCTGCTTGCGGTCCGAGATGTCGAGGAGGATCCCGCCGAACAGCTTGCCGTCTTCGGTGTCAGATCCCGAACCGCGCATCTCGATCCAGCGCAGCGGCGGCTTTGCCAGCACGAAAGCCACCTGCAGCCATCCGATCTCGCGCGACTTCTCAATCGCCTGGCGCACGCGGGCCTGATGTTCCGGGTGAACCTGTTTGAGAAACGTACCAAGCGAGACGGTCCGCATTCCCTCAAGGTCCAGCATCTCGCTGGAGGCCTCGGACAGGAAGATCGACGTTTGTTCCGGCGTCCACTCCCAATAACCCGCACGCGCGCTGCGCATGACGGTCGCCATGATCCGGTCAGCCTGTTCGTCACGGGCCGCTTCGACGAATGTGTCTGCCTGCTTCTTCGACAGGCGGCCCAGAAGCCCGGTGATCGCCAGAACCGGCGCGGCCAGAAGCAGGGCAAAGATCAGAAGGCTGACCAAATCATCACGCGTGAACACATCGGCACGTGTCGTGCTGCAGACGGCAATCCCGCCGCCCGCGATGTCGCTGCAGGCAAGTGCGGAACGCTGAAGGCCCTGCCCTTTCTCGAAGCGCGCCTGCCGGATCGGCCGCAAACCGTTTGCCGGACGCGGCGCCGGGTCGCCAGCCACAACGCGGAGCCCGCCCGAGACGAGCGACACTTCCCGGCCGTTTGACATCACCGGCAGCCATGTGCCCGCCGGCGCCAGCGCGATCACCGCCTGGCTCCCGCTGCCCGACACAAGAACGACATCGCCAAGTTCGGAGAGCCCCGCCCGCTGCTTGGTCTGCATCAGGGTCTCCGCCACCGTGGCCGCGGCGTCGAGCCGGCTGCCTTCAGGCGCCTGTTTGGCATCTGCCAGCGTCATGACTGCATCGACGCCCGGGGTCGCGGCGGCGATGGCCGAGCGCGACGCATGATTGTCGGTCACGAGGCGGATGGCGGTTTCCACCGTATCGGCCCGTCCGCCGACCCGGCCGGCCAGTGCTTCGGCCTCTGCCTGCAGCGTCAGCAGCAGATTGGCGTCGGCCCGCTGGTGCTCATCCCAGGCTTTCAGGCCCATGGCGGCTGCCAGCAGCACGATCGTTCCGGCGACGGTCCATTTCAGGCGCGAGGACACGACATCAGACACCGGGTCTGAAGCTTGATTTATTTGGGATTTTTTATCCGCTTCTGCCAAAGGACGATCCCATGCCCGCAAGACGGGCGATACTCGCACGAATCTCCTTGTCCGCCGGAATCATTGCCCGAGCGTTAACAAATCTCAAAGTTTCGTTAACGCGCGGCCTTAACCGAGCGCGCGGGCAACAATGTCCGCCGCATTGGAAGAGAGACCGGCCGACTGGAGCCGTTTCAGCGTGGCTTCCGCCGCTGCTTTCGCCTGCGGTTCCAGGATGCGCCACTGTTCGAACGCCGTCAGCAACCGGGCCCCCAGCGCCGGGTTCGCCTTGTCGGCCTTGAGAATGATCTCCTCCACCGCCTGATAACCAGACCCGTCCGGCGCGTGGAACGCGGCAAGGTTCTGCATCGTGAAGGCGGCCACAACAGAGCGAACCCGGTTCGGGTTGCGCAGGTCGAAGGCCGGATGGGCCGCCAGCGTCTTGATCGTTTCGGCATCGCCCGTGGTGGCCTGCAGGGCGAACCATTTGTCCATGACGAGCGGATTGTCCTTCCAGGTCGCCTCGAAATCAGCAAGAGCCTCATTCGCCTTGCCGCCCTTCTGCACCGTATAGGCGCGCAGGGCCGCGAGCCGTTCGGTCATGTTGGTGGCATTGTCGTAGAGACCGCGCAGTGTGTCGGCAGCGCCTGCATCGGGCGACACGCCCAGCAGCACGATCATCGCCGTGCGCAGCGCGCGGATACCGGCCTGCTCAGCCCCCGGATCGAAGGGCGCAGGTGTCGGCTTGCCAAGGGTCTCAGCACTGAAGCCGGAGAGCTTTGCCGCCAGGGCGGATTGCAGCTTTTTCCGGGCCGCATTCAGCGCAACGGCATCAGCCGGCTGACGCTCCAGGAACATCTCGCCCACTTCCGGCAAGCGCGTCAGCAGCGCCGCAAAGGCCGGGTCGTCAACGGCCTGCTCAACAGCGCCGGCAAGCGCAGTGACGAGCGCATCATCCGGCTCAGCCTGGCTGCCTTCGGAGAGAGCAAGAATCTCAGCCTTCACCAGCGTCTGGACGGCATCCCACTGATTGAACGGGTCTGTCTCCATACGGACCATGGCGAGGCGCTGCTCACGCGTGAGAGACCGGTTCAGGCGGATCGGCGCCGTGAAGTCACGGTTCACGGAGACGAGCGGCGGCTCAGTCACCGTGTCCGGCATTTCCATGGTGAGGGTCACATCCTCGTCTTCCAGAATGGTCGTCCACTCGGCGAGGTTACCCTCTTCATCCAGTAGTGCCATTTCCAGCGGGATCGGCACCGGTTTTTTCACCGGCTGCCCGGGGGTCGCCGGCGTCTTCTGCTTCAGCGTGATCTCGATCTCATGCGTTTCCGGCTTCCAGTTTTCCTCGACCGTCACTTCCGGTGTCCCGGCCTGGGCATACCAGAGGCGGAACTGGGTGAAGTCCTCGCCGGTGACATCTTCGAAGCATTTGTAGAAATCCTCGATCGTCACGGCCTGCCCGTCATGGCGCTCGAAATAGAGGTCCATGCCTTTGCGGTACAGCTCTTCGCCGATCATCCGGCGCAGCATGCCGATCAGTTCCGCGCCCTTTTCATAGACGGTCGCGGTGTAGAGATTGTCGATGGAGCCGTAATGATCCGGCCGCACGGAGTGTGCCAGCGGCCCGGCATCTTCCGCGAACTGGCGGGCACGCAGGCGGATGACATCCTTGATGCGCTGCACCGGGCGTGAACGCATGTCGGCGGAGAAGTTCTGGTCACGGAAGACTGTCAGGCCTTCCTTCAGGCAGAGCTGGAACCAGTCGCGGCAGGTGATGCGGTTGCCGGTCCAGTTGTGGAAATATTCGTGAGCGACAATGCTCTCAATGGCTTCGAAATCTGCATCCGTCGCCGTCGCCTCGTCGGCCAGCACATAGGCGGAGTTGAAGACGTTGAGGCCCTTGTTTTCCATGGCGCCGAAATTGAAGTCGCGCACAGCCACGATATTGAACACGCCGAGGTCATAGGCGCGGCCATAGGTCTGCTCGTCCCAGGTCATGGAGCGCTTGAGGCTGTCCATCGCCCAGGCGGCGCGTTCAGCGTCACCCTTGTCGACATGGATGGCGAGCGCGATCTCGTCGCCATTCATCGTGGTGAAGCTGTCGCGGTAGACGTCATAATCCCCGGCGCAGAGCGCGAAGAGGTAAGACGGTTTCTTGTGCGGATCGTCCCAAACGGCGTAGTGGCGGCCATCGTCCAGCTCTCCGGTCTCACCCGGCGTGCCGTTCGAGAGGAGGATCGGATAAGTTGCCTTGTCGGCGGCCATCCAGACATGGAAGGCGCTCATCACGTCCGGCCGGTCGGGATAGAAAGTAATGCGGCGGAAGCCGGTCGACTCGCACTGGGTACAGAAACGCCCACCCGACATGTACAGCCCGGACAGCGCCGTGTTCTGCGACGGCGCGATTTCCACTTCCGTGACCAGCGTGAAAGCATCCGGCACCGATGCGATGATGAGGGCCTTGTCGGTCTGTTCGTAACAGCTGGCGTCGAGCGCCTGGCCGTCAATCGAGATCGACCGGAGCGTCAGCCCCTCCCCGTCCAGCACCAGGGCATCGCCTGCCCCGCCGGTGCGGCGCACTTTCAATTCGGAACGGACTTTCGTCGCATCCGGATCGAGATCGAAGCGCAGGTTCACCTGCTCGATTTCGAACGGATAGGGTTTGTAATCGGAAAGTTGCACAGAAACGGGGGTTTCGGTTCGCATAATGGCTCCGGGGTCTTGGCAATCGCTCCAACGGACATAGGAAATGCAAGGACGCGCGTCGAGGGCCGGAAGGCTGTCAGCCATCCGGCTGGCGCTGACGGCTTGCGGCCATAAAGGGAGCAGATTCCGATGACCCGCTTTTTCCGGTCAGCCGCAGCGCGGCGTACAGCTGGCGCCGCAGTGCTCGTGCTGATGCTCGCGATCGCGGTGCTGTCACTGGTTCCCTCGGGCGATCTGCCGCCGGTCGAAGGCTCCGACAAGCTGAAACACTTCATCGCCTATGGCTGCCTTGGCGGCGCCCTGACGCTCGCGCTCGGGCCGGGCCGCGCTGTCCGGGCTTTTCTCATTACAATTATTTATGGCGCCCTGATGGAAGTGGCTCAGGGGCTGGCGCCGACGGGCCGGGAATTCTCCCTGCTCGACGAAGCCGCGAATATTCTTGGGGCCGGACTGGGCACGAGCCTCGCGCTGGTCCTCCGGCGCTGAACGCCTATTCGGCGGCAACTGTGTCCGGCGCGTCGTTCAGCTGGTAGACATAGCGCAGGATGGACGCGCACTGTTTGGCCACCGGCAACAGGTCTTCCGGCAGGGAGTCCGGATTTTCGGCAGCGATCTCCGCAACCCGGCGGGCAATCTGCAACAATGCGGGCGTCTGTACGATCATCCGGGCCTGGTGTTCGACCCGTTGCGGGTCGCGGTCGAAATCCACCGGATTGACGCGCCAGCCGCCAGTATCTGCCTCATCGGTGAGGATCACCGGAAACGTGCCGAGATTGTCGCCGGAATGATGGCCCATGGCGGTGCGCCATTTGGTCGATCGCCGGCCGATGCGCCAGTGTTCCAGCAGCAGGTCATCACCGGGCTCGGCGTGTTCCTCCTCATGCATGACCTGCTCAGAGACAAGTTCATGCGCCTGGAACTGGCGGCCGAGACCACACTCATAAGTGACCTTCAGCGGCTCGGCGACATCCTTCACCCAATGCGGGATCACCTGTTCGACCAGCGCCCAGGTGCCGACGGGTTTGACGTAGACACGCTGCATCTTGTGAAAATGCGCTTTGGCCATTCAGACACTCCTCCGGGAATCGAGCCTGACACCGCCTGCTTTCGGCGCGGTGAAGCCAGCCTGGTAATTTTTACAGAAAACCTTGCGGCAGCCTTCCGCCGGGTCACGGCTTTCCGTGCACGTAAAGCACGCTATTTTCCAATCCAGAAACGTAATCACGCCCGTATAATGGGCGAAGGGAGGCCATCAACTCATGAACTTCGACTTTTCGGAAGACCAGAAATTCCTCGCCGGCGAGGCGCGGAAATTCCTCGAAGCCGAGAGCGCCATTCCGGTGGTGCGCGAGGTATTGAACGATGACGACAAAGCCTATTCGGAAGCGCTCTGGAAGAAGATCGCCGAAATGGGCTGGCTGGGCACCGCCATTCCGGAAGAGCAAGGGGGCCTCGGCCTCGGCATGCTGGAAATGTGCGTGCTGGCAGAGGAAATGGGCCGCGTCCTGGCGCCGGTCCCCTTCTCGTCCACAGCTTACTACCTCACCGAAGCGGTGAAGCTGGCCGGATCGGATGAGGTAAAGAACGACATCCTGCCGCGCATCGTCGCCGGCGAGATCATCGGCTGCTACGCCGCGAGCGAAGGCCCAGGCCACCCGGATCCGGCGAGCCTGAAAACCACGTTCGACGGTTCGACCGTCTCCGGCACCAAGATCCCGGTCACCGATGGCGGCATCGCCACGCATGCCGTCGTGCTGGCCAAGGAAGGCTCCGGCGCGAGCCTCGTGCTGGTCGACCTCTCCGGCGCTGGCGTGACGCGCAAGACGCTCTCCACGCTCGACCCGACACGCGGGCATGCCGAGCTCACCTTTGACAAGACGCCGGGCATCCGCCTCGGCGCAGCGGGCGACGGCGCCAGCCTCAATGACCAGCTGATGGACAAGGTGGCCGTGCTGCTCGCCTTCGAACAGCTGGGCGGCGCTTCGCGCGCGCTGGAAATGGCGAAGGCCTACTCGCTGGAGCGTTACGCTTTCGGCCGCCCGATCGCTGGCAACCAGGCCATCAAGCACAAACTGGCCGAGATGTATGTGAAGAACGAAGTGGCTCGCTCCAACTGCTTCTACGGCGCCTGGGCCCTGTCGACCGATGCCCCGGAAATGCCGGAAGCCGCTGCTGCTGCGCGCGTCGCCGCATCGGAAGCTTTCTGGTATGCTTCGAAAGAGAACATCCAGACCCATGGCGGCATGGGCTTCACCTGGGAGGTGGACTGCCACCTCTACTACCGCCGTGCCAAACTGCTGGCCGTTCAGGCCGGTGGACCGAAAGTCTGGAAAGAAAAGCTCGTGCGCGCGCTCGAGCAAAAGAACGCCGCCTAAGGAGGAAATATCATGGACTTCAACGATACACCCGAAGAAGCCGCCTTCCGCGCTGAGGCGCGCGCCTTCCTCGAAAAACACCTGAAGCCGAAAGGCTCCGCCCCGGCCTCGCGTGACCGCGTGAACATGCTGGAAAAGGCGAAAGCCTGGCAGAAGACGAAAGCCGAGAACAAGTTCGCGCAGATCACCTGGCCCGAAGAGTGGGGCGGGCGTGGCGGCACGGCCATGCAGAACGTGATCTGGGGCCAGGAAGAGTCGAAATTCGACGCGCCGACCGGCCCGTTCGCCATCGGCCTCGGCATGTGCGTGCCGACCGTCATCGCCTTCGGCTCCGACGAGCACAAGAAGCGCTATGTCCAGAAAGCCCTGATGGGCGAGGAAATCTGGTGCCAGCTCTTCTCCGAACCGTCTGCCGGGTCTGACGTTGCCGGCCTGAAGACCCGCGCCGTGAAAGACGGCGACGAGTGGGTCATCAACGGCCAGAAGGTCTGGACCTCCGGCGCCCACTATTCGGATTTCGGCATCCTCCTCGTGCGGACAGACCCGAAAGTGCCGAAGCACAAGGGCCTGACCATGTTCATCGTGAACATGAAACAGCCGGGCGTCGAAGTCCGCCCGATCCACCAGGCTTCCGGTGGCCGTGAGTTCAACGAGGTGTACTTCACCGACGTCCGCATCCCGGACTCCGACCGTCTCGGCGATGTCGGCGCAGGCTGGAAAGTCGCGCTCGTCACGCTGATGAACGAGCGTCTTGCTGTCGGCGGCTCGCCGGGCCCGGACTGGGCGGAAATCATGGAATACGCCCGCGATCACGGCACGCTGTCCGATCAGGCCTTCCGCGAGAAACTGGCGGACTGGTATGTCGCGGCACAGGGCTACAAGCTGACCAAGTTCCGCACGCAGACGGCCCTCTCCCGCGGCCAGACGCCGGGGCCGGAAAACTCGATCGGCAAGATCATCACCGCCAACCATCTGCAGGACATCTGCAACTCGGCCATCGAGATGCAGGACCATTACGGCATCATCAACGAGACCGACCGGATGCCGGCCGATGCCATCTTCCAGCAGAGCTTCATGTGGGCGCCGGGCCTGCGCATCGCTGGCGGGACGGACGAGATCCTGAAGAACATCATCGCAGAGCGCGTTCTGGGCCTGCCCCAGGATGTCCGCGTCGACAAGGATCTGCCGTTCGACCAGATGAAGAGCGGCTGACAAGCCCTTCAGACCAAACAGCAAAAGCCCCGGCCGGGTTAACTGGCCGGGGCTTTTACGTATGGCGATCCGGAAAACTTATGGCAGACTGCCCCCTTTCTGGAGGAGCCTGCCATGTTGAAGACCAATGAAGGCACGATTGACCGCGTTCTGCGTGTGCTTGTCGGCCTCGCCCTGATTGCCATTGTGTTCGTCGGCCCGCAGACGCCGTGGGGCTGGATCGGCCTCGTGCCGTTGCTGACCGGCCTTGCCGGCACCTGCCCGGTCTACACGATCCTCGGTATCCGCACCTGCAAGCTGAAGAATTAGGCGTCCGGCTCAGTCTCGGGCTCAGGCGCCACAGCCTTTTCAGAAACGAAGCCGGCCACCTGCCCGACACAGGCCCGCCCTGCTTCGGCGAGCGCCAGCGCGCGCGATGCATTGGAGGACGCCGCCGCATCTGCCGTGGACGTGACAGTCTTCTGCGCGATCACTTTGCGCGTGTTCGCCTGCACCAGCGTTGCCTCCAGGCCGCAGCGCGCCCTGGTGCCTGCCAGCGTGAAATCCTCGATCCGCCAGACCAGTTCATAATCGGCCCGGGCGCCGGTCCCCAGCGCAACGCCGACCCCTGCCCCGCTGTCGTCCAGCGCGTCCAGCATCGCCACCTGCATCAGGCGGGAGGCATTGTCGGACCATTCCACGCCGCGCACGAGACGCAACGCCCCGGCACTGTCTTCAGAGGCGATCACCCGGCCGCCAAACAGGCGTGAGGCTTCCGGTTCCCGCACGGCCACAACCGCCTCGACCGGATAGGTCTGCGTCATCGCACCGAACCGGTAGAGGCCTTCGGGCGCCTCAGGTTCCGGCAGGACGCTGACACAGGCGGTGAGCGCAAAGGCTGCGAAGGCAATCGAAATGGAGCGGATCATCAGCGTTTATCCTCATAAGGAACCGGTTCCCCGACAAGCATGCTTTGCGGGTTCTGTTCGAGTTCGCGGGTCAGCCGGTCCATCCGGCTGATCAGGATACGGAGATCCTGCGCGGCAAGGCGGGATTCTTCCACGACGCCTGTGGCAGGACCTTCCAGCAGCGTGTTGACCACACCGACTGTATCCTTGCCCTGCACGATCACGGCATCGGCGGAGGCAACGACCTTCTGTACTTCCGCCAGCAAATCATCGAGCTGTCCGGAGAGGCCGGCCAGTTCCTGATTGGCATTCGTGCTGAATGTGCCGACCGATTCCGAAGCGGATGCAAATTCATTGCTGGCGCGGGAAAGATCCTTCATCGTGCCGGTCGCCTGATCGATCAGGCCGTCATCGGCGGCGAGCTTGGTGGTGATGGTCTCAATATTCTTCAGCGACGTGCTGATGGACTCGACATTCTCATCCGTCAGCAGCTTCTTCACCCGCTCCATCGTGTCGTTCGCCTGGCCCAGCACCTGCGCGCCGCCCGCGACCAGCTGGTCGAGCTGGGTCTTTTCGGCCTTGATGACCGGCACGGGCTCACCGGGCTTAGCCTCCAGCAGGCGCGCCGTGGGGGAGCCGGCACTGATCTGCACGAAGGTCACGCCCGTAATGCCGGCCAGCTGGATCGAGGCTGTGGAGTCCGTTTTCACCGGCGTCTCCCGGTCAATCCGGATGCGCGCGCGCACCTTGGACGGGTCCGCCCGGTCAATGCGCACAGTGGAAACCTCGCCCACCTTGATGCCGATATAACGCACGGCCGATCCGTCTTCGAGAGAGACCGGCCCTTCAAAGACGATGTCATAGGCCTTGTAGTCGCGCTGGAACTGGGACTGGCCCAGCCACAGGACGAAGGCGGCAACCGCCAGGGTCGCAACAATCACGAAAGCGCCGATGACGGCATAGTTCGCTCGCGTTTCCATCGGTCCGGGCCCCCTTTCTAGTGTCCCGTTGCCGCGCGTCCGCGCGGGCCGCAGAAATATTCCTGCACCCACGGGTGATCGAACGCACGCAATTCTTCGATCGTGCCGACTGCCAGCACGTGTTTCTCTCCCAGCACGGCGATCCGGTCGCAGGTCGCATGCAGCGTATCCACATCATGCGTGACAAGGAAGACGGTGAGGCCCAGCGCCTTTTGCAGGCTGCGGATCAGGGCATCGAATTTTTCCGCTGTGATCGGGTCGAGACCTGCCGTTGGCTCGTCCAGGAACAGGAGTTCCGGATCCAGAGACAGCGCACGGGCCAGCGCGGCCCGCTTGCGCATGCCGCCTGACAGGTCTGACGGAAATTTCGGGCTCGCATCGGCGCTGAGGCCCGCCATGCGGATCTTCATGTCGGCCAGCTGGTGGCGCAGCTCCGGCGCGATCTGTGTGTGTTCCTTCATCGGAACTTCCACATTCTCGCGCACGGTCAGGTTCGAGAACAGGGCGCCGTCCTGGAACATCACGCCCCAGCGCTGTTCGACATCGGCCCGCTCCGCCTCGTCCAGCGTTTCAAGCCGCTCGCCGAACACTTCGATACTGCCCTCGGCAAATTCCTTGAGCCCGGTAATGGCGCGCAGCAGGACGGACTTGCCACAACCTGACGGGCCGATGACGCCGATGATCTCGCCGCGACGGATGTCGAGGTCCAGATGCTCATGCACGACATGCGTGCCATAGGCGGTCTTCAGGTCGCGGATGCGGATGATGATGTCGTCCGTCATATGCCAAGCTCCATGTAGAGGATGGCAAAGATCGCATCGAGCACGATCACGGCGAACAGGCCCTGCACCACAGAGGTCGTCGTCGCATTGCCGAGCGACTGGACACTGCCGCCGACATTCAATCCCTGACGGCAGGCAATCAGTGTCACGACAAAGCCGAACACCGGCGCCTTGGAGAGGCCGACCCAGAAATGCTCCAGCGGCACAGCATTGCGCAGGCGGTCAAGGAAAACGCCGGGATTGATGTCCAGCGACGACCAGCCGACGATCACGCCGCCCGCAATCCCTGAGAGCGTGGCCACGAAGGTCAGCGCCGGCGTCATCAGCAGGAGCGCGATAATGCGCGGCGCAACGAGGATGTCCATCGGCTTCAGGCCAAGCGTCTGCATGGCGTCGATTTCCTGGCGCATCTTCATCGTGCCGATCTGCGCCGTGAAGGACGAGTTCGTCCGCCCCGCCAGCACGATGCCGGTCAGCACGACGCCAAACTCACGCAGCATGGAGTAGCCGATCAGCTCGACGGTGTAGATCTCCAGATCGAAGTCGCGGAGCGTCGTTGCGCCGATATAGGCGACGACCATGCCGACAAAGAAAGACAGGAAGGCGATGATCGGCATCGCATCGAGGCCTGCCTCCTCCATCACGGCGACGATGGACGTCCAGCGCAATTTCCAGGGCTGCATCACGAGGCGCAGCGTGGTGACGATCGTCTCGCCGAGGAAGGCGAGCGTCTGGAAGATTTCCGACATGACGCCGACAAAGCCGCGTCCGGTGCGCTCCAGAAGGGCGACGAAGCCGTGGTCCACGGCCTTCGCCGGCGGGGTGGGATCGGACACGGCATGGACCTGATCGATCAGGTTCCGGGCCACGTCATTCGTGCCGGTCAGGCCCGAGCCCTCCGGCGCGGCGCGCAGCGTGCGGTCGATCAGGAAGGCACCGGCCGTGTCAATCCGGGTCAGGCCAGAGACATCCACAAGCACGGTATGATCATGCTTTAGTCCGGCCAGGTCCTCGTCCAGCAGGTGGATGGTCATGACTGTCCAGTCCCCCGTCAGGCGGAGGATGGTGTGTTCGCCGCTCTCTTCGAGCGCGAAACCGGGGACTGTCGCAACTGGCATCTTTGGTAACTAGCCTTCCAACACTAGCAAAACATGCTTAAGGACAGCGAAGCGCGATCGGTGAAATTTTATCGTTCAGGACAGGCCATGAGCAATCGAAACCTTGAAATTTCAGCGATTTCCTCCCCCCTGAAGCGCGCATTTACCATTTCCCGCGGCGCCAAGACCAGCGCGGAGACCGTTCGGGTCACCCTCACTGAAAACGGCGCCACCGGCCGCGGCGAGTGCGTCCCCTACGCCCGCTATGGCGAAACCACCGCCAGCGTCACCGCCGCCATCGAAACGGCCCGCTCCGCCATCGAATCCGGCCTCACCCGCGAAGACCTGCAATCCCTGATGCCCGCCGGGGCGGCGCGGTGCGCGGTGGACTGCGCCCTGTGGGACCTGGAGGCAAAGCTGACGGGCACGCCGGTCTGGCAATTGGCAGGCCTGCCGGAGCCGCAGCCTGTCGAAACCGCCGTTACTGTCAGCCTCGACACGCCGGAGGCCATGGGTACAGCAGCGAAGGCGACGCAGGGCCGTCTCCTGAAGCTGAAACTTGGCGGGCCGGACGATCTCGCCCGGATCGAAGCGGTGCACCGGGCCCGCCCCGACGCCCGCCTGATCGTCGATGCCAATGAAGGCCTCAGCGCAGACCAGCTGCCCGCAATTTCCAAAGCCGCCGCAGAGCTCGGTGTGGTGCTGATCGAACAGCCCTTCCCGGCCGGGGCCGACAACGCCCTGCTGCAACGCCCCGGCCCGGTTGCAATCTGCGCCGACGAAAGCGCCCACACGCGGGCCGAGCTGCAGGACCTTGCCCGCCGCTATGATGCGGTGAACATCAAGCTCGACAAGACCGGCGGCCTGACCGAAGCCCTCGCCATGGCGCGAGATGCCCGCGCAGCCGGACTCGGCATCATGGTGGGCTGCATGGTGGCCGGGTCGATCTCGATGGCACCGGCCGTCCTGCTCGCAGGGCTGGCCGACCTCATGGATGTGGATGGCCCGCTCTGGCTGTCAGAAGACGTCGCGCACGGCCTGGCCTATGCCGACGGCGTGGTGGCTCCGCCTGTGCCCGACCTCTGGGGCTGACCCTTTGCTCAGTGTGCCGCCGCCGGTGCAGCCGTCTTCGGCTTGTCCAGCATGATCACGACCAGCAGGACCAGGGCGAACGACATCGACATGGTCAGGAAGAGGTTGTTGTACGTCATCACCGCCGCCTCCAGCTTTGTCCGGTAGACCAGCTGGGCAAGCGCCGAACCTTCAGGATCCGGTACACCGGCCGCCTGCATCCGCGCCGTCATATTCGACAGGAAGGATTGCACTTCCGGGCGCGACAGAGACAGGCCATTGGCGATCTGCTGCTGGTGCATCTGATTGAAGCTGATCATCATCGTCGTGAGGACGGCAATGCCGATCGCGCCGCCAAGGTTCCGGCAGACGGTGAACAGGCCGGAGGCATTGGCCACACGGTCCGGCGGCAACGTGCCGAGGGCGAGGTTGGTTGTCGGCACCATGGTCAGGATCAGGCCCGCGCCGCGCAGGGCCTGCGGCCAGAACAATTCCCGGAAGCCGGATTCCGCCGTCAGATGCCCGTTCAGCCAGGTACCCATGGCCGCCAGGGCAAGGCCCACGGCCACGACAAAGCGCGGGTCGTAGCGTTTGGTCATGGCGCCGGAAATCGGTCCGCCGATAAACATGGCAAAGCCTGCGACGCTCATGATCTCGCCGATCTGCAGGGAGGAATACCCCCGCACCTGCCCCAGATAGAGCGGTAACAGGAAGACCGAGCCATAGAGGCCGAAGCCCATGACCGAGGCGATCAGCGCGCCGGACGCGAAGTTCCGGTCCTTGAACACGCGCAGGTCCACCAGCGGCACCGGCGAGGTCAGCGCGCGGCGGAAGAAAATCGCCGCCGCAATCGCGCAGACGATGGACGCCTTCACGATGGCCGAACTCTGGAACCAGCTGTCGCCCGGCCCTTCGTCGATGATCCATTCGAACAGGCCGAGGAACAGGGCCATGGAAACAAGCGCCGTGACATCCAGCCTGCGCAGCAGGGCGCTTTCGCCTTTCTGTTTGGGAATGAACAGGAAGACGAGCGTGATCGCGGCGATACCCGGCACGATGTTCACAAGGAACAGCCAGTGCCAGGACATGTGCTGTGTGATCCAGCCGCCAAGCGTCGGGCCGATGGAGGGGGCAAGCGTTGCCACCATGCCGATCATCACCTGTTGCGTCATCGACCGGCCGGCTGGGAACAACGTGAAGCTCGCCGCCATCGTGGTCGGCACCATGGCCGCGCCGGTGAAGCCCTGGATCACGCGGAAAAAGATCAGGGAGTCGAGGTCCCACGACAGCGCGCACAGTATGCTTGAGCTGACAAATCCGACTGCGGACATGATGAACAGTTTGCGGATGCCAAAGGCCCGGTTGAGAAAGCCCGACAAGGGAATGCCCACGACTTCTGCCACGAGATAGCCGGTCTGGATCCAGGCGATCTCTTCCTGGCTGGCCGAGACGCCTGCCTGGATTTCGGAGATGGAACTGGCGACGATCTGGATGTCCAGAATCGCCATGAACATGCCGATCACCATGGCAAAGAAGCCAATGTTGAGAGCGAGTTCTGAAGATGCTTTCTGGCGGATTGCGTTGACCATGGCCGACCTCGCGGGGCGCTGGGCGGCTTAGCCGTCCACCCCTTTCGCGATCACGGTGGCTTCAACCGAAAGCCCCGGGCGCATCAGGCCGGTGGCCAGCGCCTCATCGGAAATTTTCACCCGCACCGGCACGCGCTGGACGATCTTGGTGAAGTTGCCGGTCGCCGTATCCATCGGGATCAGGCTGAACTGCCCGCCCGTCGCCGGCGCGATGGAATCCAGCGTGCCCGTCACTTTCAGGTCCGGATAGGCATCGACATGGATGTCTACTTCCTGCCCAGCCCGCATGCGCTCGACCTGCGTCTCCTTGAAATTCGCGACGATATAAGCGTCCGACACCGGCACAATCGACATGGTCTGCTGGCCGGGGCTCAGCAGCTGGCCTTCGGCGACAACGCGGTTGGCGACAACGCCATCAAACGGCGCACGAAGCTCCGTCCGGGTCGCATCCAGTTTCGCAGCATCGACGCGTGCCTGCGCGGCCTCAACCTGCGCATCGGCACCCGCAACCGCGGCCTTGGCCGAAGCAAGATCTTCCTGCGCGCGGTGATAGTTCGCTTCAGCGACGCTGAGTTCGCTCTGCGCTGTGGTGATCCCGGCTTTCGACTGGTCGAGCGACGCCCGGGCAGCCTGCGCTTTCGTGGCAGCCGCATCAAGGCTCGCTTTCGGATAATGCCCCTTGCCGGCAAGCTCCGTATACCGCTCAAGGTCATTTGCAGCGAGCGTTGCGTCGGCTTCGGCGGCGGCCGCACTGGCCTTCGCCTGAACCAGACGGTCCCGCTGGGCCGCGATCTGGGCCGTGGCTGTCTCGACATTGGCCTCGGCAGCGGCAACGCCCGCGCGGGCCTGGGCCTGGGCGGCAATGGATTGCTGCAGCGCTGCGGCGGCCTCCGATACGCGTGTGGCATAGTCCGCCACTTCCAGCGTCACCAGAAGGTCTCCGGCTTTGACGGCCTGGTTGTCGGTGACATGCACGTGTTCGACATAGCCCTGCACCTTTGGTGCGATTGTCGCGATGTCAGCGCGTATATAGGCATTGTCGGTGGTGATCTCATAGCGGCCGGCAACCAGCCAGTGGATGCCCTGATACCCGGCGAAGAGCGCGAGCAGCAGGCCTGCGCCCGACAGGATGTATTTCCGCGGATCGGCCTTGAAGCGCGCAACCAGTCCCTCGCCCTGCCCCTGCGGGGCGGGGTCCTGCGCTGGAGGCGCATCCTTGGCGGGGGCACGCGCCGGGGCCTCGGCCTTGTTCGGCGCGGCCGCCGGGGCAGGAACGGCAGCGGGCTGGGAGGAGTCGCGCTGGAGAGGTTGTACGGCCATGGGAGGAATTCCGTGGTGTCTGATCCGGAGCCCGGTGGTAGCTCCAAAATGTGTAATTAGCGTTACATCGCTTGCAATGTAATCCGCGTTACACCAAAATCAAGCCATGAACCGAATAAACAAGCCTCATGCGGCCACCACGACCGCCCCCAAGGCACCCGACGGTGCCTCCCGCGCAGAGATCCGGCGCGCCGCTTTTCTGGAAGCGGCCCAGGAAGTCTTTCTGGAACAAGGCTTTGAAGCGGCCAACATGTCGGAGATCGTCCGCCGGGCCGGTGGGTCCCTGGCCACGCTCTACGCCCAGTTCGGGGACAAGGAAGGCATCTTCCTCGCCATGCTGGAAACCCGCATGAAGGAAGTCACCGCGACACTGGAAGTCGAACTGCAGGCCCACACCCCGGTCGAGGAAGGCCTGCGCCGTATCGGCGAGCAGTTTGCCGGCAAGCTGGTCCAGCCCAATTCACTGGAGCTGTACCGCCTGATCGTCGGTATGGCGAAGAAATATCCCGACATCGCCGAAACCTTCATGAAGCTCGGCCCCAATAAGGTGCGCGCCGGCCTCGCCGCCTATCTGCAGGACCGGGCCGAAGCCGGAGAAATTCCGCAATCAGACCAGTTCGAGACGCTGGGCTCGCTCTTCCTCGACATGGTCCGCTCGCCGCTACAAAGCCGGGCCCTGCTGGACTCCAAAGTGCGCCCGACAGAAGACGACGTCCGCACCAGCGTCGACCGGGCCGTCTGCATGTTCCTCCACGGCCTTGCGGGAAAACGCTAAGCCGCTCTGATCTATCGATTGCCGCCGCCCCACTGCCCCGCTACCGTCGCTGGAAAACAGGGAGGCACGAATGGCTGACGGAGAGGTCGGCGGCATTGCGGACGAAAAGTTCGCTGCCGTCAGGGAAAAGTTTGCACAGAACCTTGCGGACGGGACGGACATCGGGGCGTCGTTCTGCGTCACCAGAGATGGCGAGACGGTGATCGACCTGTGGGGCGGCTGGGCGGACGAGGAACGCACACGCCCTTGGGAAAAAGACACGATCGTCAACGTCTATTCGACGACAAAGACGATGACGGCGCTGACCGCCCTCTGGCTGGCCGATCAGGGCAAGCTCGATTTCGACGCCCCCGTGGCCGAGTACTGGCCGGAGTTTGCGGCGAGCGGCAAGGAAGCCATCAAGGTCAGCCATCTGATGAGTCATTCGGCAGGCCTGTCCGGCTGGACAGAGCCGCTGGACAAGCATGACCTTTACGACTGGGACAAGGCCACCCGCCTTCTGGCCGCGCAGGCACCGCTCTGGGAACCTGGCACAGCGCCCGGCTATCACGCGATCACGCAGGGCTATCTGGTCGGCGAAGTGATCCGCCGGGTCGACGGCCGCAGCGTGGGCACTGTCTTCCGGGAAGAATTCGCCGAACCGCTGGGCGCGGATTTCCATATCGGCCTTCCAGCCTCGGAGGATCACCGGGTGGCGAAACTGAAGCCGCCAAATGCCGGGCTCGGGTCCGGGAACCAGAATGAAATCCAGAAAAAGACTCTCACTAATCCCCCCGTCGATGTCACCGAGACCTATACGCGCGCCTGGCGCGGCGCGGAGATTCCGGCCGCCGGCGGCACAGGCAATGCCCGTTCAGTCGCCAGGGTGCAGGCAATCCTCGCCAATGGCGGTGTGATGGACGGCAAGCGCTTCCTGTCAGAGGTCGGATGCCGCCGCGCGCTGGAGCTGCAGATCGAGGGCACGGACATGATCCTCGGCATCCCCGTCCGCTACGGACTCGGCTATGGTCTGGCCGGCCCTTCCATGCCGATGCTGAATGAGCATTCCTGTTTCTGGGGCGGTTATGGCGGCTCGGTTGTCCTGATCGACATGGCCAGCCGGACCACGATCGCCTACGCCATGAACCGGATGGAAGGCACGACGACAGGCGACATGCGCGCCGGCGTTCTGGCCGCGCTCACACTGCAGGGCCTGATGAGCTGAGCCCTACTCCCCCGCACCGTCGAGCATGGATTTGAATCCGCTCGGCGCGTGCGGGCCCATGAACAGCTGTTCGAACGCGCCAATCCCCTCGGAGGTCTGTCCGCCGGGGCCGTTATGCGTCGCGCGCACAATCTCCTGGATGTGCAGGTTTTCCGGAATGTTCCATGGCGCGTTCGGATCCATGTCCTCGCGCTCCACGACCAATTGGTCGCCATGGCTCATGCCGTGCTTGAACTTCGCGTGGCCATATCCGATGCCACGCATCAGGAAAGTGCCCAGAGGTTCAAAGTCGACCGTATGCGGATTTCCCTGTCCGTCTTTCATGCTGAGGCGCGCTTTTGCCATGCGGCGGGTGCCCGGCGCATAGGTCACATCCATCTGCGCATCGTCGAGATGCAGATGCTCACCCTGCGCAGCGCCATCCATGGCCAGCACGGCGCGCTTGTTCCAGGCTTCGCCCGCGCCGTCATCGTTGACGTGGAAATAGAAGGACAGGTTCGGGAAATTCGTCGGCGTCCAGATCCAGTAGAATTGCGGCTCAAGCGGCGGGATCAGCGGCTGGGCGTCCTGCGCTCCGATCGGGCGCACGCCCCAGGACCGGTCGCGCGTACCCGTCCAGCTGTCGGGATTGACCTCGATCTCCTTGCCATCGATGCGCAGCTTGCCGGCCCAGCGGCCATTCTGTGTCATGCGCGTCAGGTCCATCAGCATGCGCGGCCCCTGGCGGCGGGTGAAGCGTGGCTCCTCAATCGGGAAGGCCCGGCCAGTAAATTCGACATCCAGCGCGATGCCCTCGGTTTCTTCCAGCTTCAGGCGGATCCGCTTCAGCGGCTCCAGCACCGACACGGAAAGGCCGCCGATGAACGTGTCCATCCGCTCCATGTTCAGCGGCCGCGAGAAGAAGACCGAGCTTTGTTTGCCCTCGTGCAGCACTGACACGGACCCGTCGATCACGTTCAGGTGCGGATAGACGCCCATGGCTGCCGCGAAAAAGACAGAGCCGTCCGCCGAATAGCCGTTGAAAAAGAACCGGTCATAGAAATTCCGGTCCGACCCGGAAAAGGCCACAGGCTCCGGCGTCTGGTGGATGGGATACTCGTCTCCGGCTGTCAGCATAGTTCGCACTTCCTTCCTCTGGGTGACCTCTTGGCGGGCCTGTCATGCAAGCTAGGGTGTACGAGGCAAGCCCCGTCGACAAGGGGTGACGCAAGGGAGGCGACATGACCTGTAAAATGAATCCGGAGGAAGCCAACACATTCCTGCGCCAGGCCTTTGAAGGCCAGTCCGTGCGCACGGAAATCGTGGAAATGGTGGAAGGCCGCGCGGTGGTGCGGCTAATCGCCGACAAGACAAATCTTCGTCCGGGCGGCTACATCTCGGGACCGACGCAGATGTCGCTGGTCGACACAGCGGCCTATTTCGCCGTGATGACCGTAACCGGGCTGGAACCCATGGCCGTGACAAGCAGTCTGAACATGAGCTTCCTGCGTCCCTGTATCGGGGACGTCGTGCTGGCCGATGCCCGTATCATGAAGATCGGCCAGACCCTCGCCGTGATGGATGTGGATGTGCGCGTTGAAGGCGCGACCAAGCCGTCCAGCCATGCCGTGGTGACCTATGCCCTGCCCCGCAAGGACACGGCCGCTTGAACAGATTGGCTGCCGCTGCCGCGCTGACCGGCTTTCTCGGCGTCGCGCTCGGCGCCTTCGGCGCGCATGCGCTGGATGCCCGCCTGACCGCGGAAGGCACGGAGTGGTGGCACACCGCAACGCTCTACGTCCTGCCGCATGCGGGCGCAGCGCTGGCCATCGGTCTCTCCGTCCGCGCAGGCCTGATCCGGACCGGCGGCTGGCTGATGGTTGTGGGCGCGGTAATCTTTGCCGGCACGCTCTATGCCATGGCGCTTGGCGCACCCAGATGGTTCGGCGCCATCACACCGATTGGCGGCGTGTCCCTGCTGGCAGGCTGGGCGCTGACCGCGCTTGGCAGCCTCAGAAGATCAGACTGAATTCAGGGAAGATCAGGATTTGGCGGAACTGACAGAGGCGTATTTATCAGCCAGATCGTCCGCCGTTTGGCGGGCATTGTCGATCACGTCTTCAAACGCGCCGAGCTCCTTGTCCACCGGGGCGGTGTCGATGTCCATGTCGGAACGGGCGGACACTTCGCCAAGGGCGCTCTGGAAGCTGCGATAAGCCATCTGTGCACGAACAAGCGCGCGTTCATAGCTCATCACGTCGGCCCGGGTTGCCATGTGCGCGCCGGAGTCCTGCAGCAGCGTATGAGCTTCACGGCTGACATCGCTGAGGCCTGCGCGGGCTGCCTGGCTGTCGGAAACGATGCGCGCCAGCACGAGCGCAGGCGCCTCGGTCCCGGCGCCGATACGCGCAGCATAGCTGTCAGCATGAGCCGGATCGCTGGTAATGCCATTGATCAGCGTGTTGGCGAGACCAGCGAGTCCGCTGTTCGATTTCACCCAGCCGGCATCAACGGCCTTGTCGCAATATTCACTGGACGCAGTGCGCAGCGACGACTGGTTCTGCGAGAGCCCGGCCTGAACCAGTGCCTCGCCCGGAACCATGGAAACGGTTGCGCATCCTGCAAGAAGGCATAGGGATACACCCAGAATTACGCTACGCATCAAACAGCCACCTGCATTCTGTTTGGGCCCCAATACGTAATATTCTGTACGTAACGACGGGAACCATGTCCACCTCAGACGGCAGTTTGAACGAAATTAGGTGAAGAGTGAATGAATAGACGCCCGCCCCGCCGCATTTTGTATCCCAGACACGAAGCCCGACGCTCCGGTAGGTTGCGCGTCTCGGACATCCACGAAATCTACTGGGAAGAATCAGGCAACCCGAAGGGCGTGCCTGTCATCGCCCTGCACGGCGGCCCTGGCGGCGGCTCAAGCCCCGAAATGCGGCGCTTTTTCGACCCTGAGCGCTATCGCATCTTCCTCTTCGACCAGCGCGGTTGTGGACGCTCCACACCGCATTCCGAACTTCGCGAAAACACGACCTGGGACCTGGTGGACGATATTGAGGCACTGCGTGACCATGTTGGCGTCAATCAGTGGCTCGTGTTCGGAGGATCCTGGGGATCGACGCTGTCACTCGCCTATGGGGTGACTCATCCGGACCGGACTCTCGGCCTGGTTTTGCGCGGCATCTTCCTCGTCTCGAAACCGGAAGTGCAGTGGTTCTATCAAAGCGGCGCCAGCCGTCTCTTCCCGGATGCCTATGACCGCTATATTGCGCCGATCCCTGAAGACGAGCGCGACGATTTGCTGATGGCATTCCACCGGCGCCTGACCGGCGACGACCGGCAAACCCGGATCGAGGCGGCCCGCGCCTGGTCGCGCTGGGAGGGCGAGACCCTTTCCATAAAGGGCCCCCTGACCACCCCGCCCCGCTTCAATGAAGATGACTTCGTCGACGCTTTTGCCCGGATCGAGTGCCACTATTTCGTCAATCGCGGTTTCTTCGCCAGCGACAACTGGCTGCTGGAACAGTGCGCGGAAAAACTGAAGGACATTCCGGGTGTCATCGTTCACGGCCGCTATGACGTGGTCACGCCGCTGTCGACCGCCTGGGCCCTCTCCAAGGCCTGGCCGAAAGCCGAGCTGCACATCGTGCCGGATGCCGGCCACTCCTCGATGGAGCCCGGCATCGTCGACAAGCTGATTCAGGCAACGGATCATTTTGCGGGCGTCTACGGCTCGAAAGTCCGCGCCTGACCCCTGCCCTCATCCGGATCATGCAAAACGGGCCCTCCACGTCGTGGAGGGCCCGTCTGTATATGGTGTATTCACGGTGTATATATGGTGTTCTTCATGGTGCGGGACGCGCCCTCTGAAGCCCCATTAGTCCGCTGGGGGCAGTTCGTAGTTCGGCCCCAGCAGGCCTTCCAGGAAGCCCGGCAGCTGGACGTGATACTGGTCCTGGATCTTGTCGAAGAAGCCGAAGAACAGGACGAAGCCAACAAAGGCCGGCACGAACCAGCGCATCAGGAAGCGCCAGACATTCATGATGTTCCCTTCGCCAAGCTCGGAGGTCAGCATGTCCCGCGACAGGACCCAGCCGGCAAAGATCGCGACCAGCAGGCCGCCCAGCGGTAGCAGGACATTGCCTGTAATGAAGTCCATGAAGTCGAGATATTCGGTCGAGAAAATATAGGCCGCGCCGACCAGCCAGAGCATGAAGCCCACACCCATCGCCGCACCCATCCGGGTCACGCCCTGGCGCTCTTCCAGCCAGGAAACAGACACTTCAAGCAGCGAGATCGAAGACGTGAACGCGGCAAAGAGGGCGAGCGCGAAGAACAGAACCGACATCAGGTAACCGATAGGTCCGAGGTTGCCGAGCGCCACCGGCATCGACACGAAGAAGAGGCTCGGTCCGCCTGCCGGATCGAGCCCCGCGGCGAACACGATCGGGAAGATCGCAAAGCCTGCGATCAGCGCGACGAATGTGTCCGATCCTGCAATGATGACAGAGGATCGCGGGATATTGGTGCCGCGGTCCAGATAGGCACCATAGGTGATCATCAGACCGACGCCGACACCGATGGAGAAGAAGGCCTGACCGACCGCTTCGAGGAAGGTCTTGAAGCCGACATCCTCCCATTTGGGCTGGAACAGGAAGGCGAACGTCTCTCCGGCATTGCCGCGCGACAGGGAGAAGCCGACGATGACCAGGAGGATCACGAAGAAGGCCGGCATCAGAACACTGGCCGCCTTCTCGATCCCGCCTTTCACGCCCCGGCCAACGATCGCGATGTTGGCAATGATGAAGGCTGCCAGCAGCGCCAGCATGTACCATTTCGACGCCAGCGCATGCTCGCCCTGCCCGATGACATTGGCGAAATTGCTGCCGGAGCTTGCGGCGTCCATGCCGGCAAACCCGTTCTTCATGGCCTGGATCACGAAGGCCAGCAGCCAGGCCGAAATCACCATGTAGAAAGAGAGAATGAAAGTCGCCGTGATCGTCCCGATCCAGCCGACCATGCCCCATTTCTGGGACTTGCTTTCGGCCCGGGCGAGCGATTCCACGCCTTCCACAGCCGACATGCCGGACTTCCGGCCCATGCCGTATTCCGCCATCAGCACCGGCAGGCCGATCAGGATCACACAGGCGATGTAGATCAGAATAAAGGCGCCGCCGCCATTCTCACCGGCGGTGTATGGAAACCGCCAGAAATTGCCGAGTCCGACCGAAGAACCAACGGCAGCCATGATAAAACCGAAGCGCGAGCTCCAGGTGTCTGCCTTACGGGCGATTGTCGCCATATTCCCTCTCCCCAGGGTAAAAAGTTTCGCGCGAACCTATAGGCGGTGAAACAAAAATCAACGCTCTATGCTGCGCTCGGGTCAGAACAACCCTGTTGTATTGAGTTTGTCGTCGCGATGCAGATAGGCCGACAGGATCAGGCCGAAACAGGACATCGCGGTCAGCATGGCTGTGCCACCGTATGAAATCAGGGGCAATGGCATGCCCACCACCGGCAGGAGCCCCAGCACCATCGCCACATTGAAGACGACATAGAAAGCCACCGTCGCCGTAGCGCCTGCTGCCGCATACCGGCCGAAACTGCTGGCCGACTGGAAAGCCGTGTAGAGCGACCAGCCGAGCAGGATGGCAAAGCCGACCAGAATCGCGGTCGCGCCAAGAAAGCCGAATTCTTCCGCAATCACGGTCAGGATGAAGTCTGTGTGTTGCTCAGGCACATAATCCTGCTGGGACTGGATACCCTGCAACCACCCCTTCCCGTTCAGCCCGCCGGCGCCGATGGCAATCTTGGCCTGCTCGATCTGGTAGCTTTCGCCCAGCGAGGTCGACGCGCCGCTGGATCCGAACAGCTGGGCCAGGAACGTGTCCACCCGCCCCCGCTGATAGGGTTCCAGAACGAATTGGTAGACCGGCCAGACGGCGGCGGCGGCCGCACCGATCCCGGCCAGGATCACCCGGCCGGACAGGCCCGCCAGGAACACAACCACGCCGCCGGACGCAACAATCGCCAGGGCGGTGCCAAGATCCGGCTGAAGGAACACCAGGGCCGCCGGGATCAGGATGATGACCGCTGCGCCGATGTGGATGAAGAAGCGAGAGCCGTTCGCCCCCAGCATGCCGTGATAATAGCGGGCAAGCGCCAGCGTCACGGCGAGCTTGGCAAATTCCGAAGGCTGGACGGCAACCGGACCAATCTTCAGCCAGCGCTGCGCCCCGCCGCCCATGACACCAAAGAACTCCACCGCCAGCAACAGCAATATGGTTCCTGCATAGGCCAGCCAGGACAAATTCATCCACCAGGACAGCGGCAGCATGGCCAGCGCGATCATGATGCCGAAACAGATGACGAAACGGATCAGCTGCAGCTTCCACAAATGCTGCTCGGCCGGGTTTGTGAAGGTCGAGGAATAGAGCATCGCGATGCCGATCAGGGCCATGGCAACGATCAGCAGGACAAAGCCCCAGGGCAAGCGCGCCAGCTTGCCGAGAATGCCGGAGGAAGTGCCATCGAAATTGAGTGACCGGGCCGTGCGCGTCCGGGCTTCGCCGCGGCTATAACCGCTGAAGCTGCCATCGCGGCTCATGTCGGCGTGCCTTCTACATTGGACCGATCGATGGACGCGCTCTTCGTCCATGCCGGCTTGCGGCCGCTATTGGTGCGGATCGCGTGTGCGAGAATATCGCGGGCGACCGGCGCGGCGGTGCGCGAGCCCCCTTCCCCGTGCTCAACGACGACAGAGATCGCATATTTCGGATTTTCCGCCGGGGCATAGGCAACAAACAGGGCGTGGTCGCGTAGCTCACGCTCGATGTCCTCCCCTTTTCGCACGCCTGTGGCACGTTCAGCGGCCGTAATGCGGCGAACCTGCGCCGTTCCTGTCTTGCCCGCCAGGCGCGGGCCGCCGAGCCCCAGGTCGCCGGAGCTACGTGCCGTGCCGCCCCATTCGGACGTCACGCCATACATACCCGACTTCATCATTTTCATGATTTCCGGGTCGAGCGGCGCATCCAGCACATGATCGTCCGGATCCTGCGGTCCGACACCGATCAGTTTGGGTTTGAGCGAATGGCCTTCTGTGGCGATCCGTGCAGTCATCAGCGCCAGCTGCAGCGGTGTGACCCCGAGCTGGCCCTGCCCGATGCCGAAATTCAGCGTTTCGCCCTCATACCAGGGCTCCTTGCGGACCCGCATCTTCCATTCCGGATCAGGCACCAGACCGCCGCGCGCACCGGTCATACCGAGCGACCAGGCCTGGCCAAAACCGAATTTGTGCGCCGTATCTGCAATGGCTTGCGCCCCGGCCCGGCGGGCGATCTCGTAGAAATAGACGTCGCAGGAGCCCTTGATGCCGCCGTGCAGATCCACCGTTCCGTGGCCGCCCTTTTTCCAGCAATGCCACGTGCGGTTCCCGAAATGGTAGTAGCCGTTGCAGTGCACCTTGTCCGTCGGCTTGATCGCGCCGGTTTCCAGCGCCGCCGTTGCGACGACCATCTTGAAGGTCGACCCAGGTGGATAGACCCCGCCATGCGCACGCGGATAGAGCGGCGCACGGGAATCATCCCTCAGCTCTGCATAGTCCGAGCCAGAAATCCCGTTGACGAAGTCATTTGGATCGAAGGCCGGCGTCGACACCATGGCCAGGACATCACCGCTTTCGATCTCGACGACAACGGCTGCGCCGCTTTCGCCTTCGAACCGCTCAATCGCGACCCGCTGCAGGTCCATGTCAATTGTTACGAAGAGGTCCTTGCCTGCTTCCGGCGCAAGGCGTTCATCCGGGATCTGATCGATGACACGTCCGGCCGCATTGGTGACCAACTTCTTGAAGCCCGGCTTGCCGCGCAACCATTCCTCGGCGAAGCGCTCCATCCCCTGCCGGCCGGTCCGCATGTCCGGATGCCGGAACATACGTTCAATGGTCGTGGCTTCGTCTGCTGTCTTGCCTTCGGTCAGGCGTTCCAGATCGTCCTGGCTTGCTCGAGCGACATAGCCCAGGACGTGCGCGAAATCCCGGCCGCGCGGATAGGATCGCGTCAGGGCCATCTCGACCTGAACACCGGGCAGTTCCACGGCGTGCACATTCATCCGGGCGAAGTCTTCATAGGAAAGTTCGTTCGCCACGATCACTGGCAGGAAGGCTGCGCGGCGCAGGCGGGCGCGGCGGATGTCTTCCAGCACGCGCTCGACCCGGGAATCCGAAATTTCGATCAGCTTGGCGATACTGGCAATTGTTGCCGCAGGATCGTCCAGCTGTTCGGGGATGACGGTAACACGGCCCGCCCGGCGGTGCGATGCGAGCGGCTTGCCGAACCGGTCAAGGATACGTCCACGCTGAGGCGGGGCGAGTTCCAACTTGATGTGGTTCTCGTTCGCCAGCTTGTCGTATTTCTTGCCTTCCAGGATCTGCAGCTGGAACAGGCGTGCAACGAGACCCGCCCACACGACACCACCGCCAACGCCCGCCATCAGCATGCGCCGGGAGAATTCCTGGTCTGGGTGAAAACTCTTGCTCATGACGCCTGCCCGACTGTCTCGCCCGGCCTGCGGCCGAGATCGAAGACTTTGTGGATCAGCGCATAAAGCAGGCCCGTCGTCAGCATGGCCGCGATCAGAGGCAGAAGGCGCACCGGGTGGTCTTCCAGCGTGGAGGCCATCAGCCAGAGCAGCAGGAAGGCCCCGGCAAACAGGAGTGTCGTCGCGATAATGGCGATCAGCGGTTCATTTGTGACATCAAACTCTGCCGAAATTGCCGTGCTGGCCGCATAGGTCATCAGATTGACGACCTCAAAGCTCCCCATCGGGGCGTGGAAGATAACGTCCTGAATTGCGCCAAATACGATCAGGATAATCATGGGACGGATGGAAAGGCCGACCCGGCCCCAGCCGACCGCGCCCCAGAGCGCAGCGTGAGGCCAGGCAAATGACAGGCCGAAAATGTCGTTCCGGGTCAGGCCGAACAGGCCGACCGTTGCGATCAGGAACGATCCGAACAGCAGGCGCGGTGTCGGGCCTGATTTTGCCCAGAGGCTCTGCCTGCGCCGGGTCAGGAAGGAAGCCGGCATCAGCGGCGCGCCCCCTGCGTCGGACTGGCAGATGTGCCGTCTTCAAGCGCCGGCAGGTCTCCAGCAGAAATCGGGCGCTCGACGGTCGGCGGCGGGATCAACTGGACATATCCGGAAGAGCCATCGCTCATGGCGTATTTGACGCGCCAGTCATTGCCGGACTTGTGCACCTCCCCCACGACGAGACCACGCGGATACGCCCCGCCTTCCGAGGAGGTCAGGATCCGCTCTCCTTCGATAAAGTCACTGCGCTCCGGCAGGTCCGTCAGCGTGCCGGAACTCGTCGAGCCGCCCTGCATGATGGCGTGCACGCCGGAAACCTCCCCGATCACTGGCACCCGGCTGTTGAAGTCGGTGACCAGCAGGATGCGCGAGGAGCGTTCGCCAAGCTGAATCACCCGGCCGACAAGACCGCCTTCATTCATCGCAACAGAGCCCGGCTCGACACCTTGGGAGCGGCCGGCATTGGCCAGAAGCGTCTGCGCGAACGGGCCTTCACTCTCGGAAGTCACCCGCGCCGTAACACCGCGCGCTGGCGGTTCGCCGAGCAGATTGAGGATTTCCTCATAGGCTTCCAGACGGTCAGCCATGGAAATGGCAGCGGCCTTGTAGCGGGACAGGTCACGCACTTGCGCTTCCAGTTCGCGGATACGCTGCTCCTGCGCCGCGCGGCCCGTCAGACGGGCCCAGAGGCCGATCTGTTCCCCGCCGCCAAGACGGTCACCGACTGAGGCGCGGACGGGGTTGAAAAACTGGCTTATTTGCGGAGCGGACTGCGCAACGATCAATGCTGCGAACCCGAAAATGAGCACACCAAGGACGAGGCGCTTGGGAGAGCGCCGGACTCCTTTCTGAGCTGACCGGCCCGAACGTGCCATATGGCGGGTCCTCTGGTGTTTCCCTGATTATACCGTCCTTAGACCTCCGGAGAGAGGACGTTTCGCATCTTGGAGAAGTTTTCGAGCACATGACCGCAGCCATTGACCACGCAGCGCAGCGGGTCATCGGCAATCATCACAGGCAGCTGGGCCTGTTCACGGATCACAGCGTCGAGATTGCGCAGCAGCGCGCCGCCGCCAGTCAGGACAATGCCGCGGTCGACAATGTCGGCGGCCAGCTCCGGCGGCATCGCCTCAAGAGCGATCTTCACAGCATCGATAATGTCGTTGACCGGCTCCGACAGCGCATCAGCGATCATCGCTTCGTTGATCTCGGTTTCCTTCGGCACGCCGTCCAGCGTTCCGCGGCCGCGCACGGTGAGCGACATGCCGGTGCCGTTTTCAGGCGGCTGAGCCGTACCGATTTCCTTCTTGATCCGCTCAGCGGACATCTCGCCGATCAGGATCTTCTGCTCGCGGCGCAGATAGTTGACGATGGCCTGATCCATCTTGTCGCCGCCGACGCGGACAGAGCGTGAATAAACGATGCCGCCCAGTGACAGCACGGCGACTTCGGATGTACCGCCGCCGATGTCGACCACCATTGAACCAGCCGGATCATCGATCGGCAGGCCGGCACCGATGGCTGCGGCCATAGGCTCCTCGATCAGGTGCACCTCACGTGCTCCTGCCGCGAGAGCTGACTGATGGATGGCGCGGCGCTCAACGCTGGTGGCGGAGCTGGGCACGCAGATGATGATGAGCGGAGACACGAACGCCCGGCGGTTGTGAACCTTCCGGATGAAGTGCTTGATCATTTCCTCGGCGACTTCGAAGTCGGCAATCACGCCATCGCGCATCGGGCGGATGGCTTCCATGTTCACCGGCGTCTTGCCGAGCATGTTCTTGGCCTGCTCGCCGACCGCATAAACAATCTTGCGGCCGCCCTGCGTCATGTAAGCGACGACGGAGGGCTCATCGAGCTTGACCCCCTGCCCTTTCACATAGACCAGTGTGTTTGCCGTACCGAGGTCGATGGCCATGTCCGTGGACAGCATGCCGAGGAGGCTACCAATCATGTCTTACCGCGCTCTTTTCCTGAGCGGCCAGGCGACAAATCCCGGCGCGCGTGTGTATTTTTCTACACAGCCCCATACCCCCATTGCCGTTAACGCGGCTTTAATGCAAGGGACGGCACGCAGATAAACGGAACGATCCGTTCCGGTTCGCGATTCCCGTTGCTTTTATTGAAGATTCAAGACTTGGCGGAATATTGCCCCTGTGCGGAACAGAACGGCGCGTACTCATATGCTTAACACATCGTTAGCGCCGTTTAACACTCCACCCTATGCGGACGGTATGACCTGCCAGCTATCCGGATCGAATTCGCGCATGATGGCGGCATATTCGGTTGTCTTGCCGGACCAGTTGTTGGTCACCTGCCCGCTCTCCGTCTTGTACCAGCTGGCACAATCGCCCGCCCAGACCGTCTTGCCGAGATCGGCCTGTAACTTCTCATTATAGGCCTTCATTGCCTCCGGCTTGACATCCAGCCCCGCCACGTCTTTTGCGGCGATCTTTTCAATCGCCTGGAGGACATAGCCAATTTGCTGCTCTACCATCAGGATGATGGAATTGTGCCCGAGATTGGTGTTAGGCCCATAGAGCAGGAAGAAGTTCGGGAAACCCGGGACGGCAACCCCCTTGAACGCCTCCGCGCCATCCTTCCAGACTTCGTTCAGCGATACCCCTTCCCGGCCATGGACCTGCATAGGCGTCAGGAATTCGGTCGACTGGAAACCCGTTGCATAGATGATGACATCGCAGGCGTGTTCCATGCCATCGTCACCAATAACCCCCGTGGGCGTGATTTCCTTCACACCTTGGCGGATCACTTCGACATTCGGCTGGATCAACGCCGGGTAATAGTCGTCGGAGATCAGGATGCGCTTGCACCCCGGCTCGAAGTCCGGCGTCAGCAGGGCCCGCATTTCAGGATTCTTCACCTGGTCTTCGAGATGCTTCAGGCACATCTTCTTCATCGACTTCGCCATGCCGTTTTCACCCTGGTGAAAGGCGGTGAAACCGAAGTCGGCAAACGCACGAATGCGCCAGCGATACCAGTTGATGCGCCAGCGCTGCCGGTCGAAGGCGCGCTTGTCGGCTTCAGTGTATTTGCGCTGGCCGCGTGGACGGCACCATGCTGGAGAACGCTGGAAGCTGATCAGCTTGCCAACCTGTTTCTGGATTTCCGGCAGGAACTGAACTGCGCTCGGCCCGTTTCCGATCACGCAGACCGTCTTGCCAGTGAGATCGACCGAATGATCCCAGCGCGCCGAGTGGAAGGACGGGCCCTGAAAACTATCCTTGCCTTTGAAATCCGGAATGGAAGGAATGTTCAGCTGGCCAAGACCCGAGATGAGCACGTCTGCGGTGTGGGTGCCCCCATCCGCCTTTGTCAGCGTCCAGGTACGGCTCGCCTCGTCATAACTGCAGTCCGTGATTTCAGAATTGAAGTGGCAGTGCGGGCGTACGCCGAACTTGTCTGCGAAGTCCTCAAAATACTGAAGGATTTGAGGCTGCAGGGACCATTTATAGTCCCAATCCGGATTGAGATCGAAGGAATAGGAATAGAGATGGCTTGGTACATCGCAGCCACACCCCGGATATGTGTTGTCGCGCCACGTGCCGCCAACGCCATCTGACTTTTCGAACAGGTCGATGTCTTTGTAGCCAGCTTCCTTGAGTTTCGCGACGGCAGCCAGTCCGCTCATACCCGCGCCAAGCACGGCGATCCGCAGCGACTGATCATCCTTCCCTGATGGCATTCCCTTTTCCTCCGCCTGATCGACTTTTCATCGATACTGGCATGCGGAAGAGGCTGGTCAACCTGTCTCGCAAGGGGAAGTGGATCAGCTGGCAGGCACCACTTTATAGAGGCGTCCGGATGTCTCATCCTGCGGCATTGGCTCGACGGGCCTCAGCCAGCCCGGAACCTCTCCTGCCGCAAGACGGGCCAGGAAACCGTCTGGCCGGAGCGCGGTAAACGTCTTGTTTTCCGGCGCGCCCGGACACAGGAGGACATAGTCGACCTGGTTCTTTGCCAGCAAGGCTGGCACCTCCGCTGGCGGTAGCCCGAAGGCTTCAAGGCTCGCACCGATACCCGCCGTATCGCGGTGATAGTTTGCACTCATGACCGAGTGCGGTGTCTCGTTCAGGAGGTAGGATCCAATGTTCGCATCCGACAGGATCATGCCCGGCGGCACCGACGAAAGCGCGGCGAGGGCCTGATCGGAAAGACAGGCCAGCTCCTCCGATGGCTTATCCTGAGGCAATGGCGCGATAAGCGTCGGGGGAAGCGCCCAAAGCGCAGGGTTGGCAAGAACCAGCGGCAAGAGATACGCGACCCGGTTGCCTCCCTCCTCCGGGCCACGGGCATGGACATCCGACACCCAGAGCGCACAGGGGACAATCGCCAGCAAACTACCGAAGGCATAGAACCGGACCTGATACAACATCAGGACGAGCGCCATCGTCAAAAGCAAGGCAAACAGGCTCCAGGTGCGAATGTCCCGCCTACGGATAATGCCATAGATGGAGACGCCCAGCGCAACCACGCTGGTTCCCATCGCATAGGCAATGAAAGGCCAGCGCCCACCATCCTGCGCGAACATGGGCCGCGCCTCGGTGATCGAATTAAACCAGATCTCGCGCACATCCGGGGCCAGCACATCGATCGGGTTTGCCAGGCATTGCGGCCCCTGAAAGATAAACACCACGCCGCAGGCAAGACCTATGCCGGCGAGCCCCGCAAGCCGGATGCGCATACTGCGCCCTGACAGGAACGCCGCTGCGAGCGCCAGGCCGCCACCACCAATCGCAAGGGCGAGGAAGCTGATAATGGAGAAGCTGTCGCAATAAACCCGGCTCCAGAGCGCCGGAGGTACCGTTGCGAAGAAGCAAGCCGCCGTTGTTCCTGCCAATGTTACGCCAAACGCAATCGTTCCACGCCGCACCTCTGTCCCGCGCGCGGCCCAGTCCAGTGCATGAAATCCACAAATGACCGCAACGAAGGGATAAAGCTCAATCCCGACAGCGACAGACAGTGCCAGCATGACGGCGCTCAGCACCATGTTTTTCGGTGCGGCCTGACGGTCCAGTGAAGCCCCGACCGCGATAGCAAGGAAACCGAATTGAAGATTGTGATGGTCGAGCGCACCGGAGAGGAACCGGAAATGGGCAAACAGGACAGGCAGCGCGACAATGAAGGTAAAGACGAGCAGTCTGCCCCCATCGAGATTCCGCGCGGCCAGAACGAGCCCGCCCAGAACAAACAGCATGCTGAGCGGTGGCCAGACCGAAATGGCCCAGGCCAGTGCTGTGTCCTGCGGCAGGAACAGGTCAAACAGACCCGTCAGCATAATAACCGGAAGATCCGGTATCCGGGACCAGTGCATCAGCGTGCCGCCATCCGGCCCAAGGCGATACTGATGAAGATCGAACCACCCCTGCCCCGCCAGCAGGTCACGGATCTGCACAAGCCGCATGACATCATCGCCATCGGGCCCGGGCTGGCCAAGCCTGCCTTTAAGTAGGCTCACCGCCACAACACTCAGAAAGATTGATCCGCCGAGCAGCCACGTCCAGAGACGCGCCGCGCGTGAGATTGAGCTAGCAGATGTCATACCCGTCCTGACCCACGTGCCTCTTTGGCGGTAACCATAGCCACGGCAGGTATAGGAATAGCTAAAGCCACCGGCGCAGCGACAGGTCGAGCCTTTTCCGGGCCTTGCCTTGTGGAATACTGTGCATAACGAATGAACGCTTTTCAGGACGCGGACATGCCAGTCCTTAATGACGGTGCCAGGCATAAAACATGCAAACTGAAGCAATTGCGACAGGATCGCGGGTGAATGAGTGGTTAATGCCGACCCGCAAAACTCTTTTCGGCGTGAACTATAACTTATCTGAGTTGTGATTATGTGGCCGCATGACCAGTGCGGCGACCCGTTTCACGTTCCTTGACCTGATCCTCTTCGGTTCACCGAAGATCGATGAGAGCGTGCGCGGACCGATGAACCTGCACATGCTCAGCCGGTTCCAGAAATACAAGATCCCGATCAGTGTCGTGACGCTGATCAACGCGACGATCCTGCTCGCCATGTTCTCGGCAGACTCCGAGTCCGGCTTCTGCCCGATCGCCTTTGCGTGGTGGGTGCCGGTTGCCCTCTATTCCGGTTTCATGTTCTGGAGCGGTTTGCGTCCACTCGACCTCAGCACGGGCCGGGTCCCGTCCGGCCGCTTCGTGAAGCGCGCCGAGATCGGATCGTTCATACTCGGCCTCTGGTGGACGGGACTGATGTTGACGCCGGTCGCCGAGACCGAAGCGCAGCAGCTGACCATGATCGGCGTTGCGATGGGCATGTGTTGCGGCGTGGTTGGCTTCACTGCCCCCATGGTTGGCGTGGCCGCCCGCTATATGACTGCTGCGACCGTGGTTCAGCTCCTGGCCCTACTGCAACACCACACAGCGACGGCGATGACAGCCACACTGTTCGGCCTTGCACTTTCGATTGCCCTGCTCGTCAGCTCCCGGAACTTCTTCCAGTCCACCTTGGAACTGGTCGAGTCCCGCACGGAAACTGAGCGTGCGCACGACCTGCTGAAACAGTCGCTCGAAACCTCACGGCACGGATTTGCGATCTTCACCGAGACCGGTGAACGTCTGGTGGCAAACACCTATCACCAGAATTATTTTCCTGACTTCGTTCCGACGACGGTGGATCTCGGCACCAAAGAGATTTCAGTAAAGGGCAGCGACTGGTTTATCCGGTCCGTAACCCAGTCTGCGAACCGTAACTTCATTGTCACGCACACGAACATCAACCTGCAGAAAGAGACCCAGCGGTCCCTTCTCGCTGCGCAGGAAACGATCAATGACGCCCTGGCTGCGCGGTCGCGCTTCATCTCGCGGGCATCAACCGACCTTGCCGGACCGCTGAAATATATCATGACGCTGGCGTCTGCGATGTCGTCAGGTTCGAAGATCGAGTTTTCCCGCGAAGAGATCAGCGGCCACTGCGACAGCATCGACAAGGTTGCCCGTGACTTGCTCGACCTGGTGCGCGACATCGAAGAATATGCCGAAGGTGAATCCGGTGGCACGTTCTCGAACGAGGCGCCGGAAGACCTGCGCGAACTTCTCTCGCCGGAGCAACTCTGGGCCGCCGCAACCTGGGAGACCTCCACCTTCGATCGCATCAAGGTCTCCATTCCGCAGGACCTCGATGTCGTGATGATCGATGGACCGCGCTTCACGTCCACGGTGGTGAAGCTGCTCAAGCGCGCCTCAATGGTTTCGATCGACCCGATCGTGCTGACCTGCACGCCTGACGAGGAAGGCCGTATTCACGTCACGATCGTCGACCGTGGCCGCCCGCTCAGCCCGGCAGAAGTTGCAGACTTCTTCGAGCCCTATGGCGACGAGACCCGCCCCGGCGCCGACCAGTATGTGACTCGCGGCCTCGAACTGGCGCTGATCAAGAAATATCTCAACAGCCAGGGCGCTGAAATCACCGTGCGTCCGCTCAACAAGATCGGCAATGCGATCACGATCACGCTCCCCTCCTCGGCAATCGTGGGCAAACGTTTCGGCCACAAAACCGATACCGTGATCGGCAGCACTAGGCCTGAGCCCCGCCGAACGGCCAACGGCTGAACGCCTTCTGAAGTTTTCCTCCTGAAACCCAGCGTGGGGCAGCATTCGCCTTGCATCGGCGGCGCAATGAGCTAGTCCTGTGGGCTGATGCTGTTGTGAGTAGTTCAGATGAAGCCGGGCGGAAAGCGGATCGCCATTCTCGGCGCAGGTCCAGCTGGCCTGACGATCGCTCGACTCCTGATGGAGCAGAGCGATCATTCCGTCACCCTTTACGAGAAATCTCACCGCGTAGGTGGGAAGTCCCTGAGCGTGCGCCAGGGCGAGGATCTGATCGAATTCGGTACCTGCTACACAATCATGTCCCACCGGCGCGTCATGAAATGGATGCGCGAACAGGGCATCACCATCCAGCAGATCGTGCCGCACAAGATCGACGGCGTGCCGGCGCGGGACTTTTTCAATTCCGGCCCGGGTGCCCCGCTCGCTATTCAGGGCATCTCCTATGTCCGCGCCCGCCGGAAACTCCTGAAAGCGCTGGAAGCCGATACCCCACCCCAGAAAGCCCTCGAGGAAGCCGCAACCCCGGCTGTCGATTGGCTGCGCGCCCGCAAGCTGGGCAAGATCGAAAAGATGATGATGCGCACGGTCACGGGCATGGGCTATGGCGACCTCAAGACCGTGCCGATCGTGCATGCCATGCGCTGGGTGGACATGGACCTCATCCTGTCCGGCACGCTAAACAAGATCTACATGCCGGTCGAAGGCTGGGGCGAGTTCTGGGAACGCCTGGCAAAGCCCATGGATGTGCGCCTGGAAACCCATGTCCGTCACATTGACCGGTCCGGAGACCAGCACCTTGTTGTGCTGGATGACGGAACAGAGGAAAAGTTCGACGCCCTGATCTGCGCCATGCCGGTGGACAGATTCTCAGCCCTACTCGAGCCAACCGAAGCCGAGCGCATTGTCGGAGATGCGATTCATTGGGGCGGCTATGCCACCACGCTGATCTCTTCCGAGGACTGGTTCCAGGAACAGATCGAATACTACAGCGAAACCTGCCTGCCGGGTGTGGAGCCCGGTCTGATGATGTCCGCCCGGCGGGAAGGCTATGATGCGGGGCTCGGCGGCCACCTCTACATCGCCAATCAGCTGCCTGGCGATTATACCGGGCCGGAACTTGTCGAGATCCTGCGCGAGGAGGTGACCCGGCGGGGCGGCACGATCAATGCCGTGATCCAGCAGGAAATCTGGGAATATTTTGCCGAATACGATCCCGACGCGATCCGGAAGGGACTCATCGCCCGCATGCGCCAGATGCAGGGCGAACGGCGCACTTGGTATACCGGCGCAACTTTCTCTCACGAGTCAGTTGCCAATATCTGCATTCACAATGAAGCCCTGGTGCCGGACATGCTGAAGGCACTCGGGTGAGACACGCCCGGAAAGAACGGAGATAATGCCATGTGTGGCCTGATCGCAGGAATCGGGAAGGTGTCGCTCGCGACATTGGACAAGGCTGTGGCCTCTCTCACCCATCGTGGACCGGAATCGTCGGACACCTGGATCTCCGAAAACAAGTCCATGTTTCTGGGACATACGCGCCTGTCGATCATCGGGCTCGACAATGGCGCCCAACCAATCAGCAATTCGGACGGCAATGTCCACATCGTCGTCAACGGCGAGTTCTATGGCTACCGCGAAATCCGTGACCGCCTTCTCGCGGAAGGCGCGGTTTTCAAGACCAAGTCCGACAGCGAGATCGCGCTACACCTCTATCTGCACTATGGCCTGCAGGCATTGAAGGAACTGCGCGGCGAGTTCTCGATCGTCATCGCAGACGAACGCCAGAACTGCCTGATCGCCATCCGGGACCGGTTCGGCATCAAGCCTCTCTTCTACACAGTTCATCAGGGGGCTGTCTATTTCGCGTCCGAGATCAAGGCCCTGCTGGCCCTCGGTGTGCCGGCTCGCTGGGACCTTGAAACCGCTTTTTATGACGGCTTCCTCTTTCGCGACCACGCCCGCACCCTGTTCAAGGACATCTGGTCCGTGCCGCAAGGCCAGTACGCCATCGCCACGCCCGGCGACATCAAGCTATACACCTATTGGGACTGGGACTTCCCGACCGAAGCAGCGCTTGAGAGCGATACACGCAGCGAGGCGGAATGCGTCGAGGAGTTCCGCGCCATCCTGAAGGAGTCGATCCGGGACCGCCTCGTCGCGGACGTGCCGGTGGCCTGTTATCTCAGCGGCGGCATCGACTCCTGCGCTGTGCTCGGTTTTGCCCAGCAAGGCCTGTCGCGGCCCATTGAGTGCTACACGCTCGCCTTCGATGATGAACTCTATAATGAGGCACCGATCGCCGAGAAGCAGGCGGCTTTTGCCGGGGCGAATTACAACCCGATCATCGTGGGACGGAAAGATCTCGCCGCCGCCTATTCCGATGCGGTCTGGCATGCCGAAACACCGTTCGTAAATGCAAATGGCGTGGCGAAGTTCCTGCTCAGCCGCGCGGTTAACCAGCGCGGCATCAAGGTCGTGCTGACTGGCGAAGGCGCCGACGAAATGCTCGGCGGCTACCTGCCCTTCAAGCGCGATGCGATCCTGCATCATGGCGAAGGCCGCAGTGAAGCCGAAGCCCAGGCCATGATCGAGCAGATCTTCGAGTCCAACCCCGCCGCCCGCGCGATCTTCATGCGCGAAGGGGCGGATGACCCGGCCATCAGGGAAGTCGCCACCCGCCTCGGCTGGGTGCCCTCCTTCATGGAGACCTATGGCCAGCTTGGCCGTATCTCGTCCGGACTTTATCGCGATGAAATGATGGCCGGTATCCACCCATCTGCCAACCCGTTCACCTATGTGATGGACCGGTTGCCGGTCAGCCGCGCGCTTGATGGCCGTTCGCGTCTCAACCAGGCGCTTTACCTGAATTCCAAAACGCATATGGCGAACTTCATCCTCACCTTCCTGGGTGACCGGATGGAAATGGCCCATTCCGTGGAAGGCCGGGTGCCTATGCTGGACCACCGCCTGGCCGAATGCGCCGCGCGTCTGCCGATCCATATGAAAGTCCGTGGAACGACGGAAAAGCATGTGCTACGCGAGGCCGCAAAGGACGTGCTGATCGACGAGGTCTACACTCGCGAGAAACACCCCTTCCTCGCCCCTCCGGTCACCGATGCGGAAGACCCGATGATGCAGATGTATGAAGACGTCTTCGCCTCCAAAGCACTGGAAGAACAGCCGGTGATCGATCCTGACCGTGCCCGCAATGCGCTGAACATGGTGAAGATGCTGCAGGGCGAGCAGAAGATCGCTTTCGAAGGCCTGATCCACAAAGTCGCCAGCATCACGCTGATGCAGGAACGCTTCAGCATGACGTAAACAAAGCCTTGCCAGAGGGGGCCAAGTTTCACCCCCCGCCCAAGGCCGGCAGAAACCAAGATCGGTTACCCCTGTACCTCAAGCCCGGGAATGCCCCGGCAAGGATGAGTCTGGGGTTTCTCGTGTCTATTGCGCATTTGCCGCTTTCCGCGATCATTTCCGTTACCGCTGCGCTGCTGGCGCTGGCGGCCTGGCGCTATCGCAGCACGATCCTGCGCATCCGGCTCGCCCCGACACTGTTCTCCGGCGCGCGCCAGGACTGGACGTTCAGCCATATCGCCGAGATTTTCCCGACCGTCGAAATCCCGGCTGCCAAGCACCGCAGCCCCTTCCCCGAGGCAGCATATCAGGACCTGCCCGAAACATTCGACTACGAAGGCCAAACCTGGGATACGGATGCCTTCCTGGAAGACACCGATACCGCTGCCATGCTTGTCCTGAAGGATGGCGAGATCGTCCACGAGACCTATGCCGGCGCTGGCGGACGGATGCAGGACTGGCTGTCCTGGTCAGTCGCGAAAAGCTTTGTATCCGCCCTCGTCGGCATCGCCATCGAGGAAGGCCACATACATTCGATCTACGATCCGGTGACGGACCATGTGCCGACCCTGAAAGGTTCAGCTTATGACGGTGTCACCATCAAACAGGTCCTGCAGATGTGTTCCGGCGCGTCCTGGAACGAAGACTACAGCGACTGGAAATCGGACATCAATCGCTTCGCGCGCACCTTCGCGCTTGGCGGGTCGTTGACCGACTTCGCCCGCTCACTGGCCCCGGCCCGCAAGCCCGGCATGTACCGGCTCTACAATTCCATCGACACGCAGGTACTGGGCATGCTGGTCGCAGCTTCCACCGGCAAGTCGCTCGCCGCCTACATGCAGGAAAAGCTCTGGGAGCCACTCGGCGCGGAAAGCCCGGCACGCTGGATCGTGGATAAGGATGGCGTCGAGATGGCCTTTGGCGGTCTCACCGCGACGGCTCGCGATTATGCGAAGCTCGGTGAGCTCTATCGTAATCGCGGAAACTGGCATGGGCGCCAGGTCGTGCCGGAAGCCTGGGTCGACAAATCTCTGGCCCCGGACATGCCGCACCTGATGCCCGGTGGCTTTGCCCTGCCGGATGCGCCTTCAGGCTACGGCCAGTCGCTCGGCTACGGCTTCCAGTGGTGGGTGCTCAGCACGGCGCCGCTCGAGTTCTGCGCCATGGGCGTCTACAACGAGTTCATCTATGTCGATCCTGCGCGAGGCATCACCATAGTGAAGCTCTCCTCCAACCGCGACTATGGCGTGAAGCCGGACGAGGAACATGCCAAGGAACTGAAAACAATCGAATTCCTGCGAACGGTCGCACGCAGCATTTCGGATGCAATTCCGGAAGCGGAGAAGCGGACGGGGACCGAGGGGTAGCGGTTGCTTGCGCGGCGCGCATTCACATCCTCAAATCGATCCTCGATCGATTTGTGCGCCACAGGCGCACCGGATGTGAATGGTGGGCGGTAACGGGCTCGAACCGCTGACCCTCTCGGTGTAAACGAGATGCTCTACCAACTGAGCTAACCGCCCATCCGGCGGCGTTCATGCCGGGCCTCGGGACAAAAAGCAAGACGGCCGCTCCAGATGAAGCGGCCGCCTGTGTTTTTAATGTGCCGAGCCTTAGTGGGCGCGGGGCTGGTCGCCCGTTCCGCTGCCCTGCCCCGACAGCGATGCGTGCAGCGCCGCCTCGTCGGCTTCCGACCATTCGATCGGTGTCAGCGGCCGGGTCAGCGCAATCTCCAGCACCTCATTGATGTCGGAGACCGGCACGATCTTCAGGCCCGTCTTCACATTCTCCGGAATCTCGTCGAGATCCTTCTCGTTCTCTTCCGGAATGAGGACCGTCTTGATGCCGCCGCGGAGGGCTGCGAGCAACTTCTCCTTCAGGCCGCCGATCGGCAACACCTTGCCACGCAGCGAGATCTCACCCGTCATCGCGACTTCGCGGTCAACCGGGTTCCCGGTCAGCAGTGAGACAATGGCGGTGGTCATGGCGACACCGGCGGACGGACCGTCTTTCGGTGTGGCGCCATCCGGCACGTGGACGTGGATGTCCGTCGTGTTGAAGACCGTCGGCTTGATGCCGAGCATCACCGACCGGGACCGCACGAGCGAGCTCGCCGCCTGGATCGATTCCTTCATCACGTCGCGGAGGTTCCCGGTGACCTTCATGTTCCCGCGGCCGGGCATCTTGACCGCCTCGATGGTTAGGAGGTCGCCGCCCGTCTCGGTCCAGGCAAGGCCGGTAACGGCGCCCACCTGATCGGTCTCGTCGGCAAGGCCGTAACGGAACTTCCGCACGCCTGCGAAGTCGCCGAGGTTCTCCGGCGTCACGGTCAGCGTGGCGCCATCGCCCTGCTCCGCCAGCTTGCGCACCGCCTTGCGGGCAAGGCGCGCAATCTCACGCTTCAGGCTACGAACACCGGCTTCGCGGGAGTAGTAGCGGATGAGATCGCGGATGGCCTGGTCGGTGACGACAAACTCGTCCTCGCCAAGGCCGTGATCCTCACGCACCTGAGGGATCAGGTGGCGCTTGGTGATCTCCAGCTTCTCATCTTCCGTGTACCCGGCGATGCGGATGATCTCCATACGGTCCAGCAAGGGCTGGGGCATGTTGAGCGAGTTCGCCGTCGTCACGAACATCACGTCGGAAAGGTCGTAGTCGACTTCCAGGTAATGGTCGTTGAACGTCGAGTTCTGCTCCGGATCGAGCACTTCCAGCAGCGCCGAGGCCGGATCGCCGCGATGGTCCATGCCCATCTTGTCGATCTCGTCCAGAAGGAACAGCGGGTTGCCCGACTTCACCTTCTTCAGCGACTGGATGATGCGTCCCGGCATCGAGCCGATATAGGTCCGGCGGTGGCCGCGGATCTCGCTCTCGTCACGCACGCCGCCCAGCGACACGCGCACGAAGTCGCGTCCCGTGGCTTCGGCAATGGACCGGCCAAGCGAGGTCTTACCGACACCCGGAGGGCCGACGAGGCAGAGGATCGGCCCCTTCATCTTGCCGGTGCGCTTCTGCACGGCGAGATATTCGAGGATCCGCTCTTTCACCTTCTCAAGACCATAATGGTCGTCGTCGAGCTGCTTCTCGGCTTTGACCAGGTCGGTCTCGATGTCCTTGCGCGTGCCCCATGGCAGGGCCAGCAACCAGTCGAGATAGTTCCGCACAACGGTGGATTCCGCCGACATCGGCGACATCTGCCGCAACTTCTTCATCTCGGCATCGGCCTTGGTACGGGCCTCTTCGGACAGCGGCGTTTCCTTGATGCGGGCTTCCAGTTCGGCCAGCTCGTCGCGCTCGCCGCCTTCACCCTGCTCACCCAGCTCGCGCTGGATCGCCTTCATCTGCTCGTTGAGGTAATACTCGCGCTGGGTCTTCTCCATCTGCCGCTTGACGCGGTTTTTGATCTTCCGCTCCATCTGCAGCATGCCCATCTCGCTCTCCATGAGCGCGAAGACCTTTTCGAGGCGTTCCTTCACGTCCGTGAGTTCGAGCAGTTCCTGCTTGTCGGAAAGTTTGACAGAGAGGTTCGAGGCCACCGAGTCGGCCAGGCGGCCGGGATCGGTCATCGCAGAGATCGTGCCGACGGATTCCGGCGGGATCTTGCGATTCAGCTTCACATAATTCTCGAACTGCTCCTGCACGGCGCGCATGAGGGCTTCGACGTCGGAATTCTCCGTTTCGACCTCGTCCAGAACTTCGACTTCGGCTTCGAAATAGTCGCCGCGGTCAATCAGTTCAGCAACGCGTGCACGCGTCTTGCCTTCGACCAGCACTTTAACGGTGCCGTCGGGCAGCTTCAGCAGCTGGAGGATGGTGGCGATCGTGCCGGTTCCGTGCACGTCATCGGAGCCGGGATCGTCGATCGCGGCATCGAGCTGGGCCACCAGCATGATTTCATTGTCCGCTTCCTCGATCATTTCGAGGGCGCGCACCGACTTGTCGCGGCCCACGAAGAGCGGGGCGACCATGTCGGGGAACACAACGATGTCCCGAAGCGGCAACACCGGAAGGTTCTTGGTCTTTGGCATGTAACTGCCTCCTTCGTATTATGGTCCCGCCGGGCGGCAACCATGTGACCCTACCCGCCAATGATGGCGGGAGTCGGGCGATGCACCAGATGTGGAGAGTGGCCGGGCCTGCTTCAACCCGGCCCCTGCGCAACAAAATTGTGATTTACCCCGCCCCTGCCTGCAATCAGGGCGCTTCGGCCTGCCATGCCTTTGCGGCAGCCTTTTCCGATTTCTGGTTTGCCAGGAAAGCGGACAGCACGCCAAGTTTCTCATCTGGCTCCCCTCCCGCACCGAGCCTCTTCAGCTGCTCATAATACCAGCCCATGGCCCCGAAACCGTTAAGAGCCTTGATGAGTTTGATCGGCGAATGCGGTCCCAGCAGACCCGGTCCGATACGCAGCTTCTTTTCCCATTGGTCGAAAGCCTCCTGCGTACCAGAGAGCAGCCGCGCGGGGGCGGTCGTATCCACGCAAAGCGGACGTCCGATGCCGATCAGGTCTGCCTCGCCGGAGGCCAGCGCTTCGTTCATCGCCGCGACCGTGCGGAACCCGCCGGTGACCATCAGCGGCATCTTTGCCCGGTCCTGCACGGCGCGGGCATATTTCAGGAAATAGGCCTCCCTCGCCTTCGTGGATGCGGACACCGGCTGATCGAAGACAGGTTCAAGCCCCTCCTGGTCCATCATTTTCGGCTGTTCATAGTTCCCGCCGGAAATCTCTACAAAATCAACGTCCAGTGTGTCGAGCGTGTCGATCACGCCGAGGCAGTCCTCGAAACTGAAGCCGCCTTTCTGGAAGTCTGCCGAGTTCAGCTTCACCGAAACGGAGAAGCCCGGCCCGCCGGCGATCTTCGCTTCTTTCACGCAGGCGACCAGCAATCTTGCCCGGTTTTCAAGCGGACCGCCCCATTCGTCCTCACGCCGATTGGCCAGCGGCGACAGGAAGGAGGACAACAGATACCCATGGGCGGCATGGACCTGAATGCCGTCAAACCCGGTCTGTTTCGCGACTTTCGCCGCCCGGCCGAAGCCTTCAATCACCGCCTTGATTTCCTCCACCGTCATGGCGCGGGGCTCCCCGAACTGGCCGCCTGGCAGTCCGAGCGCCACAGGGCTCGGCGCGGCGGGCCTGGGGTTTACCAGTTTCGGCGTCTGGCGCCCGGCATGGCTGACCTGCATGACCAGCGCCGCGCCTTTGGATTTCGCCGCTTCAGCCCAGCGGGCGAAGCCGTCCAGCGCCTCGTTCGAAATCTTCGGCCCGATGACCACATTGCCCACCTGTTCAAGGTGATCCCGGTCGATCTGGACATTGCCGGTGATGATGCCGCCGAGCCCGCCTTCGGCCCAGCGCCGGTAGAGCGTGACATGCGCCTCAGTGACCCTATTGCGCGAATCAGCCAATCCCTCTGTCATTGCCGCTTTCACAAGACGGTTGGGAAATGTCAGCCCGCTGGCCAGGGTTAATGCAGTGTTAATCGTGGCAGTCATTGATGTTCCCCCAATATCGACACTGACTCGTGACGCCCTTAAGGGAGACCATAAATGGCCGCCGCCAAGCAAGCAAAGCTGTTCGACCAAATGAGCTCCGACACGTCCGGTTACTCCGCAAAGGACATTGAAGTCCTTGAAGGCCTCGAGCCTGTCCGCAAACGCCCCGGCATGTATATCGGCGGCACGGACGAGCGCGCCTATCACCACCTCTTTGCCGAGGTGCTGGACAATGCGATGGACGAAGCCGTCGCCGGCCATGCCAACCGGATCGAGATCCATCTCGACGCCGAAGGCTATCTGACCGTCGCCGACAATGGCCGCGGCATCCCGGTCGACCCGCACCCGAAATTCCCCAAGAAATCCGCCCTCGAAGTCATCATGACGACGCTGCACTCGGGCGGGAAGTTTTCTGACAAGGCTTACGCCACCGCTGGCGGCCTCCATGGCGTGGGTATCTCGGTGGTAAACGCGCTGTCGGAGCGCGTGGAAGTCGAGGTTGCCCGTGACAAGCGGCTCTACCGGCAGTGCTTCTCGCGCGGTCTCGTGGAGGGCAAGCTGGAGAAGGTCGGCGCGGCGCCGAACCGGCGCGGCACGTCGGTGAAATTCAAGCCGGACCATCAGATCTTCGGCGAGAAGATGCGCTGGCGCCCGGCCCGCCTGTTCCAGATGGCGCGCTCGAAAGCCTATCTCTACCGCGGCGTCGAGGTGCGCTGGAACTGCGACCCGTCCCTGCTGCCGGAAGATTCCAAGATCCCGGCAGAGGCCACCCTCTCCTACCCGAACGGCCTCGCCGACCAGCTGGCCGAAGTCTTCGGCGGCAAGGCAACGATCACCGAAGCGCCGTTCACCGGCCTCGTGGACATGGGCGATGAGGGCAAGGTCGAATGGGCCATCGCCTGGACGCAGGCCGGTTTCGGCGAGAGCGACGGCTTTGCCCGCTCTTATTGTAACACGATCCCGACGCCCGAAGGCGGCACGCACGAGGCGGGCTTCCGCGCGGCGATCACCAAGGGCCTGCGCAATTTCGGCGAGCTGACCGGCAACAAGAAGGCCGGCGACATCACCGCCGACGACATCATGGGCCATTCCGGCCTGTTGCTGTCGGTCTTCATCCGCGGGCCGGAATTCGTCGGCCAGACCAAGGACAAGCTGTCGACCACTGCCGCGTTCCGTCTCGTCGAGAACGCCGTGCGCGACCGGTTCGACCACTGGCTCGCTGGGTCCCCGAAGGAAGCCGACAAGCTGCTGACCTGGGCGATCGACCGCGCCGATGAGCGCGCACGCCGCAGAAAACAGAAAGAAATCAACCGCAAGTCCGCCACCAAAAAGCTCCGCCTGCCGGGCAAGCTGGCGGACTGTTCGGAAAAAGGCCCGGACGAAACCGAGCTGTTCCTCGTCGAAGGCGACTCGGCTGGCGGCAGCGCCAAGCAGGCGCGCGACCGGAAAACGCAGGCCATCCTGCCGCTGCGCGGGAAGATCCTGAACGTCGAAAGCGCCTCGCTCGACAAGATGATGGCCAACCAGGAGATCAACGATCTGGCGCTGGCGCTGGGCACCCAGCTCGGCAAGAAATTCGCCATCGACGATCTGCGTTATGAGCGCATCATCATCATGACCGACGCCGACGTGGACGGCGCCCACATCGCGGCGCTGCTGATCACTTTCTTCTACCGGATGACGCCGGGACTCATTGAATCCGGACGGCTTTTCCTGGCCATGCCGCCGCTCTACAAGCTCTCCAACAAGGGCACGATCGTCTATGCCATGGACGACGAAGACCGCGCGGCGAAGATGAAAGCGCACTTCAAGCCGAACCAGAAGGTCGACATGACGCGCTTCAAGGGTCTCGGCGAGATGAACCCGGCGCAGCTGAAAGAGACCACGATGAACCCGGCTACCCGCACGCTCGCCCGCGTGACGCTGCCGGATTCCATGGACGAGCTGACCGAGATGAAGCCGGCCGAACTCATCAACACGCTGATGGGCAAGAAGGCGGAACTCCGCTTCCGCTTCATCCAGGAGAACGCGGCCTTTGTTGAGGACCTGGATATCTAGGCCAAACCGGCGCACACTCCCCTCAAAATAAAGGCCAAAAAAGGGGAGGAAAAACAATGTACTCACAGAAAGACTGGCTGCTCATCTTCGGGGCGGGCCTGTTCCTGCTGGGCCTCGTCACGGGCTTTGTCGGGCCGCTTTTGCTCAATCCGCGGATGGGATTGTCCTCGCATCTGGAGGGCCTGATGAACGGCACGTTCCTGATTGCCGTGGGCGCAATCTGGGACCGGGTGCACCTCTCCCCGGCCCTGAAGAAGACGGCGTTTGGCCTGTTCCTCTTCGGCACCACAGCCAATTGGGCGACCGTATTCCTCGCCGCCGCCTGGGGCGCGAGCGCGCTGATGCCGATCTCGGGCGCTGGCCATACGGGCACGCCGTTTCAGGAAAATACTGTCGCGACGCTGCTGATGGGGCTCTCCATCGCGATGCTGATCGCGACCGCGCTGATGCTCGCAGGGCTCCTGCGTAAACGCGCCTGAGGTGTTGGATAAGGGCCCCGCCAGACCGTGTAAAACACCATATATACACCGTGTATGGACCATATATACGCGGGCTGGCGGGCGCCCCTACGCCTTCGGCAGCCGCCGCATGTGTACGTCGCGCACGACATGCACCACCGGCCGGATCGCGAAACAGACCGAGCCGATCAGGAACAGCCACGTCCCGGCCGTCTGCGTCGCCTCCCCAAAGAACAGGACCGAGCCGATAATGAACAGGATCGCCGCCAGCGCATCGACACAGTCATAGACTGTCCCATAGGCGACATAGACCTCCCTGTGGCGCGGCGTCGTAAAACGCATTCCTTCGGTCATGGCGGCTCCCGTGTTTGCGGTGAGATGCTGGAGTGCCGGTTTCGGGCGGGGCTGTAAAGCGGGAGCTAAAGAGGGTCGCAAAGCCACAGCCATTCAAGTAGAATAAATCCACCCCCCTAAGTAGAGGGCAGCCGAGTCAAATGCGAGGAGCTTCGGATGGCGCAAAGAACAAGGTACCCTATCAAATGCGAATGTGGGCACGATGGCACTCTCATTTGCAAAGAAAGTGACCAACCTTTTGGCGGCCAATGGGAGGACTACTCCGTCATTGGGTTTGAAGGGAAATCTTATTACACAAAAGGATTCTCACACACCTCTGAAGCCTTGGAGCACATCAAACCAAAGTGCCCCAAATGTGGAGCAGTCGGAAAGGCAAAGGTTACAAGTGGCTAGTTTAAAGCGAGGCTATTGAATACGGATATAGTCTGTGTACAAACCAAGAAGACATCACTTTGTTCAAGCTGAACATATTCGACAGTTCGTTGATTCAAACGGAACTGTTACAGTTTATTCAAAAGAAGGCCGAAGCTTCGACGTTTCACCAGAAGCAATCTTTTGGCAACGAGATCTCAATTCATATGACACGCCAGATGGTCTGAATACGGAATTTGAAAATTTCATCACCGAGGTTGAGAACCAGACATTTCCAGCACTGGCCAAAACAATAGATTCAGAAATTGTTGCGGCAGAAGCATTGAACGCCCTCACAGCATACCTTGCGCTTTCCAGAATAAGAAGCCCTTCTCTTCAAGCAGGCGTTATTGCCCATCATCAACAATTGGTTAGAACGTCCGCCATCATGATGGACCAACGTGGAGCTTTCGACGAGCTAGGGCCGCTTCCAGACGCTGAGAACCGGTCGCTCACGGAACTGCTTGATAGCGGGGCACTAGAGTTCCAAATCAACAATGCCGTTTACCTAGACAAGATTTTTCAGATGACAAAGCAAACTCATTCAATTCTGCTGAACGGGTTTCGATGGAACCTCGTAAAATCTCCACTAGGTCGTGTAATTATCTCTGATCACCCGCTTACCTTTGTACACCCAGGGCGGCACTTTGGTCTTTATGGCATACCGCCTGGAGGTGATGATTGTGAAATGGCGTTTCCTCTGTCCAAGCATCTTTATTTGGTCGGTCTATGGGAACGTGAATTCGAATCCTTTGAATCGGAAGAGGCAGTGAACGAACTCAATACACGACAAGCCATTTTCGCAAGTCGACACTTCGCAACAAGTTTCGAATCAACTGAGTGGCTGCCTCTAGCGTTGCAGTTTCGAAATTTCAGTTTCCGTACAAAGGCGGACACTCTCGAACATCCCGCAGGGGCCATCCATTCGATTACCGGTGGCGTATTTCCGATTGAATCTGCTGAAGCCGCGGAAGAGGAAAATCCACTCTTGGGTACGAAACCAATCATCGCCCAGAAATAAGCGTTCAGTGAAGAGGAACGTGATAGAATATCCCTATCTTTGGCCCACATCTTCTGATCCGAAATCATTCCACCACACCAATTGCTAATCCCTGCGCAGCCCCCTAAATGCTCTTCATGAGCAAAAATCTGAAAATCCTGGTCGCGCAGCTCAATCCTGTGGTGGGGGACATCAAGGGGAATTTTGAGCTGGCGCGCGGGGCCTTGGCGCAAGCGAAGGACAAGGGCGCTGACCTGCTTGTCCTCTCCGAACTGTTCATCCTTGGCTATCCGGCCGAGGATCTGGTGCTGAAACCGGCGGCCGTGGAAGACTCCATGAAGGCGGTGCAGGCCCTCGCCGCGGAGACCGCCAATGGCCCGGCCGTGATCATCGGCAGCCCCTGGATGGACGGCAAGAAACGGCACAATTCCGCCGTGCTGCTGAAGGATGGCGCGGTGGCCGGGCGCTATGACAAGCGCGAGCTGCCGAACTATGGCGTGTTCGACGAGAAGCGCATCTTCGATGCGGGCGAAGGCCCCCTGCCCGTGTTCGAGCTGAACGGCATTCCGGTCGGCATCGCGATCTGTGAGGACATCTGGTATCCGCGCGTGCCGTCTGCGCTGGCCGAGGCGGGCGCGGAAATGCTGATCGTGCCGAATGGCAGCCCCTGGCGCCGCACCGTGCAGGTGGAGCGGCATACGAGCTTCTCCGCCTGGACGAAGACGGGCGTGCCTTACCTGTTCGTGAACCAGGTGGGCGGACAAGACGAATTGGTCTTTGACGGGGCGAGCTATGCCGTCGATTTCGACGGGACGGAGCACCAGCTGCTGGGCGATTTCGTCACCGGCACGGCGCTGGTGACGTTCGATGGCGAGACGCACCAGTTTGCGAGCGAGTCGAAGGCAGAGCTGTCCAGCGGCTGGGAAGCCGAATACCGCGCGGCGGTGATGGCGCTGGGTGATTATGTCAACAAGAACCGCTTCCCCGGCGTCGTGCTGGGGATGAGCGGCGGCATCGACTCGGCACTGACGGCGGCGATTGCGGTGGATGCGCTGGGGCCGGAGCGCGTGTGGTGCGTGATGCTACCGTCGAAATATACGTCCTCGGACAGTCTGGAAGACGCGAAGCTCTGCGCCCAGCGGCTCGGCGCGCGCTATGACACGATCAATATCCGCCCCGGCGTGAACGCGCTGGACGAGATGCTGGCCGAGCAGTTCGCGGACCTGAAGCCCGATACGACGGAAGAGAACATCCAGTCCCGCCTGCGCGCGGTGACCCTGATGGCGCTGTCGAACAAGTTCGGGCACATGGTGGTGACCACCGGCAACAAGAGCGAGATGGCGGTCGGCTATGCGACGCTCTATGGCGACATGTGCGGCGGCTATAATGCGCTGAAGGATTTCTGGAAGACCGAAGTGTTCGAGCTGGCCCGCTGGCGCAACATGGCGGTGCCGAAGGGCGCGCTGGGCCCCGGCGGCGAAGTGATCCCGATGCGGATCATTACCAAGCCGCCAAGCGCGGAGCTGCGCGAGGACCAGAAAGACCAGGACTCCCTGCCCCCGTATGACGTGCTGGACGACATCCTGCGCGGCCTGGTGGAGGGCGAGGAAGACGTGGAGGACATCATCGCACGCGGGCATGACACCGCCACGGTCAAACGGATCGAGCACCTGCTCTATATCGCCGAATACAAGCGCCGCCAGGCCCCGCCGGGCGTCAAGATCGGCGGCAAGAATTTCGGCCGCGACCGGCGCTATCCGATCACGAACCGGTTCCGGGACGCGTAGACGCCAGCCTCAACCGCGCCCGCACGCCCGGATCCTGGCTTCTCCGTACCTGGCTAGTTTTCAAGGTCCGGGTTGATCGGGACAATGATGCGCCCACGGATTTTACCTTCCAGGAAGAGAGGCGCCGTCGAGATGACGTCTTCGAAGGCCACCTCCGTGGACATGGCTTCCAGCTTTGCTGGGTCCAGATCCGTTGCGAGACGCTCCCATGCAGCCAGTCTTTTCTCTTTCGGGCACATGACACTGTCGATGCCTTTCAATGTGACGCCACGCAGGATGAAGGGGGCCACACTTGTCGGCAGGTCCATGCTGCCAGCCAGGCCGCAGGCTGCAACGGTCCCGTTGTATTTGATCATCGACAGAAGATTGGCGAGGACAACGCCGCCAACAACATCGACTGCACCCGCCCAACGCTCCTTGTTCAGGGCGCGCGGCGTCCCGGAAAGATCGGCCCGGTCGACAATTGAGGACGCGCCCAGGCTTTTGAGATAGTCCGCCTCTTCGGGTCGGCCCGTGGCCGCCGCAACCGTGAACCCCTTGTTTGCAAGCAGGCTTGTCGCGACGCTTCCGACACCGCCGGACGCGCCGGTGACAAGGATTTCGCCGCTGGCGGGGGTGACGCCTTCGTCTTCCAAGGCGATGACACAGAGCATCGCGGTATAGCCGGCTGTGCCAATCGCCATGGCCTGCCGCATCGTCAGGCCATCAGGAAGACGGACAAGCCAATCCCCCTTCACTTTCGCGCGCTGTGCCAGCCCACCCCAATGCTTTTCACCGACGCCCCAACCGTTCAGAACAACGCGGTCTCCGGGCGCAAAATCAGAATGGCGGCTTTCAGAGACGACGCCGGCAAAATCAATGCCCGGAATCATCGGGAAGCTTCGCACGACCGGGGAGCTGCCCGTGATCGCCAGCGCGTCCTTGTAGTTCAGGGTCGACCAGGCGATGTCGACGACGACATCCCCCTCCTCCATTTCGGGAAGTGTCACCTCGCTCCGGGAAACCGTCTGCTCATCTGTGTCTTTGTTGATTACGATTGCATCGAACATGTGTGTCGCCTTTCAATTTGACGTGAGGGCAAAGAAGCCAGTTGCGAACTGGCGCAGGGGGGCCGGACCCTGTTCGAGCTTGGCGCGCAAAACCGCGCCTTCCCAACCAATCCAGAAAAAAGCGGCGAGCGCTTCCGGCTTATGGTGCTTGCCGATCTCGCCCTGGTTTTGTGCTTCAAGAAGGCAGGCCTCTGTCAGGTGCTGCCAGTCCGACAGAGCAGAGGAGAGCAGGCTGCGGAATCCCGGCGGGAGGGCCGCCATCTCCTGCCCCAAGTTTCCAACGAGGCACCCGCGCCTGAACGCGTGCTTTTCCATCCCCTTTTCGGCGTCGGAAATAAATCCCCGCAGCCGGTCCAGCGGAGAGAGGTCAGCGCGTTGGAACCAGGAACGAAGCCTGGAGGAGAAATACTCATTGTAAGCACCGATCAGTGCACGTCCGAAATCCTCTTTGGATTCGAAATGGTAGTAAAAACTGCCTTTAGGCACACCCGCTGCGCGAAGGATTTCATCGACCGCGACCGCGCAGTAGCCCCGCTCGGTCAGATACTCCAGCCCGGTCCGGATCAGCTCCTGACGCGCCGTCTGATCGCCCGGCGGTTTGCGCGGGCGGCCTCTGCGGCGGCCGGGTGTTGGGGCGTCTGTAGAGCTCATTTTTTGTTTATAGACCAAATAGTCTATTAAATGCAATATCTGACACAGAGGAATTGCAGAATTGCCGGAGTCACCTGGCTTGAGAGGGCTTGTTCTGGCGTCCGGCCTCTGAAAATGGCTTTGAGACGGCGTATTCAGGTGCACAGGATCCGGGAATGAGCCGGAGCCCATTCGCGGCTTCAAAAACATCTCTCGAAATTATCCGGCACGCACGAATGATGCACGTGCGGCCTTTCCCGTCACGGCACGAAGTCGAAGCATGCGCGCAGAGGGCGGAAGCCTACTCGTCCGTCCCTTCATCCAGTGCCCCGTTCTGGAAGGCTTCCAGTTCCAGCCCCTCGGCGCGGACCTTGTCGACTTCATCGGGATAGATGTCGGACGCTTCGCCGAAGCCGACGATGGGCGAGGGCACAATATCGTCCTGCGCGATGGCGTCGTCATAGAGCAGCCAGGCGCGCTTGCCGCCGATACAGGCGACCTCGACCCACTGGTCTTCCTCAAGGCTGACCGCCGACATGCTGGAGATGTCGCGCAGCTCCGCCTCATTGATCGTGTATTCCTGCCCGTTCACGCGGAAGATCGCGAAGCCTTCGCCGAGATAGCGCAGATAGGACAGGACATCGCCCGCCTTCAGCTCCAGCACCTGCATGCCTTCATCGCCCGGCGTTTCGATATTGGCGTCGACCTGCATCACCACCGGCTCGATCTTCGAGGCGACGATGAATTCGAGATGGTCGTGCTCCACCCGCTTGCGGTTCCAGATCTGGTAATTGGCATATTGCGGCAGCGTGCAGGCGACATTCGCCGGCGCGTCCGGATTGGGCCGGGCGCGGCCGTTCACCGTCACGCCCTGCTCCAGCACGACGAAGCCGGCCGGATACTCCCCCGGCCAGCCATAGGAGACGTACCAGGTGTCCGGATAGCCGGCGAGCGCGGCATAGTCTGTGTCGTCCGGGGCAGACTCGGTCACCTCATAAGGGGAGGCAATCGGTTCGGAGTCCGGCATGTCCGCTCCGGGCGCCTCGCTTTCGAGAGGCGCAGGCGTGGACCCGCCACCGTCAGCGGGCGTGTCAGCCGGCTGTCCGCAGGCCGCGAGGCTTCCTGCCAAAGCAAGAATCCAGGCTTTTTTCATGACCCCCTCCTCGGGTTGCGACTCACCTGCCGGTGCCACACTAGCATACAGATTAGCAAGAAACTGGCATGGGTCGCTTGGCTTTTTCTGCAATTTGGTGTCGAAAGCGGCACACATTCCCCAGATCCACGGCCATATAACGTCCATGACCTCCCCCATCGTCCGCTTCGCCCCGTCTCCCACTGGCCGCCTGCATGTCGGCAATGTGCGCACCGCGCTCATCAACTGGCTGTTCGCCAAGGGCCAGGGCGGCAAGTTCATCCTGCGCATCGACGATACCGACGTGGAACGCTCCACGAAGGAGAACGAAGACGCGCTGAAAGTGGACCTCGAATGGCTGGGCCTCGTCTGGGCCGACACGTTCAACCAGTCCGATCGTTTCGCCCAGTATGACGCTGCCGCCGAAAAGCTGCGCGGCATGGGCCTGCTTTATCCCTGCTACGAGACCGCCGACGAGCTGGACCGCAAGCGCAAGATCGCCCTCTCCCGCGGCCGCCCGCCGGTCTATGACCGGGCGGCGCTGAGTCTGACGGACGACGAAAAGGCCAAGCTGGAAGCCGAAGGCCGCCAGCCGCACTGGCGCTTCAAACTCTCCGGCGAGCGCGTGGAATGGAACGATCTCGTACGCGGCCCGCAGAGCATCGACACGTCCAGCCTGTCGGACCCGATCCTGATCCGCGAGGACGGCTCTTATCTCTACACCCTCCCCTCCGTCGTCGATGACATCGAGGCCGGCATCACCCATGTCGTGCGCGGCGAGGACCATGTGACGAACTCTGGCGCCCAGATCGAGATCTTCAAGGCGCTCGGCGGCACCGCGCCGGACATGGCGCATACGCCACTGCTGATCGGCGCGGACGGCCAGGGCCTGTCGAAGCGTCTCGGTTCGCTCTCGATGGGCGAGCTGCGCGCGCAGGGCTATGAGCCGATGTCGATCTGCTCGCTGCTGGCGAAGATCGGCACCTCAGACAATGTGGAAGCACGCGAGAGCCTGGACCAGCTGGCCGCCGAGTTCGACTTCAGCAAGATCGGCCGGTCGCCTGCCCGTTTCGACGAAGCCGAGCTGAAAGGCCTGAACGCCTCCATCCTGCACGCCCTGCCCTTCGACGCGGTGAAAGACCGCCTCGCCGCGGTGGACCCGCGCGCCGCCGATGAGGCCTTCTGGACCGTGGTGCGTGAGAACTGTTCCCTCCTGCCGGAAGTGGGCGCCTGGGTCGACACTGTGTTCGGCGACATCACCCCGCTTGTGGATGACGAGGACAAGGACTTCGTCGCCACGGCCGCGACACTGCTGCCGGAAGGCGAGCTGACGGGTGAGACCTGGAGCCAGTGGACAAACGCCGTGAAGGCAGAGACGGGCCGCAAGGGCCGCGGCCTGTTCATGACGCTCCGCAAGGCGCTGACCGGCCAGGAACACGGCCCCGACATGGGCGCCATCCTGCCCCTGATCGGACGCGAACGTGCACTGAAGCGGCTGGGCGGCTAAAATACAAAAGCAGCTAAAACATTGATTTCACATCAAAAAGTTCCCCCTATGTTCACGTGAACAAATGAAGTACTTTTTGCTTGTATTTCCCATAATGTTATGAGTTAATCGTAATCACTCACCACGGGAGAGGAGAGATTCGATGGCTAGACTTGTAATAACTGGTTGCGTAGCAGACGGAGCTGATGCTGATCGGACAATCGACGTCGTGTATGGTGACGGTTTTCGATTGCGTATGGACAAAGCTGTAGAACTTGCTCTCGCGGGCGTGGAATTTTGGGCGAAGATGCCAGGAATAACCATCGCTAGAGTGAGGGTTCAAAAATCCGTATCGGGAAATTATTATCTCCGGACTCACCCTGATGCGTGGGTCGCGAACAATCTTGGAAAAATTTGTTCCACCAACAGGGCTTCGAAGCTCGCATCCGCGAATTCTTTGGCGTCCGGATTTTCATATGGATTGACGCGGCAACGAACTGATCGGAACGCCCTTGCCAATGCTAGCAAACGCTCCCCTTTTCTGAGCAGCCTCACTCGCGACTTGTGATGCACGGACCTCGCGACCGCTAAGACAAGCTTACCCAACTCACTGATTTTGTTCCGTTTTGGTTCGACGTGAACAAAAATGGAACTTTTTCCTTTCCAAATCATAAATATTCTGCTTATGTTCTCATATCGCGGGGCCGACGGAACGCACCCGCAAACTGGGTTCAAATGCATAAGCTGGGAGTTGCGTGATGGTACGGCTGGTTATCAAGGGATGTGAGTTCGATCCGGCGCAGGTGAAGGATGTCGTCTATGGCGACAGCTTCCGCATGGAGCTCGACAAGGCGATGGAACTGGCAGACGCCGGGGTCGAATTCTGGGCCGCAGGGCCGGACGGCGCCATGGCCCGCGTCATCCTCGGCGAGAACGAATATGGCGAGCGCATCCTGAAGACCGAAGCCATCGCCTTCGCGGCCAACCATCTCGGTGAAATCGTTGCCCCGCCTGTGGTGCGCCGCCCCTACCGCGCCGAGACGCATATCCCTGCACGGATGGACTTCGCCGTCGCAGCCTGATCGCTGCCCCTGACGTTACGCAGCGGCCCTCACCTCCCGCCCGCGCCAGAACGGTGCAGTCACCTCCCCCGTATTTGGCCCGGACGCGGGAGGTGAGGGCTTTGAGGGATCAGAAATCGCACTGCGATTTCCCCGACTTCGAAGGATAAGCGAACGCACTGCGTTCGCCCTGAGAAGGCCCAAGCGCAAGCGCAGGGCATCGCAGAATGACCAAGCGCGCACAGAGGTTTCCGCCGATGCCCGCGAAAGCATTGGCTCCTGCGCCCTACTCCGCCATCAGCTGGACGAGCACGTCCCCTTCGGAGACCTGGTCGCCCACCTTGCCCGTCACGGCTTCCACCACACCGTCGCGCGGCGCCGTAAGGGCATGTTCCATCTTCATGGCTTCCATGACGGCAACCGTATCGCCGCGCGTCACCTCTGCGCCCACTTCCACCGAAATCGACAGGATCTTGCCCGGCATCGGCGCGCTGACACTGTCACCGCCGAGGACGGCTTCGACATCCGCGTCGAATTCCGGCACTTCCACCAGCACCGTGTCGCCGCCCGTCGTGACCGCATAGCGCCGGGGCGAAATGTCGGTCACCAGCGGCAAGGGTGTGTCAGGATCGACCGGATGCTCTTCCGGATCCACCCAATTGGCATCGGCGCCAACGGCCACCATGGCCTTATGCACCGGCGCCCTGTTCATACGCCAGCCATCCTGAATGCCCCACGGCGTCGCCCCGCCCGCCTCATTGAGGCGCACATCGCAGACCGCCATGACAGAGGCATGCTGGTGCTCCGCAGGCGGAAGGGTTAGCGCATCGCCTGCCTCTGCAATCCAGTTCACATGATGGGAATGGTTGAGGAAAGCATCCGACGCGGCACACCGGCGCAGGAAGCCCGTATTGGACGGCACGCCCGCCAACTGCAGGTGCGACAGGGTATCGATCAGGCGCTCACAGGCAGCGCGGCGGTTGCCTTCATGCACGATCAGCTTGGCGATCATGGAGTCGTAATTCGACGGCACGCGGTCACCCGTCTCGAAGCCGGCATCCCAGCGCACGATCTCGCCATCGGCGGGTTCCATCATGCCGAATTCCAGGATCAGGCCCGCGCCGGGTCGGAAGCCTTCGGCCGGGTCTTCGGCGCAGATGCGCGCCTCGATGGCATGGCCATGAAGCGGAATGTCCTGCTGGTGCAGCGGCAGCAATTCGCCGGAGGCCACGCGCAGCTGCCACTCGACCAGGTCCTGACCGGTAATCATCTCCGTGACCGGGTGCTCCACCTGAAGGCGGGTGTTCATTTCAAGGAACCAGAATGTGTCGAGCGCCAGCGGTTTTGATCCGTCCACGATGAATTCCACCGTCCCGGCGCCTTCATATTTCACGGCCTTGGCGAGCGCCACGGCGGCATCCGTCATCGCCTTTCGCACGTCTTCCGGCATGCCGGGCGCGGGCGCTTCCTCGATGACTTTCTGGCGGCGGCGCTGCAGCGAGCAGTCGCGCTCATAGAGGTGAACGGCATTGCCGTGGCTGTCGCCGAACACCTGCACCTCGATATGGCGCGGCTGCTCGACCAGCTTCTCAAGCATCACGCGGCCATCGCCAAAGCTGCTTTCGGCCTCGCGTACCGCACTTTCCAGTTCACCCGCCAGCTCCGAGGCTTTCGAGACGAGGCGGATGCCCCTGCCCCCACCGCCGGCGACAGCCTTGATCAGCAGCGGGAAGCCGATCTCCTTGGTTGCCTCGGTCAGCGTCTTGGCGTCCTGCGCTTCGCCGCGATAGCCGGGCAGTACGGGCACGCCGGCTTCTTCCGCGATGCGTTTGGCTTCATCCTTCGGCCCCATGGACCGGATCGCGGCAGCCGGCGGGCCAACCCAGATCAGCCCGGCCTTCACCACGGCCTCGGCAAAGTCGGCATTCTCCGACAGGAAGCCATAGCCCGGATGGATCGCGTCGGCGCCGGTCTCTTTGGCCGCCGCGATGATCGCGTCGGCCTTGAGGTAGCTCTCGGCGGCTGGCGCCGGGCCGATATGTACGGCCTCGTCGGCCTCGCGCACATGCTTGGCGCGCGCATCGGCGTCCGAATAGACGGCGACGGTGGCAATGCCGAGATCCCGGCAGGTGGCAAAGATGCGGCAGGCGATCTCGCCCCTATTCGCGACGAGAAGCTTCTCGATTTTCATGTCCGGGCCCTCCGGTGTCCCGGTGCCCTCCCCGATGGACGGCGGCGACCAGGACGAAACTGATGATCATCAGCAGATACCACGATCCGAGTTTGGATAAAGAGACCGGGTGCCAGCCATCCTCCTGCCCCGGATAGGCCCAGGCGCGGGCGAAGGTGCCGATGTTCTCCGCAAACCAGATGAACAGGGCGACCAGAAGAAAGCCGATCACCAGCGGCATTGGCCGGTGGTGCCGGTCCGGGCGGAACCAGACGAGGCACGGCCCGTAAACCATCACAGTCGCCGCAAACAGCATAATCCGGACATCCGGCAGCCAGTGATGGGCGAAGAAATTCACATAGATTGCCGCCGCCAGCAGGCCCTGCACCCAGAACGGCGGGAACCGGTCGAACCGGAAATCGAAGATCCGCCACACCCGGGCGAGATATGAACCGACGGCGGCATACATGAAGCCGGTAAACAGCGGCACCGCGCCGATGCGCAGCAGGCTTTCCTCCGGATAAATCCAGCTGCCATGGGCAGTCTTGAACAGCTCCATGACTGTGCCGGTGATGTGGAAGACGAGGATGACCTTTGCCTCCTCCAGCGTTTCCAGTCCCGTCCAGAGCATCAGGATCTGGATGAGCACCGCGCCGATGACCAAGAAGTCATAGCGCGAGACCGGCGCGTCATCCGGATACCAGAGGAAGGTCGCCAGCAGGAGGCCCAGCATCGCCCCGCCGAACAGGCAGGCCCAGCCCTGCTTGATGCCGAAACTCACGAATTCGAAGGCCGCGAGGCTCCACGGCCCCTTCACCCAGCGCGCCCTCAGGGCTTCGCGCCCGGCATGGAGGCGCCGCTGGACGGCATTGGGCGGTTTCGGGCCGAAGGCAGGAGGCGCGGTCATTGTCTGGCTTTTACATTGATTCAAGGCGGGTTTCGGGCCGGTTCAAGGCTCTTCCCGGCCCGGCCTGAACAGGCGGCCGCGCGCCCGGCCTCTTGCGCGGGACCGAACCGCCAGTAGGGTTAACCACCTGAATCGGAGGGAATTCATATGGCCTATGCATCTGGCGTCCGGGTAAGCAGCCTCGCCGGGCTCGTTGGGGCGGCTGTCGGCGGTTATATCGGCTACACGCAGGCCGGGCATGTCAGCGAGCTGGAGCCTGTGGCCGGCGCGCTGATCCTCGGCGCCATCGGCCTCGTGGTCGGCAGTGCGGGCGCCTATCTGCTGAAATCGCTGATGCAGTTCCTGATCTATCTGATCATGTTCGGCGTGCTGGCCTATGTGTTCCAGAACCAGATCGAGCAGTTAACCGGGATCAACCCGGTCAATGCCACGGTCAGCCTGATGGAAGACATCGGCCTGCCCGTTAAGAGCATTCGCAAGGCAATCGAATAGGCCCTAGCGGACCCAGTTCGGGCGCCGCTTTTCCAGGAAGGCGGCGATGCCTTCCTTGCCTTCGTCGGAGACGCGCCGCGCAGCGATGCGCTTGGCCGTCTCATGGCCGAGGTCGCGGTCGATGATCTGGCCAGTGACGTCTGCCACCAGCTTCTTCGAATCCGCCACCGCGCCCGGCGCGGCGGAGAAGACGAGATTGGCGAGATGTTCTTCCATCTTCGTCATCTCTTCCAGCGTCTCGACGACATACTGGACGAGGCCGATCTTCTCGGCGAAGGCGGCATCGAAGCTCTCCGCCGTCGTAAACAGCGCGCGGGCCCAGCGCGGGCCGATGGCGTCGATCACATAAGGGCTGATCGTTGCCGGCGTCAGGCCGAGGCGGACTTCGGAGAAGCGGAACTTGGTGTTCGACATGGCCACCGCCACGTCACAGGCTGCCACGAGCCCTGCCCCGCCGCCCATGGCCGCGCCCTGAACCATGGCCAGCGTCATCTGCGGCATCTCGTAGAGCGACTGCAGCATCTCGGCGAGGTTCACCGCATCACGGACATTGTCGTCTTTCGTGTGTGTGGCGGCTCGCTTCATCCAGTTGAGGTCAGCGCCCGCGCTGAAAGTGTGGCCATTGCCGCGCAGGATCATCATGCGGATCGTGGGCTGGTCGGCGATCGTCTTGAACGCGTCGGTCAGCTCCGCAATCAGCTCCATGTTGAAGGCATTGTGCACGTCAGGCCGGTTGATGGTGACGACGGCGAGGCCTTCCTCGGTGGCCTGGAATTTGATGAGGTCGTAATTGGAATCGCGCATGGGGCCCTCGCGTTGAATTTTTGGGCGTTGAATTTCTGGGAGTCTTTTGGACCGCTCACGCGCTGACGGCAACCGCCCTTCCGCTGCAGGGCTGGCCCCTCCCGAAATGCCGACGGCCTCCCGCCGCGCGCAGGAGGCCGTCTTCGGACAGTGCTCAAGCTCAGCTCGTTTTACCGTCCGGTTCCTGTCCGGTCTCATTTTCGGGGGTCAGGCGCGTGGGACCCGCGCGCCAGGCATCAATGGCTGCATTATATTCGGCCTCCAGCACGAAACCGTCCTGATCGGTGTCGAATTTGGTAAATTTGGCGACGGCCTCTGCTTCTGTGGTCCGTCCGGAGGAGGTTTTCCAGGAAACGAATTCCGCTTCGCTGAGGCGTCCATCGGAGTCTGTGTCGAGGCCGGAAAAGTCCGGCATTTCGCCGGCATGGCCCATCAGAGCGGTGGCAAAGGCAGCCACCACGAGGAATGGGGTGCGTTGCATGACGTCTCTCCTTTGTGCTGTGCCGCTTCCAGCTGCGACATGGGAAAGCCTACGTCAGGGGCGCGTTCATGTTGCGTGAAAACGGGTTCACGACACGATTTTAATGATCCGGCGCACCCAGGGGCTCAGACGCCCTCGGCGCCGATCTTGCGGCAGAAGGTTTCCCAGGAACGGAAATCGTCTTCGGCAAGCTCCCCCGCCCCGCCAATGATCGTGTGGTGCAGCGGGTTGAAACCGGACAGGCCGAGCATGCCGCGCTCCAATGCCTTCAGCGCCCCGGCATCCATGCCGAACCGGTAGACGAGGCCCGGCATGCCCATGGAAACCAGCACGCGCGCCGACTTGCCCTTCATCATCTGTTTGGGCCAGCCCTTGTCGCTTTGACCGACGAAGAATTCGCCCCGCGCCGCCTGTTCGAAGAAGGCTTTCAGGATCGCCGGCATATTGCCGAGCCAGAGCGGAAACGCGATCAGCAGATGCTCGGCCGCGGCGATCTTCTCCCGCTCCGACAGGATGGGTTCCGGCGGCGGGCTGGCGAACTCTTCCACCGTGTGCAGCATCGGCACGTCCAGTGCGGCAACATCAATACGCGTGACCGTATGGCCAGCGCTTTCCGCGCTGTCGGCATACACATCGCACAAGGCATGGATCAGGTGTTTCGGATCCGTGTCCGGATGGCCGTTGATAATACAGATCGACTTGGTCATGAGCAGGTCTCCCTTCCTGTCGCACCTTACGGCAGGAAGATGTCAGACCTGCGACGCCGTGCAATCCGCAAACGTCCTTACATCCGCCCGGTTACATCCGGAAGACGCCGAAGCCGCGGTCCGGGAACGGCGCGTTAAGGCTGGCGGAAAGGGCGAGGCCCAGCACACGGCGCGTGTCTGCCGGGTCGATGATGCCATCGTCCCAGAGGCGCGCGGTGGAATAGTACGGGCTGCCTTCGGCTTCGTAGAGGTCGCGGATCGGCTGTTTGAAGGCGTCTTCCTCTTCCGCGCTCCATTCCCCGCCCTTGCGCTCGATCCCATCGCGCTTGACCGTGGCGAGCACGGAGGCGGCCTGCTCCCCGCCCATGACGGAGATGCGAGCGTTCGGCCACATGAACAGGAAGCGGGGCGAATAGGCCCGGCCACACATACCGTAATTGCCCGCCCCGAAGCTGCCGCCGGTAACGACGGTGAATTTCGGCACACTGGCAGTCGCGACGGCGGTCACCATCTTGGCGCCATCCTTGGCGATGCCGCCAGCCTCGTATTTCGAGCCGACCATGAAGCCGGTGATGTTCTGCAGGAAGACGAGCGGGATGCGGCGCTGGTCTGCCAGTTCGATAAAGTGCGCTGCCTTCTGCGCGCTCTCCGAGAAGAGAATGCCATTATTGGCGAGGATCGCCACCGGCATGCCGTAGAGCCGCGCGAAGCCGCAGACGAGTGTCTCGCCATAGAGCTTCTTGAATTCGTGGAACTCCGAGCCATCGACAAGGCGCGCAATCACTTCGCGCGCATCATAGGGCTCGCGCACGTCCTGCGGCACGAGGCCATGTAGCTCCGCCGGGTCGTAAAGCGGTTCTGCGGGCTCGGTCAGCTCGAAAGGCTGCGGCTTCGGCTTTGCCAGCGTACGGACGATGGAACGGACAATGGCAAGCGCGTGGGAGTCATGCGCGGCGTAGTGGTCTGCGACGCCGGAGCGGCGGGCATGCACATCGGCGCCGCCAAGATCCTCGGCCGAGATCACCTCCCCTGTTGCGGCTTTCACCAGCGGCGGGCCGCCGAGGAAGATCGTGCCCTGCTTGCGCACGATGACCGTCTCGTCGGACATGGCCGGCACATAGGCCCCGCCTGCCGTGCAGGACCCCATGACCGAGGCGATCTGGGGAATGCCCTTCGCGCTCATCTGGGCCTGATTGTAGAAGATGCGGCCGAAATGTTCCCGGTCCGGAAAGACTTCCGACTGGTGCGGCAGGTTTGCCCCGCCGCTGTCGACAAGGTAGATGCACGGCAGATGGTTTTCGAGCGCGACTTCCTGGGCTCTCAGATGTTTCTTCACCGTGATGGGGAAGTAGGCGCCGCCCTTTACCGTCGGATCATTGCAGACAATCAGGCACTCGCGGCCTTCGACCCGGCCGACCCCCGTGATGATGCCCGCGGCAGGCGCCTCGCCATCATACATGCCATGCGCAGCCAGCGCGCCGATTTCCAGGAAGGCACTGCCCGGGTCCAGCAAGCGCTCGACCCGCTCGCGCGGAAGCAGCTTGCCCCGGTCGACATGACGCTGGCGCGAGGCTTCCGGTCCGCCAAGCGCAGCTTTGGATGTGTGCGCGCGCAATTCATCAAGCAGGCCTTCCATGGCGGCCTTGTTCGCGGCAAAGCGTGGCCCCGCCACGTCGAGACTGGATTTCAGGACGGGCATTCAGCCTCCCTTCAGAAGTTTTTGGCAGGCTTAGCTGCCTCTGGGTCAGGTGTCACGCGTGTGTCACCGGTTTTTACCAGACTGGGAAACATGCCCACTAGGAAAGGCCGCTGACCATGCGCATGTTCAGGAACATGAAACTGGACATCACCCCCTCTCTGAAGGCGATTGCCTTCCTGAAGGATGTGCCGGCCAAGGTCATGCGCGCGGCCGGACAGGAAGCGTCCTGGTTTTGTGTCCCCGCAGGCGGAACGCTGTTCCTGCGCAATGAACCGGCCGACAAGATCTATTTCGTCCTGTCGGGTGCCCTCGGCGCCTTCCGCGTCAATCCGAACGGCCAGAGCGAATTCATCGGCCATATCCGCCCCGGTGAGCCGGTCGGCGAGATGTCCATGTTCCTCGGCGGGATTGACCTCGACGGCGACGGCGCCCCGGAAGACGCGCCGCATACAAGCTCGGTCTATGCCCTGCGCGATTCCGAAATCGTTGGCTTCTCGCGTGAAGGCTGGCGGCGCATGGTCAAGTCTGAGCCGGAACTGCTGGAGCAGATGATCCGCATCATCCTGCGCCGCGTCGGCCGGGAGGGACAGCGCAATATCAGCGCCGCGCCGAAAGTCTTCACCCTGGTCGCCACCTCCCCCACGATCGATCTGGAACTGCGCGCCGAAGCCCTGAAGGCGAGCCTGGAAGCACTGGGCAAATCTGCCGTGATCGTCGGCGAATCAAAGGGCGCGGAGAAGCCGGCCGCCTTCTTCGACCAGCTCGACCAGAACAATGATGTGGTGATCCTCATCTCCACCATCGGCGATACGCGCTGGTACCGCCTGTCCGTGCGCCAGGCAGACAGGATCTGGGTGTTCGGCCGCGCCGATGCCAAACCGTCCAATCCGCTGATGCCGGAGGACGACTCCCCTGCCCGCGAGCTGAAACTGGTCGACGTCGTGCTGCTGCACCCGGGTGACAACCGGCGGGCCTGCCGTCCGGTCGAATGGCTGGAAGCCGCCGGGGCAAGCCGCCTGTTCCACTGGCAGGGCATGAGCGGACCGAACTGCGACCGGCTTGCACGGGTCATGGCCGGCGTCTCGGTCGGGCTGATCCTGTCCGGCGGCGGGGCGCGGGCGTATTCGCACATCGGTGTTGTGCGAGCCATGCGCGACCGGGGCATCCCGATCGACTTTGTCGGCGGCGCCTCCATGGGGGCCGTCGTCGCCGGCTGTGTTGCCATGGGCTGGGACGATGCCGAAATCGAACGGCGCATCCGCAAGGCCTTCGTGGAGACCAACCCGCTTGGCGATTACACGCTCCCTGTCGTGGGCATGGTCAAAGGCTTGCGGGTGAACGCGCGACTGAAAGAACATTTCGGCGAGGCAGAGATCGGCGATCTCGCCCTGCCCTTCTTCGCCACGTCGACCAATCTGATGACTGGTACGCAGAGAATTCACCGGACAGGCCGTCTGCGCGATGCGCTGCGGGCGACGATCTCCCTGCCCGGCATCCTGCCGCCGGTGGTGGATGGCAACGACCTCCTGGTCGATGGCGCGGTGCTGAACAATTTTCCGGTCGATGTGATGCGGGACATGCATCGCGGCTTTGTCATCGGATCGGATGTCACGCGCCAGCCGGAAGGCCTGAAGATCGAAGAGTTCGAAAAACCGGCTGGTTTCTTCAGCTGGGTGCTGCGGCACGGATTTTCGAACCCGCCCCCGATTGCCGGAATCCTGATGCGGGCAGCAACCATCCGGGCCGACACCCAGTTCGGCCGCGACATCACCGACGTGCTGATCCTCCCGGAACTGGCGGAAACCGAGCTGCGCGACTGGGAGAATTACGAGGCGACCGTGGAGTCCGGCTATCAGGCGGCCCTTCTGGCCCTGGAGGAAGCAGGAATGGGCGCCTCCGCCCGTCCGCAGCCGGCTAAATGACAGACCTGTAATTTTCAATACAGTGTTAAGCATATTCGTGCAGCTTCCCCGAGGGCTGATGGGGAAGGATGGGAGATGCTGCGCATGGATATGGCGCTTTGGGATATGCTGCCGGTTGTCATCTGCGAGACCGCCGCTGTGCGGGACGCGTCCGGCAAGCTGATCGATCTGGAATGGACGGCGTCCAACCGCCTCATGAACGAGTCGATCCGGTCTGACGGCAAAAGCATCGTCGGCATGCGCATCTTCGAATTCGATGCTGCCTACAAGAATTCCGAAATGGTCCGTGCGGTCACTCATGTGATCGAAACCGGTGAGTCCCGTACCTTCCACACCTCTGCCGGCCGCGCGGCACAGATGCTCGGCAAGGTGATGAAGACCACCATTATCCCGGTTGAACGCGAAGGCGAACGCCGCGCCCTGTCGGTGTCCCATGAAGTGACCGAACTCGCCCAGGAGCGTGACGAGGCACTACGGCTCTACGAACTGGCGAAGACCGCCTGCGACAACGCCCTGCACGGCATCATTCTCAACGATACCGCCGGACGCATCATTTATGTGAACCGGGCCCTTTGCGAGATGTCTGAATTCACCGAGGAAGAGCTCATTGGCAAGGATGTCGGCATCCTGACCGGCGATGAAACCTATGAGCCGGATGCCGAACTGGCGATGAAGCTCGCCAGTGGTGAAATGCTGCGGCACGTGACGCAGGCGGAAACGCCGACCAAGTCCGGCGGCACAAACCAGGTCGAGCTTTCACTCACCAGCGCCCGCTGGGGGGAACGCGGCGAACGGATCTTCATCACCTATGTCCGGGACATAAGGGAAGAACGCCGCAAGGCCCACGAGCTGCGCGATGCCCTGAACCGGGCGGAACAGGGCACACGCCTGAAATCAGAATTCCTGGCCAATATGAGCCATGAAATCCGTACACCGCTGAATGGCGTGCTGGGCATGACGCAGGTTCTGGCACACACAGACCTGACGCCGGACCAGAAGGAACAGGTCGCCACGATCCTCGACTCCGGCAAAACGCTGATGTCTATCCTGAACGATATTCTGGACCTGTCGAAGATCGAAGCCGGCAAGCTGGAAGTGACCCCGGTCACCGGGGATTTGCGCCACAAGCTGAGCCGCATGATCAAGCTGCACGCGGCGACGGCAGAGGAGAAGGGCATCAATCTCCAGCTCTTCATCGATCCGAGCGTCCCGTCCCGGATGAAATTCGATCCTGTCCGCGTGCGCCAATGCGTCGGCAACCTGGTTTCCAACGCCATCAAGTTCACGGAAAAAGGCGACGTGATGGTGGTCGTGACCTGCGAGCCCACGCCATCGGGCAGCATGCGCGTAATCGTTCACGTGACAGACTCCGGCTGCGGCATTCCGGCTGACAAGATTGACCGCGTGTTCGAGAGCTTCTCACAGGCCGACGGATCAACCACGCGCCGGTTCGGCGGCACGGGTCTCGGCCTGCCCATCACACGCAAGCTGGCCCAGATGATGGGCGGAGACGTCACCGTCGTCAGCGAACCCGGCCGCGGATCTGTCTTTACGCTGAAATTCGAAGCCGAATCGAGCGACGTGATCCACCTGCATGAAGACGTGCTGCCCAAGCCCGTCGCGCCGAAATCCTCGCGGGATGGCCTCGGCGGCCGCCGTGCGCTTGTGGTCGACGACAATGGCATCAACCGCCGGGTTGCCCGCACCTTCCTGGAGCATTATGGCCTCGAAGTTTCCGAAGCCGGAGACGGCAATGAAGCGCTTGAAGCGCTCGACCATGAGCCGTTCGACATCGTTCTGATGGACATTCACATGCCGGGTCTGGACGGCGCCGAGGCTTTCAAACGCCTGCGCAACTCCGCCAGCCTCAACCGTGTCGTGCCCGTGATTGCGCTGACGGCCGATTCCATGCGGGGCGACCGGGAGAAATATCTCGCAAAAGGCTTCGACGGCTACGTCGCCAAACCGATCGACGAACGGTCTCTGGTCACGGTCATCGGACAGGTGCTCAGCATCCCGACAGAGTTCGGAGAACGCCGCGCCCGGGCCTGAGGGCGCTCAGCAACTGGTTCTGAATTGCTGGAACGGCACAGGCTCATCCGGTACACCGGGTGTATCAGACAGACTTTTCTGCCACCAACCGACGTCGTGCCAGGCACCGAGTTTGCAGCCGACGTCGGTATAGGTGCCGAGGTGCGAAAAGCCGAGACGCTCGTGCAGCGCAATGCTCGCATCATTCGGCAAAGCAATACCAGCAAACGCGTTGCGGAAACCCTGCCCCGCCAGCGTCTCCAGAAGCTGTTGATACAGCCGTGTCCCGACCTTACGGCCCTGAGCCGCCGGGGCGACATAGACACTGACATCGCAGGACCATTTATAAGCTGCACGGGTCCGGTGCTGCGAGGCATAGGCATAGCCGAGTGTATGACCTGCTTCTTCGGCGACCAGCCAGGGATAGATCTGCAGCGTGGTCTCAATCCGCTGTGCCATCTCCTCCACAGAGGGGGGTATCAGTTCGAACGAAATGACCGTGTTGCGGACATAGGGCGCGTAGATGTCAGCGATCCACCCGGCATCGTCAGAACTCGCTACACGGATCGTCAGGCTCATCCCGTCTCGCCGAACAGCTCCCGGCCGATCAGCCAGCGGCGGATCTCCGATGTCCCTGCCCCGATCTCATAGAGCTTCGCATCGCGCAGCAGGCGCCCGGTCGGGTATTCATTGATATAGCCATTGCCGCCGAGGATCTGGATGGCGTCCAACGCCAGTTTCGTCGCGGTCTCGGCCGCGTAGAGGATCGCACCAGCAGCGTCCTTGCGGGTCGTCTCGCCCCGGTCGCAGGATTTGGCAACGGCATAGACATAGGCCTTGGCCGCATTCATCTGGACATACATGTCCGCGACCTTGCCCTGGATCAGCTGGAACTCGCCGATCGACTGTCCGAACTGTTTGCGGTCATGGATGTAGGGGATCACGACATCCATACAGGCCTGCATGATGCCCGTCGGACCGGCGGACAGAACGGCACGCTCATAGTCGAGCCCGCTCATCAGCACACGGACGCCGCCATTCAACGGCCCCATGATATTCTCTTCCGGCACTTCGCAGTCTTCAAAGACCAGTTCGCCGGTTTCCGATCCGCGCATGCCGAGCTTGTCGAGCTTCTGCGCGACGGAGAAGCCTTTCATGTCCCGCTCGATCAGGAAGGCGGTGATGCCTTTCGAGCCCGCTTCCGGTTCGGTCTTGGCGTAGACGACTAGCACATCGGCGTCCGGCGCATTGGTGATCCACATCTTGGTGCCGTTCAGAACGTAGCGGTCACCCTTCTTTTCGGCGCGCAGCTTCATCGAGACGACGTCAGAGCCCGCCCCACTCTCGCTCATCGCAAGGGAGCCGAGATGCTCGCCGCTCATCAGCTTCGGCAGGTAGCGCGCTTTCTGGGCGTCAGATGCCCAGCGGCGGATCTGGTTCACGCAGAGATTCGAATGAGCGCCATAGGAGAGGCCGACCGAGGCAGACGCGCGGGAGATTTCCTCCATCGCCACGACGTGTTCGAGATAGCCGAGGCCGGTACCGCCCCATTCCTCCTCAACCGTGATGCCGAGCAGGCCGAGCTCGCCCATCTTGGGCAACAGGTCACGCGGGAAGGTGTCCGTCCGGTCGATCTCGGCGGCGCGGGGCGCGATCTCGTTCTGGGCAAAACTTGCCACGGTTTCGCGGATCATGTCGGCGGTTTCGCCGAGGTCGAAGTTCAGGGTGGGATATGTGTTCGCAATCATGGCGGTTGATTAGCAGGCCGTTCCCGGCCTGTCAGCAGTCAATCCTGCCGCGTGATCGCCCGATAGAGATAGTAGATCGCCAGCACGCTCAACAGGACCGATCCGAAGGCCAGCAAGGGGCCGACAAAGGCCTCGCCTTCGCTGTCCGGAAACCGCTGCACAGTCGGCGCGGCCGTGCGGCGAACGCCTTCGAAAATGCCCCAGAGACCAAGGCCGGACAGGAGCGCATAGGGCAGCCAGCGCATCACGCTGATGTCGCCGTTCAGCCCATTTCCGCGCGACGGCGGAAGGGCCGGCGGGCGCAGGATTTCCCGGCGGGGTTCCGGAATTTCGGGCGTCGTCTGGCGCAGGACAGGCGCAGCCGCCGGCGAATGTGCCATCTGTACCTGGCGGGCTTCGATGACCGTCTCGTCCGGCCGGTCCTCTCCAGGGCCGTCCGGCTCTGCCAGGGCTGACACCGCCCGGGTGATCTCGTCGGCCGTTGGCACGCCGGTTTCAGACGTGTCCTGCAGCGTGTTGGCGGCCTGCTGTTCACCCAGCAGTCTCGTCATCCGTTCAGCGACGGCGCGAGCCGCGGCCTGCGGGGCTGTGTCAGCGCCCGGAATGAGCGGCGCTGCGGACGTGCGGCCATCTTCGGTTCGCGCCTCGATCACGACAGCCCGTTCCCGCGACACGGCAAGCGCCGCGCCGGGGTCGAACTGCGGACGCATCAGGGCGCCCGGCACAGGGATGCGGCCGGATGGGTGTTCCAGGAAAAGAGCCTTCTCGGCGGCGCGCCGGCGGACCAGCGCATCGACCACGCGGACCTCGCCATCCACCCTGCCCTTCCGCCAGGCCGTCATGCCCTCGGCGGCCTGCAGCCGCTCGCCGCTGTTCAGCAGCGCCAGCACGTTGGATTCCAGAAAGGCGTCCGTCCCGATGTTGAAAGCGAAGGACACAAGCGCGTCGAATTCATTCTGGGTGAGCGGTGTCAGCACGCGTTCGCGGATCATTTCCTCAATCGGCGCCAGGTCATGGTGGCGCAACACGAGTTCGGCGTCGGCGCGCGTGACACGCAGGCCTTCGCGGGCACCGGCTGTGTGACCAAAACCGACGATCCAGTTGCCGTCCGGCAGACGGGTTGCGCGCGCACGAAAGCCCTCGAAGCTCTTGATAAGCTCGACCCCGGCTCCGGACGTGCGCATTGGCAGGGCCATGCAGAATGGCTCCCGTATTGAAACAGTTGGTGTTTTTCTATGCCGCACCCTTGCAAATGGCGCGCCTTTTCCCCTGAGGCGTGAATCCGAAGGCTTTGCCAGGCCTCAGAGCAGGACGAGCGTCGCCAGCCCGAGGAAAGAGAAAAATGCCATCACATCGGTCAGCGTCAACACAAAGACCGAGGAGGCAACCGCCGGGTCAGCCCCCAGCTTCTTCAGGCCAAGCGGCACCAGAATGCCCGAGAAGGCCGCCCAGAGGAATGTCGCCAGCATCGCAGTCCCCAGAACCACAGACAGTTTCACGTCATGGAACCAGACCAGCGCGACCAGACCGACACCGACCGCAAACAGCAATCCGTTCACAATACCGCTCAACGCTTCGCGCAGGATTGCCCGGCGCACGGCATCGCCTTCCAGCTGGCGTTCGGCGATGGCGCGCACCGCCACAACCAGGCCCTGGCTGCCGGCATTGCCGCCGAGCGCCGCGACCACCGGCATCAGGATCGCCAGCTGCACAACCTGATTCAGCGTCCCTTCAAAGAGAGAGATGATGCCGGACGCAATGAAGGCCGTGACGAGGTTCACAGCGAGCCAGGGTGCGCGCGCCCGCACAGTGTCGACAACGGAGTCCGCTCCGTCCGCCGAGCTGACGTTCAGCAGCGAGAACAGGTCTTCCTCGGCCTCTTCCTGAATGACGTCGACCATGTCGTCGACGGTGATCATCCCGACCAGGCGCCCGGCAGCATCTTTCACCGGCGCAGAGGCAAGCGAGTATTTCTGGAACTGGAAGGCCACTTCTTCCTGGTCCATGTCGGTGCGGATGTCCGACAAGGGGTCCGTCATGATGTCCGACAGCTGCACATCGCGCGGCGTGCGCATCAGGGTCGCCAGCTGGACGATGCCCTGCAGCCGGTAGGCCGGGTCGATCACATAGATTTCGTAGAAGACTTCCGGCAGTTCCTCGCCCAGCTCGCGCGCATGGTCGATGGCGTGACCGACGGTCCAGTATTCCGGCACGGCCACGAATTCCGTCTGCATGAGACGGCCAGCCGATTCCTCTTCATAGGCGAGGCCGCGTTCCAGCTGGGCCCGGTCAAAGGGCTCAAGGTCTTCGAGGATGCGCTCGCGGCGCTCGTCCTCGAGGTCTTCCAGGATGACGGTCGCATCATCGGAATCGAGTTCGTCGAGCGCGCTCGCAACCGCGGTGTCCGGCAGGACGTCGACCGCTTCTTCCCGGTAGGAATCGCGCAGTTCGATGAGGATGTCAGACGGCAGCTCTCCGCCCAGCAACTCCACCGCCTCAGAGAATGCGTCGAAGGGCAGCGCTTCCAGCAGGTCAGCCGCATCGGCCGGGTGCATGCGCTGCAGTGTCCGCGCCAGCCAGCGTGTATCCCGCTCATCGACTGCGTCGACAAGGTCGTCCAGCAGGTCCGGATCGACATTCGGCGGCTCTGGCGCCGGATTGGGAGGCGTGGACACGTCGGTCATGGCGCCTGTCTTGCCGCTGTTGCTGCGCCGCGGCAAGGCCCCTCCTCTCCCGGCGTGAAGATGTCAGGACGAAAGAACGTCCGGACGGACTTCCCGCAGGGCCTCTGTCAGGTTGCCGAGATGGGTCTCGCCCAGCACGCCTTCCATTTTTGCCTGCGCGGCTTTCCAGTAGGGGCGCGCCTCTTCCAGCTTCTTCAGGCCGAGCGTGGTGAGCAGGACGCGGCGCTTGCGGCCGGTGCCTTCATTGCCGCGATGGACAAAGCCCGCCTTTTCGAGCGGCTTCAGGTTCCGCGACAGGGATGTCCGGTCCAGATTCATCAACTCGGCAACGCGCGAGATGGAGTCCGGTTCATACCGTCCGATCACATGCAGTAGTCCGAATTGGGTAATGGTTAGTCCGGTCGGGCGCAGGGCATCGTCATAGTGGCGGGTAATCAGGCGCGCGGCGCGAAGCACCTTGCCGGCAACGCAGGTGCCGGTCACTTCAGACAGAAGGTCAGCGGAATCAGTCATCATCTCGTGTATATGCAGCCTGGACGCGGGATGTCCAATCACGACCAGTTTTACTACGCCAAGGCTTTAGATTCCGTGTATGGAAATCTCATTGTAGTGTATATACACTTATATTGGGTTCGGCAAACACCTCCGTATGCCGGCCTCTCTCCCCCGTCCGGCTTTCCCCGGCCGGACGGGCCCTTTCCCGGCATGTTCCGGCTCGCACCATATCGTGCATATACACTAAACTTTGCAAGAAAGGCTCCTCCCATGTTCTCCTCCCGAAGCATCACCGCCGGTCTGCTCGCCCTTGGCTTCGCCGCAGACCCGGCTTTCGCCGCGCCGGACCTCTACCGCAACGGCCCGACACCTGCCGAAACCTGCGCTAACGGCGTCGCCACGCCCGGGGCCGCCTCACCCGCGCTCAAGCGCGTTTGCGAAGAAGCCGTCAGCGAACAGGGCCTCAGCCGCAAGGACCGCGCCGCCACGCTCGCCAATTCCGGCATCGTCAGCCTGCGCCTTGGCGAATACGAACCCGCCCTCGACCGCCTGACACAGGCCGCAGAGCTCGGCCCGATGCACGGCGACATTTCCATCAGCCTTGCGGCCACGCTGATCCGCCTCGGGCGGGCAGACGAAGCCATTGAAGCATTGTCGGACATCGAGGCTGTGTCGCCGGAGAACCGGCATATCGCCTACTACAATCGGGCCCTCGCTTATTGGGCGCTCGAGGATGCGGAAGCAGCCTATCGGGATTTCTACGCAAGCGCCGCGCTCAAGCCTGGCTTCGGCCCTGCCGAGGAAGCACTGGGGCAGTTCCAGGTCGCATCGATTGAGTAGCCCTGCTGCATCAGGGCTGTTTGTGCACACGGACAGCAGCCCTGAGCACGCTTCATCGCGGAACGTCGTGAAGCTGAGATCAACTTGGGAATCATTCATTCGCTAAAATCGATCCAGGGTCGATTTTTGGGCGCGGACCATCGTCGGGAATGAGCAGCCCTGAGCCTGTTTCATCGCGCAGCGTAGCGAAGCGGGAAACATCAAAGGATTCATTCGATTGCTAAAATCGATCCTCGATCGATTTTAGCAATCGAATGGTGCGGTCGAGAGGACTCGAACCTCCACGGGTTGCCCCACAGCGACCTCAACGCTGCGCGTCTACCAATTCCGCCACGACCGCACTTGTCTCATTCGAGGCGAAGGCGCCGTATAAGGCCCGCCTGCCGCTTTGTGAAGCCCCGAATACACCCTATATGCGGGGCGTGATGCACAAATTTTCTCCTGTCCAATGGGCCGTGTCGGATCGGCCGGTTCCCTACGAAGAGGCGCTGGCCTTCATGGAGGCCCGGGCACGGGCGATTCATGAAGAAAACGCGCCCGAACTTGTCTGGTTTCTTGAGCACCCGCCGCTCTATACGGCAGGCACGTCTGCGAAGCTCGACGATCTTCGCGACCCGTCCCGTTTCCCGGTTTTCGATGCCGGACGCGGCGGCCAGTACACCTATCACGGCCCCGGCCAGCGGGTGGCCTATGTGATGCTGGACCTCGGCAAGCGCGGCAAGGATGTCCGCGCCTTCGTGCAGAATCTCGAACGCTGGATCATCACCGCGCTGAAAAGCTTCAACATCGAAGCCGGCCCGCGTGATGGCCGCGTCGGCGTCTGGGTGGACCGGACGCAAGCCGGCGGCCCGCTGCGCGAGGACAAGATCGCCGCCATTGGTGTGCGCCTGAAGCGCTGGGTCAGCTTCCACGGCATCAGCCTGAATGTGGAGCCGGACCTGGAACACTTCACCGGCATTACGCCCTGCGGCATCGCCGATCCGCGCTATGGCGTGACCAGCCTTGCGGATCTCGGCATACCGGCGGCGATGGCGGATGCGGACATCGCCCTCAGGGATGCGTTTGAGACCGTCTTCGACAGCGCGCTGGAGCCTGTGCCCTGCCCGCTTCAGCCTGCTGCGTAAGCAGGCGGCAGCTCTTCCTCGCCCTGCGCAATGTCGCTGCCGGTCCTGAACCGGCCGACGCCGCCGTTCGGCATGCGGGCGACATAAAGCAGCGTCCACAGCATCACGAGAAATGAGGTTGGTGCCCAGACCAGCATGGCAAGGCCGAGACCGCTGCTGGCGGCCATGTCCCGCTCACTTTGCGGCGGCCCCGGACGGCGACGCTGCTGAGGCTGAGGCTTCGCGGCCGCCGCCTCTGCACCATTTTCCGCAGGCGCCTCGGCCGTCACGGCAGGTTTCGGCGCGTGCATCTCTTCATACTGCTTGATGCCGCCCTGCGCGCCGAGAAAGAAGCCGACCAGGCCGAGCATCAGCGGGATCAGGACGATCATCGCCCAGAGCGGCGATTTGTGCGCCTCATTGAAGCGGCGCACATGCGCGACCCATGATGTGAACTCCGTCACGATCACGAACACAAAGAACGGCAGCAGCAGTTCCGGAATCGGCAGGACGAACGCCTCGACCGGTTTCCAGAGGCCGCTGAGGTCTGCGCCGGCCAGCGACGCGATGGACACGGCGAACACCGGAACGATGTAAAGTAACACACGGCCCAGGAACATGAACGTCCACGCCCGGGAGAAGTGCAGCTTCGGGCTCGACCCGAGCGGATTGAAGAACACCTGCCCCCAACGCATGTCGTGGGGATTGTCGCGGGCATCCTTGATCCAGGGACGGTGCGGATCAATCGCTGTGGGGTCGTTGGGTTTCATGAGCGGCGTTTATCCTTGCGCGGGAGAAGTTCAGGAGGCATCGGGGCGGCCGGTTGCCGGCCCGTGGGCATTGGCATCCGGATCGGAGGGCAGCCGCCCTGCGACCAGAGCAAGGCCGGCACTGGTGAGGAGGAAGCTGGCCAGCCGGGTCAGGGCGGTGCCGCGGGCGATCTCGATGGCGTGCTCCTGCTGGGCTTCCAGCATGCCGCTGAAACCATCCTTCAGGCCGGCCTCCTGAATCTGGGTCATCAGCGGCATCATGTCCGGCGACAAAACCGGGAGGAGCACAGCGTCGAGGATCGACGAGACCACCACAAAGCCAAACAGGAACAGCACATTGAACCAGGCCGTATGGCCGGCATCGTGCAGGCGCTTGGCGAGCACGCAGAAATAGCCCCACAACAAGGGATATTGCAGGACTACGGCCCCCACCGACGCACCGACGGTGAGAACCTGAATGATCAGACCGGCACCCGTAAGCAGGATCAGGCCGCGCAAAAAGTCGCGCGGGCCAAGCCGGCCCTTTGGATTCAGCAGGACATAGGAAATGTCCATTCGTTGAAAGTCTCCTTTGGTCAGGTCGGGTCGTCTGCCGGGTTCTTATCAATAAACGATAAATCCGTGCAAGCAAAACCCGCACAATAAAGAGCCGGACCCCTGAAGGGCCCGGCTCTGAGTTCTACCCCCGGCCGGGACCGGGATCGAGGCACAATCGGCGATCAGACGAACGTGTCGGCTGCGCCAGCGGTGGGGTTGAGCGGATCCGGACCGTACTTGTTGGGGCCTTTGGTGCCCGGGATACAAGCGATGACGATCGCGGCAATACCGGCAATCATGTTCAGAACCGGCACGAAATTGGCCGCGACGAGGCCGAGATAGATCCAGCCCGTCTGGTTGATGTCGTGCAGGCGGCGAATGAACAGTGCGATGCCCGGAATGATGATCGCCAGCACATAAATGGCCACCAGGGCGATAAGGATGAAGCCGAGTGGCGACACTTCCTCGGTGCGCATATTGATGCCGCCCAGAACGAAGAACAGTATCGCCCAGACGCCAAAGATGATCAGGTTGAACAGGTAGACCCACCAGTATTCGGCGCGCGTGGAGCGGCCCTGGAAGTCGACATAACGCGAGAAGAACATTTTTACTGCGTCGGGAAAGCTGACCATTTCAGGTCTCCTTGTGTTGCCGGGCCCCCTCTGAAGCACCCGGGCTGTTGATCATTCTGATGAAACGCCGCCCGCAAAGGCCGGCGGGACTCTACCGCTGAACTAGAAGGCAGATGCTGAACCGCCCGGTCCCGGGCCATACTGGTTGTCGTTCGGGTCGGTCTTGAACAGGCTCATTACGAAGCCCACCACGCCGGTCACAAGACCGGTGGACAGGATCGACGGCAGCAACTGGACCTGCGCCATCCGCTTGGATTCCTGCATGGCGTAAGCCATCGCTGCCCCGGGGTCGTTGGAGGACATGTAATCCGCCATGTTCTCCTCCATCTCGCGCTGCATGGCGGCCACATCCACCCCGAACAGGGGCGTCAGAATGGCCTGCGCGACAAAGGAAACGATGATTGCCAGAACCACCATGGCCAGCGTCAGCCAGCCGGTCTTGCCGGCATCGTGGAACCGCTTGGCATGCACGGCAATCCACGGCCAGATGAAGAGGATGCTGGCAAAGCCCAGGAAGGGCGAAACATAGGCCGACAGCACGGTGAGGGCCGCGCTGATCCCAAAGAGTATCAGAACCCCTCGCCAATAGGTTGGCTGGTCGATGCGCCCGTTCGGGCTGAAGAGCAGTTCCATTGCCGTCCCCCAGATCAAATCCGTTGATGAGGGGAACACTGCCCTCCCCCCAGACTGTGCAGATCAGAAACCTGATCTGATCTGCTCACCTGAGGCAGGATAGCGCGGTAATTTGATTATTGGGAGGTTAATTCGCCCTCGGATCAGGCGAACTCGACCATAATTTCGTCGGCTGCGACGCTGTCACCCGCCGAAACGTTGATCGCCTTTACCGTTCCGGTTGCTTCAGCCCTGATAATGTTCTGCATTTTCATGGCTTCGACGACACAGACGGCCTCGCCCTCCTGCACTTCCTGATCAAGCTCCACATCAATGGAGACGACCAGACCCGGCATCGGGGAAATAATCAGCTTCGACGTATCGGGCTTCGGTTTCTCCGGCAGGCGGGCATGCAGCTCGGCGATCTGCGGGGTGCAGACCAGTGCGCGCAGAGCAACGCCGCGGTGGCGGAAGACATAGCCTTCGGTGCGATCAGCGAACTTCACGGCAAAGGTCTTGCCGTCCAGCGTTCCCTCGACGAGGTGCTGGCCGGGCACCCAGTCGGTGACCAGCGTATGCGTCTTGCCGCCATCGATGGTGATTTCCGCATCGCCGTCGCCGCCGAGGTCCAGCGTGACGGGGTATTGCTTGTCGCCGAGGATCACGACCCATTCGCGGCGCGCTTCCGGCACCGGCGCCATGCGGCCCGACGTCAGCGCAGCCCGGCGTGACAGGAAGCCGTGCACATAGGCAGCCGCACAGATCAGCTGCGTCTCCTGAGTCTCCGTCGGCGGAACACCGTCAAAGCCTTCCGGGAACTCGTCCTTGATATAGGCCGTGGTGATATTGCCGGAGCGGAACCGTTTCTCGTCCATCACGGCGGCAATGAACGGAATATTGTCCTGGATGCCTTCGATGTGGAACCGGTCGAGCGCCTCGCCATGCGCGTCGAGCGCCGTATCGCGATCCTTGCCCCAGGTGATCAGCTTGGCGATCATCGGGTCGTAGAACATGGAGATCTCGTCGCCCTCGCGCACGCCGCTGTCCATACGGACTTCGCCTTCGCCCAGCTTGCCTTCGCCCGGCGGGTGGAAGCGCTTCAGGCGGCCGATGGACGGCAGGAAGTTCCGGTAAGGATCTTCTGCATACACACGGCTTTCAACGGCCCAGCCATTGATACCGATGTCGGACTGTTTGATCGCCAGCTTCTCGCCACTGGCGACACGCAGCATCTGCTCGACCAGATCGACGCCCGTGATCAATTCGGTCACCGGGTGCTCCACCTGCAGGCGGGTGTTCATTTCAAGGAAGTAGAAGCCCTTGTCCTTGCCGGACACGACGAACTCCACCGTACCGGCGCTGTCATAGTTCACGGCCTTGGCGAGGGCGACAGCCTGCTCGCCCATCTTCTTGCGGGTTTCCGGATCGAGCAGCGGCGACGGCGCTTCCTCGATGACTTTCTGGTTGCGCCGCTGGATCGAGCATTCCCGCTCATTCAGGTAAATGCAGTTGCCGTGCTTGTCGCCCAGCACCTGGATTTCGATGTGCCGCGGTTCGAGGATGAATTTCTCGATGAAGACGCGGTCGTCGCCGAAAGAGGATTTGGCTTCAGCTTTCACCGCCGGGAAGCCTTCTTCGACGTCCTTGTCATTATAGGCGACGCGGATGCCCTTGCCGCCACCGCCAGCCGACGCCTTGATCATCACCGGATAGCCGATGTCCTTGGAGATCTTCACGGCTTCCTTGGTGTCCTCAATCAGGCCCATATGGCCCGGCACCGTGGAGACTCCCGCTTCGGCCGCGAGCTTTTTGGAGCTGATCTTGTCGCCCATCGCATCGATGGCGAAGGCGTTCGGGCCGATCCAGCCGATGCCCTCTTCTTCCAGCCGCTTGGCGAAACCCGGGTTCTCGGACAGGAAGCCGAACCCCGGATGGATGGCTTCGGCGCCAGTGGCTTTCACCGCCTCGATGATCTTGTCGGCAACCAGGTAAGACTCAGCCGCAGGTGACGGGCCGATGTGAACCGCCTCGTCGGCCATTTCCACGGCCATGGAGTTCGCATCAGCGTCGGAATAGACAACCACCGTCTGAACGCCCATGCGGCGGCAGGTCTTGATGACGCGGACGGCAATCTCGCCCCGGTTTGCAATCAGGATCTTCTTGAACATCTCTACCCCGGCAGGCCTGTTAAAACTTACAGCTTGCCGCAGTTACGCCGCACACCCGAACTTGTCCACACATGACGGAGCGACAAAAGGCCTTGCGAGTTGCAGATAAAAATGTTAGTGATTGATCACTTATATGAAGGAGGCCGTCATGCCGACGATCCGGATTGATCTGCAACAGCTACAGGCCGAAGGGCTGATCGGCGACGATCTGGCCCGCCTGATCGAGACCCGCGCAGTCCCCGATTCCCGCTCGGGCCTGTTCGTGAATCTCTCCCTGATTATGGGGGCGCTGGCGGTCGCGGCAGGGACAATCGCGCTGGTGCCTGACGCTACGACAGGCCTGATCCTGGCGATCCTGGCAATTGCTGCGGCCGAAATGACCCGGCGGTTCGCGCCGGGCGCCTCCCTGAAAGTCCTTTCGGCGGGGCTCGCCCTGATGGGCGTGCTCGGCCTCGCGGGCTGGATCGGCTGGCAATATGAGGACGCGGCCGACACCACGCTGCCTGCCCTGCTGATCACGCTGCTGCTCGGCGCGGGCGCCGTCTGGTTCCGCTCAGCCTTCCTGATGGTGCTGTCTGTGCTGGCCTTCGGTGCCGTGTTCGGTACGGGAACGGGATACTGGCACGCCTGCTACGGCCTCTTCGTCGAACAGCCCGTCATGACCATCCTTGTCTTCGGCGCGCTGACCGCAGGCCTTTATGCCCTGCGCGGCCGGATCGGGGCAGTCTGGCAGACCCTGGCCGGGATTGCCGCGCGCACGGCCTTCTTCCTCGTCAATTTCGCCTTCTGGGTCGGCTCTCTGTGGGGCGACGACCTCGGACCGGACTATCGCTATGGCGAAGGGAATGACTGGGACGCCTGGCGCGCCGCGACGCCGCACGTGCCGGAAGCCGCCTTCTCCATCGGCTGGCCGCTGCTGCTCATTGCCGTCATGGCCCGCAGCCGGAATGGCGGATTCCTGTCAGTAACCGCGACCGTCTTCCTCGCGATCCATGCCTACACGCAATATTTCGAAACCTTCGGCGCGCATCCCTGGACCCTGGTCATCGGCGGGATCGGTCTTGTCGGACTGGCCGTCGGAGCCGCGAAGCTGATGAAGCCGCAGACAGTCGCCTAGTCGTCCCGGCCCTCGATCTTCGCCTCGAAGGCACGCACGCGGGCCGTCAGCGAGACGAGGAAAGCGGTCGACCAGCTGATCAGGAGGAATCCGTTCATGGATTCGGCCACGCCCAGCATCCGCCATTTGTGCGACAGGATCACATCTCCGAAGCCAACCGTGGTGAAGGTCGAAGTGGAGAAATAGACCGCCGTTTCGATCTGGTGGAGTTCTCCAACGAACAGGTAGGCAAAGGCATAGAGCCAGATTTGCAGGGAGTGCAGCGCGAACAGGCTGAACACGACGATCAGGATGCCAAGGCCCTGCCCCAGCGTTTCTCCCATTCTCGACGTCCGGCGCCGGAATTCCCGCCCCCGCTGGCGCAACAGCGCGGTCAGGCCGACAAGCCCGGCAAAATGGATCGAGAAGGTAATCGCAACCATGAGCGTCGCGACGGCCAGATTCTGGAACAGGATCATGTCCTGAGCCTCCAATAGTGCAGGCCTGTTTACCTTGCAGCCATTTAGCTTTCGTTGACGGCGCAAAAATCTGCCGCCACAAGCGCAGTCAAAGCACAACAGACAATCAGAACAGGCAGGGAGGCCGACCATGGCAGACACGAAAGATCTCGCAGGACGCAAGGCAATCGTCACAGGGTCGGCTACCGGGCTTGGGCGTTCCATCGCCCTGAAACTGGCCGAACGCGGCGCCGATGTGATCATCAACTGCACCAAATCGGTCGCCGATGCCGAACAGACGGTCGCCGACTGTCAGGCCTTCGGGGCGCAGGCGCGGCTGGTCCAGGCAGATGTCTCGGCCGAAGAAGGCTGCAAGGCCCTGGCGGACGCCGCCGCTGTCTGGGGCCGGCTCGATATTCTCGTCAACAATGCGGGAATCACCCGTCACGCCCGCGACCATGCCGACCTCGACGCCCTCTCGCGGCAGGATTTTCTGGACATCTATGCGGTGAACGTCGCCGGACCGTTCCTGATGATGCAGGCCTGCAAGCCACTGCTGGAAAAATGCCTTGAAGAAACGGGCCGTCCGGCAGCCGTGCTCAATGTCTCGTCCATTGCCGGGGTCACAGGCGTGGGGTCCTCTGTTGCCTATGCCGCTTCGAAGGGTGCCTTCAACACGATGACCCTGTCTCTGGCCCGGGCACTGGCCCCGGCGATCAGGGTTAATGCAATTTGCCCCGGATTTATCGGCACCCGCTGGTTCAAGGACCAGATGGGCGAAGAACAATACAAAAAAATGGAGGCCGGTGTCGCTGCGTCAGTTCCCCTGAATGTGGCCAGCGGCCCCGATGATATTGCAGATTCCGCCGTTTTCTTCTGCACCGATGCGAGTCGCCATGTGACCGGAGAAACCCTGCTTGTGGATGCCGGCATGCACCTTGGTTATGCGCCACTGGTCGCTCGCTGACCCATTCGCGACGCCCAAAGAGCAGGCAGGGGTGCCTTAAGTCTGCTCAATTCAGCGGCGATCCTTAACTCGGTACCCGGATAAACTCTTTTTCAGTCCGCCGTCTTCGGATGCCGCGTCAATCTGACCCCGGCGCTCAACAGAGCGCGCTCATAAAGAACGGGGAAGTTCAAATGGTATCCAAATTCACTCGGGCGGGGGTCGCCCTCGCAGCACTCGCTGCCGCCGCCGGCGGCGCCTATGCCGAAGGCGAATGGTCGGGCAACGTCGCACTGACGACAGACTATGTCTGGCGCGGGGTGTCCCAGTCGAACGAAGACTTCGCCATCCAGGGCGGCTTCGATTATTCCAATGGCATGTTCTACGCCGGCACCTGGGCGTCGAACATCGACTTCAGCGACGAGCCGGAAGACGCCAATCTGGAACTGGACCTGTATGGCGGTCTCGCGGGGGAGACTGAAAGCGGGATCAGCTGGGACGTCGGCTTCATCTACTATTCCTATCCTGACACGGAAGAAGCAGATTACGACTTCGTCGAACTGCAGGGCGCTCTCGGTTACACCTTCACCAGCGGCGTGTCGGTCGGCGGTGCTGTGTACTGGGATCCGGACAATGAGAACATCTATGTGGAGGGATCTGCGGGATATTCCTTCACGGATAGTTTCTCGATGGACGCCTCTGTCGGCAACTACAGCTTCGATGCTGGTGGCGACTACACCAACTGGTCGCTCGGCGGCACTTATTCCCTGCCGATCGGCATCGATGTTGACCTGCGCTACTGGGATACCGACGGCGACGACATCTATGGCTCGATTGCCGAAGAGCGTGTCGTCCTGACGCTCGCGAAGTCTCTCTGAGGCTTTAAAAACCTCCAACTGCGCGGGGATCATGCCCTCCTCCACGCGCAGCAAGGTGAAGGCCGCTGGTTCCCGCCGGAACTGGCGGCCTTTGTTTTACCCCAATCCCTTCCTATCTATGGCATATAAGGGGGCACCCCATAACCAGACTGGCCTGAAGGAGACGATTGCGTGGCAGCCGAGTTCACACCTGTGCAAGCTGTTGATGCGCTCGTCCCGGCGATCACGCTGCTGGGGTTCGGCGCAGCCTCTGCCCTCGTCACGAAAGCAGCCAGGCTCAGCCCGATCGTGGGCTACCTGATCGTTGGTATACTGATCGGGCAGTACGGGCTCGGCCTGATCCATGAGAGCCAGGCAACTCATTTGCTCGCCGAACTGGGTGTCGTCTTCCTGCTGTTTGACATCGGCATGCATGTCTCCATGCGGGAGCTGAAGGAAAGCCGCCGGGACCTGCTGGGCCTTGCGCCCGCCCACCTCATGCTGACCGGCCTGATGAGTGCCGGTGCCCTATGGATGATCGGCATCGCCTGGCCGATTGCGCTTGCCGTGGGGCTCAGCCTCGGCCTGTCCTCGACCGCCGTGGTCGCCCGCATCCTGACCGAACGTGAGCAGAACTCCTGCCCCATCGGCCGCGCCGCCACGCATGTCCTGATCTTTCAGGACATGGTGGCAATCTTCCTGATGATCTACGCCACGTCTCTCGGCGGGGCAGAAACCGGCGCCTCCGGGCTGGCCGGTGTCATCTCCACGCAATTGCTGGCCGGGGCAGACCTGCCGCTGATCGCCTCTCTGGCACTCTCTCTGGTGCAGGCAGGCCTCGCCTTCTGTGCGGCGGTGCTGGCGGGCAAATATCTGATCAACCCGATTTTCCGGACGCTTGCGATCATTCGCAACGAAGAGGCCTTCACCGCCTTCACCCTGCTCTTCGTCCTGGCGGCCGCCTGCGCGACGGCGATGGCCGGCCTGTCGCTCACGCTCGGCGCCTTCCTGGCGGGCCTGGCCGTTTCCGGTACGCCCTACCGGCATGAAGTGCAGACGGAAATGGCGCCCTTCCGCAGCCTGCTCCTCTCCTTCTTTTTCATCAGCGTCGGCCTCTCCATCGACGTGCCCGCCCTGATGCGCAACCTGCCGCTGGTCCTGCTGGCGGCCGGCGGCCTGATCGGCTTCAAGACCGCACTTGGTTTCGCCGCCGCCCGGCTGAACGGATGGAGCGTGCCAGGTGCGACCCAGATGGCCTTCCTGCTGGCACAGGGATCGGAATTCACCCTCGTCGTGCTGTCGCTCGGCGCCATCGTCACCGGCATGCCCGGCCCGCTGATGAGCAGCGTGGTGGCGGCCGTCGCCCTGTCGCTGGCCATCGCGCCGGTCTGGGCCGACCTCGGTGCGCGCCTCTCCCGCGAGATCGTCCGCCGGACGCAGTCGCGCACGGAAGCCGCCCCCGCCTCGACGCCACTGCTCGACCGCCCGGTCATCATTGTCGGCATGACACAGACCGGGCGACTCGCCGTCGACGCGCTGGAAGATCACGGCATTCCCTATATCGCGACGGAGTTCGACCCCGACCGGCTGCTCTCCGCCGTGGCGGATGGCTACCGGGTGTCCTTTGGCGATGCCTCGAACCTGAAACTGATCGAAGCCATCGGCGGCAACCAGGCCCGCGCCATGGTGCTCGGTTTCCCGCGCTATGAAGTTTCCCAGGAGGTGACCCCGGTCGTGATGCGGCGCTTCCCCGATCTCAAACGCTTTGTCACGGTCGACTCGGCGGAGGACATGGAACGCTTCTCCAACCTCGGCGTCCGCACGCATTTCGCCATGGGGGAACCGCGCGGCATCGAAATGGTGATCGACATGCTGAACGCGCTCGGTGTCCCCGAAGACGAAGTCAGCGCCTGGCTCAGCCACGAAACCGAGCGTTTCGCTATCGGCGAAGCCAAAGCGGACGAGGATGAGGATGACCTCGATCCCGTGGAACCGGACCTCGATCAGGCCGCCTGATCTGCCCCGCTTTCCCTAAAGCGAAGTGTGGGCTGGAAATTGCGCATGATGAGGTCTATAGGCACTTTCGTTCCCTTCAGGAGGCTGAAATGCGCATTGGCGTTCCAACAGAAATCAAGAAACAGGAATCCCGTGTCGGTCTGACACCGGAAAGCGTCGGCGAACTGGTCCGGGCGGGCCATGAGGTCGCCATCCAGGACGGCGCCGGCCTCGGCTCCGGTTTCCAGAATGAGGACTACACCGCCGTCGGGGCGAAGATCCTGCCGGACGCCGATGCCGTCTTCAAAGCCGCCGAACTGATCGTGAAGGTGAAAGAGCCCCAGCCGGAAGAAACCGCCCGTCTCACGCCGGAACATACGCTCTTCACCTATCTCCACCTCGCACCCGATCCCGTTCAGGCCGAGGGCCTCAAGAAATCCGGCTGCCTGGCCATCGCCTATGAAACTGTCACCGACGCGCAAGGCGGCCTGCCGCTGCTCCGCCCGATGAGTCAGGTCGCCGGCCGCATGTCCATGCAGGTTGCCGCCTGGGCCCTGATGCGCACCAAGCGCGGCCGCGGCATCCTGCTGGGCGGCGTGCCGGGCGTGGCCCCGTCCAAGGTCGTCATCATCGGCGGCGGCGTCTCCGGCACCCATGCGGCAGAGATCGCGGTCGGCATGCGCGCCGACGTCACCGTCTTCGACCGCAACAATCGCCGCCTCGACGAACTCGACAGCGAATTCCGCGGCAGCCTGAAGACCATGTATTCCACGGCGCATTCCCTCGCCGAAGCCATCAAGGACGCCGACCTCGTCATCGGCGCCGTGCTGATCCCCGGTGCAGCCGCGCCGAAACTCATCACCAAAGCCCAGCTGAAGACGATGAAGCCCGGCGCGGTGCTGGTCGACATCGCCATCGACCAGGGCGGCTGTTTCGAGACCAGCCACGCCACGACGCATGAAGACCCGATCTATGAGGTCGACGGCGTGCTGCACTATTGCGTGGCCAACATGCCGGGCGCCGTGCCGCGCACGTCTACCTATGCCCTCAACAATGCTACCCTGCCCTTTGTGATGCAGATCGCGAACATGGGCGCGCGCGAAGCGATCAACGCCAATCCGCACCTCGCCAATGGCCTGACCGTGGATGGCGGCAAGATTGCCCACGAAGCCGTGGCACATGATCTGGGTGAAGAATACGTTCGCCCTGCCTGGCTCAAGGGCTGATCCCGGACACCACCGGACACATGACAAAACGCCGCCCGGAACAACTCCGGGCGGCGTTTTTTATTGCAGGCTAAAAATCAGGACAGCGCCGCAATCGCATCGTCGATGGTGGCGCGGGGCCGGTCGAGGATGGCGCTGATCTGGGCGCGCTGTTCAATGGCGAGCCACAGGCCCAGCACTTCCACGTCCACCACGCGCCATTCGCCGTTCCGCTCGATGACGCGCCAGCGCACTTTCATCGGGTCTTCGCCCTTGGGAGTGATCCGGGTTTCGACAATCGAGTCCGTTTCGCTCCGGTCTTTCGAGCCCAGCACGACGATGTCGGCTTCGCGGAAGGTGTCGGCATTCTCACGGAACGTGTCGGCCAGAAACACGCTGAGGGCGTCAGTGAACCGCGCCTGCTCCTCTGCGCTCACGCGGCGGGCGTGCTTGCCAAGTGCAAAACGGGCGACCGCAGCAACATCGATCGACCGGGTGAAGGCCTCCTCACCCTTCACGGGATCGGAAATGTCGGCGGCTGCCCCGGCGATGAGAGCCTCAGCCTCGGGACCTGCCAGAGCCGGCAACGGCGCCAGGGCGATGGCAACGGATGCGATGAGCGTGCGGAGCATGGAACTCAATCCTTCAGGTTGAACGACACACTACATATGGCGCGCCACCCCGCTGAGTTCCCCGCTTAACTATATAGTAATCATGCCGAATGCGCATGAGCCCGTCCCCTTGAAACCGGCGAATCCGAATCGGGCGCGGCTTTTGTGCCACATTGGGACATTTCTGTTTCAGGCTGACCCAGTCCCGGGCGGATTGTGGCGGGCTGGACACAATCACCTGTATCAAAAGGTATTTTTGGTGAACCGGCCGGTAACCATAAAAAGAACGCGTCCGCTGGCTTTCGTAGCCGGCCGGCAGGCGGCGAAGATCTGCCGGAGAAAAACGAACAGCGGATCAGGCGTGGTGCGCGCTGTGGGACTCGAACCCACACTCCCGAAGGATGGGGATTTTAAGTCCCCTGTGTCTACCATTCCACCAAGCGCGCGAACCGTCTGGTTGCCTTACTGGCATACACGCACAATCCGCCACAACACCATGTGTCATCGCAAGCAAACTGTGTATTTCCAGCAGATGGCCGCGGGTGTTGAGCCCCGCCGGGGTGGACTTGGCAGACCCTGCCGGGCGATGCTGCCCCGGCACGTGCGCACCCGCGCCGGACGGAGGAGACGATGCTGAAAGCCCTGCCCTTCCTGTGGTTCCTGCTCGCAGCCCTTGGCGCAGCCGCCCAGCTGTTCGTGGCGCGCATGTCGGGCGGAGATGCCATGGGCACGATGCTGATCAGTGCCGCATCTGCCGTGCTCATCACGACCGTCAGCACGATCGGCATGGCACTGGTCTATCTGCTGATCCTGCGCACGCGCCCGTCCCTCTCCGTGGCAATTGTCGGCTACAGCCATTTCTTCCTGGCTTGTGCCGCCTACACCGGCCAGACAATCGGCACGCTGGAGCGTAACCGCTACCTGGCCGGTACGGGTGACATGACGGCGGCCAGCTTCGCCTACACCGCCGCCGGCCTCGCCAGCCTGCTGGCCGGCATTGTCTTCATCCTGGCGCTGATCGTGGCGCTGAACACACGCCACGAACGCCTTGAGGATATTTTCTAGACGACACGCTCGAACACGGCGGCCAGGCCCTGCCCGCCGCCAATGCACATGGTCTCGACGCCATAGCGGGCTTCGCGGCGGTCCATCTCACGCAGCAGCGTGGTCAGGATGCGGACGCCCGTACAGCCGACCGGGTGGCCGAGCGAAATGCCGGAGCCGTTGACGTTCAGGCGGGTCATGTCGTCATCGCTGAAGTTCAGTGCCTTGGTGCAGGCCAGCACCTGCGAGGCAAAGGCTTCGTTCAGTTCGAAGAGGTCGATGTCCTTCAGCTCCAGCCCGGCGCGCGCCATGGCTTTCTCGGACGACGGCACCGGGCCGATGCCCATGACTTCCGGGCCGACGCCCGCCACCTGCCAGGACAGCATCCGGCCGAGCGGCTTCAGCCCATACTTGTCGGCCGCTTCGCGCGTACAGACGATACAGGCCGCTGCGCCGTCATTCTGGCCGGAAGCATTGCCCGCCGTAACGGTCGCGTCCGGGTCCACCTTGCCGCGGATGGCGCGGAGCGTGGAGAGTTTCTCCAGCGTCGAGTCGGCGCGAATATGCTCGTCCTTGTCGACCACTGTGTCCGCCTTGCGGCCTTTGACCGTGAACGGAACGATTTCCTCGTCGAACTTTCCGGCGGCCTGTGCCGCGGCGGCTTTCTTGTGCGAGTTATAGGCAAACTCGTCCTGTGCCTCGCGGGTGATCTGATAGTCGCGGCGGAGGTTTTCGGCCGTCTCGATCATGCCGCCCGGCACCGGGTGATACTTGCCGCCTGCGGTGTAGCGCCCGCGGGAGAGGCCGTCATGCAGGGTCAGGCCGTCGCCCTTCAGGCCCCAGCGCATTTCGATGGAAAAGAAGGGCGCATTCGACATGCTCTCCGCCCCGCCCGCGATGACGAGGTCGTTCGCGCCGGAGCCGACCTGCATGATGGCATTGATCACAGCCTGCAGGCCCGAGCCGCAGCGGCGGTCGATCTGGTAGCCGCCGGTCGTCGTTGTGAGGCCCGCATCGAGGGCCACCATCCGCCCGAAGGCCGGGGCCTCCATGGTCGGGTAGCACTGCGCGAAGAGACAGTCTTCGACCGCTTCGGCCGGCAGGCCGGTCCGCTTCATCAGCTCGCTGATGACATGGCTCGCCATTTCATGGGCATGCACGGTCTTGAAGCTGCCGCCAAAGCCGCCGACGGCAGTACGTACGGGTTCGCAGATTACAACATCTCTCATCGGGCTTATCCTTGCTGGTCACGGCCACGGGCGGTGACCTGTTTGCGGGCTTCTTCAACGGAATCGGCGGTGACGGAATTTGCGTGCTCGATGGAACGGCGCACTTCTTCCTTCATGGCATCGGCGAAGGGCATGCCGAAGCCGTCATCGATCAGGGCCTTGTACTTCTTCAGCAACACGGGCTGCGTGCCGCACATTTCGTGGGCGAGCTTCATGGCGGCGGGGACAAGTTCGTCGGCCTTGTAGACACGGTTCACGAGGCCCCAGCGCTCGGACATTTCCGCATCGATGAAATTGCCGGTGAAGGAGAGTTCCTTGGCCCGGCTGATGCCGATCAGACGCGAGAGTTTCTGCGACAGGCCCCAGCCCGGGACGATACCGACGCGGGCATGCGTATCGGCGAATTTCGCATTTTCAGAGGCAAGCAGCACGTCGCACATCAGGGCCAGCTCGAACCCGCCGGTGATGGCGAAGCCGTTGATCGCGCCGATGATTGGCCACGGATAGGCTTCCATCGCGGCGAGGATGTTGATCGCCTTGGAGTCTTCGTCGGCGCCAAGCGCAAAACCGGTCTGCCCCGCCTCTTTTAGGTCGACGCCGGCCGTGAAGGCACGGCCTGCCCCGGTCAGCACGACAGCGCGGATTTCGGCGTCGTCCTTCAACTCGGTAAACACACGCACGATCTCGGCGCGCAGCGCGCGGCTCAGCGCATTCAGCGCGTCCGGGCGGTTGAGGGTGACAAGCGCAACCGGTCCGTCGCGTTCAACAAGAATGATTTCGTCAGCCAAGGCGGCCTCCTTTATTTTCGTCAGTCTGGGAATTTTCAGGCCTGTTTCCGGCGAAACAGGTTCACGATGGCAATGATCAGGGCAACAAGCGCAATCGCCGCAGCCAGGAAGAAGAGGCCGAATTTCAGAGGCGTCAGCCATTCCTTGGCATCCAGCACATCGGCGGAGCCTTTCAGTGCCAGCGCCTGCACCGTGTTTTCGGTCAGGTCCACGATGATGGTCGCGAAGGCCGGCACGGCGGCGGCCTTGCCGAAGCTGCCGAAGAAGCGCAGCGCCATGCCGGCCAGAAAGCCGCCATAGGCCAGCGGGTAAGCCGTATCCAGCAACACGGTGACCCAGAAATGCACGTCCCGCTGCTCTGCGGTCATACCTGCCAGGATCTCGCGCGCCTGCACGGCAGACGCTGTCATGTCGAGGAAGGTGCCGCCGACCGCCTTGCTGAACACGCCGAAACCGGCACCGATGACGATCATCAGGACGAACAGCGTCCAGATGACCGGGGTTCGCTTCAGAAAGTCTGTCACGTATTGGCGTCCTCCAGCCGCTCGGGTCTTACGCCCGTTTGTTCGATGATCGCCGACAGTTTTGCGGCGACCTCTTCAATCAGCTCTTCATGGAGGGTGGAGGCGACGAGGTGGACCCCATTGTCGCCCACGGTCCGGAACCAGGGATAGGAGCCGAAGGAAACCTGCGGCATCTCCTTGGCGAGTTGGCCCAGCGGCTCGGCAATGTCCCCTTCCCGGAGGCCCGTGCCGCGGATCGTGATCTTGTGCACCACCGCGCCGGTTTCGAGGCGCGGGCCGATGTCTTCCAGCATGGCGCGGGCAACCTGCGGCACGCCAGCCAGGGTGAACACATTCCCCGTCTGGAAGCCAGGCGCGCCGGATACCGGATTGGCCACGACAGATGCGCCGTGCGGAATGCGCGCCATGCGCCGCCGTGCGGGCGTGTATTCGGTGCCCATCGCGGCATAGCGCTCGGCCAGCATGGCGGTGACTTCCGGGTGTTCTGAAATGCCGACGCCGAACGCCTTGGCGATGGCGTCTGCGGTGATGTCGTCATGCGTCGGGCCGATGCCGCCCGTGGTGAAGACATAGGTGTATTTCGCCCGCAGCTGGTTCACCGCTTCAACGATCTCGTCCTCGATATCCGGCACGGTCCGGCTTTCACGCACGGGGATGCCGAGCGGCGCCAGATAAGTGGCGATCTGCTGGAGATTGATGTCACGGGTCCGCCCGGACAGGATTTCATCTCCGATGAGGAGGACGGCGGCGGTCGGCGAGCTTTTATCGGTCATGCGAGTTCCATCTCCCAAGCAGCGTCACTCTGCAAGCGCGCGATAAACGAGATTAGCGGATTCCGACCGCAGGCTCCGGTCGAGGCCACCCGGAAAACGCTGGATCATGCCGATGAAGAAGAGGTCGTTCAACGGGTCGATCCAGAACCAGGTGCCTGCCGCCCCGCCCCAGTAATAAGTCCCTTCCGGCTGGCTGGCGCCGGTCGCCGACGGGTCGACATAGACCGCGAAATCCAGTCCGAACCCCTGCCCCGCCATTTGAGGATTGGGGCTAACGCCATCGGAAAACAGGCCGACGCCCTCCGGCAGCACATCCGTCCGCATCAGCTTCACCGTTTCCGGCTCAAGAATGCGGACGCCGTTCAGCTCGCCGCCATTCACCAGCATCTGGCAGAACCGGGCATAGTCGCCCATGGTCGAGACGAGGCCGTGCCCGCCCTTCTCCATGCCGATCTCGCCTTTCCGGAACGCGAAGCTCGCAGCCTCCAGCGGTACCAGCTCGCCCGTTTCGGGATCCGGCGTGAAGACATCGGAGAAGCGGACCCGCTTTTCCTCAGGCACATAGAAGCCGGTATCGACCATGCCGAGCGGGCCAAAGATCTCGTCCTGCAGGTATTGGCCGAAACGTTTTCCGCTCAGCTTCTCGACGATATAACCCTGCAGGTCGACGGCTGTGCTGTAGGCCCAGTTGGTGCCCGGCTGGTAGAGAAGCGGCACGGTGGCGAGCCGCGAAACATAAGTATCCATGTCCGGTGCAGCCAGCACTTCCGCCTCGGCGAACATCTTGTTGACCGGGTCGTCGCTGAACAGGCCATAGGCGAACCCGGCCGTGTGGCTCATCAGTTCCCGCATCGTGGCCGGCCGGTCCGTGTTCACGAGGATCGGCTCGCCAGCCTCATCGAACCCTTCGAACACTTTCAGATCGGCCAGTTCAGGCACAAATTTGGTGATCGGGTCGTCCAGACTGAAGGCACCGTCCTCATACAGGGTCATCAGGGCAACGCCCGTAACCGGCTTGGACATGGAATAGATGCGGAAGATCGTGTCCTCGGTGACTGGCGCCTGATCGGCCGCGCGGCGGATGCCGTACTGATCGTAATTGATGACCTGCCCGTCTTTCACCAGAAGCGTGGAGATGCCCCGCACCAGCCCGTCATCGACCGACTTGCGCATCGCGGCATCCAATGCGGCCAGTCCGTTTGCGGAAAAGCCCGCCGGAGACTCGGCGGCGTCCAGATGGTCAAACCTGACGACCTGCGGGTCCGCTGCAGGCGCCGTCGTGCAGGCCGCAAGCCCCAGAATGGCCAGGGATGACAGAAATACGCTTGGGTGCCAGTTCACGGACTTTTCCTCCCAGCCCCCGTGCGGGAGCTTCGTTCTTCGCTTCCCGGCACCCTACAGAGATCGGCGGCCGGGCGCCAAGCCGGAACGTTGCGGCATCCTACGCATTGTTCCTTCAGGTTCTGCCACAACAGGAGATTTCCCATGAAACGCACTGCCACCGCCATATGGAAAGGCAATTTGCGCGAAGGTACCGGAACGCTGGGCACGCAAAGCGGCGCCCTCGATGCCCACCCCTACTCCTTCAAGGCCCGGTTCGAGGATGAAAGCGGCAAATCGGGCACCAATCCGGAGGAATTGCTGGGCGCGGCCCATGCCGGCTGTTTCACCATGCAGCTCTCCCACCTTCTGGCCGAGGCCGGTCACCCGGCGGACGAGCTCAGGACAATGGCGACCGTCTCGGTCGAGCCAAAGGATGGCGGCGGGTTCGAGATCACGCGCAGCGCCCTCTCCCTGGAGGCAAAGGTGCCGGGCATCGAGCGGGACGTGTTCGAGGCCATTGCCGGCAAGGCCAAGACCGGATGCCCCGTCTCCGTTGCGCTCGGCGGCATCGACATCACGCTCGACATGACGCTCCACGGCTGAGCAAGGGTGGAAATTTTCCCTGTTTGCTGCCACATTGCAGCGCATAAGCAGAAAGTTTCCAGATGACCGACACGAACCTCCTCCTGCCCATGCGCACGGGCGAAATCCGCATTCACGATGCCGAAGGCTTCGCAGGCATGCGAAAGGCCGGGCGGCTGGTTGCGGAATGCCTCGACATGCTGGTGCCGGAAGTGAAGCCGGGCGTGACCACCGAACACCTCGACAACCTGATCCGCGAGTTCGTGCTGGACCATGGCGCGACCTCCGCGACGATCGGTTATCGCGGTTACCGCCACGCCTCCTGCATCTCGATCAACCATGTCATCTGCCACGGCATTCCGGGCCCGAAGCCGTTGAAGGAAGGCGACATCGCCAATATCGATGTGACGCTCATCATCGATGGCTGGCACGGCGACCATTCGCGCATGTACGGCGTCGGTGAAGTGAAGCGGAAGGCAGAGCGTCTGATGGACGTGACCTATGAAGCCATGATGGCCGGCATCGCTCAGGTGAAGCCGGGTAACCGTTTCGGCGACATCGGCGGCGCGATCAGCGAGATCGCCCGCAAGAACCGCATGTCCGTCGTCGAGGATTTCTGCGGCCACGGCCTCGGCCAGCTGTTCCATGACGAGCCGAACGTGATCCATTCCGCCGACTACAATACCGGCCCGGAACTGAAACCCGGCATGTTCTTCACCATCGAGCCGATGCTGAACCTCGGCCGCAAGGATGCGAACATCCTGCCCGACGGCTGGACGGCCGTGACACGTGACCGCCAGCTATCGGCCCAGTACGAGCATTCGGTTGGCGTCACCGAGGACGGCGTAGAGATCTTCACGACCAGCCCGAAAGGCTGGCACCAGCCGCACAAGGTGGCGCTCTAGCCCCCTATTCCTGGACAGGTTCCGGCGGAGGTGGCGGCGCATAGAAGGGCGCGGCCGCTTCCGGCATTTTGTCCATGGAAATGATGATGCCATGTTCTGCGGCGAGTTGGCCGATGACGGCGCCGGCCTCTTCGGCATTGGCCGGCTTCGCCTCTGCGATGCGCGGCCCGGCGGATTTCATGAATGCCTCGAACGAGCTGCCGGTCGTGGTCATGATCAGCTCGGTCGGTGTGTCGCTGCCATTCCAGAACATGTGCGCATGGCCCCGGTTGAGGGCGGCAAAGTCCCCCGGATTGAGGCGCAGCGTCTCGCCATTCGAGAGCACGTCGAGCGTGCCGGAGAGAACGTAGAAATATTCGTCTTCCAGGCTGTGCGTGTGCGGCGGCGAGCCTGGGCTCTTCGGCGGCAGCAGGAACTCATAGATCGTCACCTCGCCCGCCGATTCCTCGTTCGACAGGAGAAGACGGACCGGATGGAACGGATTGTCCACCATCTCGCCCGTGGCGGCACGGACCAGCTTGTCCGGATGATCAGCATGGTCCGTTATGGTCATGGCATGATCATCCGCATCTTCGTGCGGGTGCTCGCCATGTGCACAGGCGGCAAGGCCGAGTGCCACCGCAGGCAGGATTGCCGTAGTCAGTTTCATTGAGGTGCCCCCTTTTCTTTTCTGCAGGCCTCTTGGCGGGCCATGCCTGCGACGCTTCCACAAGAATTCACCCCCGGCAAGCGCGTCAAACCCACTTTGTCGAAACGGAATTTCGTGGTTTCTCCGCAAGGATGAAATCGGGAACGGACAAACCTCACTGGCAGGGACATCGCGAGCGCCTGCGCGGCAAGCTGCTGTCGCGCGGCGCTGCGGCGCTGGACGATTACGAGATTCTCGAAGTCCTGCTGATGGCCTTTATCCCCCGGCGGGACGTGAAGCCGATCGCCAAGGCGCTGGAGGCAAAGTTCGGCGGCCTGTCCGGCGTGTTGGCCGCCCCGGCTGCCGATCTCGTCAAGGTGGACGGCGTCGGCGAAACCGTTGCCGCCTATCTGAAAGCCGTGGCCGAACTGCAAAGCCGCGCAAGCCTGCAGGAGATTCGCAAACGCGAAGTGATCTCCTCCTGGTCGGCCCTGCTGGAATATGTCCGCCGGGAGATGCAGCACGAGACGCGCGAGCAGTTCCGCGTCCTCTTCCTGGACCGCAAGAACCAGCTGATTGCCGACGAAGTGATGAGCCAGGGCACGGTCGACCAGGCGCCTGTCTATCCGCGGGAAATTGCCCGGCGGGCGCTGGAACTGGCCGCCTCCAGCCTGATCCTGGTGCACAATCACCCGTCCGGCGATACCACCCCCTCGCGCGCCGACATCGACATGACCCGCGAAATCATCGATGCGCTCATTCCCTTCGAGATTGAGGTACATGACCACCTGATTGCCGGAACAGGCGGCGTCACCAGCTTCCGCACTGCAGGCCTGATCTGACGATTACCTTACGATAAGGCTTGCAGCGGGCGCGCTGGGCACTACCGTGGTGCCATCGCCAGCAAATGCTCCGGTCAGAAGGGCAACGCTGCATCGGAGGAGACTACATGAGCGATACGACAGCCGGCCCGGCGGCACAGCCTGGCCACATCACCGGTTTTGGCTCTCGTGGCTACAGGACGTACGTCTTGATGTCCCTCATGCTGGTCTACACGCTGAACTTCATCGACCGGTCCCTGATCGGCGTGGTCGGCCAGCCGATCATGGATTCCTTCGGCCTCAGCGATGCCCAGTGGGGTCTCCTGAACGGCCCGCCCTTTGCCCTCTTCTACGCCCTGATGGGCATTCCGATCGCCATGTGGGCCGACCGCGGCAACCGCGTCTTCATCATCGGTCTCTGTATCATCATCTGGTCGATCATGACGGCGCTTTGCGGCCTTGCAGCAGGCTTTATCTGGCTGTTGCTCTTCCGCGTTGGCGTGGCCATTGGAGAGGCCGGCTGTACGCCGCCTGCCAACTCGCTTATCACCGACTACTACCCGCCCAAGAGCCGTGCCAACGCACTCGGCATCTATTCCATGGGCGTCACCATCGGCGGCGTCCTGGCCCAGCTGTTTGGCGGCACAATCGCCTCCATCAAGGGCCCGGACATGGGCAACTGGCTGCATTCCCTCGGCCTTGGCTTCATGTTCGATCACCTCAACTGGGAAACGGTTGAAGGCTGGCGCATTGCTTTTGTGGTGATCGGCACACCGGGCGTGCTGATCGCAGCGATGATCTGGTTCACGATGAAGGAACCGCCGCGCGGACACTCAGATGCACCTTCGCTGCATATTGAGAAAGCCGGCATTCTGGAAGCCTTCAAGGAATTCGGGCGCAAGCCCACCTTCTGGACGCTGTCGCTCGGCGCCGCCTTCGTCGCCTTTGTCGGCTATGGCCTGTTCGCTTTCCAGACGCCGTTCCTGATGCGGGTGCACGGCGTCAGCCTGCATGATGCCGCCGTGAAGTTCGGCGCCCCGCTGTCCGCTGTGGCCGCAGGCGGCACCTTCCTGGGCGGCTATCTCTCGGAGAGGCTGTCACACCGTTTTCCGGCCGTATCGGCCTGGTTGCCGGGCGTCGGCCTGCTGATCGCCGTCCCGGCCTATTCCATCGCTTTCCTGACCTCGTCGCTGACTGTGGCCATCTTCTTCTGGGTCATCGCGGCGGTCACGCACTATGCCTATCTCGGCGCCCAGTACACAGTGGGCACAGGCATCGTCAGCCCGCGCGCCCGCGCCACAACGATTTCAGTGCTGCTGTTCATTGTCGCCCTGATCGGCAATGGGATCGGCCCGATGTTCACCGGCTGGATGAGCACGCATTTCATGGTGTCGAGCCTGGCCAGCCAGGGCCTCGCTGACCAGTTCGCCACGTTCGAACCGAAATTCTGCGGCGTGAATGTCGACCAGCTCGGTGCCGACGGCCCGGCCCTCTGCTCGGCCTATGCCGAAGGCCTGCGCCATTCGATGGTCGCCACTGTGATGATCTTCATCGTCGCGGCAGCCTTCTACTTTCTCGCAGCGCGCACGTTCATGCGCGACCGCTACGACCCCGCTGCACCTTCCGGACAAGGATGATTTCGACCCCGGTAGCTTAACAGGAGACGCCCATGACTGACGCCGCCTTGACCCGACCGGGACACGAAACGGGATACGGTTCTGCCGGATACCGTGCCTATGTCCTCAGCGCCCTGCTGGTCGTCTACATCTTCAATTTCATCGACCGGTCGATCTTCGCCATCCTGACCGAACCGATGAAGACATCACTGCAGCTGGAAGACTGGCACATGGGCGTGCTGGGCGGCCTCGCCTTTGCGATCTTCTACACGACACTCGGCATTCCGATTGCGCGCCTCGCCGAACGACGCAGCCGGATCGGCATCATTGTGATTGCCTTGTCCCTGTGGAGCCTGATGACCGTCCTGTGCGGCTTTGCCATGGGCTTCATGTCGCTCTTCCTGTTCCGCCTCATGGTGGGCGTCGGCGAAGCGGGCTGCACGCCGCCGGCCCAGTCCGTCATCGCCGATTATTTCAAACCCTCCAGCCGCGCGACGGCGGCCTCGATCTATGCGCTCGGCGTGCCGCTTGGCGGCATGATTGCCGGCCTCGCGGGTGGCCCGATCAACGACTATGTGACCGGCGACAATGTCCACCACCTGCTGGACAGCTGGGGCTGGACCTGGGCGGTCGAGATGATCGACTGGAAGAGTTTCGAGGGTTGGCGCATCGCCTTCATCGCCGTCGGCCTGCCGGGCGTTGTGATCGCCGCGATCCTCGGCTTCACCATCAAAGAGCCGCCGCGTGGCTATACTGATCCGCCGAACGCGTCCGGCATGCCGACAGAGCGCTCAAGCTTTGTAGCCGCCTTCAAGACGCTGATGAAGAAGCCGACCTATGTGCATGTCGTCACCGGCGCGGCCATCGCCTCCTTTGCCGGCTATGGCATTGCACAATTCTCCACCTCCTTCCTGCGCCGGACCCACGGCCTCAGCCTGACGGAAGCGGCGCTGATCTTCAGCCTCGTCATCGGCCTTATGGCGGCCATCGGCGTGTTCCTGTCCGGCTTCCTGGCCGACAAGATGTCGGTGCGCCATCCGAAAGCGCTGTCATGGATGCCGGCGCTCGGCATGGGCCTGTCGGTCCCGCTCTACTGGCTCGGCTACCTCGCCCCGACCGTGCCGCTGATGCTGCCGCCGCTGATGGCGGCCGCCTTGCTGCACTATTTCTATCTTGGCCCGATGTATGCCGTTTCCACCGGTGTGGCCGACGCCCGCACCCGGGCCACCGCCGTCGCGCTCACCCTGTTCGCGGTGAACCTGATCGGCATCGGCCTTGGCCCCACCCTGATCGGCATCCTGTCGACATTCCTGAAAACCATGATGCTCGGCGGATACGACCTCGGCCTGACGCTGGAGATCTGCAAGGATGTGACCGGCCTTCCCGACGCCCAGGCAGCGGCCTGCAACAGCGCCAATGCCCGGGGCCTGCAATGGTCGATCATCGTCTTCGCCACGCTCTATGGCTGGGCGGCCCTTCATTATCTTTGGGCCGGCAAGACACTGCAGCGTGACATGATCACCCGGTCGGCTTAATCGGGTGGCATGGCTGTCTACACTCAGGTTTCCGACGAGGCGCTCGCCGCCTTCCTAACCGAATACGATCTCGGCGCCGCGCTTTCCTTCAAGGGGATCGCGGAGGGCGTCGAGAACTCCAACTATTATCTTGAGACCGAAAAAGGCCGCTTCATCCTCACCCTGTTCGAGAAGCGGGTGAGTGCGGAAGACCTGCCCTATTTCGTCGCCCTGAAGCAGCATCTCGCCGCCAGGGGCTACCCCTGCCCGTCGCCCATCGCGGCACGGGACGGAAAGGCGCTGCGCACGCTGGAAGGCCGCCCGGCGCTGATCGTCTCTTTTGTCGATGGTCTCTCCCCCCGCAGGCCGAACGTCACCCAGTGCCGGGAACTCGGCGCCGGCCTTGCCCGCATGCACCTCGCCCTCGCCGACTTCGCCATGGAACGCGCGAACAGTCTTGGCCCGGCCGCCTGGCCGCGCCTCTGGACAGGCCGCGAAGCCGATGCCGATGCGCTGCAGCCCGGCCTCGCCGAGGCCATCGCGGGAGACCTCGCTGCCATCGCCGCCGCAAAACCTGCTGCGCTGAACCTGCCACGCGGCACGATCCATGCGGACCTGTTCCCCGACAACGCCTTCTTCCTCGGCGACACATTCTCCGGCGCGATCGACTTCTATTTCGCCTGCACCGACGCCCTCGCTTACGACCTCGCCATCTGCCTCAACGCCTGGGCGTTCGAGGATGGCGGCCGAGATTCCATCGACTATAATTTTTCCAAGGGCGCGGCCCTGATCGCGGGTTATGAAAGCGTGCGGCCACTGGAAGCCGCAGAACGCGAGGCCCTGCCTGTTCTTGCCCGTGGCGCGGCGCTGCGTTTCTTCCTGACGCGCCTCGTCGACTGGTCGTCGACACCGGAAGGTGCCCTCGTAAAGCCCAAAAACCCCCTCGAATATGCCGGACGTCTCGCCTTCCATCGCAAAGTGGAAACGGCGGAAGGCTATGGTGCATGACACGAAACTGGAAACAGTGGCTGAGGCTCATCCTCGCCGTCCTGTTTGCCCCCATCCTGGCCGCAGGCCTGGTCGCGGCGCTTCTCGCCATCATCATGGTACCTGACCTGGTCTTCCAGACCGAGATCGACTCCGCCACCTCCCGCCCGGCTACTGCACCGGAGATCATGGCCAGCCTGTTCGGTTTCGGCGCCATCGGCGGCGCGATGGGAATCGTCCTCGGCTGGCCTGCCATGATCCTTGGCGGCCTGCCGGTGCATGCCTGGCTGGTGCGCAAGGGCCGGACGGACTGGCTGCCCTACGCCCTGATTGGCCTCGGTGTTGGAACGATCACCATGCTGATCTATTTCCTCGCCACTGGCAGCTGGCGCGACCCGATGGGCTTGCTGGATGGCGGCCCGCTCCTGCTGTCCGGCCCGCTGACCGGCTTCCTTGCGGCGAGCCTCTTCTGGCTGATCCGCCTCCCACCCCGGATCCCGGCGCCATGACCGAAGCGCCCGGTTCCAGCCTGCCCGGCTATGCCGGCCCCGCGACACGGCGCAGTTTCCGGCGGATCAAGCTCGGCCTGTTCCTGTCCTCGCTGGCCGCTTGCCTGTTCGTCACCCTCATCGGTGTCGTCTGCACACGCATCATGGCGCTGGCGATGGGCATCACCGGCGCGGCGACCAATTTCGACATGCTGAGCAGCGGCGGCTTCCTCGGCGGGATGAGCGGCGCGTTCCAGCTGGCGAGCTATAATTTCCTGCTCTTCATGATCAATGTGCCCGCGGCGTGGCTGGCCCTCGGCTTTTCCATCGGGCGGTTTCCGTATCGTGGCATCATGCACCGCAAGCCCTACCTCCGCTGGGGCAGTATCTGGGGCGCCATCCTCGTCGGCGGCACGACCGGCTTTTTCGGCACGCTTGCCAGCATTCCGAGTGGCCTCGGCGCGTTGACCGGCGGCGTCTTCATCGGCGCGCTCGCAGGGGCGCTCTGCGGCTGGCTGTTCCATGCCATCGTGAAGCCCGCCAACCAGCTCGCCGATGTGGATATCGACGTCTTCTGAGACTTGAAAATTTCTCCTTTTGGTAGTATTTCTTACCCCCAATGATGGGAGGCTCAAGTATGAAACGCTTGGCTTTCGCGCTGGCGTCCCTGCCCCTTCTGGCCACCGGAACTGCCGCCGCTCAGACAGCCTGCTTCAGGGTGAACTGCCCGCCGCCGGATGCGGCCGGTCTGGGAGATACCGGCTTTTACGACTTTTACCGCGGGCTCTGGAACCTCGATCTCTACAGCGCCCGGACGCAGTGGAGTCTCTCCCAGGCAGACCCTTTCGAAAAGAATGAGGAATGCGTCGCGGCCTGTCGCCAGGCATACCTTCAGAACATCGCTGTCTGCCAGTCCGTCCATGGGACGCCCGAGATGAACGAGGATCCGGCCAATGCCCAGTCACGGCTGAATTGCGTGGATGCCATGCGCCAGCAGGAGATCCAGTGCATCAGCCCGTATACGCTGATGAACTGCCCATCCAGCTAACGCCGCGCTTGACGGCCCCGCCGAAGTTCATCACCTGAGGGCGATGACCGATCTTATCGAAATCTGGACCGATGGCGCCTGCAGCGGCAATCCCGGCCCCGGCGGCTGGGGCGCGCTGATGCGCTGGAACGGCCATGAGAAAGAGCTGTGGGGCGGCGACAAGGCCACCACCAACAACCGCATGGAAATGCAGGCCGTGATCGAAGCGCTGAACGCGCTGAAGAAGCCGTCAAAGATCACGCTGCACGTCGATTCCACCTATGTGAAAGACGGCCTGACCAAGTGGATCCATGGCTGGAAACGCAATGGATGGAAAACCGCCGCCAAGAAGCCGGTCAAGAATCAGGACCTCTGGATGGCGATGGACGAAGCCTGCCAGCGCCACGACATCACCTGGAAATGGGTGAAGGGCCATGACGGCGACCCAGGCAACGAAAAGGCCGACGAACTCGCCCGCCGCGGCACGGACGAAGCGCGCGGGCGCTAGACCAGAAGCTGCGCAGCGGCGGCCCTGAAATCGTCTTCGCCAGTGCCGGTCATCTCGATCACTGTCTCAGGGGCATCCTCCCGCCGCTTGCGGCTGCGGGCGTAGAGCGGGTCGTAATGCTGTTGCATCAGCTGGCGCGCCAGTTCGGTGAAATTCTTCTGCGCGGCGAGATCCAGCCAGGCCTCGATCGTCTCCTTTGACTGGATGCCTTTCAGCTTCCCGATCGCGGCGGAGAGGCGCGGCGCTTCCGCGATAATATCCGCATACGTCCGGACAAGGTAATCCGCCCGCACGCCGAGGCTCATATGCATCTCAATGCGGGGCGCGGCCAGCATGCTCCGCCACAGGCGCCTTGGCACGCGGCGGCGGCCGACCAGTGCCGACTCCGCCTCCACGAAGACCGGCTTCGACAGATCCATGCGGCGCAGCTGGTCCCAGATCTCGGTCTCGAACATGCGCTGCGCAGGCTGGGCGCCGTCGACATCGCCAAAGGCAGAGCCGCGATGATTGGCGAGGCCTTCCAGATCCAGCACCTGCCCGCCCTGCTCTGCCAGCGCGTGCAGCAGCGCCGTCTTGCCCGTGCCGGTCTGCCCGTCGATCAGATGCACCGGCAGCAGCGGCGCGTCGCAGTCGAGCCCGGTCACCACTTCCCGCCGCCAGGTGCGGTAGCCGCCCTTCACCACGCCTGTCGGCCAGCCGACAGAGGACAGGATCGTCGCCATTGCATTCGACCGCATGCCGCCGCGCCAGCAATAGACAAGCGGCCGCCAGCTTTTCGGCTTGTCGGCCAGCGCCGTCTCCAGATGGATGGCAATGTTGCGCGCCACGAGCGCCCCGCCGACACGGTTGGCGCGGAACGGGCTCTCCTGCTTGTAGATCGTGCCAACTTCTGCACGCTCGGCATTCGACAGGACCGGCAGGCTGATCGCGCCCGGCATATGATCGTCCGCAAACTCGGCCGGCGAGCGCACATCGATGATGGCGTCATAACGGGCGAGATTATCCGGGCTGAGATCGGTGACGGTTTCAAGATAAGGCATCTCCATGAGAGGTATCAGGTTTTCCCCGCTGCGCCAGAGCGTTAGACTGCTCCAAACCGGAGGAATCCATGGCAGACACGCTCACTGAACCGCGCCTCACCTCTCTCGCCCATGGCGGCGGATGCGGCTGCAAGCTCGCGCCCAATGTGCTGGCTGACATTCTATCAGACATGCCGCTCGCCATCGGCTCAAAAGACCTGCTGGTCGACGCTGGCACCAGCGACGATGCGGCCGTCTACAAGATCAACGAGACGACAGCGCTGGTGGCCACGACGGACTTCTTTACCCCCATCGTGGATGACCCGCACACGTTCGGGCGGATTGCAGCAACGAACGCGCTCTCCGATGTCTTTGCCATGGGCGCGAAGCCGATTTTCTCGCTCGCCATTGTCGGCATGCCCATCGGGCAGATTTCGCCGGAGACGATCCGCGCGATCCTCGCCGGTGGCCAGTCCGTGGCGGAGACTGCCGGTGCCCCGGTTGCTGGCGGGCATTCCATCGACGCGGCGGAACCGATCTATGGCCTCGTCGCCATGGGGCTCGTCGATCCCTCGCGCATTCTGATGAACTCGAATGCGAAAGCAGGCGATGTGCTGATCCTCGGCAAGCCGCTCGGCATCGGCATCTATTCCGCCGCGCTGAAGCGGGAAATCCTGGAACCGGCCCAGTATGAAGAGATGATCGCCTCCACGACGCGGCTGAACACGCCGGGTACGGATCTTTCCGCCATGGACGGCGTGCACGCTGCGACAGATGTGACAGGCTTCGGCCTGATCGGCCATGGCAGCGAAATGGCGCGCGGCGCGGGCGTGTCGCTGGTCATCGAAAAGGCAAAAGTGCCGGTGTTCGACGGTGCCCGGAAGCTCGCTGAAGACGGCGTAAAAACCGGCGCATCCGGCCGCAACTGGGACTCGGTCAAACACCTTGTCACGGGTGACATGACAGACGTGGAGCGCGACCTGCTCTGCGACCCGCAGACCAGCGGCGGCCTGCTCGTCTCCTGCGCGCCGGACGTGGCAGAGGATGTGCTCGCCCTCTTCGCCCGGCACGGCCACGACGCCGCCGCCATTGTCGGCCGTGTCGAGGCGGGGGCGCCTTCGGTTCAGGTCATCTGATCCGCCACCTGATCAGGGGGCGCACAGCCCCTCTTCCCGGACAAGATCGCGCCGTACCCGGTCGACATATTCGCCGGCCGTTTCGAATTCGGCTTTCGTCACGCTGAACTCGGACTCTGCGCTGCTATCGTCGAGCAGGTTCGCCGCCTCTTCGAGGCCGAGGCCGCGTTCCTCACGCAGATCGGCCAGAATTTGCGTCACCTTGAGAATGGCCGCCTTGTCGTCCGCACTCTGCGTGCTCAGCCCCTTGGTATAGCAGGCGCAATAGTCGGCAACGCTTTTGCCCTCGCGCGCCAGGTCCGGCTCGACCTCGGCATCGCCGCTGAGCATGGTGGTACAGATGGCGGCCGGGTTTCCACCCGCCGATGTGGACACGCCGCACGCCGCGAGCAGCGCGCAGGCAGAAGCCAGAATTGAAAGCCGTTTCATGTGATTTCCTTTGAGGGTCAGGACGCGCGGCAGCTCGCCGGATCGCGGCGGGCTTTCGACATCGCATCCTCGACCGGTTGGGCGCCCCGTTTCATGCGCTCTTCGGTGAGGCCATAGAGGCTGCCGTCCCGGTCATCCTCCATGAGTTCAGCCACATCCTCGGTGGAGAGGCCCGTGCCGTCCCGCATCTCGATGATCTTCGTCATCAGCGCATGATTGTCGGCACGGGTTTCCTCATCCAGCCCGGCTTCAATCTGCACATAGCAGGCGCAGAGATCATCCAGCGTTGCCCCGCGATTGGTGATGCGCAGCTCCAGCTGCGTGTCGCCGGAGACCATTGTCTGGCACAGCGCAAGCGGCTGCACAGCCTGCTCCGCCGGCGTGCTGGCACAGGCCGCAAGCGCGAACCCGGCCAGCAGGCTGGCGGATGTTTTACGTTTTCCCCACCGCATACGGATCAGGCCCCGCCGATCAGGCCGGAACCTTGCCGGCCAGCATGCCCATCATCTGGTTGGAGATGATGTCTTCAGCTTCAGCCATGATCCGGTCGATCAGTTCCTTACAGGTCGGGATGTCGTGGATCAGGCCCGCGACCATGCCGCAGCTCCACGCGCCGGCATCCATTTCGCCATTGACCATGATCTTCGGATAGACGCCGGCCACTTCATCGATGATGTCTTCGAACTTGATGTCGGCGCCAAGGCGCTTCTCTTTCTCAAGCAGGCTCTGCACGCCTGCATTGTTCAGCACACGCTCGGTATTGCGCAGCGGGCGCATGACGAGGCGGGTGTCGAGTTCGGACGCGGCGAGGATCGCCTGTTTCACATTCTCGTGCACCGGGGCTTCCTTCGTCGCGATGAAGCGCGTGCCCATGTTCATGCCCTGTGCCCCGAAGGCCAGCGAAGCAACCAGCGAACGGCCATCGGCCTGACCGCCGGAGGACACGAACGGGATCTCCAGTTCATCTGCGGCGCGCGGCAGCAGGATGAAGTTCGGCACGTCGTCCTCACCCGGGTGGCCGCCGCATTCGAAGCCATCGACCGAGACGGCATCGCAGCCGATCGACTGGGCCTTCAGCGCGTGACGCACGGCAGTACATTTGTGGATCACTTTGATCCCGGCGTCATGAAGGGCCGGCAGCACGGCAGACGGGTTGTTACCGGCCGTCTCGACCACTTTGACGCCGCCCTTGATGACGGCCTCGACGATACCCGGATAGTCCGGCGGCGTGGTCGACGGCAGGAAGGTGATGTTCACGCCGAACGGCTTGTCGGTCATGTCCTTGCAGCGGGCGATCTCATTGGCGAGGTCGGCCGGCGTTTTCTGGGTGAGCGCCGTGATGATGCCCAGCCCGCCCGCATTCGAAACGGCCGCGGCCATTTCCGCAAAGCCGACATAGTGCATGCCGCCCTGGATAATGGGGTGCTCGATGCCGAACATCTCGGTGATCTTGGTCTTCATGGAATGTCTCCTCCAGTCACGGTTTGCCCGTATCCTTGGAGGAATCAGCCTGTTCCGGCAAGAGTGACGAAAGGGAACCCTCCCGGCCCGTTATTATGAGACAGCGATAGACATCTCCGCCGGTTTGACGGACAAAAGCGCCATGAAACATTACATTCTTCTCAGCACCATCGCCCTTCTCGCCGCTTGCCAGACGGCGCCGCCGGAGCCTGCCCCAACGGAAAAGGTCATCGTAAAGGTGATCAAGAAGGTGGACACTCCGGCCCCTGCTGCGCCGACTGAAAGCCAGCAATGGCTCTACGGCTCGGCGGAATCCCGCATCACCATGGTGCAGAGCTGGAACGCCATCGCATCCTATGTTGAGGCCAAGGCGGAAAGCCGCCCGAATGCCAGCGTCGTGCTGGCACCCGGGGCAACGGCAGAGGCCGCCGACTTCCTCGCCTGCGGAGCGGACCAGCCGCTCGCTGCCGTGTTCGATGCCGACGAGACACTGATCTGGAACCTCGGCTCGATGGGCTATTTCACCCGGACCGGTGTCGGCTTCGATCCCGCCATCTGGGATGAGTGGGAAAAGACCGGCGCCGGCAAGGCCCAGGCCATTCCGGGCGTGAAGGACGCGTTCAAACGCATCCGCGATGCCGGTGTCGAGATCATCGTCAACACGAACCGCTCCAATACAAACATTCAGGGCTCCGCCGACACGCTGAAATCGGCCGGTCTCGGCGAGTTTGCCCACGGCCGGTCGCTCTATCTGCGCGGCGACGCACCCGACGGCGGCGCCAAGGATGGACGCCGTTACATGATTTCGGACAATTACTGTGTCATCGCCCTTGCCGGGGACCAGCTGGGCGACATTGCCGACATCTTCAACGACAAGGCCCTCACTCCGCCAGAACGCAAGGCGCTGACCGTCGCCCCGGCCTTCGACCAGATGTGGGGCAATGGCTGGTTCATCCTGCCGAACCCGGTCTATGGCCCGTCTCTGGCTGGCACGATGGAAGAGGTCTTCCCGGAAGATACATACTGGGAGCCGCCGAAGCAGGAGGACTAGGAAATGAAGGTCTTCATCCATGGCGTGCCGGACACGCCGCACCTCTGGAAGCCGCTGATCGCGGCGCTTGGCCTTCAGCCATCTGAGTATTTCGCGCCTGCCCTGCCCGGCTTCGGCACGCCGCTGCCGAAAGGCTTTGCCTGCACCAAGGACGCCTATGCCGACCATCTGATTGGCGAGATCGAGAAGCTTGGCCAAAAGATCGATCTTGTCGGCCATGACTGGGGCGCGCTCCTGTCCCTGCGCATTGCCAGCCTGCGGCCGGACCTGATCCGCACCTGGTGCGTCACCAATGCGGTGATCGACCCGGACTATCGCGGCCACCAGACGGCGCGGATGTGGGCGACGCCCCTGCTCGGCGAATTCGTTATGCTGAACATGCGCAACAAGCCGCGCCTTGAAGCCGCCCTCGTCGAAGGCGGCATGCCGGCCGGTCTTGCGAAGGAAGAAGTGCCGCTGATCGACAAGACGATGCGCCAATCCATCCTGAAGCTCTACCGCTCGGCCGTGGGCCTGCGCTTCTCCGGCGACTGGGTCAGCGACCTCGCCAACCTCCCCCGTCCGGGCCAACTCTTCTGGGGCGAGACCGACCCCTATGTCGACCTCTCCGTCGCCGAGCGCTTCTCGAAAAACCACAACGTGCCCCTGCACATCGAAAACGGCGCCGGCCACTGGGCCTGCGCCGAACGCGCAGATGCGTTCGCCGCCGTGCTGAAAGCGCTCTGGGCAAAGGGCTGATCCGGCATAGTCATTTATAGTCCGGTATGGTCATGGGTCGTCATGCATGGTCATGGCGTAGTCGGATCTAATCCGCCGCCAGTCACCCAACGCACGCCCGTGTCATCCCGGAATTTGCGCAGCAAATATCCGGGAGCCAGCACGCGCCCGTGCTTCGACTTCGCTCAGCATGAGCGCTTCAAAAGTGCGGACTCATCCTGAGCGAAGTCGAAGGATGAACGGCAAAGGAACAAGATCCCGGATAAGCGCTGCGCGCTTTCCGGGATGACGCGTGGAGGGGGCTATCCACCAGTTGGCAAGGCCCATCCTGCTGCAACCACTCACCCCAAAACAAACTTATCCAACACCTCCGTGGCCTGACGTATAGTCAGCCCCATGTCACTCTTTCACCCACCCGCCTGGTTCCCGCCGCAGCTTGCCTTTCTCTGGCCCATTATCTGGGTCCAGGTGCTGATGCTGCGCGCACAGATCCGGGCCGCCTATGGCCGGGGTGTCGTGTATCGCTGGAGCGTGACGGACAATCTGCGCGTCTATCTGGTCAGCATTGAATGGATGCCGGGGCAGAAAAAAGAACGGACGCATCTGCAGCCCGCTTCGCATTATAACGACCGCCTCGCCGCGGCGTGCGATGGCCGTGCGGCAGCCCCCGCCCATTTCCACTTGCTGCCCCTTCTCCTTGGGGAGAAGGGGTTGGGGATGAGGGGTAAAGGCGCTTCCGCACGCGCAGCACTTGCAGAAACGTCGCGCCCCCTCACCCCAACCCCTCTCCCCAAGGAGAGGGGCTTGCCTTTGCCGGAAACCTGACGCCAACCCTGAGCTCAAAACCCAGACCTACACCAAGCGCCTTCACGGGCGTCATCTGTGCTGGTGAAGATGTCAGCCGTCGCTCCGGCCGAAATAATTGTAGAGCGTCGCGATTAGCCAGGCGAGCGCACCGCCCGACAGGCTCCAGACAAAGAGGCCAGCAACGATCCCGGCAGGATTCATCGACCACGCCATGCCATGGAAGTTCGTGTGCATCATGTGTCCGCTGAGCGACATCATGCCTCCCGGGGCGATCCCGACGAGCGCCGTGCAGATCAGCCACGCAATCGCAATGGCTATGGCAACGGCGACAAATAATCTGTTTGGATTCAGTTTCATATCGGCACCTGTTTTCAACAGGCATCAAACGATGCGCCTCAACCGGAGACTCGTCAATGGCGCTCCCGATACCGTGAAACCGGCAGGCGTCTACCAGTAGCCCGCCATGATTTCCTTTGCCCAATCCGGCTCATGGACATCGCCGCGCGGCGCAAAGCCCGACATGACGGGCTTGATGTCCAGCACCGGTGTGCCGTCGATGGCGTCGAGCCCCGTCAGGGTCAGGCGCAATCCGTCGACGGAGACGATGTGGCAAGTGGTGAGGCCGATCCGGTTCGGCCGGTTCTTGCCGCGCTGGGCGAAGATGCCGATGCGGGGCCAGTCCTGCCGGCCGCGGGGGTGGCGTGCGCCGGTCTCGATCTTGTCGTCCGGCACACGGTCGAACAGGAAGACGATTTCGCAATGCGAAAACGCATCGAGGCCCATCAGGGCCTCGGGCGTGAACTGCTCCGGATCGAGATCGATATGCGCCGGGATGGCATCCCAGTCATCATCGATCGGCGTGTCGCGGGTGGAGGAAACCGTACCGATCGGGCGGAGGGTGAACGCCTTGCTCATGTCACCCTCTCCTCCTCGGCTTCCTTTCAGGCGGCTTCCTTGCTGGGGCTACCAAGTTCCTGTTTCACCCGTTCAGCCAGCTGACGGACAGTGAACGGCTTCGGCAGGAAGGAGACCGCGCGGTCGTCGTCCAGCTGCTGGGCAATGTCGCGCTCGGCATAGCCGGAGATGAAGATCACGCGGGCATGGCCCAGCAGGTCTTTCGCCTCTCGGATCAGGGTCGGGCCGTCCTTGCCCGGCATGACCACGTCCGAAATGACAAGGTCGAAGCTCTGCGGATTGTCCTCGAGGATTTCCATGGCTTCCTCACCATCGCAGGCCTCCTCGACCTCATAGCCGCGCGAGCGCAGCAGCGAGGCGGCGATGCCCCGCACGCCGTCCTCGTCCTCGATGAGAAGGATCCGTCCGCGTCCGGAAATATCCATCGGGCGGCTGGCAGCCTTGTCGGCAGCGGTCACTTCGACCGGGGCCGGCACTTCCTCCGGCTTCAGGGCCGGCAGGTAGATGTGGAAGGTCGTGCCCTTGCCCACGGCGGACGTCGTGCAGACATAACCGCCGGACTGTTTGATGATGCCGTAAACCGTGGCGAGACCAAGCCCCGTGCCGACGCCGGCTTCCTTGGTGGTGAAGAAGGGCTGGAAGATCTTTTCCATGACATCCTTCGACATGCCGTGGCCGGTGTCTTCCACCTCGATCAGCATGTACTCGCCGTCCTCGACGAACTTGAAGCCCTTGGCATGGGCATCGGCGCCGGTGGCCCGCGCGGTGCGGATCGTCAGCTTGCCGCCATTCTTGTGGCTCAGCATCGCATCGCGTGCATTGGTTGCGAGGTTGAGGATCGCGTTTTCCAGCTGGTTCTTGTCGGCCTTGATGTGCGGCACATCGCGGCCATGCTTGACCTCCAGCTCGATCCGCTCGTCCAGCAGCTGGCGCAGGAGGATGGAGAACTCGGACAGGAAGTCCGGCACCGCGAAGATCTCTCGCTTGAAGGTCTGCTGGCGCGCATAGGCGAGCAGCATCTTCACCAGTTCCTTCGCCCGCATCGCGAACTCGTTGATCGATTGCAGGTTCGAATAGGACGGATCGCCCAGCGGGTGGCGCACCATCAGCTCCTCATTGTTGAGGATGATGCCCTGCAGGACGTTGTTGAAATCGTGTGCGACGCCGCCGGCGAGCTGGCCGATGGCCTGCATCTTCTCGCCATGCGCGAGGCGGATTTCCAGCTGGCGCTGGTCGGTGATGTCCATGACATAGGCAACCGACGGACGGCCATTGCCATCGAGAGCCACGAATACATTGACGTGGCGCGGGTCCTTGCCCGCAAGCTTCAGGCCGACCGGCTTGTCGATGGCGTCCACCAGAATGCTGGAGAGCGCATCCTCGCCCTCTTCCGCCTGGAACATCGCCGCGAACTGGCCGCCGGGGGCTGCCTGGCCGCCGGTCATTTCCATCAGGGCGCGGTTGGCGTCGAGGATCACTGCGCCCTGAACGCTGTCGCCCTGCAAGCGGACAGCGCCGAATGGCGCATCGTCGAACATCGGGTCGCCGTCCGGGCGCGGCGGGCGCGACCCGGTCAGGGCGAAGCGCTCTTCCCCGCCGTTCAACATCTGTGCGCTCGGCAGCAGGATCGTCCGGCCGGCAGCTTCCGCGCCGCGGCCCGACCAGGTAGTGATCGCGTGAACGGGGATCTCGATCCCGTCCCGGCCGCGGATCTGGATGTCGGTCCGTCCCGGCAGGCCGGTCTTGCGGTCACGCGACAGCATCTTCACGAATTCCGGACGCATGATGTCGTCGATCCGGACATTGCGGGCCGATTCCGGCAGGCCCAGCGTGTCCCGCAGCCAGGAGTTGGCATAGGTGATCGACCCATCCGGGCGGGCGGCAAAGAAGCCCATAGGCGCGTCTTCGACATAAAGCGATTTCAGGTCGGCCGCACCGGTCGCCTCGCGCTCCCCGGCGATCGGGCGGATACGCCAGAGCACCTTGCCGCGCGGCAGCGGGGAGACGGAAATCTCGTACTGGGCGGGCACCTGCTCCGGCCCGATCGTGATGGGCGGCAGCACTTCGCGACGCGCCATGCCGGCCTTCGCATCCTTCGACAGGCGGTAGACCGGCGCGGCAAGGCCGGGGCTCGCGCCGAACAGGCGATCCACGGTCACCGGGGCGTTGTCGCCCTGGCTGACCATCAGCGCCATGCTGGTGAGGTCCTTGTAGGCAGTGTTCGCCGCAACCGGGGCGCCGCCCTGGTCAGCGATCAGCACGCTCTCGTCCAGCGCCTCGATCCAGCCAAAGCGCGGCTGACTGGCCTGCGCGGCGCGGATCGCGGAGCCCTTCTCCGGGAAGAGCCCCAGCATGCGGCCCGCCCCGCGGACGGTCCACAACAGGAAAACGAGGCCGCCTGAGCCCATGGCGATCAGCAGGATCGGCCCCGGCGCACCGGAGGCTTTCGGCCAGGCCAGCGCCACGCTGGCCGCTGCGATGGAAATCAGCAGGCAGCCCCAGAAAAGGAGCTGCATCACGTCGATCCGGGCGCGCGAAAGATCCAGTCCGGAGCCCTCGGCCGTCTCGACCTCGTCAGGCGGGCTCTCATGCATCCGGGTATTGGTGTCCATGCTGCTTTTCACTCCCGCCACCGGCAGACAGGAAAGACCTGCCGGGCAATACTGTCCGGCCGGGCCGGCAAGCCGACTCAGCCGCTATGAATCCTAGTCTACAGAGAGATAGGCGGCAAAGGTTAACGAAAGCGAAAAAAGCGTTAAGACTGCCCGTCAAGATTACAGATTCCCGCTTACCTGGAGACCTTCATGAAACCTGTCCTGATCGCCCGCTCTTCCGTGCTCGCCCTGCTGATCGCGACGGCTGGCTGCGCAATGACTGAGGAAACTGCAGCGCCTGCTGCAGGGACCGAAGCGGCTGCTACGGACGCCGTCGCCTCTCCGTCCGTGCCGAGCGCAGACGACATCGCAGCGGAATCGGCGCGGCTGAACGAATGGTTCGACCAGAAGTTCACTGAAACCGTCGCCCGCAGCCCGATCACGCAGACCTATCTCGGCATCAAGGACAATTATGGCGAGTGGGACGATGTCTCCGATGCCAACGCATTGAAAGAACTGGAGATCCAGCGCGCCGACATCGCGGAAATGGAGGCCAGCTTCAATCCCGACCTGCTGGACCACCAGGCCAAGATTTCATGGCGCATCGCAAAGATGAACCTGAAGCAGGCTGAGGAAGACTACAAATACCTCCACCACGGCTATGTGTTCGACCAGATGAACGGCGTTCAGGCGGAAATCCCGGCTTTCCTGATCAACCAGCACCAGATCACCTCCAAGTCGGATGCCGAGGCCTATATCTCCCGTCTCAATGGCGTTCCGGCCTACATGGAGCAGAACCTCGAAAACGCGCGGATTGCCCTGGCTGACGGTATTCAGCCGCCCGCCTTCGTCTACAAATATGTCCTCTCGGATGCACAGGGCGTGATCACCGGGGCGCCCTTCGATGACAGCGGCAAGGACAGCCCGCTGATGGGCGACTTCCGCAAGAAGATTGCCGGCCTGGTTGATGCCGGAACTGTCTCGCAGGAAGAGGCGGATGAGCTGTTGGATGAGGCGACAGACGCGCTGACCAATTCGGTTGGCCCGGCCTATGAGGCAGCGATCGCGGAACTCGGTGAACAGGCCAAGACAGCGTCGACCGATGACGGCGCATGGAAGCTGCCTGACGGCGACGCCTATTACGCTTCAAGGCTGGCGGACTACACCACGACCGACATGACCGCCGAGGAGATCCACAATCTGGGCCTCGCCGAAGTGGCACGCATCCAGGACGAGATGCGCGGGATCATGAAACAGGTCGGCTTTGAAGGCAGCCTGAAGGAGTTCTTCGACTTCACGCGGACCGATCCGCAATTCTTCAAGCCGAACACGCCGGAAGGCAAAGCCGAATATCTGGACGAAGCCACAACATGGATCGACCAGATGCGCGATGACTTGCCGACCGTGTTCAACACCTTCCCCAAGGCCGACATGATCGTCAAAGCGGTGGAACCCTTCCGCGAAAAGTCCGCCGGCAAGGCCTTCTATTCCCGCCCTGCCCCGGATGGCAGCCGCCCGGGGACCTATTATGCAAACCTCTACCGCATGCAGGACATGCCGACCTATCAGATGCAGGCACTCGCCTTCCACGAGGGCATCCCTGGTCACCACATGCAGATCGCCATCGCACAGGAGCTGACCGGTGTGCCCGAGTTCCGCAAGTTCGGTGGCTTCACCGCCTTCATCGAAGGCTGGGGCCTCTATTCGGAATACCTGCCCAAGGAGATGGGCTATTATAGCGACCCGTATGACGACTTCGGCCGGCTTGCCATGGAGATCTGGCGCGCCGCGCGTCTGGTGGTCGACACCGGCATCCATGACCAGCACTGGACCCGCGAACAGGCGATCCAGTACCTGATGGACAATACGCCCAACCCGGAAGGCGACTGCCGCAAGGCCATCGAGCGCTATATCGTGATGCCGGGACAGGCGACGGCCTACAAGATCGGCATGAACCGCATTCTGGAGCTGCGCGAACATGCCAAGGCGGAGCTGGGTGACAAGTTCGACATCAGGGCGTTTCACGATGTTGTGTTGAAGGATGGGGCTGTGCCGCTGAACATTCTGGAGGAGAATGTGGACGCATGGATCACAGAAACAAAAGCCGGAGACTAGGCACCGGATGGGTCGCCCTGCCCCTCGCCGCTCTGGCGCTGGGCGGATGCACATCGCTGGTTGCGCCGCTGCTGAAGCCGAAACTGTCGGCTGAAATCACGGCGTTGCCAGCGGGCGACTGGAAACTCGACCCAGCGCATGCTGCACTCGTCTTCCGGATCAACCATCTCGGTTATTCCGACCTGATCGGCCGGTTCGAGTCGTTTGATGTCTCCCTGACGGGCGACGCATCCGACCCGGCTTCGGCCCGCGCCGACGCCGTGATCGACATGACGTCGCTCGATATTGCCAATGACAGCTTCGCCCAGGAGCTGATGGGACCGAAATTCTTCGACACCGCCCGGTATCCGCAGGCCGTTTTCCGGACCTTGTCTGTGACTCCGGGCGAAAATGGCGGTGCTGAGGTGAATGGCGAGCTGACCCTTCACGGGCAAACCCGGCCTGTGACGCTGGATGTTCGGTTCAACGGCACCGCGTTCGACGCAATCCGGGGCGCTCAAGTCGCAGGGTTCAGCGCAAGCACCGTCATCGACCGGACTGATTTTGGAGTTTCCGCTTTTTCCGGCCTGGTGACAGACGAAGTCCGCATTGAGATCCAGGCCGAGTTTCTGAAGCAGTAAATGTTAACGGAAGCCGGACACGCGGCGCGAGATTCTGAGGGCCATTTTGTTGCCCTTGCGCCCGATCTGAGCCTCCGCAACGACAGGGCCGTCGCGTCCGCCGGAGAGGAGCTCAACCGGCTGGTCCGCCGGAACACCCAGCAGCAGCGTGGAGCCCGCTGTCAGGTCCGAAAGCCGTGACAGCGGCACGCTGAGAGACGCCACACGGGCGGTCAGAAGGACGGTGACGGACGATGGCGGTGTACCGGCAGGCGGCGCAGCAGCCTGAACGGTCTGCGGGGCCGGAAGAGCCTCCGGCTTATCCTGTTCAGAAATCTCACCCGACAGGATGAGCCGGGCTGCATGACGGCCGCCATCCACGCGGATCTCGAAGTCGACAATTTCCGCCGTGCCCGGACGGGCGAGCGCCGCAGCGAAGTCCACTTCCGTCTCCATGCCGGCAAAGCTGAGCCCCGGTGCGATGGCATGGCCCAACGGCCGGACGAGCCCTTCCAGCAACGCACTGTCGAGCGGGGTCAGGTCACGCGGGGACCAGTCGCCGGGCATGCCGTTTCCGCCGCAAGCTGTTTCAATCAGGGCGTTTGCCAGCTCCGGCGACAGGACAAGCATGGCGTCCACCTCGCCCTCTCCGACGGCGAAGCAGGCGATGGCGGCGCCCTGCCCGGCAACACGCCCCGTCAGGCCGCTGTCGAAATCGCCTTCGCGAACAGCGCGGGCGGCTGCGGCCGCGCGCAGACCGCAGCCCTTGCGCAATCCCAGCGACAGGCGCGAGGCCATCTGCCGGGCCGTCATCGGAATATCCGTGGCCGGTGCGTCCTCTGCCACCGGGGCCGGCACGGGCGTCTCCACATCCGGCAGGAGTTTGTCCGCAATCGATTCCGGCGCAGGTTCAGGCGGATTATCCGGCAGGTCCGACAGGTCAGGGCGCAGGAGCGCCTCGATCTCCGCCGCACTCAGTACGCCGCGTGCGGACGGCAGCGGCCGGTCCGGCGAAAGCGGCTCGAACGAGGTCGGCATGTCCACCATGACCGCCGATTCCCGGCGAGGTGACATGTCCCAGCCGTCATCGGCGGCGAGAGGGAGGTCTGACTTCATGCGGCGCGCTTCCGTAATGGTTACTTTTGCAGCAGAGAGGGTTAACGGACCGTTAGGGATTAGAATTCCCGCGCCCGGTCAATGCCTGTCGAACAGACGTGCGGTCTGGCTGGAGGCTAACAAAACGGGACTTGCTGTTAAACATTAAGCCTCAGCCTTAAGACCTTGATTACCAAGATGTAAGAGATCGTTTGGACCTTGCTGGCATTGTCCATTCACCGCGGAACAAGGCGGCCGCGGAGACGATAAAGCGCCGTGGCGTTGGGATGAGCTAGCCGTGGCGTTGGGATGATAAAAAAAGCGGCGGCGCCTCTATCAGAGACGCCGCCGCAAATAATTTGGGGATCGTGTTTTCAGGCGCCTCAGTCGTCGCGCAGGGTGCGTTCCTTGCGCTCGTGCCGCTCCTGAGCCTCCAGGCTGAGCGTCGCGGTAGGCCGGGCTTCGAGGCGGCGCAGGCCGATCGGCTCACCGGTCACTTCGCAGAAGCCGTAGGATCCGTCTTCGATCCGGCGCAGGGCCGCATCGATCTTGGAGATCAGCTTGCGCTGGCGGTCGCGGGTGCGAAGTTCCAGCGCCTTGTCACTCTCCGCCGATGCCCGGTCGACGATGTCAGGGAGAGACCCGGACTCATCCTGCAGATTCGTAATGGTCTGCTTGGCACCGTCCAGAATGTCGGCTTTCCAGTTCTCGAGCAGCCGGCGGAAGTAAGCCAGCTGCTTCTCGTTCATGAATTCCTCGTCATCCGAGGGACGATAGTCGTCTGCAATTTCGACACTCATCGCAGGACACCTCATTCAAACTTGGCCGGGATATAAAGCCGCAGGCGATTCACCGCAATCGGCAATGCTGTGTTAATTTTGTCCGCCTTTTCAGGCGCGTGAGCCAATACCCCAGAATTATCGTTAAATTGTGACAGGCCTGTTCCTGCCCAATTGGCCAATTCCACTGCAATATGCAGGCCGGGGCTTGATCTTTCCTCCCCCCGCGCGCTCTATAAAAACTCGCCCAACGTACAGCTTTTACAACGGTTTCAGCGTTCATGGCCCGACGCCGGAAAAGCACTGGAAAAACCTCGGGCTGGATGCAGGCTGTCGTTTTTAACTCCATGCTCATCCTGCTTCCGGTCATTGGTGCAGAGGTGCTGGGCGCCGCCTTTTCGGGGTCAGCCTTCTCCGATTCTCCGGGAATCGAGGCAATCGACCAGACCCGCAAGAACATGGACGAGGCCTTCGCCTCCTTTGCGCCGCGCAATCCGGCCGACCGCTATGAGTTCTGGTATGACGTCGTTGACCGGGAACTCAGCGAGCGCGATGTCGCCGCCGCACACGGCTTCCTCCTCGCTGCGCCCCAGATGCTGGACCGCAAGGACGTAAAAGAACTGATGGTTGCGGCGGATGCCGAGCGACTGGACCGCGCGGACGACCGCCTCAGCGCCGCGGCCTTGCGCAAGCTGCCAACGGCGATCAGCCTCAAATATGAGGAAGCCCAGGTTTCCCAGCGGGTCGTCGACGTCCAGTCCGGCCTGGTCGATGCAGCCGAAACACCGGTCGAGGTCGCCGAAGACGCCCCGGAAAGTCAGGGCGGGCTGGAGGTGGAAGTGTCGTCCGAGCGCCTGGCAACGGAAACGCGCTTCCGCCTGCTCGGCACGTTCCAGGACCTGGCGGAAAATTCCGAGCGCTGGCTCTACGGCGACCGGGTCGATGAAATCGCGCTCAAGATCACGGCTATTGGCCTGCTGGAAGCGGAAACCGCCGACGGCCTCTCGGATGCCAATATCCGCGCGGCGTCGATTCTGAAATCGGCCCTCCGCTCGCGGCGCCTGACGGACGATTTCCAGAATTACCTTTCCCAGCGGGTCAATGACGCCCTGCCCGACAGCAAGCTGCGCCCGGCGCTCGAAGAAGCGCTGGGAGAACTCGCCACCGTGGATGTCCGGACCGAACGTGCAAAATCCGCCTTCGTTGAGTCCATTGACGCGCGGGGGCTGCAACGGCTGGAATCAGACCTTGAACAGATCGACCGGATCGGCACCCTCACCAGCCCCGCCGCTGCGGTGACCCTGCTGGAACAGGTGGAAGACGCTTCGGACCTGCGCCGGGTCCGCCTGATCGCCGAAGCTGGCGGAGACCGGGCCGTGGCGCTCGTCAAACAGTCGGGTGCCGGGGCGCTGCGAACCGCCGACACCGGCATTCGCTGGACGCTTGAAATGGTGCTGCAGGTAATGGGCATGACGGCGGCCGGTCTCGCCCTGATCTTCGTGACCTGGTCGACTTTCCGCCGGAATATCCGGAAAAAGAAGAAACTGGAGCCGATGGGCGCCTGATCCCTGCTGAGGGTCAGCCGAGATTGAACGCGCCCTTGATCCCGTCGATCAGGAGCTGGATCGACAAGGCTGCCAGCACAACGCCGAGGATCCGCGTCAGCGCCCCGGCAACACTTGCGCCCAGCATGCGAACCAGCGGACCGGCTGCCAGGAAAATCACCAGCGTCAGGAGCAGGTTCAGCCCGATGGCCGACAGGATCACGCCCTTCTCCATCCAGTTGTCCGCATCCGACATGTAGAACATCGCGGTCGCAATGGAGCCTGGCCCTGCGATCATCGGAATACCAAGCGGAAAGACCGAGACATCGTCCGGCTCCGGATCCGTCTCGTGCTGGCCCAAATGTTCCTCGGTGCGGTGTTCGCGGCGCTCGGTGCGCTTTTCGAACACCATGTCGAGCGCAATCAGGAACAGAAGGACACCGCCCGCCGCCCGGAAGGCGTCGATGGAGATGTGCATGGCGTCCATCAGCCAGGCACCGCCGAATGCAAACGCGAAGATGATCACGGCTGCGACGAAGATCGACTTGAACGCCATTCGCCGGCGGTAACCCGCATCTCCCCGCGCCGTCAGGGTCGCAAACATCGGTGCGACGCCCAGCGAGTCGATCAGGACGAAGAAGGTGACAAAGCTTGCCGTAAAGAGGGAGAGGAGTTCTGCGCTCATGCGCGGCGCTCTAGTCCCTCTGGGTCGCGGCGTCGAGGATTTCCTGCACGCCCGGTGCAATCGTCAGCGAACGCGGCGCGGCCGAGAAACGGGAAAGGTCTGCCGCGCCGGATGCCAGCGCGAGCATCATCTTGTGGCCCCGCAGGCGTTGCAGCAAGCCTTCGCGGCCACGCGGCCCATCAGCGCGCGCCAGACGCCCGTCGCCGAGGTCGACGCAGATGTCAGCCCCCTCCCCGGCCTCCAGAAGGCGGATAGCGTCATCCAGCCCCAGCGGCTTGGTCTCGGGGGCAGGATGCGCGCGCATTGCGAAACCGCCCGGCATCAGGCTGCCGCCCCTTCACCGTCTGCCAGCAGGCGCCGGCACCGGCTGAGGGCACGGTAGAGGTTGGAACAGGCAACATCGGCGGAAATATCGAGCACGGCCGCACGGGAATCCTCGTCCTCGCTGGCAGCCAGCAGGGCAGCGAGCGACTCAGCCGCCTGCGAATAGGTCGGGCCATCCGCCTCACCCAGCAGGTACATCTGCATGACGCTGAAATAAGCCCGTGCTGCAGGGGTCGTGGCATCGCGCGGATGCAGAATATCCTTTTCGCGCAGGACCCGGGCCTGATTCTCCAGCAACAGCACACCCCGGCGGTCGCCATTGCGCACGACGGCACCGTTCACGACGAACGTCTCACCCGGCTTGAGCGACAGTTTGAGAGGCATGGTTCCAGATCCAATGCGGCGAATTTCGCAAAGAATTGCAGGAAGGCGTTAACGCTTGATTGCCGGTTCACCAACTTTCCACGAGTGGGGGATGCGCTTTCAAACCAGCACGAAAAGGTGCCATGCGCGCGATTCCCGGCAGGGTTCTGGATCACAAGTCCTGCATCGGCCCGGGCCTGTCCCCACCCACTGGATCAGACCTGCCCGGACCGGTGCGGCACTCCGCTGAAGCATGAGACGCTGCGGTCGTGCGCATGGCCGGTCTTGTTTACCACAGGCCGCCAGACGCGAAAAATGAAACCCGTGCTGCGGTGCGGGATGCACCTCCCGCCACGTCAGAGCTTGCCCCTGTCCGGGCACTCCTTATTGTGGAGGAAAGACAAATAAGGACGGGACACCCATGCGTTTCGAAGGCACTGAAAACTATGTGGCAACTGACGACCTGCGCGTGGCCGTGAATGCCGCCATTGCACTGGAGCGTCCGCTGCTCGTCAAAGGCGAACCCGGCACCGGCAAGACCGTGCTGGCTGTTGAAGTCGCCAAGGCGCTCGGCTGCGAGCTGATCGAGTGGCACATCAAGTCCACCACCAAGGCGAACCAGGGCCTGTATGAATATGACGCCGTGTCCCGCCTGCGCGACGGCCAGATGGGTGAAGAGCGCGCCAAGGACGTCAGGAACTACATCAAGAAGGGCAAGCTGTGGGAGGCATTCACCGCCGACAAGCGCCCGGTTCTGCTGATCGATGAAATCGACAAGGCCGACATCGAATTCCCGAACGACCTCCTGCAGGAGCTCGACCGGATGGAATTCTATGTCTACGAGACCGACGAAACCGTGAAGGCGAAACAGCGCCCGATCGTGATCATCACATCGAACAATGAGAAAGAACTGCCGGACGCCTTCCTGCGCCGCTGCTTCTTCCACTTCATCAAATTCCCGGACGAAGACACGATGCAGGAAATCATCGATGTCCACTATCCGGGCATCAAGCAGAAGCTGGTGAAGGACGCCCTGACAACCTTCTACGCCATGCGCGAACTGCCGGGCGTCAAGAAGAAGCCGTCGACCAGCGAGCTGCTGGACTGGCTGAAGCTACTGATGAATGAGGACATCGACCTCGAAACCCTGCGCGAGAAGGACCCGGAGCGGCTCACCCCGCCGCTGCATGGCGCCCTCCTCAAGAACGAGCAGGACATCGCCCTCTTCGAACGCCTCGCCTTCCTCGCCCGCCGTCAGGATGGTCCGGGCGGCGGCCGCCGCGGCCCGGCGGGCTGATCACTGCTCAGCGCCAGCTTTGTGCTATGCCCTGAGAAGCCGGTCAGCAAAAAAAGCAACTTGCTTGTCTGATAACAGACGCCGCCTGCTTTTGACGACAGCGGACAGAAAAGCCTTTGGCGAGGTCACCAGAACCGGGGCGTCCCATGCCTTGGTTTCGACGCGCCATCCTGGGAAAAGCACAACGGCTCTGACCGGATGGCGAAACGTGAGGCCAAGCGTCTCGGTGAGGTGCGTCCTGAGCCAGGCTGCCTGCCGGGTTGCCTGCGGCAAAGGATCATGCTGAAGAGGTTTCCCATTCACACTGACGTGATGTCCGTCAAAAGACATGGTCGCCCAGCGGCCAGCAAGGCGCGATTTGTGTTTTGTTTCGACAGCGTAGATCCCGCTCGGATGGATCACCACATGATCAATATTACCGATCGGTCCGCGCAGGTCATGCAGGACATAAGCACCCTGCCGCTCCAGCCCCTTCAGGACTTCCCCGACATTGCGTTCGCCTTTGAGGCCCGCGAGGACACGGTCCATCTTCCTGTCGGCCGCGATCATCGGCACAGATAAGGCAAAGATCGCAAATACGAGACAGGCCGCGGCCGCCCAGGTCCGGTAATCCTGCAGGATGGGTGCTATCAACAACCCTGAGGCAAACGACACGGCGCAGAACACGGCCAAGCTCCAGCCAGCAAAGGCAATAAAAGTGCGCTTGCTTTGTTCCTCGAGACCCTCACCGGCATTTCGCATTGTTGGCTTGCCGATGGCCCAGACTTTTCGGCTCATAGTGCTCCTCCAGCTCCTCACCAAACCAGAACAGCATTAATGGAGCGCTGAATTCCTACTATTAATTGAAAATGTAACGTACTTAGTCGTCCGCCTTCATCGGCGTGACACCTTTGGTCGGCGGGCGGAAATTGACGTCTTCGCGGCTTTTCAGGAAGTCGGCCATCTTCGTCTTGTCGCTGCGCTCATCCCACCAGGTTTTCCAGGCAAGCGTGATCCAGCCGATGTGGAAAGCAACGCCGCAGATCAGCGCCAACCAGCCCGGGATCGGCCCGATATGCGCGCGGCGCACGAAGTGGGCGAAATTGTCCACATCGGTCGGATGAATGGCGATCTTGGCGAAATAGGCTGCCCCCAGGATGGCGAAGATCCAGCCATAATTGCGGCGCAGGCGCCTGCCGACCGACCGGATCATCGAGATCCGGTATTGCGGTTTGACGTAATCGTCTGACAGGGCCGTGCCCCGGTCGAGCGGGATCCGGGCCCCCTCCCCGCGCAGCATGGGCACATAGAAGGCAATTTCCAGCACGCGCGCACGGAACCGCCAGACATAGAAGAAGCGGTAGCGCCGCGCCTCCAGCATCAGGAACATGATGCAGAGCGCCCCCACCAGGACGATCGGAAACGGCGACGCACGCTCTGACGCAAACGCAGCAGACAGGCCGATACCGGTGGAGATGACCGCCCAATTGGTGGTCTGGTCGAGGCGCTGGCGCCAAACGGTCGAACGATAGACTTCCGCCCGGTAGAGGTGCGCAATTGCCCCAACTTCCTTGTTGCCGGAAATACCTGATGGTGGATCACCGTCAGGATCACCATCGGTTGATGTGGCCAGCGCCACATCGTCTCTGTCGTCAAATTCGGTCATGCAGGCGTTTCCTTGCCCCCGCCTACTCCCAAAAAGGCCGCCGGATCAAGCCGGACAGTAGCCTCGCTGAAGAATCGCGCCATAGCCTTCCAGCGCTTCCCGGACGTGACGCGTGTCCTGCTGACCGTTCCCGCCGGAACGCACGCGCGCCGCCAATGGCGCTGCGTTCCCGGTGATCCGGGCCCGCCAGAAGGCATAACGTAGCCCATCCGGTTCCACCGTCAGCTGCACGGCCCGATCGAACATGGCGAGATCGCAGGTCTCCATCGCCAGCTCGCTCAGCACATGACCGAAATCGCCACGCTCGAAGTCCTCAAGCGGCCGGGCATCCCGCTGCGGCGGACCGGCAAGCGCGAACATGGCGTCTGTGACACGCCGGCGGGTGGCTGCATCCGGCGCGAGGCGCGCTCCTGCGGCCATCAGCTCCGGACGGCCGATATTGAAGGGCGGAAGCCCGGCCTGGGCCTGCTGCAGGAAGCGATTCCAATCAGCTTCCCGCAGCTCGGCCTCCGCCCGCTCGCGGAGATAGTCGGGATAGTGCGGCTGCGGCGCTGCCTCGCCGTCCAGCCTGCCCTCCCATTCCGCGAGCAGCGCTGTGTCCCCACTCAGCGCTAAGGTGTTCAGGAATAGTGTTTTCAGGCGATCCCTCTTGTCGGCCGGGAACCCGGCGGCCGACTCCCAGATCGCCTGCATCATGCAGCTTTTCTCGTCCTGCCCCGGCGCACAGCCGGGCATGGCCGCAGCGATCGGAGCAGCAAACAACAGGCAAAAGGACAGGAAACAGACACGCATCATGCCGATACAGGCCTACCCGGCGAAAGCTGAACGCAGGATGAGCAGGCAGTTCGCGTGACGTCAGCTTGGACAGAGGCAGGCAGGCGGGCTATGTTTATGACAAGCCACAGTGAGACATTCCCATGTTCCTCAATTTCTTCAACCAATTGCGCGAAGCCAAGGTGCCCGTCACGCTGAAGGAATACCTGATGCTGATGGAAGCGATGGACGAGAAAGTCATCGATATGGATGTCGAGGACTTCTACTATCTCTCCCGCGCCGCGCTGGTGAAGGACGAGCGAAATATCGACAAGTTCGACAAGGTGTTCTCCCACGTCTTCAAGGGGCTCGACTCCCTGGCAGACGCGGTGGATGTGCAGGACATTCCTGAGGAATGGCTGCGCAAGATGACCGAGAAATTCCTCACCAAGGAGGAAATGGACGAGATCGAGGCCATGGGCGGCTTCGAGAAACTGATGGAGACGCTCAAACAGCGCCTCGAAGAGCAGAAGAAGCGCCACGAGGGCGGCAACAAGTGGATCGGAACAGGCGGCACCTCGCCTTTCGGCGCAAACGGCTACAATCCGGAAGGCGTTCGCGTCGGGCAGGAGAAATCCCGTCACCGCCGCGCCGTGAAGGTGTGGGACAAGCGCGAGTTCAAGAATTACGACGACAGCGTCGAACTTGGCACGCGCAACATCAAGGTCGCCATGAAACGCCTGCGCAAATGGGCCCGCAAGGGTGCGCCGGATGAACTGGACCTGGACGGCACGATCAACAACACCGCCCGCAAGGGCTATCTCGACATCGAGATGCGCCCCGAAAAGCGCAACACCGTTTCCGTCCTTCTGCTTCTGGATGTCGGTGGCTCGATGGACCCCTATGTGCGCGTCATGGAGGAATTGTTCTCGGCCGCGCGGTCAGAGATCAAGAACCTCGAATACTACTACTTCCACAACTGTCCTTATGAGGGGCTGTGGAAGGACAATCGCCGGCGCATGAATAACCGCATCCCGACCTGGGACGTCCTGAACAAATACCCGTCAGACTATAAAGTCATCATCGTCGGCGACGCCACGATGAGCCCCTATGAGATCACCTATGCCGGTGGTTCTGTCGAACACTGGAACGAGGAGGCCGGCGGCCTCTGGATCCAGCGTTTCGTTGAGCGTTATCCGAACCTTGTCTGGCTGAACCCGGTCAAGGAAGGCGCCTGGGAATATACCGGCTCCATCAAGCTGATCCGTGAACTGATCGGCCCACAGCGTATGTTCGAGCTTACGCTGGGCGGCCTTGATGAGGCGATGAAGGAACTCAGCCGCTAAGTCACGTTTCCTCCCACGGACCTTGCAGATGGCCTGACGCACCTCCGGTGCCAGGGCTTGGCGTATTCCGGAAGGGGGAAACAATGATCCGCTATCTAAAGATTGTCCTGATTGTCTTTGTGGGCCTTCAGGGCTTGTTCTATTTCATCTCAAATGCCGTGAACTGGGAATATGCCCAGATGGCGGTCAGTGCTGTCCTGAGCCAGTCGGACAGCCCGGCCTATCCAAATCTGGTTGTGCCGTCGATCACGTCTCCGTTCCTCGTCAAACTCGCTCTGATTGGCATAATGACCGGCGAATTGCTCGTCGGCCTGCTGTGCCTGAAGGGCGCGTTCGACATGTGGAAAATGGCTGACGGCCCGGCGGAAGGGTTCAATGCCGCAAAGACCTGGGCCATTGTCGGCTGCTGCACAGCACTGATCGTGTGGTTCGGTATTTTCCAGGTCTTCGGCGCCGCCCTGCTGCAGATGTGGCAGGGTCAGGTTGGCGTTGGCTCCTTTGAAGGGGCCTTCATGTATCACGCCGCCAGCGGCATCATTCTGATTTTCGTCAATCAGAAAGACGACTGAGAAACATTCATGGCAACCACCAAAGCCACGCTTGAGGTTTGAGCCATGTCTCCTAGTGTGAGCCGGAATAAACTTCCGGAAGGAGATGGCGATGCCGCGTGTCAGAGCGAACGGTCTTGAAATCGAGTATGAGGAGACCGGTTCACCTGACAATCCGATGATTCTTCTGGTCTCTGGCTATATGGGCCAGATGACGGAATGGCCGGACCGTTTCAAGCAAGCCCTGGCGGATGCAGGCCGCCGGGTGATTGTATTCGACAATCGCGACATCGGGCTCACCACGGCGGTTGATGATCCGGCTCTCGAAGACTGTATCCCCCCGCCCATGGAAGAGCTTATGCAGGGCGCTGCCGAGGGTGAGCCAGTGCATGAACGTGTGCCCTATGTCCTCGATGACATGGCTGCTGATGCCGCTGCGCTGATCGAAGCCCTGGGCGCAGAACAGGCAGATGTTCTTGGCCTCTCGATGGGAGGCATGATCGTCCAGCTGATGGCGCTCAATCATCCGGACAGGGTGCGGGCTCTCATTCCAGTCATGACCACGTCCGGAGACCCCGCTCTGCCGCCAGCCCAACCCGAAGCTCTCGAAGCCCTGACAGCCGAGCCGGAAAGCGAGACCCTGGAGGCGATCGGTGATCTGGCAGTGAGAACCTATCACGCGATCGGATCCCATCCGGATCTGCGTGCATCGGATAATGAGCTTCGTGCCGCGGCGATGGCCGACGTGCAGCGTGCGAACCGGCCTCTCGGACTTGCACGCCAATTTGCTGCTCTGCTGGCACAGCCGCGATGGCACGACCGGCTCGAGACAATCGGAAAACCTACACTCGTTCTGCACGGACAGATGGACCGGCTGATCCCGCCAGACTGCGGTCGCGACATTGCCCGGCGGATACCGGGGGCAGACTTCAGGGCGATCGAGAAATGGGGCCACGACCTGCCGGAAGCGGTCGTGCCGGACCTGCTGGACGAGATCCTGCCGTTTCTGGCGCGAATCTAGAACGCGGGACCGGTGTGGGTACGGTGGCCACAATGAAGAAAAGACAAGCGAGGAAGTGACATATGGCAAAGATTCAGGCCAACGGCATCGACATCGAGTATGAGGAGTTCGGATCGAAAGACGATCCAATGATGCTGCTCGTCATGGGGTTTTCAGGTCAGCTGACCGGATGGCCGGAAAGTCTTATCCGGGGGCTGACGGATGCCGGACGACGGGTCGTGATCTTCGACAATCGCGATATTGGCCTGACAACGGAACTCGAAGGCCATACGCCTCCTACACCGCGTGACATCGTGAAAGGGATCGCTGCCGGTGAGCCGATGCATGAGAAAGTTCCTTACCTGCTGAACGATATGGCGGCCGATGCAGCGGCACTGATCGAAGCCCTGGGTGCAGAACAGGCGGATGTGATGGGCATCTCCATGGGCGGGATGATCGTGCAGCTTTTGGCGCTGAACCATCCCGAACGTGTGCGTACGCTCATCCCGGTCATGACCACGTCCGGAGACCCTTCCCTGCCACCTGCGACACCGGAAGCCACCGCCGCACTGACCGCCGTGCCGGAGGAACGCACACCGGATGCCATCGCCGACCTCGCCGTCAAAGGCCGCGCGGTCTATGGCTCTCATCCGGACATCCGCACGCCAGACGATGAAATCCGCGCCAACGCGATTGCGGCCATGCAGCGCTCTGACCGGCCGATGGGAACGGCCCGGCAATATGCGGCTATTCTTGCTCAACCACGATGGCACGAGCGTCTTGCAACGCTCGACGTTCCGACTCTGGTCCTGCATGGCGAAATGGACACGCTGATCCTGCCGGCCGCGGGCGAGGATATTGCCCGGCGCATCCCCGGGGCCAAAATCGAGATTATTGAGAAATGGGGTCACGACCTCTCTGAAACCGTCATGCCTGTGCTGCTGAACCGGATTGTTCCCTTCCTGGGGCAAACCAGTCCTGCAGGAGCGAACTGATGCTCGAAGAGGTCGCCTCAGACATCTGGCTCACCGAGGGCCCGATTGTCGATTTCCACGGATTTCCCTATCCGACACGATCGATCATCGTCCGCCTGCCGGATGGTGGACTCTGGGTCTGGTCTCCTGTGGCTCTGACGCCGGAACTGAAGACGGAGATGGATGCGCTGGGCCCTGTCGCCCACCTCGTCAGTCCCAACAAGATCCACCACCTTTACCTCACCGGATGGCACGAGGCCTATCCGGATGCAAAGCTCTGGGGCCCGTCGAGTACCATCCGAAAACGGAAAGACCTGCCCTTCCAGCCGGCACTGGAAGACGCGCCGCCCGAGGCCTGGCAGGGTGTGTTTGAACAGGCCTGGTTCCGCGGCTCTTTCTTCATGGACGAGATCGCCTTTGTCCATCGTCCGAGCGGGACGGCCATATTCGCTGACCTGTCCGAGCATTTCAGCGAGAGCTTTCTTGACCGATACTGGAAGGGCTGGAAGCGCCTGATCGCCAAGCCCTGGGGCATCGTTGTCGGCAAAGGCTACGCGCCGCTCGAATGGCGGCTCAGCTTCACCAATCGTTCGCCTGCGCGCGCGGCGTTCAAGAAAGTTGCCGCCACACACCCCGACCGGATCATCATGGCTCATGGCGAATGGGTGAAGACCGGCGGGGAAGCTTATCTGCGTCAGGCCTTTGCCTGGCTGATCCGCTGACCCAAGGAGAAACGCATGTCCAGCTCCGGCATCCGCACCGAAACCGACGGTGACGTCTTCATCGTTTCCATCGACCGCCCTGAGGCCCGCAATGCGGTCGACCGTCCGACAGCCGACGCACTCTACGAAGCGTTCAAAGCCTTCGATGCAAACGACACCCTGTCTGTCGCCATTCTGACAGGAACAGGTGGCAATTTCTGTGCGGGGGCCGACCTGAAGGCGGTAGCTGCTGGCCGCGGTAACAAGTCTGTCCCTGAGGGGGATTATGGGCCGATGGGCCCGTCACGGCTCGAACTCTCCAAACCGGTGATCGCTGCTGTGGATGGCTATGCTGTTGCGGGTGGTCTCGAACTCGCTTGCTGGTGCGACCTGCGTGTCGCCTCGCCTAACGCGAAATTCGGCGTCTTCTGTCGCCGGTTCGGCGTGCCGCTGATCGATGGCGGCACGATCCGGCTGCCGCGCCTGATCGGAGCTTCCCGCGCGATGGACATGATCCTGACCGGCCGGGAGGTCGGCGCGGAGGAAGCCCTGTCGTTTGGTCTGGTGAACTATGTGTCCGGCGAAGACACAGCCTTGCCTATGGCCATCGAGGTTGCCCGGCGCATTGCCGGTTTCCCGCAACTCTGCATGCGGACAGATCGTGCCTCCGCCCTGGCGCAGTGGTCGCTGCCGATGGAGGAAGCGCTACGCCGGGAGATCGCAGGTGGCCTGACCGTCATCGAGCGGGGTGAAACCCGGGATGGCGCCAAACGTTTCACCGCCGGCGTCGGCCGTGGCGGCCTCTTCTGAAAGATAGGGCGCGCCCGGACGCTCGGTCAGGCGGCGGCCCTGCCACAAGGTGTAGAAACCGATACCGACCCAGATCACATTGATCGTGGTCGACGGGATGGCACCATTATAGCCGCTGTTGATGATGAAGCCGGTCGCACCGACCACGTTCATCACCTGGTAGGCTTTCGAACGGCCGTCCATCTTTCCAGCGGAAAGCATCAGGTAAGCGATCAGGATGAGAACGGCCCCGGCCCAGCCGGACATCTCGATGAGGAAGTGCGTAACAGACATGGGGCGCCTCGCGAGTCCGGTATATTTTCGCCCCGTAATCTCACTTTTCTTCCCGCGCAATCATAAAATTGCACCGCCTCGAAAATTTCATTTTTCAGACACAGCACCGGGCAGAAAGATCTACCAGCCGCCGCCCCCGCCGCCGCCACCACCACCACCGGACGACCCCCCACCGCCCCCACCGGACGAACTCGAACTTTGCGGCAGGGAGCTGGAAACCCCCGTGCTCATGCTGGACATGATGGCGTCGTTCATCCCGCCAACATTGCGGAAGGACCGGCTGCCAAAATGGCCCCACGCCGGACTGTAATTTTCGGCCTCTGCGGGTAGTTGGTCCTCAAAGTATTTCGTCCATGGTTTCTCAACATTCAGCGCGACGGCATAGGGCAGGAAACGTTCATACCGTTCCAGGCTCATCGGCGGCGGCGCATCGCTGCCCACTTTCACCGCATTCATCTGGAGCTTCTCTGCCGTTTCGAGGTAAAGCCTGAAGCCCTCGATTTCTGTACGGATTTTCTGACCTTTCACCGTCGGCGCAGGCATGAGGTACATGAAGAGGCCATTCAACGCCGCAAATGCCAGAACCACAAGCGTATGCAGGCCTGACCAGTTCGTCGCCTGCGCAATTGCGAAGACCACGGCAGCGATCGTCATCACGGCGGCGACCAGCGTGTAGCCGATGTTCCAGCGGAAATAGGCGCTGCCATATTTACGGGACAGGGACTGGCGGAATGTCTGGTAGGTTGACGTGAAGCCCGCATCATACTTTCCACCCAGCGTCCGTTCGGTGCGGCCGCCAAAAAGGCCAGCATCCAGAATGGCCTCATCCGGCATGATCTTGGCCGCACTGCCCGGCTTTCGGGTCAGGGTTGTTTCCTTCTTGCTCGAAGCATCTATGTCCACCAATCCCTTCACGCCCATGCTGATAAGGGTCGCGATCAGGGCGCCATGCCCGCGTATGCCGCGATAATAGATATGATGGACGGCGGCGGGCGAATAGCCTTCCGGCGGTTCATAGCGCGGGAAGACCGGCCCCTTGGGCGGGTCCTGCCCTACCTTGCGGAACCCCGACATCAGGAACCAGAAGACCCCACAGAAGGAGGCAACCAGGATCGCCAGAGCGCCATTGCGCAACCACCACAGCATCCCCCTGTCCCCGACAGACGGCGGCGCAATTACTCCCTTCGGAACTGAAACAACAATCGTCAGGCCTTCGCGGCGGTCCAGTGGACGGGTTGTCTCGAAGACCTGAACGCCGTTTTCCTGCCTGTAGGAATAGTCGCGGCCGGTCTCGCCTTTTTTGCCCGTGTAGGCAGCTGCTTCGATGACGCTGGCATTATCGGGAAGTGTCACCCGTGCCGACGCCGCTTCAATCGGGAACAACCAATAGCTGCCTGTGACGTTCCAGTAGAGTTCGTCATGGTCATTGAAATAGCGGATCTGGTTTTTCACCTCATATTCGATGACATAGGTATGATCGCCATAGTCCAGCAGCACGTCGGCATCACCGATCCGGATACGATAGGCATTCCCCTCCTGCTCGACCGTGTAGGGCTCCTTTCGGCCATCACGGCGCACCCGGCGCACGTCATACTGATAGGGCAGCTTGTCTCCGGGCTTCACATCATCTGCGTAATAGCGAGGCAGGTCCCGGAAGATGCCGCGGCGGATGTCCCGGCCTTCGATGGTCACATTGATCGTCTCGGTGACAATGATGTCGCCATCCTGCTGTACCGCGATACCGACATCGAAGCGGTTGATCTTCTCGTCCGCGCCTGCCGCAAGAACGAACAGGCAGGCGGCGACCACGGCCAGCAGATGGCGTAACATCAGCTTGCGCCTCCGAGGTCGACCTTCGGAACCGCCCGCTCCGGCATCGACACTTCAAAAAACTCCCGCGTGCGGAATCCGAATATGTCTGCCATCAGGTTGGCCGGGAAGCTCTGCACACGCGTGTTCAGTTCGCGTACTGCACCATTATAGAAGCGCCGGGCCATCTCGATCTTGTCTTCGGTGTCGGCCAGTTCCTGCTGCAGATCGAGAAAGTTCTGGCTGGCTTTCATGTCAGGATAGTCCTCTGCCACGGCCATCAGCTTTGCGACGGGCCGGGAAAGCTCGCTTTCCGCTTCGCCCCGGCTGGCAAGGTCATCGCCGGCGGCCAGCGCCTTCGCCCGCTTCTCCGCTATGTCGGCAAACAGCTCCCGCTCGTGCGTGGCATAGCCCTGCACTGTGTTGACGAGTTGCGGGATAAGGTTTGCGCGGCGTTTCAGCTGGACATCGATGTCGGACCACCCATTGTCCGCCATCTGAGATTTCTGGACGAGCCCGTTATAGATCAGGATCACGCCGATAATCAGTACGATCAGAATGGCGCCGGCAATGTATAGTCCCACGTTTCGCATCCTCCGGTTCAGGAAGCTTCATGCATATCCAGCATTGGACGCTCTGTTAAGGTGTCACCCCGAAGGGATCAGCGGGATGCCGTCCATTCCTGCCGTGTCATTTCCCAGACGAGCGATTCCCGCGTCGTCCCATCCGTCCGCCGCGATGTGACCTGCCCCATTCTCCGGAAGCCCATTCCATCCAGCATGCGCTGGGTAATCACATTCTCCAGGCTCGCCGTTTCGCAGATCAAATCGAGGTGCAGCGCCTCGAACATCCAGGTGAAGGTCTGGGCTGCGCCTTTCGTGCCTGTGCCCTTCGAGTGAAGCGACGGATGCAGGCCGCCGCCGATTTCGCCCGCTGCCCATTCCGGCCAGACCTGGATGTCGGAATAGCCCATGATCTGCCCGCCGCCGGTGTCCCGGACGAACAACAGGCCCTCCCCGCGTGCCTGCTGGGCCTGATGATCCTCAATGAACAGCCGAACCGTCTCCACGGTCAGCGGCCGGGGCAGCGAATAGATTGGCGCGTTGACCTTCGGCTCTGAAAACAAGGCATAAAGTCCCTCGGCATCCTCAGGTCTGGCCAGGCGCGAATCGTTCAGCTGCTCCGCCTCACGAACCGCCGCGCGGATGCGTTCAACCTGTTCCGGCGGGGCCGGGTGGCGAGTGATCGGAATGCCCTCCGTCATGACGGCGATCCTGCGCTCGCCTCGCCGCTCCGGCAATCCGTCACCCTGCGTCAAAACCGATTGACCCGCCCGGCGGGCAGGGCCAAACCTGCCTGCGATGACTGACAGCGCACCTCCCGGAAAACACGGCAAGAATGCCTTCTTCTTCGTGATCGTGACGGTTGCGCTGGATATGCTGGCCTTTGGCCTGATCATTCCCGTCGTTCCGGCCCTGATCCGGGAACTGGCGCATGTTACGTCGGAGGAAGCGACGCTCTGGCTCGGCCCGCTGGCCGCCACCTATGCCGTCATGAATTTCCTGTTCGGCCCGGTCATGGGTGCCCTGTCTGACAAATTCGGCCGGCGGCCCGTCCTTCTGGCCTCGATCTCGACACTGGCCATCGATTTCCTGATCATGGGCTTTGCCCACAATATCTGGCTCCTGTTCCTCGGCCGGGCCTTGTCAGGCATTTCCGGCGCCACCTATTCCACGGCAAATGCTTACATCGCCGATGTGACCACGCCGGGAGAGCGCGGCCGCGCCTTTGGCATGATCGGGGCGGCATTCGGGTTTGGCTTCGTATTTGGCCCGGTCATCGGCGGCTTTCTGGGAGAAATCGACCCGCGCGCGCCCTTCTTTGCCGGCGCAGGGCTTGCCTTTCTGAACTTCCTCTATGGACTAATCGTCCTGCCGGAATCGCTGGATCCGGATAATCGCCGTGCCTTTGACATCCGGCGCGCCAATCCGCTGGGTGCGGCAAAGCATTTCTCGAAACTGCCGCATGTCGGCTGGTTCCTGATTGCCGCCGGCATCTTCATGCTGGCGCATACGGTCTTCCCGTCGACCTGGAACGTCTATTCAGAGATCCGATACAACTGGACGCCGAAGGCAATCGGCTTTTCGCTCGGCCTTGTCGGCATCGGCGCCGCCGTGGTGCAGGCCGGCTTGATGGGCCTGATCCTCGACCGGATCGGCACGGTGAAGACCGCCCTGCTCGGGTTTGGCGTCAACGTCGCGGCGCTGTTTGCCTATGCGTTCGCCAGCCATGGCTGGATGGTCTATGCGATCATTCCGTTCGGGGCGCTAGGCGGTGTTGCGTCCCCCGCACTGAACTCCCTGATGTCGACAGTCACCCCCGCCAATGCGCAGGGGGAGTTGCAGGGCGCCTCCTCCAGCCTCAACGCGATGGCCATGATTATCGGGCCGCTCACCATGAACGGGATTCTGTATGCCTTCACCCATGAGGGGGCAGCAGTCCATTTCGCAGGGGCGGCTTTCCTGCTGGCGGGCTTGCTGACGCTGCTCTCGCTCGCACCCTTCATGCGCGGCGTGGCCGTCAACCGGGACGCCATTCCATCCTCTGCCGAATAGGCATCAGGTCTTTTTCCGCATCATGAAACCGCCTGCGAGACCGAGCAGTGCGCCGCCCGCGGCCCCTTCCAGCAGTGCGATCAACCGCGCGGGCGAGCCTCCCTCCGACACGGGATGCAGATACAGGAACACCGACATCGCCCCGATCATGCCGCCCAGCAGACCGCCGGTCATGTTCCCGCGGGACAGGCGCGCAGCCCCCAGACCGGCAACGATACCGCCCAAGGCGCTCAGCAGAACGGATACAAGAAATCCCATTGGCACAATCTCCCGGCAGGACTGCAACAAACGCTGTCTTGCCCCGCGCGTCCAGCCCCGCAGCATCGGGACACAGTTGCCAGCGCCCGGGGATGCAGGCAAAGACCGGCGCGATGGCTGACCTCCGCCCCGCCTTGTTCCTCGACCGTGATGGCGTGATCAACGTCGACAAGGGCTATGTCAGCCGGGTCGAGGATTTCGAATGGGTGGACGGCGCCGCCGAGACCATTGCCGCCTTCAACAAGCGCGGCTGGTTCGTTTTCGTGGTCACCAACCAGTCCGGCATTGCGCGCAACTATTACACCGAGGCCGACATGAAGGCGCTGCATGACTGGATGCAGGCAGAGCTGGCAAAGGCCGGCGCGCATATCGACCACATCTATTACTGCCCCTACCACGAGGCGGGAGAAAACCCGGCCTACCGCAAAGACAGTTTCGACCGGAAGCCGAAGCCCGGAATGCTACTGCAGGCGATGTCGGACTTTCCGGTCAGACGGGAGCTCAGCTTCATGATCGGCGACAAGGAAGCCGACATGCAGGCCGCCCGCGCCGCCGGTGTCGCCGGCTTCCTGTTCAGCGGCGGCAATCTTTTCCAATTTGCCGAATGGACGCTTGCCAGCTTTGAAGAAGGCAACCGGGGTTAAAAACAACCTCGCGCCGAAATCCGCTTCGTGCTACAGACCGGCAGATGATTTATCTGTCCCCTGATATTGCCAGACCATGAAAAATTATCGTCCGGAAACGTTTGGCGAACTGAACGCTGACGAATACGATCTGCTACACAATCCCGGAACGACCGAAGCCGCCGTTGAACTTCTGTCGGAATTCGCCCTGCCCGGCCGCACGTTGGAACTTGCCATAGGCACAGGGCGTGTTGCCCTTCCGTTGGCTGAACGCGGCTGCCGGATCGAAGGCATCGAAGCCTCGCCGTTGATGGTGGAGAAACTGCGTCAGAAACCCGGCGGGCACGGCATACCGGTCACGATCGGTGATATGTCGGAGGTGAAGGCGGACGGCACATTCGACTTCATCTTCCTGATCTTCAATACGCTCTATAACCTGACCAGTCAGGCTGCGCAGGTGAACTGCTTCCGGAATGCAGCCAGCATGCTTGCGCCCGGCGGAGCGTTCCTGATTGAAGCCTTTGTGCCGGACCTCGCCCAGTTCCATGACCATCGCAGCGTGATGCCCCGGCATGTCGGGTTCAGCTCGCTGGCGCTCGAAGCGGCGGTGCATGATCCCACGACGCAGCGGATCGACTATCAGGTCCTGCGCGTCACGCCCGACGGGATGCAGCTGACGCCGCTGCCCATGCGATATGCCTGGCCTCAGGAAACGGACCTGATGGCAGAGCTTGCCGGGATGCACCTTGAAACCCGTTGGGGCGGCTGGGACAAATCAGAGTTCACCGCCAACAGCCGTATGCATATCTCCGTCTACCGCAAACCCGCCTAGACCGGCTTCAGCGTCTTCGGATCGATCCCGCCCATCTTGCAGACTTCTTTCCACTCTGCCGCCGTCACCGGCTGAACGGAGAGACGGAAGGATGTCACCAGGCTCATCTCGCTCAGCTTCGGGTTGGCCTTCACGTCTTTCAGGCTGACCGGCTTCGGCATCGGTGCCAGTGCCTTGACCCAGACGCAGTCCCAACGCGGATCATCCGTTGTTGAATCCGGCGTGCTTTCCTTGCAAACTTCCGCAATGCCGACGACTTCCAGCCCCTTGTTGGAATGATAGAAGAAGAGCCGGTCGCCGATCTTCATTTCGCGCATGAAGTTCCGGGCCTGATAGTTGCGGATACCGCTCCATTCTTCGCCTTCATCTCCTTTGGCGATCTGCTCATCCCAGCTCCAGGCATCGGGTTCGGATTTGATCAGCCAGTATTTCATTGCGTCTTCCGTCTCTCATTCTGCGGTGTTCGATTCCGTCCGAGGCATAACGCGGTTGCCTCCCTCAGAAAAGGCATGTCAGGAAAGGCGGCGGAGTGCAGCGCGCACCAGCCGCTCATAATGCGGCCACCCCTTATAGGCCGCGAGCGCCGGATCCGTGCCATTCCACGCAGCCTGAAACGCCGCGACGCGGTCCGGCGAGGATAGCACCGCCTCAAGCGGATCGACGGCAATGCGGATCGTGAATAACAAAAGGCCGCTGTCTGGCAGTTTCGAAATTGTCTGCCGCTCGACACGCAGATGAAGGACGCGCAGCGCCGCCTCATCGGATGTATTTGCAGCCAGCGCCTTAAGCGGTGCCGCGTCAGGTGTGAACCGGGCATCACCGGCCTGGACCGTCCAGTTGAACCGCTCCAGCACCTGCCCCGGACGCAGGGCATCGAACATGCGCGCAATCCGGGCAACCAGTCCCGGATTGGCGTCCGGTACCGGATCGTGCAGCCCGCCCAGCGGCTGGCCGGCCTTTTCGGCGAGCCGCCAGAAAGTCGGCGCGACAAGGCTTGCCGCTTCCAGCCGCCAGAGCCCATCCGCGCCGCGCTGGAGCAGGCAGAGATCGTCAGAGACGCGGGCGGCTGCACCTTCGAGCGGGGTTGGCCAGTCTTCCTCCGGGGGCGGAAGGTGGCCTGTAACAAGGCGCGAGGCTTCGATCAGCGCGACATCCGGCAGGTTTGAGAAAAACACCTCTGCGCGATGCGCTTTCATGATCCGCCGCTTCTCCGGCAGCCAGGCTTCGGCCTCGGTATCGGGCGCAATCAGGTTTTCCGGCGCGATCGGCTTCAGCCCCGGGGCGAGGCTGGCCGGACCGGATAGAAATGGCAAATAGGGCGGCTCCCGCATGTCAGGCCGGAACGGCGGACCCCCAGGAACAAAAACCGGCAATCTTAGGCGTGCCCGGCAGATACATGGTTTCCGCGTCCTGCAGTTCGAAGCCCGCCTCTTCCAGCATCTTCTTTGTATCGCGGGTGAGGTGGCATCCTCCCGCGAGCGGCTTCCAGACGGGTTCCACCCGGCGCTGCCACTTTGCGACGCCTTCGTCCGGCGCGAGACCGTGTTCGGAAAAAATGATCTTCCCGCCCGGTTTCAGAAGGCGGCGGGTTTCCTGCAAGGCACCTTTCCAGTCCGGGATCGTGCAGAGGACAAAAGTGTATACCACCGTATCGATGGAGTGATCTTCCAGCGGAACCGACTCCGCACCGGTCTCCAGGAATTCAATGCTGTTGCCGATTCCAAGCGCACCTGCCGTGCGGCGCGCCTTTTTCAGCATGCCTTCAGACGGTTCCAGCGCATAAAGCCGTTCGACCTTTTCCGGATCGTAATAGCTGAAATTCGTGCCGCTGCCGCACCCGATTTCCAGCACCTTGCCTTCCGCGTGCGGAATGACCTTTTCGCGCTGCTTCATCATCGGCTTCGATGCGCAGGCGCACGAGATCAGGTTCGGAACGACGTATTTTTCCCAGGGGTTCACTTCGGTGTCTCCGCTCCGGGCTGGAACCCGGGATAGGCCGCCCGCTGCATCAGCAGACGGGTCGCTTCGGTTGGCCGGGCGACCAGCGCATCCTGCGTGATATTCACGTCGAACTCGTATCCATCACCCATTGGCATATAGGTGGCAGAGCCATACTGCGCATCTTCCAGACCAAAGCGCGCGCCCTGCTCTGCCGCGAATTTGCGGACATCCAGCCCCGGATTGGCATAGAGGCGGATACCATTGGACTCCGCCTTCGTGACAGCTTCCGTGGAATAGCGGTTCGAATTGCGGCCTTCGAGATATTCCAGCCGGTAGACCGAATCATAGCCCAGCATGTTTGCCAGCGGCTTGAACTTGATCACCTGCGCGCCCATCGAGAACTCGTCGCCCGTCAGCGTGTAAACGCGCGGCTCGACCTCCTGCGGCACAGTCAGGGTGGCCTGATAGGTATTCGGCTGACCGACAACAGCATCGAAGCGGATGTGGGCGGCATCCCGCTCAAGTGTCAGACGCTTATAGGTCTGCAGGTTCAGGCCTGACAGGGCCACAATCCCGGCGAGGCCAAGGAAACCGACCCCGAAAACCAGCCGGCCGCCGCCGCTGACGGGCTTCAGGCTTGCCAGTTTACCGAACCCGGCAAACAGCAGCATCAGGCCGATAACGCCTGAAATTGCTGGCAGAATCCACCAGATCAGAGACATCCACCTACTCCCATAAGGCCGCTGCCTGTCCGCGGCTCAGCCGTACACCCTTATTGATGTTAACTTAAACCCAGCCTGAATGCAGCCACAAGTGTACGCATGAAAGTCGCCCCGGTTCCCCCGACGGAGGCCTTCATAGAGCCTGCCCAAACCGGGAAAAGCCTGATACGGGGCAAACATGAATTTCCGTGATTTTCTCCTCCTGTTCGGTGTCTGCCTCGTCTGGGGCCTCAATATCGTGCTGACGCGGTGGGTGGTGGCGGACATGCAGGTCCCGCCCCTCTTCTTTGCCGCAGTCCGTTTCGCCGGTGTCGCCCTGTTCCTGATCCCCTTCCTGAGGCCGGTGCCGGACAAGCTGTTCACCCTGCTTCTGATCTCCATCATGATCGGATCGCTGAACTTCGCCTTGCTGTTCCTCGGCCTGCAATCGGCCGAAGCCTCGGCAGTCGCGGTGACCGGACAGCTCGGCGTGCCGATCTCCACCCTGATGAGCATGGCATTCCTCGGCGAAACGATCGGCTGGCGCCGCGGGCTTGGCATCATGCTGTCCTTTGCAGGCGTGGTGCTGATCGCGTTCGATCCTTCGAGCTTCCAGATTTCCGTCGGCCTGATGTTCGTGGTCGGGTCTGCTTTCATCGGGTCCTTCGGGGGCATCCTGATGAAGAAGATGCCGCCGCTGACCGGCCTTCAGGTCCAGGCCTGGGTCGGCCTGTTCAGCTTTGCCCCGCTGTTTGCCGTCTCTTTCCTCTGGGAGCGCGGCCAGGTGGAGGCGTACATCCATGGCGGCTGGCCGGTCTGGCTGGCCAGCCTGTTTGCCATCGCGGGCGTTTCCATCTTCGGGCACGGTGCTTTCTACACGCTGATCAAGAAGTATGATGTCTCCATGCTGTCTCCATTGACCCTGATGACGCCGATCTGGGGCGTTGTCTTCGGTGTGGCGCTGTTGAACGAGCCGGTCTCGCCGAGGCTGCTGATGGGCGCTGTCATTGCGCTGGCCGGTGTGTTCATGATCGCGGTTCGCCAGAACACCCGCCTGCCCGAGGCCGCCCTTGGCCGCAAAGCGGGCGCCGGAGACAGCTGATGGACATCACCTCCTCCCCCAGCCCGAATTTCGACGAGCGCAAGCATCCGGTCGACATGCTGGTACTGCACTATACCGGCATGGAAACCGGACAGGCAGCCTTTGACCAGCTGCGCAACCCGGACGCCAAGGTCTCGTCGCATTACCTCCTCTGGGAGGATGGCCGGGTGGACCAGCTGGTCGCCGAGGATCGCCGCGCCTGGCATGCCGGGGTCTCCAGCTGGCAGGGCGAGGAGGACCTGAACTCCCGCTCCATCGGGATCGAGATCGTCAATGGCGGGCACGATTTCCCGCTGCCCGATGGCAGCCTGCCGCCCTACCCGCGGGCCCAGATCGACGCGCTGATCGGGCTCTGCCGGAAAATCCTCGCCGCGCATGACATTCCGCAAACGCGGATCGTCGGCCATTCGGACATCGCCCCCCTGCGCAAGCAGGATCCCGGCGAGCACTTCCCCTGGGAACAGCTCGCCCGCGCCGGGATTGGTCTCTGGCCGGACGGGACCGGCCCAGCCGATGGCCCCGGCCTCGCCCCCGGCGAAACAGGACCGGACGTCGAAAAGCTTCAGGCCACTCTGGCCGGCATCGGCTACGGCATCGCCGAGACCGGCATTTTTGACCCGCTGACCGAGGCGGTTGTCCGGGCATTCCAGCGCCGCTGGCGGCCCGGCAGGGTGACCGGCACGGCGGACTTTGAAACCCTGCGCCGGATTGCGGCGGTCCATACGCTGTATACGGCGGACTAGGCTTCCCCGCCGAGGACGATGTCATCCTCCTCGTCATCTTCGTCGATCAGTTCCGGCTCCGCCTGGCGGGCCGCCCATTCGGCCGTCAGCGCCGCGCCGAAGAGGAGCGATGACACGGATGTCGCCAGCCAGATAAAGCCGAGGATCACGGAGGCCAGCGCGCCATAGAAATTGTCGAGCGCGGTGAACTTCAGATAGAGGTGAAAGCCCCAGGTCGCGATCACCCAGCTGAGCGCCCCGGCGGCGGCGCCGGCCGCTTTCGCCCGGTGCCCCTTCAGGCGCCCATGCAGGGCGACCGCGAGGATCATGTAGAAGATGGCGAAACAGGCGATCCATTTGCCAAGCCAGAGCCGCGAGGCGAGATGGCTGATCTGCAGGGCGAGGTCATAGGCGATAAAGCCCTGTTTCTCGGTCACGAAGGACAGGATCAGCTGCAGCGCGCCGAGCAGCCAGACTGCCAGGATCAGCAGCGCCGTCATCAGGATCGACACGCCCTGAAAGCGGATGATCCGCGTGCGCCGCTCAGACCCTGTCACCATGCGGATGCCGGTGATGGCGGCCTTGGCGCCAGAGCTTGCCGTATACAGAACGACGATCACTGCCAGCAACGCCCTCAGGGTGACGCCCTGCGGGGTGACCTGGCGGATGGTTTCAAGGTCTGCCTTCGACAGCGGCGCAACGGCGGAGACGAGCACATCGTCCACCGTTTCGGCGAGGCGCTGGGACAGGTCCAGCGGCAGGAAGGCGAACAACAGGCTGAGCGTCAGGTAGATGATCGGAAAGATCGAGAACAGCGCATAGAAGCTGATACCGCCGGTGACGATGCGCACTTCCGGTTTCGACAGGCGCATGATGGCGCCCCAGACCGGCTCGACGGCCCAGACCTTCAGCCAGTCCGGCAAGGGCAGTTTCTCAATCCATGGCCGCATGGGGATCCTGTCGTTCCGGTGGTTCTGCCATGTTTAAAACGGTTCGGGACGCTTGGCCATTCGCTGCGCCGTCATTCCGGTGTCATCCCGGAATTTGCGCAGCAAATATCCGGGACCCAGTGCGTCGTTTCGAACCGGGAACCAGGCCCCGGATAAACCCTGCGGGCTTTCCGGGGTGACAAGAGGTGGGCTTCTGCTCTTTGCCTTTCATCCTTCGATGCCCTGCGCTTGCGCTTGGGCCTTCTCGGGGAAATCGCAGTGCGATTTCTTTTCCCTCGAAGCGCTCAGGATGAGTCCGCACTCCCGGAGCGCTCTTGGCTCGAGCGAAGTCGAAGCACGGGCGCGGGCGAGCCAGCACCAGCGGCCGGAAACGCCCCCGCGCTCCGGCAAAATACCTGATTGTCGGCAAACTCAGCTCGTGTCGAAACTGGGCCAGTCTTTCAGCGCTTCGATCAGCTGCACCGTCAGCCCGCCGGAGACGAGGGCGATGGCCGCGGGCAGACGGTGCGCGTGCGGGATCGGCGGCACGTGCGGTCTCGCCTCACCCGCCGCCTGCCAGCGCTGGATCGTTCGGGCGAGCCGCCGTGCGCGGCGCCTGTGATGCTTCAGCGTGTCGAGCATGGCCTGCCACCGCGCGATCAGCGGCGCGGCGGGCACAGGCCCGCGCATGGGCACCGTCACAGGCCCTTTCATGAAATGCGGGCATGGGCGCGATGGCGCAGACACCATGGTGAAGATGTAGCGGTAGTCTGCGTCTGCCTGCTTGGGCTCGTAATAATTGCTGCCGATACGGGGCTTCAGAGGTGCCAGCTTCATCTGCAGCGCGATCAGGAAGATCAGACGGCGGAGCAGCACGGCCAGCCGCTTCAGCTCCACCCGCACGCGCCGGTTCACCGATTTCGAGATCGTCTCAGGTGTCTTGTACAAGTCGGCATTCACACCCGCCTCGGCAATCGCGCGGGCGAGCGTGTGCCAGGCCTGGGAGAGGAAGTCGGTGGGGTCTGTCATGGCGGGAAGAGTCGCATGGGGCGCTTATGGGGTGGATTGAGGAAGGCCCTCACCTCCCATCGCTGGCGCGATGGGCCCCTCCTCTCCCGCAAGCGGGAGAGGGGTGAAACCGGCGCCGCCGTTACAGGTTTGCTGTCTGGAAAGGATAACCCCTCTCCCTCCGGGAGAGGCGGGACCCGCGCCCGTGAGGGTCTGGGAGGTGAGGGATGGGTCCTGAACTATCCTCTCTCAGAAGTGCATGACCAGAGGCGCACCAAACATGACTTCGCCATGACTATGTATGATCAGCCATGATTATACCGGACTAAGCCGGACTATACCGGATCAGGACGGACTGGAGACTGGCCCCCGCCCCGATTCCACTCTCAAGCGTATCGCTTTGGCCGCGATGCCGGGTTGCGATACAAAACGTCTTCACCGCAAATGAGATGCCGCCTTGTCCTATTCCTTCCGCCTGTCCGATCATTCCCTGACCCATGGGGTGCGCCGCATTGCGCGCAGCCAGATCGAAACGGCGATTGCCGAGATTGACGATGAGACGCTTGGCCCGGTGACGACCGTCCACCAGCTGCGCAAGCGGTGCAAGAAGATCCGCGGCCTCGTCCGGCTCGTGCGGCCGGGCTTCAAGGCCTATGCCGATGAGAATGCCGCCTTCCGCGACCTGTCGCGCAGCCTGGCGGATTTGCGCGACGCAGGCGCTCTGCTGGAAACGGTCGGCGCGCTGGAGGCGCGGTTTGGCGAGGTGATTGGCGGCAATTTCTTTGCCGATGTGCGCGAGACGCTCGCCGCCGGGAGCCCGCCCGCAGACGATGTGCATGTCGCCGAGCGCCTCGCCGGGGCGCGGGAGGCGTTCGTCGCTGCCCTCGCCCGCACCGATGACTGGAAAGTCAAAGGCAAGGCGGCGGACATTGTCGGCCGCGGTGTCGCCCAGACCTACAAGCGCGCCGTGAAGACGCTGGCGGACGCCGAAGACGACGGCACGCCGGTGGAATTCCATGAATTCCGCAAGCGGGTGAAATACCATTGGTATCACATGCGCCTGTTGAAACACGTCTGGCCGAAAATGATCCATGCACGGATTGTCGAGGCGCGGCATCTGGCAACGTCTCTGGGCGACCTGCATGATCTGGCCGTCTTCCGCCTCACCGTGCTGCCGATGATCGAAAACGCCGATGCAAAAGTGGGCGAAGTGCTGGGCGGCCTGATTGAGGCGGAGGAAAAACGCCTCGCGCCGGACTGCCTGCACCATGGCCACCGCCTGTTCGCGGAGAAGCCGCGCCCGTTCGGCGACAGTATCACTGCCTACTGGACCACCTGGCAGGACACGGCGCGCACCTGATTTCCTCTTGAAACGGGCAGCGTCCGGTTTTATCTCCCCAGTCTCTCGTGTTGCCGCGGCTGCTGAACCCGACAACATGAGGAAAAGACGATGTCACACCCCGCAAACCGGGCCGCACGCCGTGTGGCTGCCCGTAACCATAACGGCGACCGCAAGGTCGAGCCGACCTATCGCGGCTTCGAACAGAAAAGCTGGAAACTGATCTACCGGCGCGCGAACAAGCTTGGCCGCGCGCGCCAGATCGGCAAGATATGGCCGCACCGGGAATGGGAGAAACTGATGGCCGATGCAGAGCCGGTAAAAGTCCTTTTCGTCTGCAGCCACAACAAATGGCGCAGCCCGACGGGCGAAGCCATGTTCTCCCGTGTCGCCGGCGTCGCCACCCGCTCAGCCGGGACGGCGCACAATGCCCGGCACAAGATCACCTTGGCCGACATCCGCTGGGCCGACATGATCCTCGTCATGGAGGACAAGCACGCACAGCGCCTGCGCGCCGATTTCCGCCAGGAAGTCGCCTACAAGCCCCTGCACGTGCTGGAAATTCCGGACGACTACCAGTTCATGGAAGACGAGCTGATCGGCCTGCTGCGCGAGAAATGCGAACCGCTGATCTTCGGGACGGCGTAAACGCGGCTGGCCACGGGCAGCCCTTGGCCCTATATACCTCGCCAGACCAGACGGCCGGGCAGCCGCTGGTATGCTGGTAACGGCATGCTGGAGGAAAGTCCGGGCTCCAGGGATACAGGGCGACGGCTAACGGCCGCCCGGCGCAAGCCGAGGGAAAGTGCCACAGAAAGCAAACCGCCTCCCCCCGGGGAGGTAAGGGTGAAAGGGTGGGGTAAGAGCCCACCGCGGGACTGGCGACAGGACCGGCACGGTAAACCCCGCCCGGAGCAAGACCGAATAGGGGGCGCGCATGGGCTGTATCCCGCCTGCGCCCCGGGTGTGTCGCGTGAGGTGCCTGGCAACAGGCATCCCAGAGGAATGGCTGCCAGACCTGAGCAATCAGGCGAACAGAACCCGGCTTACAGGCCGTCTGGTCTTTTATTCCGGTCGCGCAAGGCGCGGCAATTCGATCGAGGATCGAATTGAGGAAGAAAAGGCCCGAAGCGCAAGCGAGGGCTTTCTCCGCATTCCTAGGCGTCAAGCACCATGTTGAAGCCGCCAAAGATCATCCGTGATCCATCGAATGGCATTTCCTGATCCGCCATCCGGCTGTCTTCCATCATCCGGGCCCACCCGGCATCGCGGATTTCCCTGGATGGCCAGATGGTCCAGGAGAAGACGATGGCTTCCCCGTCCTTGCGCTGAACGGCTGTGTGCATGGAGTTGATCTTGCCTTCGGGCACATCGTCGCCCCAGCATTCTGCGACCGCAATAGCGCCATACTCCCGGAAGATCGCCGCCGCCTGACGGGCATGCTCGATATAGGCGTCCTTGTTGGCCTCCGGCACAGCGGCCACGACGCCGTCTACGTAACTCATGCTCATTCTCCTTGGCCTTCTGGCAGGGTTGGCGGGTAATACTTGTCGCGCTGATAGGTGCTTTCCTCATCCTTCAGCGGGAACAGGTTTGGCGGGCCGATGAACAATTCATAATTGTAGCTAGCCCCCTTTTCAGCACGGCGGACGCGAATGGCATCTGAGGCCTCCGCTGGGAAGACAAAACAGAAATCGGCCGGACAGGACGGATCAGCAAGCTGTTCGGCCCGGAAGCGAATTGTGCCGGCCCGCCAGTCTTCCTTGTTCCATGCCATCAGGTCCGGCTCCTTCTGGACAAGGAGTTCCGCCTCCAGCGTATTCGGCCCCCAATTGGCAGCATCCTTGCTGACCAGTATCACGATCCGTCCACTGTTCATCACGCCTTCCGCCTGATTGATCCGGATTCTTGCGCCGGACGCATCACGGATGTCCGGGTGAAACCGGCGGCCAAGGCGGGCCGGGAAATACGCGCCGTCAACATTCGCAAGCTTTGCCCGAAAATATCCAGGTTCTCCCGGATAGGGCTGATACACGTAATTCTTCTCGCCCAGACGGATCTGCCACAAGGCATCGTAAACGCTGGACTGAATTCCCTTCCAGGCACTGGAGGGCGTCACCCCTTCATTCGTATTCTGCGCGACCAGCTGACTGGCGACGGATTGATAATTGGCGCCAAACATTTTCCCAGCGAACTGGCCAAGCTGCATCGCCGCATTCTTTTGCCCGGCGCGGCCCGAATTCAGCTCAGGCGCATTCTGGGCAGCCAGCATGGCTCTCAGGTAGTAGGGCGCGTAGGCGGAGCGGGCCGCCGTGATGTCCGCGTCCGCGCCGGTGCAGGGCCTGCCGCTCACTTCTGTCTTCGCTTGTTTGCGGTGCGCGTTTAGCATTACCTTGTATTTGGCGAATGTCTCCTCAAACCACGACTGACCAGCCGCAAAATTGCTGGCTTGTCCTTCCGGCGTATCCTGTGCCGCGTCATTGATCGCCTTGTCGATCGTGCGGACTTCGAAATAATTGAGCATGTTGCAGCGCTCATTCAGCGCTTCTGCACGCATCCAGGAATCCAGGGACGCATAGGGATCCGGACTGGAAGCTTCATCTTCGGCGTTCGCTGGAACACCCTGAACCAGCAGAACAGCCAGGCAAACGAAAGTGAGCCATCTGATATTCATATGTGTCCCCGTCCAATGCGGCCAGGCCCAGATCCTGCCAGGACCGTGTCCGTACATTTAATCAAAGAGTCGACGCATGAACAAACTCAACGTCATTTCCGGATGCTCCGGCGGGGGCAAGTCGACACTGCTGAAGGTGCTGAAGGCCTGCGGCCATCATGTCGTGGAAGAGCCGGGCCGGCGCGTTGTCGAGGCGGAAGAGGCGCATGGCGGCGATGCCCTGCCCTGGCTGGATATGGAGGCCTTCCTGCAGCGCACGCTGTCGCTGGCCATCGAAGATTTCGAGGCCGCCCGCGCCCTGGCCGGACCGGTCTTCTTCGACCGGGGGATCATCGATGCGCTGTCCGGCCTGCAGCACCTGACCGGTAGGGCGCCGGAAGATGCCGCCCGCCTTTACCGCTACGCCGAAACGGTTTTCCTGGCGCCGCCCTGGCCGGAGATCTACGAAACAGACTCAGCCCGCAAGCACGGGCTGGACGAGGCGGTCGCCGAATATGACCGGCTGGCTGCGGCATTTCCTGAATTCGGTTATCGAACCCAGGTATTGCCCAAAGTAGCGGTGGCGGATCGCACAGACCATATCCTGTCCACGCTGCAGCTTGGTTGATCCGGCGCTAGCGGGTTTTCCGGCGGAGGAATTTCAGGCCGGACCAGTCTGAATCCACGGCGCAGACTTTCACATCGACCCAGCCGGTGGGCAGGATGATCTCCCGCAGCATGTCTTCGGTCAGGTCCCGGAACAGGGCGGAGCTTTTCTTCGGCCACGACACCCACAACATGCCCCCGGGCGACACATGTGCCAGCGCCGGGCCTATCCCCGCCTCCAGATCCGCCCGGAGTGGGCAGAACAGATGGACAAGGTCCGCCGGCCCTTTCTCAACAAAATCAATGTCTTGCGCCCCGTCCACCAATGCCTGATACGGCCCGGGCGAATTCAGGGGCAGGCAGGACATACCAGGCTTCAGGCCCAGTTTCTGCCAGAGCGGCTTGCCGGAATAGCCTGCAGGTTTTGGCATTTGTCGTCCCCTTCCGGTACAAGCCTGACATCATTCTGGCACATGCTATGCACAAGATCCGGCAAAATGTGCGGTGGACCCGGTCAAAGGAGACGGATTCCATAATGCTGAAACGTATACTGCTGAGCGCCCTGCTGCTGGCCATGCCGGCCTGTGCCAATCAGGAAACGCCCAAGGGCCCGTTGCCGGACCTGCCGGGCAAGGTGCTGATCGTGGGCGATTCCATTTCCCTCGGCCTCGGTGCGATGGGGCCGGACAAGACCTGCCCGCTGACGCCGGAATACACATCCGAGCGCCACTCCTATGGCGTCCAGGTCGCTGATGCGCTGGGCGTGGACTATGAGATGTTCGCCTGGCCGGGCATTGGCCTTGTGCACAATTACGGGGACAATCAGACCAATACGATGTCGATGCGCCTGACGCGGGCCGGAGAGCTGGAACGCCTCGATGCGACCGGCCCGGTTCAACTTGTGCTCGTCAATCTCGGCACCCATGACTTTTTCCAAAACGACCCGACCGACCGCTTCGTTCCGGCGATGGAAGACCTGCTGGCCCTGATGACCATGCGCTATCCGGATGCCACCATCTATGCGCTGACCGGCCCGATGCTGGGCGGCACGGACAATGCCCTCCATGGCCACGCCGTGGAGACGGCGGTGAAGTCCGTGAACAAGGACTATGACGCAGACATCCGCTATCTCGCCCTGAATGGCGGCGACCCATCCATTGCCTATGGCTGCCAGTGGCATCCGTCCGTACCGGCACATGACCATATGGCAGAGATGATCCTGGACGATCTGCGCAGCCAGAACCAGTAGTCCGGCGGCCGGCAAACTTACGTACCGCACGTGCCCTCCACACGTGCCGGTTCAAGCACAAGGTGCGTGCCGCTCACCGGAAACTGCGCTAGAATCACTCCAAGGAAGATGGGCGGACGGCGCGCCTGCCGGCGACGATCCCGGTCCGGCAGGCAATTTTTCATGCACGCAAAAATGGCAATTCCGGGCAGACTTAACGGGGCATGAAGGCGTACGAAATCAAGGCAAATCAGCCTAATATTTCAGTCTTCGCGTGTCTTTACGCTGCGCGGCTGAGTGTAGCGCGTTGACACTTTCAGCCGCGATACACTAGTCGCGGCTACTGAAATCAGATATTCACTCCGATAGAAACCGGTTTAACGGTAAAGAGAGGCAGGCCCCTTCATGGCCCGAACACCTGGCGCCCGGAACTACAACTTTGACGCGAAGCGTTCAGCCTTGCTCGCAAGCGTTATCGACTTTGCCCTGTCCGGTGACATCCAGCGTCCCTCCCTGCGCCAGCTTGCGATGGCAGCCGAAACTTCAGAGCCGACACTGCGTCATTATTTTACCGACCGCAAAGGCCTCGTCATCGCCATGATGGCGGAACTGGGCGAGCGCGCCCAACCCATCTGGGCGCAATTGTCCGAACCCGCCGCAAGTGTGGACGAAGCGGTCAGCGCCTGTTTCCAGCACGCCCTGAACCGCATGAATGATGATCTGTTCGTCCGTATGCACGCCTTTGGCATGGTTGAAGGCATGGCCGACCGGGATGTCGGGCAGGCCTATCTGGAACATGTGCTGGAGCCGTCTCTCGATTGCGTCTGCATCAAACTCTCCGGCACGCCGGGCTCGCCCGAAGATCCGAACGAGCTGCGCACAGCCGCCATCGCTATGTTCTCACCGGTCATCATGATGAGCCTGCATCAGCATTTGCTGGGTGGACGCGCCGTGGCACCCCTGGATGACCAGTCATCTGTCCGGCATCTCAACAACTGGCTGAGCGGGGCTTTCGCAGAAAGCGCCTAGGGCTTCAGCGCCTCGGCGAGCGCCGCGATGTCCGCCTCGGCCGTATTCCACGAACAGACAAACCGGTAGGCTCCGCCCGGCCAGGGATAGAATTTTGCGCCTGCCGCCATCAGCCGCCGCGCCACCTCCTCCGGCAGGAACGGGAAGACCTCATTGCCATCGACCGGATAGGCCAGCTCATAGCCGGCGCCGGTGAACAGGTCTGCCAGGGCCGCTGCCCGCGCATTGGCCTGCCCTGCCAGGTTCAGCCACAAGCCATCCTCCAGCATGGCGTGAGCCTGCGCAGCCAGAAACCGCATCTTTGGCGGCATGTGGCCAGACCGTTTGGCCCGGGCCTGAAGCGCCGCAAATTTCTTCCGGGCACCGCCGAAAAGGAGAATGATCTCGCATCCGATCGCGCCGGTCTTGGTCAGGCCGAAAGTCAGCACATCGACGCCAGACCGCCAGGTCATGTCCGCCGCAGAGGCCTTGCCGGAAGCAAGCACATTGCCGAGACGTGCGCCATCGAGATGGACGGCCAGTCCCTTCTCTTTCGCAAGCCCCGCATAGAGCGCGATTTCCGCAGCGCGATAGGCCGTGCCGCATTCCGTCAGATTGGTGAGAGACAGCACTTCGGCGGGCGTCTCATGCACAAAGCCGGGATTGATCTGGCCAAGCGCCGTCTCCAGCGCCTCCCGGTCGATCCGTGCACCGAACCCGGTCAGCAGCTGCAGCTTGCCGCCACCGGAAAAGAATTCCGGCGCGCCGCGCTCGTCCCGGGCGATGTGGGCCTCTTCATGGCAGAGAACCGCACCGATCGGCGAGCAGAAACAGGAAAGCGCCAGCGCATTGGACGCCGTGCCAGACGCGGTCAGCCAGTAATCGAAATCTTCCGTTTCAAACACGGCGGCGAGTTTCGCCCGCAGGCCCGCCGTCACGCTGTCGCCGCCATAGCTGGCTTCCATGCCGGTATTGACCCCGGCCAGCGCTTCGATCACGGCGGGATGCGCCGGCGCCGACGTGTCGGAAGAAAAGTTCATATGTTCATGTCCGGAGTTTGCCACATCAGGTGCTGGCCGCCATCGCTGGCGATCATCTGGCCTGTCACACTGCTGGCGGCGATCAGGTAGCGCATGGCCCGCACGATCTCCTCCGGGGACGAGCCCTCCCCTGTCAGGGTGGCGGCCTTCTCCGCAGCGAACTCCTCCGGCGTCTGATGCACGCTGGCCAGCGTCGGCCCGGGACCGATGCCATTGACGCGGACATCCGGCGCCAGCGCCTGAGCCAGTGTCTGCGTCGCCTGCCACAGCGCCGCCTTCGACAGGGTGTAGGTGAAGAAGACCGGGTTCAGCTTCCAGACGCGCTGGTCGATCATGTTGATCACCAGCCCTTTCTGGCCGTCCGGCAGGTCCGAGGCCATCAGCTGCGCCAGGTGGACCGGCGCCCGCAGGTTCGGCTCCATGTGCGCGTCCCAGTCCTCCCGGGAATGGGTCAGTGCCGTGTCGTCATGGAAGGTGGAGGCCGAATTGATCAGCAGGCTGACCGGGCCGCCCAGCAGGTCCGCCACACCGGGAATGAGGCCGCTGCGGGCGTCTTCGTCTGCCAGATCGGCCTCTATGGCCTCTGCGGTGCCGCCGGCCTTCCGGATCACTTCGCACGTCTCGTCGGCGCCCTCGGACGAGCTGTGATAGTGGACGGCAACTTTCCAGCCATCTTCCCCCAGCGCGAGCGCCATGGCGCGGCCAAGACGGGCCCCGGCGCCGGTGACGAGCGCGATACCGGGCGTCATGTCCCCGCCGGCTGGAACAAGCCGGTAATGTTGAGGCCGGTGATCAGGCCATAGATATAGGCGGCATAGATCAGCAGCAGCAGCAGGCCGAAGAGCCGCCCGATCCGCGCCTTGGTCAGGATGACATAAGCGAGGACCAGCGTGGCAAGGCCAAGGGCCCAGTGGTCATATTGCTGGAAGGTCGGCGCCATCTGCACCGGGCCGAACAGGGAGATGATCCCGCCCGCGCCGAGGATGTTGAACACGTTGGAGCCGAGCACATTGCCGATCAGCACTTCCCCCTGCTTCTTGACCACGGCAACCAGTCCCGCGCCGATCTCCGGCAGCGAGGTCCCGACGGCCAGCAGGGTGAGGCCGATATATTCCTCCGGCACGTTCAGGAACATGGCAATTCCGACGCCGCCCTCGATCACAAGGTCTGCGCCCAGCACCAGGCCCAGAATGCCGAGCGGGACATAGACCAGCGCCAGCCAGAGCGGCAGGTGCGGGTCTTCCTCCTCGGTGACTCCCGGATCCTTGCCGGCGGCCACGGCGCGGCGTGCCGCGATAAAAGTCAGGCCGGAATAGGCGATCAGGAGCGCGATGAAGCAGATGCCGACCATCGGCGTCAGCGGCATGATGGCGGTAATGCCGATCCAGGCCACGGCCGCAACGATGACCGCCGTCAGGCCGCGCTTCTCCCCCACCCCGCCCGCTGCAATCGGCGCAATCAGGGCCGGCAAGCCAAGCACGAGGAAGACGTTTGCGATATTGGAGCCGACAATATTGCCGAGCGCCAGACCGGACCGGTCCGACAGGGCCGCATCGAGCGACACAATCATTTCAGGGGCGGACGTGCCGAAACCGACAATAAAAATGCCCGCGACAAGGGGGGAAACCCCCATCCGGGCAGCCAGGGACACAGCGCCGCTGACCAGCGCGTTACCCGCCAGTGCCATGATCACGAGGCCCCCGACGAGGGCAGCGATCAGAGAGAGCTCCGGCATTAACAAGCCTAGCGGTTAGTCCAGCCGCTTGAATTCAATCAGGTTGAGGACGCCGAAAACGACGACGATGGCGGCAATGGCAAGCAGGGACGGATGGATCATGTCGCTTTCTCGCTTGTGAAATCTTTGTCACATGATTGTGTTTGTTGGCGTGTGCATAGCGCGGTGCGCCGCGCATGGCGAGCCCAATTCGACAGGGTTTTCACCCGATTTTTCACCGGAAACCCCGAATTTTCCGCCGAGCGCAGGAAAATTTTTGCATTCACCTCATCTTGAGACGACATCATTAGGGAGATCGCATGGCCCGTATCCGCACCCGCCTCTTCCAGTCCTGGTTCCGCCTCTCGCGGCCGATGACCCTCGGCGTGCGGGCGGTCGTGGAGAATGAGGCCGGGAAAATCTTCATGATCCGCCACACTTACACGCCCGGCTGGTACCTGCCGGGCGGCGGCGTGGAAAAGGCCGAGACGAGTCTGGAATCACTGGAGCGCGAACTCCTCGAAGAAGGCGGCTTCTCGCTGACGTCTACACCGGACCTGGTCGGCATCTATTCCAACCATTTCGTGTTTCCGAATGATCATGTCGTGCTTTACCGGGCCCGGCCGGGTACCTGGACGCAGGGCAAGGCAACCTCTCGCGGGGAAATCGCCGAAGCGGTCTGGGCCGATCCGCTGTCCCCGCCGGAGGGCACTACAGGCGGTACGCGCACCAAGCTTCAGGAAATGTTCGGCGGCGCCCCGGCCTCGCCCTACTGGGCCCCGCCCCGTTAAGCCGTATCAGCTGGCCGGAAGGACCTCATAGTCCCCGTCCGACACCCGCACGACCGGCACATGGCCGGTGTCTTCGAACGCTTCCCAGGCCGGGGCCAGCGAGCGCCAGAAGGCGGCATTCGGGTCTCCGGCATGACGCTGAAGGTTCGCCGCCGTCATCGGGAACGGGAAGATGTGCACCGGCACAGAGCGCTGGCCTTCTTCCATCGCGGCCTGCATCAGGGTCCAGATTTCTTCAATGGCGTCATCGGTCATGGCGTAGCAGCCGATCGACACGCAGTCGCCATGCACCATGAGGTAAGAGCCGGTGCGGCCCTGCGCCCGGTCATAGGCGTTCGGAAAGCCGAGATTGAAGGCGAGATGATAGTCCGAGGCGGCATTCATCTGGCCGGGCGCGACACTGTAGAAACCTTCGGGGGCCTGCATGTCCCCTTCTGCCCGTTTCGGGCCCAGTTCACCGGAAAAGGCACAGACCGGCCAGGAGCGGAACGGTTCGTACACCCCTTCCGCATTGGCGACATAGGCCGTCAGTTCAGCAGGTTCCTTGGTAAGCCGGAGGTAAACGGGCGCGCCGAGGCGCAGCCCCTCCTCTGCCAGCGCGCCGCGGAGACTGGCCGTCTGCGCTTCGACCACGGCCCGGGAGCGCGGCGTTTCGCGAACATCGTCCACCCCGGCCACGGCCAGCACGGCCGGCAGGCAGAGGAACGCCATCGCCGCGCCGAACACGGCGACGAGCTTCCAGGCAGCGATGGGGCGTTTACGTTTCATAAACCCAGTGGTCTGCCCCGAATGCGGCAGCACAGGGGCCAGTCCTGTGGCGGTTCCGAGGAAATGACGCCCTATTCCTGCCGCGAGTGTTAAACCTCTTTTAAGTGGCCGGTGAGACGCTTTTTCCGTGACGGGGGAGTGAACCAGTTCTCGTCATTCGAAAGGCCATCAGCGCTGCGGGTTTCCCCTTGTTCTGCGCGCCGGTGACGAAAATGGAACGCCGGCTCTTTATTCCCCTTGGAGCCGGCGTTTCTACATTCAGCTTTTACGACTGCGGCCCGCCGCCACCATGTAGCGCCAGCCCGTCAGCAGCGACAGACCCGCCGCGATCCATAGAAGGCCGACCAGCAGGACCGCAGCAAGCTCCGCCAGATGCCCCCCCGTCGCGTCCTGCGTCACGGCACTCTGCGGGATGGCCGCCAGCGGCAGCATCAGGCCGATAATGGCGGCCATTTCACAGGCGGTTTTCCATTTGGCCAGATTGGACGGGTCCACCACCGCCTTGCCGGCCGGCGTGGTGCGCAACCAGGTCATGAAGGCATCGCGCGCAATGATCGCCGCCGCCGGGATGTAGATCAGCCAGGTGTGGAAAATCAGGGCGAGGCCCAGCAAGGCAAAGCCGACCAGAAATTTGTCCGCAATCGGGTCCAGCCACACACCAAATCGCGACTGCGCGTTCAGCTTGCGGGCAAGCCATCCATCCAGGAAATCCGTCAGCGCGCCGGACAGGAAGGCCAGCAGGGCGAACTGGTACCAGAGCTGTTGAATCGCGATCCGTCTCTCTTGAACAGCAGAGACGGCATCTTCCGGCACGATCATAATCAGGTCCTGCACTTTCAGGGCCTGCACGATCCCGCCGAGGCAGAGCAGCGCGAACACGCAGCGCGCGATGGTCAGCGCATTGGGGAGCCATTTGAACGTCATGGACCCCATGTGCCAGCGGGCGGACGCCGAAGCAATGCGGAATGCAGGAGAGGCCCGGCCTCCCATTCACGCAGAATGAAAGACCGGGCCTGTTTCTAGTTCGCCGCGCCGGTGACCTTTTCGATCGGCACGGTGTAGTGGCGGCCGCAGAACTGGCAGTCGATCGACAGCGTACCATCGTCCTCCACGAGGTCGTGCAGGCCGTCATCAGGCATGTTCTGCAGCGTCGCAATGAGGCGTTCCTCATTGCAGGTGCAGCGGTCATCCAGTGTGACCGGCATTTCCATCCGTACACCCTGTTCGTGGAACAGGCGGTAGAGCAGCCGCTCCATCGGCAGGTCCGGATCGGCGAGTTCCTGGTCGGTGACCGTCGCGAACAGGGCCTGCGCCTCGTTCCACGCCTCTTCGGTATCGCCGCGCGTTTCATCCTCAGCGATTCGCTGGATCATCATGCCGCCGGAGACCCAGAGGCCGGGCTCGCCCTTGCGCTCGAACTCGGCGAGCGACAGGCGGATGCGCGTCGGCACCTGTTCGGACTGGGCGAAATAGTCCTCCGCGCATTCGGCCAGCGTGCCTTTCACAAGCGGAACGATGCCCTGATAGGGCTGGATCGCAGGATTGTCCTGAATGATGATGAGCCCCAGCCGCCCGGCCGCACCGAACAGCTGCGGCATGTGCGGGGCTGCGCCCTTGTTCAGCTTGTCCAGATGCGCCCATGCCTCGGCATCGAAGCGTGCATAGCCGCGCACACCGCCATCGGAGCGGTATTCGCCGACCAGCATCTTCACCGGGCCATCGCCTTCGGCCTGCACCAGGAGGCGGCCATCGAACTTCAGGGACGATCCGACCAGTGCGGCCAACGTGACAGCCTCGCCCAGGATACGGGCAAGGCTCACAGGATAATCGTGCCGGTGCAGGATTGGCGAAATGCTGCCGGCGCCCATGCGGACGGCCCGGCCGCGCACGGGCCGCTGATCGATCTGGAAATTGGCAACGAAGTCGCTGAGGGGCGTGGATGTGTCAGCCATGACGGGCTCCTTGTGACGCCCCCATGTGGCAGCGCCCTGCCCGCGTATCAAGGTCCGGCTCTGTGATCGCCAAATCCCACCTTTTTATTGACTCGTCTGCGGTGCCTTCGTCTTATTCGTTTTATGGGGGTCAAGTTGAATTCCGCTGAGTTGACGCTGGCGCATCTGGACCTGGATGTGCCGGAAGAACTGCGTCCGTCGACGTTGCGGCGGCTGGGCCTGCGGCCGGAACTCGATGAACGGATCGACGCCCTGCCGCCCCTGAAAGGCTGGGGCCTGCGCCAGACCGCGATCGGTCTGCTGCGCCTCTATCGGCGGATACGGCCTGAAGCCATCGGGAACCGCTGCGGATTTGAACCAAGTTGTTCGCGCTACAGTGAACTTGCCTTCAGGACCAAACCGCCCGTCACCGCATTCCGCCTCACCCTGTCGCGCCTGCACCGGTGCAAGCCCGGACATGGGGGAACCGACATGACAGATTTGGAGCTATCAGAATGAAATACCGTATTCAGGCCATTGGACGGGTCTTTTCGGACAAGGCGATCAAGGACCTGGAAGACAAACTCAATCGCGCCCACGACAAGGGCTACCGGTTTCACAGCGTGATGGAAATTACTCAGCCCGGTTGTGCAGGTCTCGGTACGCCGACCATCACCTATCTCGCCGTCTTCGAACAGGTCGATCCGGGCGCACCGCCGCTCAACTGACGCGCCCGGTCAGGCCGAGCAACTGCCCCCGCCCAGAACGCAGAAACTGGCGCACCAGGGATGGTTCAGCTTCACCGGCTCCGCCGTCGCCTGTTTCAGCGTGTGGCCCAGTTCGAAAGCCGGGTCGTCCACAAGCAAGGTACAGGCAGTCACGCTGGCGCGGGCTGCGCCCTTGCGGCGGATGACCATGCGCTGGTCCGAGCACATGATGCTCTCAGGTGACTTGTTCAGGATCCCCCAGCACTCCGTGGTGATCTCGGGCGGATCATCCTGTGCGATCATCTCCGGGAACAGGACCAGCTGTTTCGGATCCGCCGGGTCCAGCATCAGGCCAAGCGAACGGGCAAGCGCGCCATAGGCCGCGCGGGCGGCGGCCTCGTCCTCATGCAGGGACTGGCGCCCGGCGAGCGCCACGGGAAAGCCTTCCTCCGCCAGCCAGCGAAGCCCCTTGCAGGCTTCCTCGAACGCCCCCTCCCCGCGTTCGGCATCGTGCAGGGCCTGGTCATGGCTATCGAGCGAGACACGCAGGGTGAGCTTCTCCGCCAGGCCGTTCCGGCGAAGGCGCAGGAGGCCTTCCTGGAGACGCGGCCGCATCATCGGGCGCATGGCATTGGTCAGCAACAGAAGGCTGTGTCCACGGAACAGGATCGCTTCCATGATGGGCAGGATGTCCGGACACATGAAGGGTTCGCCGCCGGTGATGCCGATCTCCACCTCGTTGGCGCTCAGACGCTCGATCTCGTCCAGATAGGGCATGACATCAGCGAGGCTGAGATAGACCAGCCGGTCATTCTTCGGCGAGGAGAGAATATAGCAATTGCGGCACTCGATATTGCAGAGCGTGCCGGTGTTGAACCAGAGCGTCTTCAGCCCGGTCCAGGCCACGCTGGCGCGGGCCTCGCCCTTGGCCGTGATGTCGGGATGAGAGAATTTCTCGGTCGGAAAATGTGTGTCTGCCATATCCGCACCCTACCCATGCAGGGCGCGGGGGCCAGCCGGAATTTGCCGTTCTGACAAAGGTTTGATCCGTGCGTGTGATCGGGGATGCAGATGCCCCTGCACCTTTGCAATTGTCTTTTAGACGCGAAACGTGATCCTTTCCCGATCCGAACTGCTGAGGGCTGACCGGCAATGGCTGAGGACAAGAAGAAGGCGGTGTTCCGCCTGTTGACCTCGACGAGCGAAACGCCGGGCAATCTCGACATTTCCGACACGGCCCGCACGCACGAGCCGGACAATTTCTTCCGCCATGTCACCAGCCTGTCGGCCAGCAAGATTGCCGACGGCTTGATCGATCCGAAACTCGTGCTGAGCTGGCTGCTAACGACGTTGGGCGCCCCGGCGGGCCTGCTGGGCCTGCTGGTGCCGATCCGCGAAGCAGGCGCCCTCTTCCCGCAAATGTTCACCGCCGGGGCGCTGCAAAGGCTGAAACGCCGCAAATGGGCCTGGGCCGGCGGCGCGCTGGTGGAAGGCCTGGCCGCCATTGCCATGGGACTGGCTGCGCTGGTGCTGACTGGCGCCGCAGCAGGCTGGGCGATTCTGGCAGCGCTCGCCGTCCTGGCGCTCGCCCGCTCGGTCTGTTCGGTCACCTACAAGGACGTGCTCGGCAAGACGATTGCGAAATCCCGGCGCGGCACGGCGACGGGCGCGGCTGGCACGGTCGGCGGGGGCGCGGTGCTGACCTATGGTGTGCTGCTGGCCTTTGCGGGCGAAAGCCGGCTCACGCTGGTGACAGGCGGGCTGGTGCTGGCAGGCCTGCTCTGGATCGCCGCCGCTGTGGTGTTTGCCAGCCTTGCCGAAGAGGCAAGCGAGCCGGAAACGGGGTCCAGCCCGGTCCGGCGCCTGAAGGAAGATTTCGGCCTGCTGGCCCGCGATGCCCAGCTCCGCCGGTTCATCCTCGTACGCGCCCTGCTGACCTCGACCGCCCTCGCTCCGCCTTTCATGGTCGCGCTCGGCACGGAGGCGGACGCCGCGCGCAACATGTTCGGCGGCCTCGGCCTGCTGGTCGTCGCTTCGGCCGGCGCGGGCCTGCTCAGCTCCTATGTCTGGGGCAGGCTTGCCGACCGGTCCAGCCGCAAAGTCCTGATCCTGACGGGTCTTGCCGGGGCGCTCTCTCTGTTCGGCACGCTGGGCCTGAACGCGGCGGGCCTCCTCACGGCGACCATAGGCCTGCCCGCCATGATCTTTATCCTGATGATTGCCTATCAGGGCGTACGCCTCGGCCGCTCCACCCATCTGGTCGATATGGCGACGGCGGAGACGCGGGCGGCCTATACGGCGCTGTCCAACACGATCATCGGCACCGTGCTGATCCTCGGCGGCGGCTTCAGCCTGGTGGCGAGCTTCGCCGGGCTGACCGCCGTCATCGCCATCCTCGGTGCGATGAGCGCGGTCGCGGCGTTGTTTGCACTGGGCCTGAAGGAAGTTCAGTCTGGCTAGGACCTATTTCTCGAGGCACCAGCGCAGCACGGCCTTCTGGGCGTGCAGGCGGTTTTCGGCTTCGTCGAAGACGAGGCTTTGCGGACCGTCGATGACTTCCGCATCGACTTCCTCGCCCCGATGGGCCGGCAGGCAGTGCAGGAAATGCGCGCCCTTGTTTGCCATCTCCATCAGGTCTTCGGTGACGGCATAAGGTTCCAGGATTTCGAGGCGGCGCTCGGCATCCTTGTCGCCCATGGAGACGAACGTATCGGCGATGACGACGTCTGCGCCTGCAACGGCTTCTTCGGCCGTCTCATAGAGATCGATCTTGCCCTGCAGTTCGCGCGCGATGTCGAGATCCTCATCATCCGGCGCAAAGCGGGCCGGTATGCCGACGGCCAGCGAGAAGCCGAACTTCGCCGCGGCATGGATGAAGCTGGCGCAGACATTGTTGCCATCACCGACCCAGGCGATGCGTGCGCCGCGCAGCTCCAGACCATGCTCTTCCAGCGTCTGCAGGTCCGCCATGATCTGGCAGGGGTGCGAGCGGTCGGTCAGGCCGTTAATGACGGGGACGGAGGAAAACTCCGCAAACGCCTCGACATCGGAATGGTCGTTGGCGCGGATCATCACCGCATCGACATAACGGGAGAGAACACGGGCCGTGTCCTCAATCGTTTCGCCCCGGCCCAGCTGCATGTCGCTGGAGGTGGCCGTGATCGACGAGCCGCCCAGCTGGCGCATGGCCATATCGAAGGAGAAACGCGTGCGGGTCGAGGATTTCTCGAAGATCATCGCCAGCGTGTGGCCTTCCAGCGGCGCACCGTCATCGACACGGCCCTTCGGCCAGCCGGCGCGCGCTTTCTTCATGGCGTGGGCCATGTCGAGAATTTCGCGCAGTTCGACATGGTCGAGATGCCAGAGATCGATGAAGTGACGGCCTGCCATGGCGTCCCCCTGTTTAAAATGAAGGGCGCGCCTTAGCCTAAATCTGCCCATACGGCTAGATGCGATCCGGATTGGCCCGGCCAGCGTATAGACATCAGGCAAACGGAAGGCATGCGATGATCCGCTCCATTTTGGCTTGCGCCACCCTGCTTCTATGTGCGGCATGCGCCTCTGCGCCCAAACCTGCCGGCAGCTGGGTCAGTTTTGCGGCGCTCGAGCCAGGCCTGCCGACCAATCGTTACCTGGCTTGCAACCCGGCCATCTGCGAGGCGGCCGGAAACACCGGAAATGCGCTGGATTTTGCCTATCCGGCCACGGACGTGGCAGCGGCGCTTGTCCGGCTTCAGCCGGATGCCGAACAGCGGGAATTGCCGAATGGTGACATCCAATTGCGTTATGTTGCTGTAACCCCCATCGCCCGGTTCCGGGACGATGTGGACGTTCTCATCCGGCCGACCGGTGCGGACGCATCTCAGGTGGCAATCTATTCCCGCTCGCGCATCGGCTTGTCAGACCTCGGCAAGAACAAGTCACGCGTCGAAACGCTTGCAAAACAGCTCGAGGCCGAACTGGCCAGCTGATCCCCGCCGGGTCAGGCGCGCTTCAGCACACGCACAATCAGGAGCAGGACCACTGCGCCGATCGTCGCGTGCAGGATGGACGCCACGATGCCCACACCAAGGCTGATGCCGAATACCGGGAACAGGAACCCGGCCACGAAGGCACCAATGATGCCAACGGCAATGTTGCCGATGATGCCAAAGCCGCCGCCACGCACGATCAGCCCAGCCAGCCAGCCGGCCACGCCGCCGACCAGCAGAAAAATGATAATCCCTTCAAGGGTCATCTGGTGTCTCCTCATGTGTCACCGGCACCGGGAACGGGCCGGACTGTTAAGCGTATAACCCGTGGAAACGGCATTCGTTCCCACAGTCCGGCCATGACCCGGCAAGGACTTATGGTTGGCCTGCGCGACATTTTTGAGAATGACTTGCAAAAAGACTCCGGATATGAGAGCTTTAGATTTGCGAATGCATCTCAATTTTATGGAGACGTGTCATGTGTGTGCCTGTCGATGAAGCCGCCATGCTTTGCTGGCTGCAGACCCAGTTACGGGTGCTTAAGGCCTGGCAGGATGAACTGACCAGCCGGCCCGATGCCGACATCCGCCAGGTCGAGCGGCTGAGCCGCCACCGGGACTGGCTGACCGAGGAGCTTGCCCGCCTGACACCGCACAGGCAGGCAGCCTGACCCTTCCCCCGGCGCAGCGTGGGCGGCCTGTCGTTTCCTCCCACCCTCGCGAACCCGCCCGCGCTGCGCCACCCCTCATGTCTCCACTGGCGAAGGCCCCCGGTTTGCCCTATGTGACGGGTCAACTCAGGAACCCCGCAGAGTATTGGAGGCCCTCCCATCATGGACCGCGTTCTCATCATCGGTGCCGGCGCTGCCGGTTCGGTCGTCGCCCAAAAATGCGCGATGGACCGCGACACGTTCAAGCACATCACACTCGCCTCCCGCCGTATCGAAAGCTGCGAGAAAGTGGCGAAGCTCTGCAAGACGCCGATCGAGATCGCGCAGGTCGATGCCGACAATGTCGCTGAAGTCGTCGCCCTCATCGAGAAGGTGAAACCGGACCTGCTGATCAACATGGCCCTGCCCTATCAGGACCTGCCGATCATGGATGCCTGCCTCGAAACCGGCTGCAACTATATGGACACGGCGAACTATGAGCCGCGCGATGTGGCGAAGTTCGAATATCACTGGCAGTGGGCCTATCATGACCGCTTCAAGGAGAAGGGCATCACCGCCATTCTCGGCTGCGGCTTCGACCCCGGCGTGACCAACGTCTACTGCGCCTATGCGCAGGAGCACCTGTTCGACGAGATCGAATATATCGACATTGTGGACTGCAATGCCGGCGACCATGGCAAAACCTTCGCCACGAACTTTAACCCGGAGATCAACCTGCGCGAAGTCACGCAGGACGGCAAATACTGGAAGAATGGCGAGTGGATCGAGATCCCCGCCCTCTCCATCAATTGCGACATCGACTATCCGGAAGTCGGCCCGAAGGATTCCTACCTCATCTATCACGAGGAAGAGGAAAGCCTGGTCAAGCACATCAAGGGCCTGAAGCAGATCCGCTTCTGGATGACGTTCGGTGCCGAATACATCAAGCACCTTCAGGTGTTCAAAAGCATTGGCCTGATCGGCCTCGAACCGATCAAGCACAAGGGCATGGACATTATCCCCATGGAGTTCCTGAAAGACCTCCTGCCGCCGCCCTCCTCCCTCGCCGAGAACTATACCGGCAAGACCAGCATCGGCGTGATCGTCCGTGGCAAGAAGGATGGCAAGTCGTTGACGAAGATGATCTACAACGTCTCTGACCATGCCGAGACGAACAAGGAAGTCTCCGCGCAGGCTGTCTCCTACACGACAGGCGTGCCGCCGGTGTCCGGTGCGGCCATGTTCTTCCGCGGCGAATGGGCTGGCAAGGGCGTGTTCAATGTCGAACAATTCCCGGCAAAGCCCTTCCTTGAAGACGTCGCCAAGCGCGGCCTGCCCTGGCATGTGATCGATGTGAAGCCGGGCGACCAGGACGAACTCTTCGCGGTGGAAACCTGAGCGGCATGCGCCGGGCTTTCGTCGCGCTTGCTGCTGCACTGGCTTTCGCGGCTTGTAGCCAGGAAGCTGCTGCGCCGCAAGGACCGCTCGTCTTCGAAAAGGCGGTGGACTACACCGCCTTCCAGCCCATCGAGGGATGCACGGGCGAGCGGGCGAAGCCGACTTATTTCAAATGCCTCGATGCGCGCGAGCTCTACGATGCCGCTGTCATCCGGGCTGAGGAAGAAGGCCGCCCCCTGATGATCGTCTGGGGCTTTGACGAATGCCCGTCCTGCATGAAGCTGGAAAAGACCGAGCTCTCCGGCCGCAAAGCCTGGACAGTGGACCGCTTCCTGCGGGACGCACTGACGCCCGCCCAGCGTGACGCCGCCATTGCAAGCCAGGAAGACTACCGCATCCTGACCCTGAAGATCGACGTCCGCCGCCCGAGCGGCGCGGCGCTCGCCGAAGAGATCGGCGTGACCGACATCGCGCATTCGCGTGGGTATGATCGTATAAGGACGCCCTTCATCACCCTCACCAATGCGGACACCGGCGCTCTGGTCTCGCAGGCAGAACTGGGCGAGGGCTTCCGGCCATGCACCCGCTCGGATGAATTCGTTCGCAATCTCGTCGAGGCCGGCTTCCTGCCGGACGATCCCTCGCGCGACCGCAGAATGTGCTAAATGGAACAAGCCATGACTTTGCCCGCCGACATCCCTACTCCCGTTTTCGTCCTCGACGTCGCCCGCCTCCGGAAAAATCTGGAGACGGCGAAGCGCGTACGGGAAGAAGCAGGCTGCAAAGTTCTGCTCGCCACCAAGGCCTTCGCCATGCCGGCGGCCTTCCCGGTGATGACCGACTATCTGGACGGCACCACGGCCAGCGGCGAGCATGAGGCCATCATGGGGCATGAGAGCTTCGGCAAGGAAGTGCATGTCTACTCCCCGGCCTACACGGAAGATGAAGTCCGCCGCCTGACGAAGATTGCCGAACACATCTATTTCAATTCCGCCGAACAACTTGCTCGCTTCGGCGACATCGCCCGCGATGCAGGCGCCCATGTCGGCCTGCGGGTGAACCCCGGCTATTCCAACGCCACCCTCGGCGGCGACCTTTACGACCCCTGCGCACCGGGCAGCCGGTTTGGTGAAGTCCCGGCGAAGCTGGACGAAGTGGACTGGTCCGGTGTCGACATCTTCCACGTCCACGCCCTCTGCGAGAGCCTGGCAGACGGCTCGGCCGGCCTGATCCAGCATGTCGCCGACAAGTTCGGACAATATATCGAGCAGGTCTCCGCCGTGAATTTCGGCGGCGGGCACTTCATCAACAAGCCGGGCTATGATGTCGATGTGCTGATCGAAGCGATCAAAGCCTTCAAGGCGCGCTTTGGTGTCGACGTCATCCTTGAGCCGGGCGCGGGCCTCGTCGTGAATACCGGCGAACTCTATGCCACCGTACTCGCCCTGCACTGGAACGAGATGGACCTTGCCATTCTCGACGCCTCCGCCTCCACCCACATGCCGGACGTTCTGGAAGTCCCCTACCGGCCGGACATTGTCGGCGCGGGCCAGCCGGGTGAGAAGCCGAACACCTACCGCCTTGGCGGAAAGACCTGCATGACTGGCGACGTGATCGGGGATTACTCCTTCCACAAACCATTACAGCCGGGCGACCAGCTCGTCTTCACCGACCAGATGCACTACAGCTTCGTGAAGACGAACACGTTCAACGGCACGCCGCTGGCAAATCTCGCTATTCGCTGGGAAGACGGCCGTGTCGAACAGGTCTCGCATTTCGGTTACGAGGAATTCCGCAGGCGGCTTGGCCGCTGACTTCTGCCACCCTTGACGCTCGCCATTCCGCCTAGCACATTTTGATGAGGGCGATGGGGAGACACAAGCGATGTGGGAACAGTTGACAATCGAGACATGGATCCAGCTAGGCGGTCTGGTGACAACAGTCATCGGATTTCTGTTTGTGATCGTTCAGGTACGCCAGCTCGGCCAATCCGTGCGCGCCTCGGCTCACGCGGCAATCTATTCCCAGGCCTCAGACTTCCGGGGGTATATGGTCCGGTATCCGGACTTGCGGCGGTTCTTTTTCGACGGGATCGAAATCAAGCCCAACCACCCCGAATACTCTCGAGTGCTGACGCTTTCTGAACTTCTGCTCAACTATCTCGAGCACCTCACGATCGAAAAATCGAACTTTGCGAGCCATGACGGGAATGCCTGGAGAAACTATATCCAGCAGGCACTCGAAGCCTGCCCCACCGCAAAGCAGCGCCTGAAGGAGAATCCGCTCGCCTACTCGCCACAATTGGTTGCAATGGTCTCTTAGCCGATGCCCTCGCGCGTGACTGGAATATTCCTGTCATTCCCGAGCGACGGGATACGCCCGCGCGCCCTGGCCACTTGATCGAGGTCCAGCTCTGCCAGCACAATGCCGGGCTCGGCGCCGTCCGCTTCCGCAATCACCTCCCCCCAGGGCGAGACGATGAGGGAGTGGCCGTAGGTTTCCCGTCCATCCTCATGCTTGCCGCCCTGCGCAGGGGCGATCACGAAACAGCCGGTCTCGATCGCCCGCGCGCGGACCAGCACATGCCAGTGCGCCTCGCCGGTGACGCGGGTGAACGCTGCAGGGATAGTCAGGATGTCTGCCCCTGCCTGCGCCAGCTTGCGATAAAGATGCGGGAAGCGCAGGTCGTAGCAGATCGTCATGCCGATCTCGCCGAAGGGCGCCTGTGCCAGTACGGCCTGCTCCCCCGGCCGGTAAGCCCGGCTCTCGCGATAGTTCTGCCCGTCGCCGACCTCCACATCGAACATGTGGATCTTGTCGTATCGCGCGATCACGCCGCCGTCCGGCCCGATCAGGAAGGAGCGGTTGGCGAAGCGCTCATCCCCTTCCAGCGTTACCGCCAGTGAGCCAATCAGCAGCGTCACGCCGAGTTTCACCGCCAGCGCCTGGAAAGCATGGAGGGGTATGTCGTCCTGCTCCACAATCTTCGGCCGCGCCATGCCGGGACGGATGTCCAGCAGGTTCGTCATTTCAGGTGTCGCGATAAACTTTGCGCCCTTCCCGGCTGCCTCCCGGATAAGGGCGGAGGCCGCCGCAATATTCGGGGCGACTTCCACGCCGGAACGCATCTGAACACAGGCAGCAATGATCTTCGTCATGCCCTGATCTTAACGCCGCAAATTTGCGGCGCCAGCGTATAACTTCAACCACCAGAGCCGGGCAGCAGGTCTTCCAGAAAATAGGCGGACAAGGCGTTGCGCCCGGCAAGACTGCTCTTGCGATACACAGCCCGCGCCTGTTCGCGCACCGTGCGTTCGCTCGTCTCGCGCAGGTCGGCGATCTCCTGCAGGGAGAGACCTTTCAACAGCAACAAGCCGACATCGGATTCGGCATCCGTCAGGCCCCAAGCCGAAAACTGCCGCGCGATGGCAACGCCCAGGCCCTGCACAAGGTCGCGATTCTCGGCTTGCCAGCGCCCCGCATCCTGACGCGCATCGGCCAGGGCTCGGCGCAAACGGCCCAGACGCCACAGCATGGCGCCCAGCCCGAACGAGGCCGCCACAAGAACAAACAGTTCAGCCGCCAAATGCCCCGCCCCGGCACCTTCACCGCTGTCGGTGATCAGGTCTGCCCCGATGAACAGGGCAATCGTGCCAAACAGCACGGCAACGCCCAATAGGCCTCTGCGTCCGGATACGTCATCTGACATAAGCCCTTCTCGCCCATCCCGCCGCCAAAGGGAATGCGTCATGTGACGGATGGACCGAACCGCCGGCGCGGCGCCATGTTCCGGCCAAGCCAGCAGGTAAGCCGGAGGCAGACACATGAGCCAGAACAAGACCCCCACCCGCCCGGTATGGGACCCCCTAATCCGTATCGGGCACTGGACTCTCGTGATCGCCTTCTTCACGGCCTACCTGTCTGGCGACGACCTTTTCAGCGTCCATAAATGGGCAGGTTATGTCGTGGCGGGCTATGTACTGGTCCGCATCGTCTGGGGCATCATCGGCACGCGGCATGCGCGCTTTACCGATTTCGTGCGTGGTCCGGGCGCTGTGTTCGGATACCTGCGCGGCCTCTTCTCAGGCAAGGTGAAGGACTATGCCGGCCACAATCCGGCTGGCGGCGCCATGGTCGTCGCACTCCTGTTCAGCCTTCTGGTCACAACCTCGGCCGGCATGGCGCTCTATGCAGTCGAAGACAATGCCGGTCCGCTCGCCGGGATCGTGACAGAGGAAACCTTTGCGCCGCTGGCCGCCGCTTTCGGAGAGGGCGAAGAGGAACATGAACGCGGCGGCGGGCAGGAAGAATCCGGCGCGGAGGAATTGCTCGAAGGCGTGCACAAGACGTTCGTCTATATCACGCTCGCCCTGATTGGCCTTCACCTCGCCGGCGTGGTCGCCTCAAGCCTTGCCCACAAGGAAAACCTCGCCCGCGCCATGGTCACCGGCCGCAAGCAGGTGCATGACGACGAAACCTGATCCGGTGTGTCAGAAGCCCTAGAGAATATGGCAGCCCCTTCCGCGGCAAGAACCCCCGGAAGGCGTTGCCATCAATCTTCGTGGGAATTTATCCAGTCTGCTGCGGCCTGCAGTGCACGGTCGGGCCCCGCCCCATTGTCCGCCAGCACTTGATGCGTCGGACGCCAGGCTTCGCGCGGCGTGCCATCGATATGAGCCAGCGCATAGGTCGGGATACGGATTGTCAGGCCCGATGCGTCCAGCGTGAATGACTCCACCCCGCCGGCCAGCCCCGCCATACGGCTGCCGAACACCTCACCCCGCCGCAAGCCGTCGAGACCGACGGCCATGCCTTCGCCCATACTGCCGGTCCAGTGTCCAACCAGAACGGCCAGCGGCCCCTGCGCCGTCCAGTCGCCGCGCGGTGAAACCGTCTTCTGCCACTCCGGCGCATCCATCGGACGGATCAGCTGATAGGCGCCCTCTTCGTCGATGAAGCGGCCCATCACGGGCTCGGCGACATCCGTATTCCCGCCACCGGGCGTATCGCGCAAGTCCACGATCCAGCCGCGTGCGCCGCGCAGCGCCTCCATCGCGACGTCGAAGGCGGCCACTGTATCGTCTTCGCCCAGCGAATTGTTGAACCGGACATAGCCGATCTGTCCGGGCAGCATTCGGGCCGTGACCGGCCCTTCCGGCAGTTGCGCCAGACCGGTATCCAGCGACAGGGTCACCTCCCGTCCGTCCCGCAGGACGGTAACCGTATGCGGACGGTTGCGGTATCCTGCTGCGGCGGCCAGTTCGGCCCAGTGCCGCTGCGCGCTGTCCGGCTGCACGCCAGAGGGCTGCAGGCGCTCCGCAATAGCCGCGTCCAGCGGCTGTCCGTCGACGGCACTGACCCTGTCCCAGACCTGCAGGCCCGCCATCGCGGCGGCACTGCCAGCCCGCACGCCGGTTACCTGCCCTTCTTCAAGCCAGTAATCATTCCCGGACGGCACAAGGCGTGGCGACTGGCCGGAATTGGCCCCGAAAGAGACATGCGCATCATAAAGCGTGTCGGTCAGGTCCTCCAGCACGCGCAGGCGCTCCGGCCCGGTTCTGGCGGTGGCCGCACGCGCGGGCAGCTCTGCACAGGCGGTATCCCAGGCGGCCGCTTTGCCGTCCAGATAGACATAATTCTCCCGCACGAGCGCGCAGAGCTGCGCCCCGTCGGCGATCAGGCCTTCCTGCGCCGGAGTAAGCGGCGCAGGCGGCGCGGGCTGGGTTGTGCAGGCCCCGAGGAGGATCAGCAGGACCCCAGCAATCGGCCGGGTCAGATGTCCCATTCGCCGATCGCTTCGTCCATGACGCGCGTCGCTTCGCGGACGTTTTCATCCGTGATCACCAGCGGCGGGGCGAGGCGCAGAACATTCGCCCCGGCAACACCGACCAGAAGGTTCTTGTCGCGGCAGACGCCCTGCAGGCTTTTCGGATCCGCCTTCATCTTCAGGCCCGTCAGCAGACCCTTGCCGGTGACGGCTTCGACCTTGTCCGGATGGCTGTCGGCAATGCTTTTGAGGCTCTGCGCCAATGTGCCGGAGACACGGCGGACTTCGGCCAGGAAGTCTTCATTGGAAATGATGTCCCAGACGACATTGCCGACGGCCATGGCCAGCGGGTTGCCGCCATAGGTCGAGCCGTGGCTACCCGGCTGCATATGCTCGCCGCAGGCTTCGGTCGTCAGACAGGCGCCGAAGGGGAAGCCGCCGCCAATACCCTTGGCCGAGCACAGAATATCCGGCGCCGCGCCTTCGGCCCATTCATGCGCGAACAGCTTGCCGGTCCGGCCCATGCCGCACTGGACTTCGTCATAGATCACCAGCACGCCGTGTTCGTCGCAAAGCTCGCGGAGGCCTTTCAGGCACTCTTCCGGCATGGCGCGGACGCCGCCTTCCCCCTGCACGGGCTCGACCAGGACCGCCGCAGCAGTCGGGCGGGCCACGGCTTCCTTCAGCGCTTCGTGGTCACCCCATTCGAGGTGCACGAAGCCGGGCAGCGCCGGGCCGAAGCCTTCGAGGTATTTCGGATTGCCGCCGGCATTGATCGCCCCGATGGAGCGGCCGTGGAAGGCCCCCGTGAAGGTGATGATGTCGATGCGGTCTTCATGGCCATTGGCCCACTGATACTTGCGCGCCGACTTGATGGCGCACTCGATCGCCTCGGTGCCGGAGTTCGTGAAGAACACGCGATCCGCAAACGTGTCGCGGCAGATCTTGTCGGCCAGTTCCTCGGCGCCGCGCACACGGAACATGTTCGACGTGTGCCACAGCTTGCCCGCCTGCTCGCGCAGGGCGTCCACCATGGCCGGGTGCGAATGGCCAAGCGCGTTGACCGCGATGCCGGCGATGAAGTCCAGATATCGCGTGCCGTCTTCCGTGAAGAGGTAGACGCCCTCTCCTTTCTCGAAGACCTGTTCCGGCGGCCGGTAGACCGGCATGATATGCTGGCGGGGATCGCTCATCTTTTGCCCTTCCGATGTCGCGAGGATTTCTCTCAGGGCGCCACGCATGACGGGGGGCTGACCGGAAGTCAACACACCGCAGGCGGGGACATGTGACAGCAGGCACGATTCGCGCTTAAGTGCGGGCGAAGTGAATGGGAGTGAGAGGATGAAACCGCTTGCCAGCCTGGCCGCCGGGCTTGGTCTGGTCGTGCTGCCTGCAGCCGCCCAGGACAGCCCCCAGCGCCTGTCTCCTCCGCTCAATGTCGTCCAGTCCCGCACCGCCCCGCCTGCCGCGGGCGGCTCTGAAGTGCCCCAGCGTCAATCCATGGTGATCGAGGAAGACGGCACGGTCCGTTTCCTGACGCCGGAAGAAGCGGCAGAGGTTTTCGTGTCTCCGGACCAGGCCAGTGAGTTCAATGTCGAGCTGGATCAGCCGGCCGATGCGCCGGATTCGCTGAAGATCGAAGTCTCAGGCGCTGAGATCAGCGAAACGCGCACGCCCGATGGCCAGACCCGTATCCTGCGGGTCGTCCCGGAGGATGGCAGCCCCAGCTGGCTGATCACGATTACAAAAGATTAATCGAAAAACGATAATAGTACTTGACGATAAACGATAAGTGCTTATTGTTATTCATGAAGCCGGGCGGGACGGATGTGATGTCCAAACGCCCCCTACCTCACCTGAGCCGTTGCTTCGGACTGCCCGGTTTCCCATACCCCTGATTTCCTGATTACCCCCTGAACGGAAAGAGGCGCAGACCCTTGGTCCGCGCCTCCCACCGTTTGCAGCGTTTCCTCCCAGAAACTTGCTGGGACATAAGGCCGCGCTTTTGCAGATGTGTCAAGAATGTGTCCTAGATTTTTTCTATTAATTCCTTGGGTTTAATTGCTGCACCTGCGAACAAAACCCCAAGACTCGCCTTCGCTTCAGCTGACCATGCGGCACCCGGCGAAATGGCGAAGACGGCCTCACTTTTCAGGATCAGCCCGTCCGTCAGGATTTTCAGCCCGTTGGCCTTCAGCGTCGCCCCGGTGGAGGTAATGTCGACGATCACATCGGCCGATCCCGTGGTCGGCGCGGCCTCTGTCGCCCCGGCGCTTTCGACCAGCCGGTATTCCCCGACAGACCGGGCCGCGAAGAAGCGGCGGGTCAGGCGCATATATTTGGTCGCGACCCGCAGGCGCCGGTGATGCGCCTTGCGGAACGCCGCGCCTGCCGCTTCCAGGTCCGACATGGTATCGACATCGACCCAGGCCTGCGGCACGGCGACGATCACATCCGCCCCGCCAAAGCCCAGCCGTTTCACGACCTCGAAATCGCTCTCCCCGACCGGGGCGAGGTCGTGCAGCAGGTCTTCACCGGTCACCCCGGCATGCAGGCTGCCATCGACGAGGCCCTGCGCAATCTCCCGCGCGGAGAGAAGCCGCATCTCGACATCGCCAAGGCCTGCGATCTCTGCCTGATAACCGCGTTCTCCACCGATCTGCGTAACCGGGAAGCCGGCCGAGGCCAGCCATTCTTCAGATTTTTCCTTCAGCCGTCCCTTGGACGGGATCGCCAGTGACAGACGGGTCATGCGCCCCTCCCTTTCGCACGCAGCACACGGTCGGGCCTGACCACGCCGCCGATCGCGGTCGCGTTCGCCTTGCCGTTCGAGAGGCCGGAGACGAGGCCATCATAACGCCCGCCGGAGGCAATCGGCCGGCTTTCCGCCAGATTGGCGCCCAGCGTCTCGAACAGGAAGCCGTCATAATAGGTGAACCGCCGTCCGAAGCCGGACCGGAAGCGGCAGATGGCCTTCACTTCCGGCAGAAGCTCGCGGATCAGTTCCATTCGCCGCGCCACACGGTCAATCGCACTGGAGGTACGTGGCAGGCTGTATTTCACAGCGATTGCGTCCAGCTGGTCTGCGGCTTCGGCTGCGGTGCAGTTGACCGCTGCCAGCGCCCCGATCACTTCGCGCACCTTGTCCGGCACACCGCCCGCGGCCAGCGCCGCCGCCCGTGCGCGAAGGCCCGCAATGATTTCCGGAACGCTCCGTGTTCCAATCAGCGGAATGCCGCGCTCGGCCAGCGCCGCGCGGAAGGCCGTTTCCGCCTCTTCCGGCGTCGCCGCCTCCAGCGTTGGCACAAGGTCTGCCTCAATCGGTGCGGGGGACGCTTCGACCAGGGCCCGCACGCCGCCTTCCTGACGGAAGGCCCGCTTCAGCAGGTCTGCCGTCACGCGCGGCAGGCCGAGTGCATCGATGAAGGCCGGAAAAATGGCAAGATCACCCGTGGCAATCGCGACTGGAACAACACCGCAATCGCGGACAGCCTCATGCACCAGCGCGAAGGCCTCGGCATCTTCGGTGGGATCGGATTCCCGGCCAAACCGCTCAAAGCCGACCTGGGTGAACTCCATCGGGTCCCCATCGGCCGCCGGCAGACGGAAGGCTTCTGCGGCATAACAATATGCTTTCGGGCCATTGGTGCCGCTGGCGAGGCGTTCGGCTTCCAGCCCCGCCACGGGCAGGGTCAGGTCCGGCCGCATGACCATTTCATTGCCGCGATGATCCGTGAACACGCAAAGCCGTGCGCGCACCGCCTCGCCCGACAGTTCCAGCGGAATATCGGATGGCAGGATATAGGCCGGGTTCACCGGCTCGGCGCCGGAGGCTTCGAACCGGGACCGGGCCGCTTTCACGACAGCCGCATAGGTCATGCCTGGGCCTCGACGATGCGGCGGATCGCTTCAACCATTTCGGCGCGCGGCACTTCTATCTGGCCCGGGCGGGCCTCGCGGTATTCTTCATTGGACTTGATGGCTTTGGCTTTGAGGGCCCCCATTTCAAGGTCCTTGATGGTGACCGTGCCCTTGGCCATTTCGTCCTCGCCGACGATCACGACGGCCGGCGCGTTACGGCGGTCAGCATATTTCATCTGCGGCCGCATGCCGGAACCGCCCATATAGGCTTCAGCACGGATGCCTGCCCGGCGCAGGTCGGTTGCGATGGAAAGTGCCGTGGACGGATTTTCCTTGTCGAGGTTCAGCACCACGACCGGCCCGTCCAGCTTGCCGGTCTCACCCATGATCTGAAGGGCAGACGCGAGGCGTGAGATGCCGATGGAGAAGCCTGTCGCCGGCACCGTCTCGCCGGTGAAGCGCGCAACGAGGTCGTCATAACGCCCGCCGCCGCCGATGGAGCCGATGCGATAGGTCTTGCCGTCTTCGCCCGTCACCTCGCGCAGCAGCTCGGCCTCATAGACGGGGCCAGTATAGTATTCGAGACCGCGCACGACGGATGGGTCTATCACGACATCGCCCTCCGGCGCGCCCAGCGCATCAAGGGCCAGCGCGATGGCTTCCAGTTCGGCAAGCCCGGCCTTGCCCTCTTCCGTGCCGCCTGTGGCTTTGGAGAGGTTCGCCAGTGTTTCGGCCCGCGTCTCTGCACCAGCTTCCGCGAAGGCCAGAACCGTCTTCACCTTGTCCGCATCCAGCCCGGCGCCCTTGGTGAAGTCGCCGCTCTCGTCCATGCGGCCCTTGCCCAGCAGATCGGCCACACCGGACGATCCAAGACGGTCGAGCTTGTCGAGCGCGCGCAGGATGGCGAGGCGGGTCTCGGCGCTCGTCGCCCCTACCCCGTCCAGCACGCCATTCAGCAGGCGGCGCGTGTTCACCCGGATCACGAACTCGCCGGTCTCCATGCCCACGGCGCGGAGCGCTTCGGCGCCCATGGCGATCATCTCGGCATCGGCGTGGAAGCCCGGCGCGCCGACCGAGTCGGCATCGCACTGCCAGAATTCGCGGAAACGGCCCGGCCCCGGCTTCTCATTGCGCCAGACAGGCCCGGCGGCGTAGCGGCGGAACGGCTTGCCGAGCGACTGGCCAGCCTCCGCCACGAAGCGGGCCAGCGGCGCGGTCAGGTCGTAACGCAGCGAGATCCACTGCTCGTCATCATCCTGAAGCGAGAAGACCCCGGCATTCGGCCGGTCGTCGTCGGGAAGGAATTTGCCCAGCGCATCGGCATATTCGAAGGCGCCGGTGTCGAGCGCCTCGAAGCCCCATTGGCGGTAAATCGCGGTGACCTTGCCGACCAGCTCCGCCTGGGCATGGATCAGGCCCTCACGCTTATCGGGAAAGCCGCGCGGCTTGCGGGCAAGATCTTTACCGGAGAGAGGCTGGCTGTCTTTGTCGCTCATGATCGCTCTTAGTCCTGTTTGCGCACCGCATAGTCGGTGCTGGTCCGGATTGGAAGGCGACACGTCAACATCCGGCACGCCCCGGTGGTGGCCTGCCTCGTCTGGTCTGGTTCTTGGGAGAACACTTTAGCAGAGGCGCAGCCGGACCGGTTCGCGCCTCGTCGGCGCGTCACGAATGATGGTGATGGTGGTGCAGTGCAGTGTTCATTACGAAAAGGCCGATACGGGGGCGGCCCGGCAAAGTCAACCGAAAGCTCAGGCGCCCTGGGTCTGCCGGGTGAACGGCTTCTGCTGCCCGTCCCGGCGCTCGATCACCTTGAAAATGCCCGTACCCCGCATCAGCAGCTTGTCACCAGCCCAGATCTTGCCCTCGACGGTGAACACATCGTCCTGCCGGCCGATGACCTGGCCCTTGCCCTCCACGAAGCTGCCCATGCTGGCGCCGGAGAGGAAGTCGCACATCAGGCGGACGGTCACCCACCAGGTGTCGTCATCCTTCTCCACCGCTGCGCCCCAGGCCATGTCGGCAAAGGTCATGAGCATGCCGCCATGGGCATTCATCATGCCATTGGTGTGATGCTCCTCGACGCGGAAGGCGCGGGTGATGCCCGTCTCGTCCCGCTTCTCGAACAGCGGGCCAACCTGGCGGCCAAAGCCCCGGTGCCAGGGCAGCATCTGGTAGCCTTCCGGCAGGTCGAATGTCTGGTTGCGTGAAAGATCGTCAGTCATGGCGCCCGCTTAGCGCTGTCCGCCGCGATTTGCCAGCCCTCACCCGACGCAGGGCCGGTTAGACCGCCAGCGAGATGAGGTTGATGAACATGTGCGCCATGATCGGCAGGAACAGCCCGCCGCTGGCCACCCGCAACAGGCCCAGCACGACGCCATAGACCAGCACCATCAGGATGCCGATCCAGCCATACTGGAAATGCTGGAGGGCGAAGATGACCGCCGCCAGGCCCGAGGCATTCAGCGGCGTCCAGCCCCGCTCCAGCAACACGCCCATGAACAGGCCGCGATAAATGAACTCTTCGGCAAAGGGCGCGACCAGCACGATGGTGAACAGGAGTTCGGCGCGAGACCCAGCCTGCAACTGGCTTACAAAGCTGTCGCTGACACTCAGACCCTGAGGCCCGAAAACCGCCGCCAGCACACCGGACAGGAAAGTCGTCAGGGCCACGGTCACGATGGCCGCCCCCGCCGCAAGGCCCACCACAAGAAGGTTCATGTCACCTGGTTCTGCCACCTCCCAGGCGACGCCGCGCATGTTCAGATAGCCATAGATCGCCATGACGGTCAGCACATTGGCGATGCCTGCGAGCGTGATCAGCGAGATGCCCGGCATCAGGCCATTGACCAGAATGGCCGGCACGATGACCAGGAACTGATAGGCGACGGCCACAAACACCGCCGTCCAGATCATCGAGCGAAGCCTGGTCAATTGTGTCGCCCGTCCCTGCTGAAGGCCAAATGTCCCGAACCCGTAGAACTCCCGGACAGGTGGATCAAGCATTCCCGCAGCACAATTGCGCCAGACAAGCGGAAACCGCCGGCATGAACCGGCGGCTTCTGAAGAGAATAAGGTGCCCCTATTCGCGGAAGTTCAGTTCCTGCAGCAGGCTGGTGCCGGTGATTTCCCGGAATTCCGCCCTGTCGGCATTTTCCGAGGCGAGCTGAGCGGTTGAAGCGTCGGCCCATTCCCGGAACGCATCATACTGGGCTTCGGATTCCGGGCCGCTCGGGATCCTTTCCATGATGGTCACCAGATAAAGGTCCGGCTCACCCGGCCGATTATAGTAATTGCCGAAGACCATATAGTCCTTGATCCAGCCCTGCGACTTGGCGAACTCCTGCGAGGTGCGCCAGCGGTCTGCGAGGTGGTTGGCATAGTAAAGGCCGCCACCGGGCTTGATGTCGACACCGGTGATTTCCCAGAAGTCGCCGCTGACCAGCGGGTATCCGTCATCGGCCGGCGCGGCCTCGGCAGCCGGCTCCTGCGCGGTCGCGCTGGTGATGCAGCCAGCCAGCGCGACGGTGACCGCCACGCCGGTGATTTTCAGTGATTGGATCAAACGCATTATTTCCTCCCTTAATTTTTTATTCGATATAGTTAACACAAATTAACTATTTCGCCTATCTCTTGTTTTTTGGGATTATTTTTGCGTCTTTCCTTTCAACCCGAAAAATAATTCGAACCTCAGAGCCAAGTCCGCTCAAGGCGGCCTAAAGCTCGATCATGTCGAAGTCGGATTTCGGTGTGCCGCAAAGCGGGCAGACCCAGTCGTCCGGAATGTCAGCCCAACGCGTTCCGGCCGCCAGCCCCTCGCCCGGATCCCCGTGCTCTTCTTCATAGATGTAGCCGCAGGTACGGCACTGCCAGACCTTATAGGGCGCGTCGCTCATTGCTTCTTCCTCCTCAGACCGGTGCCAGGCGCGCACGCAGCGACTGGACCAGTGCATCCCGGATAGGCGCGATCTCCGTGCCCGGATCAATCATGTTCTGCATGCGAATACCGATCAGCGCACAGCCGGCCATCAGCGCGGTGGCATCTGCATCGGCATCCTTGCGGATGCTGCCTTCGGCCTGACCGCGCTCGATGATCTTCCGGATCAGCACGCGCTCCAGTTCGTGCGACTCGGCAAAGGCGGCGCGGGTCTCCAGCCGGTCGGCCACCGCCGCTGCAAGCAGCATGTAATAGGCCTTGTCCTCTTCCCGCCCGTCCAGCGACCGGCAATGCAGTTCGACAAAGGCGCAGAGCGCCGAGAGGCCGTCCATCCGTTCCACATGGGCCGCTTCCAGCGCCTCGCGCTGCCAGCCATGGAGCGCGGAGATAAGACTGCGGATCAGCCCGTCCTTGGACCCGAAACGCTGGGTGACGAGACCGCGGGAATAGCCAGCCTCCTTCCCGATGGCATCGAAGGTGGCAGCGGCCACACCACTGGCCGAGACAACGCGCATCGTGGCTTCAAGCAATTCCTGCTCGGACCGCTCACGCCGCTCGGCTTGGGTCATCCGCCCCGCATTGGCGAATTCGGCTGAATCTGTGGTGGAGGCTGTCTTCGTATCCGACATGAGTCTGCCTAACATATTTGTTGGCCGTATAGCAAGTATATGCTAAACAGCCTCTTGACTGGGGGCCGCCAATCGCTCCCGCACCGGAGGAACGCATGACCATACCCGCCCATATCGCCGAAGCCGTTGTCGACCCGAAGGCCTATGCCGACTGGGACCGTTCGCACGAGGCCTTTGCCTGGCTGCGCAAGAACGCGCCGCTGGACGTCGCCGAGATCGAAGGCTTCGACCCGTTCTGGGTGGTCAGCAAACATGCCGATATCCAGAACATCGAGAAGCAGAACGACCTCTTCCACAATGAAGACCGCTCCGCGACGCTGACCAATATCGAGACGGACAAGAAAGTCCGCGAGATGATGGGCGGTTCGCCGAACCTGCTGCGCTCCCTCGTCCAGATGGATAATCCGGACCACATGCAGTACCGCCGCCTGACGCAGGCCTGGTTCATGCCGCAGAACCTCCGCAAGCTGGAGGACCGCATCCGCGAGATCGCCCGCGGCTTCATCGACAAGATGGCCGACAAGGGCACCGAATGCGACTTCGCCCGCGATGTGGCCTTCCTCTATCCGCTGCACGTCATCATGGAAGTGCTGGGCGTGCCGGAGATCGACGAGCCGCGCATGCTGAAGCTGACACAGGAACTGTTCGGCGCGCAGGATCCCGAAGTGAACCGCTCCGGCAAGGAAGTCTCCGACTCCGACACCGGCCTCGCCAACATTCAGGCCACGGTCGCGGACTTCTTCACCTATTTCGTCGAGATGACCGAGGACCGCCGCAAGAATCCGCGCGAAGACCTCGCCAGCGTGATCGCGAATGGCGAAGTCTACGGCAAGCCGCTCGGCCACCTCGAAGCGATGTCCTATTACATCATCGCCGCCACGGCCGGGCATGACACGACGTCCAACACGACCGGCGGTGCGCTCTGGGCGCTGGCGGAAAACCAGGATCAGTTCCGCAAGCTGAAGGACGACCTCTCGCTGATCCCGTCCATGGTCGAGGAGTCCATCCGCTGGGAAACGCCGGTGAAACACTTCATGCGCACGGCGACCGCCGACACGGAAATCGCCGGCAAGCAGATCAAGAAGAATGACTGGCTGTTCCTGGCCTACCCGTCCGGCAATCGCGACGAGGACGTGTTCGACGATCCCTATTCCTTCAAGATCGACCGGTCTCCGAACAAGCATGTCGCCTTCGGCTATGGCGCCCATGTCTGCCTCGGCCAGCATCTCGGCCGGATGGAAATGCGCGTCCTGTGGGAAGAGCTGCTGCCGCGCCTTCAGTCTGTTGAACTGAACGGCAAGCCGACCCGCGTGCAGGCGAACTTCGTCAGTGGCCCGAAATCGATCCCGATCAAGTTCAAGATGAACTAGGGTCCCTCGCCCGCAAGCTTCAGTTCAGGCCGACCGCTACCAGCGCGTCGGCCTGTCTTTTTGAAACCGCCTCCACCGAGAAGCCCTCAAGGCTTTCCTCGAAGAGGCGGCAATAGTTCAGTTCCGCCCCGAGGCGCAGGTATGCCGCGCCGAGGCCGATGGCGGCGCGGTCCATGAAGACGAACTCGCGCGGGATCTTCACCGGCCCTTTCTCCTTTAGCAGCTTGCGAACGGTGAAAGCTTCCTTGCGGCCATATTCCCCGGCGGTGACGCCATCGGCGACGCTACGCACACGGTCGTCGAGAAGCGGGCCATAGATGAAGCGCGCCCAGATGTTCAGCACCTCGACCAGTTCCTTCGACAGGCCGACAAAGCCCCACTTTTCATAGGCGGCATAGGTCGCGTCGAAATCCTCCTTCTGGAGGGCGCGGTAGAGATCGACCACGCCTTCCACGAAGGCGGGCGGGAAAATGCGGATACAGCCGAAGTCGAGCAGGTTCAGCCCCGTCCCCTCCCCGGTCACCTGATAATTGCCGAGATGCGGGTCGCCATGGATCACGGCATAGGTGTTCATCGGGCCCCACCAGGTCCAGAACAGCATTTCGGCGATATGGTTGCGCACCTCCTGCGGGGCGTCCTCGAAGGCGGTGAGGCGTTGGCCGCTGAGCCAGGTCATGGTCAGGAGGCGCGGCGTGGAAAGGTCTTCCACCGGTTCGGGCACCTGCACGAAGTCCTTGTCCGCCAGCATGCGCGCATAGAGCGCCATGTGCTTTGCCTCGCGGGCGTAATCGAGTTCCTCGCGCAGACGGTCGGTGATCTCCTCGACCATGGCGGTCGGGTCGATCGAGCCGTCCATGCGCTTGAAGAGGCCCAGCACCGTCTTCAGCTGGCCGACATCGCTCTCCACAGCGCTCGCCATGTCCGGATATTGCAGCTTGCAGGCAACCTTGCGCCCGTCATGCAGCGTCGCAGCATGGACCTGCCCCAGGGAGGCGGCGTGGGAGGCCTCATGGCCGAAGTCTGCAAACCGGCCCTGCCAGTCTCCGCCGAGCTCCGCCCGCATGCGCCGGCGCACGAAGGGCCAGCCCATGGCCGGGGCCTCGGCCTGCAGCTGGGCGAACTCGGCGGCATATTTCTCGGGCAGCAGGTCCGGCACGGTGGACAGCATCTGCGCCACCTTCATCAGCGGGCCTTTCGACTTGCCGAGGGCGGCGGCCAGCGCCCGGGCGATCTTTTCGTCGCCCTGATCGCCGCCGAACAGGCTCTGCGCGGCGAAGGTCAGCCCGGCGCCGGAGAGGTTCGCGCCGACTTTCGCGGTCCGGCTGAGGCGCCCGGCAAGGCGGTTGCGTTCGGGATCCCGGGTCGGGTCGGATGTGTCGCTCATGTCTTTCATATAGAGTGTACGCACGAGGCTGGCACAGGGTTTGCGGCGCCGCAGGGCAGAATACAGGCAGAAAGCAGATTCTGACTCCATGGGGTGACAAGCCCATCCGGCGGCGTTATAGCGCGCGCCTCGAATTCATGACCGTCCCGTAATGCACGGTTAACCACAAGAGGTACCCGCCGGCGCGTCCGGCCCTGCCAATCCCTTCTTAACCAAGACAGACTCATACTGGGCCCTTGTGCTGCCTTCACGGCAGTTCGCGGCCACCGAAAGGACACCCTTTCCATGCCCTACGAAACACTTCTGACAGAGTTTGACGAGGATACCGGCGTTGCCGTGATCCAGATGAACCGTCCGGAGGCGCTGAATGCGCTGTCCGAAGCCATGATGAACGACCTGACCAGCGCGCTCGACCGCTGCGACAAGGAAGACAAGGTCGGCTGTGTCATCCTGACCGGCACCAAAAAGGCCTTCTCCGGCGGCGCCGACATCAAGGAAATCAAGGACAAGACCTTCCCGGAGTCCTATTATGAGGACTTCATCTCCCGGAACTGGGAGCGGACGGCCCGCCTGCGCAAGCCGATTATCGCCGCCGTGGCGGGCTATGCCGTCGGCGGGGGCTGTGAGCTCGCCCTGATGTGCGACATCATCCTGGCCGCCGACAATGCGAAGTTCGGACAGCCTGAAGTGCGCCTCGGCGTGATGCCCGGCGCCGGCGGCACGCAGCGCCTCGCCCGCGCGATCGGCAAGTCGAAGACGATGGAACTCTGCCTCACCGGCCGCCTGATGGACGCCGCCGAAGCCGAGCGTTTCGGCCTGGTCAGCCGCGTGGTGAAGGCCGAAGACCTGATGGACGAGGCCCGCAGCCTCGCCCGCACCATCGCCTCCATGCCCATGGCCGGCGCGATGATGACCAAGGAAGCCGTCAACTATGCCTATGAGACCCCGCTCTCGCAGGGCATCCAGTTCGAACGGCGCCTGTTCCAGTCCCTCTTCTCGACCGCCGACCAGAAAGAGGGCATGGACGCCTATGTCGAGAAACGCTCGGCACACTTCCGCGATAAATAGGACAAGCAGGCTGGCAGGTGCATTTTTCCCGCATCAGACGGGACTCTCCGGTTGACGCCCAATCGGCCTTTATGTATCTCCGCGCCTTCAGCCTGAGGGTCGCCCCTCGGGCAACAGGAGTTTGATATGGCTAATACCCGTTCCGCCAAGAAGATGGTCCGCAAGATCGCGCGCCGCACCGAGGTCAACAAGGCCCGCCGTTCGCGCGTTCGCACATTCGTCCGCCAGGTCGAAGAAGCCATTGCTTCGGGCGACAAGGCTGCTGCCGCAGATGCGCTCAAGGCTGCCCAGCCGGAGCTGATGCGTGCCGTCACCAAAGGCGTCATGCACAAGAACACTTCTGCGCGCAAAGTCTCGCGCCTTGCTGCCCGCGTGAAGTCGATGGCCTGAGGCCAGACGCTTTACAAATTCGGGCCGGACCACCGGCAAGAAACACACCCGCCCGGCGTCTCGCCCGGCGGGTTTTTCTTGCCTGAAATCCGGATTTCGCCTTTTCTGTCCGGACGCCCAATTCATGGTCAGCAGATGCCTGATCGGGTGTCACACGAATGTGCGAAGAACCTACAGAATTGCGATTATGCAGATCTCTTCACTCCCTCCCTGCACGAATGCGCAATCTGCACGCGCGTTCAAAACCGTTCCAAAATTTTTCCGGATTTTCGCACGAATTTCACAGCCAATATTGATGAGGCCGTGTTGACAGAACAAACGTGAACTTTTGTGCGCAAAAGCTCACTTCAAAAAAAATGCAGGCTCTGCACAGGATAAAAAACCATTGAGCCATATAGGTTTTTTTCGCCTCACAAGGGTACTGTGGAAAGAGTCAACACGCCAAAGACGGCTGTCCGAAAAAAGTTGCACTTGTCTTTAACCTACCCCGTCGGTACCTTGAGTTTACCAACGATAAACATCCCTGTACGGAGTATTTTCGGGGCCAGTTTCGGGTGACTGGACAGGGGTGTTGCGTGCCGGTTTGGTGGCTGTAACAAATAACAAAAAAATGGGGCTCGGCATGGACCGAAACAGACTCTTTGACACTCCAGCCAGCGTAGATTCCAAAACCAACAAGAAGATCTCCAGTCTTCCCGGCCAGGCTATCTGGCAGGCCGTCCGGGAACACCTGAAGGAGGTCCTCTCCACCGCCGATTACGAGCGATGGATCGCTGATCTGAAGCTGATCGCAGAAGTTGACGGCAAGATCGTGATCACCGCGCGTGACCGCCTTTCCTTCGACCGCGTTTCCGCCGATCACCGCCATATCCTCCAGCGTATCTGGAAGGAGCATGACGATGCCCGGCGCGACATCCGGCTGGTGTGCTGGAAGGACGCCGGAGCGGACCTGCGCGCCATCACCGAGGATCCGTGGGCCGAAGCGGAGCCGGAAGCGGCTGCGGGCGGCGCCGGCAACGGAACCGGTGGAAATGACGGCGGCGCGACCAGCGCGGCGCGCCCCTCCTCCGGCGCACCGGAAATGACGTTCGGCACGCTGGTGACGGGGAAATCCAACGCGATTTCCGTGGAACTGGCCAAGCGCGTGGCCGACGGCCAGCCGGTCGGGACACAGGTTCACCTGATCTCCGGCCCGCAGGGCACCGGCAAGACGCACACGCTTCTGGCCCTGCGCACACGGGCGATGGAAACCAATGCCGATGCGACGGTGGTTTACCTGACCGCGGAAGAATTCCTTTCGGCCTATACCGACGGGGTGAAGGCCAAGGACACCAGCGCCCTGAAAAAGCGCCTGCGCTCTGCGACCATCCTGCTGATCGACGACCTGCACCGCATCTCGGGCAAGCCGGGTACGGAGACGGAGCTGTTCCAGAACATCCGCGAAGTCACCGGTCAGGGCGGCAATGTCGTTCTGGCAGGCGACAAGACGCCAGGTGAACTGGCTGGCTTCTCCCCGCGCATGATGAGCGAGCTGAAGGGCGCCACCGTGGTCGAGGTGGCGCTGCCGGACGAGGACATGCGGCGCGACATCATCCGCCGTCTCGCCCGTCACATCGAACAGGCGCATCCGGAATTCGTTCTGGACGAGGCCCTGATCGAGCGCATCCATACCGGCATTCGCGGCCCCGGCCGGGAACTGACCGGCGCAGTGTGGAACCTCTTCACCGAGGCCGGTTTCGGCACCATGGCGCCGACGTCCGACATGCTGGAGCGGGTCATCCGCCGCATGGAAGGCGAAGTGCGCGCGCCGACGATCGAACTGGTGAAGAAAGCCGCAATGAAGGTCTTCAACGTGTCGAAGGCAGACCTTGAAAGCCCGTCCAAGGCGCGCTCGGTCGTCTATCCGCGCCAGATCGCCATGTATCTGTGCCGGGAGCAGACCCATAAGTCCTTCCCGCAGATCGGCCGGGCCTTCGGACGCCGCGATCACACGACCGTCCTCTACGCCCACCGGAAGCTATCCAAGGAGCTGGCGACGGATCAGGAACTGGCCGCGGACATCGCCCGTGTGGCTGCAGCGATCCTCGAAATGCAGGCGGCCGGCAACCATTAACGAACTGATTAGGCCACGACCGCGATCAACGCTTGGCTTTTTCGTATGGATGTTTAAGTGTTCTCAGCCCGTTCCCTACCTGGGGACGGGCTGATTCCGTCGGCACGTACCGGCGGGACAGACCAGCAGGCAGACGCAACAGGGTTTAACGGACGGCAGCAGTGCTGGCCCGGGATGGACGGAAACACGATGAAACTGACGATCGAACGCGGCGACCTCCTCAACGCACTCTCCCACGTGCAGAACGTGGTCGAGCGGCGCAACACGATCCCGATCCTGTCCAACGTGCTGCTGCAGGCCTCTGGCAGCGAACTGCGCCTGACGGCGACCGATCTCGACATCGAGGCCGTCGACAGCGCCCCGGCCAAAGTGGCAGCTGAAGGCGCGGTGACGGCCCCGGCCGGCACATTGTTCGACGTGGTGCGCAAACTGCCCGCCGGCGCCGAGGTGGAGCTGGAACTGCAGCCGGAAAACCAGCGCCTGTCGATCAAGGCCGGCCGCTCGCACTTCGAACTGCCGACCCTGCCGGCTTCCGATTTCCAGACCATGACGACCGATGACAGCGCGATCAAGTTCGCGCTCGACGCCAAGGATCTTGTCCGCCTGATCGACAAGACCCGGTTCGCGATCTCGACCGAGGAAACGCGCTACTATCTGAACGGCGTCTTCCTGCACACGACTGACGATGCCGATGGCAAGCCGGTGCTGCGCGCCGTGGCCACCGACGGCCACCGCCTGGCGCTGGCCGAAGCGAAAGCGCCGGAAGGCTCTGCCGGCCTCGAAGGCGTGATCGTGCCGCGCAAGGCTGTGGGCGAGGCCCGCCGCCTGATCGACGGGCTGGACGGCCCGGTCGACGTGGAAGTCTCCGACACCAAGATCATCGTCCGCGCCGGCCGCGCGACGCTGACCTCCAAACTCATCGATGGGGCGTTCCCGGACTATGCCCGCGTGATCCCGAAGGGCAACTCGCGCAAACTGTCGATCGACAACAAGGCCTTCGAAGCCGCCGTCGACCGCGTGTCCACCGTCTCGGCAGAGCGCTCGCGCTCGGTGAAGCTGTCGCTGTCGGAAGGCAAGCTTGTGCTGGCCGTGAACCACGCCGAAACGGGCGTCGGCAATGAGGAACTCGAAGCCGAGTATGGCGACGAGCCGATGGAGATCGGCTTCAACGCGAAATACCTGCTCGACATTGCCGGGCAGATCGAGGCGCCGGAAGCCGAATTCATGTTCAATGACCCGGCCTCCCCTGCCCTCGTTCTGGACCCGTCCGACGACTCCGCGCGCTACGTGCTGATGCCGCTGCGCGTGTAATTCCTGACACGGAGCGGCCGGAACGCCGGAAGGCAGGCCGCGTGACGACATGACCGCCTTAACGAGACTGTCGCTCACGGACTTTCGCAATTACGCGTCGCTGACCCTGCCGCTGGATGGCCGGCATGTTTGCCTCTATGGCGCCAATGGCGCGGGCAAGACGAACCTTCTGGAAGCCGTCAGCCAGCTGGGCCCGGGCCGCGGCCTGCGCTCCTCCACATTGCCGGACATGGCCCGCACAGGATCGCCCGGCAGCTGGACCGTGGCTGCCTCCCTCGCCGATGGCCACAAGGTGGGCGTGACGCTGGATAATTCCGGAGGCAGTTCCAAACGCGTCGTCCGCCTCGATGGGGCGCCCTCCACCGCGACCGAGCTGGCCGAGATCGTCCGCATCGTCTGGCTGACCCCGAACATGGACGGCGTCTTCCGCGGCAGTGCCAGCGACCGGCGGCGCTTCTATGACCGGCTGGTCCTCGCCCACACGCCCTCGCATGCCAGCGCCTCCAGCCGGTATGAGCGTGCGATGCGCGAGCGTAATGCCCTGCTGGAACGCGGTCATGTCGACCCGGCCTGGGCCGATGCCATCGAGACGCGCCTCGCCGAAAGCGGCGCGGAGATCGCCATCAACCGCGCGCATGTGCTGGAGTCGCTGCAAGCCGCCATCGAGGCCCGGCCGGAGGGGCATTTTCCGAAGGCGGACATTTCGCTGGAAGGCAAGGCCGAACAGGCCGCGATGCGGGGCGACGATTTCAAATCCATTTTCGAGATGCTGGCCGAGACCTGGCGCACCTCCCGCCGCCGCGACATGGCCGCCGGGCGCACGCTGGAAGGCCCGCACCGGGCAGACCTTGCCGTCATTCACCGGCCGACGGGGGCACCCGCCAAGGATGCCTCGACCGGGCAGCAGAAGGCCTTACTGATCGGCCTGATCCTCGCCTCGGCCACGGCGCTGAAGGCGGAGCGCGACGGGCCGCCGCCCCTGCTGCTGCTGGACGAGGCCGCTGCGCATCTCGACCCGGACCGGCGGGCCGCGCTCTTCGACGAGATCTGCGCCCTTGGCGGCCAGGCCTGGCTGACCGGGACGGAGAAATTCCTGTTCGACAGTTTCGGCGACCGCGCCCAGGCCCTGCACGTGCAGGACGGCAATGTGGTGGCGGAGGGTTAGAGCCCGCGCCCGTGCTTCGACTTCGCTCAGCATGAGCGCTTCTAAAGTACGGTCTCATCCTGAGCGAAGTCGAAGGATGGCGGCAGCGCGCAGAAGCCTTACTGCTTGATCCGCAGGTCGGCGATCGACTGGGCGATTTCCTTGTAGACTTGTAGCAGCTCGTCCCCGTCGGCAGCCGAATAGGCGAAGGCCGGACTGGTGGCGCAGTATTCGAGGATCGTGCGCCCGTCGCCGGTCTTCTGAACCGAGTCCGGCACCTGGAAGCCGACCGTATAAATCGTCACATTGGACGGGGCCGCCTTCATCTGGTCGCAGAGATCCATGGATTGCTGGAACGAGTTCTTGGACGCGGAGAAGTGCTGCGAGTTGAAGTCACCATCAGTCATCAGGATGAGGGCCTTGGTGGCGTTCACCTCGTCATAGGCCCAGGGCTCGGAATCCGCCGGCCAGATAGACTTCCAGTTTGGCGAAATCAGGTACCAGCCCCAGGCGATGCCGAGATGGCCTGCCGTGCCGCCACCCGCCGTCAGGCTGTTCACATGCGCCTTCAGGGCGGCCTTGTTGTCCGTGAGCGGAACCGGGCCGGAGTCGCGGCAGGTCGCATAGTCGTTACGGAACGCACCTGTATTGCTATTGGCGCCGCCATAGGCGACTTCCTGCCAGCCGCGATATTTGTTGCGGTCGTTGTAACTGAAGTACCATTCCGGATTGGCTGCACCGATCCAGGCAAGCGAGCCGGGGGCGGCATCGGTATCCGCCTGGCTGCCGGTGCGCTCATAGACGCAGCTGTCCTTCACAGAGACGTCTGAATAGAAGCGCCGGGCCGGATCCCAGTCCCAGTTCGACCACTGATCGCAGGTGCCATAATCGAGGCAGGTGCCGGTCTGGTAGTAGAAGAAGCGCTTGCCGGTCGCGGAGTCGTACATCCGCTTGCCATTATACGAATTGAAATTCGCCGAGGCAGCAAGGTTGGAGGCATCCGACGCCAGCGACACGCCGTCGGTCACATCGTTGATATAGGACCCGGCATTGACGGAATTGTTGTAGGTCGTCACCGCGATGCGGATTGTCTTGTCGTCCGGCTTGTCATCCGGCAGCAGCGTGTCGAAGGCGGCATTGGCGGCCGTCTTCAGCAGTGACAGACGGTTATAGCTGTTCATGGAGCCAGAGACGTCGAAGACAAAGGCCACATCCACCTTGCCGACCGAATAGGTCGACGTCGTGGAGACCGTGAAATCGAGATGATCGCGGCCGAGGATCTGCGAAATGAAGGTGGGCTGGGTACACCGGATATTGGCATTGATGTCCTCGCTGACATCGTCCAGCACGACGCCGATCGTCTCGCAGGTCATGCCGCCCCCCTGCATGCCGATCAGGGCGCCTGCGTATTCGCGGACTTCGGCCTTCACTTCTTCGTCGGTCTTGCCCTTCTGGCGCTCCAGCGCGCCCGCAAGCACGGCCGAATCCAGCGCATACTGGACCTTTTCCTTCTGGGAGATCGTAAAGCGCAGATCGATCGCAAGGCCAGCCAGCCCCATGATCGCCACGACCACAAGCGCCATCAGTACCATGATATTGCCGCGCGTATCGCGGCGATACAGGCTTAAGACTTCCTGAATCTTCTTCATCTGAGACATTGTTCCACAGCTCCACCACCCGGAATCGGACGGATAATGCCCCGGATGGGTTGCGTCGCTGTTCTGTTTCGGCTTCCAATTTCCGGCGCCCCGGCAAAGTCCGTTTAACCATGCCAACCGAACCTCACGGGCAAGGAAGACGGCGCCAGGGGAATCGCGCTAGAAACTGTGCGTTTGAGGTCGGCCAGAACAGCTGAGGAGCCCGGATCCATGCAACAGTATCTCGATCTTCTGCGCGATGCCCTGGAGAACGGGTTCGAACGGGGCGACCGCACCGGCACGGGCACACGGGCTGTCTTCGGACGTCAGCTGCGCTTCAACCTCGAAGACGGCTTCCCGATGGTGACGACCAAGAAGCTCCACCTGCGCTCCATCATCATCGAACTGCTCTGGTTCCTGAAGGGCGACACGAACATCAAGTACCTGAAGGACAACAAGGTCTCGATCTGGGATGAGTGGGCCGACGAGCATGGCGACCTTGGCCCGGTCTATGGCAAGCAATGGCGTAGCTGGGCCGCACCGGACGGGCGCACGATCGACCAGATCCAGTGGGTGCTGGACGAGATCCGCACCAATCCGAACTCCCGCCGCCTGATCGTGTCTGCCTGGAACCCGGCCGACGTCAACGAAATGGCCCTGCCGCCCTGTCACTGCCTGTTCCAGTTCAATGTCATGGACGGCAAGCTGAACTGCCAGCTCTACCAGCGCTCGGCCGACATCTTCCTCGGCGTGCCGTTCAACATCGCCTCATACGCCCTGCTGACCATGATGATGGCGCGCGCCACAGGCCTGAAGCCCGGCGAGTTCATCCACACCTTCGGCGACGCGCACCTCTATCTGAACCATGTCGAGCAGGCCGAGCTGCAGCTCTCGCGCCAGCCCCTGCCCCTGCCGACCATGCGCCTCAACCCGGACAAGACCGATCTGTTCGGCTGGGAGTATGAAGACTTCCAGCTCGAAAACTATCAGGCCCACGCCCACATCAAGGCGCCAGTGGCCGTCTAGTCTTTCAGCGCCTGCCAGGCGTTCCAGGCGTCAGCGGCGTACATGAGGCTCGGGCCGCCGCCCATATAGACGGTCACGCCGAGCGCCTCGGACACTTCCTCGTCCGTTGCGCCGAGACGTTTCAGCGCCTTGGTGTGAAAGCCGATACAGCCGTCGCAATGGGTTGCCACACCGATGGAGAGTGCGATCAGCTCCTTCATCTTCTTGTCGAGCGCGCCATCGGTCATGGCGGCTTTCGACATGGCGGTGAACTGGTTCAGCGTCTCGACGGCGCCCGTATCGCGCAGGCCCTTGATGCCTTCATTGATCGAGCCGGTGATGGCGGCGTAGTCCTTGGTACCCATGCTCATGATCGCTCCTGTTGTCTGTGCTCTGGTCTAGCTGGCGGTTTAAAGTCTCCCCTTCAATAAGGGTTTAACCGGATAGGTCCGGCGGGGGTATGTTGGCGATTGGCAGCGACGCCGGCGGCCTCTAGGCTGGCTTCATGTGCGGACGGTTCTACAGGCATGAGATCAGTTGGGCGGAGTATGACGCCGTTCTGTCGATGATCCCGCCAGCGGGCGTCGCGCCGCCGGAAGCCGCCTACAATATCGCGCCCACCCAATACGCCCCGATCATCCGCCTGACGCCGGAGGGCGAAGCGCAGACCGCGGGCACGATCCAGATGGCGCCGGCCATGTGGGGCCTCGTCCCCAGCTGGTGGCACCAGCCGCTGAAGGAAAAGAAATTCTCCACCTTCAATGCCCGCGCCGAAGGCCTGCAGGAGTCGAACACGTTCCGCGGCTCGTTCCGTCACCGGCGCTGTCTCATTCCCGCCAGCGGCTTCTATGAATGGACCGGGCCGAAGGGCAACAGGACGCCCTATGCCATCGGCCTGCGCAACCGGCGCTGGTTCTGTTTCGGCGGCCTCTGGGACAGGGCCATGATCGACGGCTCGGAAATCGACAGTTTCACCATCATCACGACGAAGCCGAACGACCTGATGGCCGGGCTGCACACCCGTATGCCGGTGATCCTGGACCCGCAGGACTATACGCGCTGGCTGACGGCCTCCACGAAGGAGGTCGAAGACCTGTTCGAGCCCTTCCCCACCGATGCGATGCATGCCTGGCCGGTCGGCGCCGCGGTCGGCAATGTCCGCAATCAGGGCCCCGGCCTGATCGAAGAGGCCTGACAGGCTTTTCGCCCCAAGCGCGTAACCGATTGCCGCAAAAGGCGAATTCGATCACTCTCAGCCGATCCGCCGGGGAAAATGCCCCGGGTTTACTGGGAGGGTACCCAATGAAAATCTTTGTCGCCGAACTCATCGGCACCTTCACACTGGTCCTGTTCGGGTGCGGCGCGGCCGTGCTTGCAGGCGAGTTTGTCGGCCAGCTGGGCATTGCGCTCGCCTTCGGCCTGTCCATCGTGGCCATGGCCTATGGCATCGGGCCGATTTCGGGCTGTCATATCAATCCGGCCGTCAGTTTCGGCGCCTTTGTGGCCGGACGCCTCGGCATGAAGGACATGTTCCTCTATTGGGCGGCCCAGTTCGCCGGTGCGCTGGCCGCGGCAGGCGCGCTTTACCTCATCGCCAGCGGCAAGCCGGGCTATGACATCGCCATCAACGGCCTTGGCCAGAACGGCTATGACGCGGGGTCTCCCGGCGGCTACAGCCTTGCGGCGGGCTTCCTCTTCGAAGTCGTGGCCACCTTCCTGTTCCTGGTGGTCATCCTCGGCTCTACAGCGAAGAATGCGCCAGCAGGCTTTGCCGGTCTCTCCATCGGCCTGACGCTCGCCATGATCCACATTGCCGGCATCCAGGTGACCGGCGTGTCGGTAAACCCGGCGCGCAGCTTCGGCCCGGCCGTGTTCGTAGGCGGCGAAGCCCTGACCCAGCTCTGGCTGTTCATCGTCGCGCCCCTGATCGGCGCAGGCCTCGCCGGCTTCCTCGCCACGCTCAACCTTACCGTCAGCGAGGACTAGACCGCTTCAGAGTTCGGCAGGATCGGTCAGGCCAAGGTCTTCGCGCCGCCGGATGACGGCGGAAACGATGACCGCCCCGACCATCTTGCCGATCACGAAGACGATCCAGTTCCACATGTGCAGCGAATTGCCCGGCTCGGCGCCGAGCTCGATCTGTTTGGCAAGGTCCGCCCCGTAGAGGAAGACGGTCGTGTCGACCGGTGCCGCGAACAGGCTGGAGAGCAGGATCCGCGTCGACAGCCGGTATTTCGTGAAGGTGAACATCAGCCAGTCCACGCCCTCGGAAATGGCGAAGGCCACGCCGCTGGCCAGCGCGATCACGGGCCAGGCATAGTAGAACGACCAGGCCACCGCCATCGCCATGACGATCAGCACGCGGTGATGCATCTCGCGCTGAACGAAGTCGCGCACCACGAACACCATGCCTGTCACCATCGTCATCGGGTGGAGCGACACGCCATGCGGGAAGAGCGCGCTCTGGTGCGGCTCGACGACCTGGAACTCCGGAATGACGCCGAACGACCAGTTCAGGAAGGGAATCAGGGCGACATAGATGATCGCCCAGAAGCGGCCCTTCAGCAGCCAGATCGCGCCAAAGGTGAGCGCCAGCGCCAGAAGCGCAGGCAGCAGCTGTTCTGCGTGCCCATTGGTAAGCACTGAAATCAAAGTATTAATCGCGAGGCTCCCCGGTTGGCTGGCATTATTGGCAGACGCGACTGAGTTGCAAGCCTTGTCATTACCCCGGTGTAATGGCCACTACATGACCTGCACGGGGTCTGCCTCCCCGTCACCCCGACAGGAAATCAGCAACAAAGGTGTTGCCCCATGCCGGACACTCTGAACGTCTGCCTGATTGCCGCCCGCGGCAAGAACAATGTGATCGGAAAGGAAGGCGACCTGCCATGGCGCCTGAAAGACGATCTGTCCTTCTTCAAGAAGGTCACGATGGGCTGCCCCATCCTGATGGGCCGCAAGACATGGGAAAGCCTGCCGGTACGCCCGCTGAAGGGCCGCGAAAATATCGTGATGACCCGGGACTGGACCTATAACGCCCCGGGCGCGCGGGTCTATTCCAGCTTCCCGGCGGCCATAAATGCCGCCCGCGCCGTTGCCACCCGGCAGGGGGCCGGCTGTGTCTTCGTCATCGGCGGCGCCACGATCTATGATCTCGCCCTGCCATATGTCGACCGGATCTTCATGACCGAAGTCGATGCGAGCCCGGAAGGCGATGCCCATTTCCCGGAACTGCAGGCAGGCGACTGGTCCCGCGAGACGCTGGCCACCTATCCGGCCGGGAACGGGAACGATCACGCCTTCTCCATCGTCCGGATGGACCGCCAGGTAGCCATCGCACCGCGCACCTGACAGCGCCCACGCGAAAAGAATTGACACCCTGACTGCCAGATTGCAGTTTGGCGAACACGCGCTTAGGGTGGCCTCCGTCTATGGGAGGAAAAAACATGGAATATGAAACAGTCGCCAGCGGTCTCCGCTTCCCGGAAGGCCCGGTCGTCATGGCCGACGGCTCCATCATTGTCGTGGAAATCGAGAAGAAGTGCATCACGCGCTGCTGGGATGGCGGCAAGACCGAAGTGATCTGCACGCCGGGCGGCGGCCCCAACGGCCTCGCCATCGGTCCGGATGGCGCGCTCTGGGTCTGCAACAATGGCGGCTTCGAATATCACGAGATGGACGGCATGCTGATCCCCGGCAACTGCCCGGAGGATTATGATGGCGGCCGGATCGAACGGGTGGACCTCGCCACCGGCAAGGTCGAGCGTGTCATCGAAGCGGTCGACGGCAACCCTCTGAGAGGGCCGAACGACCTCGTCTTCGACAAGGCCGGCAATCTCTATTTCACCGACCATGGCAAGGTGTTCCCGCGCCACCGCGAATTCGGCGGGCTCTATTATCTCGCCAATGGCGCCAGCGCGGCGAAAGAGCTGGACTATCACTATTCCAGCCCCAATGGCGTCGGCCTCTCGCCGGACGAGCAGACCGTCTACATGGCCGACACGATGACCGGCCGCATGTGGGCGTTCGACCTGGAAAGCCCCGGCGTCATCAAACCGGCTTCGCCGCTGAATGGCGGACGCGTCGTCGCCACCATGCCCGGCCTGCAATATTTCGACAGCCTCGGCATGACGGCTGCGGGGAATGTCTGTGTGGCAACCATCCTGAATGGCGGCATCACCACGATCACGCCGGACGGCCAGCACAGCCATATTGCCTTCCCGGACCTGCTGGTCACCAATATCGCCTTTGGCGGGGACGACATGCGCGATGCCTACATCACGCTGTCGGGCACAGGAAACCTGATCAAGTGCCGATGGCCGGAACCGGGCCTGAAGCTCAACTTCAACGCCTGATCCAGCAGGCCGGGGGGACACGACAATGCGCATTCTGAAAACGGCGCTCATTATTCTGGCGGCACTGCTCCTCGCCGGAGCAGTTGCCCGCACGGTCTTCAGTGTGCAGATCGGAGAGGCCGTGTTCCGGTCTGCCGTGAAGAAGAATGTCGGCGCCAGCGCCCTGGCCGATGCGCCAGACGGGCTGACCGTGGTCCTCGTCGGCACCGGCTCCCCCCTGCCGGATCCGAAACGCGCCGGACCGATGACGGTCGTCGCCGCCGGCAACCGCGTCTTCATCGTCGATGCGGGCGCGGGCTCCGGCCGGAAATTCGGGGAGTTCGCCCTGCCCTGGGGCCGGGTGGAAGCGGCGTTCCTGACGCACTTCCATTCCGACCATATCGACGGGCTTGGCGAAGTGATGCTGCAGCACTGGGCTGCCGGCGGGGCGGATACGCCGCTCGCGCTCTACGGGCCGGAAGGCGTGGAACGGATCGCGGCCGGTTTCAACGAGGCCTATGCGCAGGATGCGGTCTACCGGATCGCGCATCACGGGGCGGATGTCGTGCCGCCCTCCGGCGCGGGCGCCGAAGCCTTCCCCTTCGCGACCGATGGCGGCGCCGTGCGCGTCTATGAGCGGGACGGCCTGACCATCACCGCCGTGCCGGTAGACCACAGCCCGGTGCATCCGGCCGTCGCCTACCGGTTCGATTACAAGGGCCGCTCCGTCACCATCTCCGGCGACACGAAAAAGGACCAGGCTCTGATCGATCTTGCCCGGGACACCGATGTGCTGGTGCACGAAGCGCTGAATGACGAAATGGTCGGTGAGATTGCCGACCAGCTGGACACGCTCGGCGCGAAACGTCTGGAAAAGATCATGCACGATATTCCCGACTATCACACCAGCCCCATCCAGGCGGCGGAAGTGGCAAGCGAGGCTGGCGCGGGCCTGCTCGTCTTCACCCATATCGTCCCGGCCCAGCCGAGCCGCATCCTCTATCCCGCCTTCCTGAAAGGCACGAAGAAAGCCTTCGACGGCCCGATCCTCATGGGGGAAGACGGCATGGCGTTCGTCCTGCCGGCCGGATCAAGCAAAATTGAGCGCAAGCGGCTGGACTAGGCTGTCAACGTTCCTTACCTGCCGCCCTCATGAAACACACTTTGATCGCGGCCATCGCCGCAACCCTTATTGCGTCCGGCTGCAGCGCCGGGCACGCCGGTCCGGACACGACCGCCGAAACGCAAGGCCGCACGCAGGTCCTCGCCGAGGGCACCGCCGCCCTGCTGGAGGAGCTGGACTTTTCCGGAACGCTCCTCGTCAGCCGGGATGGTGACATCCTGCTGCGCGAGGCGGTCACCCCGCCTTCGCTGGACACGTCAGACCGCGTAACCCCCGCAACCCGTTTCCCCATCGCCTCCATGACCAAGAGTTTCACTGCCGCCCTGGTGCTGAAACTTGTCGATGAGGGAAAGCTGAGCCTCGACCAGACCCTGGCTGACCTGCTGCCGGACTTCGACGCCCCCTATGCCGGGGACGTCACACTCCGCCACCTGCTGCAGAACCGGTCCGGCATTCCGCACTATATCGATATTCCCGGCTGGTTCGATAATGACGTGAAACGCGCCTTCACCGAGGACAGTTTCCTGTCCACCCTGGCGCAGCTGGAACTGAAATTCCCGCCCGGCAGCGATTATCTGTACTCGAACGTAAACTATTACCTGCTCGCCAAAGTGATCGACAGCTATTCGGGCATGGATTACGAGACCTGGCTGCAGACGCAGATCCTGGACCCGCTCGGCATGGATGCGACGAGCCAGCTCTATGACGGCGCAGATGACCTCGCTGTGAACTATCTGAAGAATGATGACGGCTCCTACGACGTCATCCCCGTCGTGAACCCGGTCCTGTTTCGCGGCACGGCCTCGATGGTCTCCACGGTCGACGACCTGCAAGCCTGGGGCGAAGCCATCATCAATGGCGAGATATATTCCGAGACGGCCGCGGCAGAGGCTTTCAATGCCGACACGCCGATGGCCTGGAACGTGGCGGAACTCCCGGCTGACGACGGCCAGACCACTGGCGTCATTTTCTATAATGGCCGCCTGATCGGGTATCTCAGCCTGATCCTGTTATTGCCGGAAGAAGACGGTGTGATCGTCGTCCTCAACAACAACACGGCCGGCTATGAGAACATGCTGGGCCTGGCGACCGAACTGGCCGCAGACTATTTCGGAGACGCGGACTAGTCCTCGAACACGATTTCCGGCGGCGCCTTGGTTTCCAGCGTGTCGAGGCCGATGGCGACCTTGCGGGCCAGTTCGTGGAACGCCTTCGCGGTTTCCTCATCGCCGATGGCCGCGGGCACGCCGGTGTCACCGCCTTCGCGGATGGCCTGCAGCATCGGCACTTCGGCGAGCAGCGGCAGGCCGAGCGCGTCGGCCATGCGTTTGCCGCCGCCATGGCCCATCAGGTAATGCTTGTTGCCGGCCGGGTCCTGGAAATAGCTCATCGTTTCGACAAGGCCGATCACCGGTACGGCGGTCTTGGTGAACATGGCCGCGCCCCGGCGTACATCCGCCAGGGCCACTTCCTGCGGCGTCGTCACGATCAGCGCGGCGGTCACCGGCACTTTCTGGGCGATGGTCAGCTGCGCATCGCCCGTGCCCGGCGGCGTGTCGATGACCAGCACGTCCAGCGGGTCTTCCGGCGTGCCCCATTCGGCATCGTTCAGCATCTGCGTGATCGCCGACATGACGATCGGCCCCCGCCAGATCATCGGCGCGTCCGGATCAGAGAGGTAACCGATGGAGAGCGTCTTCATCCCGTGCGCCTCGACCGGCACCAGTTTCTTGTTGGCTGAGCCCTTCGGCTCCGCTCCCTGCGTGCCCAGCATGGTGGGAATCGAAGGCCCGTAGATGTCCGCGTCCAGCAGGCCGACCTTCATGCCCGTCTTGGCGAGGGCGGCAGCGAGGTTCACCGAAACGGTGGACTTGCCGACCCCGCCCTTGGCGCTGGCGACGACCAGAATGCGGGAGATGCCGGGAATTTTCGCGACGCTCCCCTGCTGGCGCTGTGGGGCGCCCTGCTGCATCGCCTCATCCGACAGACGGGCGCCTTTCTGCACGCGGCGCGGCGACGGGGTGAGATTCAGCAGCTCTGTCCGGCCTTTTGACCCTGCAGGGGCGTGGTTGTGCGTATGGGCCGGTGCGGCGCCCTGTTTGCGTTCCGCCGTCAGCACGGTGGAGACGGTTTTGATCCCCGGTACGAGGCCCGCCTTGCCTTCGGCGTCCATCCGCAGGGCCTCCGCCACTGCAGTATCAGCAGGATCCGCCTCGATCACCAGCACGGCCCGGCCGGTCTCGTCGACGCTGACAGACTCCAGCCAGGGCGGGCTGCCGAGTGCCTTCACGATGGCATCCGCCTGTTTTTGCCGGGTTTTCCCTTTGGAACCGAACATGACCGCGACCCTCTATCCCTTGATGCCCCTCAAAAGGGCATGCATCTATTAGCAAAGCACCTATATGGAAGCGAACACGCGCAACAGGAGGGGCCATGCCCTGGGATGATAAAACAAAAGGTAGCGGCCCTTGGGGCGGCGGAGGCGGCGACAACGGAGGCGGTGACGGAAACTCCCCGTGGAAGCGCCCGTCCGGCGGCAGTGGTGGCGGGGGTGACCTCGAAGACCAGATGCGCCGCATGCAGGAACGTTTCCGCCAGCGCGGCAATGGCGGCGGCGGCGGCCGGCGTCGCGGCGGCGGCTCGGGCCCGAATTTCGGCCCGCTCGGCATCCTTGTCATCGCCGGTATTGCGCTGCTGGCCTGGCTGTTCACCGGCGTTGTCGTCGTGGACGAAGGCTCGCGCGCCGCTGTGTTCCGTTTCGGCCAGTGGCAGACGAACTTCACGCCCGGCCTGCACTTCCACCTGCCCGCCCCGATCGAGACGCATGTCATCATGCCATCCGAGAAACAGCAGGAAACCCAGATCGGCAACAATTCCAATGAAGCCCTGATGCTGACCGGCGACGAGAACATCGTCGATGTCCGTTTCCGCGTCTTCTGGTTCTACGATCCGGCCAATCCGGAAAACTTCATCCTCAACGTGGATGGCGGCAGCGAGCTGCTGAAAGCCTCCGCCGAGAGCGTGATGCGCGAAGTGGTCGGCAAGTCGAAGCTCGACGATGTCATCACCACGGGCCGGACCACGATCTCCGAACAGGTGAAGACCCAGCTGCAGGCCCTGATGAACGACTATCGCGCCGGTATCCAGGTGCAGAACGTCGAGATCCAGGAAGCGGCCGCCCCTGCGCAGGTGCGCCAGGCCTTTATCGACGTGGTCAATGCCGGCCAGGATGCCGAGAAAACCATCCAGGAAGCCAACAAGTACGCCAACGACATCATCCCGCGTGCAGAAGGCCAGGCCCTTCAGGTGATCCAGAACGCCGAGGCCTATCGCGAGCAGGTGATCGCCAACTCGACCGGTGAAGCGGCCCGCTTCAATTCCATTCTCGACGAATACCGCAAGGCACCGCAGGTGACCCGCGAGCGGATGTATCTCGAGACGATGGAACGCGTGCTGGGTAACACCGACAAGGTGATCCTCGATTCCGACTCCGGCGCGGTGCCATACCTGCCGGTCAACCCCAACCGCAATCAATAGGAGCGAACATCATGCGTGGACTTGGTATTGTCGCCCTTATCATCGCCGCCGGGGTTCTGATCGTCGGCATGAACAGCTTTTTCATCGTCAACCAGACCGAACAGGCGCTCGTCCTGCAGGTGGGTAAGGCGCAGGCTGCCTATAACGCCCCCGGGCAGAACCAGGCCGGCCTGAAAGTCAAAATGCCGTTCATCCAGAACGTCATCAAATATGACCGCCGGAACATCGGTCTCGACATTCCGAACATCGAAGTCCTGGCCTCCAACCAGGAACAGCTGATCGTGGACGCCTTCGTGCGTTACCAGATCTCCGATCCGCTGGCCTTCTACCAGCGCCTGCAGACGCAGCGCGTGGCCGAGAACCAGCTGTCGCAGTTCACCAACACGGCCATCCGGAACGCGCTGGCCAACAAGCTGCCCGAAGAGATCATCTCCGGCCAGCGGGCCACGCTGATGGATGAGATCCGCGAGAACCTGTCGGACTCCATCGCCGGGCGCGGCATCGACATCATCGATGTACGCATCCGCCGGGCCGACCTGCCGCAGGACGTGTCCGAACGCGTGTTCCGCCGCATGGAAGCGGCCCGGAACCAGGAAGCCGAGCTGATCCGCGCCAATGGTGACAAGCAGGCCCAGGCCATCAAGGCCAAGGCCGACCGCGACCGCACCGTGATCCTCGCCGAAGCGAACCAGAAATCGGAAGAGATCCGCGGTGAAGGCGATGCCAAGCGGAACGAGATCTATGCCAGCGCCTATGGCCGCGATCCGGAATTCTTCCGCTTCCAGCGCGCCCTGATCGCCTGCGAACAGTCGCTGAAGAAGGGCAATACGCAGATCGTGATCGGCCCGGAAAACCTTGGCCTGTGCGACGAGTTCATCGCCGCCGCGCGCAAGAACGCCAACTGAGCTGAAGGAGTCTTTCAGCCATGACGCTGCCACTGATCCTGCTGGCGGGTGTCGGCATGTGGTTCTTACTGGAAGGGGCGGCCTATGCGGTCGCCCCCGACTTCATGCGCCGGCTCGCCGTCCTCGTCACCCAGCTGAGCACGCGGGAGCTGACCATGGCCGGCCTTGGCGGCGGCGCGGTGGGCATTGTGCTGATCTGGCTTGCAGTTCACTTGGGCTGAACCTGTTGCACCTTGCCCGCAAAGCGCCATAGTCTGCGGTGAAAATAGTTTCATATTCCGCCCGCAGAGGAAGCCGAAGTCCCATGCGTTTCCCGGCTCTTGCCGCCCTTGCCGTTCTCGTCTCCGTCCCGCTGGCCGCGCCTGCCGCCGCGCAGCAGAGCCTGTCGCAAACCCTCGACCAGATCGACCCCAAGGAGCGCCCGGCCAGTTTCCGGGACCTGTCCAAGCGGCTGATGCCGGCCGTGGTGAACATTTCCACCTCCAAGACCGTAGCGCCGGATGGCATGCCCACCTTCCCGGAGGGCTCGCCAATGGAACGGTTCAACGATTTCTTCGGCCGCGATGAAGACGGTTTCCGCCGCGAAGGTTCGCTCGGTTCCGGTTTCGTCATCAGCGCCGACGGCTATGTTGTGACCAATAATCACGTCATTGAAGGCGCCGACGAGATTGAAGTGAACTTCGCCAATGGCCGCGTGCTGGACGCCGAACTGATCGGCCGCGACCAGGACACGGACCTTGCCGTGCTGAAGGTCAAATCCAGCACCCCCCTGCCTTTTGTCAGCTTCGCCGACAGCGACAGTGCCGAGGTCGGCGACTGGGTGATCGCCATCGGCAACCCGTTCGGCTTTGGCGGCTCCGTCTCCGCCGGCATCATCTCGGCCCGCAACCGCGACCTGAATGCCGGGCGGTCGGATGACTTCATCCAGACCGACGCGGCCATCAACCGCGGCAATTCCGGCGGCCCGCTGTTCAATCTGGGCGGCGAAGTCGTGGGCGTGAACACGGCGATCATCTCGCCGACCGGCGGCAGCGTCGGCATTGGCTTCTCGGTACCGTCGAACCTCGTCAACAAGATCACAAGCGAACTCATCAAGTCCGGCCGCATTCGCCGCTCCTGGATGGGCGTCAATGTTCAGGATGCGGACGAGTCCCTGGTGCGTGCCTACAAGGCCAGCGGCAAGGGCGGCGTGATTGTTACCCGCATCACCGATGATGGTCCGGCCGACAAGGCCATGCTGGAAGTCGGTGACCTGATCCTCAGCTTCGACAACCAGCCGGTTGCCAGCGTGCGGGAACTGACCCGCGTGATCGCCGACACGCCCATCGGCAAGGACGTGCCCGTGCGCCTGGTGCGCGATGGCCGCGCCCGCACCTTCACCGTCACCATGGGCGAGCTGGAAGAACAGACCGGCGACGAGGCGACCCAGCTGCCGGACCTGCCGGCCAGCGCCAATGATCTTGGGGCTGACCTGACCGGCATCGACGACGACATCCGCCGCCGCTACGGCATTCCGAAAGACGTCGATGGCGTGGTCGTCTCTTCCGTCTCCGCCCGCGGCCCGGCCTATGGCAAGCTGGTGCGCGGCGATGTCATCATCGAGGTGAATTTCGAACGTGTCGCCACGGTCAGCGAAACGCTGGACAAGGTCAAAGCCGCCCGCGCCACACCGGCAGAGCCGCTGCTGATCCGTGTCAAACGCCGCGGCGAAGCCGGCTGGTTCGATCAGTTCCTCAGCGTGGACCTCGGCAAGTAGGCCTTTTCTTCCGCTTTTCAGTCGCATGATCCCGGTCTAGGCTCTTCCCGAGGCGGACAGGGAGGTGGAAAGATGCTGCGCGCACTGATTGTTTTGTGGGGTCTGGCCAGCCTTGCCTTCGCCGCATCTGCAGAAACCCGCTATGCCCTTCTGATCGGGAACGAAGACTATCCGCCCACCGTCGGCCAGCTCACCCTGCCGCATGAAGACGTGGAGAACATGCGCGCCGGCCTGATGCAGGCGGGCTTTCCGGCAGAACATATCAAGGTGCTGAGAGATGCCACGCAGACGGACATCAATCTTGCCGTCGCGCAGCTCTCGTCCGACCTGCGCGCAGCAGGAGAGGACTCCATCGGCTTCTTCTACTATTCCGGCCATGGCGGCTCTGCCGAGTCTGCCGGACAGCGGGCGAATTACCTGATCCCGGCCAAATCGCCGATCACGGGCGCCGAACAGCTGCCGATCCTGGGTGTGCCGGTGAACAGTATCGTGGATGCGCTGGCCGCCAGCGATGCCAAGGCCATCTTCATCGTCTCCGATGCCTGCCGCAACACGCTGCCTTTCACCTCGTCCAAGGGCGGCGCGGCAGACAAGGGCATGGTCCGTGTCCCGCGCAAGAAAGGCCTCTATATCGCCTTTGCCACGGCTGACGGAGCAACGACGCCCGATGACGGCCTGTTCTCCCGCGCCCTGTCGAAACGCCTGCCGCAGAAAGGCCTGTCGGCTGACCGCGCCTTCACCCTCGCCCTGCGCGAAGTCGCTGCTGCCCGGCCCGGCAATGCCATGCCGTTCACGGCAGACGGCCTGACCGAAGACATCTGTTTTGCGGGGTGCGAACCTGCGCCGACGCCCGCCACCGCAGGCAGCGAAGACCTCGCCTTCCTCACTGCCAAGCGCACGAACACGATCGCCGGCTGGCTGGAATTCATCGAGGCCTGGCCGCACAGCAGCTTCATCCCCTCCGCGCAGGACGGGATCGTCGACCAGCTCTTCAAAGACACCGAGGAGGCGAAGTCCTATAACGGCCCATACGACACGCTGAGCGGCCCGCCCGCCCTGCTGGAGGCCGTGCTTCATGGCGGCGAGGTCTCCGCTCAGCGGGATCAGCTGGAGATGGCCGCGGTTTTCTTCCGGGTTGCCTGCTTTTCCGGACTCGGCCGGGCCTGCCCGGTTCTGGCAAACGCCATCCAGCAAGGCTACGCCAATGACGAATTCCGCAAATCCGATGGCAGTCTGGACTTCGATGCCCGGCGGGAAGCCGAGGTCAGCAGCTATCAAATCGGCTGCGCGCTCGGCGACCGGACGTCCTGCGACTGGCTGCGCGGGAACGGTCTGCGCATTCCAGAACCCTGCATGGCCTATGAGGGCGACGAGGCCTACAATTTCTGCGAAGAGAACGAAATCACGCCCGTCGCTGTCAGCCCGCAGTGATCAGAGCGCCTCACGCGCCAGCGCGAGACTCACCCCTTCAGTGTACCCGGCTTCATAGGCGGCATCGCGCACCAGCGTGACCACGCCGGTCTTCGCTTTCGGGGCCGCTTCGATGGCGACCTGGATGTCCGGCGTTTCGGCTTTGACCCGTTCGATGGCAGCGCGCACGGCGCCGATGTCGGTCATGCGGCCATTGACGCGGATGGTGCTGTCATCGCCGATCCGGATCAGCATCGCCTTGCCGGAGGACGGCCCCGTGCCGGTTGCCGGCGGCTCCAGCCGGATCGCCTTTTCCCGGGTGAAGGTTGATGTGACCATGAAGAAAATGAGCAGGATGAAAACCACGTCCAGCATCGGCGTCATCGACACCTCCGCAGTCCCTGCCCCGGTCCGGTGTCTGCCTCGCATTCTGGCCTCCCTCTTTTTCTGATTTGCGGAAGAATATACACGTGATGTAATGACATTACAATTTTGAAATGACCGACCGTTGTTTCAGTGTGCCCCCAGGCGGCGGCGCAGCGTCTGTTCACGGTGTTTATATGGTGTATTCACGGTGTTGTTCACGGTCTGAAGCGCCGCTTATCCAACACCTCAGCCGACGAAGTCCTTCGCCTCATAGCCCTGGAAGAAGAGCGCGGCGCGCAGGTCCGTGTGCTCGATCGCAGCATGCGCTTCGGCGGCCACAACGGGCTTCGCATGATAGGCAATGCCGAGACCCGAGGCCTTGATCATGGCGAGATCGTTCGCCCCGTCGCCCATCGCAATCACGTCGTCCCGGCCGATCCCTTTGCCGGCGGCAAATTCGTCCAGCGCCGAGAGTTTGGCTTCGCGGCCAAGGATCGGCCGGCCGACCTCCCCGGTCAGCACCTTGCCGTCATCGATCAGCGTATTGCCCCGGTGCGTGTGGAAGCCTGCCGCCGCCGCCACGCGGGAGGTGAAATAGGTGAAACCGCCTGAAACCAGTACAGTTTCTGCCCCGTCCGCTTTCATCGTTTCGACCAGCGTCTTCGCGCCGGGGTTCAGCGTGATGCGCTCCGAATAGGCCTGCTCCAGCGCGTCGAGGCCGAGCCCTTTCAGCATGGCGACGCGGGTTGTGAGGGCGCCTTCAAAGTCCAGCTCGCCGCGCATGGCACGCTCGGTAATGGCGGAGACTTCGGCTTTGAGCCCCGCAAAATCGGCGAGCTCATCCAGGCATTCCTGGCCGATGATGGTGGAATCCATGTCCGAGATCAGGAGGCGTTTGCGGCCGCTGTCTGCAGGCAGCACAGCCGTATCGACAGGGTGCCCCTTGTCGGTCAGCCGGGCCCGCAGACGGGCGGCCTCATCCTGGTCGCCCGGCACCCGCCACTCAAGCGCGACAAGCCCGTCCACGCTGCCAAGCGAACGCGACGGCGCCACACGCCCAAGCTCAGGCGAGACCTCCGCTTCCAGCTTTGCCGCATCCATTGCAGCGACGGCAACAATCCTCAGGCTCATGGCACATTTCCCGGGTTTTCCCGCGTCATCATGGGTTTCCTCTTCGATGACAACCCCTTACCTCTATTGGCATGCATCCGGCCATCCTGATCCACGGCCCCACGGCCAGCGGCAAGACCGCGCTCGCCATCGAAGTCGCCCGGCGGCTCGACGGAGAAGTGATCAATGCCGATTCCATGCAGGTTTACCGGGACCTGAAAGTCATTTCCGCCCGTCCGGACGAGGAAGAGATGGCCGGTGTTCCGCATCATCTGTTCGGGCATGTGAACGCCGCCGAACGCTATTCCACCGGCCAGTGGCTGGAAGAGGCCCGCGCCAAGATCCGCGTGCTCCAGAAGAAGAACAAGCGCGCCGTCATCGTTGGCGGTACCGGGCTGTACCTGCTGGCGCTGACGCAGGGCCTCTCGGCCATTCCGCCTGTGCCGGAAGACATCCGCGCCGAAGTCCGCGACATTGCCGAAGCCGAAGGTGCCGAAGGCCTGCGCGCCCGGCTTGCCCCGCACGATGCGGAAACGGCGGAGCGCCTCGGCACCGGCGACAGGCAACGCCTCGCGCGCGCCTATGAGGTCTGGCTGGCGACGGGCCGGCCCATCACGGACTTCCATAATGAGCGCCAGCCCCCTGTCCTGCTGGACCGGGAATGGATGGGCTTTGCCCTGACCCCGCCGCGCGCCAAGCTCTACGCAAAGATCGACCGGCGCTTCGAAGGCATGCTGATGCAGGGCGCGATGGCCGAGGCCCGGGCGCTGATCGAACGGGGGCTGGACCCCGAACTGCCTGCCATGAAAGCCCATGGCATGCCCTGGCTGGCTGCGTTTGCCCGCGGCGAGATCAGCGCCGAGTTTGCCGCCGAGAACGCAAAACGCGACACACGGCGCTATGCAAAGAGGCAATTCACGTGGATTGGCAGGCAATTCCCGTTCTGGCCGAGAATTCCGGGCACCGAAATGAGCGACCGCATGAGGGTTATTCTTGCCCTCTATAGGGAGATTGACAGGGAGATGGAGGCAGATTATTCCTAGCCCCCGTCGTTGGAGGAAACGCACGTGCGCATGTCAGAGGTACTCGTAATTAGGCACCCGTAGCCGGAGTTCATCAGAACCGGTTGCGGGTGTGCGCACAAAAGGGTCTCCGAAGGGGGCCCTTTTTCTTTTCAGAAAACAATCCGGACAAACACCCTCCTTTCTAACCCCAGACGCCAGAGCAAAGTCATGACCGTCAAAACCAAGCAGAAGACCGAAACACGCCTGATGACCGGCGCCGAGATCGTAATCACGGCCCTCCGGGAACAGGGTGTAGAAGTCATGTTTGGCTATCCAGGCGGCGCGGTCCTGCCGATTTATGACGCGCTATTCTCGGCAGACGACATACGTCACGTTCTGGTGCGTCATGAGCAGGGCGCAGGCCATGCGGCCGAAGGCTATGCGCGCTCCACCGGCAAGTGCGGCGTGGCGCTGGTCACCTCTGGCCCCGGCGCGACCAATATGGTCACGCCGATCACCGACGCGATGATGGATTCGATCCCCATGGTCGTCATCTCCGGCCAGGTGCCGACGCACCTGATCGGCACGGATGCCTTCCAGGAAGCCGACACGACCGGCATCACGCGCAGCTGCGCCAAGCACAATTACCTGGTCACCGATGTCGACCAGCTGGCCCGGACGATCCATGAGGCCTTCCACATCGCGACGTCCGGCCGCCCTGGCCCGGTCGTCATCGACATTCCCAAAGACATCCAGTTCGCGACCGGCACCTATTCCGGCAAGGACGGCGTGCACAAACCGACCTATTCGCCGAAGACCCAGCCGCAACCGGAAGCCATTGAGGCGGTCGCGGAGCTGATCGCCATGGCCCGCCGGCCTGTCTTCTACACAGGCGGCGGCGTCATCAATTCCGGGCCGAAAGCCTGCGAAGCGCTGCGCAAGCTGCAGGCCGAGACGGGCATCCCCGTCACCTCCACCCTGATGGGTCTCGGCGCCTTCCCCGCCTCCCACAAGGACTGGCTGGGCATGGTGGGCATGCATGGCAGCTACGAAGCCAACAATGCGATGCATGATTGCGACCTGATGATCTGCGTCGGCGCCCGCTTCGACGACCGTGTGACCGGCCGGATCGATGCCTTCTCACCGAACTCCAAGAAGGTCCACATCGACATCGACCCCTCCTCGATCAACAAGATCGTCCGGGTGGACGTGCCGATCGTTGCCGACTGCGGCGCAGCCCTCGAAGCGCTGATCGCTGCCGTGAAGCACCGCAAAGGCAAGCGCCCGGACCTGAAGCCCTGGAAGGCCGAGATCGACGCCTGGCGCGCCCGCGACTGTTTCGCCTATGCGCCATCGGACGAGGTCATCAAGCCGCAATACGCCATCGAACGTCTCTACGAACTGACCAAGGACCGCGATCCCTACATCACGACCGAGGTTGGCCAGCACCAGATGTGGGCGGCGCAGTTCTTCCATTTCGACGAACCGAACCACTGGATGACCTCCGGCGGCCTCGGCACGATGGGCTATGGCCTGCCTGCAGCAGTCGGCGTCCAGTGCGCTCATCCGGATGCGCTGGTCATCGACATTGCCGGCGAAGCCTCGATCCAGATGATGATGCAGGAGCTTTCGACCGCTGTGCAGTTCTGCCTGCCGGTGAAGGTCTTCATCCTCAACAATGAATGGATGGGCATGGTGCGCCAGTGGCAGGAATTGCTGCATGGCGAGCGCTATTCGCACTCCTATTCGGAAAGCCTGCCGGACTTCGTCAAACTGGCCGAAGCCATGGGCGCCCACGGCATCCGCTGCGAGGATCCGGCCCTGCTGGATGACAAGATCATGGAAATGATCGAGCATCCGGGCCCGGTCCTGTTCGACTGCCGGATTGAGAAGGACGGCAACTGCCTGCCCATGATCCCGTCGGGCTCTGCACATAACGAGATGATCCTCGGGCAGATAACTGGTAACGAGATTGGTGAGACCGGGCGCAAGCTCGTCTGACTTCTGACAGACCGGGAACCGGCGCCGCTTCAGGGGATGGTAATGGCCTTTGACAACATCTGGCAGCTACTGGCCGACAATGTCGGCACAGTCGTCACGGTGGTGTCGGCGATCGCGGCCGTGATCGGCGCGCTCGCCAGCCGGGCAGAAACCCGCAAGCAGCGCCAGCTGCGCACCGAGCAATTGCGCCAGGCCATCGACAGTTCCAGCCTCGACTGGGGCAATGCGGCCATCGATACGCTGGCCCGGGCGGCCATGCTGGCGCGCACCCGGCACCTGCATGGCAATGAAGGCGCCTTCCAGACCGCCCGCGCCGCCACGCTGATCAATCTGACTTCCCTGATCGACCGGGGCCGCATGTTTTTCCCCAATCTCGACGAACACGGGAAAGGCGCAGAGAAAGACGGCGCCTATCGCGGCTCGCGTCCGCCAATCCTCGACGCGATGGTCTGGGTTCATTGTGAAATCAAGGCGCTGACCCGTGAAGGCGGCCCGACCGGCGACAACAGCGCGGACTTCATCGATGAATGCCGGCGCCTCGTTGTGTCCGAACTGCAGGCCCATCTCGATCCGCGCCGCCTGAACCAGGTGATCGGGCGCTATGACGGGCAGACCCGTACCCATCAGAAGCAGGCCATCGGACGCGCTGAGTCCCTCAGGCAGCAACTCTTGACTCGGCGTCCCGGGGTCTCCATCGACAACCCAACCCGCCATCCAGAACAGCCGGAGACTGTACAATGAGCGACGGATCCGGAACGCCCGCTCCGAACGGACCGCAGAACGGGCCGAAGTCCGCCTACTTCCTCAACCATGAGGATGAAGCCGTCGAGCGCCGCACGCTGGCCGTGCTGGTCGACAACGAGCCGGGCGTGCTTGCCCGTGTCGTCGGCCTGTTCTCCGGGCGCGGCTATAACATCGACAGCCTGACCGTGGCCGAGGTGGATGCCTCCAGCCACCAGTCGCGCATCACCATTGTCACCCAGGGCACACCGCACATCCTGGAGCAGATTGAAGCGCACCTGATGCGCCTCGTGCCGGTTGGCGAAGTCGTGGACATCACAAAATCGAAGCGCGGCATCGAGCGTGAACTTGCCCTCGTAAAAGTGGCCGGCAGTGGCGAGAAGCGCGTGGAAGCGCTTCGCATTGCCCAGATTTTCCGCGCCAATGTGATCGATACGACGAATGAGAGCTTCATCTTCGAGATCACCGGCGCTTCCGACAAGATCAGCCAGTTCGTGGATCTGATGACGCCGCTTGGCCTGGTCGAGGTCAGCCGCACCGGCGTACTCTCAATCAAGCGCGGGAAGGAAAAGGGATGATGCACCGCCTTTTCGCCCTCCCCCTGCTGGCTGCCTGTTTCGCTGCGCCTGCGCTGGCCGAACCGCCGATGCCGGAAAGCTGCAAGCCGCGCGTGGCCGGAGTGGCGCTGGCCGTGGCCGACGAGGCCGGCAAGGCACAGCTGGCCTGCGATGTTGACCGGGCAGCGATCTACGAAAACCGTGCCGACGCGATTTTCGGGCAGGTCGCCGATCCGCTCGTCAGCGTGATCGATACCGCGATCTCCCCCAGCGGAGCGGTTTATGTCTACGCCGTCAGCGACGTTCAGGGCACGATGATCCTCAATGCCCGCTCGGTGCCGGCCGATATGGAACAGCCCGGCAATGTACCGGTCTGCCAGCTGAAGACACTGATGCCGGACGACGCGGCCGCGCAGGTTTCCATCGGCCTCCTGAAAGCTGCCTCACCCGACCTGCCCGGCTATGCCGAGCGGATGGAAGTCGTGGTCAATCCGGACGGATCGCACCGGTCTGTCCTGCTGCTCGATTCCCACGACGTGGTCAGCCGTGTGCAGACCGCGAACGGGACACGCAATTTCTCCCGCCACATCCGCCAGAGCGACGATGTGGCGAAACTCAACGAATTGATCATTGGCGTCGCCAATGTCAGCGACGGCTGGGACTGCAACGCCCCCTGACCGCCTCATCCCTATCCAGAACAACCCCCGACGGAGCCGAACGGAAGCCCATGAAAGTTTATTACGAGCAGGACGCAGATCTCGCCCTCATCCAGAGCAAGAAAGTGGCCGTGATCGGCTATGGCAGCCAGGGTCACGCCCATGTGCTGAACATGCGCGACAGCGGTGTGAAACAGGTCAAAGTCGGCCTTCAGGAAGGCTCGGCCAGCCGCAAGAAAGCTGAAGCCGAAGGCCTCGAAGTCGTCACCCCCGCTGAAGCCACCCAGTGGGCCGACGTGGTCATGATCCTGATCCCGGACGAAAAGCAGGCTGTGCTGTACGCCAACGAGATCGAGCCGCACCTGCGCGCCGGCCAGCACATCATGTTCGGCCACGGTTTCAACGTGCACTACAACCTGATCCGCCCGCGCGCCGATGTCGACGTGTCCCTGTCGGCCCCGAAAGGCCCGGGTCACACGCTGCGTGCGCAATACCAGATGGGCTTCGGCCTGCCGGGCCTCGTCGCCATCCACCAGGACGCGACCGGCACCGCCAGGGACGTCGCCCTCTCCTACTCGAAAGCCATCGGCAACACCCGCGCCGGCGTGATCGAAACCTCCTTCCGTGAAGAGACCGAAACCGACCTCTTCGGCGAACAGGCCGTTCTCTGCGGCGGTATCGTTGAGCTGATCAAGGCTGGCTACGAAACCCTGGTCGAAGCCGGCTATGCGCCGGAAATGGCCTATTTCGAATGCCTTCACGAGACCAAGCTGATCGTCGACCTGATCTATGAAGGCGGCATCGCCAACATGAACTACTCGATCTCCAACACGGCCGAGTATGGCGAATACGTTTCCGGCCCGCGCGTCGTGAACTCGGACGCCAAGGCGAACATGAAGAAGGTTCTGGAAGACATCCAGAACGGCACCTTCGCCCGCAACTGGGTGCTGGAAAACCAGGCCGGCGCACCGGGCTTCAACGCCATGCGCCAGCGCATGAACAGCCACCCGATCGAGGAAGTCGGCGAGAAGCTGCGCGGCATGATGCACTGGGCCCAGAACGACCGCCTGGTCGACAAATCCCGGAACTAACCCCCCTCGCGCCCCCGTTCAAACGCTGTTAGAGCGGGGGCGTGACCTCCACCGATCCGATTCTTGTTGCAGGCGTGAACCGCCCATTGGGGGCATGTATCGCGCTGGACCTTGCCGGACGCGGCCTGAAAGTCGTCGGCACACGGCGCCATCCCGATGTGGATCTCGACGCCCGTATGCAGGCCGCCGGTATTGAGCTTGCGCCCCTTGACCTGACAGACCTGACCGCGATCAGCGCCCTGGCGCCTCAGTTGTCCAGTGTCATTCTGACACCGATCCTGTCGATCTCCGGCCCGGCCGCACGCGCTTTCCATGCAGGGGGCGTGAGGCGCGGGGTCGTCTTTTCCTCGAACAATGTCGCGATCGTCGGCGAAGACCCCGTCTATGACCGGCTCCGCGCGGCTGAAGCGGACGTTCTGGAGAATGCATCCGGCTGGGCGGTCCTGCGGCCGACCATGATCTATGGATACCCGGGGGACGGAAACCTGTCGCGCCTGTTGCGGATGCTGGCGCGCTTGCCGGTGTTTCCACGCCTCGGTTCCGGTGAGGCGAGCCAGCAGCCGATCCATTTTGAAGACCTTGCCCGCCTGGCGGCCGCGCTGGTCACGGGCGAATGGAACGCGGCCGGCCTCCTCGCTGTCGGCGGGCCGCAGATCCTGTCTCACCGGGAGCTGATCGCGACAGCGCGCCGGGCGACCGGGCGCGGCGGCATCGACCTGCCGGTGCCGCTGGGGCCGGTTCGGGCAGTCGTGTCCCTGCTGACCGGGCTTGGGGTAAAACTGCCACTCAGCCCGGCACAGCTGGCGCGGATTGACCTCGACAAGGCCGCGGTGAACCCGGCGGACATTCCGGCAGCGCTGCGCCCGCAGGTCATGCCGGAGGAAGGCCTGACACGTCTCGCGCTCGACCTCGATATTTAAGGCGTGCCGGGCACGCGGTTGAGATCCACAAACCCGTCGACCCCGGGCACCTGACCTTTCATCGAATACTGCCAGATCAGCACCTCCCCGTCCGGCGGGCCGGACAGGCTGCGCATCCAGACCGGATGACCGGGAAAGTGTCCGGCCAGCCAGTCGCGATGGAAATCCGGTGTCGTGTAGAGCACGGGCGGCGCGCCATATTCGGCTTCCAGCGCATCCAGAAACGTCCTGATTTCTGCCCGGACGGCCTCTTTGGATCCGTCCGGCGGGCAATTATGGGCGTATTCCAGGTCGACTGCCGGGGGCAGCGTGCCTTCGCGCACTTCGACTGACTGGATGAAATTCTCCGCCTGTGCTGCGCCATTCCGGCAGAGCAGGTAGAAATGATAGGCCCCGACATGCCAGCCACGCTCGCTCGCCGCCAGCCAGTTTTCCTGAAACCGTGTGTCCTTCCAGTCGCGCCCTTCGGTGGCTTTCAGATAGACGAAATCGAGCGGCGCGCTGCTGAGCGCGTCCCAGTTCACCCGGCCATTGTGGTGGGAAAGGTCGATGCCCTCATTGCCGGGGGTGAACGGTCCGTTCTGCGCTATCTCCGCAACAGGCGCGGCGCGCTCCGAGCAGGCAGTCACGGTCAGGAGAAAGGCGGCGGTCAGGCAGATGAAGCGCATAGGCTGATCCAATCCCCTCTCTCCGGCGCCCCCGCGGCATGCCGGTGGCCAGATCGGGGCAATTCCCCGACTGAAGGCCCACGCACACCAATTTTCCCCTGAAATCAACAGGTTCTGCGGTCTGGGCACAATCCCTGCATAGACGCGCTTGTGAACAAGAAAAGGGCTTAGACCTCCATGGCACCTGCAGACAAAATGCGCGGCGGAGAACCGGCAAACCTGATCCTGAAGGGCACCACACTTGAGGGCGACCTGCGGTTCGGGGCCCAACTGGTCGTTGCAGGCGTGATCAAAGGCAACATCCACTGCGAAAGCATGCTGATCGTCGAACGCGGCGGCCGTGTCGAAGGCCGTATCGAAGCCCCGCTCATCGTCGTGCATGGTGAGCTGGTAGGCACGGTTCTGGCGACCCAGTCGATCGAAATCTGGTCGGGCGCAACGGTCGGCGGAGACGTCGCCGCGCGGTCCATCCGTGTCGATGAAGGCGCCATGCTGACAGCCAATCTGCTGATCGCTGCGGATCTGCCGGACCGTCTCGGGCCGCCGGATCCTGTTCAGGCCCCAAAAGCCGACCCGGTCCCAGCAGGGCGCCCTGTGGAGCCGCCTGTCACGCGGTCACAGCCAGCATCGCCCATAACACCGCCAGCCTCTTTCCTGTCTCCCGGCCCGGTGACGGATCGCCGCTAAGGCAAAGCGCGGCTGCGGATCAGCCGCCGCGCATGTCTTTCAGGCGTTCGAACGCAACGGAATCCGGATCATAAGCGCCCAGCTCGTCCAGCCGGGTGCAGGCCCATTCATAATCGCGATTGCAGGCGTCCTGCAGGACGCGCGTGCCTTCCGGCACATTCTTGGCGCCCCCCGTTCCGGTGAACAGCATGTTGCCATAACCGGCACAGCCGCTGACTTCACCAAGATCGCAGGATTCTTTGTAGAGGCCGCGCGCCTTCACCGGATCGGCGTCCATCCCGCGGCCCAGCATGGTCATATAGGCCAGTGAGGCACAGCCCTTGCCATTATCGCCCTTGCAGGCCCGGTCATACGCCTTGATGGCAAGTCCATAATCCTGCGTGCCGCCAGTGCCCTTGCGATAGGAATCGCCCGCAGTCACGCAGGCATCATAGTCGCGGGCGGCGCAGGCGGTGTTCGCTTCCTGACGGGCGGCACGTTGTTCGGCGAAAGTCTCTTTGGCGTTTTCCAGCGCGATCTCGGCCTGGGAGCGTTCAACCCGGCCATACTGGGCGGCGGCTGGCAGGGCGATGGCGCAACAGGTCAGTGCGGCGGCAATCAGAGGGGAGCGTAGCATGGGGTCTGCCCTTCCTAAGTCATTGTTCCGGCTCTGATATAGGGACCGGGCCATGGGGTCACCAAGACTTTACCGGCTTAAGCTTTCTTAACCTGCGATTGCCCTTGCTGCCCCTCCTGCCGCAGGGCAGTATTCCCCGACAAAAAAAAGCGCGATCGGAGAAAAGGGAGATTTCCGTATGGCCGCACAGGACCAGGCCCCGATCGGATCGGGATTTCACGACAAATCGACAGCTGCCGAAGTGATCGAAGGGATCGACCTTTCCGGAAAGAACGCCGTGGTCACCGGGGGCTATTCCGGCATCGGACTGGAAACCGTCCGGGCATTGGCCTCGGCTGGCGCCCGCGTGACGGTCCCGGCCCGGCGGCTCGACACGGCCGAAGCTGCGCTGGCCGATGTCCCCGGCGATATTGAGATCGCGGCGATGGACCTGGCAGACCTTGCCAGTGTCGAGAAATTCACCCGCGAATATGACGAAACCGGGCGCGGCCTCGACATCCTGATCAACAATGCCGGCATCATGGCCTGCCCGCTCGCCCGGGTCGGCCCCGGCTGGGAAAGCCAGTTCGGCATCAACCATCTCGGCCACATGGCGATGAGCCTCGCCCTCGCCCCCGCCATGCAGCGCACGGAGAATGCGCGCCTCGTCGCCCTCTCCTCCATCGGCCATGCCCGCTCGGACATTATCTGGGACGACCCGAACTACAATGAACGCGCCTATGACAAATGGGAGGCATACGGACAGGCCAAGACCGCCGATGCGCTGTTTGCCCTTGGCGTCGACCGGCGCGGGCGCGACATCGGCATCCGCGCTTTCTCGGTCCATCCCGGCGGCATCTTCACCCCGCTGCAACGCCACCTGCCGGAAGAAGAAATGGTCGCGCTTGGCTGGAAAGCACCGGACGGGTCCATCCCGCCCATGGTGCTGGAACGGTTCAAGACACCGGAACAGGGCGCCTCGACCACAGTCTGGGCGGCCACCTCGCCTCAGCTTGAAGGCCGCGGCGGCGTCTATTGCGAAGATTGCGACATTGCACAACTGGCCACCGAGACCAGTGAGCGCTGGGAACATGTCCGCCCCTGGGCCTGCGACGATGAACGCGCAGAACGCCTGTGGGAAATGAGTGAGAAAATGCTGGCAAACGCCTGATCCGGGGACGGATCACCCTGAGGAGAACAGGAAGATGAAACAGATCGCACTACTCAGCCTGGCAGGGGCCCTGCTCGCCGCCTGCGCCACACCGGCCGAAAGCCCTGCACCGGAAGCGCCTGCCGCCATGCCGGAAGCCCCTGCTCCCAAAGTGGCACCGGGCGGCTTCGATTATGAGAGCGTATTCCGCCAGGATGACCGGCCGGAACAGGACTATGAACTCTACCCGGTGCGCAAGTCCGCCGAAGTCCTGTCCTTTGCCGGTGTCATGCCAGGCATGACGATTGTCGAAATGGAAGCCGGTGACGGTTTCTATACCGAGCTCCTGTCACGCGTCGCCGGGCCGGATGGCAAGGTCTACATGCAGAACCCGCCATCGTTCAAAAACTTCCTCGGCGATTCCGTCTCGAAACGGGTCGACGGGCGGCTGCTGAATGTCCAGATCGTGGAAAGCGCCTTCGACAATCTCAGCAATGTGCCGGATGCGGATGCAGACATCGTGACCTGGTTCCTCGGCCCGCACGAGCTCTGGTATACGCCGCAGGGAGAGCCGGAAGGCGTGCTCGGCGACCCGGACATGACCTTTGACGAGATTGCCCGTGTACTGAAGCCGGGCGGCCATCTGGTGGTGCTGGACCACATGGCCCCGGCTGGATCGCCCCCCACAACGGGCGGAGACACGCACCGTATCGACAAGGCCATCATCGTCGCGCTGGCCGAAGATCATGGCCTGACGCTTGTCGATGAGAGCGGCATCCTCGCCAATCCGGACGATGACGGCACCGTGCAGGTGTTCGACCCGTCCGTCCGGCGCAAGACGGATCGCTTCCTCCTGAAATTCGCCAAATAGGCGTATCTGGCACAGAACATGCATATTTCCGGGCGAGTTTGGTCTTGCCCGGGAGTTGTGCCATGTCCGCCATCCGCTTTATCGCCATCAGCCTCGCCGCCGCGAGCGTTGCCCTACCCGTTCTTGCTGCAGAAGACAGCGGCCTGCGCGGCCGTCTGGAAGCTGATTTCCTGCCGAAAACCGAAACTGCCGAGGACGCCCCGGCTGTCATGGAAACGGTTGTGGTGACGGACAAGGACGGTTCGGACCTTCTGGTCTCCAAGCCGGCCATCCTGCGCTATGACGTGGCGCCTGAGGTTCCGGCCCGTGTCGTGGCGGAGACCCGCGGCCAGGATCCCGAGCGTATCGTCGAGGCGCACTAGACGGCGCCTTGCGGTCCGTCTCAGGACGGAACGACATTCTCCGAAAGAAGCAATTCGCGCTGTGCGCTTACGGCACGCATCGCTTGTGCCGGCAGCCAGCAGGTGACTTCCAGCCCGCCGCCATCGACCGGTTTCATGCCGACCGTGCCGCCGTGCAGGTCGACAAAGTGCTTCACGAGGGCAAGGCCGAGGCCAGCGCCGCGCTGATCGCCTGAGACGAAACTGTCGAAGCTGGTCGCGCGCTTGTCGGCCTCAAGGCCGCGGCCATTGTCGCGTACGGAAAACGTCACCATGTCGCCCATGCGCTGAGCCGAAATGACGATCTCGCCGCCGGAATCGGTAAAGCGAAGCGAGTTTGACACCAGATTGAACAGGATCTGACGGATGCGGCGTTCGTCCGCGCGGATCAGGCCCAGCTTGCCCGAAATATCCGACCGCACCGTGATCTGCGTATCCTCGGCCTTCGAGACGACCATCTCGATGCTTTCCTCGATCACGCTGGCAAGGTCGACATCTTCGAGGTCGAGATCCATACGCCCGGCCTCGATCATGGCGAGGTCGAGAATGTTCTCGATCAGCTTGGACAAGTGATCCGAGGCAGACAGGATCGCGCTGACATAGTCTTTCTGGCGTTCCGTCAGGTCGCCATTGCGCTGGGTTTCCAGAAGTTCGGCATAGCCGAAGATCACCGTCAGCGGCGAACGCAGCTGGTAGGACACGTTACGCACGAATTCCGTCTTCAGGCGGTCTGCCGCTTCGAAGGCTTCGGCGCGTTCGCGCAGGGCCGACTCGACCCGCCGCGTCGCCGTCACATCAGCAAAGGCGATCAGTGTGTTTCCGTCCGGCAACGGATGGGTGAGATAGGTCAGGATCGACCCATCGGAACGGCGCATTTCGCCCGTCGTCGACTGGCGCGCCTTGGCGGACGGGTCCGTGATGTGGCTCTTCATCGCCGCCCAGATTTCCGTGTCATGGAACAGCGGGATGCACTCCTCCACCACGTCATCATAGTCAGGCTGGTCCTTCAGCATCTCTCCGCTGAGGCTCCACAGGCGTTCGAAAGCGTAATTGTGCAGCTTCATGCGTCCGTCGCCGCCAAACACGGCAACCGCCTCGTGGAGATTATCGAGCGTGGAACTCTGCGTTTTTACAATGGCATTGAACTGGGTCTGCAGTTCCAGTTCGCCCGTAATGTCCTTGAACAAAAGCAGAAGGCCGCCCATCGGGTGGCGCTGGCGGGTCACAGACAGGGTCCGCTCATCCGGCAGCGACCAAGTGTCTTCCTTCACCCCGTCAATGTCGAGATAGTAGGAAAGCTCTTCCGCGCGCCATTCGGCATAGTTCGCCCGCGCCGGCAGCTTGCGGCGCTCGCGCAGCCGGTCCAGCAGCTGGCCATGGCCGGGACGGTCCAGCAGGAAGCTCTCATCGAGATCCCACATGTCGCGGAACGCCTTGTTGTAGAAGGTCAGCTTGCGATCGGCACCGAAAATGGCAACGGCATCGGCCACATGGTTCAGCGTCTCGTCATGCGCGCGGACGTGGCGGTTCAGTTCCTCACGCGCATCTTCCTGCGCGGTGACGTCCAGCGCCATCGCCCCTGCCCCACCCGACAGCGGGAAGGTCAGGATACGCATCGCCCTGCGCGCCCCATTGATGGTGATGTGGCGGGTCTCGTCGATGTCGATGCCTTCGCTGATCGTCTTGCGGGCCTGATCGGCGGTGGCCTGATCCAGCATCAGCTGGCGGTCCAGCACACGATCCAGGTTCGTGCCGTCGACGGCCTCGATATAGGCCGGGTTCACCCATTGCAGCTTGCCCATGCCCGACATACGCCAGGCCGGGAACGGCGCCTTGCCCAGCATGTCGAGGAAAGCGGTGGGGTCACGCGCGATGACCTGACGGGCCTCCTCCAGCTTGCCGCGTGCGGAGCTTTCTTCCAGCCCCTTGATGGTTGCGTCGCTGACCCAGACCACGGCGCGGGCGCCGGCCGTGCGCCCATCCGCTTCGAGGAAGCGCCCGGACGGGCCGATAATCGTCAACGAGAAGGCCTGCCCGCTCTCGCGCAGTTCGCGCAGGCGGATGCGAAGCGTTGTGTCATGTCCGGCACTGTCCCGGGCTTCAAGGTCTGCGAGGCCTTCGATAATGCGCACGGCCGGGTCGGGCGAAATGGCATCGTCGGTAAAGCTCAGCAGGCCAGCCAGCGCGACCGGGGACCCATACATTTCCGGCGGGATGATGTCGTCACCCTCGGCTTCCAGCGCCTCGCCCTGCCAGACCAAAATCACCCCCGGATGGGCACCGAGAATGGACCGGTGCGCCGCAAGCGTGGTTTCCAGCTCAGCAGACCGGTCACGATATTTACGGGCAGCCCCCCGCGCACCGTCCGACACGCGTAACGCCCAGAGCAGCGCCGCGAGGCCAAGAGCGGCCGCACCTGCGGCCATAATGATCGGAACCTGCTCCGCTGAAAGTGCCATGCCGCGTCATCCAAAAGCCCGAATCAGCCGCGAGAACGACCGATGAAACGGTTAACGAATTGCCCCTCTAGCGTTAAGGGCGCGTTAACGGAGTGCTAATGCCCGGCCGATACCGGCGCAAGATTACTGAAACCACATGTTGCAAAAACACAACACTCGCTTAGTCTGCTCGCCTGTTCGCGGAGTGATCCCCATGATTTTACGTCCAATCGCGCTGGCTGGCGCCTTGTTGATCGCTGCAGCAGTTCCGGCTGCGGCACAGGAAGCACAGGACGAAATCGTGCGTCTGCCTGGTCAGGGATTTACCAAACCCGAAGCGCGCCGCCCCAAGGGGACGCCTGAAAGGCTGGTCGCTGGCGGCGGCCTGTTCCTCAGTTTCGACACCAATGGGGACGGGGAAATCACGCGCGCAGAGCTGGAGGCCGGCACCAAAGCCGCTTTCCGGAACGCCGATACGAATGGCGACGGCTATCTGACAGCATTCGAGCAGATCAACTGGGCTGAGAGCCTGCCGACACGGGACGATTCCCTCGCCAATCCGGTCCGCTTTGACCCGAACCTCGACCGCCGGGTCAGCCCGGAAGAATTCGAAGCCGTGATCGCAGAGCTTGCGGATCACTATGCCGAGGAAACCAGCGACGTGATCGTGATCGCCTCTCTGAAGGCGCCGAAACCCAGGCCGGAGCGGGATGAGCGTTCGCCTTTCGACACCGGACAGCGGGCCCCCCGCGGCACGCCGGGCGGAAGCTGAGGCCTCCGATCAGACGAGTATGTCGTAGAGGTCTGTCCGCCGGTCGCGGAAGAAACCCCATGCGGCCCGATCGCGGTCGATGACATCAAGATCGAAGCTGGCGACCAGCACGCCTTCTTCACTGCGTCCGAAATCGGTAACGACTTCGCCGACATGGTCGGTAATGAAGCTGGTGCCATAGAAGACCTGACCTTCCTCATCGCCCACACGATTGGCAGCGACCACCGGCATGACATTCGCCACCGCATGGCCCTGCATCACGCGGCGCCAGCGGGCGGCCGTGTCGAGGCTGGCATCATGCGGCTCTGCCCCGATCGCGGTAGGATAGAGCAGCACATCGGCGCCCATCAGGGCCATGGCCCGCGCCGCTTCGGGGAACCACTGGTCCCAGCAAACGCCGACACCGATATTGCCCTTCATGGTCTGCCAGGTGCGGAAACCCGTATCGCCCGGCCGAAAATAGTATTTTTCCTGATAGCCGGGACCGTCCGGAATATGGCTCTTGCGGTAGACGCCCAGCGGGGTGCCATCGGCATCGATCATGACCAGCGAATTGTAATAGTGCGGGCCGTCCTTCTCATAGATCGAGACCGGGATCACGACACCAAGTTCGGCGGCGAGTTCTCCGAGCTGCATCACCGCCGGATGATCGTGCCAAGGCAGCGCGCGGGCGAAGTGATGCTCTTCCTGCGTCTTGCAGAAATAATAGCCGCAGAAAAGTTCTGGCGGCAGCACGACGTCAGCCCCCTGCCCGGCGGCTTCGCGGATGAAACCTGCCACGCGGTCGATGTTTGCCTGCATGTCATCGCTCGGCGTGAACTGGATGCTGGCGACGGTGAGAGTTCGGCTCATCTTGGGATCCTCCGGATCAGGCGGGAATTTCGCGGGTCATGCAGTGGAAGCTTCCGCCCCCACCCAGGATATGTCCGGCTGGCAGGCCGATGATCTTCCGGCCCGGGAACAGGACACGCATCTCCGCAAGCGCCACGAGACTGTAATGGTCTTCATAGACAGGCACCAGAACGGCGCCATTGGTGATGGTGAAGTTCATGTGGCTCGCCGGGATTGGCTCGCCCTCTTCCCCTGGTATCAGGCCAGGCGACGGGATGGTCGTCACATCGAGCCCGGCCTCACGCAGTGTGGCTTCGATTTCCAGCAGCACATCCTTGTTCGGGTCGTCCGCGCCGGACGGCATCTGGCACAGCGCATGGCCGGGCCCGATAAAGCGGGCAATATTGTCGACATGGCCGTCGGTGTGGTCGTTCAGGAGACCATCGCCCAGCCAGATCATTTCGTCGATACCCAGCGCCGCGCAGATGCGGGCCTCGATCTCGTCCGCCGTCAGGTCCGGATTGCGGTTCGGGTTAAGCAGGCACTGGCGCGTGGTCAGCAGCCGGCCCTTGCCATCGGCATCGATAGCACCGCCTTCAAGCACGATGGGATGGAAACTGGCCGGCAGCGTTTCGTGCGCCGCGATGGCGCCGGCGGTCTCTGTGTCGCCCGGCATGAGGTATTTGCCGCCCCAGCCATTGAAGCGGAAAGCCTGGGCCTCGCGCGCGTCGCCCTGCCCCGTCACGATCGGGCCGGTGTCACGCAGCCAGATGTCCCCGGCGGGGATGTCCACGATTTTCGCCACATCGCCGACAGCCGCCGTGGCAGAGGCCAGCGCCTCGGCAGACCCGGCAGCCACCCGGACCGGAACATGCGCCGAAGCGGCCCGGATGAATCCGGCAATCTGCACACGCGGCCCTTCGAGACGGCCGCCCCATTCATCGGCAAGATGCGGCCAGCCGCACCAGAGGGCAGCCTGCGGAGCCCATTCGGGCGGAAGGAAGGGTTTGTTGTCGCTCATCGCGCGCGCCATGCCACAGGTCTCACCAAAGGAAAAGGGCGGCCCCGCATGGAGCCGCCCTTCCCGATTTCAATTCAGTTCAGGCCGTAAGGCTTAGAACTTGTACTTGATACCGAAGTGGACCTGCCACAGCGACGGGCTGACCACGATGGAGTCCTGGTCGGCATCGCCGTTGAAGCTGGTGATCTCGTACTGGCCGTTCACAATGTTCGCATTGTACAGCTCAGCGTCACCCGGGAAGCCATGCTCACGCAGGATGCCCCAGTCGGAGTTCAGCAGGTTGCCGACGTTCTCGATGGTGACCCAGGCTTCCGTGCGGTCCTGAGCGCGCAGACCCGGCAGTTCCTGGGTCAGCTTCAGGTCGAACTTCGTCCACCAGTCATCCGCTGCATCGTTGCGGGTGAAGATGCTGCCGCGAGCGTTACGCAGGTCGTCATTGTTCTCGATGAAGTTCACGAGAGCAGCGACGGCATCCGGATCGGAGCTTGCCGCGATGAGCGGGTCAGCAATACCAGTCGGGATGTAGGCCAGCTGACGGCTGTTGCGGAACGGACCTTCGATCGTGCTGCCGTAGCCCAGGGTGTAGCTGTACGGAGCACCTTCGTTGGCCGTGCCGAACAGGGAGACGCGGGTCTCCAGGTCCTTGATGTACTCTTTCGCGTAGTTGAACTGCAGCGTGAAGCGGTGAGCCACTTCATAGTCCGACGTACCGAGGCTCGGGCTCACCGGATCGTAGGTCGCATAGTTCGCGAAGTTCGAGAAGGCGACCGACGACGTCATCGGGTTGGCGTCTTTGGCGTCCGTGTAAGCGTAGCCGAGAGCCCAGTCGATGCCGTTGTCATATGCCTGAGACAAGCCGAGCGAGAGCACCAGGGCGCTGCCCTTCTCGTCTGCATTGGTCAGCAGGAAGTCGCTGGTGGAGCCGCCGTAAAGCGGACGACCATCCGGCGCCGTGCCGGACTGAACATAGCTGAGCGGAACCACAGCAGCAGCTTCGTTCGTTTTCGAGTACAGGATGTCAGCCATGACGCGCAGGTCATTGCCGAGGATCGGCATATTGGTGTCAACATCAGCCACGGCACCGAACGCGAACTTCCATTCCGACGGGATTTCGAAGTTCGGGTCGAGGGCGTTCACACCACCACGGCCCGTCGCGTTAGCGATGTAGTCGATGGCCTCGTCCGGCACATCGAAGAACGGCCGTCCGGTGTCGGAGTAGGTGTAGTCGGCAAGGTTGGTGCCCGACGGAGCGTAGTAATCGTTCAGCGTCACGCCATTGTTCGAATAGTTGTTCGAAATCCAGACGTTCGGATTACCACCGGAGAACAGACCGAAGCCACCATGGAAGCTGAGATTGTCAGCATACTCATAGTTGAAACCAAACCGCGGCTGCAGCAGGTCGCGACCATCCATGTTCTCGTCGTTACGGATACCGTAGGTCGCTTCGAAGTCGGCGTTGTAACGCGGCTTGTCGCTGGACGTGTAGAAGTCATAGCGAAGACCCGCCGTCACATCGAGCTTGTCGGTGACCTGCCACTTGTCCTGAATGTAGAACGTATTGATTTCGTATCCGAAATCAGCCGCCGCATCGTTCACGTCGTTGGTGCCGGCAGCGTTCGTGTACTGGAAGTAGTTGATGTCGCCGTTGGCGAAATCAGCCGGGCTGTTGAAGCGCCACTCACCGATGGCCTGCTGAACGAACAGGTTGAACACGGAGAACTCTTCGCGCTCAACGCCGGCCGTAAAGAGATGGTCGCCCATCGAGTAGTTTGCAGCCGCCTTGTAGTTCCAAAGCTCGTAGTTCAGCTTGTTAGCTTGACGGCTGTCGTCGGCGCCGAGGTAGATCGTCGTTGTACCCGAACCAAGATCCTGCGGAACGCGGATCTGGACTTCACCCCAGTTGTCGGTTCCCCAGACAGGGATCTGACGGTTGTCGAGCTTAACGTAAGACGCACGCACCTCGGTGCTGAGGTTCGGCGTCCAGTCCGAATAAAGCGTGCCAGTGTAGTTCTCAAGCTTGGCACCGCGCTCATAGTAGTGGTTACCGTCGGGAAGACGGGTCGAGCCGGAGTCGGACGGCGAGTAGTTGGCACCATCATTGTAGGTGTAGGTAAATTCAGCACGGTGGTCGTCGTTGATGTTCCAGTCGAGCTTACCGAAGAACTTCTCGTCTTCGACAGCCAGAGAGGTCGGCAGACCGCCGGCGGTGTAGCCATACTGGTTCACAGCCGTGTCGATGATGCTCTGGTACAGGGCATCCGACAGGCCGACATCGTTCGGCGTGTAACCGAAGATGTTTGCGCCTTCGAATTTTTCGTAAGCAGCGAAGAAGAACAGTTTGTCCTTGATGATCGGGCCGCCGACATTGATGCCGTAACGCTTCTCTTCGAAGGAGCCGAGGTCACGTTTGATGCCATCGGTTTCGTCGCCGGTCAGCGAGTCGTCGGTGTAGTCGAAGAACAGGCCGCCGTGGAATTCGTTCGAACCGGTTTTCGTAACAGCGTTGATGTTACAGGCGGTGAACGAGCCGTAGTTCACGTCGAACGGTGCCAGCTCAACCGACACCTGCTCGATGGCGTCGTAGGAGAACGGGATACGCTCGGTCGGGTAACCGTTGGAGTTCAGGCCGAAATTGTCGTTCAGGCGGACGCCGTCGACGGTCAGCGAGTTGTAGCGCGGGTTGGCACCGGCACAGTTGATCGAGTCGTTGAAGGCTTCGTCGACATAGACGCGCGGGTCGAGACGGACGATGTCCTTGATGTCGCGGTTCATGGCCGGAGCATTTTCCAGCGTCGCGATATTGAAGGTCGAGGACGGGCCGGTCGCAACCTGGGCAACCTGCAGAGCGGAACCGGTGATGACAACCGTTTCCATGCGGGCCGTGTCGTCGCTGGACGTCGTAACGGCCAGGTTCAGGCTCGTGGCTTCACCGAGGTTGGCGTAGACGTTGTCGGCGCGGGCCGGCACGAAGCCTTCACCAGTGATGGTAACGCTGTAAGGGCCGCCGACGCGCAGGTTCTGAGCTGAGAACTGGCCGGTGGCGCTGGTGGTTGCCACGGCGACCGAGCCGGTCGGTTCGTGGAGGATGGTGACGGTGGCGCCGGAAACGGCAGCACCGGTTTCATCGACGATGGTACCGCGGATCGACGAGGTCGTAACCTGTGCCGATGCAACGCCAGCCGCCGTGATCGCGATAGCCGAAACGGCGGCACCGCGTGCGAATGTATTCCAGTTGATCATGATTTTCCCCTGTCCGAGAGAGCACCCGGTCAGCGCCCTTGCACGCCTTCCGGTTTTGAGAGCGCTTAACGCCCCCACATGACAGATTAGTGACAAGATCTTGAAGGTTCGACACATGATGTTCGGATTTGTGTCGAAGCCCGTGCTGCGATGCAAAAATGACACGGTGGTTAGAAAGAACTCGCCGTGAAACGTGCGTTTCAGGGTATATTATGTCGGCATCCCATCGCATAAACCGGACCAGTACCGAAAAGGCCCGAGGCAAATGATGGAATCCCCCGGCGAATCGACGACGGACTGGCGCCGCATCACCTATCTGGCCCTTTTGATTCTGCTGGCCCTGCGTGTCCTGCTCCTGGCCGTGTCCCCGCTGAACCTTTATGCCGACGAAGCCCAGTACTGGCGCTGGGGCGAGACGCTCGACTGGGGCTATTATTCAAAGCCGCCGATGATCGCCTGGCTGATCCATGCGGTCACATCCGTGTTCGGTAACGCGGAATGGGCTGTGCGCCTGCCTGCCCCCTTCCTGCATACGGCCGGGGCCATTTTCCTGTTCCATCTCGGCCGCGACATGTATGGTGGCCGAACCGGCATGCTGGCTGCGCTCGGCTATGCGCTGATGCCGGCGGTGGTGCTGTCCTCTGCCGTCATCTCGACCGATGGCGTGCTGATGCCCTTCTGGTGCGCGGCCCTGTTCTGCTTCTGGCGCCTGCGCGCCGGGAAAGGCAGCTGGGTGAGCGCCGCCGGCCTCGGCCTCGCCATCGGGGCGGGCCTCCTGTCGAAATATGCGATGATCTATTTCCTGATCGGCATTGTGCTGACACTGCTGATCGACCGGGACAGCCGCCGCGCGCTGATCTCAGGGCATGGCCTGCTTATGCTGGGCCTGGCCGCACTGGTCTTCGCACCGCACATGGCCTGGAACGCAGCGCATGATTTCGAGACCGTCAGCCATACGGTGGACAATGCCAATCTCGGAGGCGACCTGATCAATCCGGAAAACGCGCTGACCTTTCTGGTCGACCAGCTTGGCGTGTTCGGACCGGTCAGTTTCCTGGCCCTGGTCTTCGGCCTGTTCGCCGTCCGCTCGCAGGACGAAGGCATCATGGGCCGGGACCGCTGGCTGCTCTGCTTCATCCTGCCGGTGCTCGTCATCATTCTCGGCCAGGCCGTGCTGTCGCGTGCCAATGCGAACTGGGCCGCAACCGCCTACCCGGCTGCAAGCGTGCTGGTTGCTGCGTGGCTGATCCGCGCGCGGGCCAATCGGAAGCTCTGGTTCATCGTGGCCGGGCTGACCTTTGTGGCGCTGCAGTTCGTGCCGGACCTCGGCGTCTGGGTCCGGCTCATTCTCGGCCTTATTGTCGGTGGAGGCCTCCTGCTTTTCGCCGGCCTGGTAAGGTACCGCCCGTCGGGCCTGCTCTGGTTCAGCATTGGCCTGCACGGCGTGCTGGCACTCAGCTTTGCGGCGATCTCGCTGCTGCCGCTGCAGTCCTCCACCTCGCTCGGCCTCGACAATGCGCTGAAGCGCACACGCGGCTGGGACCAGGCCGCGAAAGACGTGTTCGGCATTGCCAGGTCGGTCGGCGCAACGGCTGTGCTGGTGGATGAGCGCGAGGCCTGGCACGGGCTCGACTATTATGGCCGCGACCGCTCCATCCCCCTGCTCTCCTGGCGCCGCTATGGCGTACCGAAGAGCTTCTCGGAAACCCAGCCGCTCGCCCCGCCGCTGGACCAGCGTGTCCTGATCGCTTCAATCCATCCCGGCATGCGGCCGATGCTTCGCAGTGAGTTCGAGACATTTGAACCGGCCGGCGAGATCTCCGTGCCGCTCGGCAAGCGCAGCAATGGCTGCCCGCTGTCGCGGACGTTCGTTCTGTATGTGGCGTCCGGCTTCAAGCCTCAGGTCCATGATGCGGACTGGGAGGCGCAGTTCGAAGGCCAGACGGAATTCCCGCCGGCACCCTGCCCTGCAAAACCGGAAACGGACGGTCAGTGACCGGCTGAATCCTCGGCCCAGACCTTCTTCACCCGCGCATCGCGGCCACAGGCCGTGCGGTAGTAGCGGTATTTGAGCGGGTTCTTCTTGTAATAGTCCTGGTGATAGTCCTCGGCAGGCCAGAACGTGCTGGCGTCGAGGATCTGCGTCACAACCGGTGTACCGAGCACGCCGGAGGCGTTGATCATGTCGACCTCGGCTTCGGCGACTTCGCGCTGGTCGGCATCGGCCACGAACACCGCCGAGCGGTAGCTTTCACCCTTGTCGCAGAACTGACCCGTCGCATCGGTCGGATCAATGTGGTGGAAATAATAATCCACCAGCGCATCATAGCTGACCTTATCCGGATCATAGGTGACTTTGACGGCCTCATAGTGGCCCGTCTTCTCGTGCGAGACCTGCTTGTAGGTCGGGTTCGCGACCGTGCCGCCGGTATAGCCGGAGATGGTTGAAACGACACCGTCCACCTTGTCAAAATCCGCTTCAACGCACCAGAAACAGCCACCGGCAAAGACGGCCGTCGACAGACGTTTGGCGTCCGGACTGGAGACCTGATCCTGTGCGCCGGCGCTGGAGAAGAATCCCAGCGCCATGGCTGCGAGACCGGCAGCTAGGGCAACAGACTGAGGAGAACGGGTACGCATCTTGTTTACTCGATTTACTGGATCGGGGCCTTGTTCGATTTCCGGTCTGATATGGGAAATGACCGGTGGTCTGTAACCCCGTAAACACAGTCCTAACGGGAATGTGTTGCGCCCGTGTTGTTCGAAGGCGGCGCAAATATGGCAATGCCGTGTTTTCAGGCAGGCCCGGTCAACACTCGCACCCGGACCCGGCTCGTGCGTCCTGCAGAATCAACTGCAGTGACGGTGTAAAAGCCCGGACGTTCCGGCTTCCAGACCGGCGCGCCGGCATCATCGGTCTCGCAAGGGCGGCCATCGATATACCAGCTGAGCCGTCCATCCCCCCGGCCGGCCAGGACGAAACCGCGGGACGTGCGCCCGTTCACCGGCCCGGCCCAGAGTTCCGAGGCCTGCGGTGGAAACAGGATCTGCGGTGGGCCTGCCTCCTCCAGCACCTTCATCGCGCCATGGGATTTCAGGCGGCGTTTCTCGCTGGTCAGCCGCATCGTCGCTTCGCCTTCGTCCTGAAGGTGCTGCGAGACGCGGTCGGCGACTTCGAACAGGATCGGCAGGGCCGTGTCATGACCGGTCTTGCCGGCGCGCGGCGCCCCATCGGCCCGTCCGACCCAGACGACAATCGCGTGCTGTCCGGAGACGCCTGCCGCCCAGGCATCACGGAAGCCATAGGACGTGCCTGTCTTGAAGGCAATCTGCGGGGCGTGTGCCGTCAGCGAGCCCGGCATGCGGCCTTCCGGTGTCGGCGCCTTGCGCAGGATGTCGAGCACTTCGCCGGCACTTTCCCCGCTGACGAGGCGCTTGCCGGTCGCTTCATAGTTCGCGGCCTCCTCGTCCGCGCGCCAGACAAGCGGCTTGGCAATGCCGTCATCGCCGAGTGCGGCATAGAGCACGGCCAGCTCACGCGCGGTCAGGCCTGCCCCGCCGAGCGCTATGGCAAGGCCCGCCTCGTGTTCCGCGCCGCCGGAGATGCGCGGGCGCGCCCCGGCCGAGGCGAGCTGCGCGGCAAAACGCTCCGGGCCGACCCGGTCCAGCATGGCGACGGCAGGAATGTTCAGCGAGTGCTGCAACGCGTCCGACACGCGGACATCGCCGCGGAACATGCGGTCAAAGTTTTCCGGCTGGTAGGACGCAAAGCGCGTCGGCAGGTCCGCCACGCGGGTGTCCGGCGCAGCGGTGCCGTCATCGAAGGCCATGGCATAGATGAAAGGTTTCAGCGTGGAACCCGGCGACCGTGCCTGCGCCGTCAGGTCCAGCCAGCCGCCCGGCCGGTCACGTGAGGCCGAACCGGCCACAGCCCGCACCGCCCGCGTCGGCACGTGCACGACCAGAACGGAAACCTGCACGTCCTCGCCTTCGGCTTCGGCGCGTGTCAGCGCGATCCGCTCGACCTCTGCCTGCAGGCCGGCATCGAGCGTCGAGCGGACATCTTCACGCGGGCCCTCGGCCAGCGCCTTGGCCGTGCCATGCCAGGCCCGGTCCGGGAAATCCCGCCGCCGTCCGGGCACGGACAGGGTGGCGACATCCTCCACATCGCCGGCCGTGTACACATCATACCGGTTCAGCTTCTCCGCCACCCAGTTGCGCGCACGCTCGGCTGCTTCCGGGTGCCGGTCCGGCCGCCGCGCCTCCGGTGATTGCGGCAGCGCGATCAACAGCGCGGTCTCGTCCTTGGACAGCTTGTCGGCCTCATGCCCGAAATAGCTCCAGCTGGCGGCCCGCACGCCTTCAAGGTTACCGCCATAGGGCGTCAGCGACAGGTAAAGCGACAGGATCTCGTCCTTGGTGAGACGCCGTTCCAGCTGCCAGGCACGGGCGATCTCGATCAGTTTGGAGCCGATATTGCGGTCGCGCGGTTCCAGCATGCGCGCGGTCTGCATGGTCAGGGTCGAGCCGCCGGACACGATGCGGCCGGCGAACAGCGAGTCCACGGCGGCGCGGCTGAGCCCCATCCAGTCGGTGCCCCGGTGTTCGTAGAAGCGCTTGTCTTCCACGCGGATGAGGGCGTCGATGAACTCCGGATCGATCCGGTCGAGGTCTCCGGCGAAGCGCCATCGCCCGTCTGGTGTCGCAAAGGCCCTGAGCGGCTTGCCGTCCCGGTCCGTGACGAGGGCGGACAATCCCCCCGCCCTTTCCAGCGGCGGAGGGAACAGCCTGTCCGCAATGGCCACCGCGAGGAACAGCGCAAAGATGCCGAGGAAGATCCGGCGCGCTGTCAACATGGGCTTACTTGCCTCCTTCGGCCCCGCTCTGGGCCGGGGCGATAGTGACGCGGCCGGCCTTCGAACGGGCGAACACGGCCGGGCGGTACATGTCCTCGGCGACGACGCCCGGAATGGCGAAGTCACCCGGTGTCACCGCGCGGACCACATAGGCCATGGTCACCGAGTTCGAATAGACATCGACGGCGGCGACATAGCGGTCATCCTGCGCCTGGGCGGTCTGGACATTGGCCAGCTCTCCCAGATAGGCGAAGGCGCCATCGGGCCCGTATTCCTGACGGCCATCGGCCGGGCGCAGTACCGTCTCGATCTCGAAACCGGCCGGCAGCAGGTCTGCCACGATCACCGGGTTCAGGCGGCGCTCTTCCGGCGAGACGGTCAGCTTCACGACTAGTTGGTCACCCTGGTTTACCCGGGCAAGATCCACCCGGCCGCCGGTCAGCGTATAGAACGCCTTGTCGACCTTCATCTTCGAAGCTGCCGATGGCGGCGCGCTTGCCGGCGCGCCGGTCACCAGCACGGTACGGAACATCGGCGCCTTGCCGCCGAGGGTGAAGGTCACGCCTTCGCGGGCCTGGTCCTCGGTCAGGGCATATTGGCGGTCATTATTGTTGCCACGGCCAAGCCCTTCCACATCGAGACGGAAGCCTTCCTCGCCAGCGCCCAGATCGTTCACCGCCTGCAGGAGGAAGGATTTCTCCTGCGTGGTCAGGCGGCTTGGGTCCGGCGTCTCATTGCCGAGCTTTTCGGACAGGCGTTCCAGCGTGCCGGTCTGCCCGGCCTCCGCTGCAAGAGCCAGCACACCGGCCAGGTCGCGCAGCGGCGTCTGGTAATAGTCGCCGGTATTGTTGTAGCCGAGCGCGTCTTCGGCGGCCTTGAAGGCCGAATTGGCACGGGCCTTGTCGCCCAGCTGCGCCAGCGCAGCACCGATATGGGCGCGTGCCAGCGGGCTGTCGATCGACTTCAGCTCGCGGTCATGCAGGTAGCGCAGGCGGGAGATGTCCGCCTTGCCCGCCTTGGCCAGCACATAGAGCGCATAGGCCGAGGAGCGTTTCATCATCTGCTCGACCGTGTCGTTCGAATAGCGGCTCTCATAGACGTCGGTGTCATAGCCATAGACCCGCCAGGCATCGCCGGTTGCGATCTGGCGCAGGGCCCCATAGGCGCGGTCCATCGCCTCGTCCGGCACGGCATAGCCGGCTTCCTTTGCGCGGTAGATGAAGTCCGTCGCATAGGCGCCGAGCCAGGGTGAGGCATAGCCATCGCCTTCACGCCAGAGGCCGAACGCCCCGTCCGCACCCTGACGGTTCAGCAGTGTGTTGACCGCCACCTGGACCTTCGTCTTCGGATCGTCATTGGCATCCTTCGCGCCCATGGCAACCAGCTGTTCCGAATAGAGCAGCGGCAACGCACGGCTCGTCGTCTGCTCGGTGCAGCCATAGGGATAGCGGTCCAGCGAAGCATAGAGCGTCGCCGCATCGACCGGGATGGAGGAGAAACCGACCGACACGAAGCCCGATCCCTGGACGAGGTCCGTCAACAGGCTCGGATCGACAGAGAAGGAATCGCCCGGCTGCATCAGTTTCGAGGACACGCGCGTCACCGGCAGGTAAGGCGATCGGGTCTGGATCTGATAGGTCCGGTCCACGGCATATTTGCCGGGGCCTTCAACATCCAGACGGACGGTGGAGATGCCCTCATCCTCAGCCTCGACACGGACCGGCAGGTCCATGCGCTCACCGGTCTTCAGCGTACGGGTCAGCTTGCCATCAGCAATCGCAAGGCCTTTGGTCGCGTCCACGAGGGCCGAGAACTCACCGTCGGCCAGTTCGACATTGTCGACACTGGCCGTGAGGACGGCTTCGTCGCCCGGCGCCAGGAAGCGCGGCATGATCAGGTCTGCCGGGGCTTCGTCGCGTACCGTCATGGTGGAGACAGCCGAGCCGACCCCGGTCTTCGACCAGGCCACCGCCATCAGGCGCAGCTCGCCATTGAACTCCGGCACATCGAAGCGGACCTTCGCCTTGCCGGACCGGCCGACATCGACGAGGCCCGAGAACAACGCCACGGATTTTACCGGCACAACGGAGAGGCCTTCCCCGCCCAGCTGGTCACCGCCGGTGCGCACTTCCGCAGGCAGGCCCATGTTCGGATCCAGCAGACGGCCGTAATCGTCGTAGAGTTCCACGCCGAGGGCCTTCTTGCCGTAATAATACGACACCGGATCCGGGCTCTTGAACTTGGTGAGACGCAAGATGCCTTCATCCACCGCGGCCAGCGTCAGATAGACCGGCTCACGCGGGCCATCGCCAATGTCGACCTCGATCACCTGCTCCCCGCGCGGACGCGCGACAGACGGCGCATCGATCGCCATGTCGAAGGTGCGCGCCTCCATATTGAGCGGAATGTAGGTGACACCGACGGCGCGGCGAGGCTTCGCGCGCAGCACAGGGTCACGTTCGGTGTAGACCGAGACCATGACATAGGCGCCGTCGCCCCATTCATCATTCACCGGCAGGGTCACCTGCGTGCCACCTTCGGTGACGGATATGTTCTGTACAGAAAGCACCTTGTCGGTCGCGACGACGACTTGCGCCTGCCCGTCATAGGGCGGAACGATGGTGATCTCGGCGGTCTGGCCGGAAGCCGGTGCCTTGGCCGGGCCGGTGACTTTCACACGGTCCGGTGCCTCGACACCGTCCTCGGAGACATACCCGCCCCAGCCGACATAGAAATTGTCGCTGGCCGACGTGCCGGACGCGGCGCCCGTGCCCTCGATCACCAGTTCATGGCTGCCCCAGTCGAGGCCGGAAACCGTGATCTCTCCCGTGCCGCCTTCCGGCGTGGTCAGCACGCCCTCATTCACCTTGGTCACCGTGCGCGAACGGCGCCAGCGCCAGCGGTCGCCATCATTGTACCAGTCATAATGCCAGTCTATGGCCAGCACTTTCCATGTCAGGTCCTGAGCGACGGCATTGCCATCGGCATCGACGGCGACGACCTGATAGGTCGCATCCCCGCCCTGCTCGACCGAATAGTCGAAACCGGGCTTGAGGCCGAGATACAGGCTCTCCGGCCGGTAAGGCACACGCACACTTTCAGAAACGGCCCGTCCGCCCGGCTCCAGCACGGAGACGACCGTGTTCAGGCGCAGTGGCACACCGGCATTGCTGCCGGCATTGCCGGGCGACAGGCGGATCACGGCATTGCCCGCGCCATCCGTCGTCACATCGTCAAATTCGAGAATGCGTTCCTGGAAGCTGGAATCGTGGCGTCCATAGCTGAACCCTTCAAAGGCCGGGAACGGATTGGGCTGACGTTCAACACGGGCTTCCGCCTTGACGGTCAGGCCCGCGCCGGGTGCGCCATAGAGGAAGCGCGACGACACTTCGACATCGCGCGTCCCGCCCAGCTTCACCGGCGTCTCATCATCAGTGGCAAGGTCCACGGCGATACGCTGCGGCACAAAATCCTCGACCGAGAAGCGCACAGAACCGGACGCACCGGACAAGCCGTCCATCTGGGCTTCGACGCGCCATTCCCCGCGCGAGGCGCCTTTGGGCAGTTCGAAATTGTGCAGCACGGCGGCCGCGTCTGATCCGGTGAAACGGATCTTCTCAGACACCAGGCCATTCGGGCGGTAAAGCACCAGGCTCCCGTCACGGTCGGTTACAGCCTTGCCCGTAGAGTCCCGCAGCATGCCGGTCAGCTTCACCGTCTCGCCCGGGCGGTAAATACCGCGGTCCGTATACAGATAGGCATCGACCAGGCCGGGCATGCGGCGCCCGCCAATATCCTCTTCCGACAGGTCCACCGGCGCGCGGGTCAGGTCCAGCGCGGCCAGTTCGCCCTTGGCGGTAAGCGCCAGGATCAGTTTTGGCGCCATAGTGCCCTGGCCATTGGTCAGCTCTGCCGGGAACACGACGCGTCCCTGCTGGTCAGACCGGCTTTCGGCCAGAATGTCATTGTTGCGGGCGATCAGCTGGACCGTCGTATCCGAGATCGGGCGGCCATCCTTCAGGGACCGCAGTGTCACATCGATCCCGTTGCCGCCTTCATAGGCTGTAATGGCAAGGTCGGTCAGCATGATCCAGCGGCTGGTCGAGGCTGGCGGACCAGCTGCCTCGCCGATGTCGCCGGCATCCTTGACGGTCACGAAATAGGCGCCCGGCTCCAGCGTACCGATGGTCGCTTCCAGCGGGAAGACGGTGATGACCGGCGCGTTCTGTTCGCGCGCGACATCCACCGTGCCCTTGAACAATTCTTCCTTCACATCGTCCGGATCGTCCTCGCCCCAGGTCCAGGAAGAGCGGCCCTGTGCCGTCGTCGTGCCTTCGCTGATCCGCTTGAAGGCCAGCGCCCGGTCATTGATGCGGGACACCGTCACTTCGATCTTGTCGACATTCACCGTCTCGATCGGCAGGCCGTCGGCATTCTCGCGCGGCAGGATCACGCCCGTGCCCTTGAAGCCGACATAAGGCGGCCGGTCAGCGAAATCGATCGGCACCTCTTCCTGGTTTTTCAGGGTCCGCCCATCGGCGGACGGCAGGCCTGACAACAGAGTCGCCGTCCGCTCCGTTCCGAAGGACAAGCCGCCAACGCACAGCTCACGGCCCTCAACGCTCAGCGCCGGTTTGAAGGCCGGGCGGAATTCAACATAGGGAGAGTAATCTGCTTCCGGGTCCAGCGCCGCGGAGAAGACGAAACAGGCCAGCGGCTCGTCTTCGCTCGTATCGATGCGGTAGCGGAAATAGGTGAATTCCTGCTCGCGGGCATCGATTGCGGCCTGGCGCCGCTTCTCTCTCTGCCGGGCCGCCACGCTGTCGGCGGGCGACAGCTGCACGACGGTGCCTTCTTCACCTGCACCGGAACCGGAGCGGTCCGAGCCGCCACCTCCCCCGCATGCAGCGAGAACACTCAGCAGCAACGCCATCAGCATTGCCTTACCGTATTCCCCCTTGCCCGGGATGAAGTGCGTCATGGAGCCTCTCCTACGTATAACATGAACACTCTTACACATCTTCGCGGCGGCGCGAACAGGGCGCGAATTGGACAATTCCGACATTATTCGGGGATTTCGCCGGTGCGGCAGCGCCAAACCCAGCTTGCCAGCCGCGGCACCACGCGCCATCGTCGCGTCATGTGGAGCTGGCGCATCCTCGGATTGATTTCGTTCGCGTTTGGCGCGATCGGTCTGTTTCTGCCTATCTGGCCCACCACAGTGTTCTGGATTGTCGCTGCGCTGGCCTTCGCCCGCTCCAACCCGGCCTGGGCGGAATGGATCTATGCCCGCCCTAAAATTGGCCCGCCGATCCGCACCTTTGTCGAGACCGGCGCGCTCAGCCATGCCGGCAAGGCTGCAGCTCTCGGCGGCATGGGCCTGTCAGCCGCTGTGATCGGCTTCGCATTCTGGAAACGGCCGGTGCCGCTGAGTATCGCCCTGTCGATCCTCGGCTTCGGCGCACTGTTCGTGATGACGCGCCCCCGGGCCCCTTCCGATTCCTGACCGGCGGCTAGTCGCCAAGCCCGCCATCGGTGCCGGGCAGCGGCACCTTCCCGTCCGGCGTCCGTTCGGCCTGTGAGGAATAGGCATGCGTGGCCGCCTTTTCCTTCGCCTCCTGGCGCTCGCGCAGTTCGTCCGAGAACGCGCTGGCGAACACACCGGCCGGAAGCGCCACCACACCGATGCCTGCAATCGCGATGACCGACGCGAACATCCGGCCCAGCGGCGTCACCGGGTAAACGTCGCCATAGCCCACCGTGGTCAGCGTTGCGATGGCCCACCAGATGGCACGGGGAATCGAGGCGAAGCTTTCCTGCTGTTCGCCTCCGACGCCTTCGATGAAATACAGCGCCACCGCCGAGACATAGACCAGCACCAGTGCCATCGCGAGCGCGGTGAGAAGCTGCGTGCCGGCCCGTTTGACCGCCGCGCCGAAAATGTCGAAGGCGGGCACGAAGCGCGCAATCTTGATCAGCCGGAAGAGGCGCAGCACCCGCAGCGCAATCAGCGGTATGCCGAACCCGGCCAGCATCACGATCAGTTCCGGCAGGAAGGCCAGCAGGTCCGCGATCGAATAGAACCGCGTCATATATTTCAGCCGCCCGCCAATGCCCCGGTATTCCGGGTCCAGTCCGGCCACGAAGACCCGCAGCACATATTCCACCGCGAAGGCGAACACGACGAAGATGTTGAATACGCGGAACACGGCCCGCCATTCGGCTTGCGAATTCAGGGCCGGTTCGGTTTCCAGTGCCAGGAACACGAAGCTCAGCAGGACCAGCGCAACAATGAAGAGGTTGGTGACCGAGATGCTACGCAGGCGCGCTTCGGGCACCAGCTCCTGATAGAGCTTGTAGCGCAGCCCCTTCTGCACCATCAGCTGCTGCACTGCCATTGCCTGCCTCGCTGCGTTCCCCTGCTGCCTATCCCCTTAGCACACCGCCGCAGCCTTTGGCGACGGCCGCCACGACCTTGTCCATCAGGGCCTGGATGTCTTCATCCTTCAGCTTTTCCTTCGGCTGGATCGTGATCTCGAACGCGACCGACTTCTTGTCTTCCGGCACGCCCTTGCCCTGATAGACGTCAAAGACTTCCACCTGGTCGATCAGCTGCTTGTCGGCGCCCTTGGCGAAGCGGACCAGGTCGGCCGCCGGTACGGTCTCGTCGACCACGAACGCCATGTCGCGCCGGATCGGTGTCAGCTCCGACCGTTCGAGCACGGACTTGGTCTTGGTCGCTTTCGTCTTCATCAGCGGCAGTGCGTTGAGATTCAGTTCGAAGCCGAAGGCCGGGCCTTCCACATCCAGCTGCTTCAGCACACCCGGGTGCAGCGCGCCGAAATGCGCAACCGTCACCTTCGGGCCGAGCTTCAGCGCAGCGGCCTGCCCCGGATGCCAGTGCGGCTGAGTCGGCGGGGCGACCTGGAACCGGTCCCCCGGCTGGCCGAGCGCCTCGAGCACCGCGAACAGGTCTGCCTTCGCGGCGTAGGAATCGTAAGGCTTCGGCGCGCCCTGCCAGTGGCGTTCGGCCACCGGGCGGACAAGCGCCGCCACGACCGTGCGCTGATCGTCCGGGCCATCGCCCAGATAGATCGGGCCTGCCTCGAAGAAGCGGGCGCCGGGCTCACCCCGGTTGGCCGCGCGCTGAGCAGCGCCAGCCAGGTTTGCCAGGATCGACGGGCGCATCTGGTTGAGATCGCTCGCCACCGGGTTCGCAACCGTCAGGCTGTCCGGCGTCTTTCCGAACAGGGCCGCATTCGCCTTCGACATGAAGCTCCACGTCACCGCCTCAAGGAAGCCCCGCGCGGCCAGCACGCGCCGCGCCGTGCGCACCCGCGCCTGGATCGGCGTCGTGATCGCGCGCACGCCGCCCTCCGGTGCCGGCAGTGATGTCGTCGGCAGTTGGTCGTAACCAACCATGCGGGCAATTTCTTCCACAATGTCAGCCGACTGTTCCATATCGAACCGGAAGCTCGGCGGCATCAGATACCAGGCATCGCCGGCATCTTCGACGGAGAACTCAAGGTCCTTCAGGATACGGCGCATATCGGCGCTCTTCACCTTCAGACCGGTCAGGCGCTCCACGTCGGCCGGATAGAACGTCACCTTGTCTGCGCGGGCCGGGATCATGCCCGCGACATTCGCCTTGGACACCGTGCCGCCGCCGAATTCCACGATCAGCGCGAGCGCGAGGTTCAGGCCATCGACACAGGATTGCGGATCGACGCCGCGCTCGAACCGGTAGCGCGCATCGGAATGGATGCCGGTTGCGCGGCCCGTGCGGGCGGTGCGCAGCGGATCGAACCAGGCGCTCTCGATGAACACGTCTGTCGTCTCGGCCGAAACCGCCGTCGACTCGCCGCCCATCACACCGCCAAGGCCGATGGCGCCGCTGTCGTCAGCGATGACGCACATCTCTTCGCCGATGTCATAGGTCTTGCCGTCAATGGCGACCAGCTTCTCGCCCTTCTTGCCGAGGCGCGCCGTGACAGCGCCCTGCAGCTTGGCCGCATCATAGGCGTGCAGCGGGCGGGCGCGATCGAGCGAGATGAAGTTCGTGACATCCACCAACAGCGAACGCGGCTGGATGCCGACAGCTTTCAGGCGCTGCTGCATCCAGTCCGGCGACGGACCATTCTTCACGCCTTTCACCAGCGCGCCCGCGAACATCGGACAGGCTTCCTTGGCCTCAAGTCTGATCTCGATCGGGCAGTCGAAGCTGCCGGAGACTTTCTTCACATCATTGGGAATGAACCGCCCTGCCCCGGCCGCGGCGAGGTCGCGCGCAATGCCCTGCACGCCCAGCCAGTCCGGACGGTTCGGCGTCACTTCGAAATCGATCACCGGATCGGCAAGGCCCAGCGCCTCGGCCGCCGGCGTGCCGAGCGGGATCGAGTCGTCGAGATCGGCAATGCCGTCATGATCCTCGCCGGCTTCAATCTCCTTGGTGGAGCACATCATGCCATGACTTTCGACGCCGCGGATCGCACGCGGCTTCTTGTCGAGCGCGAAGTCCAGCCCCGGAATATATGTGCCGAGCGGCGCATAGATCGCCGTCATCCCGGCACGGGCATTCGGTGCGCCGCAGACGATCTGCTTCATGCCGTCCACGGTTTCCACCTTGCACACGCGCAGCTTGTCCGCATCCGGATGCGGTTCGGCCTCGATCACCTTGCACACGGTGAAGTCTTTCAGCTTCTCGCGCGGGTCATGCACGTCCTCGACCTCGAGGCCGGCCTTCTGCATGCAGGCCAGAATCTCCTCCAGCGTCGCCTTGGAGGCGATGTGGTCGCTCAGCCAGGAAAGGGTGAATTTCATCGTCTATTCCAGTTCGGGATCTAATGCGTCTTGAACCTGACTGACCGGCGAAGGGTTCTCAGACAGGTTCTCAAAAATATCTTCTTCGCTGCGCGTGCAGGCCTTCACACGCCGGGCGGGTGAGTTCTTCGACAGGCCTTCAACTTCCCAGCAGCGTTTGAACACAGAGCAATAGCAGACCAGCATGGTCAGCTCGCCCCACTTGTCAGCCGTTTCCGCCTGCACGGCCGGGCTGATGGCGTCCGCCGGCCAGGAAATCCGCAAGGCGTTGATCGTTTCCCCCGGCGCGACAGCGCGCCCGACCATGCTCGTCCATGACAGGTCGTAACCGCCCGGCAGCGTTTCACGATAGGCATCAAGACTGTCCAGCCGTTCGTCATCTTCCAGTATGTCGACCGATTCGATCAGCGCCGGCCCGACACCGCTGTTGCGGAACCGGACACCAATGTCGCGGACATGCGGTTCTGTGGAGACATATCCATCGGCCTGCAGCACCGGGTAGACAGAGCCGTGCTGCTGGGCCCGCATGACGCGGCCCTGGTCCCAGGCAATGAAGACCGCGAGCGCGCTGGTCACCACCGCGCAGATCGCAATCACCATTTCAACCTTGTTGCCTGTGCCCATGCCCGCCTCCTACGCCACGGCCCCGGCGCGTTCCTGCGCGAGGTGCTGAGGGGCCGCCGCCGCGAACGCGTCATCGAGAACTTTCTCCAGACGGAAGGTTTCAAAGAACACATCCATGTCTTCTGCGAACACGCCATTCCGGGTGAAATACTCCCGGTGCGCACGCTGCCAGTAGTCGAGACTGAGATCGCCCTCGCCTTCCAGCGCAGCCAGTTCCTCTGTCACGTCAGCGAATTTCATACGCGTGACCGTTTCGGTTTGCAGGATCGCAACCCGTCGGCCATCGCCGCTCATCAGGTAGCCGCGCTCACCCTCCACCGGCACTGGCTGGATGCCTGTGTCGCTGCAGGTGGCGGTCTTCACACCCGCCACGATCAGCGCCGCCAGACGGTCGGCCAGTTCGGGGCCATCCCCGAAAGTCCATTCCGGCAGATCAGAGGAGGAAGGGCTCGCCGTCACGACAGCCCTCCGCTGACGGAGGGCGTGCTCCACGGCGCGAAGCCGTAATGGCGGGTCCATTGCGGATCGGCCTCGAAATACGGGCGCAGGTCCGGCATGCCATATTTCAGCATGGCCAGGCGGTCGATCCCCATACCGAAGGCAAAGCCCTGATATTCGTTCGGGTCGATGCCGCAATTGCGCAGCACATTCGGATGCACCATGCCGGAGCCGAGAATCTCCATCCAGCTGTCGCCGGCGCCGATCTCGATCGTCTCGCCCTTGCGGGTGTATTTCACGTCCATCTCGGCCGACGGCTCCGTGAACGGAAAGAAGTGCGGGCGGAAGCGGGCTTCCACAGTGTCGACTTCGAAGAAGGCTTTGACGAAATCGATCAGGCAGCCTTTCAGATGCCCCATATGGGTGCCCTTCTCGATGACGAGACCTTCGACCTGATGGAACATTGGCGTGTGCGTCGCATCCCAGTCGTTCCGGTAAACCCGGCCCGGCACGAGAATGCGGATCGGCGGCTTCTGGTCCATCATGGTGCGGATCTGCACGGGCGAGGTGTGCGTACGCAGCACTTTCGGCGTGTCGCCTTCCTGCGCCTTCATGAAGAAGGTGTCGTGCGTCTCGCGGGCCGGGTGGCCTTCAGGGAAGTTCAGCGCGGTGAAATTGTGCCAGTCGTCTTCCACGTCCGGGCCTTCGGCCACGGTGAAGCCCATGTCGCCGAAGATGGCCGCGACTTCCTCGAACACCTGCATGACCGGGTGCAGCGCGCCAGCCTTGGGGCCTGGCGACGGCGGCAGGGTCAGGTCCAGCTTTTCGCTGGCCAGCTGTTTCTCCAGCGCCTCGGCTTCCAGCTCGGTCTTGCGGGCGGTGATCGCATCATTCACGCGGTTCTTCAGCGCGTTCAGCTTCGGGCCGTTTTCCTTGCGCTCTTCCGGGCTCATCTTGCCCAGCGAGCCCATCAGGCCGGAGACCCTGCCCTTCTTGCCAAGCTCTGCCACGCGCACCGCGTCCAGCGCTTCCAGGTCAGCCGCTGCGGCGACGGCCGCCAGCGCTTCGTTTTCGATGGTCGTAATATCGGACAAGGTCTTGCCCCTTTTATGTTTCCGCGGGCTTTGTAGGCGCTTCGCGGGATCATGCAAATCCGGAAACGGAAAAGCCCGGCACACCGGCCGGGCTTTCTCTCATTCAATTCGGCGGCTGCCTTTTCAGGCGGTCACCGGCGGCGCGGGGCCTGTCAGAAAGCTTACTTGCCGGCAGCTTTCTTGCGGGCGATCCGTGCGCGCTTGGTGTTGCCAAACACGCGGACTTTCGCGCGCTTGCCGAGATTGGCCTTCCAGGTCGCGTTGCGGCGCTTGACGCGCGGCTTCTTCGCCGGGTGCAGAACGGAGTTCGGGGACTTCGACATCGGGAAATTCCTGACTGGTCTTTATGACTTAAGCGAGGGCCGCTTTGGCCTGGGCCACCAGGGCGCCGAATGCGTCCGGATCCTTGATGGCGATGTCGGACATGACTTTCCGGTCGACTTCGATGCCGGCTTTGGTCAGGCCGTTGATGAACTGCGAGTAGTTCATCTCGTCGTCGTGGATGCGGACAGCGGCGTTGATGCGCTGGATCCAGAGCGAGCGGAACTTCCGCTTTTTGACTTTACGGCCGACATAGGCGTACTGGCCGGCTTCCCAGACGGACTGGTTGGCGATGCGGAACGTATTCTTGCGGCGGTTACGGAAACCCTTTGCCTGCTTCAGGATTTTCTTGTGGCGGGCGTGGGCAGGAACTTTAGCGCGGGAGCGGGGCATTTGAGCCTCCTTCTATCAAGATCAGTATTAAGTCAGCGACGGCGGCTTAGAGGCCGTACGGCAGGAACTTTTTCACACGGGCTTCATCGGCCTTTGCACCGACGGACGTGCCGCGGTTCTGGCGGATGTACTTTGCATTGTGGCTGATCAGGCGGTGACGCTTGCCAGCGACGCCGTGCTTCAGCTTGCCCGTTGCGGTGATCTTGAAGCGCTTTGCAGCGGCCTTCTTGGTCTTCATCTTCGGCATTTCAGTCTCCTTTTTGGTGGAGCTCGCACCCTTGCGGGCGGCCCGGTCTGTCATGAGTGGAGGGCATGCCGTTCGCCAGCACCACTCGGAAGAGGCGGCTTATGACGGATTGGGCCAAGGGAATCAAGGGGTGAAAGCGGCTGGAAATGCACTTGAAAATGCCCGGCTGCCCTGCCCCGTAACAAGAAGAGCCGGCAGGGTCCGCCCGGCCGGCTCTTCATGGTGTATATATGGTGTTTAGACGGTGTTCTACATGGTGCACAGCGCACCATTTATCGCGGTGAGAGCACCATCGTCATCTGGCGGCCTTCGAGCTTCGGTTCCAGCTCGACTTTCGCCATTTCGTCGAAGTCTTCCTTCACCCGGTTCAGCAGTTCCATGCCGAGATGCTGGTGCGCCATTTCCCGGCCGCGGAAGCGCAGGGTGACCTTCACCTTGTCGCCTGCCTCAAAGAAGCGCGTCATCGCCTTCGCTTTGACTTCATAGTCATGCACGTCGATGTTCGGACGCATCTTGATTTCTTTGAGTTCGGAATTCTTCTGCTTCTTCTTCGCAGCGGCTTTCTTCTTCCGCTCTTCGAAACGCAGCTTGCCATAGTCGAGAATCTTGACGACGGGGACTTCCTGGTTCGGCGAAACCTCGACTAGGTCCATACCCGCTTCGCGGGCAGCGTCGAGCGCGGCGGAAATCGGCATGACGCCCTGTTTCTCACCGTTTTCGTCGATCAACAGGACCTTTGCGGCCCGGATGTCGTCATTTGTGCGCGGTCCCTTATCTTTCTGGGGCGCTTCGTTCATTGGTCTGCGAGCTATGGCCTGTCTCCTTTGTGGCTGTTCTCAGAATGCCTGAATATGCCTGTGGTTGCGGGCATATTCAAGGCTGAGCGCACTCGGCAATTTCTGGTTCCCGGTCAAGTGGGAAGCACACCCAGCGCCAGGATCGAGCGCCAGACCGTATCAACTTCCAGTTCCGCGAGCGTCGGGGCCGAATTGATGATCGGCGAGCGGGCGCCGCGCGGGGCCGCATGGTCGGGATTGCTTTCATTGGTGGCGAACAGGGCGACGCCCGGCGCCCCGGCAATGGCGGCCATATGCATCGGGCCGGTATCATTGCCGACGACGAAGGCAGCTTTTTCCGCCAGAGTTACAATCTGGAAGAGGTCCGTCCGGGTGACGAGGCTTTTGGCCCGCTTCTCCAGCTTCAATATGTCCTGCGCGATCTTGCCCTCGGCCTTGCCGCCGATAATCGCCGGCGTGACGCCCGCATCGGCGATCCGTTTGGCCAGTTCGGCGAACCGCTCCACCGGCCAGCGCTTGGCCTCACGGTGTTCGGACGCGCCCGGAATCAGCAGCATATAGGGCTGTTCCAGCCCAAAGTACGCGGGCTGCAGGCGCGGTGCGTCGCGCAGTTTCGGCCGCACCCAGCTGAGGTCCGGCTTCGGGAAGTTCTGGCGGTTCCAGCGCCCGTCCGGCGCGACACCCGCCACAGCCAGCTGTTCGGCCAGCCGGTCGATCGAGTGCATGGTCGCCCGGTCCGGATTGTCGTGGAAGAAGGCCGCCTTCTCGTGGTGGCCTGACCAGAGCGGCGCCTTGCCCGTGCGGCTCAGTGCCGTGAAATAGTTTTTCGTACGCCCGGAGGTCTGGAAATCATAGATGATGTCGTATTTCGACTTGCGGATCCGGTTCAGCAGCGCCGTCGTCGCCTTCATCGTGGCGGGGCGCCCGTCGGTCTCGATCCGGTCGAAATACGGGCAATGCTTGGCAAAATCCTCGAAAGGCGGCGTCGTCAGCAGCGTGATCCGGGCCGACGGATGGAAGTCGCGCACGGCTTTCATGGCGCCGAGCGCCAGCACAAAGTCACCGAGCGCGCTCAGCTTGATGACCAGTACTTCCTTTGCGCCAGCCCCCGGATTGACCGGGCTGGCCAGTTTTGCGGTTTTCGCCATGCCTACCTCGTCGGTCCCCTAACCGATCAGGCGCTTATAGACGCCGAGGGTAGCCATCTGAAGCCCCCGCTTGGAGAAATGGCTGCGGACATGCGCCTGTCCGGCCTTTCCCATGCTGGCGCGGGCGGTTTTCCCGACGGCCAGCAGCGCCCGGATCGCGCCCGCCAGCGCCGCCGCGTCGCCCGGCTGGAAGCGGGCCCCTGTCTCCCCGTCGAGCACGGTTTCACGCCCGCCGCCATGGTCGGACACGATCACCGGCCGCGCCATCGCGGAGGCTTCCGCCGCCACCCGGCCGAAGGCTTCCGGCCGCGTCGAAGGCGCCATGACAATGTCGGCGGCGAGGTAAGCGGCCGGCATGTCGGTCTCGTGGCCCACGACCAGAACCTGACCGTCCAGCTGCAGATGGCGGACCGTGTCATAGATCCGGCCTTCATAGGCGTCGCGCCCCTGTGCATCGCCGGCAAGGACAAGGACCAGCCCTTCGCGCTCTTCCGGCGCCAGCAGGCCGAGCGCCTGAATCGCCAGCAGCTGGCCTTTCCATTCCGTCAGGCGGCCCGGCAGGAACAGGGTCAGGCGCGTGTCGTCCTTCAGGCCCCAGCGCGTACGCACGGCATCGATCCGCGCCTGCGGCACGGCGGCAGGGTCGAACGCGGCAAGATCCACGCCGCGCGGGATGGTCACGATCTGCTCCGGCGGAATGCCATGCACACGCTGCACATGCGCCGCGATCCACTGGGAATTGGCGATCACAAGATCGCCCTTGGCCATGACGGAATTGTACTTCCGTTTGAGGCCCTCCTCGCCCGAATAGGCCCCGTGATAGGTTGTGACGAACGGCACGCCGGTGGCCTTCGCCGCCGCATAGGCGCTCCAGGCCGGCGCGCGGGACCGGGCATGGACAAGGTGAACGCCCTCATTCCGGATGATGCGCTTCAGCCTGCCTTCATTGAGCTTCAGCACGACCGGGTTCTTGGATTTGGCATCCATACGAAAGAGCTCGCCGCCCAGTTTTTCGAACTCGTCCTCCAACCGCCCGCCGCGGCTGGCCAGCAGCGCCCGGCCGCCCGCTTCCACGATGGCTTCGGTCACTTCCAGCACGGTGCGTTCCACACCGCCTGCGGACAATTCGGGGGCGACCTGCAGGATGGTCTTGCCGGTCAGATCGGGAAAAGGTTCCAAGTCGCGTGCCACCCATTCGCTTGACAGGCGAGAGAGATGGCGGAACGGACAGGTTATGACAACCGAACATTTCATCTCCCCTCACGGCAGACAGCTGGCCTACCGCCGCTTCGCCCCTGCCCGCAGCGATCTCACCTATGTGTGGCTGTGCGGGTTCAAGTCCGACATTACCGGGTCCAAGGTCATGTGCCTTGAGCAATGGGCGAAAGAGAATGGCCACGGCTTCCTCGCCTTCGATTATTCCGGCCATGGCGAATCAGGCGGCGCCTTCGAGGACGGTACGATTTCCCGATGGCGCGAGGACGCCCTCGACGCCATCGATGCGCTGACGGACGGCCCGCTGGTGCTTGTCGGCTCCAGCATGGGCGGCTGGATGGCCCTGCTCTCAGGTCTCGCCCGGCGCGAGCGCCTTGCCGGCATGGTGCTGATCGCGCCGGCGCCGGATTTCACCGAAAAGCTGATGTGGCCGGAATTCACGCCGCGCCAGCAGGAAGAAATCATGGAGCACGGCCTCACCCTGCGCCCGTCTGACTATGGCGACCCCTATCCGATTACCAAAGCGCTGATCGAGGACGGCCGCGACTGGCAGCTGCTGGACGCGCCCATCGACCTCGAATGCCCTGTACGCATCCTGCAGGGGGCCGAAGATCCGGACGTCCCCTGGCGTCACGCCTTCCGGCTGGTCGAGGCGATGAGCTCGAAAGATCTCGTCTTCACCCTGATCAAGGATGGCGACCACCGCCTCTCCCGCGACCAGGACATTGCCCGCCTTTTGGCCACCTGCTCGGAAATCGCTGGTATTGCAGGCGCCTAGGCGCCCATCCGGTCCAGCCACCACTGGTTCATCTGCCAGATCGACTTCTCCAGCGGCGACAGCGGCCCGGCGCGGGATAGCGGCGCGTTGAGGCCTGCCCAGACAAGATCGTTCGCGGCAATGTCTTCCTCATGCACGCCCCGGATGGAGGCTTCGGCCCCGTCCACAATGGCGGCATAGTCATCGAGGCCCTGCATCCAGTCCGGGAAGCAGAGATGGATCTTGAGGTCCAGCCGGTCTGCCGCCAGCGGGGTCATCTGGTACCAGGCCATGAACGGGCCCTGGACGGCCAGCAGCAGGCCCGGAAAGGCATTGGCGGCGATCAGGTCACGCAGCTGCCAGTCTTCGAGCCCCGGCACCGGTGGCTGGGGCGTGTCCCGGTCCGCCGCCGGCATGTGCAGGATGGACCAGGGCTGGCCCGTATCCGGCACTTGCGAGTCGCGGGCATGGTAGCCCGGCTCCAGCGTCTTCGAATGGGCCGCGATGTGGTGGTAGGCTTCCATGAAATTCTCGGCCAGCACCTTCCAGTTCCAGCCATGCGAATAATCCAGCGTGCGCGCCACAAAGAAGCTGCCGAGATTGTAGTTCGCGAAATAGTCCGCAAACCCGCTGACCTGCGGGGCGAAGGCCGGCGCGTCGGCGTCCAGCGTCGCCATGACGAAGCCTTCCCAGATCTCGGAGCGGATCTCGCGCAGGCCGTGGGCCACCGGATCGAACTCCTCTGCGCCCTCCATCAGCGGCGCGCGGACGAGACTGCCTTTCGTGTCATAGGACCAGGCGTGGTAGGGACAGGTGAACAGTTTGCGGCAGCCCTGCCCTTCCGCCACCAGCGCGGCCCGGTGACGGCAGACACGCGACAGCACCCGCACGGCGCCGTCCTCACCGCGCACCACCATCACCGGCTCGCCGCCGAGGTCTGCCGAGAGATAATCCCCTGCCCCCGGCACCTGGTCGACCCGCGCCAGCGGCAGCCAGCTGCGCGCCAGCACACGCGCCTTTTCGACATGCCAGAGGCCTGGATCCGTATAAGCGACCGGCGGCAGGGTATAAGCTTGCGCCAACGGCCTTCGGCTCGCAGCGACGGCGGCGGGGGAAAGAAATTCCTGAGTCATACGTCACCCTCACGAAAGATGACGCAGGCGTCAAGTTTTGAATCGCCTGAATCTGGTCAGTGCCCGCCGGCCCCGCCCATATCGCGTTGCTCCAGCCGGACGAGCCGGGCCAGCATGCCGCGCGCGGCAATCGCGGGCGCGGTGGTGCGGACTTCATCGGTCATCGCCTGCATGCGGTAGCGGGTCGTCAGCAGATGGCCGTCGGTGCTGTAACTGCCTTTATAGGTCTCGCCATTGATCTCGATTTCGACCGGTGTCGGGGTCGCCATGAGGTTCCTCCATTTTTATGGCGGAAAGACTTCTTGTGTCCTTTCCTGCCACAAAGTCTAACATGGACGCCGCCATGACCCAATTACTGATCGTTTATCATTCCCGCACAGGTGGCACGCGCCAGATGGCCGAAGCCGCCCTGGCCGCCGCACAGGAAGAGGCAGACGCCGTGCTGATGCGCGCGGAGGAAGCCAGCCCCGAAGACCTGATGGCCGCAGACGGATACCTCTTCGCCGGGCCGGAAAACCTCGCCGCGCTCTCCGGCGCGATGAAGGAATTCTTCGACCGCTGCTATTATCCCGTCCTCGGACGGATCGAGGGCCGCTCCTACGCCCTGATGATCTGCGCAGGTTCGGACGGCGAAGGCGCCGCACGCCAGGCGGCCCGCATCGCCAAAGGTTGGCGCCTGCGCGAGGTCCAGCCACCCCTGATCGTGAACACCAGCGCTCAGACGCCGGAAGAGATTCTCGCAGAGAAAACCATCCCGGAGGCAGAGCTGGAGAAGTGCCGCGACCTCGGCGCCGCGCTCGGCGCCGGACTGAAGATGGGGGTGTTCTGAAGATGGGCGTGTTCTGAAGCCCCAGCCTCAGAACGACACTTCCACGCCCATCAGGAACTCGAACGGCTTGCCGGGCCGGAGACCCGCCGGGTCGATCGAGGCGACATAGACTTCGTCGAACAGGTTCTCGGCCTTGGCCCGCAACCGGATACGGTCGGCCAGGTCCACCCAGACAGCCATGTCGGCCACCCAGCGCGCTTCGATCAGTTCGCGCTCCGGGATGCTGCCCTGCCCGGCACGTGCCCGTGCGTCGGAGACATAATTGCCCGACAGGCTCGCGCCCCAGCGATCCGTTTCAAGGCCGGCGCTCAGCGTCAGCTGCTGGTCGGCGATGTAAGGCAGCTCATCTCCGGCGGCGACATCGCCCCAGGGCTCATAATCGCTCTCGAAGCTCGTCTGGAATTCGGCATCGGTCAGCGTGTAGACGAGGCTGACCGGAATGGAGAGATCCGTGTCCAGAACAGCGGCGGCATCCCAGCTGGCCGTCAGTTCCAGCCCCTGAACGTCGACTTCGCCGCCATTGAACTGGTCACCCACCGTACAGCCGCCGCCGGACGAGGCCGTGCACGTGCCCAGCAGGTTCGAATAGTCGTTGAAATAGGCAATCGCTTCCAGTTCGAACTCGCCGCGCGAGTAACGCCCGCCGAACTCCCAGTTCACGCTTTCTTCGACATCGGCGTTCGTGGTGCCGGGGCTGGCGATGGCGAAGCCGCGATGCACGCCGGCCAGCAGCGTCGTCGTCCCGCTGATCTCGTAAAGCGCGCTGAGGCCCGGCACGACCACCGTGTCGGAAAGCTCCCTCACCTGCGTCGGCCCTGCGGCGCGGGTCGGGTCGCTGGTCGCATAGTCTTCACGCGTCAGTTCGTAATCCTCGAACCGCGCCCCGCCCGTAACGGAGAGCCGCCCGATCGTGAACTTGTCCTGCACGAACAGGGCCAGCGCCTCGCCGGAGGAGATGCGGTTTGCCTGGCTGCCAGCCGCGCCTGCCGTGGTCAGGATCAGCTGCCCGCCCTCAAGGCGATAGGCATCCTCTTCCTGGAACCGGTCTTCCTCGTCCTGATGGACGCGGGCACCGATGGTCAGCTCATGATCCACGCCGCCAAAGGCCGTCTTCCAGTTCAGCACCGACTGGACGCCCTCGCTGTAGTAGGCCCGCCGGTTGGCCCGGTAGACGATGGAATCGTCGAGGCTCACAATGCCCACAGCGAGGTCATACTCCGCCGCATAGGTGACCGGATCGGTCAGCACGCTGGAGATGGAGACATCCCCGCTCGCGCCGGTGCCATCGGCATTGATGCCCTGCAGCTTGTACCAGTTGCGCGCGAAATCGTGATGATAGGCAATCGTCGTCAGGCTGAGGTCCGGCGTGAGGTCGATCCGGTGGGTCAGCTGGAACAGCTCGTTCTCGCCATTGAACACATCGTCCGTGCTCGCATCGTAGCGCCGGTAAGGATCGGCGCGGAAATCATCCAGCGTCAGGCCGAAATAGGTCTCGTTCGAGGTCTCTTCCCGCGTCTGGTATTTCAGCTCCACGCTCTGCGGCATCGGCCCATCGGCCTTGTAGGCGCCGAGCTTCAGGACAAGGTCGTCCGCGTCGAAGCCGGTCGGGCGGCCATTGTCCAGCCGCTTGAAGCCGTCCGTCTCGTCGGTGAACACTTCGACAAGGCCGCCCAGCTGCCAGCCAGCCGCTGCGTCCGTCTTGCCGCCCAGCCAGAGGTGCGCGCGCTGGCGGTCATTCGTGCCGAACATCACCTGTCCGTAGCCAGACGGCGCATCCGGCACGGGCGTCGAGAACATGTTGATCGCCCCGCCTGTGGTGCGCGGGCCGTAGAGGATCGCCGCCGGGCCCTTGGTCACCTCGATGGCGCTCATCCGGGCGATGGTCGGGAAGTAATAGGCCGATGGCGAGGCATAGGGTGCCGGCGAGATCGGCACGCCATCTTCCATCAGTGCCACGCGCGACGAGCGGTCAGAGCCGGAGCCGCGCAGGCCGATATTCGGGCGCAGGCCATAGCCGTCCTCTTCCTGGATGTTCACGCCCGGCACGGCGCGCAGGATGCGCAGCACGTCACTCTGGGCCTGCACCGACAGGTCGGCATCCGTCAGGAACGAGACCGAACCCGCCACTTCCAGCGCCGCCTCGGACGAGCCCGTGACCACGACCGTCGACAACAGGCGATAGGGGTCGTCCCCTTCTGCCGCTTCCGGCGCCTCTGCCCCGGCCGAAAGGGCCAGCACAGCCGCCGACGCCATCAGGAAACTGCTCTTCAAACCGCTCACGCTGCCCTCGCTCCGCTTATTTTCTATTCAGGTCGCGGCTGTTTATTGGAGACAGTTTGAGAATGCAAGTGCGACCTATTTGCAAAAATTGCGAGGAGTCCTGCTCATCCCCCGGCCACCCGCCAGGAGCAGAACGTCAAAGCAAAGGGGGCGCGGTCACCCGCCCAGCGGCTTCATGTAGGTGGCAAGGTCGAAATAGTCGCGCCAGACGGCGATCTTGCCGTCCTTCATCTCGAAGACGCCGCAACAGGGCAGGTCGATCTGCTTGCCATGCGCGACGGTACGGTCGAGGCGCTCGGCGATCACCGTGTTCCCGGCGGACATCAGCGTGAGGACATCCCAGACCGTCTCGCTCCAGCCATTGATGAAGCCACCGATAAATATGCGCAGCGCCTCATGCCCCTGCACCGGGCCCGTCGGCATGTTGTGATAGATGCCGTCCTCGGCAAAGAAGCCCACCAGCTCCTCCACATCCAGCCGCGACCAGGCCGCGATAAACTCCCGGATCACCTGTTCATTGCCCATGGCGTGCCTCCCTGTTTTTATGGCTGTGAAATCGCCAGATTAATGCGCGCGACTATTCAACTGCATAAATTTCAGCGCAATATTCTCGCACCTCTGGCGAAGCGGTCGCCTCGGTTTTGCGCAATAACTCTAAGAATTGTTCGGCTGTATTAAGAGAATAAACTCTCTGGCTCAGCCCAAGTTCCTCTGAAAGTGGTGCTTCAGATAAGAAGGTGGCGCATTCTTTGTCGATGAACATCGCATCGACATAAGGTCCATATGCCGAGATGGCTCTGATATCATTCAACATACCAGGATTTGGCGCCCTTTTCTGACCCGCCGCCATCTTCCGTGCTATCGCTGCGAACAAGTAGGACGAAATCTTGTGATGAGGCAGAAGTCTATTGCCCTCCCAGTCCAAAAAGGAAACCAACCGTTCCAAAACTTGATCCGTATTGCAATCGATCAACTCATGCTCGAAATACCTCTGCAACTGGAATACAGACATTCTTGCCGCTGTGTCGCTAGCCGTCACCATCGCTTCCTTATGAACGGGACCGAAACTAGACAATTCCACTTCAAGAACGTCTTCGAATGAAGGCCGCTCAGCGGCCCACCGTTCTGCAAGCTTTGCCAAACTCTGGTAACCGGCATCGCGATCATCCCTGATCGCCTCTGCGAGATCGCTAAAGTCTGCGTTCACCGTGATGTGCAAATCCGGTAGCCAAACATTTCTGTCTCGTTTCAGAACTTCGTCTACTGAGAAATCCAAATCGGGCACGCCTTGATCATTCATGAAAGCTTTGGCGAATTGAAATATCTGTGCGCTTTCCACTTCCCGAGAGTTCACTAGTGCAGCGTCTCCCAACATTTCGGTAAAGAGCCGAAGTTCGGTAGGATTGCGGGACACGATGGTCTCCATGGAGTGAACATCACTCATTGGGAAGATTGCTTGCTGCAGGTGAACGCATCTTTCGATCAGTCGAAATGCTTCCTTCCAAAAATCTTCATAAGGCAAATTGGGACGTCTTTGATCGTTCTTGATCAAGAATAGCTCGCTCAGCGCAAACTGGTCCAAATAGATCACTTTCTTATCGACGTTCGGAAGCGCCTCCCGTTGCTTGTACCGACATGCCGTACAACGTCGCACTAGTGTGCTCCCACCAACTGATAGAATCCCGAGGGAATCAGAAGCAGAACAATTTGGGCAATCAAGGAATGGTGCTCGTTCAAACATCGATACTACTCTGCTGCGGTAACACGTTACTTTCAAATCCTTGTTGGACAATCATCTATTGTTGCCACCCAAAAAACCTTGCAATCTTACCCATTATTGCGGGAGGGCACCCCACAGATGACGTGGACTGAAATCGCGGGCTTCGTCACCGGCGCGCTATGCGTGTGGCTGGTGGTGAAGCGAAACATCTGGAATTTCCCGGTCGGAATCGCGAACTATATTTTCTTCTTTGTGCTGTTCATTGGTGCTGGCCTCTACGCCGATGCCGGGCTGCAAGTGGTATATTTCGGACTGGCACTTTATGGCTGGTATTCCTGGCTGCGCGGGGGCGAGGACCACACCGCGCTGAAAGTGCACAATCCGACGCTGCCGCAATTCCTCGCCTGCCTTGCCGCCGTGGGCGCGATCTGGGCGGCCATCCAGTTCGGCCTCCACCGCTACACAGACTCTACTGTCGCCGGGTGGGACGCGATCACCACGGCGCTCAGCCTCGTCGCGCAGTTCATGCTGTCGCGGAAATGGATCGCCAACTGGTGGCTATGGATCGCAGCGGACCTGATCTACATCCCGCTCTATGCCGTGAAGGGCCTGTGGCTGACCGCCGGGCTCTACGGCATCTTCCTCACCATGTGCATAGTGGGCCTGATGGAGTGGCGCACCGCGCGGGCCAAGATGCTGGCGGCGGAAAATCCCGCCACCTGATCAGTCCGCCTCCCCCGCCAGAATCGCGGCGAGGCCTTCGCGGTAGGTGGGGTAGTTCGGGTGCCAGTTCAGGGCGGCCTTGGTGCGGGCGTTGGAGATGCGTTTGCACTCGGCATAGAAGCTGCGCGCCATGGGGCTGAGGTCTGCCTCGTCGAAGGGCACATCCGGCAGCGGGTCCATGCCGAGCAGGTCCGCAGCGTGGGCGATCACGTCCTGCGGCGGGGCGGGTTCGTCGTCGCAGAGATGGAACACGCCGCCTGCCCGCGCGGCCGCCTCCGGGCGCTGGTGCAGGGCGAGGAGGCCGCTCGCGATATCTTCCACATGCACGCGGGAGAAGACCTGCCCCGGCTTCACGATGCGCCGGGCCGTGCCGTCGCGCAGCCGGTCGAAGGCGGAACGGCCCGGGCCATAGATGCCCGGCAGGCGCACAATGCTCACCCGGCCGCCGGTCGCCGCGCGCCACTGGTCCTCGGCGAGGGCGCGGGCTTTCGCGCGGCGGCTCTGCGGGTGGGTTGCGCTCCACTCGAACGCCCAGCCGCCGCCAAGATCGCCATAGACGCCGGTGGTCGACAAATAGGTCACGGTGAGGTCATGGCTTAGTCCGGTATGGTCATGATCCGGTCCGGTATGGTCATGGCCTGGTCCGGTATGCACATGGCGTAACACGGGGCAGCCGGCCTCATCGGGCGGGATGGTGACCAGCAGCGCGGCCCCGGCGGGCACCTCCAGCGGGCCCTCGCCCGCCCACACGCGGGCATCGATGCCATCAGCCCGCAGCGCCTCGGCCTTCGCCTCGCTGCGCACGGTGCCGGCCACAGGCCCCGGCCAGATCCGCGCCAGATGTGTGGCACTATAGCCAAGCCCGGCGATAAAAAGCACAGATGGCTGAACTGTCATTTGCCTCGCCCGATCCCTTTGTATCTATGGGGTTTGTTACAGGTTCCGGAGTGTCCGATCCATGCCCCTTCTCACCGCGGCCGCCGTCTCGCTCGTCCTGCTGCAATCGGCCGGAGAGCGCATCGCCGCGCAAGAACAGGCCCGGCTGGAGGCCTGCCTCGCCAAGATCGAGACCGACCCCGACGACGCCTATGAAGACGGCCTCGCCTGGCTCTATCAGGGCAACCGTCTCGGCGCGCGCCAGTGCACGGCCATGGCCCTCATCGCGCTCGGCCACCAGGCGGAAGGTGCAGAACGGCTGAAAAACCTCGCAAATTCAACGGATGGCGGCACGCTTGAGCAGCGCGCGGCCTATCTCTCGCAGGCCGGAAATGCGTGGATCGAGGCCGAAGACCCGGACTCCGCCCTGCAAGCCTTCGACGGCGCCCTGAAGATCGCGCCCGATGCGCCGGAACTGCTGCTGGACCGGGCCTCGGCGCACATGCTGCTGGAAAACTATGACAAGGCCATCGAAGACCTCGACGCCGTCCTGCTGCGTGTGCCGGGCCATGGCGAGGCCTACCAGATGCGCGGCGCCGCCTGGCTCGCCAAGGGCGATCCGGACAAGGCCATGGCCGACGTGAACGCCGCGATGGAAGCCGATCCGGAAGACATCAACACGCTGGTCCTGCGCGGACAGGTGCGTGAGGCGCTGCGCCTGCAGGCCGATGCCGGCGGCCCGATCGAGCGGCTGGAGACCGACTAGGCCTCAGCCGACGCGCTGGCCGTTTTCGTCGACCAGCAGCTCGCCATCTTCCTTGTAGAACGGACCCGGTGGCAGGGTTTCCAGCAGGTCCAGCACTGCCTCGCTCGGCCGGCAGAGGCGTACGCCCTTCGGGCTGCACACAATCGGCCGGTTCACGAGCACCGGGTGTTCCAGCATCGCCTCGAAGATCGCCTCTTCGCTGACCCCCGGTTCCAGCAGGCCAAGCTCTTTGGCGGGGGACTTTGTTTCCCGCAGGGCGCTGCGCGGCGTGAGACCCGCCGCCGCGAAGAGCCCGAGCAGCTGCGGCCGCGTCCAGCCTTCCATCAGATATTCGATCACCACGGGCGTCTCACCGCTCGCCTCGATCATGGCCAGCACGTTCCGTGATGTGCCGCAGTCCGGATTGTGATGAATGACGATCATGGCGCGGCGGCCTCCCCTTCTGCAGTCACGAAAGCAGATCGCGTTCGGTTGGCGAACGCGACCAGCGACAGCATGACCGGCACTTCGACCAGCACGCCCACCACGGTCGCCAGCGCCGCGCCGGAGTTCAGCCCGAACAGGCTGATCGCGACGGCGACGGCCAGTTCAAAGAAATTCGATGTCCCGATCAGGGCGCAGGGCGCGGCGATCCGGTGCGGCACTTTCCAGGCCCAGGCTGCCGCATAGGCCAGTGCAAAGATCCCATAGGACTGGATCAGGATCGGCACGGCGATCAGCGCAATCACGGCAGGCCGTGCCAGGATCGTGCCGCTCTGGAAGCCAAACAGCAGGATCACGGTTGCCAGCAATCCGATCACCGAGAGCGGTTTGATCCGGTGCGTGAAGCCCGTCACAGCTTCCTCCCCGCCCTGCCGGGACAGGGCGTTGCGCGTGAGAACTCCGGCGATCAATGGAATGACGACATAGAGCGCTACCGATAGGAGCAACGTTTCCCACGGCACGCTGATCTCCGTCACGCCCAGCAGGAAGGCCACGATCGGGGCGAAGGCAAACACCATCACCGCATCGTTCACGCTGACCTGTACAAGCGTGTAGTTCGGATCACCGCGCGTCAGCTGCGACCAGACGAAGACCATCGCCGTACACGGCGCGGCGCCCAGCAGGATCAGGCCCGCAATATAGCCTTCCGCGTCCGCAGCCGGAATGAAGCCTGCGAAAATATGGCGGAAGAACAAGACACCCAGCATGGCCATGGTGAAGGGCTTGATCAGCCAGTTCACCACCAGCGTAATGATCAGCCCTTTCGGCCGCTCGCCAACCCGGCGCATAGCCGAGAAATCGATCCCGATCATCATGGGCCAGACCATCGCCCAGATCAGGATGGCGACGGCGAAGTTGACATTGGCATATTCCAGCGACGCCAGCGCCGAGAACGCGCCGGGCATCACGGCGCCCAGGCCGATCCCCGCAAGGATGCAGAGACCGACCCAGACCGACAGGTATTTCTCAAACGCCCCCATGACCTCAGCCGCAGCAGCCGGAGGATTTCGGTTCGGCGATCGCAGGCGCACAGCAGGCACCGGCAACGGCCATACCTGTCGGCGTCGAAGCGAGGCGTCCGTCATTCAGTTCCGCCCCCCCGCCATAGACAGCGCTGTCTCCGGTCGTGTGGAAGACTTCCCACGGCACGCCAGCGGGGTCAGAGACCCAGCTCTTCTCCGACTGGGCATAGCAGCAGACCGTCTCCCCCTCTTCCAGGACAGGGGCATCGGCGCGCTTCAGGCGGTCATAGACTTCGGCGAGTTCACCCGAGTCCTCTGCCTGAATGCCGAGATGCTCCACGCCGGGTGCTGCCCCGCGGGCACTGATGGCGAGGTTCACGCGCGGATCGTCCAGCATCCATTTCGCATAGTCGTCCTTCACCACGCTTGGCGAGGCGTCGAACAGGGTGGAATAGAAGTCGATCGAGCGTTGGAGATCATCCACCGCGATATGTACATGGAGACGTTTCATGAGGTTTCCTTTCCGGTGAAATGTCAGCAACAGGCAGATTGCGCGGCCGCCATGACCGGGCTGCAGACCTCTTCCCGGCCCTGGCAGCAGTCCTCCATCAGGAACACGATCAGTCCGCTGATGGCGTCATAGTTGGCGGTGTAAATGATGGACCGGCCCTGCCGGTTGCCTTCGACGAGGCCCGCATTCGACAGAATATTGAGCTGTGATGACAGCGTGTTCGGCGGCACACCAAGGGCCGCCGCGATGTCCCCGGCGGGCAGGCCGTCATGCCCGGCTTTTACCAGAAGACGGAACACAGCCAGCCGGTTTTCCTGGGCCAGCGCGGATAACTGCGAAAGGGCAAGTTTTGATTCCATATTTCCACGATACTGGAAATATGGAATTCGTCAACACCCTTCCGAGTTCGCACTCACTTTTTGATTTTTAACGGTAGCGCTTCTGCAGCATCGACCAGACGGCACGCAGGCCGCAGGCTGCCGCGCCTTCCGGCCGGCCATATTTGCCTTTACGCCAGGCCCAGACGTCGAAATGCGCCCAGCTCTTTGCATCGACAAACTGCTTCAGGAAGAGGCCCGCGGTGATCGACCCGCCAAAGCTGCTGCCGGAATTTACGAGGTCTGCAATCGGGCTCTTCAGCTCCGCAAGGTAGGGATCCCAGAGCGGCATGCGCCAGACCGGGTCTCCGGACTCAGCCGAGCCCGCGAGGATGTCCGCAACCAGCTGCTCATCATCGGAATAGACCGGCGCAAGATCGGCGCCGAGCGCGACACGGGCCGCCCCGGTCAGCGTCGCAAAGTCGATCAGCAGGTCCGGATCGAACTCCGAGGCCCGCGCCAGCGCGTCCGCGAGGATCAACCGGCCCTCGGCATCGGTATTGTCGATCTCGACGGTCAGCCCCTTGCGGGAGGACAGGATGTCCCCCGGCCGGAAGGCATCGCCGCTGATCGCGTTCTCGACCGTCGGAACGTAGAGCTTCAGGTGCACAGGCAGGTTCGTTGCCATGACGAGGCGGGCGAGCGCGATGACATGGGCCGAACCGCCCATATCCTTCTTCATGATCCGCATGCCGCTGCCCGGCTTGATGTCGAGCCCGCCGGAATCGAAGGTGACACCCTTGCCGACGAGGGCGAGGTGCGGCTTAGACGTGTCCCCCCATTCCAGTTCGAGGAAGCGCGGCGCAGCCTTTGCCGCACGGCCCACGGCGTGGACCATGGGATAGTTATGTTCCAACAGATCATCACCAATGATGGCCGTCAGCTTCGCGCCAAATTCACTGGCGAGCTTTTCCACGGTTTCATGGATGCCAGCCGGGGTCATGTCGCCCGCGGGTGTGTTCACAAGGTCTCTCAGAAGCGCGATGGAGTCGGCCTCGGCGGACAGCGCGTCGCCGGTCTTCCCGTCCGGGATCACCAGTTGCGGCGGGCTGGACTTGTCTTTCAGGTACCGGTCGAACCGGTAGGCCCCATCGGCCCAGCCTGCCGCAATGGACGCCATCGGCAGTCCGCCGTCGGCGGTGACCTTGTAAACACCCTCCGGCAGCTTCCCGGACAGCGCCGCAACCGCCAATGCATCCTTGCCATCGCCAATACCGCCCAGCACATGCGCCAGGCTGCCATCCGCGCCAGGCACCAGAACCAGTTGCCCTGCCCCGCCGGTGAAGCTCTGCGCTTTCGCAATAGCTCGGGCGGAAGGGAACGGATCGTTCTCGAGCGATTTGAACGCCTCAGCTGTGTATAGCCAGACACTGACGGCGGCATCGGCACCGGTGGTGAAACTCTTGTGCATGAAAATGGCCTCGTACGGGCAAGTGTTAATGGAGTCTGCGCTGGCGTTAACCCATCCTTGACGCCCACAGGTCCAGACTCACGCGGGAATGACCCTGATTCAAACCCGGAGCGGTCCCATGTCCAGAGCCAAAACCTCGCTGGCTGCACTTGCTTTCGCCCTGACCGGTGTGACGGCTTGCGCCACGGCGCCCGACCCGGATGCGGAAGCCAATGCCCAGCTGCAGGCTGCCATGGAAGAAGCGCTGAAGCCCGCAACGCCGGAAGAGATCGAAGCCGCCAACAATGCCGATCCTCTGACCAAGGCAAACTTCTGGGCCAAGGAATACTCCAAGAATGCCGAGAATCTGGACAATGCGCTGACCTTTGCCGACGCCCTGCGCGGCATTGGGTCAAACGAGCGCGCGATTGAAGTCCTGTCGGAAATCATGGTCATCCATCCGAGGGAACCACGCATCCTGATGCCGCTCGGCCGGGCCTTTGCCGCAAATGGGAATCCGCTGGGCGCCGCCCGCGCCTTTGAGGAAGTTGCGGCGATCGAGCCGGGCCGCGCTGAGGCCTGGGCTGCGCTCGGCACAGCACTGGACCAGCTGGAAAACCACAAGAACGCTCAGACAGCCTATGACAGGGCCCTGGCGATTGAGCCGCTGCGCGCCTCGACACTGGCCAATTACGGCCTCTCACTGGCGCTCAGCGGAGACCTTGCGGGCGCGGAGGCCAAACTTCGCCAGGCGACGGACCTCTCCCCGAATGATGTGCGGATCCGTGAGAACCTCGCGCTGATCCTGGGCCTGCAGGGCCGGTTCGACGAAATGCAGGAGACCAGCGCGGGATACGCGCCGGACAAGGTGGTCGAGCAGAATGTCGAAGTCCTGAAGGAAATGATCCAGCAGAGCCCAGGCGAAAAAGCTGTCCGAAGCCAGATCGCTGGTCAGACGGCTGCAGCGGACGCGAGTGAACCCGCTCCCCCCGCTGAAGCAACCGGCCTGCGCCTTCGACGCACCGGCGGCTGAGACACGTTTCAGAAATCCCGGCTAAACGCCGGATCAGACGACGACCCGCACCTCGACCCGCGGATCGATCCCGATCAGGTCCCCTGCATCCGAGCGGCGGTCATTGCTGCGCTCCTTGGTCAGCGCAGGCGCTGCTTCGTTTTTGCCCTGCATCTTCTGATACTTGATGTAGGCCGGGCCGAGCACGACCAGGAACAGAACCGGCAGGAAGAAAACAATCATTGGCACGGTCAGCTTGGCGGGAAGCGCCGCGGCTTTCTTCTCGGCTTCCGACATGCGCAGATCACGGTTTTCCTTGGCCATCACGCGCAAGGCATCGCCCAGCGGCGTCCCGTAGCGTTCCGCCTGGCCAAGCGCCATACAGACAGACTTCACGCCTTCATGTCCCGTCCGCTTGGCAAGATTGTCATAGGCCTGCCGGCGTTCCGGCAAGTAGGACAATTCCGCGACGGTCAGCCCAAATTCTTCTGCCAGCTCCGGAGAAGCGGAGCCGATCTCCTGACTGACCTTGTGAAAGCCAAGCTCAATGGACATACCCGCCTCAACGCAGATCAGCAGCATGTCGAGCGCGTCAGGAAAGGCACGCATGATGGACTGCTGACGTTGCTGCGCCAGATTCGAGACATAGATGTTCGGCGCATAGAAACCTGCGGCGGCGCCGAACAGGATGGAGCCATACTTCATCGCAGGCTGCATGCCGTGATCATTGATGAAGAAGACATAGCCGAAAACGAGCAGCATACCAACGAACGGCAGGGTCATACGCGCGAAGTAGAAGGCCGAAACCGGGCCCGGCCCTCGCAACCCAGCCTTGTTCAGCGTATCCTGCAGGTTCGGGTCTTCCAGCGCTTTTGCAAGGTTCAGCCGGGACGAGATCTCCCCGATGGCGGAATCGTCCTTGCGGCGCAGCCCCTTCTTGTTTTCGAGCGCGGCCCGGCTCTGTTTGCGAAGTTTTTCCCGCTGCGACGACACCGATTTGAGGCGGGTCTCCAGCTTGTTGCCCTGCAGATAGGGCATGAACATCGTCATGGCGGTGCCGAACACGGCCACCGCCACCAGGATGGAGGCCAGCGCTTCAGGTTTCGCGAGGGAAAGGAGAATCTCGTACACTGCGCCCGCCTAGATATCGAAATTGATCATCTTTTTCATCGTCATGATGCCCGTGAACATCAGGGTCGACCCTGCTGCCAGGATGACGTGGCCGGTTTCGGTCCGGAAAAGTTCGAGGATATAGTCCGGCGTCGTCATGAAAACGAGCAGACCCACAGCGAAAGGCAGCGAGCCGATGATCATCGCAGAGGCTTTCGCTTCCGACGACATGGCTTTGATCTTCTCGCGCATCATCTTGCGCGACCGGATAACGCTGGACAAGTTGCCGAGCGCCTCTGACAGGTTACCGCCGGCTTTGGCCTGGATCAGCAGCACGATCATGAAGAAGTTCACTTCCTGCAGCGGAACACGCTTGTAGAACATGTTCAGCGCCCGCTCGGTGCCTGCGCCCATCGCCAGGTTATCGGCGAGTGTCGCAAACTCGGACCGAAGTGGCTCAGGGCTTTCCTTCGCAATGATCCGGATACACTCATTCAGCGGCAGGCCGGACTTCACACCTCGCACGATGACATCCAGCGCGTCGGCGAACTGGTTGATCATCTTCTTGTGCCGGCCATTGATCATGAAATTGAGCAGGAAACGGGGCAAGCCGAAGCCGCCCCCGATGAATGCCCCGGCCACCAGGATGGGGCGGCTTCGAAATGAGATTCCCGATATGGTCAGGCCATCGAACCCGGACAGATAAATCAGCGCCGCACAGACCCCACCCAGAAGAATGGAAAACAACCAGAATGCAGACATCGGCACATCAAGTCCGGCCTGCACCAGTTTGCCCTTGATGGTCTGGGTACTGCTATTTTTACGTCGTGCTTCACCCTGCTTGCGCAGAGACTCCAGCATTTCCTGTGTCTTGGCGCGGCGCTTGGCCGACTCGTCCATGGCTTTGCCACCCCTGCCCTTTCCGGACATGGTTGCACCCGCGCCGATGGCCCTCGCCCGTTTGCGAGCCGCATCATTGTCGCCGCCTGAAAGCGCCATGCCGATGCCGGCAATTGCAAGGAATGCCAGAGCGGCAATGACAAGCGTGAGCATGTTTCCGTCCATGGATCAGCCCCCCAGCTCGTCGAGGGCCGCCGCCAGCTCGCGCTCAAGATTGTAGTAGGACGCCCGGTCCCAGAAGCGCGGTCGGCCGATGCCTGTGCCGCGGTGCTTACCGATCACGCGGCCATTCTCGTCCTCACCTTCAATCTCGTATTTGAGAACGTCCTGAAGCACGATCGTGTCGCCCTCAAGACCGAGCACTTCGGTCACATTCATAATCCGGCGGGAGCCATCGCGGAGGCGAGACGCCTGCACAACAACGTCGATTGAGCCGACAATCATTTCCCGGATGGTTTTTGCGGGAAGCGAAAAGCCGCCCATCGTGATCATGGATTCAACACGGCTCAGCGCCTCGCGCGGGCTGTTGGCGTGGAGCGTTCCCATGGATCCGTCATGGCCCGTGTTCATCGCCTGCAGAAGGTCAAACGCCTCTGGTCCACGCACCTCGCCGACGATGATCCGTTCCGGACGCATACGCAGACAGTTCTTGACGAGATCGCGCATCGTGATTTCGCCAGTGCCCTCAATGTTGGGCGGACGGGTCTCAAGACGCACCACGTGCGGCTGCTGTAGCTGAAGTTCGGCGGAGTCTTCGCAGGTAATGACGCGTTCGCCGGGCTCGATGAATCCGGTCAGACAGTTCAGCAGCGTCGTTTTACCGGAACCCGTACCACCGGAGATCAAGACATTACAGCGTGAGTGTCCGATGATCCGGAGCAGTTCGGCCCCCGGCTCGCTGATGGAGCCGAAATTCACAAGGTCCTGAAGGCGCAGCTTGTCCTTCTTGAACTTACGAATGGTGAGCGTCGGCCCGTCAATCGCCAGCGGGGGCGCAATCACGTTTACACGCGAGCCGTCCAGAAGACGCGCGTCACAGATCGGCGAGGAATCGTCGACCCGGCGGCCGACCTGGCTCACGATCCGCTGACAGATGTTCATCAGCTGCGCGTTGTCGCGGAACCGGATGTTCGTCCGCTCGATCTTCCCGTTGACCTCGATATAAGTTGTATCGGCACCGTTGACCATGATGTCGGCGATGTCATCCCGTGCGAGCAGCGGCTCCAGAGGACCATAGCCGAGCACGTCGTTACAAATGTCGTCGAGCAGCTGCTCCTGCTCCGACAGGGACATCACAACATTCTTGATCGAGATAATTTCGACCACGATGTCGCGGATTTCCTCACGCGCACTTTCGGAGTCGAGCTGAGCCAGCTGCGACAGGTCAATCGTATCGATCAGTGCATTGAAGATGGTGGTCTTCGTTGCATAGTACTGCTCGGACTGCTGCGAAACCTGGCGGACCTTTTCGGGCTTTGGCTCAGGCGGAGCCGGTGCGGGTGGAGGCGGTGCCTTGGGCGCACCTTTGACAGCGACCGGAGCCGGCGCGGATGGCTTTGCCGCAGCCTGTGGGCGGCGAGCCGCTGGCGCAGGAGCAGCCTTCGGCGCCGGCGCGGGCGTCGGTGCCGCTGTCGGAGATCCAGAAGGAGAACGTTTGCCAAATGCCATTCGTATGTCCCGCTCTGCCTGGCCTTATTTGCCCAGCAGTTTCTTGAAGAAGGATTTCTGTTGTGCGGCGACGGCGCGGCCGGTCAGCAGGGACGCCATGTGGTCGATTGCCTGAGCGGACCGCGACGCCGCATCTGTCTCCGAGATCATCTGGCCGTTGTTTGCCGCCGTGCCGAACAGTTCAGGCTCGAACGGCAGAATGACTTCCGGCTCAACCCCGATGGCTGCGCCAAAATCCTTGACCGGAATCTCAGGCCGCTTGGGCACACCGGACATGTTGATGATCAGGCGAGGCGGGTTGTCGTTCGGACGCGCCGCTTTCAGCTGGTCTATATAGTTCTTGCCGTTCCGCAGCGAGGCGAGGTCCGGCTGGCAGACGATGATGACTTCATCGGACGCAACCAGTGTACGCTGAACCCAGCGGCTCCACACATGCGGCAGATCGAGTACCAGGAAAGGTACATTCCGGCGAACCACTTCGATCACGGAGATATAGGACTCGTCCGGAATATCCATGATCTGGCCGATAGAGGCCGGGGCCGTGAACAGGGAAAGCCTGTCGCTGGCCTTGGCCAGCAGGCGTTCAATCACTGCGTCGTCTGCCCGCTCCGGCTGCAACAGGGCATCGGCAACGGTCTGTGTCGGCTCCTGATTGAAGTCGAGTGCCGTCGTGCCAAAGGACAGGTCGAGGTCGACAAGGGTCGTGTTGACCTTGGTATTCTCGGCAAGCGCCCAGGCCAGATTGTGCGCAATGGTCGAGGCCCCTACCCCGCCCTTGGCGCCGACTACGGAAATCTGCTTGCCAACGAAAGGTGCATCCGGATCCGCGAACAGGCCTGAGATCGTCCGCAGGATCTGCAGAGGCTGGAACGGCGGCACGACATATTCGCTGACACCGCGCGAAACCAGCTGGCGGTAGAGCGCAATATCGTTGATGGCCCCGATGACCATCACCTTGACCGTCTCATCGCAATGCTCAGCGAGCATATCGATTTCAGACAGCAGCTGAGCCGACCGCGCCGTGGATTCGATGATCAGCAGATTCGGCGTCGGGTTCTGGCTCATATATTCGATGGCCCCGGCGATCCCGCCAGAATGCGCTTCGATCGTGGCGCGCCCCATACGGCGGTCACGTTCACAGACTTCCATCAGAAGCCGTGTCTCATCCCGCTCGTAGAAGACCTGGATGGAAATCGCCGGAAGGACGGAATCGCCGCCGAGCCCATCCTCAGGAGCCGTGAACACCGGTTGATCGAACTCGACTTCACGGGCTGGCGTTTCAAGGTCCACCATGACAGAAGACTCTCCGGCCATATCAGCCGCAGGCTCTTCTTTCGGAAGCACCAGATCCGCCATCGGATCGTCTGCGAAGACGTCTTCGAAGTCAGACTCGAAATCGGATTCGTGGAGCGGTTTTTCGCTGGACATGGCTTCTCTATCCCTTGTCTTACGCTCTAGTTCGAAATGGCCTGAGAGACGGTGCCCGACTCATCGCTCGTGCGCTTCGATGCGGTCGTTTCACCTTGGCGGAATTTTTCAAGAATGACTGCGCGGCGGAGCGGATCGCCTTTTTCCAGCGGCCGGTTGCCAAGCAGGTCTGCCGGGTCAGCGATCATCGCCGCCATGTTCGACCGGACGGCACAGCCGAGCGTCGGCATTTCATTGTTCGATGTGACATCCGAGAAATCGACCTCTGCGAGCGACCGGCATTCAGGCGCAACCGCCTTGTAGCTCTGGAAGGCAAGGATCATCGGTTCGGCGACATCGGATCCGGCGCCGTGATTGGTGCCGGAAATCTCGCTGTACTGAACACCGCGCTCATATGCGATCGCGCGCGCTTCGGCGACGGCTGCCACTGCAAGCTGCGGATTGGACGAGGAGGCTGGCAGCGACATGATCAGTGGCCCATGGCCGTGATCGCGGTAGGCCGCCACGAAACTGGAAATGCTCGCCTTGTCCGTCAGGCTGAGTTCGGACGCCTCGGGGTGGATCGCGATCTCGAGGAATTCCGTACTCTTTTCGACGCCGATTGGGTTACGGTCGAGGGCCGTACCCTGCAGGTAGGCCTTCGGAACACTGGTTGGCGCCGCGCTGGAACAGGCCGCAAGAGCCGTCAGGCAAAGGCTGGCGGTCAGCAGCGTCTTGGCAGGTTTCAGGATTCTGGTCACCTTCTGGTCCCCTATTCCTCAATAAAGCCCACAGGGGCACGATAATCCGATGCCGAAACGGGCGCCCCGTCGCGGCCATATTGTTCGTTCAGCTTGCCGAAGAAGATCGTTTTTGCGTCCGATGCATTGGCAAAACCATCTGCCGGTGTACGAAGCATGTTCTTCTGCGTCGGGTCGACGAGGTAAGGCGTCACGATGACAACCAGTTCCGTCTCTTCATTAAGGAAGTCGCGTGACTGGAACAACGCACCCAGAATCGGAAGCTTGTTAAGGCCCGGCAACTGGTCCAGAGACTGGCGCGTCCGGGTCTGTATGAGACCAGCCAGCATCATGGATCCACCGCTCGGCAGTTCGACCGTGCTTTCCGCACGCCGGACAGACAGAGCCGGGATCGTCAGCGTCTGGGCCGTGATCACGTTGCCCTTGTCATCAACACCCGCAATCGACTGCCCCTGGAAGGAGCCCTGATTGGTCAGCTCAGAGACCTCTGTCGAAACCTTCAGGGAGATACGCCCTTCCGACAACACGACCGGCGTGAAGCCGAGCCCGACACCATAAGGTTTGAACTCGATGGTGATGCGGCCATTATTATCCTGGCCGACAGGTACAGGAAACTCACCGCCGGCAAGGAACTTCGCCGACTCCCCTGACACCGCCGAGATATTGGGTTCGGCAAGGGTACGGACGATGCCGATCCGCTCGAGCGCATCAATTGCCGCGCCTGCAGAGGACTGGAAACGGCCATCATTGTAATTGGTGTAGCCTACATCACCGGAAAGGCCGCCAAGCCGGTTCCCCGCCACATTGTAACCATTCGCACTGCTGAACCCGACACTCCGGCTGAATGGAAGGTCCGGCTGCATCTGCTGAACGGCCGTACCTTGATTGGTCGTATTGTAGCCCGCGCCGGGAATAACCTGAACGGTGCCGTCGGCCAGGACCCGCGTCGTATCCGGTTCGAAAAAGAGCGGAAAGCCGTTCTGGAAAACCTGCTGTAGCGACTGGCTTGCCAGATCGCCAAAATTAGTCGCACCCGACAGATTGATGCCCAGCTGTTTGATGACAGAACGCTGCATCTCGACAATGCGCACTTCCAGCATCACCTGGTCTTTTGCGGCAATGTCGATCATGTTGACGATCTTGGTCTGATCGTTTGCGTTCAGGTAGGCCTCGACAAGGCGCTGGACAGCATCTGCCTCTGAGAGGCTGTCGGTCGTCCCGGTAATGACAACATTTCCGTTCAGGCCTTCGACCTTGACTCTCGCGCCCGGTACGTGACGGGAGATCATGTCTTCGATACTGCTCATATCCATCTCGACATTGATTTCGAGATTGAGGATCTGATTGCCGGAGCGGTCAAAGACGAACGCGTTGGTCTGTCCGTATTTCATCCCGCGGAATATGATGCGTTGAGACGTCTGCACGACGGCATCGGCGATGTCAGGATTGGTAATCACCACGTCCGCCGCCGGCGCCCCAAGATCGACAATGGTCGATTTGTTCAGTCCGAGCGTGACCCGCTTGCTGAAAGCAGACTCACCTGGTTGGGTGATTTGCGTATCGAGCCCGCTCGGCCCGGCAATGGCGACCGGCGCCGCCAGCAGAGGCAGAACAAGCAAAGCTGCCAGTCTGGTTGTCAGGAAGGCCTTCATACTCAGCTACCCCCGAGGCCGGCAGTTGCCCGGCCATTCCGATAGATTGTGACACCATTGCCAGGAGAGCTCCCGCCTCTCAGCAGATCGGTCCGCGCACCACGCGAACCAGTGTCGCCCGCATCCGACCAGGGCCGGAGAGACAGCGAAAGCGTACCCAGCCGCTGCGAGTGCGCGATCAGTTCAGCTTCTTCAGGCGTCACCTCAAGTGTCGCCGTATTACCAATCTGGGAAGCCGATTCGGAGTCTCCCTGGTAGAACACCTGATCGATCGCCAGCACTCTGACGTTTTTGAGGATGGTTTCCGTTATCGGCCGATCGATAACCGCTTCAGCCATGGCCACCTGCGCCTGATAGGTCAGGATGACATCCACCCGGTCATCCGGCAGAATGAACCCACCCGAGGCCGACTCTGTCGAAATCTCAACGGAAATGGCCCGCATGCCGGGCTTGAGGAGCGCCGCCATAAAGCCGGTCTCCCCTTTCATGACCAGTTTCTGTGGAAGAATGGGTTCTTCCGCATAGATCGGGATACGAACCACACTGCCGGACAATTCGTTGATCGCGTCAGCATCATTCTCTTCGGTCTTGTACCCCGAGACGATGTTGTTTTCCGGCCAGGCCGCCCATTCGAAGTCATCTGGTGACAGAAGGTCCCCGACCAGCAGGTCCCGCTTGGCGACAAGGACATGCGTCTCGGACACTTCCCTTTCCTGCACCACGGGCTGCTCTATCGCGGTTTGCGGCTGCATCAGCCCCCGCACAAGAAATGCCGCTGCGATCGCTGCAACAGCCGCGCCAATCAGGATAATAAGACGCATCGGAGACATGGAGTGCAACTCCCTTTAATTACGATACACGGGGACACTCGCCTGCCGGCTTCAATCCCCATCCATGTGCCAGATTCCCACAGCACGCCTAAAGCAACGTTAACCGATTATCCCGGCTGCTCTTAAGGTTTCGGAAAGGATTGGTGAGCTGGCGCTCGCAACAAAAGCGCCTGCGGCAATTGCCACGCCGTACGGCACCCCGGCTTTTTCCTCGAACGGAGCCCGGATCGGACCCGGCACAACGGCCGCCGGAACCGTATTGCGGACCAGAACGATGAGCAGCGCGCACGCACCGCCGACAAGCGCCATCGTGAAAACGAATTCGAGTGAGGCGGAAGGACCGATCCAGAGCATGACTGCCGGGATCATCTTCGCATCCCCTCCCCCGAATACCCGGAAAGCAAAGAGGGCAAATCCGATGACAAATGCCGCAAGGCCGGCGAGCACGTGGCCGATCAGGATTTCAACGGGCAGACCGGAAAAGACTGCCGCCGGGACGAACAGGCCGGCAATCGTCAGGTTGAGCCAATTGGGAATCGTCAGGCTGTTCACATCGTGAAGCGCCGCGAAAAGACACAAGGCCAAAAACAGGCCACCAAGGATGATCAGAATCATGTCCGCATTCCCCAAATCACAGGACTGCGCCGGACCCTGACCGGTAATTCCTAACGAATGCTGAGCACCTGTTCCAAAGGGCACCGCATAGAAAAAGGCCGCCAGGTTTCCCTGGCGACCTCTTCTTAGTCCTCTGAGGGTCTATTAGACCATCTCAGCAGCAACCGTGTTGAAGGTCGCCGAAGCGTTGGAGCCAAGAGCGGTGACACCACCGATGATAGCAACAGCGATCAGAGCGGCAATCAGGCCGTATTCGATAGCTGTGGCACCCGACTCGTCTTTCAGAAAACGTGCAAACATTGGAAACTCCCATCATGCATTTGTTAGCGCCCCGGTTCTCATTTGTGTGCCGGAACAGTTCGAACCCTACGCGATTATTGTTCACATCGAGTTGAGAGAAACAGAAATTCCATGAAGGGGTTACAGGGATTTGTTTACTACCTGAATCCGGATGCGGACAGGTTCGGCCCCTGCGGCCGGGTGTGGATTCCTTATATACATATACGCGCCCGAAAAGCGAGCCTTTTACCGGTTAGCACTCGTGAAACTTTCTTCAGACAAATTGCGAGAAATAATTCCTGGAGTGACCGGACATGAGAAATTCCGCACGCATGTGTGCTTTTGGCCTGGCCGCCAGCCTGATGGTCCTGCCAGCAATCGCTGAGCCGCTGACCGTCGAGGCCAACAAGACTGTCCCGCTCAAACTGAAAGGGAGCGCCGCAAGCGTTGTCCTGGGCAACCGGAACATCGCAGACGTCGCCGTTCATGACGAGCACATGATCTTCATCACGGGCAAATCTTTCGGAACCACCAATCTGATGGTCTTCGACCGGGCCGGAAACCAGCTCGTGAACACGGAAGTGGTCGTCACGGTGAACTCGTCCAATCTCGTCACGGTAAACCGCAGCGGCGCCAACTATACGTATGACTGTGCCCCCGCCTGCCGATCGGTCGTCAGCCCTGGTGATGATCCTCAGTACTTCAATGGCCTGATGCAGCAGCAGCGGGGCATGCAGTCTCTCACAGACGCTGACTGACAAAGCGCCTGCCGGGGTGGGTTAGAACATCCGATCTGAATTCGATCAAATTTACCCGACCCCGGAAACGAGCGGCAAACCCAAGTCTGATACGCATAAGACTGAGCGGCTCTGATAGAGGGGTTTGGGATGCGTTCGCCAACCGCAGGAATTCTGACATCCAGACTGCAACGAAAGCTTGCAGAGTGGGCTACTGAGCGCCGCGGCCAGACCGCGGTGGAATTTGCGCTGATCGCGGCGCCCTTCTTCTTCATTATTTTCGGCCTGATGGAAATCTGCCTGATCTTCATCATGTCGACCGTGCTGGAACACGCAGTGTCGGATTCTTCCCGTGAGATCCGTACTGGTCAGGCACAGGAAGCCGGGTTTTCCAAGGTCGAGTTCCGCAACTCCGTCTGTGACAAGATGTTCGGCCTGATGGGGTGTGATTCAAACCTCCATATTGATGTGAAACGCCTCAGCAATTTCAGCTCGGCTGATCTCGGTTCCCCGCTCGATGCCGACGGGAACTTTGATGACAGCAGCTTCGACTTTCAGCCCGGCGGCTCCAACGACATTGTTGCCGTCCGCGTCTATTACGAATGGAGCCTGGTGACCCCGATCATGTCCGCACCGCTGGCCAACATGGCGAACGGCAAGCACATGATTCAGGCCAGCACCGTCTTCCGGAACGAGCCATTCGGAGACTGATCCATGTCCAGGAAAACGCTTCTCTCCCGCCTCAATCCCCGTCTGAAATGGCGCGGTATCCGTGGCTTGCGGTATAATGAACAGGGCATTTCCGCGGTCGAGTTTGCTCTGATTGCGCCACTGCTGATCATTCTGTACCTCGGTGCGATCGAACTCAGCCTGCTGATGGAGGTGGACCGCCGGGTTACCCAGACCAGCGCCAGCCTGGGCGACCTCACGGCGCGCCTCTCCACGGTGACCGATTCCGACATGGCGGAAATGTTCGCCGCCGCCAAAGTGCTGATGTACCCCTATGAAGCTGACTCGGCTCAGATGCGTATTACCAGCATTGTCGACAGCGGTGACGGCAATCCAAAAGTCACCTGGTCAGATGCTCACAACATGACCGCATATACCAAAGGGACGACCGTGACGCTGCCAGACGGCATCATGCCCTCCCCTGGCTCCATCATTATGGCTGAGGTCAGCTATGAGTATGTGAGCGAGTTCGGTTACATCATTTCGACGTCGAAAACGATTAGCGACAAATTCTATCTGCGGCCCCGGCGCGTGTCCGAAATTGCACGCGTATCAACGGCGGGCGCAGGTTCCAACCCCTTCGGCCCCACCAGCTGAACCAACTCCTCTCCCAGGAGCATTTACCGGAAGGCCAGCCTCTCAGGAGGCTGGCCTTCTTTACATTCAGCTATGCATCAAAGCCGCGTTTCGGCGCATGAACTTTCCAGAGGATGATCAATCCAGCCAGGAACATGAAGCCGATACCACCCATGCCGATCCGCTGGTTTCCGGTCACCCATGTGAGCAGGCTGACGATGCCTGGTCCCATCCAGACCGTCACCGTGCCTGCAATCGCGTACAGACCGAAGAACTCCCCGATCCGGTCGCGCGGGGCGATGTGCACCAGCATGTAGCGGCTGGAGGAAATAGACGCGACCACAGCGATTGCGACCGGGATCACGAACAGGAAGTAAGCAATGTCGGAAAGCGTACTAAAGAACGGGCTGTCCCATACCGGCGTGTTGGCAGGCATCAGCCCAAAGAACAGCGCGTCAGGCGTAATCGAAAGCTGGGCCAGCAGCAGGATGACCAGCGCCGAGATCTCCCAGACCAGGGCAAGCTTTGGCCCGAGCAGGCGGTCGAGGTAACCGCCCACGAATCCACCGACCGCACCGAAGAGAACACCTGTGATGCCAAAGAACAGGATCTCCACCCCGCTCCAGCCAAGGAAAGTCCCCGCATAGACCGCGCCAAGTGTCAGCAGCGCCGACATCGCATCTGCATAGATCGTCCGGGCAATCAGGAACCGCATGGTCTGCGGGTGTTCCTTGAACAGTCCCTTGAGATAACCGAACAGCACCCTGATCCGGTCAGCCGGGTTCTGGGCCTTGCCGGAATGGCGGTCTTCCCCGCGGAAAACATCCGCCGCAGCCTGTTTCCAGGTCATGCTTCGGCCACCCTTGATGCCATCTGGCATGAAAATGAAAAACGGGATCAGAAGGACGGCCATCCAGACAGCCACAAAGGGCCCGGAAAAACGTTCCGGCGCAAAGGTTTCGCGATCCAGCTTGATCACCTGCTCAGCCGGTGCAAACGGCAGCCCGGAACCGGGCAGAAGCAGACCGAACAGGAAGAAAATGAGGATCCCGACACTCAGAATGTTGCCCATCGAAAGGCCGAGACCGGAGATGTAAGGCAAGGCACTTGGCCGCCCTGCATTCGGCAGCATCGCATTGTGCAGCACTTCGGAATAGCCATAGCAGCAATAGGCCACCGCCAGCACGCCCATGGTTGGCCACATCGTCAGCGGTCCGTCCGGGCGGGCCCACCACAGACTGAATGAACACACGAACATGAGCGACATGAAGAAGGCGATCGGTGGCTTCCGCCGTCCGGCCTTGTCTGCGATGACACCCAGGAAGGGTGCCGTCAGGGCCGTCGCGATGCCCGCCAGCGTGATCGTCAGGCCCGACAGGCTGAGCCCATGCTCCCCGCCGCCAGCCAGCTCTTTTGCGAAATAGGGCGCGAACACATAAATGACGATCAGGTTGTAATAGGGATTGCGCGCCCCTTCGAAGACTGCCCAGGCCAGCCCTTTGATACCGAACGGTCCGCCATCGGCGTGCGTCGTTTCGGATCCGGGGACCGCAACCGCCGGTCCGACAACCTGCGTGTCACTCATGTATTCTCACTCCCATGGCCATATGCCGCCTCTTGCCGGGCGGTTTTGTCCAGCCTGCGACATCGCAGGCCAAAGGGGAAGTGTCCGGCAGCTGTACCTGCCGCGAGGTCAGCCTGCAGAATCGAGCTTCGAAGCAAGCTCTCCGGCATAGCGGGTGATGTCCCCTGCCCCGAGGCAGACGACCATGGCCCCTGGCTGGGCATGCGACCGGATAATCTCTGGCAGACTGTCGAGGGAATCGAGCAGAGAGACGGTCCGATGGCCATGCCGCCGGATGGAAGCAACCAGCGATTCCGCATCGAACCCCTCAATCGGGCTCTCCCCTGCCTCATAGACCGGCGCAACCAGCACTTCGTCCGCCTGATCGAAACAGCGCGAGAATTCCTCGAACAGATCCCGCAGGCGTGTGTAGCGGTGCGGCTGGCAGACGGCGATCAGCTGGCCCTGCCCCTGCATGGCCCGGGCCGCTTTCAGCACAGCGGTGATCTCCACCGGATGGTGGCCGTAATCGTCGATGATGCGGACCGGGGCCTCGCCCTCAACAGGTGTCCACTCCCCGACCGATGTGAACCGGCGCTTCACGCCGCCGAAACTGATCAGCGCGTTCCGGATCTGCTCATCTGTCGCGCCAAGCTCCAGCGCCACGGCAATCGCCGCGAGCGCGTTCTGGACATTGTGCTCACCTGCCATGGGCAGGGTCAGGCCTTCGATCATGCGCGGCATCGCCGATCCCGGCCGGCGCAGGGCCACATCGAAGTGCGCGCCCGCCAGATCGGTTTCCAGATTTACGGCGCGGATGTCAGCTTGCCGGTTGAAGCCATAGGTGATCCGGCGGCGGTCTGTCACACGCGCGGCGAGCGCCTGCACTTCCGGGTGATCCGTACACAGCACGGCGAAGCCATAGAAAGGCAGGTTCTCGACGAAAATGTCGAAGGCTTCGCGCAACTTTTCCATGGAGCCGTAATGGTCCATATGCTCCGGGTCGATATTGGTGACGATGGCGCAGGTCGGGTGCAGCTTTGCAAACGTGCCGTCGCTCTCGTCGCTCTCAACGACCATCCAGTCACTTTCGCCCGCCTTGTAGTTCGAACCATAGGCATGGATGATCCCGCCATTGATAACGGTCGGATCGATCCCCGACCCATCCAGCAGGGCCGCGACCATGGAGGTCGTCGTCGTCTTGCCATGGGTACCCGCCACGCAGACCGTGTATTTAAGGCGCGTGATCTCGGCCAGCATGTTCGCACGGCGCACCACCGGAATACCTGCGGCGCGGGCAGCCGCGACTTCCGGGTTGTCGCCCTTGATCGCGGAGGAAATGATCACCGTCCCGGCGCCTTTGACGTTCTCCGCCTTGTGCCCGATGAACACTTTCGCCCCGCGCTGGCGCAGGCGTTCGATATTGTCGGAATCCTTGATGTCGGAGCCCTGCACATCATAGCCCATCGTGATCATCACATCGGCGATGCCCGACATGCCGATACCGCCAATGCCGACGATATGGGCCGGGCCAAGATCAAAAGGTGTGGGGGAAGCCATTTTCTAAGGTCTCCGGGGTCTGGTGTGTGTCATGCTGCGCCAAGTCGGGGTGCCGGTCGAGACCTCAGTGCAGGGCCACGGCTTCGGCCAGGTCGGCAAGGTCTCCTGCCGCAGTCACCTTGGCAGAGTTCTTCGCAGCTTCGGCGCGTTGTTTCAGTTCGTCCGCGTCTGACAGGCGCGCGGCGATCAACTCGCCCAGCAATGCGGGATAGAGGTTTGCCTCAAGAATCATGTCGGCCGCGCCCACATCGGTCAGCGCCTCGGCATTGGCGGCCTGGTGGTCGTCCATGGCAATGGCGAGCGGGATGAGAATAGAGGGCCGGCCGACAGCGGCGAGCTCGCTGACGGTCCCTGCCCCGCTCCTCGCGATGACGAGATGGGCCGCGGCGAGCTTCTCCGGCATATCGGAAAAGAACGGTGCCAGCTCTGCCTCGACCATGACCTTGTCGTAAATGGCTTTTACCTTCTCCAGCTGTTCGGCCCGCACCTGCTGGATCACTTTCAGGCGGGCACGCAGCGGCGCGGGGATGTGATTGGCAATCGCCAGCGGAACACTCTCGCCAATGATCTGCGAGCCCTGACTGCCGCCGGTGACGAGAATGGTCAGCTTGCCGTCCGTAGGCGGATACGGCTGGTCCCTCACGGCCAGAATCGGCGCGCGGACCGGATTGCCGACCGCCTTGTGCGGCTTGCCTTTGGGCAGCCGGTCCAGCCGGTCAAAGCCGCTGGCAATCACGACGGCATTTGGTGCCATGTTGCGGTTCACGCGGCCAAGGACGGAATTCTGTTCATGGATCAGGATCGGCACCTTACGCGCTTTCGCAGCCGCCAAAGCCGGGAAGGCCGGATAGCCGCCGAAACCGGCGACGAGCGCAGGCTGCTTTTCCTTCATGATCCGCTTGGCCATCCCGATACCGGCCTGGATTTTCAGGAAAGCGCCCGGCAGGGTCCACGGTTTGCGGAAGTTGGGGGACGCGGCAAACACTTCCTCCTTCCATTCGGCCGGAAAGTCGCTGGCATAGTGGAGGCCTCGGCTGTCGGAGATCAGGCCGACGCGCCAGCCCCGCCGCCGCATCTCATCGGCAAAGGCCCGCGCCGGGAACATGTGCCCGCCGGTGCCGCCAGCTGCGATAATGACCAGCTTTCCGCCCGGTTCTTCGTTTGTCTCGTCAGCCATACCGGCCCCTTGTGCGCGTACCTTGTCCGCGCACAAGTGCCAGCGCAAGGCCCAGAGTCAATGCCGTGCCGAGCATGGATGAACCACCATAGGAGACAAATGGCAGTGTCATCCCTTTCGGCGGGATCAGGGCCAGATTTACCGCCAGGTTTATGGCAGCCTGAAGACCGAAAAGCGTGAAAAGTCCGGCACTTGCCGCCCGGGCATAACCATCCTCCACCCGCGCCGAAGCCCGGAAGCCGCGCAGGATCATCAGCGCGAAGGCCGCCAGCAGCACAATTGCGGCGATAAGGCCGAACTCCTCGGCCATGACGGCGAAGATAAAATCCGTGTGCGCATCAGGCAGGCGCGCCTTGACCAGCCCTTCCCCCGGACCGACGCCAAACAGGCCGCCGCGCCCGATGGCTTCCGCCGCACGGTCAATCTGCGAGTGGTCGCCATGCTGGACATTGGCAAAGCCGCGGATCCGGTCGCGCACGTGCGGCAGCAGCGCATAGAGCAGGCCGCCCAAGGCAACTCCGCCCCCGGCAAAGGCCGCGCCCCAGCGCCAGGGCAGGCCGCTGACAAAGAAGGTGACGATAAAGGCCGCCGTCAGCAGGAAGGACTGGCCGACATCCGGCTGCAACAGGAACAGGCCCACAGTGACCGCAAAGAAGATGAACGCCACAGTTTCCCAAATCCGGTTCGGATAGAGCTCCCGCTGCGCCAGCAGCCAGCCGGACATGACGATCAGCGCTGGCTTGGCCGCCTCGGACGGCTGCAGGGAAAAGCCGGCAATCCGGATCCAGCGATGCGCGCCCTTTGCCTCATGCCCGCCGCCGACGAGGATGTAGACCATCAGGCCGATACAGCCGAGCAGCAGCACCGCCGCAAAGCGCCTCGCCCAGGCCCGGTCCAGCATGCTGGTGCCCAGCAGCAGGATCACGCCTGCCGCCGCGAACATCGACTGGCGCATGGGGAAGAAATACGGGTTGTCATAACCGATGCGCGCCGCTGCGCTTGGGCCAGCCGCCAGCGACATCAGAAGGCCGATCGCCATCAGGAAGAATGCCCCCGCCAGGAGGCCCCAATCGACTGTGCGCCGCCATTCCGTGAACCAGGACGTATCTGACCGGGCAAGAAATGGCGCTGTGGCTGTATAGCTCAAGCCAGTTCCCTCAGCTCTGTGGGCATCATCGCCTCCACGATCGACCGGAACGTATCGCCCCGATGCTCAAAATCGCGGAACTGGTCAAAGCTCGCACAGGCTGGTGAAAGAAGAATGACCGGATTGTCGATTCCGGCGTTTCTGGCGTCACGGAAAGCCGCTTTCACGGCATTTTCCAGGGTTCCGCAGCCCTGGGTCGGCACCTTGCCCTTCAGCGTGGCGGTGAAGGCTTCCTCCGCCTCGCCGATCAGATAGGCTTTGTTGATGCGCGGGAAGTAGGACGCTAGCGGGCCGATACCGTCGGATTTCGGCACGCCGCCAGCGATCCAGTAGATGTTGTCGTAAGACTTCAGCGCCTGCTCTGCGGCCTGCGCATTGGTGGCCTTGGAGTCGTTGATGAAGCGCACGCCTTCAATCTCGCCGACGCGCTCCATGCGGTGCGCGAGGCCCGGGAAGGTTCTGAGGCCTTCCATGATGGTCTGCGGATCGAGGCCGAGCGCCCGGCAGGCGGCATAGGCCGCAACCGCATTCTGGTGATTGTGTTTGCCGGGCAACGCGGCACACTCAGCAAGATTGCCGATGAAGGCAGCATTGCCGCTATTGGAATCATAGAGCCGTCCGTCTACGGCGCTTACGCCGCGGCCCAGCGCATAGCTGGACGAAGCCTGGACCACACGCGCAGGTCCACGTGCCGCGAGGCCGATGGCGATGGACTGTGAGATCACATCATCAAAGCCGACCACGGCGGTGTCACGCTCGGTCTGGTTCTGGAAGATGCGCATCTTTGCGGCCTGGTAGCCTTCCATGCCACCATGGCGGTCCAGATGGTCCGGGCTGATATTCAGAAAGACAGCCACATTGCAGTGCAGGCTTTTCACAAGGTCCAGCTGGTAGGAGCTGAGCTCCAGCACATAGATCGCATTGGCATGCAGGGCGGCGAGGTCCAGCACGCCCGTGCCGATATTCCCGCCGATCCGGGCATCGCGGCCGGCATGTTTCAGGATATGTCCGATCAGGGCGGTCGTCGTCGACTTGCCGTTCGTGCCGGTGATGCCGACAATCTTCGGGCGGCCGCGCTCCGGCAGGCTCTGCACGGCGCGGGCGAACAGTTCCATGTCACCGACGACCGGCACACCGGTCATTTCCGCCATGCGCACGATCCGGTGCGGTTGCGGGAATTTGTAGGGAATGCCCGGCGACAGGACCAGCGCGGCGAAGGTCTGCCAGTCGCGCTTGTTGATGTCGGACAGGGTTAGCCCGGCTGCCTCCGCCTTGCGGCGGGTGTCTTCATTGTCATCCCACGCATGAACACGCGCGCCGCCGGCCTTCAGGGCCTTGGCAGCGGAAAGGCCGGTGCGGCCAAGGCCGAACACCGCAACATCCCTTCCTGCGTATTCCGTGATCGGGATCATGCGCGCTCGCTCACCTCAGCTTCAGGGTTGCAAGGCCCGCAAGGGCGAACAGGACGGACAGGATCCAGAAGCGGACGACGACGCGGGTCTCCGGCCAGTTCTGTTTCTGGAAGTGATGGTGCAGCGGCGCCATCAGGAAAATGCGCTTGCCTTCACCGGTCAGGCGCCGGGTCAGCTTGAACCAGCTGACCTGCATGATCACGGACAGCGCCTCGATCACGAACAGGCCGCCGATGATGACCAGGGCGAACTCGTGTTTGGTCGCCACAGCCACGACACCCAGCATGCCGCCGAGACCGAGCGAGCCGGTATCACCCATGAAGACTTTCGCCGGATAGGCATTGTACCAGAGGAAGCCCATGCCAGCGCCCATCATGGCACCGAGCAGCACGGCCAGCTCCCCTGCCCCCGGTGCGAACTGGATGCCGAGATACTCGGCAAAGACGAAGTTACCGGTCAGGTAGGCAATCATCGCATAGGAGGCGGCCGCAAACATCATCGGCACGATGGCGAGGCCGTCGAGGCCATCAGTGAAGTTCACCGCATTGGCGCTGCCGACGATAACGATCATGCCGAACAGGATGAAGAACATGCCAAGCGGCAGGAAGTAGTTGTTGACGAAAGGCACCGCGACGCCGCCCGAGAAATCCGGATCGGCCGGCGTCACGCTGGTTTGCGGGGCAAAGGCGGCGATCTTCTCAGCCAGCCCGTTCAGCGCGCCCCACTCTGCATGGCCTTCAGGAGTATGCGCCCCATGGAGCCCCATGATGAAGGCGCAAGCGAGCGCGGCGATGCCAAAGCCCGCCAGCAGGCGTACCTTGGCTGAGACGCCCGCATCGGTCTGCTTGGTCACTTTGGCATAGTCGTCCAGGAAGCCGAGGAAAGCGTAGGACACGGTCACGAACAGGGTGACCCAGATGTAGGGATTGTGCAGGTTTGCCCAGAGCAGGACGCCGACGACCAGGCCGAGCCAGATCAGGAAGCCGCCCATGGTCGGTGTACCGCGCTTTTCCAGCTGCTGCTCCAGCGAAAGGTCACGGATCGGCTGGCCCTTGCCCTGACGGGCGCGCAGGAAATTGATGATGGCGTCCCCGAACACCACCGTCACGAGGAATGCCGTCACGACGGCCGCACCCGTGCGGAAGGTGATGTAGTTGAGAACGTTCAGGATGCCGCTGTCAGCGGCGAGCCATTCGTACAGCATCAACTGACCCCTGCAGCACCTTCTGTGCCGCTTACCATCTTGCCCATGTCCGCCGCCGCGCTCCATTGGCGCAGACGGTCTGCTAGTCTTCCCATCCCGGATGCATTCGAGCCTTTGATCAAGACCACGTCGCCATCCCGGAGTGCATTTTCCAGTGCATTAAAAAGTTCGTCGGCCCTGGGTGCCCATACCTGCTGGAGGTCTGAGGGCAGCGCCTCGGCCAGGTGAGTCATATTGTCTCCCGCCAGGAAAACCCCTTCGGCGCCGGTCGCCACAACGGCCTCCGCCAGGCCGGCATGTTCCGCATCCGATCTTTCGCCGATTTCCAGCATTTCGCCCAGCGCCACGAGCCGGCGGCCAGCACCGCGTTGTTTCAATGAGGAAAGCGCGGCCCGCATGGAGCCCGGATTGGCGTTGTAGGCGTCATCAATCAGCGTAAAGCTGCCGCCGCCGGGCAGGGCGAGGCGCTCGGCCGTGCCGCGTCCGGGCGGCGGGGCATAGCCCGACAGGGCCTCGGCGCAATCGGCAACGGCTGCGCCACTCTGCGTCGCGGCCAGCAGGGCGGCGGCGACATTCATGGCCCAGTGCTCACCCACGGCATTCACAGTGACGAGAACCGGCTTGCCGACGACATCCACCTGAATCCGGCTCGCCGTGCCGTCCGTCTCGTAACCGACGATACGGGCCGTTGCGTCCTTGGCATGACCGAAGGTTTCGAGATTGCCGGTCGGGCAAAGGGTCCGCGCCCGGTCTGCGAGATATTCAAAGAACGTATCGTCCGCCGGCAGGATGAAGGTGCCGCCTGCCTCAAGACCCGCAAAAATATCGGCTTTCTCGCGCGCGATGACTTCCAGGCTGCCCAGACCTTCGAGGTGCGCCCCGGCGATACAGGTGATGAGGCCCGTATGCGGGCGGACCATACGGCTGCGCGGGGCAATCTCGCCCGGCGTCGACATGCCGATCTCGAACACGGCCCGTTCGGTCTCTTCCGGCATGCGGGCCAGTGTCAGCGGCACGCCCCAGTGATTGTTGAAACTCTTCGTGCTCCAGTGCGCCGGGCCGAGCGCGCGATAGATGCGTGCCAGCATTTCCTTGACGCTGGTCTTGCCGGCAGAACCGGTGATGGCAGTACGATGCGCGCCACACCGCGCGCGGGCGGCGACGCCGAGCTGCTCCAGCGCAGTCAGCGTGTCCTCGGCAACGACCTGCGGGCCGTCCCCTTTCTTGCGGGAGACGAGCGCGCCGGCGGCACCTGCCTCGAAAGCGGCTTCGACGAAGTCATGGCCATCGCGCTGGTCTTTCAGCGCAACGAACAGGTCACCCCGTTCCAGCGACCGCGTGTCGATCGAGACCGTGCCGGTCACCGTGAACGGCGCGGTTGCCACGCCGCCGGTGGCAAGAGTGATGTCGTCGGAGGTCCAGAGTGGCTTCGTCATGCACGCCCCGCTCCCAGCGCGTCACGCGCCGTGTCCTGGTCGGAAAAAGGATGGACTTCCTTGCCGATGATCTGCCCGGTCTCGTGGCCCTTGCCGGCGATGACCAGCGTGTCGCCTTTCTTGAGCTCCGCGATGACAGTGCGGATCGCTTCGCCGCGATCGCCGATCTCGCGAGCGCCCGGACACCCGGCGAGCACCTGCTTGCGGATCCCGGCGGCGTCTTCCGTCCGCGGATTGTCATCGGTCACGATCACGTCATCGGCCTGCCGGGCGGCAATCTCGCCCATCAGCGGACGCTTGCGGGCATCGCGGTCCCCGCCGCAGCCGAAGATGACTTTCAGGTTGCCGGCGGTGTGCGGGCGCACGGCGCGCAGTAGCACGTCCAGACCGTCCGGCGTGTGAGCATAGTCGACGAACACGGCAGCGCCGGTTTCGGTCTTGCCGACAAACTCCATCCGGCCTTTAACCGGCTGCAGATGTGTCAGGCCGTCTGCGACCTGGTCGAATTCCATGCCCAGCGACAGGCAGATGGCCGCCGCTGCCAGTGCGTTCAGCGCCTGGAACTCCCCGATCAGCGGCAGCTCCAGCGGCTTCTGTTCCACATCGCGCCAGAACAGGTTCAGCACCTGCCCGGTGGCACGCGGCATGATCTCGTCGATCCAGAGGTCCTCACCGCGCCAGCCGAAGGAGACGATCGGCATCAGATTGCCGAGCGCAGCTGCCTCGAAATCATTGCACTGTTCGGAGTCGGCATTGACGATGGCCGGCAAGCCCGGACGGCCAAGCTCGCGGAAGAGGCGCAGCTTGGCGGACAGGTATTCTTCCATCGTCTGGTGATAGTCGAGATGGTCCTGCGTGAAGTTCAGGAAGGCAACGGCGGACAGGTCCACCCCGTCGAGGCGGTGCTGCTCCAGGCCATGGCTGGAGGCCTCCATGGCACAATGCGTCACGCCCTGCCGGGTCAGCTCCGCCAGCGTCTCATGGATGGTCACCGGATCCGGCGTCGTGTGGCCGACATCGATATGGCCTTCCGGACCGATGGCGCCGAGCGTGCCCATTGAGGCAGATTTCAATCCGGCGCGCGCCCAGATCTGGCGGCAGAAATCGACTGTCGAGGATTTGCCGTTCGTTCCCGTCACCGCCACGACAGTGCCCGGTTGGGAATTGTAGAAACGCTTGGCCGCCAGGGCGAGCGCGCGGCGCGGCTCTTCATCGATGATGTGCGCGACGGACACGTCTTCGGCGCCGGCGTCGGACAGGATGGCCACAGCGCCCTTCCCGATCGCGTCCGGGATGAACTGGCGCCCGTCGGTGACGCTGCCCTTCAGGGCCGCGAACAAATAGCCCGGTTTCACGCGGCGGCTGTCAGCCGTCATGCCGGTGATCTCGATGTCGCCATGGGGCGCGTCCGGGAACAGGTCTTTGAGTTTACAGGTCACAGCGAAGTCCTCTCATCCGATCGGGCGCGGTAGCCGTCACCTGCAGGGCGGAGATCTTCAAAGCGTGGGGCGATGCCGAGCAGCGGCGCGACACGTTCTATGATGCGACCTGCGGTCGGCGCCGCATTCTGGGAAGCGACAGAGCCTCCCGGTCCGGCTTTGGGATCATCCAGTGTCACAATCATGGCGTACTGCGGGCTGTCATAGGGAAATATCGCCGCAAAGCTGGAGATATTGCGTCCGTCATCATAACCGCCCGGCACCGGCTTCTCGGCGGTGCCCGTCTTGCCTGCCACGCGATAGCCCGCCACTTCGGCATTCTTGCCCGTTCCGGTCAGCACGGCTTCGCGCATCATGGCGTTCACGAGGTCTGCCGTGATCGCAGACATGACGCGGACAGGCTGCGGCTTGCGGGTCTCGTCCACGATCAGGGTCGGCGTCACACGTTCCCCGCCATTGGCGAAGGCGGCAAAGGCAGAGAGGAACGTCATCGGCGTCACCGCGATGCCGTGGCCATAGGCCATCGTCGCAGCGGTCAGGTCGTCCATGCGTTCTGGCAGGATCGGCGCGGCACTGCCGGCGAGTTCCACCGGCGAGCGGTCGAGCAGGCCGGCCCTTTTCAGGAAGTCCTGCTGGCGGCGCGGGCCCAGTTTCTGGTTGATGTGTACCGTGCCAATGTTCGAGCTCTCGGCAATGATGGTCGTCACATTCACCCGCGTGCCGATGGGGTGCAGATCCGAGATCGTGTAACCGCGCATCTCGATCGGATCGTGGACATCGAACATGTCGGTCGGGCGGATCGCGCCGGCCTCGAGCGCGGCCGCAACGGTCAGAGGCTTGAAGACGGAGCCCAGTTCATACAACGCGCCTGTCGCCCGGTTCATGCGGGACGGATCGTCGATGGCGATGTCGGAAGACCGGTTCGGATTGAAGGGCGGCCAGCTGGCCATGGCGCGGACCTCACCGGTGCGCGCCTCCAGCAGGATGACGGCAGCGCCTTCGAACCCGTCTGCGGCGGCAGAGGCGGCCAGTTCGGCTTCGACAGCTGCCTGCACACCATTGTCGATGGTCAGGCGCAGCGGCTCCCCGCCCGCAGCGAGGCGGTCATTCTGGCTGAACTCGATGCCGCCGGCGCCGACGCCGTCGATATTCACGAAGCCCAGCACCTGTCCGGCCAGCGTGCCGCGCGGATAGGCCCGGCTGATCTCTTCCTTGAACCAAAGGCCTTCGAGGCCCAGGTCGAACACGGTCTGGCGCTGGCGGGGCGTCAGGCCCCGCTTCACCCAGACAAACTCTCTGGACTGATCGGACAGGCGGCTGGTCAGACTGTCCGCATCGAGATCGGGCAGGACACCGGCAAGTCGGGTCGCCACTTCACGCGGGTCCCAGATCAGCTGCGGGTTGGCGACCAGCGAATAGACCGAGACGGAAGTTGCCAGCTGTTCCCCATTGCGGTCGACAATGTCGGCGCGGGCAATCTGTTCCCCGGCGCGCGCAGCATACCCGCCGGAATCGCGGTCAGGCGACAGCGCCAGGTAGCCGGCCTTGCCGGCCAGCACCACAAACAGCGCGCTGAGGCCGAGGCCGACCAGCCGTGTCCGGTGGCGCGACGCCTCGGTCATTCAGGCGCCTCCATGGAACGGGGCGCCGCATCGGCAGCCGGGTCTTCGGGCAGGCCGACCAGCGCATCCAGATCACGCTCATTGGCCATCTGTTCCGGGCGCGGCGGCGCCATGCCCAGCTCGTTGCGGGCATATTCCTCGATCCATTCGCGGCGGCTCATATGGGAGAGTTCGGTCTCCAGCAGCGCCTTTTCGTGGCGGGCGTCCTCGATCTGGGCCTCAACCGCCATCAGTTCAGCGGCCGTATCCTTGGCGCCATATTTCGCCCGGTAGAGGCTGAACACCAGCAATCCGACAATGACGAGACCCAGAATGAATGCACGGCGGCTCATGACACATCCTCCAGTTTCGAAAGCGGGGGCAGGTTCATGCCGTCATCCGCCTCTTCCTCGATTGCAGGCGCCTCGGTCCGGATCGCCGCCCGCAATTTTGCGGATCGTGCACGTGGATTGCCTTCCACTTCCTTATCCTGAGGCAGGATCGCCTTGTTCGGGCGCAGTTCGAAGGTCGGTTCCGGGCCTTTGGCCATCAGGGGCATGTGGCGAGAACCGCCGGCATTCTTGCCGGACCGGTTGCGAAGCCACTGCTTCACCATCCGGTCTTCGAGGGAATGGAACGTCACAACGACCAGACGCCCGCCGGGCTTCAGCAGCTTTTCCGCGGCCACGAGCGCCCGGGCCAGTTCGCCCAGCTCGTCGTTCACATACATGCGGATCGCCTGGAAGGTCAGCGTGGCGGGGTGAATCCGGCTGCCTTTCCGGCCGCCCACAGCCGCCTCCACCGTCTGGGCGAGGTCCAGCGTGGTTTCGAAGGGCTGCTCCTTGCGGCGATTGACGATCTGGCGGGCGATCCGGCGCGCCTGCTTCTCTTCGCCGAGGCGGAAGATGACATTGGCGAGATCGCCTTCTTCCATATGGTTCACGACATCGGCCGCGGTCGGACCGGCAGCGCCCATGCGCATGTCGAGCGGGCCGTCCTTGTTGAAGGAAAAGCCGCGATGGCCTTCGTCGATCTGGAAACTGGAGACGCCAATATCCAGCACCACGGCATCAACCGTGTCGCATCCGGTGGCCTCAACCAGGGCGTCCATCTCGCCAAACCGGCCCAGTAGCGGGGTAATGCGGTCGGTCTGGGCGGCAAGGGCCTCGGCCCGCATGATGGCATCGAGGTCGCGGTCGATGGCGAAAACAGAGCACTTCGCAGCCGTCAGGATGGCGCGGGTATAGCCGCCGCCGCCGAACGTGCCGTCGACGATCTTGTCACCATCCTTGATGTCGAGGGCGGCGAGCACCTCGTCCAGCATGACGGGCTTGTGCCCGGAAGCGGGGGATTCAGGCCGGGGTTTGGTGGTCATCATCCATCCCCTCCCTCAACCAGTTTGAGGTCCGGGTAGAGACCCATTTCGTGCTGGCGCAGCACTTCATTATAGGCCTCGCCCAGCGCTTCCAGCGTCTCGGGTTTCGCAGCCGTTTCGGCCATGGCCGTGGTAAATTCGGCGTGCTTTTCGGGGTTCCAGATCTGGAAGCTGTCGATATTGCCGGCGAACTTCACACGGCCGTCCAGCCTGGCCGCAGCGATCAGCTCGTCGGTCAGCTTGATGCGGCCGGTATCGTCCATCTTCAGGTCCGCAGACCCGGCGATGATCGAGGACACGAGTGCTTTGCGGACCGGAGATTGCGGGGGCAGGCGGGTCAGGGTCGCGCGGTACATGGCCATCAGGGCTTCGCCGCCGCCTTCCAGACAGCCGGATCCGTCGAGGGCAGGCCACAGGAAAATCCGGTTTCCACCACCAAGCGCAGCGCGAAAGGGAGCCGGGATGGAGACCCGCCCTTTAGCGTCAATTGCACTTTCATAGGTGGATACAAACACCCGCCAGCCCGTTCTTCGTTTGCCTAAACCCCGCATGGGTAAACCATGTCTTAATTTGGAGTATCATGGGCAGACGTGGGCCTCAATGGGCCACAGACCGGAATCGAAATATCCACAACAGCATCGAACAGGAACAATAAGCGACTGAAGAGTGAACAAACCGGAACAACAGGGTGGGATCGTATGGGCGCCGGATGAATTTCCTTTTTGAATCAGCTCGATGCCGAAACAGACTCGGTTATCCACAGGCAGATGAAAAGTTACTGAGTTTTTAATATTTCCCGCCCGGGATTTGCCCAGGGCCTCAAAGGCCAGTTTGCGGAGTCTCGGATTTACTTGCCGGAGACACGCCGTCGACTTGCCGACCGCAAGCAACAGGAACGGTTCAGCACGCACATACGCAGATCACGTTCGGGCCACTCATGGTCCGTTATGATCATGCTGAAGTCAGGAGATGGAAGGAAATAGGCCCGACAAGCCATCTGGCTTGGGAGGGGGACGGTGCCGAGCGCCCTGATGGGTGGCGGGCGCTGTGTTCCGGCTTGCCGGGCCATTTTCGCCGTTCGAAACGAGGGTCTTGGGTGGGGAGTTGAGATGTCCCGCCCCGAACGGTTCATGAGCAATATGTCTGGGAGAGCCAAACGGTTCCAAATTTTCTCGCCTTGGCTGAACTTTTTTTCGTCAGGTGTCACCCAAGGTGACTTCGGGACTGCCAACAAACCCTCAAATAGCGAGATCTCCATTGTTTTTATGCGATTATTTCTGAATCCGGCCCCGTTCCGGATTCTGCATGCGACAAAAAGAAATTTTGATGGTTTACCGTTATGCCATAGATCGAACCTATGATTATTCCCACACTCCGCCAGTTGCAGTTCCTCGTCGCCCTTGGCGAGACCGGCTCCTTCTCCCGGGCGGCCGAGGCCTGCCATGTCACCCAGCCCACGCTTTCCGCCGGGATCCGGGAACTGGAGGACCTCCTCGGCGTCAAACTGGCCGAACGCGAAGCCCGCGGCGCCAGCCTCACCCATGCCGGCGAAATTGCCCTCGCCCGGGCCTCTGCCCTTCTGAACGACGCCCACGCCCTGGTGCAGGCGGTCCAGAGCGCCGGCGCCCTTCTGACGGGCCCCTTTCACCTAGGCGCCATCCCGACCATCGCCCCTTTCGTGCTCCCACAGACCGTACGGGCGTTGAATGCGGCCTATCCCGACCTCAAGCTCTACTTGCATGAGGACAAGACCGGGCGCCTGATCGACCAGCTGCGCACACGCACGCTGGACGCCGCCCTGATCGCGCTGCCCTGGGACACGCCCGGCATCGAGACGATGACCCTGCTGGACGATGAGTTCCTGTTCGCCGCGCCGGCCAATCACCCGCTCGCCTCAAAGAACGGGCTCGCCCCGGAAGACCTGGCGGACGAGAACCTCCTCCTGCTGGAAGACGGGCACTGCCTGCGCGACCATGCGCTATCGATCTGCCGCATGCCGACCGGCGCCCGGAAAGACCAGGTCGCTGCCACCTCACTCGGCACGCTGGTCAACATGATTGCCGGCGGGCTTGGTGTATCGCTGCTGCCAAAGCTCGCTGTCGATCATGGCCTGAATGTCGGCAGCGACGTCGCCGTGCGGGAGTTTGTCCAGCCGGTGATCGGGCGCCGCATCGGCATCGCCTGGCGCGCCGGCAGCCCGCGCGAAGCCGATGCAAGGAAAGTGGGCGAAGTCATCCGCGAACAGCTGACCGCCACCGCCGCCTGACAGCCGCTGCGGATTTTTCCGGACACGGTCAAATTCCGCTATCCCGGACCTCATAACCGGGCTAGTGCGGATTCCGTTCTCGACACAGCCTACGGACTCCCAAATGCATACCGGCCCGTTTCCCGCCAGCAGGCCTGACGCATGCGCCTGAACGATGCCTGGCTGGCCTCGCTTTCGGCGGGCGCGGTCAACCTCGTGCTCGGGGCAAACCTGCCCTACCTGCCGGTGTGGATGGAAAAAGCGGGCGGCATGTCGGGCGCGGAAATCGCCGGGGCAGGCACGCTGGCCGCCCTCATCCGCATCTTCGCCGGGCCGCTCGCCGCAGGCCGGGCCCAGTCTCACGGGCTGCGCGCGACGCTGGCTGGCACGATGGCTGTCTGCCTTGCCGGCTATGCCCTGTTGTTTCCGGACCTGCCACAGGCGGCCGCCTTCCTGGTCTGCGTCGCCATCTACAGCGCAACCAATGTGTCCGGCCCGCTGTTCGAAGCGGTACTGATTTACGGCACACGTAATGCGCGGCCGGATTACGGGCAGGGCCGGGCCATCGCCTCGCTTGCCTTTGTTGTCGCCAACCTCGCTGGCGGGGCCGTCCTGTCTGCTTTCGGACCCGATGGCATTCTCGTCTACCTGCTGAGCGCCGCCCTGCTGGCCACGATCGCGCCCCTGTTCACGCGGCAGGGCGCCCGGCAGGTACTGCCGAAACGAACGGTCCTCAGCACGTTTGCGGAAGGCTTCTCGCTGTACCGGCTTCCGGCCCTCTTCGCCTTCATCCTGGCCGCCGCGCTGATCCAGGCAAGCCACGGCGTCTATTACGCCTTCTCGTCCGTGATCTGGGTATCGCAGGGCATTTCCGGCTCAAGCATCGGGGCGCTCTGGGCCGTCGGCGTGGTGACCGAGATCGGGCTCCTGCTTCTGTCCGGACGGTTACTGCGGGGCTTCAGCGCGGTGAACCTGTTATGGCTGGGCGGCCTTGGCGCAATGGTGCGCTGGACAGCGGCGGGGTTCGTGCTGCCGGTGGCCTTCGCCGCCATGTTCCAGACACTGCACGCGGCGTCCTTCGCCCTGACGCACCTCGCCACCATGCGTTTCCTGCAGCAGGCCCTGCCGGATGAGCGCCTGCCGCTGGCCTATGCGGTAAACGGCGCGCTGGTGTTCGGCCCGATCCTGGCATTGTCGACCTTCCTGTCCGGCCTTGCCTATGACGCGCTTGCCCCCGGCGGCGCGGAAGCCCAGACGCATATCTACTGGCTGATGGTAATCGCCGCAGGTGCAGGCCTTGCCGTCGCCGCCGTGACACGGCCCGCGCCCGCCATCGTCGCCAGCTCCATTGAAGACGACGCCTGAAGGCATCCAGGCCCTGAAGTCACGCTTGACAAATCCAATTACATAACACGTTATATATCATGTTCATCGGATGGAGAGCGGCATGGCGCGTGATGTTCTTGCGGAAATGGGCCCGCTGGCCCTGGGCAGCCGGCTGAAGCGGCTGGCCGAGCGGATGCAGGCAGACGCAACGAAAGTGTTCGCCGACCGGGGCCTGCCCATTCAGGGCACGCATTTTCCGCTTCTGGCCGCGCTCGCGACCTATGGACCGCTTAGCGTCACCGAAGCCGTGGAGGCCGTCGGCATAAGCCAGCCGGCCGTCACCCGTATTCACAACGCGCTTCAGAAGATGGGGCTCACCACGGTTTCGCCGGTGGAAGGTGACAGCCGCCAGAAACAGATCCGCCTGACGCCGGACGGCGAAGCACTGGTCAATGAATTGAAACGGGACCTCTGGCCCCAGGTACGCCGCGCAGCCCAGCAATTATGTGAGGGGCCGGACGCTGATTTCCTGACCCAGATCGGCCGGGTCGAGGCGGCCCTGCAGGAACGCTCCCTGCACGACCGGATCCTCGATGAAGGCGCCGGGCCGGCGTTGAGGCTCGTCGAATATGATGACCGGCTCGCGCCGGAGTTCGACGCGATCACCCGCGAATGGGTGGAGGACATGTTCACGCTGGAAGAAAAGGACATAGAGATCATTGAGCACCCACGCGAGATGATCATCGACCGCGGCGGCGTGATCCTGTTCGTGGAGGCCGACGGGCTCGGCATCATCGGCACCTGCGCCTTGATGCCGGTGGACGGCGACGCCTTCGAGCTGACCAAGATGGGCGTGCGTGCCAGCGCCCGCGGCCTGAAGGCGGGAGACTTCCTCCTGCAGCGGACAATCGAGCGCGCCCGGCAACTGCCCATCGGCAGCCTGTTCCTGCTGACCAACAAGAAATGCGCCGCCGCCATCCACCTGTATGAAAAGGCTGGCTTCGTCCACGATGCAGACATCATGGACCGCTACGGCAAACGCTATGCGCGCTGCGATGTGGCCATGTCCTACGACCTGTCGAGGCCGCCTCAGGGCTGAGACGACCTCGTAAAGTCAGAACAGGAGAATCAGCTCGCTTCGCGCTCGTGCATGTCGAGATCGTACTCGCGCACCTTGCGGTAAAGCGTGGAGCGGCCGATACCGAGGCGGCGGGACACTTCGCTCATATGGCCCTGATAGTAGTCGATCGCATACTGAAGGATGTCACGTTCGATGTCCTGCAGGGCGCGCATTTCGCCATCCGGGTCCATGATCGGAACAGGCCCCTCTCCCGTAGCGAGCCCAGCGGACGGCACACCGGCAACGACCGAAGCAGCGTCAGCCGGGGCAACCGCCGGAGCGGCCGGCAGGCTGGCAATGTCCGGCATCTGGCCGGAAATCTGCGGGAAGTCCTGCGGACGAAGCTTGTCGCCATCGCAGAGGACCACGGCGCGGAAGACGGCATTCTCGAGCTGGCGGACGTTGCCCGGCCAATCGAAAGCATACAGCATCTTCATCGTGTCATCGGCCACGCCGGACACTTTCGTGCCTTCGCTTGCATTGAAGCGGCCAATGAAATGCTCGACCAGGGCCGGGATGTCGTCGCGGCGTTCGCGCAGGCTCGGCATGTCGATCGGGAACACGTTGAGACGGTAGAACAGGTCTTCGCGGAACGTGCCTTCGGCCACCTGCTGGGACAGGTCGCGGTTTGTGGCGGAGATGATCCGCACGTCCACCTTGGTCGGCCGGCGGGACCCGACGGCATCGACTTCCCCTTCCTGCAGGGCGCGCAGCAGTTTCACCTGCGCATCGAGCGGCAGTTCGCCGACCTCATCCAGGAACAGCGTGCCGCCATCGGCCTCGACGAACTTGCCCAGCGCTTTGGAGACAGCACCGGTAAACGCGCCCTTCTCATGGCCGAACAGGATCGACTCAACCAGGTTTTCCGGGATCGCCCCGCAGTTCACCGTCACGAACGGCTTGCCCACACGGGTCGAGGCCCCCTGAATGCAGCGGGCAACAACTTCCTTACCCACACCACTTTCACCGAGGATCAGGACCGGAATGTCGGACACAGCGGCCCGCTCGGCAAGACGAATCACCTGACGCATCGGAGCCGCCGACGCAATCATGTCGTCGAACGCCATGCCGCCTTCTGCCTTGCGGGCGAGGCGCTTCACTTCTCCGGTCAGCGATTGCATCTTCAGGGCGTTCCGGATGCTGACGACCACACGCTCCGGATTGGCCGGCTTCACGATAAAGTCAACCGCGCCACCGCGCATGGACTGGACGATCGTGTCGATGCCGCTGGTTGCAGTCAGCATGATTACCGGCAGGTCCTGGCGTTTGGCCGCAAGACGCTCCAGCGTTTCCATCCCGGACAGGCCTGGCATGGTCAGGTCCAGAAGAACGACATCAATGCCATCCTTCGGGTCCGCGGCCAGCGCAATGCCGGCTTCACCGTCCGGTGCCGTGCGGCAGGCAAAGCCCGCCTTTTCCACAGCAGCCTGCAGCAGGCGGCGTTGCGTCGGATCGTCATCGATAACGAGGACCGTTTTTGCCATGATTTCATCACCCTGTTGTTTGCCAGGCAGGTCTTTTCGCCCGCTCAGGCATGGTCATTTGTTCAATCCGGCACAGGAAGCGTGCCACATCGTTACGGCCCGTTCTGACACAGGGGGATGGAGTTACGGTTGAAGGAATAGATGAAATTTGCCCGATCCGGAACAATTTCGCGTTTGCGTGGAACCACTGCCAACCGACTTTGTCAGGCCACTGACCCTGACTGGTCGCGGCAGGTCCCGGGGGGCACTGCACAATTTTCAGATTCCGCCGGTCCGGTTCGTGCGCAACTTGCAACCTGCAGCACTTGCCGGCCAGCCGATCCAAAACTTTTGCCACTCCGATTGCAAATACCGGTTGCGATCACCCCACCGCCTGATATTGGTTCTGCCCAAAATATCCAGAGGAAACCACCCGAACCGGAACATCCGGGAAGCAGTCTCATGAAGGACAGTTCGCAGGAGCAGGACCCGCCTGAACGGCCACCGAAAGAATTGCCCGGCGGTGCGGCGCAAGCCCTCAGCTCTGCCCTGAAGAAAACCTTCGATTCCCTGCTCGAGGAACCTGTTCCCGAAAAGTTTGACGCGCTGATCGCCCGTATTCGCGAGGAAGAAATGCGCCGGAATGCCGGAAATGACGGCGACAAAGACTGACCGTTACATCAACCTTTGTGTCTCAAATTCCATAATCTGACAGCGCCCTGCCCCGTATCGGTTCAGAAAGATTGACGGGGCAGCCGTCCCTGTCTGGGGCACCGCCCCGTCAGGTGCCAGCCGTCTTCACCAGCCAGGCCGCATGCGGGGCCAGGTCCAGACCTTCGCGCGCGATCCAGTCCGGATTATAGCAGGTGTCGAGATAGCGCTCCCCGCCATCACAGATCAGGGTCGCTACGGAGCCGGCCTTCCCGGCGTCGCGCATCTCACGCATCAGGTGCAGCGCCGCCCAGACATTGGTTCCGGTCGACCCGCCGCATTTGCGGCCCAGCACCTTTTCCAGCCAGTGGATGGTGGCAATGGACGCTGAATCCGGCACCTGCATCATACGGTCGATGACCCGCGGCTGGAACGAAGCTTCCACACGCGGCCGTCCGATCCCCTCGATTCGGGACTTGGTCTTGATCTTCAGGGACGGATCGCCGGTGCGGTAATGGTCGTAGAAGACCGAGTTTTCGGGGTCAGCCACACAGAGCTGCGTCTTCGCGGCAAGGTCACAGCGATAGCGGATATAACGCCCGATCGTGGCCGACGTGCCACCTGTGCCCGCGCTCATCACAACCCAGTCGGGGATCGCATGGTCCTCCAGCGCCAATTGCGCAAACAGGCTGTCGGCGATGGAGTTGTTGCCCCGCCAGTCGGTCACCCGTTCGGCATAGGTGAACTGGTCCATGAAATGGCCGCCGGTCTCACAGGCGAGCCGTTCGGCTTCGGCATAGATGTCGCCGGGCTCCACCTCATGCGGCTCACCGCCATAGAAGGTGATCTTCTCAATCTTCGACGGCGCCGTGCCCTTGGGCATGACGGCGATGAAGCGCAGGCCCAGCAGCCGCGCGAAATAGGCTTCCGACACGGCCGTGGAGCCGGACGAGCATTCCACGATCACTGTCTCCGGCCCGATATGTCCGTTACACAGGCCATAGAGGTACAGCGAGCGCGCCAGACGGTGCTTCAGGCTGCCGGACGGGTGGATGGACTCATCCTTCAGATAGAGCGTCTGATCCGGAAAGGCCGGCAGCTCCACCTTGATCAGGTGGGTGTCGGCAGAGCGGTTGAAGTCCGCATTGATCTTCTGGACCGCCTCGCGCACCCAGACGCGATCCATGATGGGCACCGAACACCCTTCCGCCATACCAGCCTCCTGCATTCCAAACTTCGTTGCCCTCAATGCGCCAGAAGCACCAGCGCGACAACACCGGCAGCCACCAGCAAGACACCTGCGATCTCTCTCGGCGTGACTTTCTCCCGGAAGAAGAGGATCGAGATGGCCAGCGTGAAGATCACCTCCACCTGCCCCACGGCCCGCACATGGGCGGCATTCTCCAGCGTGAACGCCGTGAACCAGCCTAAAGACCCGAGCATACCGGTAACGCCCACCAGCGACGCCACACGCCAGGCTCGCACCAGATGGGCCACCTGCCCGCGCTCGCGCCAGGCCAGCCAGATGAGAATGGCGATGGCCTGGAACACGGTCACGAAGGCCAGCGTGGCAGACGCCCTCAGAACGACGCCCCCTTCCGGCAGCGACAGCGAGGCCCCGCGATAGGCCACCGCAGAAAGCCCGAACAGGCCGCCGGAAAGCACGCCGATCCAGACCTTGCTGTCGATCCGGAAACGCGCCCGCCCTTCGCCGCCCGGCATGGAAACGAGGATCACGCCCAGAAGGCTGATCAGGATCGCGATGGCCGCGCCGACCGTCAACTGGTCGCCCAGCAGGACGATCCCGAACAGGGCCGTCTGCAACGGTTCGGTTTTCGTGAAAGCCGTCGCGACAGCGAAATTCGTATGGGAGAAAAGATGGATCAGCAGGCCGGTCGCCACGATCTGCGCAAGGCCGCCCAGCATGCCCCAGCCATAGAAACTGCCCGGCGGTACGCCGACGCCCTGCCCCGTCGCGCCGCGAAAGACGACAAAGAACAGCACCGCCAGCGGCGCCGCGAAGACAAACCGGCTGGCCGTCGCCCCCCATGTGCTGAGGCGGCCTTTCAGCATCTTCTGCAGCGCATTGCGCAAATTCTGGGAGAAAGCCGCCGCAAGGGTGACCGGGATCCAGAGTTCCATGAGGCGGTCTCGTCAGCACACAGCCGACCTGCCTCCCGTGCGCGCTGCACGGGAGAAAGGGGCTGTTTTCAAGGATTTGGTCAGGCCGCCTGGCGCTTGGCCTTGCGGTTTTCCAGCTTGTTGACGGCGTGGAGATAGGCCTTGGCGCTGGCCACCAGCGTGTCCGGGTCGGACGCGCGGCCGGTCGCCATGAAACCATCGGCATCGTTGAGACGCACAGATACGGTCGCCTGCGCATCTGTTCCGCCGGTAACCGCGTGCACCTGGTAAAGGTCCAGCTTGCCGGAATGCGGGATCAGCGACCGGATGGCGTTGAAGACCGCATCCACCGGGCCGTTGCCGCGGGCAATCGCGAATTTGTCCTCGCCGTCCATGACCAGATCGATCTCGGCCGTCTGCGGGCCTTCGGTGCCGGCCACGACGCGCAGGCGCTTGAACATGGCGCGCTCGCCATCTTCCGCCAGCTGATCGTCGACCAGGGCCACGATGTCATCGTCGAAGACATGCTTCTTCTTGTCGGCGAGTGCCTTGAAGCGCTTGAAGGCATCGTTCAGCGCGTCCTGCTCCAGCACATAGCCCAGCGATTCCAGCTTGTCGCGGAAGGCATGGCGGCCGGACAGTTTGCCCATCACCAAAGACGTTTTGGCGACACCGACATCTTCCGGCTTCATGATCTCGTAGGTTTCCGAGTTCTTCAGCATGCCATCCTGATGGATGCCGCTTTCATGCGCGAAGGCGTTCTTGCCGACGATGGCCTTGTTGTACTGAACCGGGAAGCCCGTGATGCGGCTCAGCATGGCGGAGGCGCGCGAGAGATATTCGGTTTTCACACCGGTCGAATAGGGCAGCGTATCGTTACGGACGCGCAGCGCCATGACGACTTCTTCCAGCGCCGCATTGCCGGCCCGCTCGCCGAGGCCGTTGATCGCGCACTCCACTTGACGGGCGCCATTGGCGACGGCGCTGATGGAGTTGGCGACCGCGAGGCCCAGATCATTGTGGCAGTGCGCCGACCAGATCACTTTATCCGAATTGGCGACATTCTCGATCAGGCGGCGGAACAGCGCGCCATACTCGTCCGGGTGGGAATAGCCCACCGTGTCCGGAATATTGATCGTGGTTGCGCCACTCTGAATGGCGACGTCGATACATTTGCACAGGAAGTCGAACTCGGTGCGCGTGGCATCTTCAGCGCTCCACTCGACATCGTCGACGAGGTTGCGAGCCTGGCTGACCGAGCGGCCAACCGCTTCCAGCACGGCATTCGGCCCCATCTGCAGCTTGTGCTTCATGTGCACGGGGCTGGTGGAGATGAAGGTGTGGATACGCGGGCGCGCGGCATGGCGCACGGCCTCGCCGCAACGCGCGATGTCCGACTCGGTCGAACGGGAAAGGCCGCAAATGATAGCGTCTTTCGAGCGGCGGGCAATCTCGCTGACGGAGGCAAAGTCACCTTCGGAGGCGGCGGGGAAACCGGCTTCGATCACGTCGACGCCCATCTCTTCCATCAATGCGGCGAGTTCGAGTTTCTCGCCATGAGTCATGGAGGCGCCGGGCGATTGTTCGCCGTCACGCAAAGTGGTGTCGAAGATACGGATATGGTCTGATTTGGTCATGGCAGGGCCTGGATCTGGGGAATGTCGGAAATTGTCTGGCTCAATATCCCCTGACCGTGCGCCTACCCCGGACTCAGTGCGGAGCAGTCGGCACCGGCCAGGGGCCGGTAAGAAGCAGGCGTAGAGGCAAATTCTTGCGCATGATGCGGTTATTCCGGCAGATCGCCCGAATTGTCAACCGCGCCTGCACCGATCAGGGCAACAGATTGCCCCGTTTTTCGCACGCGCTGGCGCACCCAGACGGCAATGACCGCATAAACGGCAACCGCCGCCAGCGCCGCGAGGATCGCAGTCACGGGATTTCCCGACAGCGCGGCCAGCAGGCTGCGCCCCGCAAAGGCGACCAGGATGATCTTCGGGATCGTGCCGACGCCCATACCTGCCCAGAAAGGCAGGAAGCGCGCATGGCTGACGCCGAACGCCATGTTGACCAGCAAGAGCGGCCCGGTCGGCACATTGCGCACCACGGCGCTCGCGACGAAGGCGTTGCGTCCGATGAACCCCGCCAGACGGTTCGCCGTCTTGCCGGCATAGCGGCGGAAAGCCTGTTCCCCCGTCAGCCGGCCGACATAGAAGGTCAGCGCCCCCGACACCATGGTCGCGATCCAGGAATACGCCCCGCCGGCCCAGGGGCCGAAAACCGCAACGGCCGCGGCGATCAGGGCGAACTGGGGCACGCCCAGAAAGGCGGCGACGCAGAAGACGACGATCAGCGCCGGCAGACCCCAGGGGCTGTCGGCCATGCCGTCCATCCAGGCCGTCATCGCCTCTCCGCTCGGCAGCACACCCAGCTTGCCGAGCCCGAAAACGAGCAGCACGACCGCCAGCAAAACACCGCCCAGCACCATGGCGCGGCGCGCCGGTGTGTCTGCATTCTGAGGGGGCTGGACCGCATCATTCATACGCGCAGCGTTTGATCCGACAGCGCCGTTGCGTCAAGCAGCAACGATCCGCAAAACTGGTGTCCGGATTATGGCAACCCACCGCAGCTTGTTTATTCCTGTACACCCATCATCGCCTTGTGCCGGTTGACCAGTTCGAACAGGACGACGGCGAGGCCGTGCCCGGCCGTTCCGACCGTCCACCAGATCATCGCCCACATCATGACATAGCTGCCGGTGCCGATATTGATGCCGGTGAAGAGGACCATGCCGAACAGGTAGCAGGCGAGGCTGATCCAGAAGGACAGGCGCAGGGCGGCCCCTTTGCGGGCGGCTTTCTGCTGCACCGCGGCCCGGGCTTCCGATTTGGGATCCACGGTCAGCGCCATGACATCGACATTGAACGCCGCCGCCAGTGCCATCAGCGACTCGCGCGAGGCCTTTTCCCCCTGCTCAATCCGCTGAACGGTTCGCAGGCCGATCCCGGCCAGGTCCGCCAGATGTTCCTGAGACCAGTGGCGCTCCTCGCGCCAGCGTTTGATCTTTGCGGCATCGGCGTGAAATTGCATGGCTCATACTCCATCTGAAGGGTTGCGTTATGTCCACCCGAAAGAGCGGAAAAAACGGTCCCCGGCCACGCCAGGCGGGCGTCACGGGCCCGCCAGAAGGCCGCCAATGCCCCGCCGTCCACCCGGGCGGCCATCGCCTCCCCACCCGGCAGGATGCTCGGCTTGCACAGCACGAAAACAAGCAGCAGCGCCCCGCAAAACGGGTGTCCGGATTGAGGCAGCCCCTGCAATCAGGATTTTTTACGCCGCCCGCCCCGTTTTTTCATCGCCCGCTCGCTGGCTTCGGACATCGGCGCCATCAGGCCGGCGGTGATCATGTCGATCAGGGTTTCGACCTGAAGTTCGAAATCGGGTGAGGCGCCCGCCTGCTCCGCTTCGAACGCGGCGAGGCAATTCACGCACTGGTCGCTCGCTGCCAGCAGCCGTGTGCGAATGACCTGTTCCGGCAAATGGGTCATCAGCTGTTTCAGCCGGTCGGCCGCAAGGAACCAGCCGGTCATCAGGTCTGCCGGAGCGAGCTGGATCACGAGTTGTTTTTCCCGCGTCGCCCGCGCCATGAACTGGACATAGTGATTGCCCTCCTCTCTCGGCCGCAACTCCTCGGCCAGCGGCCAGACCCAGGTGCTGACCAGCGCGCGGGCTTCCTCAGTCCCGCCGGTCGGCTGGACCTCCTCCAGCAGGGCCAGGCGCTTCGGGTTCACATAGCGCATCCGGTTTTCGAAAACGGCTTCCACCAGCTGGTCGCGCGATCCGAAATGATACTGGATGGCGGAAGCGTTCTTCTGGTTCGCCGCCTCGCTGATCTGACGGAAAGAGGCACCGTGCAGGCCATATTCGGCGAACAGGGATTCTGCCGCTTCGATAATCGCCGTCCGGCCGTTTTTCGTTTCGCTCTGACGGGTCAATTCCCTGTGCCCCTTGCCTGACATTCTGGGTCGCCGCCTCTCTATGCCGCGATCCCGGTCATTATGACAGTTGCCCAATTAATGCATATACATTAAATGTGACCTCACAACAGGAGAGAGGCGGCCACGCGCACGTCTCCACACGACGGAAACTCAAGCGAAACAGACGAGGACCCAACACAATGCCGGACCACACTTTCACACTCTCGGACGCACTCTGGGTCTATCTGGCGACGCTGATCATCTTCATTATCGAGGCCCTGACCGGCCGGCTGCGCACCTATACCAGGCGCGACTTCGGTCTGACGGTGCTGACCTTCCTGACAAATTCGGCCACGACGCGGCCCCTGATGGCGCTGGCCGTCGGCTACCTGGCCGCATGGCTGGTCCCTGCAGGCGCGGGCTTCGCCGCCTCCGTTCCGATCTGGCAGGCGGCGCTGATCGTCTTCTTCACCGTGGAGTTCGCCTTTTACTGGATCCACCGCTGGGGACATGTCGGCCAGAAGAAAGGCCACAAGCTGGCCTGGCTGTGGAAGATCCACCGCACGCACCATTCCGCGACGACCATGAATTCGTCCATCGTGCAGCGCCAGAACATCTTCTGGGCCGTGTTCACGCCGCACATCTGGATGATTGCGCTGTTCATCTATGCCGGCATGGAACCGGGGGTCGCCATCTACATGGTTGTCTTCTATCTCTGGAACACATTCACCCACATGCACTGGCGCGCAGACGCCCGCCTGCTGTCGAGCCCCGCCTTCCGCGCCCTGTCGCATGTCTTCATTATGCCGACCATGCACCACGCCCATCACGGCTATGGCAAGAACGGCAAGATGTACTGCAATTACGGCCTGTGCCTCTCCGTCTTCGACTGGATGTTCGGCACGCTCTTCCTGCCAGACGACCAGCCGTCCCGCTACGGCGTACCGGGCGGACAGGTTCACTGGGCCGAAGAAGCCTTCTACCCGCTGAACCTGTTCGGCAAGCGCCCGAAGGAACAGCCGGCCTACAGCACCGCGACCGAAGGGGACCTTCCGTAAGCGACGTGAAAGCCTGCCCCGGACAGACCACTGGCGGGCAGCGCTCATCCCGCAACGGGGCGCATTGTCCTGCGAGCCGAAAATGGCGATTTCCTCGCGGCACGGCTTGACGCCGGGCCGCGGGACGTCGTCTGCTTCCCTAAAAGAAAAGGGAGGAAATCATGGCCGACGGAACAGCCGCCTTTCCGGGCTTCAAACGGGACACGCTGGATGACGAGATCGTCCATCCGGACCTCTATGCCAGCTGGGATATCCACGAGGTCTACACGAAGCTGCGGCGGGACGACCCGGTGCACTGGACCCAGCCGGACGGGTTCCGCCCCTTCTGGTCGATCACCAAACATGCAGACATTCTGGAGGTCGAGAAGAACAACAAGATCTTCATCAATCACGACCGCACCTATCTGAGCCCGAAGGCCGGAGAGGAGTGGATCAAGGCCACGACCGGCGACACCCACCTCTTCCGCACGCTGGTCGATCTCGACGACCCGGTGCACATGAAGCTGCGCGCCCTGACCCAGTCCTGGTTCATGCCGCCAAACCTGCGCAAGCTGGAGACCCGTATCGCCGCGCTCGCCAAGGAGCATGTCGACCATATGGCAAGCCTCGGCGGGGAATGCGACTTCGTGAAGGAAGTCGCCCTCTGGTATCCGCTGCGCGTGATCATGGAGATTCTCGGCGTTCCGAGGTCTGATGAAAAATTCATGCTGAAGATGACGCAGGAAATCTTCGGTCCCGGCGACCCGGACGTGGCGGGCGAAAGCGACAACAAGTCCGAAGACGGGCAGACCATGACCAGCGACCAGGGCGTCGACCTGCTCAAGACCGCGCAGGAACTGTTCCAGTATTTCGGCGCAATCACGGAAGACCGGCGCGCCAATCCGCGCGACGATGTTTCCACCGTCATCGCCAATGGCCAGATCGACGGCCAGCCGATCGGCGAACGCGAAGCGATGAGCTATTACATCATCGTCGCCACAGCCGGGCATGACACGACCAGCTCCACCGTCTCCGGCGGCATGCTGGAACTGATCCGGCGCCCGGACCAGCTGGCGAAGCTCAAGAACGACCTCTCCCTCCTGCCGAATGCCATCGAGGAAATGATCCGCTGGACGACGCCGGTGAAACATTTCATGCGCACGGCGACGGAGGATTACACGCTCCGTGACAAGACGATCAAGAAAGGCGACGGGCTCGCCCTGTTCTACTGGTCCGGCAACCGCGATGAAGAGGTCTTCGACGATCCGTTCGAATTCCGCGTCGACCGCGACGTGAAGAAACAGGTCGCCTTCGGCTATGGCGTCCATGTCTGTCTGGGCATGCACCTCGCCCGGATGGAGATCAAAGCCCTGCTGAACGAGCTGCTGCCGCGCCTTGAGTCGATCGAACTGGCCGGGGAGCCGCAAAGCACCCGCGCCAATTTCGTCTCCGGCCTGAAAAGCCTGCCGGTGAAGTACAAGCTCAGCTAACGCGCTCGGCGGCTGCGGCGGCGCTCGCCCAGGCCCATTGGAAATTGTAGCCACCGAGCCAGCCGGTGACGTCGACGCATTCGCCGATGAAGTGGAGGCCCGGCACATGACGGCTCTCCATGGTGCGGGAGGACAAGCCCGCCGTGTCCACACCGCCGGCCGTCACCTCCGCCGTGCGATAGCCTTCGGTCCCGGCCGGGCGCACCTGCCAGCTTGTGAGGGCGGCGGCGAGCCCCTCCAGCGTGGCATGTGACAGGTCCGCCAGCCGCGCAGCCGGGGCGAGCCCTTCGCGTCGCAGGATGAGCTCGGCCAGCCGCTTGGCGAACAGGCCTTCGAGCGCCGTCGCCAGCGTCTGCATCGGCCGGTCCTGCTTCGTTTCTTTCAGCTGTCCGGCAATGTCCGTATCCGGCAACAGGGTCAGCGCCACCGCCTCCCCCGGTTGCCAATAGGACGACACCTGAAGGATGGCCGGACCGGAAAGACCGCGGTGCGTGAACAGCATCGCTTCCTCGAAGGCCGCTCCGCCCGCAGCCGCGCGCACGTCGCAGGCAACACCGGAGATGGAGGCGAAGTCTTCATGGTCTGCGCCGGTGAACACGAAGGGTACGAGCGCCGCCCGCGTCGGCACGATGTCATGCCCGAACTGGCGGGCGATGTCATAGGCAAGGCCCGTCGCGCCCATCTTGGGAATGGAAAGTCCGCCCGTCGCCACGACCAGTTTCGGCGTGGAGAACGTGGCCCCGGAAGTCTCAACCCGGAACCTGCCAGCGGCATGGGTCACTGCCTCAATTTTCGTTTCGAGGCGCAGCTCCCCCTGCCCCTTCTCCAGCTCGTCCAGCAGCATCTGGATGATCGCGCCGGATTTCTGGTCACAGAACAGCTGGCCGAGGGTCTTCTCGTGCCAGGTCAGGCCGTGGGCGGCCATGAGGCTGGTGAAGTCCCACGGCGTGTAACGCGCCAGCGCGGATTTCGCGAAATGCGGGTTCTGGCTGATGAACCGGTTCGCCGCGGTTTCCAGATTGGTGAAGTTGCACCGCCCGCCGCCGGAGATGCGCACCTTCTCCGCGGGCTTGGCAGCATGGTCCAGCACCACCACGCGCTGGCCCGCCTGTCCCATGCGCGCGCCGCAGAACAGGCCCGCCGCTCCGGCGCCCAGCACGATCGCATCATATTCAAGGGGCGGCGCCGCAGACATGCCGGGCCTATGCCGCACACTCGCCCCCGGAAGCAAGCGGCGATGATTCCCCTAAGGCGTGAAAATCAGCTGCAACTGCTACAGATCTTCGCATTCCCGGCGGCATCGCATTGACTTTCAACGCCCAAGGTTTTCTAGCTCGGGGAAACGGGGGACACTGCGTGAAGTTGAATTTCTGGCTCAATCCGTTTGCCGCTCTGGCAAGCGATGATGTTCTGTTCGGAACCGGCCTGTTCCGCCCGCTCTTCCCTTTCCAGATGGACGCGTCCGCGCTCCAGTCCAGCAAACTGGTTGCAGCAGAGGCCGCTCCGCCCATCGAGGGAACGGAAGGAAACGATGCGCTCTACGGCACGGATGGCGACGATGTCGTCTATGGTTATGGCGGCGAAGACTATATCCGCACCTATGAAGGCGACGACCTGATCTATGGCGGGGATGACCGCGATTACATCCTTGTCGCTGGCGGCTCCAACACGGTCTATGGCGGCAATGGTGACGATGAAATCACCATGTCGACCTATGGGGTGACGCAGCCTTCCGACTTCGTTGACCACTTGTATGGCGAGGACGGCAATGACGTTATCTACGGAAATGTCGGGGACGACTTTCTGGATGGCGGTGCAGGCGATGACTATTTGCTGGGCGGACGCGGGAATGACTCCCTGACAGGCGGCACCGGCGCCGACACGTTTGACTTCAATTATTACGAAGACAGCCTCGACCAGGACGTGGTTGAGGATTTCAATGTTGCCGAAGACATCGTCGACCTGATGGGGCTGTATTCACGCGCGCTCGGCATATCCGTGTTCGAAAATGCCGTACAGTCTGGCAACGACGTGATTCTGGCGCATCCCAGCGGCCTCGGCTCGACACTGGTCCTTCGCAATGTGGACCTTGGCGACCTGACGGAATCGAACTTCCTGTTCTCTCCGCTCGTGGCTCAGGACGATGACCTCACTGTTTCCGCCACAGGTACGCTGACGGCGAATGTGCTGGACGATAATGGGAATGGTCCGGACACAAATGACTTCCAGAACACCACAGGCGTCTATGGCGTGTCGCTTGATCCGGACACACCGTTTTTCAGCTTCAGCACGGAGCCGCTCATTCTGGGTGAGGGCGCCACATTCTTCGTCAATCCCGATGGCAGCGTCGACCTCAATCTGAACGGCGCCTTTGACTATCTGCGTGATGGCGAGTCGCTGACGTTCCAAATCTATTATGAAATGCGCGATCAGGATGAGGCATATTCGGACCGCGGAACGATCAATCTGACGATCACCGGTGTCGATAATGACATCGACTACATTGAAGGCGGTATCGGTGACGACACGCTGACCGGCGGAACCACGGATGACCAGATCGTCGGCCTTGAGGGGAACGATACGATTGATGGCGCATCCGGCAACGACACTCTGGTTGGTCTGGAAGGTGACGATACCCTGACCGGCGGCACCGGCCGTGATTGGCTCTTCGGCGGAGATGGCAATGACATTCTTTCGGGCGGCATGGGCCCGGACCGCCTGTCCGGAGACGTCGGCAATGACACGCTGACGGGCGGTTCTGGTGCCGATACGTTCGTTTTCCTGCCAGAAACGGAAGAAGTCTATGTCGACGGGCAGCCCGAATATATTCCGGTTGCCATCGGCGATGACGTGATCACGGACTTCGACCCGTCTGAAGACCTGATCGATCTGTCCGGCTTCTCCAGCCGCAGCGTCCGCGAAGCTGTCGCTCTAAGCGCCGTTCAGTCCGGGGCCGATGTTGTCCTCACAATCGGGGGAGACTCGCCCGGCACAATTACGCTGCAGAACACGGATCTGGGGGACTTGTCGGAGGCGAACTTCGTATTCTTCCCGCTTGTCCTGCAGGATGACTATATCACCGTTTCTGCGTCTGGTCCGCTCACAGCCAATGTGCTTGATGACAATGGCAATGGTGCCGACGCGTCCTACGGCGCCCCGCTCCAGGGCATGTACGGCACCTTCAGTCCCGCACTGAACAGCTCTTCCTATCCGGGCGGATGGTTCACGTTTGGAGACGGGGTTCAGGTCGGCATCAATTATGATGGGTCGATCATCTACAATCCGAACGATGCGCTGGACTATCTGCGCGACGGCGAAAGCGTCACCTATGAGATCGTCTACACAATCGGCAATGAAGACGGCTACCGGGATACCGCCACGCTCTATCTGTCCGTCACAGGCGAGGCGAACACAACGGGCTTCCAGGACGGGGACGGTGATGGCAACACCCTGACCGGAGGCACCGAAGACGACACGCTCAACGGCTTCGGCGGCAATGACACACTCGATGGCGCCACGGGGAATGACCGGCTCCATGGCGGCGACGGGGAAGATGCACTGACAGGCGGGGCGGGCCGGGACCGTCTGTGGGGCGATGCCGGAAACGACACACTGAACGGCGGCCTCGGGCCCGACGCCCTGCTCGGCGGCGATGGCAATGACACACTCTATGGCGGCACAAGCTTCGACAAGCTGCTCGGCGGGTCCGGCGATGACATGCTGAACGGTGAGGATGGCGACGACATCCTCTCCGGCGATGACGGAGACGACACGCTTTATGGCGGTGACGGTAACGACACCCTGAACGGCGGTGCAGGCAATGATGCGCTGTGGGGCGGTGAAGGAACCGACACGATGACCGGCGGCGCCGGCTTCGACGTGTTCTACATCGGCAATGGCGAAAACCAGGTCATCACGGACTTCAACCCGACCGAGGACCGGATCGTGCTGGACGGCATGAACTTCTTCTACACCCAGGACGAGCTCGAACTGGTGCAGTCGGGCAAGGATGTGATCCTCACGCCGATCGAAGACTCCGGCTATTTTTCCCTCACGATCCGAAATGTCTCGCTGGAGCAGCTGCAGGACTGGATGATCACCTATGAGATCATTCTCGGATCAGAGGCGGAAAGCGCCGCCAAGCCGGAGACGGCCGCGCCGGAATGGCTGCCTCTGCCTGAGCCTTCCCACGCCCTGCCCCAGCCGGACCTGTCGCACGATGACGGGGGCTACGCCCCCTATGACCCGGTCTTCGACCTCTTCGATTCCGCGCCGCCAGACTGGCACCTGGCCTGATCCCTTCGCGAGGCGTACCGCCCCTCGGTAAGGTTACGTATTGATTTTACCGGAGTCAGGGCCGACCCTGCCCGTCACAAATGGCAACCGTGCAGGAGGCGATTATGGGGAATCTGACGGTCGACAATCTGGCAATTTACGCCCTTATCGGGTTTGGCTGTCTTGTCCTGATCATGGTGGGCATCACGGCCTGGGTTGTGCGCAAGGCGTTCAGCGCGCCGGTAACGCCGCCACAGGTCGAGCCGCCCAAGGACTAGAACAGGAACCATCCGGGCATCATGACCGACACAATCCGCCGCTCCGGCGAAGAACGGCAGGCTTCGATCCAGCACACTTCGGCCGCGCTCGGCATCGACGAGGCGCTGGTCTCGCAGCTGGTCGATACCTTCTATGCCCGCGTGCGTGAGGACGACCTGCTCGGCCCCATCTTCCAGTCGGCTTTGGGGGAGGACTGGGACCCGCACCTCGCCAAGCTGAAGGATTTCTGGTCCGCCATCGCGCTGGGCACGCGGCGCTATAATGGCCGCCCCATGCCCGCGCATCTGCGCCTGTCAGACCGCATCAGCGAAGCCCATTTCGGGCGCTGGCTGGGCCTGTTCCGCGAAACCGTCGACGAGCTGATGCCGAATCCCGCCGCCGCCGACTTCTTCTACGACCGCGCGAACATGATCGGCCGGAATTTCCAGGCCATGATCTTCGCGCTGAACTCATGAGTTTCGTGACAGTCTTATGACATCTACAGCCTGATCTTTCGAATCCAGTTGAAAATTCCGGCTGTATGCGGCTGATGCGGCACATCGCCTGCAAGCGAAGGGGCTCTCATGGCTGACGGCAAGGAACCGACACTCGTCAAGGAAACCCTCGATAAGGACCTTGCCAAAATCGGCAGGGCCGAGGCCGCCGTTCAGGCCACCGCACGCAGTGTAGTCGCCCCCGGTCTCGCCTTCCTGTTCCTGGCTGCCATCGTCGTCATCGGCGGGGCCCTGCTGGGCGGACAGGACAATGGCCTCCTGATCATCGCTGCGGCCGCCATCGGCGGCTATATGGCCCTCAATATCGGTGCCAATGACGTGGCCAACAATGTCGGCCCGGCGGTCGGCTCCAAGGCGCTGACCATCGGCGGCGCGCTCGTCATCGCGGCCATCTGTGAAAGCGCCGGCGCCCTGCTGGCCGGCGGCGACGTGGTTTCCACGATTTCCAAGGGCATCATCGACCCGTCCACCGTGCCGACGACCGAGACCTTCGTCTGGCTGATGATGGCGGCGCTGATCTCCTCGGCGCTCTGGGTGAACCTTGCCACCGTGCTGAACGCGCCGGTCTCGACCACGCATGCCGTTGTCGGCGGCGTGATGGGCGCCGGCATCGCCGCGGCCGGCTTCGGCGCGGTGCACTGGCCCACCATGGCCTCCATCGCCGCCAGCTGGGTCATCTCGCCCGTCCTCGGCGGCATCATCGCTGCGGCCGTGCTGGCCTTCATCAAGATCTTCATCATCTACCGGGAAGACAAGATCGCCGCCGCGCGCCGCTGGGTGCCCATGCTGATCGCGATCATGGCCGGCGCCTTCGGCACCTACATGTCGCTCAAAGGCCTGAAGCACCTGCCCTGGTTCGATCATATCGGCCTGCCCAAAGCGCTGCTGATCGGCCTCGGCGTCGCCATCTTCGCCTGGATCGTCACCCACCCGTTGATCAAGCGCCAGTCGCGTGACATGCCCAACCGCAACCAGTCGCTGCGCGAGCTCTTCGTGTGGCCGCTAATTTTCTCCGCTGCCCTGCTCTCCTTCGCGCACGGGGCCAATGACGTCGCCAACGCCATCGGCCCGCTGGCCGCCATCGTCCATGCGGTTGAGGCCGGCGAAGTCGCCTCCAAGGTCCAGATCCCGCTCTGGGTGATGCTGATCGGAGCCGGCGGCATCTCCTTCGGCCTCGTTCTGTTCGGGCCGAAGCTGATCCGCATGGTCGGCGAGTCGATCACCAAGCTGAACCCGATGCGCGCCTATTGCGTCGCGCTGGCCGCCGCCGTGACCGTGATCATCGCCAGCTGGCTGGGCCTGCCGGTCTCCTCCACGCACATCGCCGTCGGCGCCGTGTTCGGCGTGGGCTTCTTCCGGGAATGGTTCACCGCGAACTCGAAGACGCGCCTGCGCTACATCCACGCCTATGCGCCGAATGCCGCCAAGACGCAGTATGCCGGTGTCCAGCGCCGCAAGGCCGCCCGCAAGCTCGTCCGCCGCGCGCATGTGAACACGGTCGTCGCCGCCTGGCTGATCACCGTTCCGGCCTCAGCCGTGCTGGCCGCCGCCATCTTCTTCGCGCTGGAGCATTTGTTCGGCGTGGTCCCTGCCACCTAAGCCAGATCCAGAGCGCGCAGCACGGCGCCCTGATCGAAATAGGGCCGCTCGCAGATGATGCGGTCACTGCCCGGCGCGAACTCAAACGTCGCCGCCATCCGCACCCGGAAGCTGCGCCCCGTCGGCTCGATCACCTTGTCGCCCACGCGCAGCGGCCCGGTATGCGTGCCGGTCAGCCAGAACTCGACCAGAACCGTGTCCTTGTCCTCGTCCGCCGCGATGGAGATGATCTCATTGTCCTGGTCCGGGAACGGTGTGCGCGACAGCTCGAAATAGCGCCGCACCGCCGCCTCCCCATCAAACACCTGCCCGCCGCCATGCATCTCGTAGCGCGGATGTTCAAACGTCGCGATCACCGCATCCCAATCATGCGTGACTTCGAGCGCCATATGATTGCGGACGTTTGCGATGCGGGCTTCGGTGAGTTGGGTCATGGTGCATTCCTTCTAAGGCTCCCCAAGAAATCTTCCAGGGACCAAATTTGATCACGAACAGATTCGGGATACTTCTTCTGAAGCCTACTCGGCACGACCAACTTGACGCCCGCTGCTGTCATCTCAGAAAATTGATTAACAGATATTCCTTCCTGCAACGTAAGAAGGTATTTGGTGGAAACGCGATCGGCTTCGTTCAGAATTTGTCGCCACCTGTCCTTACACGTTGTTTTTGCCGCCAACACAGTCAATTTCTCCGCAGGAAATGACGCGTCATTGTAGTTGGACACGCTCGGAAACAAAAAATCGGGTTTCTTATTGCCTTCAATTTTCGGATTGTACTCGTAGTCGATTCCTTCCCTGAGCCCCTCCTCATCAAAGATGGACTTAGCATGGTATTCAAGCGATTTTCCGGCTCTTGATTTTCTGCTTTGCAGAACCGTCTGCGCCATTCCAAGGAAATCATCGAGCGTACTGAAGCCCTTCTGAATTTCTGGCGTATAAAATGCACGCTCAACGCTTCGAAAAACTTCAAATTCGCAGTCCCGTCTGCGAAGAATGCGGTCATCTACCGGCTTTTCCCGATCCGGCCGTAGACTGATCGCCTTTCTAATAATCTCCAAACCACTCGGAAACGAACTAAGCCAGTCCTGCGGAATATCTTCCGTTCGAAGCACACAGCTTGCCGCGTGGACTTCAGAACTCTCAGACCGGATCTTTAATTTGGGCTCCCAGACAACCGTTTCACCAGGCTCAACTGGGCCAGAAATGTCTTCCAGCTGAACTTCTTCCTCGTGGTTTCTGCAGATCCAGACCTGACAGTTAACTGGGGTTTCCAATGCAAACGCGAAGGCAACCAGCGCTCCGGTATTCTCCGGGTCTAGGAGAGGATTCTCCTTGCCGCCCAGCTTGGTCATTCGAGTTTCATTGCGTCCGCTGGCAGGATTTTCGTGAAACTTGTTGTTGTAGTAGATTATGTTTGAAGTCGTTTCAAAACCGTCGGGCAGAACTTTGAGAATGACTTCATCGCGGGGATTTTTTTGACTAAGGTCAGTCAAACTAGGCATTAGTCGAAATGCCAAATCCTTCGGCACATAAGGTCCGGCCTGATGTCCGCCGGTTAGCTGAGTGTCGTTTCCCGAAAGCCGCTTTAGGTACCAGACAAAGCCTTTTCCTGATACTTCCTCAACCCAATCATCTAGTTCCATGTTGGATCTCCAGAGATTTGGATTTCTTGTCGATCAGAACTCACCCAATTGCCCAATAACCGAATACGCTCAGAAACTTCTGAAGCATCACGAAAAGAACACTCCCACACTACTGCAACCCTCCAACCACTGTTCTTCAATACTTCCATCGCGGTTTTATCACGGGCAACGTTCTTTTCAATTTTGGAGCGCCAGAATTCTTTCCGCGTTTTGGGCCACTTGAAGTATTTGCAATCGTGCTTATGCCAAAAACAGCCATGAACAAAAATTACGGCCCTATACTTCGGAAGAACCAAATCGGGCCGTCCTGGCAGCCTTTTATCGTGCAGCTTGTAGCGGAACCCCATCGCGTGCAGTCCGCGCCGCACGATCATTTCCGGTTTTGTGTCCTTGCCACGAATGCCGGACATCATCCGGCTACGTACTTCAGGGCTTACAACGTCAGCCATTCACAGCCATACGCCGCCCTCGGTACAAGTCGCGCTGGCGCTTTTCCTTCCCCGAAAGGTCCTTCGCAACCGCAGCCCGGATATGCGGCTCCATCACTTCCGCAATGGCTTCCACGACTGGAACGACGACAGCATTCCCGCACTGTTTGTAAGCCTGCGTGTCTGAAACGGTCGTTGACCAAATCCGGTTGCCACGCTCAAACCCCATAAGTCGCGCACACTCTGTTGGCGTCAACCGTCTGGGACGGCGGCCCTTCCCTCGGTCGACGAGGATTTCGGAACCATCCTTGTAATAGCGGGCCGACAGCGTCCGGGTCACGTCATCCGGCCCGAACAGGCCGTAACCAAAACCATTGCCCTTGGCGTTATGTTTGGCCTTGTAATCCTGAAGGTACTGCCAGAGCTTTGGCGTCAGAGTGTATTTCTCGGAAACCTGTTCTTCCGGCATCAGTATGCTGCCAAGCGTCGGCCACGGCTTTTCAGGCACCCGCAAATCATCAAAAGAAAAATCTGCCTCCTGACGAAATCCAACAATAAAGATACGCTCTCGTTTCTGCGGCACCCACGGTTCAGAACTAATGACCCGAGTAGTTACGTGATAGCCCAACTCTTCGCGAAGCACCTTCATGATGGTGGCAAATGTGCGCCCTTTGTCATGGCGCTCAAGATTCTTCACATTTTCCAGCAAAAAGGCCTTGGGCCGGTGTCGCTTGATGATCTGGGCCACATCAAAAAAGAGCGTACCCTGTGTTTCATCTAGAAAACCATGCTGCCGTCCGAGGGCGTTCTTCTTGCTCACACCGGCAATGGAAAACGGCTGACAGGGAAAGCCCGCCAGCAGCACATCATGCTCGGGGATTCGATCCAGTGCCGTGTCGTCCTTCGTGAACTCCCGAATGTCCCCTGCGAATAAATGGTCTTCATCTTCGGGGAAGTTGCGTACGTAGGTTTCGCGCGCATACTTGTCCCATTCGCTGGTGAAAACGCATTTGCCGCCAATCGCCTCAAAGCCGATGCGCAGCCCGCCGATACCGGCAAAAAGGTCGATGAATTTGAAAGCAGGTTCAACACGATCCGGCCTCCGCGAAGCGGCGTACTGTTCCAGAATAATGAGCACCGCTTTCTTGGGTTCAGTCTCTCCCTCGTCGTATCGGCGCACCGTTCTCTCGGCCAACCCCAAGAGGCTCGCCGCCTCCTTGTGGGAAAGCCCGCACTCCTGCCTCAATTTGGCAAATTCATTCGTCATGGAAGCCCCGGATTCCTGGGTGGAATTTTGACAAACTGTCGTGATTTGACTCGGCAAACAAGCTCAAAGTTCGTTTTTTGTTCGCTTTTTCACAGATTTCAGCTGCTCAAAACTGCGTCCGAACACAACAAGAACACCCTAGACAGCCCCGCTCCCCCGCTCCATATCTCGCCCTATGGCTCGGTCTCCCTCCAAAACTGTTTCGGAAGCCCCGGCGATTTTCGGGGCGGATGGCTTCGCGCGTGATGCGGCGGGGGCGCTGCCGTCGGACAACTGGACGCCGCACCGGCCGGACCGCAACTGGGTCAGCGTCGACGATTCCCGGCCGCTGCGCGTCGCCTCCCCCTATGAGCCGGCGGGCGACCAGCGCACGGCCATTCCGGAACTCGTCGAGGGCATCGCCGCCGGCGAGCGCGACCAGGTCCTCCTCGGCGCGACGGGCACGGGCAAGACCTTCACCATGGCCAAGATCATCGAGGCGACCCAGCGCCCGGCCCTGATCCTCGCCCCGAACAAGACGCTCGCCGCGCAGCTCTATGGCGAGTTCAAATCCTTCTTCCCCGACAATGCGGTGGAGTATTTCGTTTCCTACTACGACTACTACCAGCCGGAGGCCTACGTGCCGCGGTCGGATCTCTATATCGAGAAGGAATCCTCCATCAACGAGGCGATCGACCGGATGCGCCACTCGGCCACCCGCGCGATCCTGGAGCGCGACGACGTGATCATCGTCGCCTCGGTGTCCTGCATCTACGGCATCGGCTCGGTGGAGACCTATACCTCGATGACGTTCAAGCTGGAGGAAGGCCAGCGCATCGACCCGCGCGCCGTTGCAGAGCGCCTGGTGGCGAACCAGTATGTGCGCAACGACATCAACTTCGTCCGCGGCTCGTTCCGCATCAAGGGCGACGTGATGGACATTTTCCCCGCCCACTATGAGGACCGCGCCTGGAAGCTCTCCTTCTTCGGCGACGAGCTGGAGAGCATCACCGAGTTCGACCCCCTCACCGGCCGCACGCAGCAGAAGCTGCCAGCCATCAAGATCTACGCCAACAGCCACTACGTCACGCCGCGCCCGACGCTCAACCAGGCCATCGAGCAGATCAAGGCGGAGCTGAAATCCACCATCGCGCACTTCCAGAAGCACGGGAAACTGCTGGAGGCCCAGCGCATCGAACAGCGCGTGCAGTACGACATCGAAATGCTGGCCGCCACGGGCAGCTGTAACGGCATCGAGAACTATTCGCGCTACCTCACCGGCCGCAAGCCCGGCGAGCCGCCGCCGACCATGTTCGAATACCTGCCCGACAACGCCCTCGTCTTCGCCGATGAGAGCCACCAGACGATCCCCCAGATCGGCGCCATGTTCAAAGGCGACTTCAGCCGCAAGTCGACGCTGGCCGAATACGGCTTCCGCCTGCCCTCCTGCATGGACAACCGGCCGCTGAAATTCGAGGAATGGGACGCCATGCGCCCGCAGACGGTGCACGTCTCCGCCACGCCCGGCCCGTGGGAGCTGGAGCGCACCGGCGGCGTGTTCACCGAACAGGTCATCCGCCCCACCGGCCTGCTCGACCCGCCGGTCGAGGTCCGCCCCGTCTCCAATGACGGCGCCAACCAGGTCGACGATGTCATGGCCGAGGTGAAGGCCGTCGCCGCGAAGGGCTACCGCTCCCTCATCACGACGCTGACCAAGAAGATGGCGGAAGACCTGACGGACTTCCTGCACGAGAACGGCGTGCGCGTGCGCTACATGCACTCAGACGTCGACACGATCGAGCGGATCGAGATCATCCGCGACCTGCGCCTCGGCCAGTTCGACGTGCTGGTCGGCATCAACCTCCTGCGCGAGGGGCTCGACATTCCGGAGTGCGGTTTTGTCGGCATCCTCGATGCGGACAAGGAGGGGTTCCTCCGTTCAGAGACCAGCCTCGTGCAGACCATCGGCCGCGCGGCGCGCAACGCCGAGGCGCGCGTTGTTCTCTATGCGGACAAGGTGACCGGCTCCATGCAGCGCGCCATGGACGAGACCGACCGCCGCCGCGCCAAGCAGATGGCCTATAATGAGGAACACGGCATCACGCCGACCACGATCAAGCGCGACGTCGCCGACATCCTCAGCGAGCTCGGCGAGAAGAAGGACGTCTCGGCAAAAGGCCGGGGCAAAGGCAAGGACAAATCCCGCGGCCGCACCCGCGCCGTCGCCGAAGAAAAAGCCTTGCCACTTGCGGGCGAAAAGGGGCACAATCTCAAGGCTGTGGTCGCCGACCTCGAAAAACAAATGCGCGAAGCCGCCGCGAACCTGGAGTTCGAAGAAGCCGCGCGACTGAGGGACGAGGTGAAGCGGCTACGGGAGGAGGAATTGGGGCTCTAAAAACGGCTGGTCAGCCAATGTGGCGCGGCTTAGGGCCGAATCTATTGAGAATTCAGCGTGGATCGTGACGTAAAAGCCAAATACTTCAGGGTTTCAGACAGAGATGCGGGAGGTTTGAGTTTTGATGAGCAAATTCTAGACTTCCTCGTGCGTTCTCCGCGACCACGTGATCGCGAATACACAACAGAATCTGGACACTTAGTTCGAATAGAGTCTGTCGAAAACGAACCGGATTGGGTTTCCGGAAATTTTTGTAGAATCCAAACGGACAACATCCCACCAGAAGTAACCGATGACGGGTTGCAGGCGGTCCAGCTTGCAAACGGTCGCGGGCTGGGTCACCAAAACGCCTTCCTGTTTCACAGACCAACGCGAATTCTTCTGTGGCAGCAGAATCGACTTGGCGTGAGTTTTTTGGATTTGGCTCACTACCTCAACCGAGATGTTGATTTCGTGAGCTTCTTTCTGTTCGAGCCGGTAGGCGTTGAAGAAGCTTGGTCACACTTCGCGAACAACAGCATTAAAAAGGCCGTTGTGAAATTTGCCGGAGAAAGGCCAGCCGATCCGCCAGAGGGAGAAGTAGTCCCTGCTATACTGCAAGCTCGAGACATCGCCGAACGATACTCTGGGCTTGAGGTAGAAATCACCATCTCGGTGGGACGTAGCCGTCAGCACTTTCTCAATAAACACAAGCTCGGCGATACGATCCGCAGATTAACTCTGCGTGACGATCTAGAGAAACTGAAGGTGTTTACGGATGGGGACTTGAACGAGAAAGTCTTAGACTTTATAGATGAACATATGGAGAACATCGCGAAGCTGGATCTACCATCAGACGATCCTGATCGAAACTATACCGTCAGGAAATCTTTTCTGAGAGAATCATTCGAAAGTAGATTGGCGGACTTGGTGGCACGATATGGCTCATGAAGATCAAACGCCTTCTTTACCGTGTTTGGCATTTTGAAGAGTCCCACAACGCTGCCATTTGGTTTGTATTGGGATTGGTAGCTGCATTGCGTTTTCATGCGCTCTTTTTTGAGTGCGCAAATTATTACGACTGGGAACGGCAAACTATCTATTCATCCGCCTTTGATTTTGGCGGAATATACACAGCATTTCTATTCGCCTTCTATACCTACTCAATTAGCAGCGGTAGCGATTTTTTCGTCAAAGCACGGAACACAAAGATTTTCAAAAGAATGATTGTCTTTGTAAAGAAGGCCATCGTTCTGGGCTTCATCCTTACCTTAGCATCGATACCAATGATGATTTGGAATCCGTCTCCAGACCGCACTTTCAACACTGATAGTTTGATCGTTTGCCTTTGGTTCGCGCTCGCTTGCGCCTCCCTTGCCTCTTTTTGGCAAGCCACAAGATTATTTTGGGTATTCGCAAAAACTGCTGAGTGAGTGATATTAGGGGAAAGTTCGAATGACCGCACTAGAAGCAACTGGAAAATTTATTCTGCAGATCGTGCCAAATGCTATTTGCGACGATTGCCTCGCAGAAAAGCTGAAACTCACTCCGAGACAGCACGCAAACCAGAAAACCCGCGAGCTTGCAAAAAGCGCCAAGTTTGATCGCAGGAAGGCCATTTGCTCTTATTGCGGAAGAACGAAACTCGTCATCCGAAGTGCATAAGCGATAAGCAAGCGGTAGGTATCACTTCCTTCCAACACAACGACCAAGATGAGGGCTGCACGTGTACCATCATCTGAATACGACTATTTTGGCCTCAAGACAATTTATGATATTCTACCTATACGGGATTGCTCATTAGCCGAACAATTCCAACAGAGGGAGAATATAAAATGGGCAAAAAGCACGTTAATGATGACAAAGGGCCTGACTTTCAGAGATCACAAGGGCGCCGGGATGGTGGGAAGCCTGCACGCAATGACGCAGGCAGAGAGCGGAATATGAAGCATGGGAAGGGCGAAGAGCATTCTCGCACCGCGAAAGGAAATCGCGGCTAACGCCTAAGCAGCTCGGGATGGGTTGAGGCGGAGCCGATACCCACCGGTCGGGCCTGCGGCGGGGTGTGTTGGTGGGCATCGCGAAGCGTGGGCCCACCCTAGGGGGTTTCGTGCTTTGCCGCTTCATCCTTCGACTTCGCTCAGGATGAGTCCGTACTTCAGGAGCGCTCATGCTGAGCGAAGTCGAAGCACGGCCGCGGGCGGCGCCAGGGTCCCCATGTTGCGCCCCCTCTTCCCTTGCCCGCCTAGGGATCGTCCTCCCCTCTCTTCTCTGCCAGTTGCTTCCTTGCCTCGACCAGCGCGGTCCAGGGGTTGCGGCGGGCGAGGCGTTCGTTTTCCTCGCGGATGAGGTCGTCCAGTGTCAGGGGCAGATGGGACACCGCTCCGGGCGGCAGGGGTGGCGGCGGCTGTGGCGCGTCCTCATCCGGCGAGCCGCTGAGCGCGGCCTGAAATTCCAGATCATCGGCCAGCAGGAGGGCGCGGGTCTGGAACCGCTCCATCTCGCCCGTGCCCGCGCGGCCGAAGGCGAGGAGGCGCGCGATGCGGCGGACAGAGGCCATCTCTTCCTCCGCCGCCTCGAGATGCCCCGCCTCGGCCAGGGCGAGCGTGCGGGCGCGGGCAAGGGCCACCTGACGCCGGGCGCCTGTTGACGGCCGGTCCTGCATCTCCTCGCAGAGGTCCCACAGCTCTTCGGCCTGCTCGCGGATGGCCTCGACCGCGTCCGCCCCTTCCCCGCGCGCAGCCGCTTCCGCCGCCTCTGCTTCCTTTTGGGCTTCGGCGCGGGCTTTCAGGTCAATCTGGCGGTAGCCGTCCTGCCGGGCCCAGAGGGTGAGGGTCGGCTCCGGAATGTGAAGGCGGGCGCGGATGCTGGCGAGGCTTTCGCCGCGCAGGGCCGCTTCCCGGGCGAGGGTGCGCAGGGCCTCAAGCTCGGCCCGGCCGCGCCGGTGGCGGGGCAGTTTCAGTCTGGGTTCGGTTCGCTGTGTCATGCGGCAGAGATTGCCACGGGCGCGTATCAGACGGATTCAGGCGCGCCGGGGCCGCCCTATATGGCGTCTACACGGTGTATATAGGGTGTTCTTCACGGTGTTTGGGGGGACTTATCCAACAGCCCGGAACGCCCCTTCGTCTGTGTGCGGCGCAACAAATTCACAGCCGATCCGGAAGCTGTGGAATTCTTCGCGTGATTTGCGAAAATTTTTTGACAGGGACTCGACTCAGGCGAGCTTTGGTGAGATCGTTTCGTTAAGCTAACGAAACCCGGCGGGAGCAGACCCGCCAACGGACGGTGGCAGAGCACGTCGCCCCCGGATCGATCCGGGTCAGGAGCAAGGCTGTGAGAGCAGCGGCGCAAAGGACCCGGCGGGATGAAGGGACAAAGCAGGCGGCGTATTCCGGAGGGGAGCTAGACCCCGCAAGGAAAGGCTGTAGGCCATGACCGGAGCGCGATCCGAAACATGGTGGCAAAGCTGAAGCACGGATGGAAATCCGACAGGGCAACCTGGAAGAAAACCTGAAGGAAATCAGCGGCGTACAGGTGACGTGAGGCATCGCCCGGGATGCTGCGGAACCGCGGACCTTAACGGCCATGGGCGCCAGCCCGTTCCCAAGACGAGCAGGCGACCGGCCGGGTCCGACAGGGGTGAAGACAGCCTGTTAGCGCAGGCCTGAAGCACTCCGGTGTTAGATGACCGGCGACGAGTGCTAGCACAGTGTCTCGGTAGTCCGATTCGAAACACCAGGAAAGGCGTCCTCCCCTGGGAGGGCGCCTTTTTCTGTTGGGGGCTTGCTGTGTGTACGGATCAGCTGAGCGCGAGGCCCGCGAACAGGTAGATCACCGAGGTGACCGCCCCCGCCGCCACAGCATAAGGCAGCTGCGTCGCGACATGGCGGACATGGTCGCATCCTGCTGCAAGGCTTGCGATGACGGTGGTGTCGGAGATGGGCGAGCAATGGTCGCCGAAGACGCCGCCCCCGATCACCGCCGCCAGCATCAGCTCCGGCGGAAAGCCCACCACCTGCGCCACAGGCATCGCAATCGGCACCATGATCCCGAACGTCCCCCAGCTCGTCCCGGTCATGAACGCGGTCACGCCCGCGACGATGAAAACCGCCATCGGCACCAGCGCCGCCGGCAGATAATCCGAAACGATTCCAGCCATGTAGGTGCCTGTCCCCAGCGCCTTCAGGCTCGCCCCGAACGCGATGGCGAGCAGCAGGACAGTCACCGGCGGCACCATCTCGCCAATGCCGCGGAAGAAGCGCTCCTGGATTTCCTTGCCGGTGAAAACCTTGCCGAGCCACAGCATCACGGCGGCCAGCGCGATCGCCACGCACACGCCCCACAGGATCGACAGGCTGCCGCTCCCGGCCAGCATGTTGCCCTTCCCCGTCCACGCCATGAACCCGATCGACCCCACCACCATCACCAGCAAAGGCAACCACATGTGAATCGCCCGGTTCGCAGGTGTGTGGTCCACGGTCTCCAGCTCCGCCGCGCCTGGCCGTGCCTCCAGATCTGCTGTGCGCATGGGGCCAAAGGTGCGGTTCAGCGTGACGGTCAGGAACACGCCTGCCAGCGTCAGCAGGGCATAGGCGTTCCACATCACCGTGCCCGCAACCACGCCAAGGCTCTCTTCTCCGTAATAAGGCTGGACCAGTGTCAGCACATAGGCGCCCCATCCGTTCAGCAGGATCAGGGCTGAAACCGGCGCGGAGGTGGAGTCGATGACATAGGCCAGCCGCTCACGGGAGAGGCCGTGCGTGTCGAACAGGCGCCGCCCCAGCACGCCGGAGCTGAGCAGGCTGACATTGGTCTCCACGAAAATCAGCGTGCCAGCGATGGCAGGCGCGAGGCCCGCACGGCGCGGCGTGGAGGTCAGCCCCTTGCGGTCCAACAGGCCGACGGTGGCATCCACGCCGCCGGATTCCCGCATGAACACGATCAGCGCGCCGATCAGGAGGCAGAACACCAGCACGCGTGCATTGCCCGCATCGGTCAGCACCTGCACAGACCGTTCCGCAGACATCAGCGAGCCCAGCACAGGATTGCCGCCCACAATCAGGGTTTCAGACGCGATCAGGCCAAGGCCGAGCGCGACATAGACATTGCGCCATAGCGCCGCCACGACGATCGCCAGCACGGGCGGCAACAGGGTCAGGATTTCCAGGGCGCGCCCCTTTCCGATTCAGCCTTCCACGGGCGCACACTCGCCCAGACACGGCAGCGCTGGCAAGGGCGGCCCGCCCCGGACGGCAGCCACCTCATCGCGCGCATGCTTAACGGGCAATCGCTTGCAACTTCGGTTCTGCTGGATGCACAGGCAGGCTTGTGCTTAACTTTCTCCAGTTTCGTGGAGGGAGGAAAACGGGATGACACGCCGGTCCAGGGCATTGATTGCCGCGAGTACGCTGGTTCTGGCAGCGGCCTGTGCCAGCACGCCCAATTCGCAGTCCGGCAGTGATGACGCCGCAAGCGACAACTGGCTTGAGGCAGCCTGGCACTGGATGTTTCCGCCTGAAGTGCCTCCACCTCCACCTCCGCCCCCTCCTCCCCCACCGCCGCCTCCGCCGCCGCCACCTCCTCCGCCTCCACCGCCTCCTCCTCCGCTTGTGACGGAGATGGTGGCCGGATACCCGGCCGACGAGCTGGCTGCGGTGATCCAGTCGGCCGGCGTCGACCCCTACCAGCCGGCCAATCGCGAAATGGTCCGCGCCCAACTCATGGTGCATGGCGTCGCATATGAGAAAACGGATGAAGTGCTTCGCTATTTCGGGATCGACCCGGGCGAGCCGTCCAACCCGGGCAGCGCATCTCAAGGCAGCACAAGTGGTACGTCCGGCGGTAGCCGGAACAATAGCGACGATTATTACATGGAGAATGGCCCGGGAAGTCCGCCGGGAGAAGAGGAGAGTGCCTTCAATTATCAGGAGCTTGAGAGCATGCTGCGCGCCTACGGTTATGACGTGCCGGCCAACGCGACAGCGGACGAACTGGAAGCCCTGTTTTACGACGCCCTTGAAAGCATGCCGGAGCCAGCCGCCGCAGGCCCGGGCAACATGTCCCAATGCCAGGCCGAACTGGAAGATCCGGAGACGATCAGCCTGATCTGTGAACTGTATGATGACATCGGCCGGAACAGTGAACTGAAGACCGCGAAAGTCCCGGTCGGGGATGACCTGACCGCCACACTCAGACGGATCGCCGTTCAGGTAAGTGGCGGCATGGACCGGCTGGAGCTGGGCATGCCGGATGCGCGGCTGTGTGTCTGGAACATGGATGGCGTCGTTACCCAAGAAAACTACATGTACTTCGGCGAATGCGGTCTGTGGACGGAACCCCTCAGCAAGCTGGTTGAGGCGGGCGCCGGGAATTTCAATACCGGCCGCGTCGCCCATCAGGCCCCGAACGAAATGGTCGTCGACCAGGCCTATTTCCTCGAAATAGCCATCCAGCCGCTGACACAGAACATCTCCGTTGAAGCCGCCGATACGATGCTGACCAGTACGCTCGGCACCGGCCTTGCGCCCGGCAGCACGGAAACCCCCTTCGCCATCTCATTCGATACGGTGAAGGCGTCGAAGATCATGTCGGCGACGCTGGAAGGTGACGACGAATTCGAGATCCGCGCCATGACGCCGGAGCAACAGGCTGTCCTGCCGGATGCACCGACGGTGTGGAAATGGCGGGTGGTTCCGAAGGAGGATGGTGCCGGCTATCTTCAGTACAACCTGTCCCAGAGCCTGGAGATCGATGGCGAACGGTTCGACCGGTCCGTGAAAACGATCTGGCTGGATGTCGATGTCTCGACCATAGACGACCTGCTGGAAGACGATGAACCGCCTGCGACGCGTGACACGTCCATCATGGCAAGCACGCTGGTGGCCCCAACAAATAATGGCACGCCGGAAATGATGTCTGCGTCGGCCGAGGCCAGATGTACGTTCATAGAAGGCAGCGATCCGGACCGGTTCGCCATGGTGCTCTCCAATCTCGCCTACAATCCGCCGATCAGCCGTCTGGCGGTAACCCATGCGGATGGGGACCGGATCACCGACGCCCTGCTCGAAACGGGCTTCAGCGTCCAGCGCTGCCGTGACACCGGACGCAGCGCCACGCTCAGCGCTCTGCGCGAAGTGGGCCGCAAATCGCTCGCCCGCAAACAGGCCGGCGCCCATCCGGCGACCTTCTTCTATTATTCCGGACACGGCGTGAATATTGACGGGACAAATTATGTCCTGCCAGTCGACCTGCCGGGCGCCAGCACGGCGGAAATTGAGGACGGTGCCGTCAGCTTCGAGCAGATCTTCAACATCGTCTCGACAGCGGTCGCCTCCACCAGCTTCATCGTGTTCGACGCCTGCCGGACGGTCATGGACGATGAAAGCCGCGGCATGCTGCGCAGCTACCAGCCGGTCACCTGGTCAAGCGGTGTCTTCCAGGCCTATGCGACCGAGCCCGGCAAGACGGCCGCCGATGACGGGGCTTATTCCGAGGAACTGGCCCAGCGCATTCCGGCCGCCGGCGTCCCCGCCAACGTCCTGTTCAAGCGCGTTCAGGACGCGGTCGCCCGGCGCACCAACGAACAGCAGCATCCGAACTATATAGACCTGACGACCGGCGGGGACTTCTACTTCCAGCCTGAATAGGCTGACCGGAATGAAGAAGCCGCCTGCTCCCCCTCCGGCGCAGGCGGCTTCCGCTGTCAGTCCCAGCCCCCTGGGCGCAGCGATCAGTAACGCAGCGGCGACTCTTCCTTCACCGGCTCTTCCGGTGCCGGCACCGGATCGGGCGTGCCCTTGATCAGCGTGTCTTCCGGCGTGACGCCGGAGCTGGCCGCCGCGCAGCAGCGTACCTGCATCTCAAGCACCTTGCTGTTGAAACGGCATTGCTGGTCGTTGATTTCCCGCATGATCGACATGCCGCCGGCGCGATATGTGTAGCGCGTCTGGGTACAGCTTGTCAGCGTGAAGCCCGGACGGCAGGTGCCGATTGCGGAATTCTGGATGGTGCGGGTCTCGCACACGACTTCGTCCGTCTTGTTGGCCGCCTCTTCCGCGCGCGCCATGGCCGCGGCGGCGAGTTCCTTCGCCTCGGCGGCGGCAGTGGCAGCGCCGTCGGCGACGTTCCGCGCCTCGGACAGGCGCATGTCTGTGTCAGCCAGGGCAACGGACTGCCCGTCAATCTCGACCTTCAGCTTGCAGACGCCCTCGTCCTGATGGTCCGGCACGGCGCAGTATTGAGCGACCGTCTGTTCCTTCGGAATGCCCTGGCAGGCAGCGGTGGCCGCTGCGAGCGCCACGGCGGCGAATAGTCCTGATTTAGCCATGCGAGGCCTCCGTTCTGTCCAGCCTGGGCGGGACTTTGGGCTTTTGACAGCCGGAGGGTCAACCTCACTCGCGGATAAGGCGAGTCTCAGGCCTTGAGTTTGTAACCTGAACGGAAGAGCCACCAGACCGCCAGAACCGAGATGGCCGAGAGGGCCCCGGTATAGGCCATGCCGGTCCAGACGGAGGAGTTGGACACGCCAAGGAAACCATAGCGGAAGCCGTCGATCATGTAGAAGAACGGGTCCATATGGGCCAGGAACTGGAAAGGCGGCGTCATCACCTTGATGTCGTAGAACGTGCCCGACAGGAAAGTCAGCGGCACGATCACGAAATTGGTGACGGCGGAGAGATGGTCGAACTTGTCGGCCCAGATCCCGCCGATTGCGCCCAGGCCGCCGAGAACTATGGCTGATGTCAGGCTGAACCAGACAATCGGCCAGACATGCGCCACCGACAGGTTCGCCAGGCCGCTCAGCTGAATACCGATGGCGGAAATGATCGCCACCAGCAGGCCGCGGACAATCGAGCCACCAAGGAAACCGGCTGTCAGCTCGAGCGGCGACAATGGCGGCATCAGGAAGTCGACATAGGTCGCGTTGAACTTGGCCTGCACCAGGCTGGAGCTGGTGTTCTGGAAGGCATTTTGAAGGATCGCCATGACGATCAGGCCGGGCGCCAGGAAGTCATTGTAGTTCAGGCCCTCGAAATCGCCGGTCAGGTTGCCCCTGTCCCCGAAGGCCAGCTTGAACACGGTCATGAAGAGGAGCGTTGTGACCACAGGCGCCAGGATGGTCTGCATCCACACCTTCATAAATCTGCCCACTTCCCGTTTGAAAAGCGTCCAGAGGCCGAGCCCGTTCACCGCACCATACTGGCGGACATTACGGCTGGCAGAAACGGAGGGGTCCGGTGCGGGCGCCGTAACGGCGGAGGAGTCGGTCGAAGTCATGGCGACGTATGTAGGGGCATTTCAGGCGCTGTGCGAGGCCCGATTTACGGAGTTTTTCTGAACCCAGCCATCAGGCTGCCCATGTGAGGAGAATTCCACAGGCGCCACCTTTTTAACCACAATATGTAGAAAGCCTGTGGAAAGGCCGTCCCGCATGTTGTGTTTCGTTTCGCCATGGATACGATATATAGGTGCTGAGCGGGGTGGCGCGTAACTGCCATCTCAACATATAGGGGCTGACGGACCTGAGTGTCGGGTCTGTACCAAGCAGGAAGGTGAATGCATGTCCTGGACTGACGAACGCGTGAGTACGCTTAAAAAACTCTGGGCAGAGGGGCACTCGGCCTCCCAGATCGCAAAGCAGCTTGGCGGCGTGACCCGCAATGCCGTGATCGGCAAGGTCCACCGTCTTGGCCTGTCAGGCCGCGCCACACCGTCCCGTCCGGTCAAACGCCCGCCGCGCCTGGCCCGGCCGAAGCCCCGCGTTCTGCCGGATGGTTCGGTCAAGGTGGCCGCACCGCAGGCTCCGGAACGGCCTGCAGAAGCCCCGCGGACGGCGATCGAACGCCAGGAACCGCTGGCACCGCTGCCGCCGCTGACCATGGCGGACGGCGAACCGGCCACGATCCTGACGCTTCGGGATTCCATGTGCAAATGGCCAATCGGTGACCCGGCCGATCCCAAATTCGCGTTCTGCGGCCGCAAGGCTGACTGCGGTCCTTATTGCGCGGAACACGCAAAAGTCGCCTTCCAGCCCGCCCGCAAGCGGGCCTCCAAGCGCGGCGAATATGACTACGTCCGCCGCATCGCCGGCTGATCAGCCCCGGCCGCGACGGCGAACGGAAAGCCCCCGGATGATTTCCGGGGGCTTTTTTTATCGCTGTCGACGCCTTCTTGCAGGACGTCGGCCCGGGAATTAGTTTGCCGGCATGCCAAACTTCAACGCCACCTCCTTCCTGGAAAAGCTGGGCCTGCGCGCAACGCGCCCCCGGCAGGCGATCGCGCGTATCCTGTTCGCCGACGGGCACAACCGGCACGTCACCGCCGAATGGCTGGCAGAGGAAGTCAGCCAGCAGGGCGAGCCTGTGGCGCTGGCGACAATCTACAACACGCTCCACAGCCTGGCGGATGCCGGCGCGCTGCGCATGGTACGTGGCACGGGCCAGGACAATATCGTCTTCGACACCTACACCCAGCCGCACCATCATTTCCTGGATGAGAAAACCGGCGAACTGACCGACATTCCGGACGGCGCCCTGTCCATCGACGCCCTGCCCGCTGCACCGGAAGGCCGGACCATTGCGGGGTACGACATCGTTATCCGCCTGCGGTGACCACAGGTTGCAAGACAACGAGGCGCAAACCCCGGTTTGTCCTTCAGGAATGAACAAGTGATCGGCCACGCGAAGCATGCTATGTTTTGCGTGACTTGGATGCCCGCGTCTGTTGCAAAAAGAACAGGAAACAGAGAACACTTGAGTTGCCGTGTTTCACTTGGGCACTTCGCTGTGTAGAGTTTGATTCTGGATGAAATCGCGGTTCGGGGGAACCTACATTGCTGGCTGATCTTATCTCGGGTGAGTTGCCATATCTGCGCCGATACGCCCGTGCCCTGCTTGGAACCCGCAGTGCCGGAGATGCGGCGGTCGAAACAATGCTGGAGACCAAAATGATGGTCTTGCTGAACCAGCATCAGACGCCGACACAGCGCAAGGACCTCTTCCGCGCCCTTGATGAAACGATCATGGAGGAGCTTTCAGACGGGAAGCTCAACCAGGAAGTGGCCAAGATCCTGCGCACCATGACAACGGATGAGCGCCGCGCCGTGATGCTGACAGCGGTCGAAGGGTTCAGCATTTTTGAAACAGCTGAAATCCTGTGCACATCCACAGGTTTTGTCGAAGAAGCCCTCACCAATGCCGAAACCTCGCTGAAGTCGGCACTGGCGACCACCGTCCTTGTGATTGAGGACGAGATCCTGATCGCCGAAATGCTGGCCGGGATTGTCCTGGAAGCCGGGCATTCGGTCCTGGGTATCGCCACGACACATCGCCAGGCCGTCGAACTTGCGGCCTCAGGCGAATTTGGCCTGATCCTGGCAGACATCGCCCTCGCCGATGGCTCTTCCGGAGCGGAAGCCGTGCAGGAAATTCAGCTCAGTCTGCCCCGGCCTGTCCCGGTCATATACATCACCGCCTTCCCGAAGCGCCTGCTGACCGGGGAGGCCACCGAACCGGCCTTCCTGATCCCCAAGCCCTTCCTGCCCCGACAGGTGCGCGCGATGGTCGAACAGGCCGTGATGGCAGCCTATCTGGAACAACCGCATTAGAGGCGCCTGCGGGCCTCGCCTTCCCCGGCAAAGACCGCTAAGCCCGGCTGATGGCTGACACACCGGACAATATCTACGCGGCCCCAGCCCGCTGGGTTGCAAGCGGCGCCGGCGCACAGGGAAACCTGTTCCTGACCGGACGCGCCGGCACCGGCAAAACCACGATGCTGCGCAAATTCCTGTCCCAGGCCGGTGACAGCGCCATCGTCCTGGCCCCGACCGGTGTGGCCGCCATGAATGCCGGCGGGCAGACCATCCATTCCTTCTTCAAATTCCCGCCGCGCCTGATCGAACCGGCGGACATCAAGCGCCTGCGCTCGACCCGCCTGATCAAGGCCATCGACACGATGATCATCGACGAGATTTCGATGGTCCGCTCCGACATGCTGGATGCCATCGACAAGTCGCTGAAGCTGAACCGGGCCTCGAAGCGCCCCTTTGGCGGCGTGCGGATGATCCTGTCGGGAGACCTTCACCAGCTACCGCCTGTCGTATCCGGCCAGGAAGCCCCGATCCTGAAGGAGCGTCATGGCGGGCAGTACTTTTTCAATTGCAACGCCTTTCGCGAGGCCGAGTTTGCCCTCTTGGCGCTGAAACATGTCTTCCGTCAGGAAGATCCGCGCTTTCTTGCCCTGCTCGGCGCGCTGCGCACCGGCCGGGTCACCCCGGCAGATGAAGCCACCCTGCAGGGCCTGGTATCCCACCGCTCTGCGACCGATGCCTCCGAGACCCATGTCGTGCTGACGCCGAACAATGCGAACGCCTTTCGCATCAATCAGGCCCGGTTGGATGACCTGCCGGGCAAGCCCCACCCCTTCTATGCGGATGTTCAGGGACAGTTCGACGAGAAAGCCTATCCCACCGAGGCCGAGCTGGAACTGAAAGAAGGTGCGCGGGTCATGCTGATCCGCAATGATCCGGAAGGCCGCTGGGTGAATGGCTCCCTTGCGGTCGTAGCCGGGTTTACCAGCAAGAGCGTGATCGTCGACATTGACGGGCACGCCTACGAAATCGAGCCGGCAGCCTGGGAAAAATACCGCTACGAGCTGGACCCGGAGACCAAGAAGGTGAAGCGGGAAGTTGTCGGCACATTCAAACAGATGCCGCTGCGGCTCGCCTATGCGGTCACGATCCACAAGGCGCAGGGCCTGACGCTGGACAAGGTCTATATCGATTTCGACCATGGCATGTTCGCACACGGACAGACCTATGTGGCCTTCTCACGCGCGCGAACATTGGAAGGGCTGGAGATCAGCCGCCCGCTGCGCCCACGCGACCTGGTGTTCGATCGCGAAGCGTTCGCCTTCGGAAAACTCGAGACGATCGAGGACACCGATGCTTACCTGCTGGCGAAATTCGCCCGGGACGACACGGTCCTGATCTGACATTGCGCTGATTTCAGGATCAGGCGAACACTTCACCATAGCCTTCAGACAGAGCCGCCGGTACGCGCTTGCGCACCATGGTGCCGGACATGATGTCATGAAGGCAGCGGCGGTCTTTGCGGAACAGGCCCATGACATAGCCGGCACAGAACGGCACCACATTGACGATAAAGCGCCCCAGCGTATTGCGCATGATGATGCCGCCAAGCCCCGGCTTTCCACCATCGCGATCTGTCACCACGGCGCCAACCAGCATCTTGCCCAGTGTCGCCTGCAGACGGGACGCTTCCATGCCAATATTGTAGGCGCTCTCGAGACAGCCCCAGAGCAGCGCATATCCGAACAGGGCCGCACTGGCGGCATTTTCTTCCGGGCTGCCCATCGGGGCCTCGATATAGACTGACACCTGCCGCCCGAGGTCTTCATGGAACATCAGGAAGACCAGTCCCCAGACGAGCAGCTCATCCACGATCCGGGCGATGACCCGGCGGCCCCAGACGGGCTTGCCACCGGTCACGTTGTTGCTGTTGGACGGAAACGGAAAACCGCCGCCGGAGGATTCCTGCCCGCCGGACTTTTCACGTTCGCTCTGAAGAAAGGCTTCCGCCTTCGCAGAAAGGGCCTGCGATTGCGCCGGCCGGGCCGCGCGATGGCCAGCAGCGCCTGAAGTCTTCTTTCCGAAAACCGGTCTGGACGTCGTCATGGTCTCCCCCTCAATCCTGTATTGATTGCAGCACAACTTTCTGGAGAATCATGGAAAACGAGGCATTCAATTTTCTGCGTCCCGTTAATCAATTTGCCGGAAAAGACCGGCATCGAGCCCTTCCGCGTCTGTTGGCCCTGAAAGAAAAATCATGCTGAAATCCCTGTCCGCCCTGCCCCTGTTGCTTTTTGCCGGTCTTGTGAGTGCCTGTATGTCTGCTGCCCCCTACGCCCCCGGTGACATGGCCCGCACACCCGTTGGCATTACGTGGACATATGAAGAAGGGGCTGCCCGGCTGAAAGCCTACCGGTCTGGTGAAGGACCGGAGATTGTCATGTTCGCCAGCGCCGGACGCGAAGCCAGCGACTTCAATGAGCTTGCCGAACACCTCACCGGTGCCGGGTACAGCGCGACCCTGTTCGAAGCCCCCGCTATCAATGGAACACAGGCCTCCGTGGAAGCGCCCAGCCTGTTCGACCTGGCCGACGATGCTGCGATCTATCTGGAAACACGCGATGCGCCGGTCGTTGTGCTGGGCCACGCTTTCGGAAACCGTCTCGCCCGGGCCGTCGCCACCCGGCACCCGGATCAGGTGCGCGGGGTCATCCTGCTTGCGGCTGGTGGACTGAATCCCATCGAGGAAAAGGCCAACACGGCCCTAATGCAGAGTTTCGACCCGCGCCTGACGCCGGAGGCGCACCGGGAAGCTGTCCGCTATGGCTTCTTTGCAGATGGCAATGACATTCCGGATTACTGGCTGCGCGGCTGGCACATGGAAACGGGCCGCCTGCAGGGCGCGGCAACCCGGTCCGTGGAGTCGTCACTCTGGTGGAACGCTGGCGGCAAGCCCATGCTGGTTATCACCGGTCTGCAGGACAAGATCGCCCCGCCTGCCGATACCATTGACCTATTGGAGGCGGAACTGGGCGACCAGGTCACGGCCGTTCGGATCGATGGGGCAGGCCACGCCCTGCTCCCGGAAGTGCCGGACCAGCTTGCAGGGGCGATCACGGACTGGCTGGCCGGGCTACCGGAATAGCCGTCAGCCTCAGAGCCCGTCGAACTTCCGGCGCAGGTCGCGATCCTGATCGAGGACGGCGCGTTCCAGAACCTCGACCCGGTCACGCAGGCGGGAGAGCTCTTCGTCCTTCCGGCTGGAGGTTTCCGGGCGCGCCGGCCCGCGGATCAGGGTGGCAAGGATCAGCAACAGGAGAAAGACCACAAAGGGGTATAGCAAGGGCATTGTCTTATCTCCTGTTCAATGGGTGGGGCTGCGGCAGGTCTGGCTCATACGAGAAAGAGTTCAGGCGAGCCGGGAAATCTCCTCGCTGAGATGCTTGTCACTGTCGGTGACGATCTTTTCGAGCACGCGGACGCGCTCCTTCAGGCGGGCGACTTCCTGTGTCATGCGGTCGAATTCGACATCGGACGCACGGTCATTGGCCCGCATTTCCTTGAAACGCATATGGTCGCGCCAGGCTTTCGTGCCGAAAACAATCGCCACGATGACGACAACCATCTGAAACGGATCCATAGACCCCATCCTCCTAATTCATATCGACAAACGATATATGGTATTCCATGAACACCTGTTCAAGGAAAATCGCATGAAATTGGAAAAACGGGAAGGACGGCCCTCCGAGACAGTCCGGCTTTAACGGCCGGTGGAGCCGAAGCCCCCTGCCCCGCGCTCGGTCTCGTCAAGGCTGTCGACCGCCTGCCAGGCAAGGCGTGTGACCGGGGCCAGCACCAGCTGGGCGATCCGCTCGCCGCGCTGGATGGTGAAAGCCTCCTGGCCGAGATTGACGAGGATCACCTTGATCTCGCCGCGGTAATCGCTGTCGATCGTGCCCGGCGTGTTGAGGCAGGTCAGGCCGTGCTTGGCGGCAAGGCCGGAGCGCGGACGCACCTGGATCTCATAACCCTGCGGGATCGCCACGCTGAGGCCTGTCGGCACCATGGCCCGCGCTCCGGGCGCCAGCACCATCGGCTCGCCTTCGGGCACGGCGGCACGCACATCCATCCCGGCCGAACCGGCGGTTTCATAAGCGGGCAGCTGAAGCCCTTCGAAATGCGGGAGCGGCAGGACCGCGACATTAACCTCGTTCATGCCCGCAGCGGTGCGGGAGTCGGAAGGCCAAGTCAAGCAGGCAGAGGCGGCCTATTCTGCCGCGAGTTTCGCTTCGTCGCCTGAGCCGTCAAGCGCTTCGGCGATCTTCTGCGCGAGGCGGCGGGCGACGGCATCCTTGCCCATGCGGGGCCAGCGGTCGATGCCGTCCTGCGTCACCAGCGCAATCTCGTTCTCGGTGCCGCCCATGACATCGCCGGAGACGTCATTGGCGACGATCCAGTCACAGCCCTTGCGCTTCAGCTTGGCGGCAGCATGCTCCTCCACATCATTGGTCTCGGCGGCAAAGCCGATCACCAGCGAAGGGCGGTGCTTGCGCTTGTTGGAGATGGTGCGGAGGATGTCGGGGTTCTCAGCGAGCTCCATCGACGGCGTTGCGCTTCCGGCACCCTTGATCTTCAGCTTCTTCGTAGCGGCCCGCGCCGGGCGCCAGTCGGCGACGGCGGCGACGCTGACGAACACGTCTGCAGGCAGCGCCTCTTCAACCGCTTTCAGCATCTGACGCGCCGTCTCGACCTTCACCAGGTCCACGCCATGTGGCGGGTCGATGGCGACAGGCCCTGAGACGAGTGTCACGCGGGCGCCCTCGGCGGCGAGCGCGCCGGCAATGGCATAGCCCTGACGGCCGGAAGAATGGTTCGACAGGAAGCGCACCGGGTCCAGCGGTTCGCGCGTCGGGCCGGCGGTGACCACACAGTGCGCGCCTTCCAGCGCCCCGCTGCCCTGCCCTGATAGCTGGCGTTCAATCTCGGCCACAATCTCCGGCACTTGCGGCAGGCGGCCCGGACCAAACTCGCCGCAGGCCATCGCGCCTTCGTCCGGCTCCATCACTGTGACGCCGTCGGCGCGCAGCTGGGCAACATTGCGGACGGTCGCCGCATGCTGCCACATGCGCACATTCATCGCGGGCGCCATCAGCACAGGCGTGTCGGTGGCGAGCAGCGTGGTGGAGGCAAGATCATTGGCATGGCCATGCACGGCTTTCGCCATCAGGTCCGCCGTTGCCGGGCACACAACGACCAGGTCTGCTGAACGAGACAGCTGGATGTGGCCCATCTCCGCCTCGTCATCGAGATCGAAAAGTTCCGTGAAGACCTTCTCGCCAGACAGGGCCGACACCGACAGGGGCGTGACGAATTGCGTTCCGCCAGAGGTGAGGATGCAGCGGCAGGCAATGCCGCGCCGGCCCAGCTCGCGGATCAGCTCAAGGCTTTTATAGGCAGCGATTCCGCCGCCGATGATCAGCAGGATGCGTTTGTCACTCATGGGTCCCGGGTCGTCTTTCCGGCCCTGTCTTAACCCAGAATCCTTGCGTTACCGCCATGAAATTCGCGTGAAAACACAGTGCGCGTTAAGGATTTATCCGGATCGTCGGCGGGCGAACCGGCATTTCCTCATGCCGTTCCGCAAGGTCGATCCCGTATGCGGTATAGGAAACGCGGGGGCTCGCGCCGATGCGGATCAGCTTCATCTGGCTGCGATGAGAACCGGTTTGCGCCGTCTGCTCAAGCTTGCGCACGCCCGGCTGTACGACGGAGACGCGATTGCCGCGGAACACCCGGATCCCGGATGTTCCGGCAATCCCCTGCGCTGCGCGCACATCGACAAAAACCATTGGGCTCGCGCGCTTTCCGGTCACCGGCGCGCCGCTCAGCTTCGGCACGGCATCCGGCGAAGAACGGGGCTTCGGCGGCGTTTTACGCACTTGCTCCAGCTGCGCGACGGCTTCCGGCGTGGGCTGGCCGGACCCGGCAATCTGAGCGGCCACGGGCGACGCCAGCAAGACGCCAAGCAGGGCTGAGGCGATGTAGCCTTTCATGGCAGGTCCTTTCCTCGGAAGCTGCCATGACTGTAGGGCGATGCTTAAGGCGCGTTAACACTTTACTCCATCAACGGGAGTTCACGCCTGATTGGACGTCATATCCGCGAGAAATTCGCTTACGGCTGGTGTGTCACCTGTGCATTCGCCCGGAATGTCCTCGCAAAACGTAACAAACGGCACTTTCGATTCGAGTCCGAACTGGTGGATGATCGGTGCGTCTTCCGGATGGTCGAGGCTGCCAATGGTCACATACTGGCGCGCGTTCGGCAGGTTGTAGGTAAAACCGAGCGGTGTGCCGCAGGCCTGACAGAAGGCACGGCGCGCCAGATTCGAGCTCTGGAATTCTTCCGGCGGTGTCGCCGTCCAGCGGATCTTGTCCTTCGGCGCGCCGACGAGCGCAGCGAACAGGCCGCCGGTCGCCTTCTGGCACATGCGGCAATGACAGACATGCGCCTCTTCCAGAACATCCATTTCAAAACGAACACGCCCGCACTGGCACCCGCCCGTATGCGCCATGGAACAGCCTCCTATTTGAAGGCCCACACTGCCAGACCGGCCAGCGCCACGACAAGCCCGAACCAGCCCCACCAGGGCGCAAACGGCTTCTTCGCAGGCGATGGCGCCTCTTCCAGTTCATGCGCCATAAAGGCTTCGAACCGGTCCATGACTTCCGGCAGGCGCTTCAGCCTGTTCGTCACCTCACGGACATTCTCGGAGACGAGCTTCGCCGCGCCCTGCGGTCCGAAGCTGCGCCGGATCCAGCCTTCGACGACAGGCTCGGAGGCATTCCAGATATTGTGTGCCGGGTCGATGGCGCGCGCGACGCCTTCCACCTGCACCATCGTCTTCTGCAACAGGACGAGTTCCGGACGCAGCGCCATGCCGAATGTGTGCGTATAGTCGAACAACTGCAGCAGCACCCGGCCCATGGAGACTTCCTCGGCCGGCTTGCCATGGATCGGCTCGCCGATCGTGCGCAGTGCCTGCGCAAACTCGCCGACCGATTGCGAGGCCGGCACATAACCTGCCTCGAAATGTACTTCCGCCACGCGGACATAATCGCGCTTCAGGAAGCCCCAGAGGATCTCCGCCAGGAAGCGCCGCTCCGTCATGCCGATCCGGCCGATAATGCCGAAATCGATCAACGCGATCTTGCCTTCCGGTGTCAGGATCAGATTGCCTTCATGCATGTCGGCATGGAAGACGCCATGCTCGATGGCATTGGTCAGAAAACCGCGTGTGATGTCGTTTGCGAGGGCCTTGCGGTCGATGCCCGGCTGGTCCAGAGCCGTCGGGTCGGTCAGCGGCTTGCCGTCGACCCAGTCGATCGTCAGCACGCGGCGGCCAGTCCGGTCCCAGTCGACTTTCGGCACCTGGAAATAGCCGTTCTTCTCACTGAGCGCGCGCATCTCGTCTGCCCCGCCCGCTTCCAGACGCAAATCCGTCTCACGCATCATGGCGGTGGCGATGGTTTCGGTGAAGGCGACCGGCTTCAGGCGGCGGCTTTCAGCGGAAACACCTTCAATGGTCCGCGCAGCCCGCTTCATGGCCGAGAGCTCTTTCGACAGCCGCTCCTCGATCTTCGGGCGCAGGATCTTCACCGCACGCGGCCCGTCCGGCAGGTCCATCCGGTGCACCTGAGCGAGGGAGGCCGCAGCGACGGGTTCGGACAGGTCTGCAAACAGACGGTCTGCCTCCGCCGCGCCGAACTCTGCCACAAGCGCCGCGCGGGCCGCCTTCATGGAGAAAGGCGGCAGCTTGTCTTTCAGATGGTCGAGGTCGGAGGTCACTTCCGTGCCGAACACATCCGGACGCGTGGCGAGGAACTGGCCGAGCTTGATATAGGCCGGGCCCAGCCCTTCAAGGGCACGCGCCAGACGCTGGCCGGGCCGCCCGCGCGCGCCGCCCGTGAACAGGCGCAGCGTGCCACCAGCAATCCGCGCCGCCATCGGCAGGCGCGACTGATAGTCCGCCGGCAGGATGACGTCGTGCCGTGCCAGCGCAATGCCGGCGCGCATCAGGCGCCTGTAGTCTCCGATCAGCCCCATCGTCACACAGCCCAGCCGAAGTGCAGGGCCGCAATACCACCCGAATAATTCGTGACGGAAACGTTAGAGAACCCGGCGCTTTCGATCTCCGCACGGAAGGTTTCCTGATCGGGGAACTTCCGGATCGATTCCACGAGATACTGGTAGCTTTCCTTGTCGCCCGCGACGAGGCTGCCGAGCTGCGGGATCACGTTGAAGCTGTACTTGTCATACGCCGCCTGCAGGGCGGGCGCCGTCATGTGGCTGAATTCCAGCACCGCGAGGCGGCCGCCCGGCTTGAGCACGCGGCGGAATTCCTTCAGGCCCGCCACCCGGTCCGCGAAGTTGCGGATGCCGAAAGAGACGGTGACCACGTCGAAGCTGTTGTCCGCCCAGGGCAGGTTCTGGCCATCGGCGCAGACCCAGTCCAGCCGGCCCTCCCATTTCGCATTGTCGGCCCGCGCCTTGCCCGCCTCCAGCATGGCATCATTGATGTCTGAGACGATCGCCGTCGCCGGCTTGTCGATGCCGCGCCGTTTGCCCGCCTTGTCGGCGAGGTCGAGGAAGGCCCGCGCCAGCTCACCGGTGCCGCCCGCGACATCGAGGTGACGCTCGCCCGGCTGCGGGTTCACGCGATTCATCGCATCATGCTTCCAAAGGCGGTGCACGCCGGCGGACATGAGGTCGTTCATCAGGTCGTAGCGCGACGCGACGGAGCGGAACACGCCCTTCACGCGCGCCACCTTCTCGCTCTCGGTCACCTCTTCGAATCCGAAGGAAACCTTGCGCTCTGTTTCAGGTTCAGCAGACATGCGCGCCACCATAGTTACCCCGTACGCCCTAGGCTATATGCCATAACCATGCCTGAATTACCCGAAGTCGAGACAGTTCGCCGCGGCCTCGCCCCCGTCATGGAGGGCCGCAAGATCGTGTCGCTGACACAGAACCGGGCAGACCTGCGCTTCCCCTTCCCCGAACGCTTTGCCGAACGGGTGTCGGGGCAGAAAATCGTTCGCCTCGGACGGCGGGCAAAATTCCTGACGGTGGAGCTCTCGTCCGGCGAGGTGCTGGTGATGCATCTCGGCATGACCGGGCGGTTCACCGTGAGTGGTCATGCGACAGCCCGCTACAAGCATGAAACAGGCACGGATCCGGCCCATGATCATGTCGTTATAGTCTTGGATAGTCATGACATAGTCACTTATAATGACCCCCGCCGGTTCGGCTTCATGGAACTCTGGCCTGCCGAGCAATTCCAGTCATATCCACGGTTAATGGCCATGGGGCCGGAACCGCTCAGCAACCATTTCTCCGCTGCCTATCTGGACACGGCCCTCAAGGGCAAGAAAGCCCCGATCAAGGCCGCCCTGCTGGATCAGTCGGTGATTGCGGGGCTTGGAAACATTTATGTTTGTGAGGCGCTCTGGCGGGCCAAGATCTCACCCAAACGCCTGTCACAAAGCATCCCCGGCCAGCGCGCCGCCCGCCTGGCCCCGGCCATCAACGACGTGATCGCAGAGGCCATCGAGGCCGGCGGCTCGTCGATTTCAGACTTTGCCAGCGCCAGCGGCGAACTCGGCTATTTCCAGCACCGTTTCGCTGTCTATGATCGCGAGGGCCAGCCCTGCCCGGCTTGCGGCACCACGATCAAACGCCTCGTCCAATCGGGCCGCTCCACCTTCTACTGCCCCTCCTGCCAGCGCTGACCGGCCGGTATTCAGACCACCTGAAGAGTGAGTTCCCTTTACAAACTCACTTGGATCAGGGAGCGTCGTCAAAACACCGGAGGAGGACCGAAGCATGGCAAATGGGGCAGCTCTGATCATTGGCGCAGGCGACGCAACGGGCGGCGCAATCGCCAAGGCCTTTGCGCATGAGGGCCTGACAGCCTGCGTCACCCGGCGCCCACGCAACTTGTCAGACCTCGACGCACTGGTCGGTTCGATTGAGGCAGAGGGCGGCAAGGCCCGCGCCTTTGGGGTCGATGCCCGCAGCGAAGACGAGACCATCGCCCTGTTCGACCAGGTGGAGGCAGAAGTGGGCCCGATAGAAGCCTGCGTCTTCAATATCGGGGCAAACGTCCGCTTCCCGGTCACCGACACAACGAGCCGCGTCTACCAGAAGGTCTGGGAAATGGCGGCCTTCGCAGGCTTCCTCGCCGGGCGTGAAGCGGCGCGGGTGATGAGCCCGCGCGGCCGCGGTACGATCATCTTTACAGGGGCGACCGCTGCCATACGAGGCGGCGCAGGCTTTTCTGCCTTTGCCGGGGCCAAGCACGCCTTGCGGGCGCTTGCCCAGTCCATGGCACGCGAACTCGGCCCTCAGGGCATCCATGTGGCCCATGTCGTGATCGATGGCGCAATCGACTCTGCCTTCATCCGGGACATGCTGCCGGATGCCGCCGAACGGCGCGAGCGGGATGGATTACTGATCCCCGACGAGATCGCAAAGAACTATGTCTGGCTGCACAACCAGCATCGCTCGGCCTGGACACACGAGTTGGACTTAAGGCCCTGGTGCGAAACCTGGTGAACCTCAGGCGCCCAGCGCCGGGGCTGACACCGCTCCTTTCGGGTTCATCACCAGCTGTTTGACAAACTCGACATGGCTGCGGAGGCGATAGAGGTCGTCTGTGTAGGAGAGCGGCACATCCACCGCGCCGATTTCTTCCTGCAGATCCTGTAGCTCCTTCACGATCCGGGCGCGCTCCTCAGGCGTCGGAGAGGCGCGTCCGCGCGCTTCCAGTTCCCGGATGTCCTTGTACCAGACATAGATCTTGCGCCGCACGCGCCAGCGATAGATCGGCGGGGCCGCCCGGACCAGCGGGAAGAGAAGCGTGAGCAAGGGGATCGCCAGCACCCACGCCCGGTCGAGGAAGTTCGCCACATCGAATGAGAAATACCGGCGCAGGAAGGATGGCCCGTCACGGTAATAGCGGCGCGCCTGGCTGGAAACCGGCAGGTCGGTCGCATCAGGATCCGGCCAGCTGCCTGCGGCGGACAGAAGCGAGCCATCGCCGTGAATGGCCATGGCGGAATCGATCAGCAACGCCTCGATCGCCGGATGGATGTCCTTTCGGATGGCTAGCTGCGCCACGGGCGCCACAAGAGGCACGTCGGTCGCTGGAATGTCGGCACCGATGTCGATGACACCGCGCAGGAGCGTGACCGCCGACAACGCATCCTGGCGCCGCGCGAGAGCGGGTGCGCGTTCAAAAGGTAGCAATTTCACGGCCGGGTCACGAAGAAGGTCCTGCACATAGGGCGCCTCAACCGAAGCGGCGAAAGCGACCGCATCGACGGCGCCCGCACGCAGAGCATCCGCCGCGTCGCTTCCGGACAGGGTCATCTGTGCAGTCGTGGGCCAGGTGCCGCCGAACTCAGATTGCAGGGAGAGCGCAAGCGCGCGCGTGCCGGACCCATCCGGGCCAATGGCAAAACGATAGCCACGCAGGTCTCCGAAGGCATTGATGCCGTTACCGGCCCTGACAAAGACCCAGAAAGGTTCAGGGAAAAGCCCGCCCAGCGAGTGAAGCTGTTCGCGGTCCTGCCTTGAGGCGAGTCCGCCCTGTACAAGGGCGACATCCACCTCCCCCTCGTCCAGGAGGCGCAAATTTTCGATCGAGCCGGCCGTGTCGACGAGGGAGACCTCTACTCCCTGAGCCTGCATCAAACGCTGATACCGTTCGGCATAGGCATGATAGGCCCCGCCCTGTGCACCGGCAGCAAAGCGGATTTTCTTCGGTGGCGCCGGATCCATCACCATCAGGGCCGCAATCAGGCCGACGGCGGCAACCGCGATCAGCGGCCAGTACACTTTCAGGAAATCCCGCCAACCTGACATTGCTTCGTCTCCCGCGCCGTCTGTGTGTCCGGTTCTGGTCTAGGCCGGGAACCGGGCGGGATCAACAAGATGAACGAAGCGTCACCGCTGGCCCGGAAATTGCCTTATTCAAGCCGTGCATGGAACCCATTCCGTTTGGAATGTGTTCATCTTGAAAGGTCGCTCCCATATCGGGTGCAACAGAGAAACCGGCCAGAAGGACGCCACCGATGAACGCCCAGCCCGCCTTGTCCAGATGGATAACGCTCGCGACATTTGCCGCGATTGCGGGCCTCTTGTTCGTGATGGCCTTTGCTCCGGAACCGTCGCTTTACGCGGGCTGATCCTGCTGCAGAGGCTCTGGTGAAGACCAGGTTCGCTCAGGCCTTGTGGTAAGGCGTTCCTGCCAGGATCGACATTGCCCGGTAGACCTGTTCGGCCAGCATGGCGCGCACGAAACGATGCGGCCAGGTCTGAGGCCCGAAGGCCAGCGTTTCGGTTGCCGCTTTCCTTACCGCCTCACCATAGCCTTCGGCACCGCCGATCAGGAAAACAAGGTCTGGCGTGCCCTGATCCCGCCAGGTGGCAAGTTTGTCCGCAAACGCGGATGAGCCCATGGAGGGACCAAACTCATCGAGCCGGAGAATATGCGCCCCGGCCGGAATTTTCTCGAGAATGCGCCCGGCTTCTGCGTCCAGCCCACCGCCACTGGCGACTTCAATTTCCTCGATTCCGCGAAAGCCAAGTCCGCGCGCTACAGGGCGCGCACGCTTCAGGTACTCGTCGACAAGGTCACGCTCCGGGCCGGACTTCATCTTGCCGACCACCAGAAAAGTCAGACGCATGGCGCCTAGTGGGCCTTGTCGCGCATATGAGCGGAATCAGAAGCCCAGATCTTTTCCAGATTATAGAATTCGCGCACTTCAGGGCGGAACAGGTGAACGATCACGTCGCCGGTATCGATCAGGACCCAGTCCGCATTCGGCATGCCTTCAATGCTCGCCGGGCGACCCGTGAGCTTCTTCGCTTCCTGGGAAATGTGATCGGCAAGTGCAGCAACGTGCCGGCCAGAACGGCCAGACGCAATGATCATGAAATCGGCAAGCGAGGATTTGCCCTGAAGATCGATGAAGAGCAGGTCTTCAGCTTTGTCGTCTTCAAGGGACTTTGCGAGAGACTCGGCCACGGCGCGGATGTCCTCAACGGTGGCCTGCTTTGCGGCCTGCAGCCGCGGAGCGCTGGAAGTCAGGGTTTTCGTTCCTTCTGGTTACTCATCCTCACATATTACCATGGCGGACGCTTCACAACCAGAAGAAACCCGTATTGTCTGTCATCGGTGCGCCTGTTGCAGCTCTCGGGCAGCAGTCCGGCGCTTTGCCAGAATTTCGCCTCAACCCGCGTGTTAATAAGCCGCGCCCAGACCCGACCGCCGACCGGAGTTGCCCATGAAGTCGCCTCTCACCGCCCTCGCCCTGTCCATGACCCTGCTGCTGCCTCTGGGCGGCTGCGTGGTTGCTGCGGTTGGAACTGCAGGCGCGGTGGGGCTCACCGCCGCACAGGACAAGACGATGGGCCAGGCGCTGGATGATGCGAACGTGTCCAACCAGATCAAGGCAAAGCTGCTCACGGAAAATTCCGAGAAGTTCGCGGAAGTGGATGTGGAAGTATCCAACGGACTGGTCCTGCTAAGCGGCCGTGTGAACAATCCGGAGGATCGCGTGCGGGCCGAAGGCATCGCCTGGAGCGCGGCGCTGACCCAGGATGTCGCCAACGAAATCAAGATCGAACCGCCGGGCGGCTTTATCGCCAATATTTCAGACGAGGTGATCACCGGCCGTGTGCGGGCACGCCTGATAGGCTCAAAAACCGTGAAAAGTCTCAATTTCAATGTCGAGACCTATGACGGCATCGTTTACCTCATGGGCACGGCCCGCTCCGCCAGGGAACTCAAAAAGGCCGCGGAAGAAGCGAGCATTGTCGCAGGCGTCAAACAGGTCGTGTCCTATGTCCGGATCCACCAGCCAGCCGTTCATGAACCTGAACCGGTACTGCAGGGCGAACCCACCTCTTACCAAAACGGCTCTGATACCTCATATGGGTCGGACGCCGAACTGATCGGCGCTAATTACTGACGGGACGCCTTGCCCGCGTTCCTGTAACCGGGAGCGCCCCCATGAGCCTTCGCGTCGCGATCCAGATGGATCCGCTTGAACACGTCAATATTGATGGCGACACCACATTTGCCCTTGCCGAAACGGCCCAGGCCCGCGGCATGGAGATTTTTGTCTACCAGCCGCAGGACATGAGCCTGGAAGGCAAACGGGTGACGGCGCGCGTGCGCCCGGCAAAGGTTCAGAGAGTCCCCGGCCAGCCGGGCGTTTTCGGGGACGCCGTGACGCTCGACCTGGCGAAGGATGTTGATGTTGTCCTGATGCGGCAAGACCCGCCATTCGACCTTTCCTACATCACAGCCTGCCACATGCTGGAACTGATCACCGGCGAGACGCTGGTCCTGAACGATCCGGCCGGCGTGCGGTCGAGCCCTGAAAAGATCCTGCCCCTGATGTTCCCGGAGCTGATGCCACCGACACTGATCAGCCGCGATCCGGAGGCCATTGACGATTTCCGGGCGCGCCACAAGGACATCATCGTGAAACCCATCTACGGGCATGGCGGGGCTGGCGTGTTCCGGCTGAAGGAGGAGGATTCCAACCTCGACTCCCTGCTGGAGCTCTTCTTCTCGAAATCCCGCGAGCCTGTCATGGTGCAGGCCTTCCTGCCTGCGGTCAGCGAAGGCGACAAGCGAATCATGCTGGTCGACGGGAAGGCCGTGGGCGCGCTGAACCGGCGCCCGAAATCCGGTCAGGTGCGCTCAAATCTGGTTGTCGGCGGAACGGCTGAAAAGTCCGACCTCAGCGACGCCGACAAGCATATCTGCGAGGCGATTGGCCCGGAATTGCGCAAGCGCGGCCTGGTTCTGACGGGCATCGATGTGATCGGTGGCCGGCTCACCGAGATCAATGTGACCTCACCGACCGGCGTTCAGGCCATCCGGAAACTCAGCGGCATTGATATACCTGCCATTTTCTGGGACTCTGTGCAGGAGAGACTTGCAGGCCGCTAGTCTCAGGGACAAGATCAGGCGCATGAACATGAAACTTATGACCGTCCTCGCCGTTGCTTCCGTCGCCTTTGCTGGTGCTGCTTGTTCAGAATCGACGACGAAAGCTTCTTCTGAAAACACGGACCAGGTTGCTGTTGAGGCGCCTTCCGGCACGCTGAACCTGTCCCTCGGGAGCTCGGTCAACGAAACCCAAGCTGCGGGGGGTACCCTGAACCTGAACCTTGGCGGGACTTCGGATCAGCCGCGGCTCATCGGTTCGGATCAGCTCGGCTCTGTTGATTTCAATCAGGACGTGCCCGCCCCGGTGTTCACAGACGGTGCCGCTCAGCCGGCAGCCGGCGGTCAGGATGATGATATTATCCGGCTCGATCCGAACTAACCGATACAGAGCCGCAGCACCGCGCAACATGACACGCCGTGCGCCCCGAAGGCATCAGGGCCCGCTAGCGCAGTCTGCCTGAAATCAAATTTTTGCTCGCACAGGTTGTATTTTGACCTGTGTTTGCATACTGCTTCTGGTTCCTGCCCTGAAACCGGGAAGACAGATATGCCCAGTCCGGCCAATTCCAGCAGCCCTGAAACGCGCAAGCCGACCGATGCGGATCGCTTTGTCGGCCAGAAAGTACGACAGGCCCGACGCGAACTCGGCCTGACACAGGAGGCCCTCGCAACCCTGCTGGGCATCACATTCCAGCAAGTCCAGAAGTATGAATCCGGGCAGACCCGCCTCTCGGCCGGACGCTTGCGGTCCGTCGCCATCGCAGTCCGCAAGCCCATCGACTATTTCTACGAGCCATTCGTGATTGCCACGCCCGCATCGGGCCTTGCCGAAAAAGAGGCCCGGATCCGGGAACTGCGCCGTGACGGCAAACGCCTGATCGACCGGATCGAAGATGATCGCTCCCTAAGGGCCGCTATTCATATCCTGTCAGCTCTGGAAAAATCGCCCTGACGCTTAGTCCTCGTGACGGGCTTCGGTTTTCAGACGATAGACAAGATCCAGCGCCTCTCTTGGCGTCAGCGAATCCGGATCGACCTCCTCGAGAAGTGCGATCAGCCGGTCCTCCGCGGCAGAGTGAACCGGAGCGTCCGCAGCGTCCTCCTCAACCGTCAACGGCGCCGAAGCAAACAGCGGCAAGGTCTCTGCCGAAGAGGGATCTGTTTCCAGCCGCTTCAGGATCTGCGCAGCGCGGGAGACGGCCTTCTTCGGCAGGCCGGCCAGACGCGCGACCTGAACTCCGTACGACTTGTCTGCCGGTCCCGGCTGAACCTCGTGCAGGAAGACGAGATCGTTCTTCCACTCACGCGCCCGCAAAGAGGCGTTGGCTGCCCCGGACAGATCATCGGCCAGCCCGGTCAGCTCGTGATAATGGGTTGCGAACAATGCACGGCAGCCATTGGTCGAGTGGAGATGTTCGACAGCAGCCCAGGCAATTGCCAGCCCGTCCCAGGTCGATGTCCCCCGGCCGACCTCATCGAGAATGACGAAGCTGCGGCGTGTCGCCTGCGTCAGGATCGCGGCGGTCTCCACCATTTCCACCATGAAAGTGGAGCGCCCGCGCGCGAGGTCATCCGAAGCGCCGACCCGGGAAAAGACACGGTCTGCAAGGCCCACACGGATGCTCCGCGCCGGCACAAAATACCCGGCCTGCGCCAGAATAACCGCCAGCGCCGACTGACGCAGATAAGTCGATTTACCCGCCATGTTCGGTCCGGTAACCAGCAGCAGGCGCGGCGCTTCCTTGATACCTGCATCCAGCTTCAGCGCATTCGCCGTAAATCCCTGACCGTCTTTCTTCAACGCCGCCTCGACCACCGGATGGCGCAGGCCTTCTGCTTCGAAGACAGGTTCTGCCTCGATCCGGGGGCGGATGGCATCAACCTCCAGCGCCCAGGCCGCTGTCGCGGCAGCAACATCGAGACATGCGATAGCCTCGGCGCTCGCGGAGAGGCTCACGCTCGCAGCAGACACACGCGCGGACAGATCTTCGAAGACAGCCAGTTCCCGTGCCTTGGCTTCTTCTTCGGCACGGGAAATCCGTCCGGCGAGCTCTGCGAGTTCGCTGGTCGAAAAGCGGACATTGCCGGCAAGCGTCTGCCGGTGAATGAAGGTTTCCGAAAAAGGCGGCGCCATAAGCGTGTCGCCATGCTTCGCCGGGACATCGACGAAATAGCCGAGCACATTATTGAATTTGACCTTGAGCGCGGAAATACCCGTGTCTGCAGCGTAACGCGCCTGCATCTCGGCGATGATCTTCCGGCTATCGTCCCGGAGACTGCGCACTTCATCCAGCGCCTTGTCCCAACCGGCGGCAACAAACCCGCCATCACGCGCCAGCGTCGGCGGGCTTTCCATGATCGCCCGCCTCATGTCGTCCTCAAGCACCTGAAGATCGGGTTGGCGTGACAGGTTCAGTTGTTCGCAGGCCGCCGCCAGATGTGCTGGGAGTTCTCCCGACTGGTTCAGCAGCCCCGCCGCATCGCTGGCCGCATGAAGGGCATTTGCAATGGCCAAAAGGTCGCGCGGACCGCCCCGGCCGAGATTGAGCCGCGTGCGGGCACGCTCCAGGTCCGGCGCCTGCCGCAGGCGCGCCCGGAGGTCTTCCAGCGCAGATGTGTCGTCCACAAACCATGCCGCCGCATCCAGCCGCGCTTCAATTTCCGATACGTCCAGCGAGGGGCGAGCAAGCCGCGCCGCCAGCAAACGGGCCCCGGGCGCCGTGACCGTGCGGTCGATTGTTCCCAGTAGCGATCCGTCGCGACCGCCATTCATCGCCCGGTCAATCTCCAGACTAACGCGGGTTGCCGGATCGATGGCGAGATGTCCCGACGGATCCGGCCGGCGTGGCGGATCGAGGCGGATCTCGCTGCCCGCTTGGGTCAGCTTCACATAATCGAGCAGCAAACCAATGGCGGAGAGTTCGGTCCGGCTGAAATCTCCGAGCGCATCGATTGCGGCAAGACCGAACGCCTCTTTCAGAAGGGCTTCGCCGGTCTTGTGCGTCGCGGCCCGTGCCGGCCGCCAGGTAACAGGCGCAGTGGAGGCAGCTGTTGCCGAAATAATGGGTGCCTTACCACTGTCCGCATCCGCCGCCAGCAATTCCGACAAGGGCCAGGCCAGCAACATGTCTGCCAGGGCGGCCGGGTCGACGCCTGCCACATCGAACTTTCCGGTTGAAACATCACAGACCGCAATGGCGCCTTCCGAGCCCCCTGCCCCAATGGCGATCGCTGCCAGCGCCTGTCCTTGCCGGGCAGGCAGCAAGGCTTCTTCCGTCAGCGTGCCGGGTGTCACGATCCGCACGATCTCGCGGTTCACGATTGCCTTTGAGCCGCGCTTCTTTGCTTCGGCCGGACTTTCGGTCTGCTCACACACCGCCACCCGGCACCCCGCCTTGATCAGGCGGGCGAGATACCCTTCCGCCGCATGGTAGGGTACGCCGGCCATGGGAATCGGTTTGCCCTCATGTTCCCCACGCGACGTGAGTGTGATGTCGAGGATCTTTGCCGCCTCCACAGCGTCATCGAAGAACAGTTCATAGAAATCGCCCATGCGGAAGAACAACAACGCATCGGGCTGTTGCTTCTTTATGGAAAGATATTGCGCCATGAACGGGGTCGGCGCGGAAGTCTTGCTCGCAGGGGAGGATGTTGCAGTGTCAGCCATGTCGCGCGGACGCTAGCCGTTTGCCAGGGGATTCGCAAAGCATCTGGCCAGCCATGCTGAAATGGCATGCTTTTCGGTCATTTAGACAGTTGGCAGCCCCTTCGGTGCGGCCTAGGGTCCGGCCCCAACGAGAACCGAAACAGACCCGCAGAACAGACCCCCAGTCATGACGTCCAAGCGCCCCAGCTTCACCGATCAGGAAGCCCTTGATTTCCATTCCAAGCCGACCGCTGGCAAGATTTCCATGGCGCCGACCAAGCCCATGGGCACCCAGCGGGACCTCTCGCTGGCATACAGCCCAGGTGTGGCTGTTCCTGTGCTTGCCATCGCCGAGGACGAAGACAAGGCGTACGACTATACCTCCAAGGGCAACATGGTCGCCGTGATTTCCAACGGCACCGCCATTCTCGGCCTTGGTGACCTTGGCCCGATGGCTTCGAAACCAGTGATGGAAGGCAAGTCGGTCCTGTTCAAACGCTTTGCCGATATCGACAGCATCGATGTGGAAGTGAACACGAAGGATGCGGACGATTTCATCCGCACGGTTCGCAACATCGGCGACACCTGGGGCGGCATCAACCTGGAAGACATCGGTTCTCCGGACTGCTTCATCATCGAAAGCCGTCTCCGGGAAGAACTCGACATTCCGGTCTTCCATGACGACCAGCATGGTACGGCGATCATTGCAGCAGCAGGACTGATCAATGCCTGCCACATCACCGGACGTGATCTGAAAGACGTGAAAGTCGCTGTCTCGGGTGCGGGGGCTGCTGGCCTCTCCTGTGCCGGCCTGATCCGTCATCTCGGCGTGAAAGCGGAAAACATCCTCATGTGCGACTCCACAGGCGTCGTCTATGAAGGCCGCACTGAACGGATGGACCAGTTCAAATCCGCCTTCGCTGTGAAGACCACCAAGCGCACCCTGACCGAAGCCATGGAAGGGGCCGACATTTTCCTCGGCTTGTCCGCCAAGGGCGCGGTGACGCAGGATATGGTCAAGGCGATGGCACCGAACCCGATCATCTTCGCCATGGCCAACCCGGACCCGGAAATTACGCCGGAAGAAATCAAGGCCGTGCGTGACGACGCCATTATCGCGACGGGCCGGTCGGACTATCCGAACCAGGTCAACAATGTGCTGGGCTTCCCTTACATCTTCCGCGGCGCTCTGGATGTCCGGGCGCGCAGCATCAATGAAGAGATGAAAGTCGCCGCAGCTTATGCGCTGGCAGAACTTGCGCGTGAGGATGTGCCGGACGAAGTCGCCGCAGCCTATCATGGCTCACGCCCCACGTTCGGACGAGACTATATTATCCCGACTCCGTTCGATCCGCGTCTCATCTCGCATGTGCCACCCTTCGTGGCCCAGGCTGCCATGGACACGGGCGTTGCCCGTAAACCGATTGCAGATATGGACGCCTACCGCGCCCAGCTGAAGCGCCGGTCGGACCCCGCCGCCGCCTTCCTCGAAGGCGTGCAGGCGCGCTGCAAGGAAGTACAGCGCCGCATCGTCTTCGCCGAAGGGGAAGAACCCGCCGTCGTCCGTGCGGCCTACAGCTTCAAGAATCAGGGCCTCGGTCACCCGATCCTGATCGGGCGCGAAGCACAGGTTGAGCAGACGATGGAGATGATGGGCGTTCCAGCCGGTTCGCTGGAGATCATCAACGCCCGCCTGTCTGACAACAATCCAGTCTATACGGACATGCTGTATGCCCGCGTCCAGCGTGAAGGCTATCTGAAGCGGGACGTCCAGCGCCTGGTCAACAATGATCGTAACGTCTTCGGTTCCTGCATGCTGAAGAATGGCGACGCAGATGGCATGGTCACCGGCGTGACCCGCAATTACGACGTTGCCCTGAAAGACGCCCAGATGGTTCTGGATCCGATCCCGGGCCAGGCCGTGATCGGCATGTCCATGGTGATCAACCGCGGCAAGACGGTCTTCATTGCCGATACCAGCGTCACCGAACTGCCTGGGGGACCGGAACTGGCGGACATCGCCATCGAGGCAGCCCGCGCAGTCCAGTCCGTCGGCTTCGTGCCGCGCGTGGCCTTCCTGTCCTATTCGACCTTCGGCAACCCGATGGGCGAACGCGGAGAAAAGGTTCGCGAAGCGGTCGCCATTCTCGACAAGATGGACGGCATCGACTTCGAATATGAAGGCGACATGTCAGCGGACGTGGCCCTCAATCCGAACCACTGGATGCTGTACCCCTTCTCGCGCCTCAGCGGCCCGGCAAACGTGCTGGTGATGCCAGCCATCCACGCCGCATCGATCTCGACGAAGCTGCTGGAATCGATGAGCCGGGCGACAGTGATCGGCCCAATGCTGCTCGGCCTCGAAAAGCCGGTGCAGATCGCCTCTCTGGGCGCGACGGTCGGTGACATCGTGAACCTTGCGACCATCGCGGCCTATGACGTGGATGGTGTTCACGGCTGATCGCCGGTTACGATGTTGACATATCGTCGGGTAAGGACTCGCGGCTGACGAGCCCTGCCCCTATACTTATTGTAGTCAGACAATCTGCAGGGAGGCCCGAGCGGCATGAAAGAGTACCTGAAATTCTACATCAACGGTGAATGGGTCGATCCCGTAACGCCGAAGACGCTTGAAGTCGAAAACCCGGCAACCGAAGAAAACTTCGCGGTTATTTCGCTTGGCTCGCAAGCCGACGTCGACAAAGCTGTTGCGGCCGCCAAGGCCGCTTTCCCCGCCTTTTCGAAAACGACCGTCGAATACCGCGCCGAACTGCTTGAAAAGATCGCTGCAGGTATCCAGGCCCGTCTGCCGGAACTGGCCGAAGCTGTTTCGACGGAAATGGGCGCACCGATGTGGCTGGCCAATGCTGCTCAGGTGCCGGCCGGTATGGGCCACTTCGCCACGACCGCTGCCATCCTGCGGAACTACAAATGGCAAGAAGTGAAGGGCACGACCCTGCTTCGCAAGGAACCGATCGGTGTCTGCGGTTTCATCACGCCGTGGAACTGGCCGATCAACCAGATCGCCTGCAAAGTGGCTCCGGCCATCGCAGCGGGCTGCACCATGGTGCTGAAGCCGTCCGAGATTGCTCCGATCGACGCCATGATCCTGGCTGAGATTATCCACGAGGCCGGCGTGCCGAAAGGTGTCTTCAACCTCGTCAATGGCGACGGCCCCGGCGTCGGCGCAACACTTTCCGCTCATCCCGACGTCGACATGATGTCCTTCACCGGCTCTACCCGGGCTGGCGTGCTGGTGGCTCAGGCTGCCGCGCCAACCGTGAAGCGCGTGGCGCAGGAACTGGGCGGCAAAAGCCCGAACATTGTCCTGCCGGGCGCTGACCTCAAGAAAGCCGTTGCAGGCGGCGTCATCCAGATGATGACCAATTCGGGCCAGTCCTGTAACGCCCCGTCCCGCATGTTCGTCCAGAAGGACCAGCAGGATGAAGCGATCGCGATCGCCAAGGCAACGGCAGAGTCCGTAAAGGTCATGATGCCGGCTGAAGCCGAGCCGGGTGCCATCGGCCCGATCTCGAACGGGAACCAGTACCAGAAGGTGCAGGACCTCATTCAGAAAGGCATCGAAGAAGGCGCCACGCTCGTCGCCGGCGGCCCGGGTCGTCCGGAAGGCTTCAACAAAGGCTACTTCGCCCGCCCTACCGTGTTCGCGAATGTCACCAATGACATGACCATCGCACGCGAGGAGATTTTCGGTCCAGTGCTCGTCATGATCCCCTACGAGGACGTGGACGATGCCGTGGAGATGGCGAACGACACGGTCTACGGCCTCGCTGGTTATGTGCAGGGCCCCGAGGAAGAAGCCAATGCGGTCGCCAACCGCATCCGCGCAGGCCAGATCCAGGTGAATGGCGCCCGGCCTGACTTCACCGCACCGTTCGGTGGCTATGGACAGTCCGGCAACGGACGGGAATGGGGCGAAGAAGGCTTTGAGGAATTCCTCGAAGTGAAAGCCGTGATTGGTTACAAAGCCGCCTGATCCGGCCGGAAAATCAGACTATAGAAGGGCGGCTCTCGAGCCGCCCTTTTTCTTTGTTCAGATACTCATGGCACGCTGACGAACCTGAAGATGTCGCCAGTGCTGAAAGACACGATGTAGAGGTTTCCATTGGAATCCTCTCCGAAACTGGAAACGTTGGAAAGACTGCCCTGATCAGGCGATAGCTGATCGTTCAGGCGCATGCTGGCCATTACATCAACCGTCGTCCCATTCACCAAGTCCGCTTCAGGCACCGACCAGACATTGCTGTTCACGAAGTCTGCGAACACATAGTGGTCGCGGATGGCATCCACATTCCCCCGGTAGACATATCCACCGGTGATCGAGTTGCCCTGATCGGCCCCGCTCCCATGGAAGTACTGCAACACAGGATCCCGGAAGGACGCGTCATCAGGCCCTTCAAAGATCTGTGTCCCTTCAAGATTGTCCCAGCCAAAATTGACACCGCCTTCGCTGGTTCCAAGCCGGTTCACTTCTTCGACGGCATTTTGTCCCACATCAGCGATGAACAACTCACCCGTGACAGAATCGAAACTGCATCGGAAAGGATTGCGCAATCCAAGAGCATAAATCTCCGGCAAGCCTCCGGCACCACCGGGAAAGGCATTGCCTGCCGGAATCGCATAGTCTCGTCCGGGATCGGCCGGAAAGTCATCTGACGTCACGTCGATCCTCAGCATTTTGCCAAGCAGATAGTTCGGGTCCTGCGCCCGCTCCAGCGGATCACCGCCACCACCTCCGTCCCCCATGGCAATATAGAGCAGGCCGTCGGGACCGAAATCCAGCCAGCCCCCATTGTGGTTCGCCTGTTCCTGGGGGATCGTAAGAATAACGTCCTCAGTAGATGGGTCCACCTGTTCGGACGATCCGGAAAACATCCGGTAACGTCGTATCTCGGTATCACCCGCCGGGTTCGTGACGTTTACAAATAGCGTCCGGTCTGTGGAGAAATCCGGTGAGAAAGCCATCCCCAGGAGACCGCGTTCCCCGTTCGTGGAAATGGACCCGGAGACGTCCAGAAAATCGACACTCCCGATTGCTCCATTCTGCGGATTGAGCAGTCTCGCCCGTCCTGCCTTTTGCAGGACGACGAGCTGATCGCTGTCCGGCAGGCCCGTCACGAAGAGCGGGGCCGAAAAACCGGAACCAACTCTCTCAAGGGACACCTGCTCAAGAATGTCTGTTACGGTTACGGCAAGACTGAGCGTGGCGGTGAGACCTCCAGGGTCCCGGGCCTCGAGGGTGAGGTCGTAGATATTGTCCGCATTTCCATCATTCGGCGCTTCGAAGTTGGGGGGTGACGCAAATGCGATGGTCCGCGCTGTAAGGTCGATGGTGAAAGCGTCCTCATCCCCGCCCGGGACCACTCTCAGAGTGAGGGAGTCTCCATCGGGATCGGCAACACTGACTGTGTAAAAAGCGCCCGCGGTGTTTTCTTCAACATCAACGCTGGCGGATCCGGAAAAGGCTGGTGGCTGATTGGGCGGTGGCGGGGACGTACCGCCACTGCCGCCTCCTCCACAGGCAACAACGGCCAGTAAGCATGTACCACTTAACCAGTGCGGGACCTTGGACAATCGTTCCATAAGATTCCTCCCGTTCCCGCCCTTACTCTATACATTATCGTATACGGGTGACTGCTGCTGACCAGATCGGATACGAAAAGTAACAATATCGTCATCCGGCTGGCGGCCCTTCGGCGCATGGTTCAACTGGTGTTCATCCAACCTCCCCGATATTATCTTCAGGAATTCCTGTATGCCGGAGGTCATCCACGATGCGGAAACTTGTTCTCCCCGTTGCCATTGCAGCCCTTGCCCTGCTCGGTGCCTGCGCGACCGCAACGCCGTATCAGGCGGCCATGGACGCCTCCAGCCGCGGCTATTCCGAACAGCAGATAGAAAACAACCGGTTCCGCGTTCAGTTTGCCGGCAACAGCCTGACAGACCGCAAGACAGTTGAGACCTATCTGCTTTACCGCGCAGCAGAGCTGACGAAGCTGAACGGGTATGATCACTTCCGCGTCGTTCACCGCGATACGGATGCGAAGAGCCGGATGGTCCCGATTGGCGGAGGCCCCTACTCGCCGTTCTATGATCATTTCTATCTCGATTATTACTATTACGGACCACGGTCGGCCTATTACCGGACCAGGCCCTATGCCTATGATCCGTTCTGGCCGCGCTGGGGATATTACGATCCCTATTGGGGCGGTGCGGAATACCGGGAATCGACCCGCTACATCGCTTCGGCTGAGATCCTGATGGGCAAAGGTCCGAAACCCGATGACGCTGCCTATTTCGATGCGGATCAGGTCATCATGAACCTCTCCGGCAGCATTGTACGGCCTGAGCCCTGATCTCAGTCGCACGTCCGGATTGGACAGGCTTTTCAGTTCGTCGGAAGCGCCGGATCCCGGCGCAGCGCAATTCTTGCTGACAGTTTTCTGCCCGCAGCTCTGGTAATGCCAGCCTGACGGGTCCAGATAGCCTTTCCAGAAACCTGCCCGCTCGAAAGGTGCCCACGGTGCCCGATACCGAAACCAAAGCACCCGAACCGGAGACGCAGTCCGAACCTTCCGTACCGGGGCGTTCGGAAATGGTGGTGATGGTGGCTGGACTCATGGCGCTGAACGCGCTGGCCATCGACATCATGCTGCCTGCGCTGAACCAGATTGCGCACGATGTCGGCCTGACAGCCGAAGGCGTGGAAAGCGACAACCGGCAGCAACTGATCATTTTCGCCTATATCCTGGGGTTTGGCGCGCCGCAGCTCCTGTGGGGCCCGATCACGGACCGGTTCGGGCGGCGCGGCCCGCTCTTTGTCAGCCTGACCGGCTACATATTGATGGCTGGCCTGTGTGTCACACTGCGGGAGTTCCACGCCCTGCTGGCTGCCCGGTTTATACAGGGTGTGTTTTCGTCCGGCGCACGGCTGGTTGCTGTGTCCGTCGTCCGCGATCTCTTTGCCGGACGCCAGATGGCGCGCTTCATGTCACTGGTCATGACCATTTTCATGATCATTCCGATCGTCGCCCCGGGCGTCGGCCAGATCATTCTTCTCGTGGCCCCCTGGGAATGGATCTTCGGCGCACTGGTTGTGTTCGGTATCCTTATGCTCGGCTGGACGTGGCTGCGCCTGCCTGAAACATTGCCGGCAGACCAGCGCCGCCCGCTCAATCTGGGCAATGCGCTGGGGGCGTATGCTCAAGTTGTCCGGACGCCCATTACGTTCGGCTATATGTGCGCATCCGGCATCGTCTTCGGCGCCTTGTTCTCTTTTATCGCAAGTTCAGAGCAGGTTTTCCGCGAAGTGTTTGGCCGGGGTGAGGACTTCGTTCTCTGGTTCTCCGGGATCGCCGGCATGCTGGCCGTAGCCAATTTCACCAATTCGCGGCTGGTTGAGAAAATCGGCATGCGCCGGATCAGCCATGCGGCCTTGCTTCTGTTTACCGGTCTGTCAGCGCTCTCGGCGCTCATCACCTTTTCCTTTGGCGAGAGCCTGCTCTGGTTCTACCCGCTGTTCATTCTGACGTTCGCCTGTTTCGGCCTGCTCGGCTCGAACTTCTCGGCGCTGGCCATGGAGCCACTTGGGTCCATCGCGGGCACTGCATCAGCCGCTTATGGCTTTGCCACGACGACCGTCTCCAGCCTGATCGGCATGCTGATCGGCAGCCAGTATAACGGCTCCACCATTCCCCTGATGATCGGCTTCGTGTGCCTGGGCGCTTCGTCTCTCGTGATCATCCTGATCACCGAAAAGGGAAAGCTTTTCAGCTCACGTTGATGCGGCGTTTGCTCCTTGTGGCCGTTTCCCGGTCACTGGAAAGCGGGCGCACCTGACGCTCGAGGTGTTCGATCACCTTGCCGGCAATATCCTGTCCGGTCGCACTTTCGATCCCCTCAAGGCCGGGCGACGAATTGACCTCCAGGACCTTCGGGCCGTCCTTTGTCTGCAACAGGTCAACACCCGCCACGTTCAGTCCGAGCACCTTTGCCGCGGCACGGGCTGTTTCCCGCTCCTCTGCCGTGAGGCGGATGCTGGAGGCCGTACCCCCGCGGTGCAGGTTCGAGCGGAACTCGCCTTTCTGCGCCTGCCGCTTCATGGCCCCGACGACCTTGTTGCCGATGATCAGAACCCGCACATCCGCGCCTGCAGCCTCTTCGACGAATTCCTGGACCAGGAAATTCGCATCGAGGCCCCGGAATGCATCTACAAGGCTTTCGGCGGCTTTGCGTGTTTCCGCCAGCACCACGCCCCTGCCCTGTGTCGACGTCAGCAGCTTCAGGACAACTGGCGCCCCGTCGACCAGCCCGATCAGGTCCTTGGTATCCTTCGGGCTGTGCGCAAAAGCCGTCACCGGCATGGCAATCTTCGCCCGGGCAAGCAGCTGCTGGGCCAACAGCTTATCACGCGAACGGCCGATGGCGCCGGCACCATTCAGGCAGACCGCACCGGTATTCGAAAATTGCCGCAGCACAGCCATTCCGTAGTCGGTTATTTTGGCACCGATCCTCGGGATCACGGCATCATAACGCGGCAGGGCCTTACCGTCATAATGCACTTGCGGGTCCAGCGTGCCGATCTGCATATAGCAGCGGGCCGTGTCGATCATCTCGATGACATGCCCCCGCTTCAGGGCCGCCTCAACGAGACGCTGGCTGGAGTAATTGTGCGGCTCCCGCGTCAGCAGCGCGATGCGAAGCGGACGCTTCACGGGCTTCTTCTTCGGCAGGCCCTTGTAGAGCTTGTAGGAAAGCTCCGGCATGCGGAAGGATTCGTTCGGGTCGACCACCATATCCGGCTGCATGGCGCCGCGGCCGAACAGCATGCGGTACATCATGTTCTCACGGTTGGTCAGAGTCAGCTGGATGGGCCAGCGCCGGGCGCCCATCTGGACTTCCGTCTCGATGACATAGCGCAGCTCCGTCTCACCATTGGAACTCGTTACCTCACGCCGGTCGACCACCGGCGCGGAACAGGTGACTTCCAGGGACGGATTGTTAGGGTCCGGCTGGATCAGGAAGCGGACCTGCGGGTTGGTGACCGGGCCGAACGGTTCGATGACACTGGCATGCAGGGCCGACGTCTTCGCGCCTGTATCGATTTTCGCCTTTATAGCGGGCAGGCCAAGATCCGGCAGGGATAGCCATTCTTCCCAACCGAGCTCAAAAGGATTGGAGTGGGGCATGGTCTGTGCGCCTCAGTCGAAAATTTTCCGCCGCTTATGCCTGCCGGCAAGCAAGCACAAGCGACAAGAACATTAAGGCGCTCAGCCTTCGACGAGCCAGGCCTTTTCGACGATACCGACGACATCCCCCATAATGCCCGTGATCTTGAAATCCTTCGGCGTGTAGATGCGGGCAACACCCATCTGGCGCAAGGCCTGGGCATCTTCCGGCGGGATGATGCCGCCGACCACGACCGGCACATTGTCGAGGCCGACCTTGCGCAATTCGGCCAGCGTCTCGCGCACAAGATCAAGGTGGCTGCCCGACAGGATCGACAGGCCGACGACATGCGCATTGGCTTCCTTTGCCTGCGCAGCGATTTCGTTCGGCGCAAAACGGATGCCTTCATAGACCACGTCCATGCCGACCTCGCGACCGCGCGCAGCGATCTGTTCGGCACCGTTCGAGTGTCCGTCCAGCCCAGGCTTGCCGAGCACATAAGTCAGGCGGCGGCCAAGTGCTTCGGACACGCGATCGACTTCCTTGCGGACGGCTTCGGTGTCTTCATTGCCGTCGGAATTGATCACGACCGCCACACCGGTCGGTCCGCGATACTCGCCGAACACTTCGCGCATCGCTTCGCCCCACTCGCCCGTCGTGACACCGGCCTTGGCGCAGGTGATGGAGGGCTCCATGATATTGGTCCCCTCTTGCGCAGCCGCCTTCAGGCCGGCCAGTGCCGCCTCTACAGCTGCATTGTCACGGTTCGTACGCCAGGCCGTCAGCTCACGGACCTGCATCATCTCTTCAGCCGGATCGACCGTCTGGATTGCGCCGTCGCCACCGCCCAGCGGGCTCTCTTCCGTTTCGGTGTAACGGTTCACGCCGACGACAGTGAGATCGCCGGACTCGATCGCCTTCACGCGCTCTATATGGGCGCCGACAAGACTTTCCTTCATGAAGTCGATGGAGTTCGTCGCGCCGCCGCGCGCATCGATTTCCGCGAGCGTCGCCCGGGCGAGTTCTTTCAGTTCGTTCGTCTTGCCTTCGACCACATGGCTGCCATCGAACAGATCTTCATATTCCAGGAGGTCTGTCTCGTAGGCGAGGATCTGCTGCAGACGCAGCGACCATTGCTGGTCCCATGGGCGCGGCAGGCCAAGTGCCTCGTTCCAGGCCGGCAGCTGTAACGCGCGGCAGCGAGCCTTCTTGGACAGCGTCACGGCCAGCGCCTCGATCAGGATACGATAGACATTGTTCTCCGGCTGCGGCTCTGTCAGGCCGAGGGAGTTCACCTGCACGCCATAGCGGAACAGGAGAGCTTTCGGATCGGAGACGCCATAGCGTTCGCGGCCGATCTCTTCCCAAAGTTCCACAAAGGCACGCATTTTACAAAGTTCCGTTACGAAACGCACGCCCGCATTCACGAAGAACGAGATCCGCCCGAAGACAATTTCAAAGTCCTCTTCCGGAACTTTGCCGCCGGCTTTCACTGTGTCGAGCACCGCAATGGCCGTCGCGAGGGCGTAGGCCAGCTCCTGTTCCGGCGTCGCGCCCGCTTCCTGCAAATGGTAGGAGCAGACATTCATCGGATTCCACTTCGGCACCTCGGTGTAGCACCAGGTGACCATGTCCGAGATCAGCTTCATCGATGGCTCGGGCGGGAACACATAGGTGCCGCGCGAGAGGTATTCCTTGACGATGTCGTTCTGGGTCGTGCCGCGCAGCTTCTTGCGGTCATCACCGCGCTCGTCAGCCAGGGCGACATAGAGCGCCAGCATCCAGGACGCCGGTGCATTGATCGTCATGGACGTGTTCATCTGCTCCAGCGGCAGTTCCGCCATCAGCTCGCGCATGTCGCCAAGATGCTTGACCGGCACGCCAACCTTGCCGACTTCGCCGCGTGCCAGGATGTGGTCGGCGTCATAGGCCGTCTGCGTGGGCAGGTCGAAGGCGATGGACAGGCCGGTCTGCCCCTTACCCAGATTCATCCGGTAGAGTTCGTTCGACTTTTTTGCGGTCGAATGGCCGGCATAGGTCCGAAAGATCCAGGGACGGTCCGGATCGTGCTGAAAAGAAGTTTGGCTGTCGGCCATGGGGCATGCGCCTCCCAACGCGGATTTTTTGTTGCGGCGCAACATGCCCTCCGGAAACCGGGCTGACAAGCCGCAGGATGGAGCGTCTTGCGGCCGCAGGCGGGCAGGGCCACATTCGCTCCATGATACATATTTCTTCCGGTGGCCAGCCAGGCGGGCCGACAAATGAATTGTCACCCGGTTCATTGCGGCTGGCGCTCCGCCTGCGACTGGCATCATTGGTGGCGTTTCCGGCGGCGGCCATGCTCGCCGCCATTGCCCAGCGCAGCTTCCTGATCCTTCTGCTACTGGCGGGCGGGATGATGCTTGCCTCCTGGATTGAGCGCATCCGGCTTTTGCGCGCAGCAGGCGAAACGCGCATGCCTCATCCCGGCGCTTTCTGGCCGGGTTTTGCTGCACGGACGGGCCTGTTGCTGGGAATCTTCATCATCACGCTCGGTCTGCTGGCCCTCTTTCGCGACACATCGCTTGCCCGCAGCTTTGGCTGGCCGGATTTGCTGATCGCCGGCGGCACGACACTGACAGTTTACCTGATGAACCTCGCCAGCGCCCGCCTTGCCGCCGGACAGGCGAACATCGTGGCGAGCCAGTTCAACGCCTCCTTCCATTCCGCACGCCGCCCGGGCGACGGACCGGATGACATCATCGAAGGCGAATTCACGTCCCCGGACGAGCGATGAACCAGCTTCGTCCGTCAATCAATTGACACTCCCCAAAAGACAGGAATGCGCTTAAAGAGCGCTGTCTTCCGGAGCTTCCCCCCATGATTGACCTGATCGGCACGATTGCCGCCGTCCTGACCACGCTCTCCTTCGTTCCGCAGGCAATCCTCGTGATACGCACCAAGCGCACCGAAGGCATTTCCCTGACCATGTATGCCATGTTCACAGCCGGCGTTGCTGCCTGGCTGGTCTATGGCCTGTCGCTGGGCGCCATGCCCATCATCCTCGCCAATGCTGTGACGCTGGCGCTGGCCAGCGTCATTCTCACCATCAAGATCCGGTCAGTTTTCCCGGCTCAGCCAAGCACCCAAGGAGCAACAGCTGCCACATCAGCGCCCATTGCCTCATAATAAAGGCGCTGCACCCGCCTTGTGACCTGACCCGGCCTTCCATCGCCGACAGGCTTGCCGTCAATGGCAACAACCGGCGCGACAATCGCGCCCGATGACGTGGTGAAGACTTCTTTGGCGGAAACCGCCTCTTCCGGCGTGAAGGCGCGTTCGACCACTTCCAGACCTTCCTTTTTGAGCAAAGAGACGATCCCGGCGCGCGTAATACCCGGCAGGATGGCGTGAGAGAGCTCGCGCGTGATCAGCTTGCCATCCGCATCGACGATCCACGCATTGGCCGATGCCGCCTCGGTCACCAGCCCGTCTTCGATCATGAAGGCCGTTTCCGCGCCTTCCTGCCGGGCTGCGCGATAAGCCAGTGCCTGAGAGAGGAGTTGCACCGTTTTCATGTCCCGGCGCTTCCAGCGCGTATCGCCCAGCGTGATCGCTCTTATCCCGTCCCGGGCCAGATCGCCGATCAGCGGCCGGGCATCTGCGTAAACAAATACAGTTGGCGTGAACGTCTCCGGTCCGGCGAAATCGCGCAGGCCATAGTCCCCGGCTGTCACCTCAAGATAGACCGTCCCCTCCTCCATCCCATTCCTGTCGACGAGGTCTGAGTGGATTTCGGCCCATTTCTCATCACTATAGGGATTGGGGATAGATATGCCTTCCAGAGTCCGCCGGAGACGAGAAAGATGCCCTTCCAGGTCGATAAAGCGGCCATCATATACCGAGGTCACCTCATAAGCGGCGTGCGCGAAGAGAAACCCCCGGTCGAATGGGGAAATTGTTGCATCCTCAACAGGACAGTAATTTCCGTTGAGATAGACGGTCCGGCCGATTGTCATTTTTGTCACGCTCCTGAGGCTTGGCATTGTGCACCGCAACAAAACAACTTGCATCGGGGCAACCATGACGCCAAGGTGGCGCGCGCCGAGGGCCTTGTGAAGCTGCGCCAAGATCGCACCACAGGGTTTTTTGCATAAAGTACAAAGGAGGAGGGCATTCCGCCATGAGCCGGGAAGTCAAAGACATTTACGAGTTGGGCGAAATACCGCCTGAGTTTCACGTTCCGAAAATGATGTACGCCTGGGCGATCCGCCGGGAACGGCATGGCCGTCCGGCGACCGCCATGCAGCTGGAACAGGTGCCGGTACCTGAAATCGACTCAGATGAAGTGCTGGTGCTCGTGATGGCCGCCGGTGTGAACTATAACGGCATCTGGGCTGCCCTGGGCGAGCCTGTCTCCGTCTTTGACGTCCACAAACAAGACTATCACATTGCCGGCTCCGACGCCGCAGGCATTGTCTGGGCCGTTGGCCGCAAGGTGAAGCGCGTGAAGCCCGGCGACGAAGTCGTCATTCACTGTAACCAGGATGATGGCGACGACGAAGAGTGCAATGGCGGCGACCCGATGTTCTCACCGTCCCAGCGTATCTGGGGCTATGAGACGCCGGATGGCTCCTTCGCGCAGTTCTGCCGCGTGCAGGCCCGCCAGTGCATGCCGCGTCCGAAGCACCTGACCTGGGAAGAGAGCGCCTGCTACACGCTGACCCTCGCCACTGCTTACCGCATGCTGTTCGGCCACCGTCCGCACATCGTGAAGCCGGCTGACAATGTCCTCGTCTGGGGTGCCTCGGGCGGCCTTGGCAGTTTCGGCGTCCAGCTCTGTGCCGTGACCGGCGCGAACGCGATTGGTGTGGTCTCCAGCGACGACAAGAAAGAGCACGTGCTCAGCCTTGGCGCCAAAGGCGTGCTGAACCGCAAAGACTTCAATTGCTGGGGCCAGCTGCCCACAGTGAACGGACCGGAATTCAAGGACTATATGCGCGAAAGCCGCAAGTTCGGCAAAGCGATCTGGGAACTGACCGGCAACAAGGATGTCGACATCGTGTTCGAACACCCGGGCGAGTCGACCTTCCCGGTCTCCGTCTTTGTGGTGAAACGCGGCGGCATGGTGGTGATCTGTGCCGGGACGACCGGCTTTAACCTGACTATGGATGCCCGTTTCCTGTGGATGCGCCAGAAGCGTGTTCAGGGCAGCCACTTTGCCAACCTGAAACAGGCCTCCGCCGCCAATGAGCTGGTGATAAACCGCCGCATCGACCCCGGCATGTCCGAAGTCTTCCCATGGGAAGACATTCCGGCAGCGCATGAGAAGATGCTGGATAACAAGCACCTTCCGGGCAACATGGCCGTGCTGGTGACCTCTCCGAAACCGGGCCTGCGCACGGTGGAAGACGTTCTTGCCGTGAACGGGCAGGCCAGCTGATCATGCTGAGCCGCGCTTTCGCGGAAGAATTTGCCAATGACTGGCTGTCGGCATGGAATGACAGGGACTTAGACCGTATCCTGTCGCACTATGCCGACGACGTCATCTTCCATAGCCCACGCATCGCGCTGGTCACGGGCAATGACGCAACCACCGTCCGCGGAAAGAAGGCGCTGCAAACTTACTGGACGGAGGCCCTGGCCAAGGGCCCTAACCTCTTCTTCGCACTGGATGATATTCTCGTCAGTTCCGACGCGATAACCATTCTCTACACAAACCATAGAGAACAGAACGTTGCGGAGACTTTCATCTTCAATGAGGACGGCGAAATAAGCCTGGCAATCGCCGCCTATCGCTGACTATTCCCGAACCGGTATATGAAGCACCGCCCCTCAACCGAGGGACGGTGTTTTCCATTTAAGGCATTCCCACGACTTAACTGGTCAGCGCGTCGGCGAAACATTCGCCATCATGGGCGCTATGATATGCCTGCGTTAGCAGCGTCCGGACCTCACCATGGATGTCGTCACGCTGAAGGCGTTCTTCCGCCTGTTCGGCAAGGTATTCCTCGCCGTCGTCAATCGCTTCCAGAGCTGCCTTTTGATCCTTCTGGAACAGCGAGGCGAACTGCATCCACCCGCGGTGAGCATCCCCCAACATGCCTCCGTCCGTTTGCGGCTCACCGCCGAGACGACGAACCTGAGACTGGAACTGATCCACCAGCTGACCCCGCTCCTGCGCGCGGTGCAGGAATTGCGGCTTCAGGGCAAAATTGTCATCGACCATCTCATAGGCCTTCTCGTACCCCTTCTTGGAGTCGATCAGGACTTTGGCGATGTCGTTGAGTGCTTCAATCTGTTTGGTCTGGATGTCGGTCGACATGATGATCCTCCTGCATGGCTATACAGGATCAACGGCCCTGGGCCGCTCATGTTCCGAAACACCTGAAGACCGTTTCTCAGGAGGAAGGCTACGTCAGCCCTCGAATGGATCGCGCATCAGGATAACGTCTTCACGTTCCGGACTGGTCGAAACCAGTGCGCAGGGTTTACCAACCAGCTCTTCGAGGCGGCGGACATATTTAACCGCTTCGGCCGGCAGGTCTGCCCAGGAACGCGCCCCGGCCGTCGAGCCTTTCCAGCCCTGCATGGTTTCGTAAACCGGTTCGACCGCTGCCTGGTCTGTCAGGCCCGCAGGATAATGATCAATCTCCTGCCCGTTCAGCCTGTAGGCGACACAGACCTTGATCTCATCAAATCCATCAAGAACGTCCAGCTTGGTCAGGGCCAGACCATTGACGCCGGATGTGGCACAAGCCTGCCGGACCATGACGCTGTCGAACCAGCCGCAACGGCGGGCGCGGCCAGTGTTCACACCCACTTCGCGACCAACTGTGCCGAGGCGTTCGCCGATCTCATTGTCCTGCTCGGTCGGGAACGGCCCTGCCCCGACACGGGTGGTGTAGGCTTTGGCGAGACCCAGGACGTAAGAGATCGCACCGGGGCCGACGCCGGACCCTGCCGAGGCGTTGCCTGCCACGACATTGGAAGAAGTGACGAACGGATAGGTGCCGTGATCGACGTCCAGCATTACGCCCTGCGCGCCTTCGAACAGGATGCGCTTGCCTGCCTTCACCTGCTCGTCCAGCAACTTCCAGACCGGCTGGGCATAGGCCAGAATTTTGGGCGCGATCTCAAGCAGATCGGCCTTCAGCTTCGCGCCGTCCGGCTCCGGCAGGTCGAGCCCGGCCCGAAGCGGGCGGTGGTGCGCCAGCAGGCGTTCGATTTTCATGTCGAGGGCCGCCGGGTCTGCCAGGTCTGCGACGCGGATGGCACGGCGGCCGACCCGGTCTTCATAGGCCGGGCCAATGCCGCGCTTGGTGGTGCCGATCTGCGCTGCGCCGAGGGCGCCTTCGCGGGCGGCGTCGATGTCCTTATGCCAGGGCAGGATAAGCGCAGCGTTATCGGCCAGCACCAGCGTTTCGGGGGAAACTTCCACCCCCTGCCCTTGAATGCCTTCGATCTCGGTCAGCATGTGCCACGGGTCGACCACAACGCCATTGCCGATCACTGAGAGCTTTCCACCGCGCACGAGGCCGGACGGCAGCAGCGCCAGTTTGAAGACCTTGCCGTCGATCACCAGCGTGTGGCCGGCATTGTGCCCGCCCTGGAAACGGACAACTACGTCTGCCCGGCTCGACAGCCAGTCGACAATCTTGCCCTTGCCCTCGTCGCCCCACTGGGCTCCTACGACCACTACGCCAGCCATGTGCCGCTCCTGTTCAGTCCGCGGCGACAAGGGCAGGATTCAGAGCAGAAAAGCAAGGGGCCTTTGGCCGCGCCGCTATTCGAAACTGTAGCTGAAGCGGACACCGAGATTGTCCAGGCCCTGATTGCGGCCATTTCCCAGGACCTGTCCGTGGCTGAGATGCTCATACATGATCTCGACACCCCAGGTCTCGTTGATGTCGTGATGCAGGCCGAAGGTCGTGCGGAACAGGTCGCGTGAGCCGAGCAGAACGTGCTCTTCCGTAAACGCGAGGCTCCGCGGATCCCCGTCCGGATAGGGGCTCGCGAGCTCCCCGTCATGAATGACATAGCCAAAGCTCGGCTCAAACTGCCAGCTTTTCGCGACCGGGAACGACCAGTGCAGACCGACGCCGCCAAAGCTGGTTTCACCCTGGAAATTGGCGCTACCCATAACGTAAGGCTTCGGGCTCCAGATGAATCCCAGGAAATCAGGGGAATGGAAGAGAATGTCGCCATTCAGGCTCTGGCCGGGCTCCTTGTTGGCATTGTCGCAGTCGAGCACGCAGATGTTCTCCTGCATGATGCCGAGGCGGACCTCGCTGACGAGATCGGCGGAGGCGGAACCGGCAAACGCGGTCGCAGACGCAACAGCAGCGACACTGGCAAAAAGGTAACGGCGCATGGAGACTCCCTATAATATTACAGGCGAGTAAGGAATTCCGGACTCGCCCGTCAAGCGTGAAACAGGCCGTTCACGTCAATTTGCAGGGACAGGCAACCAAACCGACACAGCGCCCCTACCCCCAATAGAAAACGGGCGGCCCGCCAGGACCGCCCGTCTTGCAGAAAAGAATCAGACTGATCGCCTGACACCCGTTCAGAAGGTCAGCACCCTAGCGTACCGGACCTGCGGCAGGGCGCTCAGTTTATCAACCAGGCCACTGCTCGGTGTGGAGTCGATACCAATCAGGGCAATCGCCTCGTCCCCGGCCGTCGTGCGGCCAAGGTGGAAGGTGGCAATGTTGATCGCCTCTTCCCCCAGCATCTGGCCGAGGGCGCCGATGAAGCCCGGCTGGTCGAGGTTGTTCACGTACAGCATGACCGGCGCAAAATCGCCTTCCAGCGCCATACCCTTCACCTCGACGATACGCGGCTTGCCGGCGATCAGCGTGCCGGCCAGCGTGCGCCAGCCGCCTTCCGGGGCGTTCTGGGTCGCCTTGGTTTTCACCTTGATGCGGACCAGGCTGTCATAGACCGGGCTGTCCTCGGTCTTGGTCTCGGTCAGCTTCACGCCGCTATCAGCAAGGATGGCCGGAGCGGAGACCATGTTCACGTCCCCTCGCGAGGCACGCAGCAGGCCCGCCAGCAGCGCCGCCGTCAGCGGCTTGCGGTTGAGGTCCGCCACTTCGCCTTCATACTCGATGACGACTTCGTCATAGCCGAAGTCGGAGATCTGACCGGCGAAGGAACCGAGCTTCTCGGCCAGTTCTGCGAACGGCTTGATCCGGGGCGCTTCTTCCGCCGTGATCGATGGCATGTTGAGCGCGTTGGTCACGGCGCCCGACAGGAGATAGTCCGACATCTGCTCGGCGACCTGCAGGGCAACATTTTCCTGGGCTTCAGTGGTCGCCGCGCCAAGGTGCGGCGTGGCAATAAAGTTCGGCGTGCCGAAAAGGATGTTCTCCTTGGCCGGCTCGACCGCGAACACATCGAACGCAGCCGCCTTGATGTGACCGCTCTCCAGCAGATCCTTCACGGCCGCTTCATCGACCAGGCCACCACGGGCGCAGTTGACGAGGATCAGGCCCGGCTTCGTTTTCTGCAGATTGTCGCGGCTGAGGACATTCTTGGTCTGCTCCGTCAGCGGAACGTGCAGCGTGATGATGTCTGCCCGCTTCAGCAGTTCGTCAAGCTCGACCTTCTCCACACCGAGTTCCACGGCGCGTTCTTCCGTCAGGAACGGGTCGTAGGCAGCAACTTTCATTTTCAGGCCGATGGCGCGCTCGGCCACGCGGCTGCCGATATTGCCGCAACCGATCAGACCGAGCGTCTTGTAGGAAACCTCGGTTCCCATATAGCCGGACTTCGGCCATTTACCTTCCTGGGTCTCGGCATTGGCCGCCGGGATCTGGCGGGCCGCTGCGAACATCAGCGCGATGGCGTGCTCAGCCGTCGTGATGGCGTTGCCGAACGGCGTGTTCATGACAACGACACCCTTGGCCGTCGCTGCCTTGATGTCGATATTGTCGACACCGATACCGGCCCGGCCGATGACTTTCAAATTCGTTGCCGCGGCGATGACATCCGCATTCGGCTTGCAGGCCGAACGAACGACGAGGCCGTCATATTCCGGAATCTCCGCAATCAGTTCTTCCGTGTTCAGACCGGTCTTGGTGACCGTTTCGATGCCGCGGGCATGGAAGATTTCCACAGCGGCAGGAGAGAGTTTATCTCCGATAAGGACTTTAGGCATTGTCTTTTCCTTTGCTCGCGGCTGTTGCGGGCATGTCGCCCGCGCCGCTGCGCCTTCGCCTTGCTCGTGAAGGCGCGCTTTGCAGATTTCGTTGCTAGAGTGACGCCACTTCTTCAGCGAAGGCCCAGTCGAGCCACGGCGTCAGTTTCGCAACGTCGGACGGTTCCACCGTGCCGCCGCACCAGATGCGCAGTCCCGGAGGGGCCTTTGCGTAACCGGCCGCATCGAAGCAGGCATTTTCCTTTTCAAGGCGCTTCATCATCGCCTTCACGAACGCGCGCTGGCCCGCCTCATCGAGGCCTGCAACCCGCGGATCGACGATCTTGAACGTGACGCCCGTATTGGAGCGGACATCCGCATCCGGACAAAGGAAGTCGACCCAGTCCGTCCTGGCGACCCAGTCGGCAAGAATGCCAAGGCTTTCGTCGGAGCGCGCTTTCAGGGCTTTCCAGCCGCCAAGGCCTTCGCACCAGTCCAGGGCCTGGAGATAGTCTTCCACGCACAGCATGGAGGGCGTGTTGATCGTGGCGCCTTCGAACAGGTCCTCGTTCAGCTTGCCGCCCTTGGTCATGCGGAAAATTTTCGGCAGCGGCCGGTCCGGCGTGTAGGTTTCGAGGCGCTTTACGGCGTTCGGGCTGAGGATCAGCATGCCGTGGGCCGCTTCCCCACCGAGAATCTTCTGCCAGGAATAGGTCACCACATCGAGCTTCTCCCACTCGATGTCCTGCGCAAAGGCAGCAGATGTCGCATCGCAGATCACGACACGATCCGGGTTCGGCTTGATCCAGTCGGCATTCGCAACGCGCACGCCGGACGTGGTGCCGTTCCAGGTAAAGATGATGTCAGCGTCGTCGCGCGCCTTTTCGAAGGGCGGCAGCTCGCCATAATCACCAACATAGGTGTTGCAGTCTGCCAGCTTCAGCTGCTTGGTCGCATCGGTGACCCAGTCCTGCCCGAAGCTTTCCCAGGCAAAGACGTCCACAGGCTTCGCGCCCAGCATGGACCACATGCACATCTCGACGGCGCCGGTATCGGACGCAGGCACGATGGCCACGCGATAGCCTTCCGGCAGGCCGAGAATGGATTTGGTCCGCTCAATCGCGTCCTTCAGCTTCTTCTTCGCATCACCGGAGCGGTGCGAGCGGCCGAGGGCGGCGGTGTTCAGTTTTTCGAGGGAAAATCCCGGGCGCTTGGCAGTCGGGCCCGAGGAAAAATGCGGGCATGCGGGAAGCACGCCGGGTTTGGCGACGGTCGTCATCTGTTTGTACTCCTATCCTTACAGATAGGCTGGCATCCGTTGGGGGATGCTGGCCCGCCGCGTCTGTCTCATATTTCGGGTGCGCGCGCAAATGGCATTTCTGTGACTTGATAAGCGCGTGACCTGATGCCGCGACCTGCTAAGCTGCCCCAAAAGTGGAGGAAACCCTCGTGAGCATGACCATCCAGCCCCTGACCGGCACCCTTGGCGCGGAAATCCACGGCGTAGACCTGAAGCAGGATCTGTCGAATGCCGAGTTCGACGCGGTCCATCAGGCCTTCCTCGACTACAAGGTCATCGTGCTGCGCGGCCAACAGGGCATGACGCCGGACCAGCACAAGGCCTTCGCCCGCCGCTTCGGCACGCTGAACATCCACCCTTATGTCAAAGGTATGGACGGGCATCCGGAGCTCTTGGAGATCATCAAGGAGCCGGAGGAGAAAACCAATTTCGGCGGCGGCTGGCATTCCGACATGAGCTTCCTCGAGGAACCGGCTCTCGGCTCCATCCTGCATGCCCTCGAAGTACCACCCTATGGCGGCGATACGCTCTTCGCCGACCAGCAGGCGGCCTATGACCGCCTCTCCCCTGGCCTGAAGAAGACGCTGGAAGGCATGACCGCCATCCACACTGCCAGCAAGGAATATGGCGCAGACGGCTACTCCGCCGCCGTGCGCCAGTCGATGGATGCCAAGTCCGCGCCCGACGCACCGGAATATGAACATCCGGTGATCCGCACCCATCCGGAAACCGGCCGGAAGGGCCTGTTCATCAACCCTGCCTTCACGCTGCGCTTCGCCGGATGGAGCCGCAAGGAAAGCCGTCCACTGCTGAACTATCTGTTCGACCTGTCACGGGAGGAACGCAATACCTGCCGCGTGCGCTGGCAGGCCGGTGACGTGACCATGTGGGACAATCGTTGCGTCTGGCACTATGCCCTCAACGATTATCACGGCCACCGCCGCCACATGCGCCGCGCCACAATCAATGGGGATCGTCCGCGCTAAAGAAGTTTCATTGAATGCTCACAGACATCGGCGAATTTATAGTGGGTGCGCACCTTCAACTCATCGAAGGTTGCGACATTGTGGACTATAATGTCCGCCCTCCAGGCGGCGGCTTACAAGGACTAAACGAGTTGGACGTGATCGGACTAAATTTCAGTTCGAATACAATATTTTTTTGTGAAGTAACCACCCATATTCGTGGGCTTCTCTACAAGAACAATGCTGAAACCGTCGCGCGCATAAAACGAAAACACGAAGCACAAAAGCGATACGCGGAAATATACTCTGATAATTTCCAGCATCACCGCTTCATGTTCTGGTCCCCAAATGTACCAGTCGGTTTTATTACAAATGGTCTCGCCGAGATCCCCGATCTGCAACTCGTCATAAACGGGGACTACAAGAAAAAAATCCTCGAGCTACAAAACCTCGCTCGCACCACCACGCACGATGCACGAAACCCATTTTTTCGAATGCTGCAGATTATGGAGAATCTACGCGACTAATTGGCATCTGCCAGGAACGGATAGACCCCGCCCCACGCGATCAGGGCCTGCCCGAAGAAATAGAGCCCCCACACGGCCAGCGATGGTGCCATTCGCTTTGCTGCGCCCGGCGGCCGGGTGAACAGCTGCAGTGACAGGATCATATCGGACGCTACGAACATCACCGCCCCCAGCGTCACCAGCAGGAAGGGTGGTTGCAACCGCAGCGCCGCAGCCCCCATCACGAGGATGATCGCCGTATAGGCAAAGACCGGTATCCGCATCGGCCCCAAGGATGGCGCGAGCCAGCGAACGAAGACAACGCCGCCAAGGACCAGCCCGATCTGTGCGGTGAGATTCAACAGGTTCCGCTCTGCCTGAGGCAGTGCCCAGAACAGGGCGACATAGGCAACATGCGCCAGGAAGAAAGCGGCCATGCCAGGCTTCAGCCATTTGTCCTCCCCCGGCTTGTCCATCGCCAGGAAGGCATCCCCCGCTGAGGAGAGCGCGAGGCCAGTCACCAGAAGCCAGGGCCCGCCGACCAGATAGGCAAACAGGGCCAGCAGCGCGGTCGAGCCGGTTTTCACGATCAGGCCGGGCAGGCCTCCGTCTTCGCGCCAGCACCACCCCACCCAGTAAAGAACGCCCAATACAATCGCGCCCGCAAGCGCGGCAGTCTCCCCAGCCATCCGGCAACCTCCCCTTTTGTGTTTTCTAGTCTTCTTTCACCGGCTCCGGCACCCGCAACAGGCGCCGGGCGGCCGTCCGGTGGGTTTCTTTCACATGCATGCCCACCAGACCAAGCGCCGTCGCAAGCACAGTTGCGTCATCTGTGAAACCGAGGCCGGTGATGAAATCGGGCAGCATGTCCATTGGCGTGACGAAATAGGCCACTGCCGCGAACAGCACGGCTTTTGCACGCATCGGTGTGTGCGGGTCACGCGCAGCATACCAGGCCGCCACAAGATCGTCCGCGAAAGGGATCTTGCCCACCATACGCATAAGCTTGGGAATCAGGCCGCGCGAGGTGCGCGCGTCCCGCTCGATCGACTTCGGGATATAACGTCCATCCTCGTTCAGGACGGTGTTGATGACTTCCGCTGCGTCAGACATTGCGTCCTCCTGTGAGACCTATAGATCATCTGAAAAGTTGTCAGAAACAAGGGAGGGCCGCGGCCCATGGAACTCAATTCGAATATTTCGGCAGTCATCACCGGTGGCGCCTCCGGACTCGGCGCTGCAACGGCGAAGAAACTGGCCAGCTATGGCGTCAAGGTCGCCCTGTTCGACCTGAACGCGGAAAAAGGTGAAGCCCTCGCCAAGGAACTCGGCGGCGTGTTCTGCCAGTGTAACGTCACCGACGACGCAAGCGTCGATGCTGCCTTCGAAAAAGCCCGCGCCGCGAACGGCCAGGAGCGGATCCTGATCAACTGCGCTGGCACCGGCAACGCCATCAAGACTGCCAGCCGCAACAAGGAAACCGGTGAAATCAGCCACTTCCCGCTCGATAAGTTCGACCTTATCATCCAGATCAACCTGGTCGGCACCTTCCGCTGCATCGCGAAATCGGCCGCCGGCATGATGACGCTGGACCCGATCGACGGCGAACGCGGCGCGATCGTCAACACCGCATCGGTGGCTGCTGAAGACGGCCAGATCGGCCAGGCTGCCTACTCCGCTTCCAAGGGCGGCGTTGTCGGCATGACCCTGCCGATCGCCCGCGACCTTTCCCGCGAGCTGATCCGCGTCAACACGATTCTGCCGGGCATCTTCAACACCCCGCTGCTGCAGGGCGCACCCGAGCCGGTCAAGCAGGCCCTCGGCGCGCAGGTGCCGCACCCGGCCCGCCTCGGCAACCCGGAAGAGTATGCATCGCTCGCCACCGAAATGTGCCGCAACGGCTACTTCAACGGCGAAGACGTCCGCCTCGACGGCGCAATCCGCATGGCGCCGCGCTGATTGATTGCTCGCGGCGGTTTCCGCGCCTCTGGCGCGGAGCCGCTGCGCCTTCGCCTTGCTCGTGCGATGGCTCTCCACCACAAGCGACGCGCAGGCGCAGGTGCCGCGGGCATCAGCCCGCGAACAGCACCGAGCAGCAAGGCCGGAGGCCGCGCAGCAACAAAAGGCCTGCCCCAAGGGGCGGGCCTTTTTTCTTTGCCGCAACGGCAGGGGCTGTCACCGGCTGCGGGTACGCTACAAGGGTTCCGATAAGAGATTGGGAGAGACACCAGTGGAATATGATGACGTTGTGCGCGGCCGGCGCAGTATCCGGGGCTTCCTGAAGAAGCCGGTCCCGAAGGCGCTGGTCCGGGAGATCCTGGAGATCGCGATGCGCGCGCCGACCTCTCTGAACTCGCAACCCTGGAACTTCTATGTCGTCTCCGGCGAGGTGCTGGACCGCATCCGCAAAGGCAATGTCGAGCGTAACGTCGCTGGCGTGCCGGACAGCCGCGAGTTCCGCATGGGCCCGCCCTATGAAGGCGTGCACCGGGAGCGTCAGGTCGAGATCGCCATCCAGCTGTTCCAGGCCATGGGCATCGAGCGCCATGACAAGGAAGCGCGGATGGACTGGGTCCTGCGCGGCTTCCGCCAGTTCGATGCGCCGGTTTCCATCGTGGTGACCTATGACAAGGCCCTCGCAGGCGGCGACATTCCGCCCTTCGACTGCGGCGGCGTGGTCAACGGCATCGTCAATGCCGCCTGGAACCGGGGCCTTGGCTGCGTCATCAACTCTCAGGGCATCATGCAAAGCCCGGTCGTGCGCGAGGAAGCGGGCATTCCGGATGACCAGGTTATCCAGACCTGCGTCGCCATGGGCTGGCCGGATGAGACCTTCCCGGCCAATGCCGTCGTCTCGAAGCGAAAGTCTGTAGACGAAGCAGCGACATTCCTCGGCTTCGAGGACTAGACGGCTGGTCCGCGCTGCTGCGAAGACGCAGCGCCAACGAAGCACGCCGCGCCGACAACCAGTTCGAGCAGCGTGATCCAGACCATCATCTGATCCGGGACGCCATCCACCATCAGGCTGGCGAACCGGGCGAGGCCGTACCCTGTGTAGAAGAATGCACTGGCCGTCAGGGCAAGGGTCCTGATGCGGCGGGCAAACAGAGCGGCCAATGCCAGCAGGCCTATGGCGAGGATCGGTCCGCCCGCGGCCCGCATCTCATTGAGCAGGGCGGAATCCCCCTCGCCGATATGAATGCCGGCCGTTGCGTGGAACCCAACCGGATTCCAAACGATGCCCGCGCCGATCAGGACGGCAATCACGCCGGAAACGAACAATGCGGCAGAATGGAAGGTGAAACGGGACATGGGAATCTCCATTTGAAAAGCCTGTGATGGAAGGTCAGGCCAGTTCGACAACGGCCATCAGCATGAAGATGGCTGCGGCTGCCGAGGCGCGCGTGCGGACGGTGTTCCAGAAACTCCAGGCCGGCACATATCGGTGCCAGTAGGCTGCGGCGACGGCGCTGTCGTACGCCATCCGGTCGAGGCGTTCATTCATCGGCACATTGAACACCACCGTCACGCCAAACGTGCCGACCACATAGGTCGCCGCGGCTGATACGATCCAGACCGTCGCCGCCTCACCTCCCTGCAATATGGCGAACACTGCCATGAGGGGTGAGACGATCGCCATGCCGATGAGCAGGACCATGAAAAGCGTACGGAACACTTTGCGGTTGATCTGTTGCATCGCTTCGATCCCGCCTGCAGGCTGCGTTGCAGCCAGCGAACGCATGACGAAATCGGAAAAGGTGAGGAACACGCCGGCCACGAGGGCATAGGCGATCACGGAAAACTCGCTGGCAAGCAGCATCCATTGCGGGGTCATATCAGTCTCCTTTGCGGGATTGGGAATACCGGTCAGCTGGTCAGCCAGGCCGGTTTGTGCAGGTAGGTATTGTCCGAAAGCTGACGGATCAGGAAATCCGCCACGTCGGCGCGATTGATGCGGAACTTCAGCTTCCGGTCCAGCGCCTTGCTGCTGAGACCATGCGCATAAGTGCCGGTCCGCTCACCATCCCGGTAAGGACCCGGCCGCGCGATAATCCAGTCGAGGCCGGATGCGGTAATCTCGGCCTCCTGCGCCTCATGGTCGGCAAACATGTTTTCCATCATCAGCGGGCCGAGCAGGTATTTGTAGTGGGCCGGGATCAGCTTGTAGCTGTCCCCTGCCCCGATAGACGACAGACAGACGAGCCGGTCGACGCAGGCGTCTTTCATGGCCCGGATGATCTGGGCCGTACCAGTGGCGCGGATCCCGCTCTTGTCCTGCAGAGGTGCGCCTAGCGCGCAGACCACGGCATTCGCCCCGGCCACCGTGTAATAGACCGCGTCTTCGTCTGAAATGTCGCCCGGAACGAGCGTCAGACCCTGCGGCAGGTCCGCCAGCTTTCCCGGTGACCGGACGAGCGCCGTCACGGCGACGCCCTTCTCCAGGGCCTGTTTCACAAAATGCCGGCCGACGCCGCCGGTCGATCCGAATACTGCAACACGCATGATCGCCTCCTTTGCTTGACACCATGTCAATTGACACGATGTCAAATAGGTGATCACTTGACACTATGTCAAGTCCGAATCCCGATACCCGCCAAAGAATCCTCCAGGCCACGGCCGACCTCCTGTCCGAAGGCGGCGGCACAGGCGTGCGCATGTCAGACATTGCGAAGCGCGCCGGCATCAGCCGTCAGGCCGTCTACCTGCACTTCGCCAATCGTGCCGACCTGCTGATCGCAACGACGTTTTATGTCGATGAGTTGAAAGATACGGCGGCGCGTCTTGCCCCCAGCCGGGCAGCCGAGACGGGCAGGGAGCGTCTGGACGCCTTTGTCGAGGCCTGGGCCGGTTACCTGCCCGAGATCTATCCCATCGGGCGGGCTCTGATCGATATGAGCCCTACGGACGAGGAAGCCCGCAGCGCCTGGGCCCAGCGTATGCAGGATATGCGGGAAGGCTGTGAAGCCGCCATCAGCGCCCTGAAGCGCGACGGAGATCTCGCGCCCGGCCTGCCGGCATCGCAGGCGACCGACCTGCTCTGGACCCTACTCCTGCTGCCGAACTGGGAACACCTGACCAGGACCTGCGGCTGGTCGCAGAAGCAGTACCTGAAACACATCACGGCCACCGCCCGCCGCCTCTTCGTCATTGATGCTTGAGCTCGCCTGATATTTGGCAGAAGATGCAACAATTGACACATTAAGTGCCGCTACATGCGGCCGGGGGAGGACAATATGCTGAAGGTCTACGGGCTCAAGGTTTCCTATTTCACGGGAAAACTGGAAGCCTATCTGCGCTGCAAGGACATCCCGTATGAGTTCTGCCCGATGACGGCGCAGGACTTCATGCGCACCATTCCGGAGAAGACCGGCGCCATGCAGATGCCCGCCGTGGAGCTGCCGGATGGCCGCTGGATGACCGATACCAGCCCGATGATCGACTGGTTCGAGACCCAACATCCGACTCCGCCGATCCTGCCGGAAGATCCGGCACAGGCCTTCATCTGCCGCCTGATCGAGGACTATGCCGATGAGTGGCTCTGGCGCCCCGCCATGCACTACCGCTGGAGCTATCCGCTGTCATCGAAACTTCTCGCCCGGCAGATTTCAGACGCCATGGGCCGGGACATCAAGGCGCCCGGTTTTCTGAAGCGCTGGCGAACCGAGAAGCGCCAGAAATACAATTTCGTTACGCGCGATGGCGTCACACCGGAAACCCGCGCGCATGTCGAAGGCTCTTACCTGAGGTTGCTCGACCTGCTTGAGCCCATCGTGCAGGCCCGTCCCTTCCTGCTGGGCGAGCGGCCCACACTGGCAGACATCGGCCTGATGGGCCCCCTCTTCCGGCACTGCGCGATGGACCCGGTCCCCGGAATCATCATGCGGGAAACCGCCCCCGGCGTGATGGCCTGGGTCTACCGGGTCTGGAACGCCCGCGCCTCCCGAACCAGCTGCACTCTCGTCAGTGGTATCCCGGGCGATCTTTTACCGCTGCTGCGCGAACTGGGCGAAACCCATCTGGAAGCGCTGAACGCCAACGCCATTGCCTGGCAGGCGGGTGCAACGCGCCACGGCATGACCATTCAGGGAACGGTCTATCGGGATATTCAGGTGTCCCAGTACAGGGTCTGGTGTCTGGAGGTGCTGCAAACGCGCTATCGCGCATTGGACGATGCCGCCCGCGAGGCACTCGATCCCGTCCTGCAGTCCACTGGCATACTCGAACCGCTGCTGCGCCTGCCAGACGTGGAGAGCCAGTACGCCAATGCGGAGAGCGCCCCGTTCGGCAAATCCCTTCCCGTGTTTGCAGAGGTCCGGAACTGACAGTCTCCCTTGCGGCAGGTTCCGTTGGGAGAGTGCTGGCGTAGCCGTATCCGGGGCGTATAAATGGCCATACAAGATTGGAAGAGGAACGCGTGACATGGCAGACGCATATATCGTAGCAGCAAAACGTACCGCCGGCGGCCGCCGCGGCGGCGCCCTCGCCGAATGGCATCCGGGTGATCTTGGCGCACAGGTGCTCAACGCCCTCGTGAGCGAAACCGGTATCGACCCCAAGGCGATCGACGACGTGATCATGGGCTGCGTCTCGCAGGCCGGTGAGCAGGCTGGCCAGATCGGCCGGACTGCCGTGCTCGCCTCCAACCTGCCGGACTCCGTGCCGGCCGTGACGATCGACCGCCAGTGCGGCTCGTCCCAGCAGAGCCTCCAGTTCGCCGCTCAGGCCGTGATGTCGGGCACGCAGGACCTGGTGATCGCCGCAGGCGTCGAGAGCATGACCCGCTGCCCGATGGGCATCAACGCCCGCGCCGGCAAACTGTTCGAAGTGCCAACCGACCCGACCCCGCAATCGGTGAAGGAAAAGTTCGGCATCAAGCAGTTCAGCCAGTTCGTTGGTGCCGAGATGATCGCCAAGAAGCATGGCCACACAAAGGAAGAGCTCGACGCCTTCTCCGTGGAAAGCCACAAGCGCGGTGCGGCCGCGACCCAGGCTGGCGCTTTCAAGGATGAGATCATCGCCCTCAAGGGCCGCGATCCCGAAGGCAACGAGGTGATGCACGACAAGGATGAGGGCATCCGCTACGACGCATCCATGGATGCGATGGCGAAGCTGAAGATCCTCATGGATGACGGCATCATGACCGCCGCCAATGCCAGCCAGATCTGCGACGGCGCCTCCGGCGTAATGGTCGCCAATGAGGCCGCCATCAAGGCGCATGGCCTGACCCCGCTGGCACGTATCCACAATCTGACCGTCACGGCAGGCGACCCGGTCATCATGCTGGAAGAACCGCTCTTCGCCACGGACCGCGCCCTGCAGCGCGCCGGGATGAAAATGTCCGACATCGACCTTTACGAAGTGAACGAAGCCTTCGCGCCCGTTCCGCTCGCCTGGCTGAAGCATCACGGCGCTGACCCGGCGAAGCTGAACGTCAATGGCGGCGCCATCGCGCTCGGCCACCCGCTCGGCGCTTCGGGCACCAAGCTGATGACCACGCTGATCTACGCGCTGCGCGCACGCGGCAAGAAGTATGGCCTGCAGACCATGTGTGAAGGCGGCGGCATCGCCAACGTCACCATTATCGAAGCCCTGTAAGCCAGGTCTTCAGACTGAATTGGCAAACGCCGGACCCTCACAGGTCCGGCGTTTTTCTTTGGCCTCAGCCCGCGCGCTCAAGCAGTGCTTCGGCGATCTGCACGGCGTTCAGCGCGGCGCCCTTGCGCAGATTGTCGCCCACGACAAACAGGACGAGCCCATTGTCCAGCGCGCTGTCCTTGCGGATGCGCCCGACACTGACATTGTCCTTGCCCGTCATCTCCAGCGGGTTCGGCACGAGATCGACCTGCACGCCCGGCGCTTTCCGTAAGATCGCCTCAGCCTCTTCAGCGGAAACCGACCGCTCAAACTCGGCATGGATCGACAGGCTGTGCCCGGTCATCACCGGCACGCGCACGCAGGTGCCGGAAACTTTGAGACCCGGCAGCCCCATGATCTTGCGGCTCTCGTCACGCAGTTTCAGCTCTTCGTCGGTATATCCGTCCTCCCCCAGCACATAGTTCATGGGCACCACGTTGAAGGCGAGCGGCACGGCCCATTTCTTTGGTACAGGGAAGTCCACCGCAGCCGGATTGTCGGCAAGGCTGGCCATGTCCCCGGCTGCTGTGGCGGCCACCTGCGCGGTCAGCTCTTCCGAGCCTGCCACCCCTGCCCCGGAAGCGGCCTGATAGGTCGAAGCAAAGAGGCGCGTCAGCCCCCAGGCATCGTGCAGCGGCTTCAGAACCGGCATCGCCGCCATCGTGGTGCAGTTCGGGTTGGCGATGATACCTTTCGGAATGCTGGCCAGCGCACCGGCGTTCACCTCCGGCACAACCAGCGGCACATCCGGATCCTTCCGCCAAGCGGAGGAATTGTCGATCACGAGCGCGCCGGCTTCCGCGAATTTCGGCGCATACTGGCGCGAGGTTTCTCCACCCGCCGAGAAGAAGACGATGTCGAGACCGGACACATCTGCCGTGGCAACGTCCTCCACCACGATCTCGGTGTTACGGAACGGGACTTTCTTGCCGGCGGAACGTGCCGAGGCGAACAGGCGCAGCGAGGCGAGCGGAAAGTCCCGCTCGGCCAGCAGCTCGCGCATCAGGCTGCCGACAAGGCCGGTCGCGCCGACGACGCCGACACGGGGCGGATTGGATCTTGAGAAATGGGGTGACATGGCATTCTCCGGTTTGGAGCCTTCGGAGCGGGAGAGCCATTGTCAGGAATTGGCCGTCCCGCGCCTTGGCGGGACGTTGGTGAGGGTGGCTGGCTTCAGATCGCACGCACCCGCAACGTCCCGCAAAGGCGGGTCGTCTTGGTGGTAATAATGATCTGTGTCTTCAGCATGGCGCGCTGAATACGGTCATGGTGGACAGAAGTAAAGTGCCTTGACCGCGGCCTATCCCCTCAGGATCAGCACGGAACAATTGGCATGAAGCGCTGTCTGCGAAGCGTGCGAGCCGAACAGATGGTCGCTCAGCTTGGGATGGTGCGTCGCCATGACGACAAAATCCACGCCATGCGTCCGGATCACCTTCTGGATCGTCTCGTTCACGGCCTCATGACTTTCGAACAGTGGCGTGATGGCATGGCTCAGCCGTTCTGCCTCTGCTGCGACAAAGGCCTCGAAGTCCGGTTTCCGCGCTTCCGGCATTTCTGTCAGATGCGTGCCCAGCGGATTTATGACCGTCAGGATCGACACTTTCGCTCCAGCCCGTCGGGCAAGATAAACTGCAGATTCCACGGCCAGTTGCGACGCCTCCCTGTGCCGCATGTCCACGGGGACAAGTATATGCGTGGCGGGAAAAGGCGGTGTGGTCTGATCGGTCATGAATGTCTCCTCACGGTCAGCCTAATGGCTCCGGCCCGCTTTGTCAGGCGGCGGTCCTGCCGTAGCAGGCGCGGCGCACGTCATAGGCGTTCAAGCACATAAACAGTCGCGCCTGAATTTTCTCCGTGTGCCTGAAGATGCGGACCATAGGCTTCTGACCGAATGGCCACTTCCCCACTGGAAACACTTCTTCGAACACGCCCGCCATATTCGTCCATCGCCATGCTCTGGTCATTCAGCGAGAAAGCCAGCAAGTCACCGGGGGTCAGGATCGCAAGCAAATCGTCATAAACTGACGCAGGCGCCGCCCCCACGCTAATGACCCCGATTGCGGTTACGGCGCGATATTCGCCTGGTTTCACCGGGAGCGGTACCGACGGATCCGTTTCCCACAGTTTGTGATAGATCTGCTTTCTACGGGCCATGGCGAGCATTTCGCCTGACAGATCCGTGCCGTCTATTCTGGAAAATCCAGCTTCGGCCAATGCAGCCCCTGACAGGCCGGTGCCGCATCCGAAATCCAGAATGGGAGCATCCTTGTGGGCCAATTCGGCGCTGAGCGCCAATGCCACCCGGGCTGGCGTTACATAACCGGTTTCAAGCAGGTCCTGATCGTATTTGTCTGCCCACGCATTGTAGAGGTCGCGCATCCCTTCATTTCCTGAGGTGCGATAGACTTTGTCGATGAAGGTATCGGTCATGCGCGAGACTGTATGCGCAAGCGCCGGGGCGTGTCCATGTAACCAGACCGGACAAGGCGCCGCGTTGACCCGCAATATACGGGAACAGCCCGCCTCATTTCTGAGGCGGGCTTCCTTTTCCGGGCGCGCGGTTTGCAGGGGGTCGCCGGAGCCGCCCGGTGGAGGTTCGGGAGCCTGGCGCTTACTGGTTCTGGCGCTCTTTCACGCCTTCCTCGTCTGCAAGGGCGCGGTCTTCTTCATTGAACTCGATCTCGGCCTCTTCGCCCTTGCCATAGGCGCGGGATTTCTTGGCCAGCGCCGACATGCTCTCCTGCATGCTGCCTTGGCCGACGGCCATGGTCTTGCTGGCATCCATGCCAACGCTTTCGGCATCGTCGAAGCTCGCAAACTCAGCGCCGAGGAAGACGACTTCCCAGCCCTTGGCCCGGGCCCGGTCCAGCGCAGCTTTCGCACCGTCTTTCGTCAGCTCACGGGAGGAATTTTCGAGTCCGTCTGTCATGATGACAATCACGGCCTTTTCCGGCTGGTCGGCTTCGGCAAGGCTCACCATGCGTCCGATGGCATCGAACAGGGGCGTCATGCCGCGCGGATTGGCTTCGTCGTCGGTGACATTCTTCCAGTCTTCGGCCTTCACACTGTCGCGCAGCACGTCGAACTGCATGCCTTCCTGAAAGTCGAACACGGCGAGCGTGACATCGGTCTCGATGTCCTCGCCGTCGATCTCGCCTTCATCGGCTTCGCCAACACTGGCGGCATAGGCATTGACCGAGCCAAGCGCCTCTTCCCAGATATTGGACATGGAGCCTGTCCGGTCGAGCAGGATATAGGAATGGACCGCCCCCGGATCTTCCGGAGCCTCCGGCAGGATCTTGGCGCTGGCCGTTCCCGCCAGTGCGATGGCGGCGGCTCCGAGTGTGAGTTTTGCGATGAAGGATTTCATCCTGGCGTCCCTTCCAGTTTTATGGCCCAGTTTTATAGCCCAGTTTTATGGCCGGAACCGCCGGCCGCGTGCGTCTGAGGCCCCCACGGCCCGATTGAGATAAACGATCGGTTAGGATTGAGGCGCGTTCGTGGCGGCTTGTTGCCGTTTGGAAGGTAAAAGGCCCGCCGGCGAACCGGCGGGCCTTCCAGTCTGAACGGGTGTTCAGTTTCGGCTTATTTCTTCCGCATAAAGAAGCCTTTTCGCTTTTCACCGGTTCGCTTCTGCACATCCGCTTCGCCCGCCTCTTCGCGGTCGGTTTCGTCGAATTCGACCGGCGCACTTGCCTCCGAGGCATAGTAGATCTGGCTCTTGCGGGCGAGCCGGGTCATCGACTCCGACATCCGCCCCCGGCCCATCGCCATGGATTTGCGCGGGGAGATGCCGACCGCGTCGGCGTCAGAGAAGTTTGCAAACTCCGCGCCCAGGAAGACGATTTCCCAGCCGCGTTTCTCGGCCCGGTCGAGCGCGGCCTTCACGCCCTCCTTTGTGACTTCGCGGGATGCATTCTCCGCTCCGTCGGTCATGATGACGATGACGGCCTTGTCCGGATTGTCGCCCTCGGCCATCGAGATGAGCCGCGCAATGGCGTCGAACAGCGGCGTCATCCCGCGCGGGCTGGCTTCCTTGTCGGTCACCTTCTGCCAGCCATCCGGCGGCACGGCGCGCCTCAGCACATCGAACTGGAGGCCGTCCTGCGCATCGAACACGGCGAGCGTGATCTGAGGCGCGACGTCCCCGGCCTGCCCGGCGATGTTGGCCGCATAGGCATTCACCGAACTCAGCGCCTCGTCCCAGATGGGAGACATGGACCCGGTACGGTCGAGAAGAATGTAGGAGTGTATTTTGGCCGGTGCGTGAGTCTTGTCGTCTGTCTGGGCCATGGGAGTCCCTCCTCTGCTGGCCCCCCGGCCCGTCAGGAGAGATGGGGCGGGCCCCTGCCCGCACAAGTGGCAAAATCAAAAAGACCGGGAGGCTTGCACGCTCCCGGTCTCCCCATTTTGGTCCGCACCCGGCCAGAACCGGCCGCTATATATGGTGTATACATGGTGTATATACGGTGTTTTATATTGCCCTTCGGGGCCGATGGTCAGGCAAATTGCGGCGCGATGCGCAGGTTCCGGACCCAGCCGATTTTCTCCATCGCGAGCAGGATCGTGCCGTTATAATCGACAATCCGGTTCCACACGCCCTTGCGCGGGCGGTGCAGCGCGCTGGTCGGCTCGGAATGGTGATGGTCATGGAAGGCTTCGCCACCGGTCAGCAGGCCGATCAGGTGGTCCGCCCAGATGGGCGTCTTCAGGTGGCCCAGCACGTTGATGCCGTAGACAGTCGCGTGGAACTGGATCGCCCGGCCGATCACGACGCTCGCATGCAGTAGCGCTGTCAGCACCAGCGAGCCGCCCGCCGCCCAGACGATCAGATAGATCGTCGCCGGGATGACGAGGTGCACCACAAGGCTGATTTCATTGTAGAAACGGTCCATCCAGACAATCACCGGCTGGTTCTTCAGCCACATGGCCAGCGGACGCTCCATGTCTTTCTTGTCGCGCCACAGGATCCAGCCGACCCAGGCCCAGCGCTTGGATTCGAACGGGTTGTGCGGGTCGCCCGGCTTGTCGGAGAAGCGGTGGTGCTGGGAGTGGTAGTTCACCCAGTCCTTCACATTGCCCTGCATGGCGATGACCAGGTTGATCATGGTCAGCACCTGCCCCGGCACGGCGAGCTCGCCTGCCCGGTGCTGCAGGATGCGGTGCAGCGGACCGATCCCGGCATTGCAGACAAAAATCGTGAAAGCGATCACGGCAAACGCGATCAGCATATACCACCAGTGGAAGGTGAGATGGCTGATAAAGATCCCCAGCAGAACCATGGTCACAAACAGCGCAACACCCAGGACGGGATAACCAATCGCCGAGAAAAAGCTGGCGAAATTGAAGGTTTTCCAGTTCTTCGGAATGGCAAGGGAGCGCGGCAGGGTCATTCAGTTCCTCCAGATGACAGGCGGTCTTCCGCCGGACCACTGTCCATCCGGCGGGTTAAGAGCATCCTTAAGCGGTGTGCCGCCGCCGTAAAGATGAAACGGGCGTCACGTATGCGTTATTCTGCCCACGCTGGCACCGGACGGCGGGCCCTGCCGGGTCCGGGTGACAGCCGGGGGTGACTGCGACGCGGGGATTCGGATAGACAATCCCCTTGCCGGGGCGCGTTCGCGCCATGCGAACGGGGTCAGAATTTCATGGCGGACGAACGTCTCCTGCAGGCGATCCAGCAGCTTGAGGAACTCGGTGTCGACTTCGAGTCGAGCCAGGACGATACCGAAGTCCGCACGCTGTGCGACCTGACACCGGATTGCCGCGAGGGTGGCGAAAGCTCGCTTATTCTCAATCGCAGGCAAGGTACGTTCCACTGCCCGAACTGCGGATCGGAAGGCAGTTTCGCGGAGCTGGTCCGCCTGAAGGAAGACGTCCGCCGCCAGCGCATCCAGGAGATGCAGCCCCTGCCACTTCATGCCGAAGTGATCGAGGAAAGTGACGCGCCCGTTCCCGCTGTGCGCCCGCAGGTCCAGGATGCCGAGTTCACGCCAGCGCCGCGCAAGGTGCGCCGGAACCTCGCAAAGCACGAAGCGAAAGTGAAAACCCTCGGCGAGGCCGACAAGCTGGAAGAGCGCTTCCCGCACCTCAAGCCGAAAGAGAAAAAGCCGTTCAACGGAGAGAAGTTCATCATCTCCCTGCTGGCGTTGGTCTTTTTGACGGCCGGCCTTGCCGCCGCAGCCCTGTCGGGCTTCGCCAATTATCAGGCCTTTTCCAGCTCGGTCGCCGATCCGCTCCAGTCCGGCATCTGGGGCTGGACCGGCGTGATCGCCGCCGTCATCTCCTTTGGCGGGTTCACCTTCTTCTACTGGCACACGGCCAATCACCGCATGAAGGAAGGCTGGCGCGCGCTGATCTTTGCCCTCGCCGGCATGGGCACTTCCATCATCGGGACCGAGCGTTTCATCGCGGCAAACAACACGGCAGCCGCCGAAGAAGTCGTGCGCGCCGATGCCAATCGCAGCGTGCTGGAATCGCAGATCGCCGACTGGCGCCGCCAGCTGGAAGGCATTCCGCCGGAGACACGCTCGGTCGAAGGGCTTGAAGCCTATCTCTCTGAAGTGGAACGTGTCGGGCGTACGGAGCAGAAGCCCTATCGTGATGCGCAGAATGAACTCGGCCTCGCCAAACGCCGCGACGAATTGCAGGCGAAGATCGAGGCCGCCAATGCCGAATTGCTTGGTTCGGGCGAAGGCAACATCCTGACAGAGGCTCAGACACGCACCAATCTGCCGTCCTGGTTCTTTGCCCTGATGCTGGAGGCGTTCTCAAGCCAGGGCACCTCGATCGGCCTGGTCGCCTTGCTCATCCTCTACGGGCGGCGCAAACAAGCTTAACCCAATCCCTTGTTTTATTAATCATAATTTCCAGACAATTTGGAACGGTCCGGGCGGCACACGCATATGTCCTGCGAAGTTCCAATGCTGGTGCTTCTCCATCTTACCTGCTCAATGGGCCAGTTCAGAACGAACTGGCCCTCTTTTTTGGGCTCAGGCCTGGTTAACGGACCATAGCCCCGCCCCGGCTGGCCCGGCCGGGCTTGCATTCGGCCACATCCGCCTCATAGTCACCCTTGGGAGGACGCCGGGCCGTGCAGCAGAGACTGCAGGGGCCGGGCAACTTTCCGTAATGTCTGGACCTGCCACCAGGAGGCGTTCCGCCCCGATGAATCTGTTCTTCCGGCTCCTCAGGATCATGCTTTGGGCATGGTTTTCAAAGACCCGAACGCACATCCTCGATGTGCACACGATCCGCACCGGCGTCTGGATCGGCGACCATGACCCGATGGGGCATATGACCAATTCCCGGTACGCCTCGATCACCGATCTCGGAATCATGAATTTCATGTTCCGGACCGGCACGATGAAGACGTTCCGCAAGCGCGGCTGGATCCCCATCATCCAGTACGAAGCACTCACCTACTTCCACTCGATGAAGTTTCCCCAGAAGTTCGAACTGCAGACGCGTATGGTCGGCTGGGACGGAACCTATATGTGTTTCCGGCACACATTCGTCTCGAAAGGGCGCACCGTCGCCACCAGCCGCATGATCGCCCGGCTCAGGGGACGGAAAAGGGAAAGGGTAACAGCAGACATGGCACTCGAAGCGCTTGGCATGCCGATGGAAAGTCCGCCGCTGGACAAGCCTTTCCTGGATGCGATTGCGGACCTGCGGGCGGAACGGGCCTCTCACGCATGAGCCTTCCCCTGATTATCGATTGCGATCCCGGCGTTGACGATGCCGTCATGCTGATGATGGCACTGGCGAGCGACGCGTTGGACGTGCGCGCGATCACCACGGTGGCCGGCAATGTGCCGCTGTCGCTGACCAGCCGGAATGCCCGCATGATGTGCCAGCTGATGGGACGGCCCGAGGTCCCGGTCCGTGCCGGATGCCCGCGCCCGATCCTGCGCACGCCGGTGACCGCTGAAGACTTTCACGGGGAAAGCGGCATTGCGGGCCTCGCCCCGTTCGAACCGGACAGGCCGCTCGCTGACGGCCATGCCGTGCCCTTCCTCGTCGAGACACTGAAAGCGGCCGCGCCGGGCGAATACACGCTGGTCGTGACCGGCCCGATGACCAATATCGCCGCCGCGCTGGTGCTGGACCCGTCGATTGCGAAGGGCATCTCCCGCCTCGTCCTGATGGCCGGCGCCGACAGTGAAGGCGGCAACATCACCCCCTTCTCGGAGTTCAATGTCTTCGCAGACCCGCACGCAGCAGCCATCGTGTTCCAGTCCGGCATCCCGGCAACGGTGATGAGCCTCGACGTGACCCATACGGTCCGGGCCGAGCTGCCGCGGATCGAAAGTCTGAAGGCCATTCCCACCGAGCGCGCGGCGATCATGGTGAAGCTGCTGGAAGCCGGCAACGAGCTCGAAGGCCGCTGGAAGGAAGGACGCAAGTCGCCGATGCATGACCCGTCCACGATCGCCTTCCTGCTGGCCTCGCACCTGTTCGAGGCGAAGGCCACGACGGTCAGCGTGGTGACCGAAGAGGGTGAACGCTTCGGCCAGACCTGCCTCCCGGCAGAGCCCGGCGGGCCGCATGACTGGGTCACCACTGCCGATGCGGATGGCTTTTTCGGCCTCATCGCCTCCCTGATGGAGCAGGCATGATTACCGTCGTCGGCTCGATCAATCTCGACATCGTGGCCACCGGCCCCGCTCTGCCGCGGCCGGGCGAGACGGTTGGCGGCGCACGCCTTGCCCGGCATCCCGGCGGCAAGGGCGCGAACCAGGCGCTGGCTGCCCGGCGCCTTGGCGCAGAGGTGCAGCTGGTCGGGGCCGTCGGCGCGGACGACATGGCCGACGAAGCCCTGAAACTGCTGCAGTCAGGCGGCGTAGACCTCTCTCAGGTCGCCCATGTGAATGGTGAGACGACAGGAGTCGCCCTGATCGCGGTCGATGCGACCTCCGGCGAGAATCTGATCGTCGTCTGCCCCGGTGCGAACCATGTGCTGCGCCCGGATGATGTGGCCGATCTGCCGATTGAACACATGATGGGCGTGCTGGAAGTGCCGGTGCCGGTGCTGCTGGCGGCAGCGGAAAAGGCGACCGGATTTGTCAGCCTGAACCTCGCCCCGGCCATGACCATACCGGACCAGCTCATGACCATGGCGGACCTTCTCAGTGTCAACGAGACCGAAGCGGAGACTTATGGTGACCGCCTGATGACTTGCGGCGCGCTGGTCGCCGTCTCGCTCGGGGCGGAGGGCGCGGTACTCTACAAGGACGGCAAGGAGATCGCCCGGGCCGCACCGCCGAAGGTCCAGGTCGTCGATACGGTCGGTGCCGGGGACACGTTCACCGCCGCGCTCACCGTCGCCCTGATCGAGGGCAAGTCGCCAGACGACGCACTCGCCTTTGCCGTGACTGCCGGGGCGCTTGCCTGCACACGGCCCGGCGCCCAGCCCAGCCTGCCGCAGCGCCGCGACGTCGACGCGCTTGCCCTCGGCGGGAAATGACGGCACCTGTCTGGCAAGCTTTCCCTGCCCCGTTCCCTGCCGGAGACCTGCCATGCGCCGCCTGCTGCTCAGCCTCGCCCTTGCCGCCACCATTGCCTCCCCGGCCTTTGCCTGGGGCAAGACCGGGCACCGCGTCGTCGCCGCCATCGCGGACGACTATCTGAGTGACGAGGCCGCCGCGGCGGTGGAAGAGATCCTCGGGCCGGAAAGCATGGCCGAGGCCGCCGACTGGGCGGACTTCATGCGCTCGGATTCTTCAGACTTCTGGCGCCGCGAGGCCAATCCCTGGCACTATGTCACCATCCCCGAAGGCGAGATGTATGCAGACATCACCCCGCCGCCGGAAGGCAATGCCATCACGGCGCTGGAGCATTTCCGAGCCATCGCCGTGGACGAGACCCAGCCGCTGGAACAGCGCCAGCTGGCGCTCCGCTTCATCATCCACCTGGTCGGTGACCTGCAGCAGCCCCTGCACGCCGGCAACGGCACGGACCGGGGCGCGAACCTCTTCACCTGCTATTTCTTCGAAGACCTGACCAATCTGCACGAAGTCTGGGACGAGCTGCTGATCAATTACGAGGAGCTGTCCTACACCGAATGGACCGACTGGCTGACCTCCAAGATCACGGCCGAAAACGTCCTCGTCTGGTCTGCCGCGACCCCCGCTCAGTGGGCCGATGAAAGCGCCGCGATCCGCGACACGATTTATCCGGACCACCAGATCCTCAAATGGGAATATGTCTACCAGACCCGCCCCCTGCTGCGCCAGCAACTCTCCAAAGGCGGCGTCCGCCTGGCAGCGTATCTGAATGAGATGTTTGCGGAGGGGGCTGTGGCGCCAGCGGAGTAGCGGTCCGTCGGCAGCTAACGTTCAATGGCGAGTATTCGCCGGAAGCAGTCACTAAGCTTAAGCCTGAGGCTGGCGCCATCGGGATGAAAAAGTTACGACTCTCAAATGCTACCTAACGTGCTTGTGCCTATTTCATCGCAGGTCTTCTATCCGTCGTCACTGCGCAGCCGGCTCATGAACCCATGCGAGGCGAAGTGAGATACCCTCGACAACGACAGGGTCACTCATCGTTCCAATGCTCGCACCCTTGACGCCGATGACCTCAGCAAAAGCAGCATAGTCATCATACCAACCAGGTTCTGCGCTGAAGTCATGAACCAGCATTGCAGCATGCGGCGCATGATATCGTTTCGCCTCAAGCACGGCCGACGCTGTCCGGTGAAACAGCTGCCATCTCAGATCCCCGCAGTCCTCTTCATCAACGCCAAACAGCTTGCAAGCCCACGACAATCGCGCTGAACGACCAGCCGTCGTGTTCCATCCCGATATCAACTCGCCAAAGGTTTCGCCGGCCTTCGCTTCGACAGCGATAATCCCGAGCGTGCTCTCCAGGCGGCAAACGGCAAGAAGGTCACTATTAGATGGGCCCCTGTCCGTATCCAAGGGTGTCGCATGTTCGAAGAAGCCAGACACCAGTTCAGCGTTTTTCCATTCTGGCGCCACATTTAGCGTCGCACGCACGAGCAGAGGCAGGCCCCCTTCCTTTTGAAGATTTCCATTGACCCAGGAGTGGGCCGCCTCATACGCCGAACGCCCCTTCTTCCAATGAAGTTCCGGATCTCTCAGCAAAGGCTGGACCGATTCAGGCTTAAGCAATGGGGCGGCGTAGAGACGAGGATAATTTTTCATTTTTTGATTGATGATGAGCCGACAAGAAAAGGCAAGAGCTTCGGAGGAAGCAAGCGGCCAGCCCCGTGCCGGACTTCGCCGGAAGTGGACAATGGCAAACGACGCTACGCGATCTTTACGAACCAACACGTTTCGGATGCGGCCATATCCGTGGTGTCTTGGACAAACCCGAGCTTGGGGCCAGCGCGCTCATGACTTCTATTTGTCTACGGAGGGATGCTTCCAGCCTTGGCGGGCCGCGAACATGAACGAAGCTGAACCGGCCATTCAAAGCGCATTCAGTACGAAGCCGTCATTCCTGTGCGGGATCGAGCCACACCTCAACCAGGCTCGAGATGAAACCAGGAGTCAGAAACATGAAACGTCTTCTCACCACTGCCGCTGCGGCCCTTATGGTATTCAGCCTCGGCGCCGCGCATGCGGACCCCCGCAACCGGGTGCGTGTCGACCAGTCCGGCTATGGCAACGGCGCCGCAGCTGCGCAGCAAGGCGACCGCAACGGCACCGTCATTGTGCAGGGCGGCCGCGGCCAGTATGCGCGCGGCGTCCAGTCCGGCTACAACAACTTCCTCCGCATGGACCAGTACGGCACGCGCAACAGCGTCGGCACTGCCCAGATCGGCGAGAACAACTTCGCCGTGACCGGGCAGGACGGCCTGAACCTTCGCGCCGACACGCTACAGACCGGTTATGGCAACGTATCCGGTATCGCCCAGATCGGTACCAACAATAGGGCCGTGGCAGACCAGGACGGCTACAACAACACGTCCGGTATCATTCAGGTCGGCAATGGCCAGGATGTGACGGTGCGCCAGCGTGGCGAAGGCAACATCTCCGTAGTCGTGCAGAGTGGCTACAACTGACGCCTCGCGCGGGGAGGCCGATGCGCCTTCCCGCAACACCCGCCCAAGGAGACACGCAGATGAAAATCCCATTGATTGCGGCTGCGCTCGCGGCGGGCACGGCCTGCGCCGCGCCGGTCCCTGCCTCGACCTACGAACTGTTGCCGCCGGACGAAGCGCGCGCAGAGGCCGCACCGGCTGCGTCTGCTGACTGCTGGATCCGCGAAACGAAGACAGCCAACGGCGTTCGGATCGAAGCCGTCGTGCGGGCGAATGACGCAGTATACGGATCTTATGATTTCAGTATGACGTCGTACGGTCCTGGCGGTGGGACTGACGTGACGCAAGGCGGCGAGGTCGACCTGACGCACGGCAAGAGCGCCACCGTCGGCTCGGCGGAATTCTCCGGCGGGCACTACCGCGCCTTTCTGACCCTGCGCGATGCGGGCGGTGAACTTTGCTCGGCTGAACAGCTTTCCTAGGAGACCACGATGATCCGTTCCCGCAAGATGATGCTTGCCAGCCTGGCGCTCGCTGTCTTTACGATACCGTTAGCCGCATACGCCGATCGGGGGCGAGGATACCCGAGGCAATTCCCGGGTGACCGGCTGCGCGAGCAGAGCGTGGTAGCGCCGGCGGCTGCGTTCAACCGGGTCTCCGTCGTGCAGCAAGGCAGCGGCAACGGTGCCGGCGTTCTGCAGACGGGCAGCGGAAACACCGCCAGCATCCTGCAGTTCGGCCGGGGCAATACCGGCGTGATCACGCAGGAGGGATCGGGAAACACGGCGTGCCTCATCCAGGCGGGACGCAATCTCAACGGATCCATCCAGCAGGTGGGCGAAAACCAAAGCAGTGGCTTGCTGCAAAACCGCTGGGGCTCCGAAGTGGTACCGGTGCAGCTGTGTTCAGCCGATACGACACGGCGGGATCTGAAAGACTATGCGACGCCAAATCCGCGAGCTGATGTGCGCACGCGGGCGCGACCGATGGCCCAGCGGCAATAGGCACCGGCGTGGGCTAGTGCCCGGAACCACAATTGACTGTTACGTCGGTGTTTAAATTTCCGCTGGCGGAGCTTGGTCTTTGTCCAGATGAACGGAGCGGCGCCTTCATTGTAAGAACCGATAATAACACCGATGTGATCTTTCAGTTGCAGGACGGATGTACCGGATGTGCCCGCAAGGGATTTTTCCCGCAGGGTCGAGAATCACTTATCGACCTGATTGAGCCATGAGGCGATCGTCGGCGTGAATTGGAAGTGTACGTCTGGATGACGCTTCAGCCAAGCCTCATTCCCTTTATGGATTCTTCAAGATCCTTCCGTCCAGGCAGAGAAAAGGTATCTTTGGCTCAACATCAGCGAGGGTCGAAAGCAAAAGCCTGAACTGGTTAACGAAGCGATGTCGCTGTGCCGGCGGCGGCGTAATGTCCACTTAGGGTCATTTGCGGCCATCCGCGACCAACGGCTTGAGGCCCCTGTCCTCAACTCGCCCTGTTAATCCGGCGGCGTTGGACGCTGGAGGGGATGTTCAGGCTTTCGCGGTATTTGGCGACCGTGCGGCGGGCGATTTCGACGCCGTAGCCGGTGAGGATCTCCACGATCTGGTCATCTGACAGAACGTCTTCCGGGTCTTCCTGATCGATCAGCTGCTTGATCCGGTAGCGGACGGCCTCGGCGGAGTGTGCCTCCCCGCCCCCGGTCGCCGGGATGGCGGCAGAGAAGAAGTATTTCAGTTCAAACAGCCCGCGCGGTGTCGACATGTATTTGTTGGTCGTCACACGGCTGACGGTCGATTCGTGCATCTCGATCGCGTCGGCCACCTGTTTCAGGTTCAGCGGACGCAGATGCGCGACACCATGCGCAAAGAAGGCATCCTGCTGGCGGACGATCTCGCTGGCGACTTTCAGGATGGTGCGGGCGCGCTGGTCGAGGGACTTGATCAGCCAGCTGGCCGAGGCCGCGCATTCGGAGATGAATTCCTTCTCCTGCTCGCGCATCTTGAGCGCTGAGACTTCGGCATAATAGGCCTTGTCCATCAGCACGCGGGGGAGCGTGTCGGAGTTCAATTCGACGGCGAACATGCCGTTCGGCAATTCACGCACATAAACGTCCGGCTGGACGGCGATGGTCGTGTCGGAGGAATAGCCGGCGCCCGGTTTGGGGGAGAGCTGGCGCAGCTCCGACATCATCTCCATCAGGTCTTCCTTGCCGACACCGCAGCGGTCCGACAGGGTTTTCAGATCGTGCTTGGCGACGAGGGCGAGGTTTTCGATCATCGCTTCCATGGCCGGGTCATAGCGGCCGCGCTCTTTCAGCTGCAGCGCCAGGCATTCCGGAATGGAGCGGGCCATCACGCCCGTCGGCTCAAAGCCCTGACAGACCTGAAGCACGGCTTCGACATTGGCTTCGTCGGCGCCGAGGTCCTTGGCGACCTCTTCGACCGTCGTGCGGAGGTATCCGCCCTCATCGGTCTCGTCGATCAGGCGGGCCGCGATCAGGCGGTCGGCGGCGGAGAGGCCGGCCAGCTGGAGCTGTTCGTGCAGGTGCTGGTTCAGCGTCACATCGGAGGATGCGTTGGAGGCCGCGTCGAAATCGTCGCTGGCAGGCCCTGCCCCGATGCCGGACCAGTCGGCCTTGGCGGAGGGGCCGGAAACGCCGGCCGGCATGGCATTGTCGGAGCCGGTGCCCGGCTCGTAGACGTCCTCGCCGGGGGCATCCAGCTGCTCGCGTGCCTCACCCATGCCGGAGCTGTCGTCGAGCGACATCTCTTCACGGCGGGCCGGCTCGCTGCCTTCGCCGGGACCGTCATTGTCTTCGGCCTTCTGGAGCAGCGGATTGCGCTCGATCTCGGCCTCGACGAATTCGGCAAGTTCCTGGTTCGACAGCTGCAGAAGCTTGATCGCCTGCTGCAGTTGCGGCGTCATCACCAGGGACTGGCCCTGGCGCATGTCGAGTGATTGTTTCATGGCCATAAGCCGCGCCCCCTGAGATCAAGCGGCGAACTGTTCACCCAGATAGACCCTGCGCACGTCCTCATTCTGCAGCACGCTTTCCGGCGAGCCGTTGAAGAGCACTTCACCATCATACATCACATAGGCCCGGTCGACGATCTGGAGCGTTTCGCGCACCTGGTGGTCCGTAATCAGGACGCCCAGGCCACGCTGCTTCAGGTAGCGGACAAGGTCGGAAATGTCGGAAATGGCAAGCGGGTCGATACCGGTGAACGGTTCGTCCAGTAGCATGAAGCTCGGACGTGATGCGAGTGCGCGGGCGATCTCGACACGGCGGCGTTCGCCCCCCGACAGGGAGGTGGCGGCCTGGTGGCGCAGATGTTCCACATGCAGTTCGCTGAGCAGGCTGTCGACCTGTGCCATCCGGGCGGCGCGGTCTTTTTCGACCAGTTCCGCCACAGCCAACACGTTTTCTTCCACCGTCATGCCCCGGAAAATCGAGGCTTCCTGCGGAAGATAGCCCACGCCGAGGCGTGCGCGCTGATACATTGGAAGACGGGTTACGTCCTCGCCGTCGATCGAAATCGTCCCCGAATCGACGCCGATAAGGCCCATGATCATGTAAAAGCAGGTCGTCTTGCCGGCCCCATTGGGTCCAAGCAGGCCAACAACTTCCCCGCGCTGAAGAGAAAGCGAGACATCCCGCACGACCTGTCGCTTGCCAAATGCCTTGGCAATATTCTTAACGACAAGGCCTTCGGCCGGCTCGGTCATCTTTCTCCGGAATCCCTTTCAGTGCGGGCGTTGTTGCCCGGGAGGACTGTTACCTTCACATGCTTAAGATCGCTTTCACGATCCCGTTGAAATTCAATCATTCGTCCCATTTTGGGAGTCGGGATCGATCATCATGCGCGTGCGGCCATCGCCGCCATCCAATGTGGTGCGCCGGTTCGTGATCTCAAGCTTGAGCACTTCACCTTCTGCCACATCGCGCCCGCGCATCAGGGCGACATTGCCAGTCATGGTGATTGTATCGGTCGCAGCGACATAGACGCCGCGTTCCCCTTTGGCCTTCAGTTCGGGGGTCACATAGAAGACATCGCCCTCGGCCGTCATCGACTCGATCTGGCCGAAACTGCCGCCGACTGTGCCGGCGCCGCCGCCTTCCTTGCTGGCAAAGACCATCGTCACCTGATTGGCGCGCAGGCGGGCATCGCCCTGCTGGATGTCGACATTGCCGATCAGCAGCACCTTGCGTTCCCGCTCCAGGCTCTCGGTGCGGTCGGAATTGATGTAGATCGGCCCGCCTTCGGAGGAAATCTGGGCATGGGCCGGCGCGGCGAAGGCCGCAAACATGCCTGCCAGCAGAACGCCGAGTCGTCTAATTCGAGCCATCAGTTTCACCTTCACCCGTCGTTTCCATTTCTTCCTGCACCTCCTGGATGGGTGCCGGATAGATCACGGTGCGCACATTGCCGGCACAGACAATGCGATTGCCGTCATCGAGAACTTCATACGAGTCGCAGCGGATGTCGCCAAGGGGCCCTTGCCCCTGCAGCGGCGAAAGCCCCTCGACCCGGCCTTCCCCGACATAGACCCGCGCGCCCGAAGACACGAACGTATAGCCGGAGGCATCGGTAATGCTGACATCGTCATACAGCTCAAGAATGCCCGCATCCCGGTCATACATGCCGGTGGGTGCGCTCACCCGGCTGCCAGCTTCGTCCTGCAGGACCGGGGCTGTCAGGTCGACCGTCTGGTCCGTGCCGAGGCGGCGGCGCGCGGCATCTGCCGTGATCTGGAAGCTCTGCCCGCTGGAGTCGCGCCCGGTGAAGCGCGGGTTCACCATGGTCACCGACTCGTCCTTGGTCACCCGGACAGGCCGGGACTCGCTGGTCAGCGCGCTTTTGATGATGTGGCCGGCGAAGAATCCGATCGAAATGGCTGCGCCAGCCACGAACACCATGCGCAGGATCTTCACACGTTCCGAGCGCTGGCGCGCCTGGGCCAGCGTCAGCTGGCGGCGCGGGGCCCAGAGCGAGGCGGGATCATGGTGTGTGGCGGCGTCCATGCCGATGGCGAACCTGTAAGCAACTCAGCTGTTTTCTTAGCCGCGATCCTGCCATGACAAAAGCGGTGAAGGCATGGCAGCCGGTCAGCTATGGGCGAAAATGTCCTGATCGTCCCAGCCGGCCAGGTCCAGACGGGCCCGCATGGGCAGGAAATCGAAGCAGGCCTGCGCCATTTCCAGCCGGCCTTCACGGATCAGCATGGCCTCAAGGCCCGCCTTGATCTGGTGCAGATGCAACACATCGGAGGCCGCATACTGCATCTGCGCATCGCTCAGCTCGCCCGTGCCCCAGTCAGAGCTCTGCTGCGCCTTGGACAGTTCCACCCCCGCCACTTCGCGGGCGACATCCTTCAGGCCGTGGCGGTCTGTATAGGTGCGGGCGAGCTTCGAGGCGATCTTGGTACACCAGACCGGCGCGCAGGTGATTCCCATCCAGCGCAGCATCATGGCGATGTCGTAGCGGCCGTAATGGAAGATCTTGATCACCTTCGGATCGGTCAGCAGCGCCTTCAGGTTCGGGCAGTCATAGTCCCGGCCGAGCTGGACCAGGTGCGCCGTGCCGTCGCCGGACGACAGCTGCACCAGCGTCAGGTGGTCACGATGGAGGTTGAGGCCCATGGCCTCGCAGTCGATGGCGACGACGGGGCCGAAATCCATGTCGGCCGGCAGGTCGCCCTTGTGAAGTGTGATCCCGTTCATGAACGGGCTCTAGCATGAAAGCGGTTAAGGGCAAGTGTGAACGCTGCCCCGCGGGCAGGTCTTGGCCTGCCTGACCGGTGGGCTAGCCTGTTGGATAAGTCCGCCCGCCGGACCATGTACAATCCAATATATAGACCATGTATGCACCATATACAGGAGCCGGAAATGACCGCTGACCAGCTCACCGCCCTCGCCGCTTCCATGCCCTTCGCCAAACTCATCGGCTTTGAAGTGGTCGAGGCCGGAAAGGACAAGGTCGTCGCGCGGGCAACCGTCCGCGACGATCTCTGCACCGCGGGAGGCATCGCCCATGGCGGCTTCCTGATGACGCTGGCCGACTGTGCGGGGGCGCTCGGCGCCTTCCTGAACCTGCCGGAGGGCGCGAAGACGACCACCACGCCGGAGAGCAAGACGAACCTGATCGCGGCGGCGCCCGCCGGCTCGGTCCTCACCGCAACCGCGACGCCCGTCAGCATCGGGCGCCGCCTGCAGGTCTGGCAGACAAGGATCGAACGCCAGGACGGCAAACTCGTCGCCCTGACCACGCAGAGTCAGATGAACCTCTAGACGCGGGTTCCGTTCGATTGGCCGCATGAGACGACAAACACGCAGGCAGCGGACCTGATTTCATGGGGCCGGAAGGCCGGATCCCTGCAATCCCCTTTCAAATGCTTGTAGGCTGGTGCCATCAAACAACCGCCGTCCGTACACAACATTGCGGCGGCATGCAAAGGGAAGCGCGGAACACATGAACCGGAGACAGATCTTGGGGGTGGCAGGCGCAATGCTGGCGCTCGGGCCGCAGGCAATGAAGGCGGCAGCGCAGGCAAATACAAAGACCCCGGTTCTCCTGCCGCCGCGGCTGAAGGCGGGCGACACAGTCGGCCTGATCGAGCCGGCCTCTGCCACCTGGGAGCCGTTCGCCATCCAGCTGATCGAGGAGGCCCTCGGCAATCTCGGCCTGAAGTCGAAGCGGGCGCACAATATTCTGGACCGCGACGGCTATTTCGCGGGCGACGACAAAGCCCGCGCAGAGGGCGTGAACCAGATGTTCGGTGATCCCGATGCGAACGCCATAATGAGCGTGCGCGGCGGCTGGGGCACGGCGCGCATCCTGCCCTGGCTCGATTTCGACCTGATCGGGCAGAACCCGAAAGCCTTGATCGGATACAGCGACATCACCGCGCTGCACCTCGCCATTCATGCGATGACCGGCATGGTCACCTTCCACGGCCCGGTCGGTATTTCCGCCTGGGGCAAGCAGTCGCTGGAGACATTCAAGCCGCTGCTGTTCGACGGCGCCACGCCGGATTATGTGAACCCGGTCGCGGCGGAAGACCGGTTGGTGCAGCGCAAATGGCGTACCCAGACGATCACGCCGGGCACAGCCCGCGGGCGCCTGCTGGGCGGCAATCTGACCGTGATGACTGCTCTTGTCGGCACGCCCTACCTGCCCGCATTTGACGGCGCCATCCTGTTCTTCGAGGACATTGACGAGGCCGTCTACCGCGTCGACCGGATGCTGACGCAGCTCGGCCAGGCGGGCATCCTCGGGCGCGTCGCGGGCGTGATTGTCGGCAACTGCACCGATTGCAGCCAGGGCAACAGCATTGGCGGCTTCACCCTGACGGAAATTCTGGACCATCATCTGAAGCCGCTGGGCGTGCCGGCCTATTCCGGCGCCTTCATCGGTCATCTGACGGATCAGTTCACCGTGCCGGAGGGCGGCCTGATCGAAATGGACGCAGACGCCGGAACCTTCCGCCTGCTGGAACCGGCCGTGCGCTAAAGCGACTTTTTCAGGGCGACCATGGCGACTTCCATGGCGTTCAGGAAGTTCGAACGGTCCTGCTTCGTGAAGGGCGCCGCCCCTTTGGGGGCGCCTTCGCCGAGACCCGCGCGGAGGTCTGCATGGATCGCACGCACGGCGACCGCATTGCCAATGGAGGCATCGGTGAACGGTTTGCCATTGGGGCCGAGCACGCGGGCGCCCTTCTCCAGCGCGCGCTGGGCGAGGAGAATATCCGCCGTGATGACGAGGCTGGCGGGGCTGGCCTCATTCGCGATCCAGTCATCGGCCGCATCGAACCCGTCCGTGACGATCTGGCGGGAGATCAGCCGGTGCTCCGGAATGCGCAGATAGGAATTCGCGACAATCACCACCGGCACGCCATGGCGCAGCGCCACCCGATACACCTCCTCCTTCACCGGACAGGCATCGGCATCGACGAGGACTTTCAGGCCGCTCAAACCATGCCTCCGTCTGTCGGCAGGCCGAAGAGGATGCGGCCGGTCAGTTCCCAGGTGGCGGGGGCGGTGATGATGTGCTGGGTCATGGCCTGCGCATCCCGGAACTGGCGCTGGAGCGGAGAGGTTTCGAACAGGGCCGCGCCGCCGCCAAGCTCATAGAGGGTGCGGCAGATGTCAGCACCGGTGCGGGTGACATGGGTGCAGGCAAGGCGGAGGTCCGCGCGGGCCTCCATCGGGATTTCGTCAGAAGTCTGCGCAATTTCCCACACCCGGTCGATTTCGGCGAAGAGCAGCGCCCGGGCCGCGCGCCAGCTGGCTTCGGCCTGCGCATAGGCCGCTTGCACGGTCTGGCGTTCGGCCAGCGTCTTGGCAGAGCCCTGGTTCTTCTTGGCGGCGGCCAGCGCGTGGAATGTGTCGAGGCTGCCCCGCGCATTGCCGAGCGCCGCGGCACAGACACCCAGCGAGAGGAAGCCAAAGGGCGGGAATTTGTAGAGCGGACCGGTCTCTCGCGGATTGCCTTCCGCGAGGCGCACGCAGCGCCCTTCCGGCACGAAGATGTCCTTCACTTCGATGTCGCCGGAGCCTGTGCCTTTCAGGCCCATGACATGCCAGGTGTCGTGCAGCGTGGCCTCGGCCGCCGGGAAAACGGCCATCAGCGTCTCCGGCGCGCCGTTTGGCAGGCGCCGCATCTCGCCATTCTCCCAGACGGTGCAGCCACCCCCGAGCCAGGCGCTGTTCGCCGAGCCCGAGCCCCATTGCCAGCGCCCGGTGACGCGGTAGCCGTCTTCCGCCACCACGGCGCGGCCCATCGGCGCGAAGACGCCGCCGGTGATGACATGCGGATCATCGAAGATGGCCTCGGCCTCCTCCGGCGCCATGTAAGCGGCATTAAGCGCAGACGTGTTGGCGATCATGCAGCACCAGCCAGCGCTCGCATTCGCGGTTGAGAGCGTCTCGACGGTTTCGACAAAAGTGCGCGGGCTCGCCTCCAGTCCGCCGAAACGGCGCGGCGTGACAAGGCGGAAGACGCCTGCCTCCGCCATCTTGCGCGCCAGGTCTGCCGGCAGACGGCGCACCTCATCCATTTCGTTTGCGCGCTCTGCGAGTTCCGGCAGCAGGGCTTTTGCTGACGCCACAGGATCCGGCGTGTCTGTCTTCTGGCGCATGCGCCTCCCCTATTGTTCTTTTTCTCTCAAGCGATCTTCCGGAATGTCGCGCGCAGGATCAACGGTAGACTTTCGGTTTCTTCTGCTGGAAGCGCACGCCGGCCCGGGCGAGGCGGGCATGCTGGGCAGGGCCGGCGAGTTCATAGGTCCGCTCCCGCAGAAACTCCATCAAGCCGCGGCGCTTGCCTGCGGCAGCCAGATCATCCGGCGACAGCGTCTGCCCGATCTCCACCCGCAGCGACTGCCCCATGCGGCGGCGCACCTCGCGGAAGACGAGCGCGAGGCGCAGCTCCAATGACAGGTGGCTCGCCATCTGGAACAGGCGCGAATTCTGTCCGTCGAAAAAGACCGGCGTCACGGACGCATTGCCATGGGTGATGAGTTTCGCCGTGAAGGGCTTCCACTCATCGTCCACCGCCGTGCGGTCAAACGGACGCGGCGTGGTCGAGACGCCGCCCGAGGGGAAGACAATGACGCAGCCGCCATTCTTGATGTGGTCCAGCGCCGCCTTGCGCATGGCGACGTTAGCGGCCATGGCTTCGCGCGTGCCGGAAAAGTCGACACGGAGCAGATAGTCCCGCGCCTCGGGAATTCCGTCGAGAGCGGAGTTGGTCAGCACCCGGAAATCCGGCCGGCGGAGGCTGACCAGCCAGCAGATGACCAGCCCGTCCAGCACGCCGAAGGGATGGTTCGCCACAACGACCAGCGGGCCCTCTTTCGGGATCTCCGCGAGGCGGGACGCCGAGAACTGGACATCCAGATTCAGGAGGCGGATTGCCGCCTCGAAGAAGGGCACGTCATTGGCGAGGTGTTCGCGGTAATGCTGGTAAAGTTTCTTCAGCCGCGGCTGTCCGGAGAAACGCTCCACCATCCGCACCAGATGGCGCTTCACCGGATCCTCGAAATAGGACGCGTAGGAGAGTTCCGGAGAAGGCGCTTCGGCGGGAATCATCGCGCTGTTCTACGATGTCACAGCAATTCCGAGAAGCGGAGAAGATAGCCGTCCGGGTCCTGCACCACGCATTGGCGCACGCGGATGGGTTCGTCGTCGCGCAGATAGGTCTTCTCTTCGAGACCCTGGATCAGGGGCGCTCCAGCGGCGAGGGCCGCCTCGCATAGGGCAGCGGCATCCTCCACCGCGATCTGGAAATTGACGCCCCGGCCATAAGGCGCCTCCAGCGGCCCGGCGAGCCAGGTGCGCCCGACCGGTTCCTCCAGCATAAACTCAGCCCCGTTCCGTTCGATATAGGCGAAGCGTTCCTCAGGGCGCTGGTAGACGATGGAGAAGCCGAGGGCGCCGCAATAAAAATCGAGGCTGCGCGCGAGGTCGCTGACATAGAGCTCAGGGACGAGGGCCGCGGTCATGACTCAGTCCTGCACGCCCTCGACGTCTTGCTTCCCAGCGGACATCATTTGTCGCTGTCCCTTCTGCCAGTGCCTGTAAGCAAGCACACCGAGATTGAGTGGCACCAGCAAAGCGACAACAACAGCGCAAGCCAACCATAAAGTATCATGACCGTTGAAATTCGACCAAACGGCACCTCCCACAGCCAGGAAGGCAACAATCCTCGTCCAGTTGAGCCAATCACGCATCGTTCATGCCTCATCCCTTCCCGATCTCGGCGAGATCATACGGCGTGGACTGATAGACCTGGTTTACCCAATTGCCAAACAGGAGGTGCGCGTGGCTGCGCCAGCGGTTCAGCGGCTTGCGGGTCGGGTCGTCGTCCGGGAAGTAATTGTGCGGAATGTCGATGTCGCTTCCGGCGGCCACATCGCGCTCGTATTCTTCCTTCAGGGAGAACGAGTCATATTCCACATGGTTGAACATGAAGACGCTGCGGCTCGGCGCATGTTCCAGAAGGCTCGGCCCGGTGGCCGGGCAATCGACCAGCAGGTCCAGTTCCGGCCGGGCGAGCACATCTTCGGCATGCACTTCCGTCCAGCGGGAGACCGGGATCAGGAAGTCGTCCGAAAAGCCGTTGAGGTAAGGCGAGGCCGGCGCAAGATTACGCTGGCGGTAGACGCCGAAAGCCTTCTTCGCCAGCTGGTATTTCGGCAGCTTGTGGAAGTACCAGGCCGCCGCCATCGCGCCCCAGCAGATGAACAGGTTCGAATGCACATTCGTCCGTGTCCAGTTGAAGATCTGCGTCAGCTCATCCCAATAGGTAACGTCTTCGAAATCCAGCTGCTCGACCGGCGCGCCGGTGACGATGAAGCCGTCGAACTTGCGGTCTGCCACTTCCTCCCAGGTTTCATAGAAGCTGATCAGATGATCTGCAGAGGTATTCTTCGGCGTGTGATTGCCGATGCGGATCAGCGACAATTCCACCTGCAGCGGCGATGCCCCGAGCAGGCGCGCGATCTGCGTCTCCGTGCGGATCTTGTTCGGCATCAGGTTCAGGAGGCCGATCTGCAGCGGGCGGATGTCCTGCCGCGCCGCCTCTGACGCACGCATCACCGCCACGCCTTCTTTGAGGAGGGTCTCACGGGCAGGCAGGGCATCAGGAATCTTGATCGGCACAGGGTTTACTCTCGCTTGGATCGGCCAGCTTAGGACTTGAAAACAAGGAAAAAAGGGGGCGCGGAACGGGTCTATACTTCCTGCGCGCGGCCCTTTTAGCGACTTGTTTTACGTGGCTGCAAGCCGGCCGGCCAAATCACCACGATGATGCGCATGTAGCGCCGGATGCAGCGCGGGACAAGGCCTGCATTGCGTTGCCAGTGGAGACATGATCTATCTGCGGCCCGTGACCTCCATCCTGCTGATCAACGGCCACCAGCCTTTCCCGACCTCACCGGGCAGGCTGAACCAGGCCTTTTGCGACCGCGCGCAGGCGCATTTCGAGACGGGCGGCGCCACCGTCCGGCAGGTCCGCACCGCAGAGCCGTGGGATCTGGAGCGGGAAGTCGAAAACCAGCTCTGGGCAGATCTGATCTTCCTGCAGTTCCCGCTGAACTCGATGGGCCTGCCCTGGTCGCTGAAACGCTACCTGGATGAAGTCTATACGGCCGGCATGGATGGCCGCCTCGCCCGCGGCGACGGACGCAGCCGGAAGGACCCGACGCGGCAGTACGGATCCGGCGGCAAACTTGAAGGCAAACGCTACATGTTGTCGGTGACGCTGAACGCGCCGAGAGAGGCGTTCGAGGACCCGGCCCAGACATTGTTCGCAGGCCGCAGCCTGGAGGAGCTGCTGGCCCCGGTGCATATCAATTTCGCCTTCTTCGCCTTGACGCCATTGCCGACCTTTGCCGCGCACGATGTCAGCAAGGCCCCGCAGATCGAGGATGATTTCGAACGCTTCGATGCGCACCTGAGGACACATGCTTCAGGCTTTGCACCTTAAGACGCTCTAACCGAGCGGGTGCACGAGATGCGGCAGGGTCCGGCCCGGGATGGAGCCGGATTCGGCGGTGCCGCTGCGGACGGCACCGAGGCCCTCATAGAAAGCGGCGGCGTCCGGGTCTGAATCGATCACCAGGTTCTTCGCGCCATTTTCCCGCGCGACGCGGCAGGCCCAGACATAGAGCAGCTTGCCCGTCCCCTCCCCCAGCCGGTCCGGATCCACGAACAGCTTCTCCAGCACCGCATCCTCGCCCTGTTTCGAGAGCTGCACGACCCCCGCAATGCCGCGCTTGTCTTCGGCCAGCATGACGGCGTCTTCGGCCAGATCTTCCGGCGTCAGGGTGAGTTCCGCCTCAAAGGCCTTCAGCATGTCGCCGGAATAGCCCCAATGGGCCTTGGAGCGCAGGCAGAGGCCGGAGAGCGCGGCAAGTTCGCCGGATTTCGGTTCGCGCAGAATCATGGGGAGCCTCGCTTCCAAATGAACCGGCCGCTTGACTCCGGCGCACAAAATGTTCTCTTTATGTTCACGTTCGTTTTCCGGGTCCGTCCGATGCGCCTGCCGACTGAAATCGAGTCTCTGTATATCGACTTCGATGCCTTCTTCGCAAATGCCGAAAAGCAATTGCGGCCGGAACTGCGCGGCCGGCCGGTGGGGGTGATCCCGCTGGAGTCCGAATATTCAGGCCTGATCGCCCGCTGTTACGAGGCGAAGGCCTACGGTATCCGGCGCGGCACATCGGTGCGGGAAGCCCGGGCACTGTGTCCCGGCATCGCCCTGCCGGTCGCCCGCCACGATGAGTATGTGAAACTGCATCACAGGATCCTGGCGGAGCTGGACCGGCATGTGCCGGTGCGCAAGGTGTGGTCTGTGGACGAGATGGAGTGCGCGCTGATCGGCTCTGAACGGCGGCGGGGCGAGAACATCGCGCAGAGCATCCGCTGCGGCCTGAAAGAGGCCATCGGACCGTGGATGACGGCCTCCATCGGGCTTGCGCCGAACCAGTTCCTGGCCAAGGTCGCCGCAGAAATGAACAAGCCGGAAGGCCTGGTCGTGCTGCGCCCGGAAGACCTGCCCGGCCCGCTATTCGATCTGGATCTGCAGGACCTGCCCGGCATATCCGGCCGGATGCATACGCGCCTTGGCAAGGCCGGAGTGTTCACGGTGGAGCAGTTGTGGAACCTGTCCCCCAAACAGGCCCGCGCCATCTGGAATAGTGTGGAAGGCGAGCGGATGTGGGCACAGCTGCACGGCTATGCCGTCTCCCGGCCGGAAACGGAGCGACGCATGTTCGGACACGGACGGGTTCTCTCCGGAGAATGGCGGCAACCGGACAAGGCTCGCGGCTGCCTGCGCCTGCTGACGGCGAAGGCGGCCCGGCGTCTGCGCCGCGAGAATTATCTCGCTCGCGCCATTCATGTGTCCATCGGCGCACAGGACGGCCGACGGTGGAGCGGCGATGCCAGCTTCTCCCCGGCCCGGGACGATCACACTTTCCTGCAGCATACCTCCGTCCTGTTCGATGCCGGGATGGAAGCACTGGGCTCACGGCACCTATCGAAAGTTTCAGTCTTCCTGCACCAGATCAGCCGGCCGGGTGAAACCAGCGGCGACCTGTTCGAACAGGCAAGCTGCGCAACGGAACGCGCCCGCTGGGAACGGGTGACGGATGCAATGGATGCGCTGAATGCCCGCAACGGCGCCTGCGTCGTCTCACTCGGCCCGCGCAAGGAGCCGCCCGGTGGCTATGCCGGGGCAAAAATTGCCTTTGGCCGTGTGCCGGATCTGAATGATTTCCTGACCGCCCCGGCAGACTGACGCAAGGCAAGGGCTTGCAGGCCGGGCCGATCCCGCCTTCTCTGCCCCTCAGGAGGAAACAATCATGAGCGCCAAGCCCGTCCCGACCCGCATCACCGACATGCTCGGTATCGAAAAGCCGATCATCCAGGCCGCCATGGGCTGGATTGCCCGGTCGCAATTGTCGTCTGCCGTCTCGAATGCCGGAGGCATGGGCATCATCGAAACCTCTTCCGGCGAACTGGATGCCGTGCGGGAAGAGATCAAGAAGATGAAAACGCTGACGGACAAGCCGTTCGGCGTGAACGTGGCACAGGCTTTCGTGCGCGATCCGGACATTATCCAGTTCGTGATCGACCAGGGGATCAAATTCGTCACCACATCCGCCGGGGACCCGATGAAGTATACCGGCATGCTGAAAGAAGCAGGCCTCACCGTCTTCCACGTCGTGCCGTCGCTGCAGGGCGCGATGCGCGCGATTGAGGCGGGCGTCGACGGCCTGATCGTGGAGGGGGGCGAAGGCGGCGGATTCAAGAACCCGAAGGATGTGGCCTCCATGGTGCTGATCCCGCAAGTCTGCGAAGCGGTGGACGTGCCGGTGGTCGCTGCTGGCGGCATCATGGATGGGCGAACCATGGCGGCGGCCTTCTGCCTTGGTGCCGAAGGGGTGCTGATGGGCACGCGCATTCTCTCCTCCGCAGAGAGCCCGGTGCACCAGAACTGGAAGGACGCGATTGTCGGCGCGGATTCCACCGACACTGTGTTCCTCAACCGCTCAGGCCCCGGCCCTGCCCTGCGCGCCTTGCGCACGGAACGGACGGACCGCATCCAGAAGGAAGGCGTAGAGAATATCTTCGGAGAGTTTGCCGGCACGCAGGACGTCTATTTCGGCGGAAACCTTGAAGCCGGCATCGCCCTGACCGGTCAGGTCGCCGGCCGCATCAAGGAGGTGAAGCCCATCGCGCAGATCTTCGAGGAAACGATCGAGGAATATCACCGCGTGGTGTCAGGGCTTCCCCGTTAGCAGGTGGATCAGGGCGCCTGCAGGTCGCTGACCCAGTGGATCTCCGGATCCTCCAGCGAATGCATGCCCTTCAGCTCAAAGACGTTCTTGTAGCCATAACCATAGAGATTGATGAAGGTCGGCACGTTGAGGGCCAGCGGCGCGCTTTTCAGCATCACTGGCGCCACATCGTCTTCGAAATTGTTATTGCAATAGATCAGGATGCGCGTGTCCTTTGACGGGATCGCGGCCGCGAGCTTCTCTTCGGTGAAGTCGGAGAAGTTCACATTGATCGCGCCTTCGATATGGCCCATCGCAAAGGCTTCGGCGCTGCGGGAATCGAGAATGATCGTGCCGGGCTCGGCCTTCATCTCGTTGAACTCGATCAGGGGAACAAGATGCTGCTGGCGATAGGCAGCCACTTCTTCAGAGACACCGAGGAAGCCGTCATAATCGATGAAAGAATCCCGCTCCTGCGCATTCGCCGCCAGGCCGCAGCCGATGAATGTCGCAATGGTCAGAATGCCAATCAGCGCATTCCGTATACGGCGATTCTGTTCACTTCCTGCGCTCACGGCGCGTCTCCCTTGTCTGCTTGCCCCTAACATCGCGCGCAATTGCGGCAGGATCAAGGGCAGCAGATGCCGGCAATACGGAGTTTACAACCTTCAGGCGCGCGGATGGGCGGCGGCGTGCACTTCCCGCAGACGGCTCGCATCGACACCGGTATAGACCTGCGTGGTGGAGAGCGAGGCGTGGCCGAGCAGCGTCTGGATGGCGCGAAGGTCTGCCCCGGCCGCCAGAAGATGCGTCGCAAAGGCATGGCGCAAGGCGTGCGGCGTTGCCGTGTCCGGCAGCCCGAGCAGGCCGCGCAGGCGCTGGACAAGTCCCTGGATCAGGCGCGGGTTCAACGCCCCGCCCTTTGCGCCCCGGAACAGGGGTTGCGTGCGGGTCAGTGCATAGGGGCATTGTTCCGCATAGAAATTGATGGCGTCGCGCACAGCCGGGATCAGCGGCACGATCCGCACCTTTCCACCCTTACCCGTGATGCGCAGGCGTTCAGGTGCGGGGACATCCGCGCCGGTCAGGCTCAGCGCTTCGGAGATACGAAGGCCTGCCCCATAGAGGAGCGACAGCACGGCCGCATCGCGGGCATTGATCCAGGGCGCAACATCCGGATCGTCGGCCGCTTCATCGATCATGTCCTTCGCCGCTTCGGCGGAAACCGGCCGCGGCAGGCGTTTCGGGCGCTTCGGCCCCTGCAGGTACGCCACCTCCGCATTCTCGATGTCAAAGGCCCGGTTCAGCCAGCGATACAGCGCCTTGATGGACGAGAGCAGCCGCGCGACCGAAGCGTCAGATAGGCCATCCCGCCGGCGCTGGGCAATATGGGCGCGGATGTCGCGCGCCTTCAGCTCTCCCAGCAGCTTCGGCGTCGGCTCCTCGCCCATATGATGGCGCAGGAAGTTAAAAAATTCCGCCAGATCAGAGCGGTAGGCCTCCACCGTCTTGGCGGCCATGCGGCGCTCATGGGAAAGGTATTCGACAAAGGCAGGCAGCGTTTCCATCCCGCCAGTCTCTCAGACCCGGCTTAAGGAGAAGTTGTCAGCCGCGTCTCAGGGCTCGTTGCCTTCCCAGTCGACGATCCAGTCTTCCGGGTCTTCGTCGAAGACGGTGTCTTCGGACACGGTCCGCCCCCGGATGGAATTGCCGGTTGTGTGGACACGGTTGCGGTCTCCGCAGACGAGATAGTGCCAGTCCGGCAGGTCCTTGCCTTCCAGCACGAGGCGGTAGGCACAGGTGCGCGGCATCCATTTGATTTCGGCCACGTTTTGCGGCGTCAGGATCACGCAATCCTCGACAATCTTCTTGCGGTTTTCGTAGTCCATGCAGGCACAGGCCTGCCCGTCGAGCAGGCGGCAGTGCAGCTTTGTGTAGGCAATCTCGCCGGTGTCTTCATCTTCCAGCTTCAGCAGGCAGCATTTGGCGCAGCCGTCGCAAAGCGACTCCCACTCGTCCCGCGTCATCTGTTCGAGCGTTTTCTGTTTCCAGAACGGGGCCGTCATGCCTGAACGGCCGACCATTCGGGCGTTTTCTCGATCAGGGCGCTGGCGAACCAGCAGCTGGACGAGACCATCTCGCCGCTGGCGATGACATCCGCCATCACGGTTTCAACAAGGCGCTTGCCAAGGCCGCGCCCGCCCAGTGGGCCCGGCACGATCGTGTGCGTGATATGGACCTGTCCGTCGCGCGGGCGCTCATAGGTGAGATAGGCTTCGATGCCATTCTCGAAATACGAATAGCGCATCCGGTTCGGGTCGTGGGTAATCTCGCTCATGCCAGAACGTCCTGCCATTCCTTGTGTTTCTCAATCTGCGCCTTCGCAAAGGGGCAGAGGGGGATGATCTTCAGGCCTGCCGCGCGGGCGTCTTCGACGGCGCGCTGCACCAGTGCCACGCCAACCCCACGCCCGCCAAGCGCTTTCGGCACGCCGGTGTGATCAATAATGATGCGGGAAGTGCCGGCTTTCGAATAGGTCATCTCGGCTTCATGGCCGTCGACGACGGTCACATACCGCCCGCCGGTCTCGCCATCTTCCTGGCGGATCTCGAAAGTCTCCATGGCTCGCTCCTGCTGCGTCTCCCCTATCTGGGCGGCGAAAACCTTCCGTGCAAGCGAAAGCCGCCCGGAGTTACCGGACGGCTTGCTTGAAAGCGGATTGGCTTAGGAAACCTTTTTCACAGCATCCTTCGCATCGCCGACTTTCTCGCGGACTTCGCCTTCGGCCTTGTCCATTTTGCCCTTCATTTCCAGGCTCTTGTCGCCGACGGCCTTGCCGGTGGCTTCCTTCAGCGTACCCTCGGCCTTCTTGGTGGCGCTTTTCACATGTTCCTTGTCCATAATGCGTCTCCTTTTCTGTGCCGCTTTTGTGCGGTCACTCAATCAACGTGCGACTGCGAGGAAAGGTCCGAACTTTCTGAAATAGTTTGCCGGATGCGTGATCTCGCCCTCTGTTCAATACGCGCGCGCGAGGCTAGGCCACCTGCCCATGACCCGCCTGCTGACCCAACCTGAAATCGACTGGAAAGACGACGGCACGCCCGTCGCCCGGGCGGCGGGCGACGTCTATTTCACTGCCGGCGATGGTCTCGGCGAAACCCGGGCCGTTTTTCTGGCGGGGTGCGGCCTGCCGGAGGCGTGGTGTGGGCGGGAAACCTTCACCATCGGCGAAACCGGGTTCGGAACGGGGCTGAATTTCCTCGCGGCCTGGGATCTGTGGCGCCAGACGCGGCCTTCGCCCACCGCTTACCTACATTTTGTCAGCTATGAGGGCTTTCCCCTCGCTAAAGACGACGCGGAACGCGCCCTCTCCGCCTGGCCGGAGCTGGCAGACCTGTCCGAGCGCCTCATTGCAGTCTGGCCCGGCCCGGTACGCGGCGTCCGCCATTTCATCTGGCCGGAAGACGGGGTGACACTTACCCTTCACCTCGCTGATATTGCAGAGTCTTTTCCGGACAGCGTTTACCATGCCGATGCCTGGTTTCTCGACGGGTTCAGCCCCGCGAAGAATGAAGCCATGTGGGCGCCGGACCTGTTCAAATGGGTAAGTGAACGCAGCGTACCGGGTGCGCCAGCGGCAACCTTCACCGTCGCGGGCGCCGTGCGGCGCGGACTGGCCGACGCCGGGTTCTCCGTCGCCAAAGCGCCTGGTCATGGCAGGAAGCGGGAGCGTCTGGAGGCGCGCCTGGCCACGCCGCCCGCCCCGGAACCGGATATTTTCGGTTTGAACCGCCCCCTCCCCCGCGCAAACCGTGTTGCCATTCTCGGTGCAGGCATTGCCGGGGCAAGCGCAGCCCATGCGCTGCAGCAGCTCGGCGCAGAACCGGTCATTTTCGACCCGGCAGACGGCCCCGCCAGCGGCGGCAGCGGCAATCCGATGGGCCTCGTCATGCCGCGCCTCGATGCCGGGGACACCGCGCAGGCCCGCTTGCTGGTCGATGCCTATCTTGCTGCTCGGCACGCCTATCGGGGGCGGCCGGGGGTGACGGAAACGGACGTCCGGCAGGTTCCGAAGGACGACGCGGAAACGGCCCGGTTCGAAAAGCTGCTGGCAGACCCGCCCCTGCCGCTGGAGGATCTGGAAGCCCTCGCTGGCGGCGGCCTGCTGCACAAGCGCGCCCTGATCGTGGAGCCGGCGAAGCTGATCCCTTCCCTGCTTGCGGGTGTAAAACAGCATTATGGCGCCGCGCCGGAGGTGGATCTGGCAGCGCGGACCGTGAATGGCGCTGAGTTCGACGCCATCATTCTCGCCAATGGCATGGCGGCGGGCAGCATGCTGCCCTGGCTGGAACTGGAAGCGCGCATGGGTCAGGTGGATTTCACCGAAGGCCCCGCCGATGCACCGCCTTTCGCCATGGCGAGCGGAACCTATGCGCTGGCCCTTGGCAGGAACCGCCTCTGGGGCGCGACCTTCGAGAAGGTTGCGCCGGATGCGGCGCCCTTCACTTCGGAGGCAGCCCGCGCGGAAAATCTGAGGGGTGTGGAAACGCTCTCCCCCTACTGGGTCCGTGACGCACGGGGCGAAAACCTCGCCTCCCGGGCCAGCCTGCGGGCAACCACGACTGACCGCCTGCCCCTGATCGGCGCGGTGCCGGACCATAACGCCTTCCTCGACGCCTTTGCCGGGATGCGAAAAGGGCGCCCCGCAGATGCGGACGCCCCTTTGCTGGATCGTGTTTTCATTTCGTCTGGCTTTGGCGCCCGGGGCTTTACCTGGGGCCCCTGGGCCGGGTCCATTCTCGCCGCCCGCCTCTGCGGCGCGCCTGCCCCGGCCAGCCGGTCCGCGCTGGAGGCAGTTGCCCCGGCGCGGCTGCTGCTGAGAGCCTTAAAGCGCGGTCGCGCCTAGCGCATCGGCGGTGCGGATCACCGCCAGGCGCAGGCCGCCATCCTCATGCGGGGTGAAAGACAGTTCCAGCCCCGCCATTTCGAAGGCCATGTGGCCTTGCATCATTGAAAACCCGACCATGGCCGCCACGGTAACCAGCGTGATTGCGAAAATCAGCCAGTTGCTGGTCAGATAGGTCCCCTTGCTCATTGTTCCGTTCCTTTACCGGAGTCTGTCAGTTGATATTGCCGCTGGTTTGTTTTGTGTGCGGATCAGTTATTGCCTTGTTCGAGATCGCGGAATTCCTTGCGCAGGCGCCACTCGTCTGATGTGACCTTGCGCTCGATGCTCCGCAGACGCTCGTCGAGGTCCATGAAGGTGTATTTGAGATTGCCGAAGGTGACGCGCGGCCGGTCTGAAACGTTGCGCCAGAATGCGTCTTCATCCGGGGAGACCGACGCCAGGCCAAAAGGGCGGCGCGGCGTGATCATCCAGATTGTGACGTATGCGATCAGGGCGAGCGGCCCCATCACGAAGAAGAAGGCAAGCACGGCCAGGACACGGACCAGGACCGGCTCCCAGCCAAAGCGCTCGGCGAGGCCACCGCAGACACCGGCGATGACCTTGTCTTCGCGGGAGCGGTAGAAACGCTTGGGATTGGGGGAACCATAAATCCGGTCTTCGCCGTGAACGGCATCGCGGTATGGGCGGGAGTGGCGGGACATTTATTTATTCCTCAGTCGTCAAAAGTGGGGCGGGAGCGGCGGGGCGGAGGGCGTTGTTCCTCCGCCTCCCCGGCTTCGAGCAGACGCTCGAGCGTTTCGATACGGCGTTCCATGGCCTTGGCCGAACGCCAGAGGTCTTCCATCATCCGCTCATCGTCCGGCATCAGGGTCTTCTGCTTCCGCCACTGGGTGATGTAGTGGAAGATGATACCGGGAAACCCGATGAAGATGATGCCAACGATGGCAATGGCCATAAATTCCTCAGGCATCAGGCGGCCTCATTCTTCTTGGCGCGGCGGTCTTCAAGTTCCAGCGCGACCAGTCCAGGCGTGCAAACCACGGTCAGAAAGCCGGCAAGGCAGGCGAGCGAAAACAGCATGTGATCAGCCCTCCGACTTCTTGGACGACGACTTGGAACGTTTTGCCTTCAGGGCAGCGAGTTCCTTCTCGATGCTTTCGTCCTGCTCGAGGGCAGCGAACTGGGCTTCGAGGGTCGGCTCGGCGCCGCGGATCTGGTCGGCATAGGCTTCCATCTCGTCGACCTTGCGCTCGATATTGCCGTAGCGGGCAAGCGCTTCGTCGACGCGGCCGTCATAGACCTGGCTGCGCATGCGGATCCGCTGTTCGGCGGCTTCGCGGCGCATCATCAGGGCACGATGCTTTGCCTTGGCCTCGTCGAGCTTCGCCTGCAGCTTGGACAGATCGTCCTGGCGCTTCTCGAAGGCCTCTTCAGCCGCGGCCATGGCATTCTTGCGGCGGTCGATTTCGGCTTCGGCCTTCTGCTTGGCGATCAGGGCGCCGCGGGCCAGGTCTTCACGGCCCTTGTCGATGGCGAGTTCGGCCTTGTTGGCCCAGTCGTCACGCACAGAGGTGAAGTGGGCGATGTCGCGTTCCATCTCTTTCTTGTCGGCCATGGCACGGGCAGCCGCGGTACGAACCTCGACCAGCGTGTCTTCCATTTCCTGAATGATCAGGCGTGCGATTTTTTCGGGGTTCTCGGCATTGTCGAGCATCGCATTGATGTTCGAGTTGATGATGTCACCGAGGCGGGAGAACAGACCCATTGTGGTGTCCTTTCGTGTCAGGGGAGGATTAGAAGAAGAAACCGCCGAGGAAGACGCCCGCGGCAAAGAACATCCAGGTCTCTGCGGAACGGGTCGACAGCCACCGGCCAAAACGGCCTGTGTCCGATCGGGCTTCTGAGCGGGTGTAACGGTCTTCCATTTTCTGTTTCGTCCTTCTGGTTTCGAGCAACGCCCGTCGCTCTGAGCTCTTCTCTCATTTCAAGGACCGTGCCAGACCAAAATTAATTTTGTAAGTTGTTGATTTTGCTTGATAAAAAAGTTTCTCAGCATCATCCGCGAAATATTTTTTCGTTTTTTCCAATATTTTTTTAGTCGATTTTACATTTGTTTTTGACTATTTTGACCAAATGATTGGTCAAACCACACAGCTCATCGGGGAATCCCCTGCCTGGCTCAGCGCTCAGGAGCATGTTTCCCGCGTCGCCACGCTGGAACGGCCGATTTTGGTGATCGGGGAGCGCGGCACTGGCAAGGAATTGATCGGCGAACGCCTGCACTTCCTGTCAAAGCGCTGGGAAGGCCCGTTCGTGAAGGTGAATTGCGCCGCCTTGTCGGAAACACTGCTCGACAGCGAGCTTTTCGGGCATGAACGCGGCGCCTTCACCGGCGCGACCGAGCAGCGCAAAGGCCGGTTCGAACTGGCAGACGGCGGCACGATCTTCCTCGACGAGATCGCCACCGCGTCCCAGCAGGTGCAGGAGAAACTGCTCCGGGTGGTCGAATATGGAGAGTTCCAGCGCCTCGGCGGGTCACGCGTGCTGACCACCAATGTGCGCATCGTCGCCGCGACCAATGCAGACCTGCCTGCCATGGCGGAGGCAGGCGAGTTCCGCTCAGACCTGCTCGACCGGCTCGCCTTTGACGTGATCACCCTTCCGCCACTGCGCGCCCGGCGGGGGGACGCCACTCTGCTGGCCGATCATTTTGCCCGACGCATGGCCATTGAGATGGGGGAAGACTTTCCCGGCTTCGCCCCGTCCGCCATTGCAGCGATCGAAGCGCATGACTGGCCGGGCAATGTGCGGGAGCTGCGCAATTTCGCCCAGCGGCTGGCACACCGCTCCATGGTCATGACACCCGGAGAGCCGGTTGTGTTTGACCCGGCAGCCCTCGATCCGTTCGAGTCGCCCTGGCGGCCGCAATCATCGCCCGGCAAGCCCGCCCCTGCCCGTCCAGCGCCGCCTGTTTCATTCGAAGCGGAACCCGGACGTATCGATCCGTCTGTGACGGCCGATTTCCAAGCCCAGGTGGCGGCATTCGAGATGCGCCTGATCGATGAAGCGCTCAGCTGGGCCAAGGGGCATCAGGGCCAGGCAGCCGATGCGCTTGGTCTGACCTATCATCAATTCCGCGGCCTTTTGAAAAAGCACGATTACGGAAAGAAGCCCGGAAAGCCGAAAGACGAAGAAGACGGCGCGCCCCTCAACGGCGGTCCGCGCCCTGCCATGTGAGATCAGTATCCGCAGAAGGCCTTCATCTGGCCGATAAGGTTTGCGTAGTCGATTGGCTTGGTCAGGACGGGATGGTTCGCAAACTTTTCGTCCTGATGATAAGTGTCATTCCCGGACAGGAAAACAAATGGGGTTCCATCCGCCTGAAGACGTTCTGCGATCGGTGTGGACGTGGTGCCCCGTAGGTTCATGTCCAGAATGGCCGCACCAACCGGCCGCTCGTCCAGAATCGCCAGGGCTTCCTCGACACTCCCGACCGGATTGAGTACCGGATACCCAGCCTCCTGTAATCTCATCTGAACGTCGATTGCGATGAGGAACTCATCCTCAACCAGCAGAATGGGGCTTTTTTCCGAAGTCATCTGACACCTTTCTTCCGGAACCTGAACTGCGCCCAGAGGCCTTCCGGCCTGTACTCAATCTGAACCTTTCCATCCAGCGTATGGGCCAGGCTTTGCTCAATCAGCACGCTGCCAAACCCGCGGCGCGTTGGCGGCGTCACCGGTGGGCCACCCGTCTCGACCCAGGTGAAGATGGCCTCGTTCTGCTCCAAGTCGCTCCCGCGCTTCCAGGTCACTTCAAGCTGGCCGTTTTCGGTCGACAGAGCGCCGTATTTGGCAGCATTGGTCGCCAGCTCATGCAGGATGAGCCCGAACGTATGGGCCGCTTCCGGGCCCAGTACGAGTTGGGGTCCGGACATCGACACCTGCCCGTCCAGGCCGCCAGGCGCGTAAGGCAGCACCTGGTCGCGCACCAATTGGGAAATGTCGGCATTGCTGCGGGTCGTATCGATCAGCAAGTCATGGCATTTCGAAATCGCCATGAGACGTCCGACAAAGGTTTCCCGGAAGGACTCAAGGTCGGAAGCCTCCCGCAATGTGTGCGACGCGATGGTCTGAACCGTTGCCAGCGAGTTCTTTACCCGGTGGCTGAGTTCGTTGACCAGCATTTCACGGTGCTGCTCGGCCTTCTTGCGGTCGGAAATATCGAAGCCGGACGCCACAACATGGGTCACCGTTCCACTCTCATCCAGAACGGGTGCCAGCAGATTTGCCACAGCGATCCGTCCGTCTCCGGAGGTCCGGACTGTTGTATCATGACGAACGCGCTCCCCCTGCGCCGCTCGCAGAACACAGAGGCGCAGCTCATCTCGGGCATCGGCATCATGGGACCACCAATACGTCTCCCAGAAATGCTTCCCCACGACATCTGACGCCTCAAGCTTTGCCGTCGCCAACGCAGACTCATTCACATCCACAATAATGCCATCCGGCGTCATCAGGGTCACGAACGAAATCAGATTGTTCAGAATGGCGCGTGCGTGCTCTTCCTGCTCGCGCAGTTTCGCTTTGGCCTGCTTCTCCCTGGAAATATCTGAATAGTATACGGCAAGCCCGTCATCGACCTTCGCAGCCGTGGCCTTGTACCAGATTCCCCTACCGGAGCGCGCCGGATAGAAGAACTCCCCCTGCCAGGGCGCGCCATTTTCTGCAGCATCGATGAGCTTGTCGAACACCCCCAGATCCGGCAGCAGGGGCGCTTGCCGGAGCAAAGTGGTTGAGAGCATGGTATCAGGATCCAGGCGGGACAAACGCTGAGCGGCCGGGTTGGCATAGACGATACGAAAATCGGTTATCTTCTTGTCGGCCCCGCGTACACTCCTGAAGATAATGAAGCCGTCCGGTGTGGTCTGGTGGAAGGCCCGAAGCCGGGCCTCGCTTTCTTTCAACCGCAATTCGGACCGCTTGCGTTCAGTGATGTCCGAGAATGTCACCGCAAACCCCGCCTCGATCCTCACCGCAGCGATACGAAGCCAGCCCTTTTTTTCCGGGATAGGTAACGGAATTTCCGTTTCAAGCGGCTCGCCCGTTTCGACCAGGTACACACAAGCCTCAAAGAGAGGATGCTGCAGGTCGATTTTCGTGTCCTTCCGCAGCGTCTGTCCCACCATCACACTGGCGGGCCTGCCGGCAATCCGTTCGGCCGCCGGGTTTGCATATTCGCAGACGAAATCCGCAATGCCGCCCTGCTCGTCAAACACAGTACGGAACATCAGGAAGCCATCGGGCGTGGTCTGCTGAGCGGCCCGGAACCGTTCCTCGCTGCGCCTCAGCTCAAGCTCGGCGCGCTTCGAATCGCTGATGTCGGTGAAAGAGACGGCAAATCCATCATCCACTCGCACCGCCGAATAGCGGAACCATCCAAATGTTCCATTGGAAAGCGGGAATTCGAGTTCGCCCTGAATTGTCTCACCCGTTTCGACTACACGGCAATACGCATCGAAAAGCCCGATGTCCCGGTTGCGGGGGTTCCTCTGCAGCATCCCGTGGCCGGTCATCTCGGCCGGATCGATCATCAGCATTCTGCCAGAGGCCGGGTTTCCGTACTCGCAGATAAAATCCTCGATCTCGCCTGAGGAATTCCGTGCACTGCGGAACACCATGAAGCCATCCGGGGTTGTTTTCTGGATTGCCTGGAACCGCGTATTGCTGGCGTCCAGCTCCTGCCGCATCTGCTTTTTCTCGGTGATGTCGTCGATCACCGAAATCATGTACTCGACTTCACCCTTTTGATTGTGGGCACAGGACACGGACAGGCTTGCCCAAACGACACTGCCATCCTTGTGGGTATAGCGCTTCTCGATATGCATCGAATTGCGCTCGCCAGAGAGCATTTCCTCCATGAGGTCGAGCCCCTCCTGAAGATCCTCCGGATGCGTCAGGGACTGGAAATCACAATCCTTCAATTCCTCTTCGGAATAGCCGAGGATCTCGCAAACCTTCCGGTTTGCACGCAGCCATCTTCCGTCTGGCGCAACTTGCGCCATGCCGACGGCTGCGTTCTCGAATATTGCACGGAAACGTTCCTCGCTCCGGTGAAGGGCATCATCCTTCTGTTTTTCCTGCGTGATGTCTTCGATCACCGAGATAAAATAGTCGACATCCCCGCTCTTCGAGCGAGCGCACCCAACCGTCAGTTTGACCCAGACAAGCGTCCCGTCCTTCCGGAAGTAGCGCTTCTCCATGGAATACGAGTCGCGCTTGCCCGCGATCGTCTCTTCCAGAAGGGACAAGTCGATATGCAGATCGTCCGGATGGGTAATGTCCTGGAAGGTCAGCTGCATCAGCTCATCGGCTTTATATCCGGTGATGTCGCAGGCCTTCTGGTTCACCTGCAACCAGGACCCGTCCGTGCCGACAATCGCCATCCCGACGGCCGCATTCTCAAATGTGGCCCGGAAACGTGCTTCACTTTCGGCGAGCGCCTGGGACGTATTATGCTTTTCCGTGATGTCGCTGATAATCGCGACGAAATGCTCGACCTTGCCTTGCGCGTCGCGCGCACAGCCCACAGTGAGGATCGCCCAGACGATGCTGCCATCCTTGTGGATATAGCGCTTGTTCATCTGGAAGGAGCGCCGCTTCCCGGCGAGCATCTCCCGGAACAGCATGATCTGAAGTTCGACATCGTCGGCATCGGTGACAGCATCGGTGTGCCTGCCAGCGAGTTCTTCCGGCTTGTAGCCCAGCATTTCAGCGAAACGGAGATTGCACCGCAGGATCGTGCCGTCGGAATCGATGTGCGCAATGCCGACCGCACCATATGCCAACGGGTTCGTCATCCCCTCTCCGTCAAGGGGAGGAAGGGACGTGTCATCAATCCGCTGGGCGGTGGACCTGTTCATGAATGCTCACACTTTGTTCGAATTGTTTAGCCCGCTACGAATGAGTCATCGATTAAAGGTGAAATGTCCCGCCGCACCTGTCAAACAGGGAAAACGGCGCCTCTCACAAACCTCAGACGCGAATGGAGGGAATGTAACGCCGCACCCTCTTTTTGCCGGCCCCAGTCTCGCCCATCTCTTCAGTAGGAGTCGCGTCGTGCGATATTCTGGGTCATAATGGCCATCCAAAAAGAAGGAGACCGCTCGTGCAGATACAGATTACTGGCAAGCATATGGACCTCGGTGATGCTCTTCGGGGCCGGATCGAAACGGGACTGGAAGCAGCGGTCAGTAAGTATTTCAATCGAACCGGCGACGCCCGCGTGTTCGTGTCCCAGCAGGGGCCGTTCGTGGAAGTAGACTGTAACGTCCACCTGCCGTCGGGAATTATCCTGCAATCGACCGGCAAGGCAGGCGATCCCTATGCCGCCCTGGAAGACAGCCTGGACAAGATGGAAAAGCGCGTGCGCCGCTACAAGCGCCGCCTGAAGGACCACCATGCAGGCAATACCACCATGCCCATCGAACCGGCTGCAGAATCCGTTATTCAGGTAAATGGATACGATACAGACACCGACGAAGAGCTCCCCGAAGCCTCTGGCGACACCCCGCTGACCGTGGCTGAAACGGCTGTCCATATCCGCACGATGAGCGTTTCTGAGGCAGTCATGCAGCTGGAACTGCAGGAAGTTCCGGCACTCATGTTCAGAAATGCTGGCCATGGGCGCCTGAATATGGTGTACCGCCGACCGGACGGGCACATTGGTTGGGTGGATCCAGCAGACGCCTCCAGAAACTGAGGCGCCCAACGGAAGCGAGTTACATGGCGACCGATCTGAGTTCCCTGCTTGAAGGCGGGGTTATCCTGCCGTCGTTCGACGCGACGAGCCGCAAACAGGCGATACACGCTCTGGCAGAAGCCCTTGCAGAGGCAAAGGGCCTCAATGCACGCCAGATCGAGGACGCTGTGATGGAACGCGAACGCCTCGGGTCGACCGGTGTCGGCGAAGGCGTTGCCATTCCGCACGCGCGGATCGAAGGGCTTGAAAAGCCGGTTGGCGGCCTGCTGCGCCTCGACGAAGGTGTCGACTTCGAAGCTATTGATGAGCGTCCGTGCGACCTGATCTTCATGTTGCTGGCACCGAAAACCGCCGGCGCAGATCATCTTCGCGCGCTGGCGCAGGTGTCGCGCGTGTTCCGCCAGAGTGCGGTCCGCGACAGCCTGCGCGCAGCCCACAGCGAAGAGGACATCCGCGCCGTCGTCTGCCGGGAGACGGCAGAACCGTCTGTCTGACCCGGCCAGCATCCCGGAATAAAGAACCCGCCGGGCACTCCGGCGGGTTTTTTCATGCTGCCGGATATTCTCCGGACCAGGTCGACTCTTGAGGAAATCTGAAGCGTTCTTCTGCCACATTGCAATCTGGCCGTGCGATAGTCATTTGCCGCTGAGTGTTACTGATAAGGGGTCTGCCATGTCCGTTGATGCGACCGGAGCTGCAACTGGGGCTGCTCGAGTCAATCCGAATGCGCCGACGGAAGAAACCGTCCTGGCGGTCGAACACTATACCGATCGCCTGTTCCGCTTCCGCATTACCCGCCCGCGCAGCTTCCGGTTCCGCTCCGGCGAGTTCGTGATGATCGGCCTGCCCAAGGAAGACGGCCGGCCGCTGCTGCGCGCCTATTCGGTCGCCTCCCCCGCCTGGGACGAGGAGCTGGAGTTTTACTCCATCAAGGTGCCGGATGGCCCGCTCACTTCGCGCCTCTGCCACATCCAGCCGGGAGACAAGGTCCTGCTGGGCAAGAAGCCGACCGGCACGCTGGTACTGGACGCCCTCCTGCCGGGCAAACGCCTCTACATGTTCTCGACCGGAACGGGCTTTGCCCCCTTCGCCAGCCTGGTGCGCGACCCCGAAACCTATGAACGTTATGACGAGGTCATCGTCACACATACATGCCGGGAAGTGGCAGAACTGACTTATTCGCGCAATCTGGTCGCCGATTTGGTTAACGACCCTCTCGTAGGGGAAATGGTCGAAGGGAAGCTGCGCCTCTACACGTCCTGTACGCGCGAGCCGCACGACCATCAGGGCCGCATCACCGATCTCATAGAATCCGGAAAACTCTTTGAAGATCTGGGAGTTACCCCGCTTGACCCGGCAACTGACCGGGGCATGATCTGTGGGTCGATGGAAATGATCCAGGACACCAAAGCCCTCATGATCAAGGCCGGCCTGACCGAGGGTTCCAACGCCTCACCCGCTGAATTTGTTATAGAAAAGGCATTTGCGGGCTAGCCTCAGCCGTGGCATCTAGTCATCCACTTTAGCTGGGAGGCTGAATATGACGCGCAAACTGGTCGGCGCTGTCGTAGGTATCGTACTGGCCATGCTGGTGGTCGCCCTCGTTCAGACGGTGGGCCATTACCTGTTCCCGGAACCTGAACTCCCGGCAAATCCCTCACCGCAACAGCTGCGCGACGCGGTGGCAGCGGCACCGGTAGGTGCCAAAGCCATGGTGGTCCTCTCCTGGTTCCTGGGTGCGCTTGTCGGCGTCTGGGCCGCCTTGCGTATCTCGAACGGCGCCCGGCGCTCGGCCCTCGTCGTGGCAGGCGCTGTGCTGCTACTGACCATCGCCGTCCTCCTGTCGGTCACTCATCCGACCTGGATGGTGGCCCTTGGCCTGCTGGTCCCGGTCCTGGCAACTTTCCTGGCAACGCGTATTGTGCCTTTCGCCGAAGCCTGACGGCCCGCGCCCTTTTCCCCTTCCACGCTTACCTCTCGACGCCGGTTAACCATGCCGCTAGATTCCGTCCCAAGTGGGAGGATACGCCTTGGCTAACCGACTGACATTCCTGCGCCGGGCGTTTCTGGCCTGCGCCTGTCTGCTTCTGCTGCCCTCTGCAGCATTCGCGGAAACCCGCCTCGGCCTTGTCATTTCCCAGACCGACTATGCCGGCGACCTCTCCCGCGTGACCAGCGCCAGCCAGGAAGCCGACACGATCGCCTCGGCGCTGATCGAGACCGGGTTTGACGTCACCCGCGCGCATGACCTCAACAAGCGCGACCTCGCCGCAACACTGAACGCCTTCCGGCGCAAGGTCGACATGGCCGGGCCGGACGCCGTCGCTTTCGTCTACTATACCGGCCATGGCGCCCAGCATCCGGAAAGCGGGGATTCCTACCTGCTTGGGGTCGATGCCGAACTGGTGGCCGCCTCCGACCTCGCCTTTTACGGCCTCGACATGCAGACCCAGCGCGACGGGTTTGCCGCAACGGGCGCCAAGGCGATCTTCCTCGTCTTCGATGCCTGCCGGAATGTGCCGGGCTTTTCCGGCTACAAGGCCGGCGTCAAAGGCCTCTCCCGCGTCGAGGCGCGGCCGGACATGCTGATCGCCTACGCCACCGGCCTCGACGATGTGGCCAAGGAAGGCGTGTATGCGCCGGTGCTGGCCGAGGAGATCCGCCGGCCGGGCCAGAAGGCCGAAGACGCCTTCGCCGCCGCCCAGCGCCGCGTGGCCGGACGCACCAACCGCTCCCAGCTGCCCTGGACGAACAACCTCCTCTACAACGAGTTCTGCTTTGCCGCCTGTGAAAAGCCGGCCATCACCGAGCGGCCTGAGCCCTTCGAACTGGTTATGTCCGGTTCTGAGCTCGATCAGGCTTTCTTGTCCGCATATGGCGAATTCGGCAAAGCGACCGTGGAAATCAAAGCGGAGGAAGAGTTTGGTGGCCAGATGGAGACGTTCACGTTCGAGCCCGCCTTCGCCGTCAAGTTCGACGATTACATCGCCCTGGTCTCCAAGGGCACCAACAAAGACGATGCTCACGTCAATGTTGGTCGTATCAGCGCTCACTACATCAAGGATGGGGAAGTGATCGGAACGTGGCTGGGGCTTGCCTACGGCAATGGTTTCGGCATGCCGCCCGACTATTCACTCCGCACCGGCCTTCTGAACTACCCGACCATGATGGTGAAATCCGGCTGGATGGGTCAGGGTCAAGTGCTTGCCAGCGAAGATGTCATCGAAATCACGCCTGACGGACCGATATTTCGCGCCAGCGTGCCGACCCTGGATGACACGACCGGTGCCGCCTATGAAGAATTGAGACCTTGCGTCCTGGAAGGCACGATCAAACCGTCCCGATCGGGCGCAGACTCTTTCCTCGTAGATTACAAATTCACCAGCGAGATCAAAGGCACAGACCGTCTGGTTACCTATACACTCAACCCCGCGTCAGGCGAGTACGTGCCGGATTTCGAGTATGAACAGGAAATCTGCGCATCGCTCATGTTCGACGCGCTGGAAGGCAACGGCAACTAATCGCCCGAAAAGGCGAAACTGAACAAATTTCATCGATTGTGTTCAGCGGATCGTCACCACGCGCGTGATACGGCGTTAAGCATGCTCCGCCAGCTTATCGCCATCCTGATCACCTGTTTTGCGATCGCCTTTGCTTTTGGCGCGCTGACAGCCGTGCGCTGGCCGTCGATCATGATGGCCGTCAGCTGGCTCGCCCATGACCAGCTGGCCGATGGCCTCGCCACCGTAAACTGGCGCCAGCTCGGCATCGACAATGGCGGACCGTATCTGCTGGCTGCACTCTGCTTCTACTGCTCAGCTGCCATGGTCGCTTCGCGCCGGCGCGGCGGAGTGGCCTGGTATCTCTGCGGCATGGGCGCAGGCTTTCCGGTTTTCTATCTCGTGACGTTCGAGCCCGGCTGGTGGCAGGATCCCAGTATTGCCGAAGGCGGTGTCGCAGGGCTCGGCGCCGTTGGCGTCCTGCTGCTGCTCGCCGTCTGGGAACTGCGTTACCGCCCTGCCCGGCAGGTGGAACAGGCTGAGGTCCAGCCCGAAGAAGTGCAGCAGCCCGTGGTCCAGACCATTGTCGTCCAGCAGGCGGCGGATGGCGAAGAGCCGATTGTCGTGCGCAAACATGTGTTCGGCCAGCCGAAAACCCGGCCCGGTTTCGTCCCGGCGGCTGTCGCCCGCCAGCGCGCAAGCTTTGCCCATCACGGCCGCAAGGCCGCCGCCCGCCGGCAGAAAGTGCTCGAAGCCCGCGGCCTCGCCTGAGCCTGCAGACCCTGAATTTGCTTCGCTTTGCGCTCACATGGCGTATGGTCTCCGCAAAATGACCAAGAGGGAGGCTTGTCATGACATTGCGGAATCTCGCCGGCTTTGCGCTGGCCGTACTGGCCGCCTGGCTGCTCTGGGGCGGCATTCACACGGTGAACATCATTGTCTCGCGCGGCAGCCCCCTGTCCGACGCGCTACTCTCCCCGCCGACCAGCCTGTTGCGAATCCTTGGTGCGTTTATCGCGGTCATTGGCGGCCTCACGGCAGCTACTGGCAAACCGTTTGGCGCCCTGCTCAGCCTGGTGGGCGTTGGCATCTTCGCGCTGCTGGCGGCCACGATGGCACTTTCGGGGGCCAATTCCGTGCTCTGGATGGATGAAGCCGTGTTTTCGGGCATCCTTGTTGTGCTGACAGGCCTGCTATTTATCCTGCCACGCAGCTGAAGCTGCGCTCCCTACCAAGGGCGCATTGATTTCAGGGCGTAAATGCCTAGGTTGGCGCTCGAATCCTCAGGCTCCTTCGCAAGGCAGAATTTCCCATGGCAGAGACCTATGACGTCGTCATCATCGGTGGCGGCCCCGGCGGCTACAATTGCGCGATCCGCGCAGGACAACTCGGGCTGAAGGTTGCCTGTATCGAATCCCGCGGCAAGCTGGGCGGGACCTGCCTGAATGTCGGCTGCATTCCCTCAAAGGCCCTGCTCCACACGTCCGACCTGTTCCGCACGGCCCAGGAGGACTTTGAGTCCATGGGCATCAAGACCGGTAAGCTGGATGTCGACATCGAGAAGATGATCGCCCAGAAAGACGAGACCGTCGAAGGCCTCACCAAGGGCATCGAATTCCTGTTCAAGAAAAACAATGCCGAATACATCAAGGGCCGCGGCAAGATCGCTGGCCCCGGCAAGGTGGAAGTCGAAGGCGCCGACGGTTCGAAACAGACGCTGGAAACGAAGAACATCGTCATCGCCACCGGGTCAGAACCGGTCAGCCTGCCCGGTATCGAGATCGATGAGGAGCGCGTGGTGACGAACACCGGCGCGCTGTCGCTGACCTCCGTGCCGAAGCGCCTGATCCTGATCGGTGCCGGCGTCATCGGCCTTGAGATGGGCTCGGTCTGGTCCCGCCTCGGATCCGAAGTCACCGTGGTCGAATATCTCGACCGCATCATGCCGGGCGCCGACAGCGAGATCGCCAAGGAAGCCCAGCGCGTCTTCAAGAAACAGGGCCTCACCTTCCGCCTCGGCCAGAAAGTGACCGGCGTGGAGAAGATGAAGTCGAAACTGAAACTCTCCATGGAACCGGCCAAAGGCGGCGACACGGAGACGCTGGACGCAGACGTCGTGATCGTGGCCGTCGGCCGCCGTGCGTATACGGAAGGCCTCGGACTTGAAAATGTTGGCGTCACGACGGACAAGCGCGGCGTCGTGCAGGTTACCGACGGCCACTTCAAGGCCGCAGACGGCGTGTGGGCAATCGGCGACTGTATCCACGGGCCGATGCTGGCGCACAAGGCTGAGGATGACGGCGTCGCCGTGGCCGAACTGATCGCCGGCAAGGCGGGCCATGTGGATTACAACCTCGTGCCCAGCGTCGTCTACACGAACCCGGAAATCGCCTGGGTCGGCAAGACGGAAGACCAGCTGAAGGAAGAAGGCGTTGAGTATGTGAAGGGCAAGTTCCCCTTCATGGCCAATTCCCGCGCTCGTACGAACCACGAAACCACCGGCTTCGTGAAAATCCTCGCCGACAAGAAAACCGACCGCATTCTCGGCGCCCACATGATGGGCCCCTGCGTTGGCGAGATGATCGGCGAACTCTGTGTGGCCATGGAATTCGGCGCCGCTTCGGAAGACATCGCCCGCACCAGCCATGCCCACCCCACCCTGTCGGAAGCCATCCGTCAGGCGGCTATGGGCGTCGAAGGCTGGACGATGCAGATGTAGTTTTGCAGCGTCCACAGCCGAGAAACGGTGGACGCGCGAAATTGTGTTGCTACTTTTAAGGCATGTATATTCATGCCGGAGCCGGCTGGCACATACGGGATTACGAAACGAGCGACGGGCAGGCCTGCATGTCGATCTTCATGTCGTGCCTGCGGAAGTTTCCGTGGCGCGGCGCGCCCCGGCCGTATGTGGCCCGGCTGATCCGCTCCCTGCCGGGCGCGAGGATCTGGGTCGCCGAAGAACCGAATGCCGGCATCATCGGCTTTCTGACGCTGCAGCCGCACGACGCCTATATCGACCACATCTTCGTGCATGAGGACTGGCGCTTCTGCGGCGTGGGCCGCGGCCTGCTGGAGGTCGCGCGGGAAGAAGCGGGCCAGCCGCTGACGCTGGATGTGGACACCCAGAATTTCGGCGCCCGCAAGGCCTATGAAGCGCTCGGCTGGCATGTCGCGGCCTCAGCTGGCGAAGACAGTGCACGCAGCCAGATCCGCCTCGTCAGCCCTTAAACGACTATTCAGCAGCCTTTATCAGCGCCTGCATCCGGTCCAGCCAGGTCAGCCAGGCCTTGCGCCCGGCATCGGTCAGGTGCACCCGCGTCTGGGGCCGGCGCCCGACGAAACGCTTTTCCAGCTCGACATAGCCCGCCTCCTCAAGCTTGCGCAGATGGGTCGACAGATTGCCATCCGTGGCGCCCACCTTGTCGCGAAGCTCACCGAACACAGCCGGACTGACAGATGTCAGATAGGCCATTATGCCGAGGCGCAGGCGCCCATGAATGACATCGTCGATGTCATTGTGGTCGAAGGGGTTTTCTCCGGACATGGATACGCGCCTAGACCGTCGCCGACGGCTCGCTCCGCATCAGGAGGATTCCGGGCAGCAGGATACAGAAGGCCGCGACCGCTGCCCCCAGCAGCCAGGAGAGGGTCGACCCGACAAGCATGACGGCGGGAACGGTCGCGATCAGCGCTGCCTGTCCGGCCAGCGTCAGAACGCGGCTGCTCGCAATCACACCGCCGGCATATTGCGCCAGCCCGTAAACCCCGACCACGAGCGGAACAGACCAGATAAACGGGTCAAAATTATCCGAGCTGAGGGCAACCTTGAAGAACGCACCGGTAAAGTAGGCCCCGAGGAACAGGCCTGCAGACTTCCAGACCAGTGCCGACACCCGGTTCCCGGTGGAGGCTGCCCCCGGCTTTTCCGGACCGAATGTGCGATGCATCGAAAAGGAGCCGCCAAGGCCCAGAATGACATACCCGCCCCAGAGAAACGCCAGGGCTTGCGGCGGCAGTCCAAACAGGCGCTCAAGAATGGCGTATTGGGCCAGATAGGCCAGCGTCGTCAGACTGCCCCACCAGACCAGATAGCGCCCGCCAAGCAGCGGCGCCTTCTCCCCTGCTTCAGCAAGGTCACGGATATAGGCAAGGTCATCGGCAAGGGATTGCGGGCTCATTTGGCTCTCTCCACAAAGAACTTTGTAATACAAAGTATATTGATAATGGAGAATATCAAGCCCCTCGTGCAGAATCTGAGGGTCAGGCTTGCCGGTGGGGAGACAAGGTCAGCTTTTGAACCGGATCACTCGCCTGCGAGGCGGGCGGCTTCCTCATCGGACAGTTCGGAATTGTCGTAGACGTTCGAGACGTCGTCGAGATCGTCCAGCACGTCGAGCAGCTTCATCAGCGTGTCGGCGGCGTCGCCTTCGATCGGCACCGTGTTCTGCGGTTTCCAGATCAGCTTGGTCGATTTGGCCTCTACCGCGTCTCCGAAATGCTCGGCCAGCGCATCAGCGACCGTCTGCAGGTCTTCGCGGGCGGTGTAGATGAAGTGGCCGCCCTCATCGGACTCGACGTCCTGGGCGCCGGCCATGATGGCGGCTTCCATGATCTCGTCTTCGCTGCCGGCTTCCGGCGGGTATTCGATCTCGCCGACCTGGTCGAAGCCGAAGGAGACAGAGCCCGTCTCGCCAAGGTTTCCGCCATTCTTGGAGAAGGCCGTGCGGATGTCGGTCGCGGCGCGGTTCTTGTTGTCGGTGGAGGCTTCCACGATGATACCGACGCCGCCGGGGCCGAAGCCTTCATAGCGGATGTCGACATAATCATCGCCGCCGCCGCCCTGGCCCTTGTCGATGGCGCGCTGGATGTTGTCCTTCGGCATCGACTGGCCGCGCGCGTTCTGGATGGCGAGGCGCAGGCGCGGATTGCCGTCCGGGTCCGGGCCGCCCATTTTCGACGCGATGGTAAGCTCCTTGGACAGGCGCGAGAACAGCGCGGCGCGCTTCTTGTCCTGGGCGCCTTTGCGGTGCTGGATGTTTGCCCATTTACTGTGGCCGGCCATGAAAATCCTCTCGGCATCGGTTCGAAACTGGAAAGGCAGGCCTTTAGCGCATGGGCGCGCCAAGGCCAAGTCAGGCCAGTCAGACGCGCAGGCGAGACCCGATCAGGCCGGCCGTCAGTCGAAGACCAGCGCCACCCCGCCCCGCAGCAGCAATGCCTGCCGCTCCGCCACCTGACCGAGGATCCTCACCAGCGCCAGCGCGGCCGTGACGCCCAGCGCCGTGTCGGCAAGCTGGAGAATATAGGTCATCATCAGCGAGTCCTCCCAAACCCGGCTGATCCAGTCGGGGATGTTCAGCGAAATCCAGGCGCCCCACCAGACAGCGAGAAGCGTGGTGGACTTTCCGGCCTCTCCGACGGCGGCGTAGGTGCCGCGATAGATCTGGCTCATGCCGAGAAAGGGCTGCCAGATGGCGGCGATGGGGATGAAATACCAGCCAACGGTCCAGCCTGGCGCCATTTTCACGATGGGCGAGCCGACCGTGAACAAATTCTTCTGCGCCCGATAGGTAAACCGTCCGACCATGATGAATGTGGCGATGGCTGTCAGGAACAGGAGCCAGCCTGACAAGGTCATGACATTGAGCGCGGTGTTTCCGCCGATATTGAAAAAGACCTCCGGCAGGCTGTGCGGCGCGAAATAATATCCCGCCAGCATCGGGGCCTGCAGGCAGATTTCGGCACTCCAGATCATCAGGCCGATGCGTGCAAACTTTGCGAAGGTCTCGACCGGGCGGGGTTTGCCATCCGGATAGGCATGTTCTTTCTGGGCCAGTTCCTGCTTGATGCGGTCGATCCCGCCAGAATCGTCTTTCACGACAGAGCCATTCGGCCCGAACTCCACGGAACTCATTACCGGCCCCTCACCTTACCCCGGTTGCAGCTTGGCCGCGAAATAATTCCCGCGCAAGGGTAGAGCGGACACAATTGCTCAGGCCGGGGCGAGCAGGTTTCTGCGGGCGGTTTCCATGGCGCCGGTGAAAACGCCGGTGTCGGCGCTGGCGCGGGCGACCAGCAGCGCGCCCTGAATATCGATGATGGCGGCAGTGGCCCGGCGTTTCGCTTCGGCGGCGGGAATGCCCGCCCCTTCCAGCGCGGCGGCCAGCGCAGCGATCCAGTCCTTGAGGATCGCCTGCACCTTGCCGGCAGACTCCGGCGCAAGGCCCGGCGAGACCATGAGGCTCGCCACCAGGCAGGGCTCGCGCCCGCAATCATACATCTCGCTGGTCGTCTGCAGCATGGCATCGACCCTCTCCGCCAGCGGGGTATCCCCGGCAAGCGGCGCGAGGATGTTCGCCTCGATCTGGCTGTGGGCAAAGTCAGCGACGGCGGACACCATTTCATCCTTCCCGCCCGGGAAGTGGTGATAGAGGCTGGAGCGGCCAAGCCCCGTCGCCTCCGAAATGTCCGACAGGGCCGCGCCCTCGAATCCGCGATGGCGGAACAGGTCGAACAGTTTGCGGACAATTTCGTCCCGCGAATGAGAGGGTCTTGCAGCAGCGCTCATGGGGGCACCCTTCCGCAATTGACCGGGAAAATCAAAGCGCTTTTCAGAAACGCGTTTGGGGGAGAGCGGCACCACCGGCCGCCCTCCCCCATCTGGCGCTTCCTTAGCTTTGACTTCAGGCCGGTTCGGCCACGCGTTCGGCGGTGACGACCGGGAAGTCGATCTCGGTGCCGAACACTTCGTTCAGATAGTTGGTGAAGACGTTGAGGGCGACATGGCCGACGATTTCCACCAGTTCGCCATCCGACAGGCCGGCCGCGCGGGCCGCTTCAATATCGGCGTCTTTCACGTCGCCGCGGGCGATGGCGATCTTGCGGGCGAGCCCCACAGCCGCATCGGCTTTCGCATCGGAAGCACGGCCGCCGCGGGCGCGGATGATCTCGTCTTCCGGCAGTTTCAGCATATTGGCCGCGATATAGGAGTGGGCCGAGTTGCAGTAGGAGCAACCATTGACGTTCGCGATGGCGAGGGCGATCCGCTCCCGTGTGGCGGCCGGCAGCTGGCCCTTGCCGAGCGCGCCGTTCAGCGACAGCAGGCCATCCAGGGCAGCCGGGCTGTTGGCGGTGAGGCGGTAGAGGTTCGGCACGATGCCGAGGGAAGCTTTCACACCGTTCAGCGAGGTGTGCGCTGCGGCCGGGGCGTCTTCGATCGTGGCGGGGGTCGGGATACGGGACATGGGTATTTCCTTGTTTGATCAGGGTGACATCAGGGGTCGGTTGAAGGTTCAGTGTCTTTCGACCCGGCTTATGTACCGATCGTTCGGTTCAATACAAGGCACCTCTCAAAAGCGTGATCGCCAGCACGTGCGGCGCCCGTGAAGGCGCTTGGTGGATGGGGTGAGTTTTCGGGGTCAAGGTCGGCTTCAGGTTTCCGGCAGGGGGAGGGGCAAGCCCCTCTCCCCCGGGAGAGGGGTTGGGGTGAGGGGCAGCGTTGCCGCCGCAAGCGCTGTACGTGCGGAAGCGCCTTTACCCCTCACCCCTGCCCCTCTCCCAGTGGAGAGGGGGCGCAAGTGGAGATAGGCGGGTGCTGCCGCGCGCCCGTCGCATGCGGCGGCGAGACGATCAGAGGCATGGGCTGCGAGCTTCAGGATCGCGCGCCCTTTCTTCTGCCCCGGCATCCACTCGATGCTGACCAGATAGACGCGCAGATTGTCCGTCACGCTCCAGCGATACACCACGCCGCGCCCATAGGCGGCGCGGATCTGCGCGCGCAGCATCAGCACCTGGACCCAGATAATGGGCCAGAGAAAGGCGAGCTTCGGCGGGAAGTGCGAGGGTGGGTGAAAGAGTGACATGGTCCGTACTATACGTCAGGGGACGGAGGTGTCGGATAAGTTTGTTTTTGGGGGCGTGGTTGCAGCAGGATGGGGTGGCGAAAGTGTTGGATAAATTCTCTCCACGCGTCATCCCCGGCCGCGCAGCGGTCTGGGGATCCATCTCTGAAAGGTGTCTCGGGCGCGTCACGCGCATGACGTACTTGCTGCTTCTTTCAGAGATGGGCACCCGGATGGCCGTTGGCCATCGGGCGTGACGCG
>NZ_ARYJ01000002.1 GCF_000685215.1 Hyphomonas jannaschiana VP2
CAGGGGACGGAGGTGTCGGATAAGTTTGTCTTTGCGGCAATGATTGCAGCAGGATGGGGCGCGTCAGGTGGCGGATAGGCCCCTCCACTCGCGTCATCCCCGGCCGCGCAGCGGTCTGGGGATCCATCTCTGAACGCTGCCTCGGATACGTCATGTCATGACGCACTTGCCGTCTCGTTCAGGGATGGGCGCCCAGATGGCCGTTGGCCATCGGGCGTGACGCGCGTGGGAAGTGACGAGCGCTCACGAGAACGGGACTCATGCTGAGCGAAGTCGAAGCATGACTGGCGGAGGATTACATACGCCTACGCCATGACCTTGCATGACCAGTCATGACCATACCGGACTATAAGTGACTATGTCGGACTTCGAGTGCGCCGAACCACGGCACCAGCCGCTCGATCGCTTCTTCGATCTGAGGCGTGGAGAGCGCGAAGGAGAAGCGCATGAAGCGGTTGCCGTCCACGGGGTCGAAATCGACGCCGGGGGCTGTGGCGACGCCGGTCTCTTCCAGCAGCTTCAGGCAGAAAGCGAGGCTGTCGTCTGTGTAGCGGGAAACGTCCGCATAGATATAGAAAGCCCCATCCGGCGGGGCGATCTTTTCAAGGCCGAGCTTTGGCAGCGCCTCCAGCATCAGTTCGCGGTTGCGGCGGTAGACCTCGACATGGCCTTCCAGTTCCTCGCGCGCGTCCATGGCGGCGAGGCCGGCATGCTGCGACAGCGACGGCGCCGTCAGGAACAGGTTGCCGATATAGGCGCCGGTGCGCCGCGCCATGTCCGGCGGGGAGACCAGCCAGCCGAGCCGCCACGGCGCCATGGAAAAGTATTTCGAGAAAGAGTTCACGATATAGGCGTCCGGCGCATATTCCAGCATGGAATGGATCTCCGGCCCGAAGGACAGGCCATGATAGATCTCGTCTGAAATGATGCGGATGCCCTTCGCTTTGGCGACCTCGGCGATGGCGGCGAGTTCGGCCGCCGGGATAATCGTGCCGGTCGGGTTTGCCGGGCTGGCAATGATGACGCCCTGCGGGACCGGGTCCAGCGCGTCGAGCGCGGCAGCCGAGATCTGGTAGCGTGTGTCCTCGCCGCAAGGGATCTCGACGCCTTCAAAGTTCAGGGCACGGACCGTGTTGCGATAGGCGACATAGCCCGGCCGGGCAAAGGCGATCCGGTCGCCCGGTGAGAAGGCCGTGGCCAGCGCCAGTACGAGCGCGGGCGAGGCGCCGTTGGTGATGACGATACGGCCGGGCGTGATGTCCACGCCATACATGTCCTTGTAGTGCTGGCAGATACGCGCTTTCAGGGGCTGGCTTTCCCAGTATCCCATCGGGTCTGTATCCAGCACCTCATGGCTGCGTGCGATGGCGGCCTTTGGCGCGGGCGTGGAGGGCTGGCCGAACTCCATATGCAGGATGCGGCGGCCCTCTTCCTTCAGCTCATGCGCGCGTTTGGAAATCGTGATCGCGCGGAACGGATCGATGTCTTGTCCCATGGGAGACCTGTTTCGTGGTGAATTATTTTGCGACGAGGGAGGGGAGCCAGGTGGCGAGACCCGGCAGGAGGGCGACCAGCGCGATCAGGATCAGCTGGAGCATGATGAACGGAATCGCCCCGCGCCAGATCTGCATTGTGCTGACCTCCGGCGGGGCGGCGCCGCGCAGATAGAACAGGGCGAAGCCGAAGGGCGGCGTCAGGAAACTGGTCTGCAGGTTCAGCGCCATCAGGATGGCCAGCCAGACCGGGTCGAAGCCGAGCAGGATCAGCGGCGGAGCGACCAGCGGCACAACCACGAACACGATCTCGATAAAGTCGAGGAAGAAGCCCAGTACGAACATGACGATCATGGTCATCAGCAGGGCGCCCCAGCGGCCGCCCGGCATGGCGTGCAGCACGTCCTTCACGATGTCGTCGCCGCCGAAGCCACGGAAGACGAGGCTGAAGAGGGACGCGCCGATCAGGATGAGGAAGACCATGCTCGTGATATGTGTGGCACTCTTCAGGGCGGGCATCAGCTGGCGCATGCGGCGCAGCACGAGGAGGCCCGCAGCGATGGCGGCGAAGAAGATGAAGCTGGCCAGCAGGGTGAGGGTCACGCCTGCCATGTTGGCCGCGCTCATCTGTTCGACGCCGAGGCGCAGGTCCATCGTGTTGCGCACGATGAGGACGAGGATCAGGCTGGCGAGGCCCGCCAGGATGACCGGGGCGAGGCGGCTGCCGGCTTCGCGGGCAAGGCGCAGCCCTGCCAGCAGGATGGCGCCCGAGGCCCCGATGGCTGCGGCCTCCGTCGGCGGAGCCACGCCGCCGAGAATGGCGCCGAGCACGGCGAAGATCAGGGCGAGCGGCGCGCCGAAGCCGAAGGCAACTTCCTTGAAATTGAGCGGAGCGGTGTCTTCATCCACGGTCACGGCCGGGCAGCGGGCAGGGCGGGTGATGGCGTTGAAGGCGATCCAGGCGAGGTAGAGCCCGACCAGCAGGATGCCGGGGATCAGCGCGCCTGCGAACAGGTCTCCCACCGAGACGACGAGCGATTTGCCGCCGCTGGAGAGGCTGGCCTGGCTGGCCGCGTTGGAGACGGCATCGGCCAGCAGGATCAGTACGATGGAGGGCGGGATGATCTGGCCCAGCGTGCCGGAGGCTGCGATCGTGCCGCTGGCAAGGCGCGGGTCATAACCCTGCTTCAGCATGGAGGGCAGGGCGATCAGCGTCATGGTGATGACGGTCGCGCCGACAATGCCGGTGGACGCGGCGAGCAGGGCACCGACGAGGACCACGGCATAGCCAAGCCCGCCATTCAGCTTGCCCAGAAGGCGGCTGGCAATATGCAGCAGGTCTTCGGCGACGCGCGAGCGTTCGAGGATCACGCCCATCAGCACGAACAGGGGCACGGCGATCAGCGTCGTGTTCTGCATGATCGAGCCGCCTTGTATCCGGCTCGGCAGGGAGCGCAGCAGCGGTTCCGGGAAAACACCGAGGCCGATTCCGATCAGGGCGAAGATCAGCGCGACACCGCCCAGCGTCAGCGCCACGGAATAGCCCATCAGCAGCGCGCCGATGGCGCTGGCGAACATGAGCAAAGCGAGGATGATCTCAAGCTCCATGGGCGCTCTCCGTCGTGGAGGTGGCCGGGGCTTCGTTCTCCAGCTTGCCGGTCAGGCGCAGCGCCGCCTTCAGCGCTTCCGACAGGCCCTGCGCCAGCATCAGCACGGCAAAGGCCGGCACCAGCGTCTTGAACAGGTACAGGAAGGGCAGGCCATCGGACTCGCTGGAGCCTTCGAACAGCGACCAGGCGCGGGCGAGGCCCTGCTCGCCGGTGGTGAGAATGCGGATACAGATCGGGAAGAGGAAGAAATAGATGCCCGCCAGCTCGATCCAGTTGCGGCCGTCAGCGCCGAAGCGCGGGCGCAGGATGTCGACGCGGACGTGTCCGTCATCGCGCAGCGTCGCCGCCGATCCGAGCATGAACATCGCCGCGAAGGCATAGATCACCAGCTCATTCAGCCATGTGAAGCTGATGCCATAGGTGTATCTCAGCACGACCACGGACAGCTGGAACAGGACCAGCAGGAGCGCGCTGGCAATCGCGCCGCCGAGGGCGATGCCGCTGATCGCATCGATGGTGGCGCTGACGCGTTTCGACAGGCCCTCGACCAGACCCGGCACAACGAGCGTGATCAGGGGCAGCAGGAAGACGGGCAACAGGGCGATGCCAACCCATTTCAGGATGGCGCCGAGGTGAAGGAAGAAGGCCGGATCCATGACGGGCTGACCGGCTATTTGTTGGCGTCGCGGGCGGCGTAATAGGCGCCGTCCGAAATGGTCGACCAGCCGCGCATCAGCTTCAGCGATTTCTCGAAGCTTTCGTAGATACGCTTCTCGATCCCGTCCTTACCGGAGGCGGCGCGCACGTCCCACGCTGCTTCGGCCATGGCGCTGACGACTTCCGGCGGGAAGCTGCGCAGCTGCACATTGTGCTCATTGACCAGAAGGTCGAGATGGACCGAGTTCTGATAGGTGAATTCGCCGAGCGAAGTGTGGTTCACGCTTTCGCAGGCGGCCTTGATGACGGCCTGTTCGCCGGGCGAGAAATTGTCCCACACACGGCGGTTGATGCCGCAGGCGAGGCTGGAGCCCGGCTCGTGGAAGCCGGGGCCGTAATAATAGGGCGCTTCCCGGTAGAAGCCGAGATAATAGTCGTTCCACGGGCCGACCCATTCGGTCGCGTCGATGGCGCCGGTCTGCAGCGACTGGTAGATCTCCCCGCCCGGAATGGCGATGGAAGACCCGCCGAGCGCGCGCAGCACGTCGCCGCCCTGTCCCGGAATGCGCATCTTGAGGCCGACCAGATCGTCGAGGCTGTTGATCTCCTTGCGGAACCAGCCGCCCATCTGGTGGCCGGAATTTGCTGCCTGGAAGGATTTCACGCCGAACTGGCCGGACAGCTCGTCCCAGAGTTCCTGCCCGCCGCCGAAATCGATCCAGCCCATGATCTCCTGTGCGGTCATGCCAAAGGGCACGGCGGTGAAGAACGGGTAGGCGGAGGATTTGGCCGTCCAGTAATATTCGGCGCCGTGATACATGTCGGCCGAGCCGTTCGCGACGGCGTCGAAACATTCGAAAGCCGGGACCAGTTCGCCCGCGGCAAAGACCTTCACCTCGATGACATTGTCTGTCTCCGCCATGATGCGGCGGGCGACGCGCTCTGCTGCTTCGCCAAGGCCGGGCAGGCCTTTCGGCCAGGTGGTGACCATGTTCAGCCGGCGGCGGTTGCGGGTGATCGCCGGGGTGCCGGCCAGCGGCGTCGTGCTCGGATTGGCAAAGGCGGCTGCCGCGCCGCCAAGGCCAAGCACACCCGCGCCAACGAGGTTGCGTCTGTTGATCATGCGTTTCCTTCCCCCATTACCCGTCTGGGCGCCCCGGACCCGGTCTCTTCACGGACCTATTCGTCGTCGCGGAGCAGCCTCCAGCGGTCTCCGTCGAGCACTTCGAGCGGTTTGTAACGGCGTTTGTAATCCATTTTCGGGCTGCCCTTGACCCAATAGCCCAGATAGACGTGCGGCAGGCCCAGGTCCTGCGCATGCCGGATATGGTCCAGGATCATGAAGTGGCCGAGGCCGCGGCTTTCCTGATCCGGGTCGAAGAAGGTGTAGACCATCGAGAAGCCGTCATTCAGCTCGTCGGTGATCGAACAGGCGACCAGCGGCGCGTCGTCTTCCGGCCCGTCGCGGTATTCATAGATGAAGCTTTTGACCGGGCTGTCGCCCACCATTGCGGCATAGTCACGATAGGACATGTCCGACATGCCCCCGCCATCGTGGCGGGTGGTCACATAGGATTTGAGCAGGGCATATTGCTCGCGCGTCGGCTCTGCCTTGACCTTGTGGCGGACGAGACCGGCATTGCGCTGCATGGCGCGCCGGTCATTGCGTGAGGGGAAAAAGTCCCGCGTCGGCACCCGGACACTGCGGCAGGCATTACAGCGCGGGCAGGCCGGCCGGTAGGCGATGGTCTGGCTGCGCCGGAACCCCGACTGGCTGAGCAGATTGTGGACGAGATCTGATTCGGTAATCGAGAGATTCGTGAACGCCTTGCGCTCGCGCCGGCCTGGCAGATACGGACAAGGGCTCGGATTCGTTACGTAAAAACGCAACGAACGCTCCAGACCGGGGGGCAGGATCTTCGAGTCCGTAAATTTCATGTCTCTGACACTACACTTACAGATCAAACCGCCAAGGGGCGAAGAGCGTAAACACGCACCAAAGCACAAAAACGAGCGGTCCGCCGAAGCGGACAAAGTCGCTGAACCGGTAATGACCGGGCCCCATGACCAGCATGTTCGTCTGATAGGCGATCGGCGTCGCGAAACTGCAATTGGCGCCATAGATCACCGCCAGCAGGAAAGGCAGGGGGTCTGACGCGTTGAGCTCGTGCGCCGCCGACAGGGCAATCGGCGAGAACAGGATGGCCGTGGCCGCGTTCGAAAGCAGGTTGGTCAGGATGGCCACCGCGAGGAACAGCGACGACAGGACGGCCAGTGTGCCATAAGGCGAGGCGACATTGACCACCATGTGTGCGATCGCGGAGGCCGCGCCGGTCTTCTCCAGCGCCATGCCCATGGCGAGGGCCGCGCCGATGACGAGGAAGATACGAAGATCCAGCGAACGGCTGGCCTGCCGGTAGTTGAGGCAGCCCGTGACCAGCATCGCCACGGCGCCCAGCACCGAGGCGTGCAGGATCGACAGCAGGCCGGAGGCGGCGGAAATGACGAGGCCGAGGGCGATGGCCCGGGCGGCCAGCGTCTTCGTGGTCAGCGGGATTTCGGTCTGCGACCATTCCAGCAGGATCAGGTCCCGGCTCTGGCGCATTTCCAGGAAGGCATCCGGCGGGCCGCAGAGCAGCAGCGTGTCGCCGGATTCCAGCCGGATCTCGCCAAGTTTGGTGCGGATCATGCGGCTGCGGCGCTGAATGCCGAGCGTGACGGCGCGGGTCAGGCGGCGGAAGCCCAGCATCTCGACCGTGCGGCCCACCATGCGCGAGCCGGGCGCGATAACGGCTTCGGTCAGCGACAAGCGGCGCGGCTTGCCGCTGTCGTCCAGGTCCCCGCCGGCAGACTGCCAGACCTGCTGGAGGAAGTCCGGCTGGCGGGACAGCACGTTCTGGAGCGCCGCGCGCGTGGCGGCGACGATGACAAGGTCGCCGGGGCGCAGCGTGATGTCTTCATAGGGCGGCAGAAAGGCGCGCTCGCCGCGCTGGATCATGCGGACCGTCATGTCGGGCAGGTCGGTGAACATGCCGGCGACGGGCTTCTTGCCTTCCAGGAAGTGGCCCTGCGTGACTTCGATCTGCGCCAGGAACTGCTTGGACGATGTCGGCGCGATGTCTTCCGTCAGGCCCTCCCGGACTGGCAGCAGGAAGCGCGAGAAGACCAGCAGGTAGACCATGCCGGCCGCGGCGAGGACGAGGCCCATCGGGGACTGTTCGAAGAAACCGAGCTGGCGCCCCTCGATCCGGTCAAAGGCTTCGGCGGCCAGCAGGTTGGTCGAGGTCCCGATCAGCGTGGTCATGCCCGCAAAGATGGAAATGAAGCTGAGCGGCATCATCAGTTTCGACGCTGAGGATTTCATCCGGTGGGCGATGGCGCTCATCACCGGCAGGAACATGATCACGATCGGCGTATTGTTGACGAAGGCGCTGATGCCGAACACGGCGAGGAAAGCGAGCAGCAATGTCAGCCTGGGGCGCCGGTCATAGCCGGACAGGAGCACCTTGGTCGGGCCTTCGAGCGCGCCGGTCTGGAACAGGCCCTGTCCGACGACCAGCAGCGCCATGATGGTGATCAGGGCCGGATTGCCGAATCCTGAGAGCAGGTCCTGCGCGCTGATGGGCGTGCCGTCCTCGCCATGCGCCCCGGGCAGGGTGAACAGGACAAGCAACGCCGCGATCACGCAAACGGAGACCAGCTCCATCGACCAGCGGTCGAGCATGTAAAAGCAAATGGCCGCGATGACGACGCCGAGGCTCGCCCACATGGGCCAATCTGACAGGAATTGTGCGAGCATCAGCGCTCCGGGACTTTGCTGGTGTAGCCCCCGGAAACCGGAGGGCGTTAACCCTCTACTTGGACCAGTATGCTGACCCGCCGGTTAACGGGCAAGTGGGGCTGTGCTGCTAACAAAGGTCGCGTATCGGCGAGGCCGGTCACGCCGCGGATGCGTTCCGCTGCGATACCTTCGGCTTCGAAAACGCGGCGCGCCTCGTTTGCCCGGTCGGATGACAGCTCCCAGTTGGAATAGCCGGGCACAAGGCTGGGGAAGGCATCGGTATGGCCTTCAAGGGTCAGGGTGCCCTCCGTGCCGGCCAGTGCCGCGGCCGTGTCGCGGGCGAGGGCGAGGCCGGTTTCGGTGAAATGCCCATCGGCGCGGTCGAACAGCGGGCGCTCGGCCGTGTCCACAAGGTCGATCCGGATGCCGTCCGCCTGCTTCGCCAGCACCACGCTGGACCCCGCAGCGACCAGGGCCGGATTTTCGCTGAGCGCGCTGAATATACGGTCTGCCGTCGAAGGGCCGGACTGCATAGCGACAGCGGTGGCGGCGTCCGGTGTGCGGTTGTGGAAATAGTCGGCAATCTCTGCCCGGTCGTCGGCTGAAACGCCGCTGACCAGCCACATGAGCAGGAAAAATGCCATGAGGGCGGTCAGGAAGTCGGCATAAGCCAGCTTCCAGGTGCCTGCCTTGCGGGCGGGCGCAACGGGCATTCTGCCCGCGCTTCGTGAAGAGTAAGTGGCATAAGCCATCTGCTCGCTCGGACCCTCTCCTTCTGAGTGGTCTGCCTGTATTAGCAGGCCTTGGTGAAGGTCAGGTCACGCGAGACGGTGGGATTTCGATGAAATTCGATCTATCTGGAACAAGCGTAATTGGAGAATCGATATGGCACGCACGGCATTTCTGGGCCTCGGGGTGATGGGATTTCACATGGCGGGCCATCTGGCCGCCAAAGGCCATGAGGTCGTGGTGTGGAACCGGACCCACTCGAAAGCCGAGAACTGGGCCACCCAGCACAAGGGCGAAGTGGCGAAAGACCCGGCCGCCGCAGCCTTCGGCGCCGAATATGTCTTTCTCTGCCTCGGCGACGATCCGGACGTGGCAGAAGTCTTTGCGGCTATGGAGCCGAGCGTTGCGGCTGGCATGGTCGTGGTGGACCACACGACCGCCTCGGCGGACCTTGCCCGCGATCTCTATGCCCGGTGCAAGGCGAAAGGCGCACATTTCCTGGATGCGCCGATCTCCGGCGGGGAGGCCGGGGCGCGCAATGGTGCCCTCACCATCATGTGCGGCGGCGACGACCCGACCTTCGAACAGGCCCAGCCCGTCATGGCGGCTTATGGCAAGCGGATGACCCATATCGGCTGCGCCGGCTCCGGCCAGCTCGCCAAGTCGGTCAACCAGATCTGCATTGCCGGTATCGTGCAGGGCCTGGCCGAAGGATTGCACTTCGCCGAAAAAGCCGGGCTCGATGCGGCAGCGGTGATCGAAGCGATCAGCGGCGGCGCGGCCCAGAGCTGGCAGATGGAGAATCGCTGGAAGACCATGGTGGAAGATCATTACACGCACGGTTTTGCCGTCGACTGGATGCGCAAGGATCTGCGCATCACGCTGGAGGCGGCGCGTGCCAATGGCGCGACGCTGCCGGTCACCGCGCTGGTCGATCAGTTCTATGCCGACGTGCAGGCCATGGGCGGCAATCGCTGGGATACGTCCAGCCTGCTGGCCCGGCTGAAGCGCTGAGGCCCGGCAGGTGAGGCGTCTCGACATTCATCTGGCGGCGGACGAACGGTTTGATACCGTCCAGCGTGCCATCAAGGCCTCCGAACCGGTGGACTATTATATCCTCGATACCGAACGGAAAGACCGGAAGCTGATCTCCGTCTTCATCCGGGAGGGCATGGAGCAGACGCTGATGGACAATGTCCAGACAGCGCTGGAAGGCGCGAATGGCTGGCGTATCTCGATCCTGCCGATTGAAGCAACGGCTCCGAAACTGGAGGAAGCCAGACAAGGCAAGCAGCAGAAGGCGACGCAGGCGACGCGCGAGGAAATCTATTCCGATGTGGCGACAGGGGCCCGGTTTGACCGGAACTTCTTCGTCATGGTGGTCCTCTCCACCATCGTGGCCGCGATCGGCCTGAATTCCGATGGCGTTGCGGCCGTGATCGGAGCGATGGTGATCGCGCCGCTGCTGGGGCCTGTGCTGGGCTTTTCCATGGGCGCTGCGCTTGGCGACGATGCCTTGCTGAAACGGGCGAGCGTGACGCTGGCGGCTGGTATCGGCACGGCGCTCGCCTGTTCGCTGCTCCTGTCCTTCGTGTTGCCGATCGATCTGGAGAGCCGGGAGCTGATGTCGCGCGCGGAGGTCCGGCTCGACGGGCTGGCGCTCGCCATGGCAGCGGGCGGGGCCGCGGCCCTGTCGCTGACGAGCAGTCAGGCCTCGGCCCTTGTCGGCGTGATGGTCGCGGCGGCGCTCCTGCCGCCGGGTGCGGCCGTTGGCCTGTTCATGGGGGCGGGGGAATGGGCGCTGGCCCTGCGTGCCTGCCTGTTGCTGGCCCTGAACGTGGCCGCGCTGATCCTGTCGGCCCTGATCGTTTTCCGCCTTCGCCGCATCCGGCCGCGCTCGTGGATCGAGCAGAAGAACGCGAACCGCGCGGTTTTGCTGAACGCGGTCTTGTCGGGCCTCGTCCTGATCGCTTCGGTGGCGCTGATACTTTATCTCGATCTCGGTGACAAAGTGTCGATCGGATAAAACGGAACAGAGACCTGCATGACCGAGCCATCCCGATTCCGTTCACGGATCGCAAGCGAAGACGATATTCCAGCCATTACCGAGCTGATGCGCGCTTCCATCGCCGTCAATATGCGGGCCTTCCTCTCCGAAGCGGAGATCAAGGCAGCCCAGGAAACAATGGGCGTTGACCGCAGCCTGATCGCGGACGGCACCTATTTTGTGATCGAGACCGATGTCGACGGCAGCCCCGTGATGGTCGCCTGTGGCGGCTGGGGCAAGCGGCGCACGCTTTATGGCGGCGACCACTCGCCGGGCCGGGACGACAGCCTGTCCGATCCGGCAAAAGATGCGGCCCGCATCCGCGCCATGTACACCCATCCTGACTGGACGCGTCAGGGGCTGGGCACCCTGTTGCTGGAGCTGGGCGAGGGCGCGGCGCGGGAGGCGGGGTTCTCCACGATCGAGCTTGGATCCACCGTTCCCGGGCGTCCGCTCTATGAGGCGCGCGGCTATGAAGCCTACTTCACCGAGCACCACACCGGCGCCAATGGCGAGCGCAATACCGTGATCCATATGCGCAAGGCGCTGTAAGCAGGCCGGCCCGGCGGGTTTACATCCGGGCCTGAGCTTCTAGGTTGTAGGGCGAGACCCCCAAAGCACCCGCGAGAGCGACGCGGCCTTTGATGACCCACACACCCGAAAAGATTGGATTTATCATGACGCAGGTCAAAAACGGTGACACCGTCAGCATTCACTATACCGGGACGCTGAACGACGGCACGACCTTCGACAGCTCCGAAGGCCGTGATCCGCTGGCCTTCCAGGTCGGTTCCGGCCAGATCATCCCCGGGCTCGACACGGCCCTTCCGGGCATGGCTGTCGGCGACAAGAAAACCGTCAACGTGCCGTGCGACCAGGCTTATGGCCCGGTCAATCCGGACATGCGCCAGCAGGTTCAGCGCACTGAAATCCCGGCAGAGATCCCGACCGAAGTCGGTACCCGCCTACAGATGCAGGCCCAGAACGGCCAGGTCATCCCGGTTGTCGTGGTCGATGCGAACGAAACCACGGTGACGCTGGATGCCAACCACCCGCTGGCCGGTCAGGACCTGACCTTCGCCATCGAACTGGTCGACATCAAACCGGCTGCCTGACGTAGCGATTCGCTGGCAGAACAGAATATGGCCCGCGTGCAGAGATGCCGCGGGCCATGTTTTTGAATGGTAAGTGGATGGCGCCGTCTGCTGGCTCAGGCTTCCATATCTTCCGTTGGCAGAAGGTTGATGATGCCTTGCGCCTATTCCCCGAATTCGCCGAGGAAGGAGAGTGCGCGCTCCATGATCACCGTGCCGAAGTGTTCGCCATAGATCTGCATGGCGTCCTCGAAGAGCGGTGTGTCGAGGTCTGACAGGCTCATACCGCAATCACTGGTGGCGATGCTGGTGGCACTGAAAGCGAACTTCAGCAGGGAAGCGGTTGCTTCATCCTCTTGATCCTGCAGGGCGTGAAGCATGACGCTCTTCATGGCGGCGACATCCGTTTCGGTCGAATGCTCGATCATGCAGGCAGCCAGCACCTGAGACTCGGTCTCGGCCTGTGCCGAGATAGCAGTGAAGACGATCGCGAGGCTGGCTGCGGCGAGGGAACGGATCATGCGGGGCTCCTGGATGTGTTCACCCATCGGTAGCAGGTCCTGCCTGTCCGGCAAGAGGTTATGAGCTCCGTTCAGCTGTCCACCGCTTCGAACCGTTTGCGGTAGGCGTGGGGCGACGTGCCGGCAATCTGGCGGAAAGCGGTGCGAAAGGTCTCGATCGAGGCGAAGCCCGACTGGCTGGCGACATCGGCAATGTCCAGCCGTGTGGTCTCCAGCAGGTTCATGGCGCGGAACACCCGCTCCCGGCGCAGCCATTTGAGGGGCGTGGTGCCGGTGCCCTCCCGGAACCGCCGCAGGAAGGTGCGCTCGCTCATCCCGGCGAGACTGGCAAGACAGGTGATTGTCAGCGGGCGGTCCAATTGTGCGCGGACTTCGTCCAGCACGCCGGCAATGGAGCGGCCGGGGCGTTCCTGGACCGGCGCTTCGATATATTGCGACTGGCCGCCGTCGCGATGGGGCGGGGCGACCAGGCTGCGGGCGACCTTGTTGGCGGTGCCGGAGCCATAATCCTGCCGGATCACATGCAGGCTGGCATCAATGGCGGCGCTGCTGCCTGCCGAGGTAATGATGTTCCCGTCATCGACATAGAGCACATCCTCCACCAGGTGGACCTGCGGGAAACGCTGCTGCATGCGAGCCAGATAGTTCCAGTGCGTCGTGGCCTTCCGGCCGTTCAGCAGGCCGGCATGTGCCAGAACGAAGGCGCCGGTGCAGTAGGACATGAGCCGCGCGCCGCGGGCATGGGCGGCGGTCAGCGCATCCAGCAGGTCATCTGGCGGTGTATCCGCGACGTCGCGCCAGCCCGGGATAATGATTGTGTCGGCATCACGCAGGGCCTCCAGCCCATGGTCCGATGAGATGGAAAAGCCGCCCATGGCCCGGTTCGTGCCAGGCGGGGCTGCGACACGGAAATCGTACCAGTCCACGCCGAGTTCCGGCCGCTCCCAGCCAAAAATCTCCGCAGCGATTCCGAATTCCAGCGGCCAAAGCCGGTCATAGACAAGCGCAACGACGCGGTGGCGAGGGGCGAAAGTCGTATCGGGCAGGATGGCCTCCCTGTTACGAAGCCGGGTTTGGCGAAAATCGACCAGACATTGGCATTATCGCCAATTCCGATGAGAAACGCAAATCCCTAGCTTCGCGTCATCCATGAAGACCGCGAGGAGTAATTCCGATGACGATGTCAAAGATCTGCAATGCCCCGATGCGCCAGCTGGCGGCTTTCGGAGGTTTGTGTGTGCTGTTGGCGGCCCCCGCCACAGCCGGGCCGGCCGGCACTTACGTGCGCAGGATTGACGGAGGTGTTCCGGTTGCAGAGCGTTGCGCAGAGGCTGCCATGCATGCCCGGCGCGATACCAAGGCTGGAATCGCTGCCTGCACGGCGGCAATCTGGGATGCCGGGCGCAGGACAGACACAAAGGCCGCCAGCCTGACGAACCGTGCGCTACTCTATCGTTACGCCGGTGATGTGCGGTCTGCCCTGAAGGATTGCAGCCGCGCCCTTGCGATGGTGCCAGATCATCCGGGTACGGCGGTGACGTGCGCAGCGGTATACATCAATGCCGGAAAGCCGCGCGCGGCTGTCGGCGTGTTGGAGGACGCGCCTCTGCCCGCGCCGGGCCTGCAATACCGGTATTATCATAACCTCGCGCTCGCCCATCATGATCTGGGAGAATATGCGCAGGCCTATCATTATATTCTGAAGACGCTCGAGGCGAAGCCGGACTTCCTGCCAGCGATCAAGCTAAAGAAACAGTACCGCGTGGCCGGAGAGTAAGCGCGCAAGTGGGGGCTTGTTCAGCCCCCGCCATTACTCCGCTGGAACGGCCGTGAATTCGTCTTTCCATGCCAGCATTTCTTCGCGGTTGTCATGGTCCCACGGGTGGAAGCCCGGCTTGAACCAGGACAGCCAGGTTTTCCATCCCTTGCCGAACAGGGACGGCTTCTTCCAGAGGAAAGCCTTCACCGCGCGGTCAGCCTCTTCCTGCGAATAGCCATCGGCTTTCAGCAGGTCAGCGGCATAGCCGGCAATATTTTTCGTGAAATTGCTGGTGATGATCAGCATGGACATGCAGCGGCGATAGTAGCGCTTCAGCGGCGACCAGTCTTTCGTGGCCTCCAGGAAGACGTCATAGGCGACTGCCTTGTGCTCGGTCTCTTCCATGGCGTGCCAGCGCCACAACTGTTCCAGCGCCGGATCGGTCTTGCTGAACAGCTGGCCGTAATCGGTTTCCAAATCCATCATCAGGTCCGCCATCATGGCGGTGAAGTGCTCGAGGCAGATCGTTGCCATCAGCATGCGGAACTTGCCGCCGTCATAGGCAAACTTCACCTTCTCGCGGATGCGCGCCTCGATGGCATCGACAGGATATTTCGTCCGGTCGATCTTGTTGTTCAGCAGGTGATGCTCGCGCGAGTGGATGGCTTCCTGCCGGATGAAATCCTTCACGTCCTGCGCCAGCTTGCCGGAGACATCGTCCTTGTAGGCCTTGACCGCGTCGATGAACATGCGCTCGCCATCCGGGAAGGTCAGCGACATGGCGTTGAAGACGGCCGTTGCGACCGGATCGCCGTCCAGCCAGGGGCCGTTATCGGCGGCGGCCATATCGAAATGCAGGTCACGCGGCAGAATCGTTACATCTTCGGGGGTGCGCTTGGACGTCATGGTGCTAGGAACCTTGAGGAAATGTCTGGACAACAGTCTTATGCTGACAAATAACACTACTGACAAAAATGTCAATAAAGAGTAACGACACTCCGAGAATCCGGCGCACGCCGGAGGAATCCCGCGCCAATATCCTGGCCGCGGCAGAGCAGTTATTGGTGGAACAGGGGCCGCAATCCCTGCGGCTGGCGGATGTGGCGAAGGCGGCAGGCGTCGCCAATGCCACCGTGCTGCACCATTTCGGCTCCATCAGCGCCGTCCACACCGCCCTGATGGAACAGATGATCGGCCAACTGGTCGACAGCATCATGGCAATAGAAATTCCCGTGGATGCGCCGGTGGAGGCCCGCGCCGTCGGCCTGAAGACACTGTTCGACGCACTGGAAACACCCGGCGTGGCGCGCCTCGCTGCCTGGCTGGAACTGACGGATGAGACGAGCCGCCTGACCGTCGTGCGCGAGGCGGTGCAGGAAGTGGCACAGAAGAAGATCTCCAGCGCCGGCGTGCCGGAAGACCTCGCCGAAGACATGATCCTGCTCAGCGTCACCCTTGCAGTCGGCGTCGGCCTGTTCGGCCCCTCACTCGGCAAACTGATCGGCAAGCCGGAGGGGCGGGCGCGGGAACTGACGCTTCAGATGCTGCTGGCGAACTTCCAGCGGCTGGCGGAGTGACGAGTATCTGAAAGGGTCAGGACCGGGGCGGTTCGCTAGCGGATACAGCCGGTTCGTCCAGCAGGTCGTCGATGAAAACGGAGACCAGCATCGCCTGGCTGTTCACACCGGCCTTGGCGTAAACCTGGCTGAGCTGCGACCGGATCGTTCCTGCGGCCGCGCCGCGAAGCCGGGCAATCTCTGCCACGTCGCATCCCTTGAGAGCGAAGAGCGCGACCTCACCTTCGCCCTTTGTAAGGCCCCATTCCCGGAAGCGCAGATCGATGTGCTCGGCAAACGCGCCTCGCGCCCGCGCCAGAGCCTGCTCTTTCCTGCGCAGATCCCGGGTGAGGCGAACGATGTTTCGGGAACTGAGGATGACGCCCGTCAGCAATGCGACGGCGATCAAGCATTCCATCGCCAGTTCGAGCTTCAGTCCATTCGAGCTCGCCACGAGCCAGTCTTCGAACCCGTCGGCAACAAAGAAGCCCGCCGCCACGACCTGCAACGCCATGAGCCCCACCGGAAGCAGCAGTGACCATTCCGGAAGCCGCGCCGCGCGGCGGCCGCTGCCTTGGGGAGCATTTTTCATAGGACATCCGCTTAGTTTGAGCGCTTTAAGCGCCCGCTTATGGGCTTTGCCACGCGCCGGGTTTAGCAGCGGCACCGGATTTCGATCAACCAAGGAGCTGAGGCGTGACCCAAACCGAAAAAGACGTACTGACCAAGGTGCCCGCAATCACTTTCGGGTTCTGGATCATCAAGATTCTGGCGACCACGTTCGGCGAGACGGCGGGGGACAGTGTCTCGATGTCGTGGCTGGGCGAGACGACGGCCAGCGCGTCCACGTCATTCTGGCAAAACGGCTATCTGATCGGCACGGGCCTGTTCGGCTTCGTTCTGGCGGTTCTTGTGTATGCGCAAATTCACGCGAGCCGGTTCAATGCATGGCTCTACTGGGCGACCATAATCGCCTCGACCACAGCGGGCACAACCATGGCCGACTTTGCCACGCGCTCGATGGGCATCGGCTATCCGGGGGGCGCGTTGGTCTTGCTGGCGGCCGTGCTTGGATCATTGCTGGTCTGGCGCCAGGTGCTGGGCACGGTGTCTGTCAGCTCGGTGCACGAGCCGCGGGCAGAGGTGTTCTACTGGCTGACGATCACGTTTTCCCAGACACTCGGCACGGCGCTGGGTGACTGGATCGCGGACGGACCGCTCGGCTATCTGGGTTCAGCCGTCATATTCGGTTCGTTGCTCGTGCTCATCGCGCTGGCCTGGTTCCGCACTTCGATTGACCGGGTGGCTCTGTTCTGGGCGGCCTTCATCCTGACGCGCCCGCTTGGGGCCGTCGTGGGCGACTTCCTGGACAAGCCCCTCGCGCAAGGCGGACTTGAGCTCAGCCGCGTCTGGGCGACAGTGGTGCTCGGCAGTGCCATCGCCGCGCTGATCCTGCTGGTCCGCCAGAAGGCGGCACCGGCAGAGGTGCGGGAGGCGTGAAGAAGCGACAGGTGCCCGGCCTATGCGACGGAAACGCCAAGAGCATGCCCGAAAACCTCGCCGGAGACATGATTCTGCTCAGCGTCACGCCCGGCGCGACCTTCTGCTACTCGCCTGAACTATTCCAGCTCTGCCGATTTGACCCACTTGTAGAGAAAATCGGGCGGCGGTTCGAGGGATTCGTTTCCGGGGGCGCGGACCTCGCCGTCGGCATGGGCTTTGGCAGCTTCGAAGAGCATCTGGCGCGCCGGGGCAGGGGCGTCCAGTGACTTGGTCAGGTCGTAAGCGGTGCTGACAAGTTCGCGGTAGGATTTATAGCCACCGGACAGCCCGTCTTCCGCATCATCCGCCCAGGCCTTGTCAAACATCAGTGCGAGTGCATGTTTTGCCTCAGGGCTGCCCAGCTGTGGCGGCAGGAACAGCTCCCTGGACAGAGTAAATGTCTGGTTCGCCATGACAGCGGCGGCGGTTGCCTGTTCCAGAGCCAGGTCATTGCTCTTCAGCCAACCCACATTGTCGTAGCCGCCGAACAATTCGACGAACCGTTCGGAATCCACCTTGGCCTGGGCGGCTTTCTCAAGCGCGCCGTCCTGGCCCGGATCGCGCTGGATGGAGGCCAGCATGGCCTTCGCGCGATAACCCAGCATCTTAGTGTAGCGGGGGTCGGCGAGATCGGCCTCGCATTTGGCAATCATGTGGTCCATCAGGCTGTAGGCGCCCGGATGGTCGCCCTGTTGCTGGATCCATGTGGAGGCGAGGGAAACCATTGTCGTGTCCATGGGCTTGCATTCTGCGCCAGCGTCTTCCTCCTCCTGAGGATGGGTGAAGGTGGACTGAACGCCCGAGATCTGTTCGGCCTGCAATAGCCCGTTCAGCATCTGCTTCTCAATTTCGTAAAGGTCGAGAAAGCCGATCAGCACTTTCTTGCCGTTTTGGTCGGTGGCGTATCGTGTAGGATTGCCATCAAGGTTATCCCACATGCGATAGATCAGGTTCAGCGAAGTGGTTAGACGGCCAACAGAGGTCTCCGCATCAGGAGAGGGTGCGCTCGCATAGGTTATCGCGGCGATTTTCAGCACGTGCGGATCGTTCGGGCAGACCTCGATCAGGCTGTCCACGGTCTCCAGGGTTTCGGCGACATCTGTGCCCGGCTGGCTGAGCGCGTTAAAGCTGTCGGCGGTCGATTGCAGGGCGCTGTCGGGGCACTCGGCTAACGCTGGCGCCTGCCAGAGAGCGATGGCTGCGGCGCAAATACTTGCGCGTTTAATGTGCTTTCCGATCATGTCCCCGTCCTATATTTACCCTAACGCCTCCGCCGCCTTCTCCGCGAAGTAGGTGATGATCCCGCTGGCGCCGGCGCGCTTGAAGCACATCAGGCTTTCCATGATGACACGGTCGCCGTCGATCCAGCCGTTCTGGGCGGCGGCCATGATCTGGGCGTATTCGCCGGAGACCTGGTAGGCCAGCGTCGGTACACCGAAGGTCGAGGAGACGCGCTGCACAATGTCCAGATACGGAAGACCGGGTTTCACCATCACCATGTCGGCACCTTCGGCAAGGTCGAGGGCAACTTCGCGCAGGGCTTCGTCGGAATTGGCCGGGTCCTGCTGGTAGGTCTTCTTGTCGCCCGAGAGGGCCTGGGCCGAGCCGATGGCATCGCGATAGGGGCCATAGAAGCCGGAGGCGTATTTCGCGGCGTAGGAGAGGATCATCATGTTTGTGAAGCCTTCCTCGTCGAAGGCCTGGCGGATGGCGCCAATGCGGCCGTCCATCATGTCAGACGGGGCGACGACATCCGCGCCCGCGGCCGCATGGGCCAGCGACTGGCGGACGAGGCGCTCCACCGTCGCATCGTTCGGGATCGTGCCGTCTGGGTCCAGCAGGCCGTCATGGCCGTGGCTGGTATAGGCATCCAGCGCAACATCGGTGATCAGCCCGACGCCGGGGGCGGCGTCCTTCATGGCGCGGAGGGCGCGCGGCACGAGACCGTCCGGATCCAGCGCCCCGGTGCCTTCCTCGTCTTTGCCTTCTGGGCCGATATAGGGGAACAGCGCAATCGCGGGGATACCGAGGCTTTCGGCGCGCTTGGCCGTCTTTGCTGCCTCTTCAACGCTCAGCCGGTCGATGCCCGGCAGGCTGCCAACCGGCACGCGGCCTTCGCCGTCATGGATGAAGACGGCCCAGACAAGGTCTGCCGGGGTGAGCGTGTTCTCGGCCACAAGGCTGCGGACCCAAGGCGACTGGCGCAGGCGGCGCATACGGGTGTTCGGGAAGGATTGGGGAAACTGTGTCATGCCCCAGTGAGTGCGCCAAAAACCGGCCGCTTACAACCAGCCAATCTTACGCACCATGAAACAGCGCTGGGAGACATCGAGGCTTTCGGCCTGGATCTTCTCCAGGGCCAGCATCCAGTCCGCCATCTCTTCGCGGGGGATCTCGCGGAATCCGAGCTTGCGGTAAAATGGCCCGTTCCACGGCACGTCCCGGAAAGTAGAAAGGGTGACGGTTTTCAGCCGGCGCTGCCTGGCGACCTGAAACACCTGACGCATCAGTGTCGCCCCGAGCCCGCGGCGCCCGTGATCGGGGTGCACGCTGATCTGGTCGAGATAGAGCGTGCCGCCGCGATGGGACACGAGAGCAAAGCCCGCCGGTTCGCCCTCGGCCGGGGCGATCTTCAGCAGGTCACCGGTTTCCATCGCCTGCTGCATCACGGTTTCGGGCACATGGTCGCCCAGGGCCTCTTCGGTCAGAAGCCCCGTTGGCGCGAACAGCTGGCCCGCCGCAAGGTCAAGCGCAATCAGGCTGGCAACATCCTCCGGCCGGGCCGGGGAGATCACGTAGTCAGACGGGCGCCGGCGCATTGACAATACCTGTAACTAAGGGGAATCCCCGTCTCATTAGTGGATAAAGTCAAAAGGTGGAACCCATGAGCACGTTGTTTTCCGACGAACAATTGATGATTCGCGATATGGCGCGGAAGTTCGCGGAAGAGGAACTGCTGCCGAATTCCGAGGAATGGGACCAGACCAGCCACTTTCCGGTAGACGTAATCCGCAAGGCGGCAGAGCTCGGCTTTGCCAGCATTTATGTAAAGGAAGATGTCGGCGGCGCAGGGCTGACGCGCACCGACGCAGCGCTGATTTTCGAGCAGCTTGCCTATGGCGACGTTTCCACGGCCGCCTTCATCTCCATCCACAATATGGCGAGCTGGATGATCGACACGTTCGGCTCCGATGCGCAGCGTCAGGAATGGCTGCCGCGCCTGACCAGCATGGAGCTGATCGCCTCCTATTGCCTGACCGAGCCGGGTGCCGGATCTGACGCCGCCAGCCTCAAGACAAAGGCCGTCCGTGAAGGCGATGAGTATGTCATCACGGGTTCGAAACAATTCATCTCTGGCGCGGGAACGTCCGACGTCTACGTCCTTATGGCGCGCACCTCTGACGATGGCGCAAAAGGTGTGTCGACCTTCATCATCCCGAAGGACGCGCCGGGGCTCAGCTTCGGGGCCAACGAACGCAAGATGGGCTGGAAGAGCCAGCCGACCCGGCAGGTGATCCTGGACGGCGTGCGCGTCCCGGCGGCAAACCGCGTGGGCGAGGAAGGCCACGGCTTCAAATTCGCGATGGCGGGCCTCGACGGCGGGCGTCTGAACATAGCCGCGTCCGCGCTCGGCGGCGCGCAGCTCGCGCTCGACAAGGCGCTCGCCTATGCGAAGGAGCGGTCCCAGTTCGGCAAGGCGATTGCGGACTTCCAGGCCACCCAGTTCAAGCTGGCTGACATGGAGACCGAGCTGCAAGCTGCGCGCGTGATGCTGTACGAAGCCGCCGGCCGGCTGGACCGGAAAGACCCGGCCGCCACCCGCTGGTGCGCGATGGCGAAGCGCTTTGTGACCGACACGGCGTTCAAGGTGGCCAACGAGGCGCTACAGATCCATGGCGGCTATGGCTATCTCGCCGATTATGGTGTCGAGCGTATCGTCCGTGACCTGAGAGTGCACCAGATCCTCGAAGGCACGAATGAGATCATGCGCGTCATCATCAGCCGGGATATGCTGAAGGATTAAGATGGCCGGATAAGGCCAGCTGAACATTACAAAAAATTGTGGCCAGCCTGAGTGGCGCAGGTCACAAATTATGCCTTAGTTTCCTCTTTGTGGCTGGGGAAGCGCTGATCTGACCGTCAGTGCGATGTCCACGCTAGCCATGAGGGATCCGTCATGACGGTTGTCCGCGCAACTTTCGCAACCCTGTCCATCCTCGCTTTCGGCGCCTGTGCCAGTGCGCCGCCCAATCTCAATGACGACATGATCATCCCCGGCGAACGGGTCGGCAATGTCGAGCTTGGCATGTCTCTGGCGGAGCTGTTCGCCGTGAAGGGCGCGCCACACAAAACCATCCCCATCGCGGGCACGGAAGCGACCAGCTATAATTATCCGGGGCTGACCGTCGGTGCCGATGACAAGGTCTACTGGATCATCGCCCGCGATGCCCGCTATCGCACACCGGCTGGCGTGGCATTAGGCAGTGAGCAGATTTTCGCGCGAGGCGTCTATGGCACGCCCAGATGTGTGGTTACACGCGGTGACATTACCGTCTACGATTACAATGACGTCTACTTTGAAGTCGACAACGAGACCGGCAAGGTCAGCCAGATCGGTATCCAGAAAAACACGCAGACCTGTAATGGCTGAGCGCGTCAGCCCGCCTTGCTTTCGCGGCGCTGGTACAGGAACTCCCCCAGGAAGCAGGCCGCGATGATCCCGCAGGCGATCAACAGGTTCAGCAGATTGGTCTGCAGCGTGTGGAACATGAGGGCCGCAAGCGCAGCAAGGCAGAGCACTACGCCAAGGCCGGTGATCCATTTGGACCCCTTCACCTCGGATGCCTTGCGGACGGCTGCCATATTGACCACGGCAAAGACCAACAGGAAGCCGACGCTGCCTGTCGTCGAGATGCTCTCCAGTTCCAGCGTGTTGACCAGGACAAGCGTGGCGGCGGCCGTGAATATCAGGCCGAGGGGCTGGTTCCAGAACTGGTGCGTGAACTCGCTGGAAAGTTCATCGTCTTCCGCAATTTCATAGCTGACCCGGCTGCCGCCATAGAGGGAGGCATTGATCGCCGAGAAGGTCGAGATCAGCGCCGCTACTGTGATGATCGTAAAGCCGATCTGGCCCAGCATGGGCTTTGCCGCTTCTGCCAGCACATAGTCCTGAGCATCCTTGATCTGGCCGAAAGGCAGGGAGCCGACCGTGATCACCGCGATGGCGAGGTAAAGCAGGATCACGAAGCCGACCGAGATATAGTAGGCGCGGGGAATGTTCTTCTCGGGCGACTTGATGTCCGGTGCGGCATTGGCGATCAGCTCGAACCCTTCATAGGCGACGAAGATGATCATGCCGGCGGTGACCAGCGTCAGCGGGGATTCCCAGTGCGCCACATTGAGCTGGCCCAGATTGTCGTTCCCGATCAGGCCGAAGGCGCCGATACCGACAAAGCCGAGCAGGATGAGCAGCTTCACGATCACGGCATAGGACTCAATCGCGCCGACCACTTTGATGCTGTAATAGTTGATTGCGGTTGCGATCAGAATGATGCCGCTGGCATAGATGTGCGGATCGATGTCCTTGTCGCCCGTGACCGGCATCAGGTTCGGTGCATATGATCCGAAGGCGGAGGCATAGAGCGCCAGCATGATGATGTAGCTGACCCAGAGCAGATTGTTCACGCCGCCGCTGAACACGCCGCGTCCGAAGCCTTCATTGACGAAGCGCACCGTGCCGCCCCGGTCCGGATAGGTGCGCGAGAGGTGGACATAGGAATAAGAGGTGACGAGCGCGATCAGCCCGGCGAACAGGAAGGCGACAGGGGTGCCACCCTGTGCGAGATCCGCTGCGAGGCCCAGCACAGCAAAGATGCCGCCGCCCACCATGCCGCCGATGCCGATCGAGACAGCCTCGCGAAGGCCGATTTTGTCATTGTCTGCCATAGAGTATGCGATCCGCTGGAAAACAGGCTTTCCCTCATAGGCGCAATTGCGTCTCGCGGCCAGTTGCGGCACCGTGCGGCCAGTTTCGGGCGAATGGAGTTTCGGTATGCGCGGGTTGGCGGCTTTCCTGTTTACGGTTCTGGCAATGGTCTGGGCGGGAGCGGCCGCGGCGGACGATCCGAAGAGCTGGGGCGAGACGACGAGCGGCCTGACGCGCGCTGATGGCTTCCTGCCTTACTATGCCGATGCGAAGGGCGGACGCATTCTCGCGGCCTTCCCGAAGCCAGATCAAGACGGTGTCTCGCTGCGCGCCATTCAGGCGACCGGGCTGACGGCCGGGCTCGGCTCCAACCCGATCGGGCTGGACCGGGGCCTGTTCGATGGCGGCTCGCTGATCGCGTTCCGGCGTGTCGGCAAGAAGCTGATCGCGGAGCAGGAAAACTGGAGTTATGTCGCCAGTGCGGACAACCCCCTGGAAAAGAAGGCCGTGCGCCAGTCCTTTGCCAGTTCCTTCCTCTGGTCCGGCGATGTGATCGCGGAAAGCCCGCGCGGCGAGCTTCTGGTCGACATTTCCGGCTATCTCACGCGCGACGCGCTGGATGTGAAAGCCGCGCTCAAGAACAATCCGAAGGGCGGCAGCTTCTCTCTCGCGGAAGACCGGTCCATGCCGGATGCCTCCGCCGCGCTCGCCTTTCCCGACAATGTCGAGTTCGATGCCTTTCTCACGCTGACCAGCGACGAGCCGAAAGCTGAAGTTCTGGCAACCGCCGCCGATGGCCGGGCGATCACGCTGGTCCAGCATGTCTCGCTGGTGCGCCTGCCGGACGACGGCTACACGCCGCGCGCCTTCGATGTGCGCAGTGGCACGATTGATGTGCCTTATTATGACTTCTCCGCGCCACTGGAAGGCCAGGTGCGCAAGTCCTACGCCCGCCGGTTCCGGCTGGAGAAGCAGGACCCCGCCGCCGCTTCCAGCCCGGCGAAAGAGCCGCTTGTCTTCTATGTCGACTCCGGCGCCCCGCCTGAGATCCGCGATGCGCTTATCGAAGGCGCATCCTGGTGGGCCGATGCGTTTGCAGCAGCGGGTTTTCCGGACTCCTATCGCGTGGAAGTCCTGCCGGAGGGCGCGCATCCGCTCGACATCCGATACAACGTGATCCAGTGGGTCCACCGCCAGACGCGCGGCTGGTCCTATGGCGGCGGGGTTTATGACCCGCGTACGGGCGAGATGCTGAAAGCCAATGTCATCCTCGGCAGCCAGCGCGTGCGGCAGGATCGGATGATCTTCGAGGGTCTTGCAGGCGCGTCGAAGACGGGCACAGGTGATGCGGACGATCCGGTACAGGTGGCGCTGGCACGTATCCGCCAGCTGGCCGCGCATGAAGTCGGCCACACGCTGGGTTTCGCGCACAATTTTGCCGCCTCCACGAATGACCGCGCTTCGGTGATGGATTATCCGGCGCCTTGGGTGAAGGTCAGCGAGAACGGCCAGCTCGACTTTTCCGAAGCTTATGATGTGGGCATTGGCGAGTGGGACAAGGTCGCCGCGACCTGGCTCTATGCACAATATCCGGAAGGCGTCGACGAAGACGCCGAAGGCGACAAGCTGCTGCGCGCCGCCTATGGCAGCGGCCTGCGCTTTGTCGACGATCCGGAAGCGCGCGGCACCGGTACGGCCCATCCCTATGGTAGCGTGTGGGACAATGGCGAAGACGCGATCGCCGAGCTCTACAATACATTGCGTGTACGGAAGATTGCGCTCGACCGCTTCGGCCTCGACGTAATTGAGCAGGGGGCGGACACGTCCCGCCTGCGCCAGACACTGGTGCCGGTCTATCTTTATCACCGCTACCAGGTGGCTGCGGCGGCAAAATCTGTCGGCGGGTATGAGTTCTATTATTCCCGGCGGGGCGATGGCGGTGGCATGGCGCACGCGGTCGCTCCGCAACGCCAGCGGGCTGCGCTTGCGGCACTGCTCGTCACGCTGGAGCCGACCTCGCTGGACCTGCCGGATGGCGTGCTGAACCAGCTGACCCCGCCGCTCGCAGCCTTCTCCTACAATACAGGTGGGGCGGAATATTTCCCCGGCAACACTGGTCCAATGTTCGACCTGCTGACGGCCGCCGATACGGCCTCGCAGACGACGATCGACGCATTGCTGCACCCGGCCCGAGCCGCGCGGCTTGTGGAAACAAGCCGCCGCGACCCATCGGCGCTGTCATTCGAGGAAGTACTGGCCGGACTGGAGCGGGAAGTCTTCACGCCTGCGCCGACACCGCGTCAGGCAGAAATCCGCCGCCGCCAGCAGGCGCGCTTCGTTTCCTCGCTGATTGCACTTGCCAGCGACCCGACCACGTCACCGGGTGTCACGATGCGGGCCGAGGCCTTCCTGAAAGGAATGAGCCAGCGGCTGAAACCAACGCGCCGGACAGATCCGGTCGATGCCGCTGCGCGTGAAGACCTGCAGCGCCGCATCGCTACGCATCTGGACCGTCCGGCCCCCGCCATCGCGCCGGGGGTAACGGAAGTCGATGTTCCACCGGGCAGTCCTATCGGCGCCGGAGCAGGCGAAATGGGCTGGTTCGACGATCTGGTCTTCGCGCAATAGGAATGTGACGCCCCGCCCCCTTCCGGGGGTGCGGGCGGCGACTTATGGTGAGGCCTGAACCACAAGGCGGAGGGCCTCGCCATGCCACATTACGCACCCCAGTCAGAGCTTGAGACGCACACCGTCTCCAACCAGCCGAAAGCCTTCGGTGACGTTGATCTGTTTGCCTCGGACAAGGCGCTGAAAGGCGCGGTGGAGAAGGCGGGCGGCGGCGTCCATGCGGCGAAGCTGTCGGAATTCGGCAAGCGTTGCGGTGCGTTCGAGACGCAGGACTGGTCCCGGCAGGCGCAGGAAAATCTGCCGAAGCTGAAGAGCTTTGACCGGTTCGGCCACCGTCTGGACGAGGTGGAGTTTCACCCGGCTTACCACAATCTCATGTCGCTGGGGCTGGATAGCGGACTCTCGGCATCTGCGTGGAATGAAGGTGAGGCGGGCCATGTGCTGCATGGCGCCATGATGATCCTGATGAACCAGGCGGATGCGGGCGTGACCTGTCCGATGTCGATGACCTATGCCTGTGTACCCGCGCTGCAGTCCACGCCGGAGATCGCGGACGCATGGATACCGCGCGTTCAGGCGTCGTCCTATGATCCGAACTTCATTCCGGCAGACCGGAAAACCGGCGTCACCATCGGCATGGCGATGACGGAGAAGCAGGGCGGCAGCGATGTGCGCGCCAACACAACCCGCGCGGTACCGGACGGGCAGGGTGGCTATATCCTCACCGGGCACAAATGGTTCTGTTCCGCGCCGATGTCTGACGCTTTCCTGACTCTTGCGTATACGGATGAAGGGCTGACCTGTTTCCTCGTGCCGCGCTGGAAGCCGGACGGCACGCGCAACGGTATCCATGTCATGCGCCTGAAAGACAAGATGGGCGACAAGTCCAATGCTTCTTCCGAGATTGAATATCATGGTGCCTGGGCAGAACGGCTGGGTGAGGAAGGCCGGGGCGTGCGGACCATCATCGATATGGTCCAGCACACGCGCTATGACTGCATCCTCGGTTCGACCGGCGGCATCCGCGCGGCGCTGGTGCAGGCGCTGTGGCACACGTCCCAGCGCCGGGCTTTCCAGAAGGCGTTGATCGACCAGCCGGCCATGCGCGCCGTGCTCGCCGATCTCGTGATTGAAAGCGAAGCGGCGACCGCCATCGCCATGCGCGTCGGTGCCAGCCTCGACCGGATGGCGACGGATGAGCACGAGGCCGCCTTCATGCGCCTCGCCACCCCGCTCGCGAAATACTGGGTTTGCAAGCGCCAGCCGGGCTTTGTCTATGAGGCGCTCGAATGTCATGGCGGGGCAGGCTATGTGGAGGAAGGCCCGATGCCGCGCCTCTACCGCCAGTCACCGCTGAACGCGATCTGGGAAGGCAGCGGCAATGTCATCGCGCTGGACGTGCTGCGCGCCCTCTCGCGGGAGCCGGACAGTCTGGAGGCGGTACAGGCAGAGCTGAAAAAGCCGCTCGGCCGGCATCATGCTTATGACGCGCATGTCGGCCGTCTCGCGGACTATCTGACGCCCGGAAACCTGCATGAAGGCACGGCGCGCGGCTTTGCCCGTGATGCGGCGCTCGCGCTGCAGGGGGCGGCGTTGCACGAAATGGCGCCGGACTTCGTTTTCGACGCCTTCTGTGCCCAGCGGCTCGCCAGCGATCGCAACGGTCTTCTCTATGGCGACGTCTCACCGGATGTGGACCAGGGCCGCCTGATCGAGCGGGCCATACCGGCGGTATGATTCCGTTCAGCCAAGGAAACCGCTTTCCGGCGCGTCTTCAGGCGGTATAGTGGCACCCAAGATGCCGGAAGACGGCGCACTGGGAGGAAGCCATGCAGATCGAGACATTGCCCGGCGTGGGCGCCGAAATTACCGGAATTGACCTGAAGAATTTGTCGGCGGTCGAGTTCGCCGCGATCCGGCAGGCTTATGCCGATCACGGTGTGATCTTCTTTCGCGATCAGGACCTGTCCGAGGAGGATCATATCGCCTTCGCCGAGCGCTGGGCGCCGATCAATGTGAACCGCTTCTTTGCGGCCCATCCGGACTATCCCCAAATCGCCATGGTCGCGAAGGAAAAGGACCAGAAAGACAATATCGGTGGCGGTTGGCACACGGACCACTCCTATGATGTGGAACCTGCCATGGGCTCCATTCTTGTCGCACGGGAACTGCCGGAAAGCGGCGGTGATACGATGTTTGCCTCCATGTACCGTGCCTACGAGACGCTGGATGATGCGACGAAGCAGGAGATTGACGGCCTGCAGGCTGTCCACTCCGCCAAGCACATCTTCGGTTCCAGCGGGCAGACCTACTACAACACCACGGATGCAGGCGGGAACCGGATCGGCAACTCAGCGGCTGCTGACGTGCTGGCCGACGTGACGCATCCGGTGGTGATCAAGCATCCGCTGAGCGGCAAGAAGGCGCTCTATGTGAACCCGGCCTTCACCGTGAAAATCGTCGGCAAGACGGACGAGCAGTCACAAGCCTTGCTCTCGCGTCTCTATGCGCATGCCATGGACAAGGCGCACGCCTATCGCTTCCAGTGGCAGCCGGGATCGGTCGCGTTCTGGGACAATCGCTCGACCTGGCACTGGGCCATGAACGACTATCACAGCCACCGGCGCATCATGCACCGGATCACGCTGGAAGGCTGTGCTCTCAATTGAAGATGAGAGGCGTGGCCGGTCAGAGGAATTCGACGCCGGTCTCGCTGCCGAACTCCCAGCGGCGCAGGCAAATGCGCTCGCCCTCGAACAGGCAGGACGTCAACACGAATTGCTCCGGAAGGTCCACACCTTCCGCTACAGCGATGCGCGCACCGCCGCACGAGATGTCACGGATCTCGCAAGTCACCCATTTACGCCACCCGATGCGGAGACGACCGGCCGCCTCAACCTGGCGACGGACTTCCCTGCGATCGAGGGCTTCCACCTCAAACGCATACATTCGCCAGACTCCCCCTCTGAGCGAAACCCCGCTTAGATGCCAGAATCGGGTTAACAGCCCGCGCAGTTCATTTGTAAAATTTCAGGGTTGAGTGAGGGGATTTGATGACTGAAGACGTTTCCATCCGGATCGAAGGTGGCGTTGGCCATATTACGCTGACCCGCCCGTCGGCGCTGCACGCGCTGAATACGCCCATGTGCGCTGCCATCCTGAGCGCGCTGCAGGACTGGGCCGGCGACGATGCCGTAAACCTTGTGGTGATCGACCATCAGGAAGGCACGCGCGGCTTTTGCGCCGGCGGCGACATCCGCATGCTGGCGGAGAGCGGCGCTGGCGATGCCAGCGAGGCGCGGGAATTCTTCGCCACCGAATACCGGATGAATGTCGCGCTGGATGAGTTCCCGAAGCCGGTGCTGGCCATCATGGACGGCGTGACCATGGGCGGTGGGGTCGGCCTGTCGGTGCATGGGTCTCACCGGGTGGCGACCGAGCGGACCCTGTTCGCCATGCCGGAGACCGGCATCGGCCTGTTCCCGGATGTCGGCGGCGGCTGGTTCCTGCCGCGCCTTGCCGGAGAACTCGGCACATGGCTGGCCCTGACCGGCGACCGGCTGAAGGGGGTGGACGTGGCGGCCGCGCGCGTGGCGACGCACTTCCTGCCGTCGGAACTCGTGGCGAACCTGATGAAGCAGATCGCCGCGGCAGACTTTTCCGTCGGTGCGGCGGAGATGCTGAACGAGATCCTGCGATCGCTGACCCACTCCATCCCGGCAGGCAGTTTTGAGGAACACCGCGCCGTGATCGACGCATGTTTTGCCTTCGATACAGCCGAAGAGATTGTTGCCGCGCTGGAAGCCGATGGCAGCGACTGGGCGATTGCGCAGGTGAAGACACTCCGGTCGAAGTCTCCGGAAACGATCAAGGTGGCCCTGCGCCAGCTTCGCGAAGGCGGACGCCTGACGAGCTTCCGCGAGAACATGCAGATGGAATACCGCATCGGCTGGCGGAAGGTGCAGAGCCACGACTTCCAGGAAGGGGTCCGCGCGGTCATTGTCGACAAGGACAATGCGCCTTCATGGTCGCCCGCAACAATCGAGGATGTGCCGGCAGAGATGGTCGACAAGTATTTCGAACCGCTTGGTGATGACGAACTGACATTCTGAGGCGGCTTCAAAAGACTGGACAAGTCCGCCAAGTATTCCCGATAGTCTTCGCGAAACTGTATTTGAAGGTGAGAAGATGCGCGGGCAGGTTCTGAAACCGGATGGCACAGACGGGCCGGGGCTGATCCTCGGCGACGATGGGGCCCGCTATACCTACACACAAGGGCAGGTTCGCGGCGACAGTGCGCTCGCGCGCGGCCAGAAGGTGGACTTTATCGGCCTTGGTGATGAGGCACGCGACATCTATGCACTGGGGCCCGCACCACAGGCGGAAGCGCCAGCGCCAGATCCTTTCGTGGCGGCGGCACCCGCGGCAGCCGTTCAGCCTTCATATTCCCAGAGACAAGCGCCGGTACAGACGCGGAGCGCGCCACCGGCCTATGGTAGCAAGCCACAACCGCTAGCGGGTGATGGCGTGTGGACCTATTTCATCCGCGGGATCACGAAGAACTATTTCAGGTTCACAGGCCGCGCGCGGCGGCAGGAATACTGGGGCTACACGCTTTTCAACGTGCTGGCCTATGTCGTTGTCTTCATCCTGGACATTATCCTGAGCGCCATTGTCTATGGCGGCGATGACTTTGTGCCGCTGCTCACGCTGCTCTGGTTCCTCTACCAGATCATTCCGTCGATAGCGGTGACGGTCCGGCGCCTGCACGATCAGGACTTGTCCGGCTGGCTCTATCTGATCACCTGGGTGCCCTATATCGGATGGCTGGTGATCTTTGTCTTTATGCTGATCGACTCCCGGCCTGAGCCCAATGTGCATGGCCCCAGCCCGAAATACGATCCGTCCGCCGACGCCTTTATCTGACGACAGCCGTAAACGACGGAAGATGCGTGCAGGGTAACCTGCGCGGGCCGAAATCGTGAATCAGAAGTAAAATTGTTTCGTAAAAGTAACGGTTAATCAAAACGGACGAATATTAACGAACGACTTGCCCAACACCAACATGCTTATCAGTTTATTAGGATGGCTCGTGTAGTTCTGTTCAAACTACAACAAAAGTTGAGTGGTGGTTGAAATGATGATTGCTGAATTGCAGGAAACTGCAGAACTGAGCCTGGGCGAGTCTTTCCTGAAGTCTCTCTCTCTTCTTGAACAAGCGCACCGTCGTCTTCACGATGTTGTCAAAGACGATCTGGAACGTGGCGGCGAACGCTCGCTGACGGGTGTGCAGGCGCTGCTGCTCTACGAAATTGGCGAAGGCGAGGCCCCGGCTTCCGTGCTGCGTGCCCGCGGCGCTTTTGCCGGCACCAGCCTGTCCTACAACGTCAAGAAGCTTCAGGAAGGCGGTTATCTGATCCAGACCCGTTCCGAAGATGACAAGCGCACCGTGACGCTGCGCCTGACCGAACGCGGCCTGAAAGTCCGCGCCCGTGTCGCGAAACTCTTCGAGAAGCAGGCCAATGCGCTTGAGCCGACGGCCAGCGTGCGTCCGGACGACCTCTCGCAGCTGAACAAGACCATCACGCGCCTCGAGCGCTTCTGGTCCGACCAGATCCGTTTCCGCCTCTAAGAGCGGTTCGGTAAATACCCTGGGAGAAAACCCCCGCCTCGTGCGGGGGTTTTTGTTTGCGCGATTTGCACATTCCGGCTTGACCTAAACCTTGGTTGAGGTCCGACAAGGCCGCCCTGACATGAACAGGGAGTTACCTTCATGACCCTCGAACAAGCCACAATCCGGATTGCGCGGCCCACGGACGACCTGGACGCCCTCCTGCCATTCTACCGCGATGGCCTGGGATTCAGGGTGCTTTACGAATTCCGGGGACACGACAGTTTCGACGGCGTCATGCTCGGCCATCCGGGAGCGCCTTATCATCTGGAGTTCACTGTCGCGCATGGACACATTGCCGGCCGGGCGCCGACCGAAGACAATCTGCTCGTCTTTTACCTGCCGGAGCGCAATCGCTTCGACGCGGCACACCGCCGCCTGCGGGCTGCCGGGTTCCATCCTGTGCCCGCTTTCAATGCCTATTGGGACGACAAGGGCGTGACTTTTGAAGACCCGGATGGGTACCGCATTGTCCTGCAGAACGCATCCTGGGACCTCTAGCGCGTCAACCCTCAGGAGATTCTGCTGGGCACTTCCCTCAATCCCCGCTAGTCATGACTTATGCGGGGATTGAGGGGAATATGTATTGGCGCGCTTGTTGCCGCCGGTTCTGCTGAGGCCGGGCCATGGTCTCAGCAGCCGGGCGACATCTATGCGCGGTCGAATGTGTCTTTTGAACAGCTGGACGGTGAAGATGGCTGGCGCGGTGATGCATACGGCGAATATGGCCTGGGGCGCGGCTGGATGATTACCGGCAAGGTCGAGACCGTCCGCTATGACGGCGGAACGGCGGACGCAGATTCCTATCGCATCTCTGCACGCAAGCAGCTCTGGTCGAACGACAAGGGATGGAGTCTCGGTGTCGAGGGCGCTGCCTTGCGCGGCACGACACTGGCGGGCGTGTTCGGTTGCGACGGGTATGGCGGTGAGGCGCGGGCCTCCGTTGGCCGCAGCGGTGTCTACAAGGCGCGCAACTACTACTTCTTTGCTGACGCCGCCTGGATCCATCAGGAGGGCGGCTGCGACCGGCAGAGATTCGAGTTTGGCTATGGCACAGACCTTGGTGGAAATTTCTTCTCCACCGAACAGATCTGGCTGGAATACGGCAGTCAGTCAGCGGACTCGATCAAGACCGAGACGCAACTTGGCTACCACTTCCCTCTTGCGGATGTGTCGATAGGGTACCGGGAAGAGCTCGGCGGCGAGTTCGACGAGCAGGCCATCCTGCTCGCCGTGACTGTGCGCCGCTGAATGCTCAGAGGGCTTACTGGCCTGTGTAGCCGGTTTCGGTCATCAGATAGGCGATGACGGCGATGCGGTCTTCCGGCTTGCGGACACCGGCAAAGGTCATCCGGTTGCCTTTCAGAAAGGTCTGCGGATTTTCCAGCCAGTGGTCGACCTTGTCAGGCGTCCAGATGAAGTCTGCGTCCTGAAGGGCCTGGGAATAGGCAAAGCCTTCGGATGTGCCGGCTTCGCGGCCGAAAATCCCGTACAGGTTCGGGCCGACGAGGGCGCCAGCGCCTTCAGCGGTCGTGTGGCAGGCCTGGCAGAGTTTGAATGTGCGGCGGCCGCGGGCATAGTCTGCTGTGTTGTACGGTGCAGGCAGGCTTGCGAATTCCGGCGAGCCTTCGCTGGCGGAGGCTTCGTCAGGCGGCGCTGAGGTGGGTTCAGCCACAGATTCTGCCGGTGTTTCGGCGGCTGGTGCTTCCGCCTTCGGCGCAGCGTCTGGTGCAGCTTCCGGTGCCGGGGTCGCGGCCGGCGTTTCGGCAGCAGGTGCTGCAGGTGCGGAACTGTCGCCGGAGCCGCCGCAGGCTGCGGTCATGCCGGCAAGAACGATAAGAGAAGCGGAAACGAGAGAAAGTCGCATAGAATCAAGGCCCCGGACTGTGAATTCAGCTACATACTGGTCTTTCCCGCGCAACAATGCAAACGCCTTTGCTGCAGCGCGAAGATAGAAGAAAAAACCTTATAAAACAAAGGATAGGGCGGGTGTGGGGTCGCGCTCCAGGTAACGTTCCGGAGGCTGGAAAAACCATCATCACTTTGTTTTTAAACAAATTTTGGCTTATTGCCGCAGGGGTGGGCAGGGCGCGGGGCCTGCCCTGTGCCGGGGGACAAAACCCTGCTGGCGCGGTAAGTTCGGCGCATGGCTGATTCCGTTCGTCCCCGTCCCCAGATCCGCAAATTACCGCCCGATGTCGTCAACCGGATCGCGGCGGGCGAGGTCGTGGAGCGCCCGGCGGCGGCTGTAAAGGAACTGGCCGAAAATGCGTTGGATGCGGGTGCCACCCGGATCGCCATCGCCATCGAAGCGGGCGGCCTGAAGCGGATCACGATCGAGGATGACGGCTGCGGCATGAGCGCGGACGATCTGCTCCTGGCGCTCGACCGGCACGCCACGTCCAAACTCACCCCCGGCAATGATGGCCGGGTGGACTTGCTGAACATCCACACGATGGGCTTTCGCGGTGAGGCATTGCCGTCCATCGCCTCGGTCAGCCGCATGACGATCACCTCGCGCGCAGCTGGCGAAGAGGCCGCCGAAGTCTTCATCGAAGCCGGCCGGATCGAAGGCCCCCGGCCCGCGGCGTTCACCGGACGCGGCGAGACCGGCACGCGGATCGAAGTACGTGACCTCTTCCACGCGACGCCTGCGCGTCTCAAATTCATGAAGGGCGAACGCTCTGAAAGCATGGCGGTGACCGATGTCGTCAAACGTCTCGCCATGGCCAATCCGCATGTCTCCTTCAGCCTGGAGAACAATGGCCGTAACGTGTTGCGCTATGCGGCGGAGGCCGAGGGCGAAGCCGGCCGCCTGGCACGACTCGGCGCCATCATGGGACGGGACTTCCGTGACAACGCTGTGCCGATCGAGGCCGAACGCGAAGGCGTGACGCTGACAGGGTTCGCCGGTCTGCCGACGCTGAACCGCGGCAATGCGCAGATGCAGTTCCTGTTCGTCAACGGGCGTCCCGTCAAAGACCGGATGCTGAACGGCGTGATCCGCGCGGCCTATCAGGATTTCCTGGCGCGAGACCGCCACCCGCTTGCGGCCCTGTTCGTGGAACTGGACCCGGAATATGTCGACGTGAACGTCCACCCGGCCAAGACGGAAGTCCGCTTCCGCGATGCCGGAAATGTACGTGGCCTGATGATCGGTGCGTTGCGGCACTCGCTGGCCGATGCCGGACACAGGGCGTCGACTACGGTGGCGGGGTATGCGTTGGGCAAGGTGCGCCCGGAAGGTGCGCCGACCGGGGCGCTGTTCGCCTCCCGGCCAGCTTATAATCCCGCCAGTATTTCGCCGGTCAGGCCGCCTTCCAGCTTTGAACCCGCGCCGCCGCCCGGTGGATGGGCAGAGCCCGCAGCCTCTTATGCGCCAGAGACTTACGAACGGGATGTCGCGCCGAGTGCCCGGGTGGAGCCGGAAACGCAGGCCACGGAGGACTTCCCGCTCGGCGTTGCCCGGGCCCAGCTGCATGAGACCTATGTTATCGCCCAGACGCGCGATGGCATCGTGATCGTCGACCAGCACGCTGCGCATGAACGCCTCGTCTATGAGGACATGAAGCGCCAGATGGCAGCCGGCGGCGTCAAGCGGCAGGCGCTGCTCATCCCGGATGTCGTGGAACTGACCGAAGACGAAGCTGCCCGCGTGGTGGAGCGCGCCGATGAGCTGGCCGAGCTTGGTCTTGAAATCGAACCGTTCGGTTCCGGCGCTGTCTGCGTGCGCGCCACCCCGGCCCTGTTTGGGGAGATGGATGCCGCCGGTCTTATCCGTGACCTGGCCGACGACTTTGCCGAATATGATGCAGGTCTCGTCCTCAAGGAACGGTTCGAGGAAGTGATGGGCAACATGGCCTGCCGCGGTTCGGTCCGCTCTGGCCGGCGCCTGAATGGCGAGGAGATGAACGCGCTGCTCCGCCAGATGGAGGCGACGCCCCATTCCGGCCAGTGCAATCATGGCCGCCCGACCTATGTCGAGCTGAAGCTCGCCGACATCGAAAAACTGTTCGGACGCCGCTGACGCATGGCAAAATTCGACGCCCTGATCTTCGACTGCGACGGTGTGCTCGTCGACTCCGAAGTCATTGCCATCCAGTGCGAGCGGGAAATCCTTGCGGGATGGGGGCTGGACTATGCGTTCGAGGCCTTCGTGCAGCGCTTTGTCGGCTTGCATAACCGGGACTTCCATAATGCCATCGCCGCCGATGCACAGACAGCCGGACTGGAATTGCCGGACGATTTCCGCACAGCGCTGCACGCCAATCACTGGAAGCGGTTCGAAGCGGAGCTGACGGCGATTGACGGCGTGCTGGAAGTCGCCGCTGCCTTCTCCGGGCTGCAGGCGGTGGCATCATCGTCCGAAGCCGACAAGCTGGTCCGCAAGCTGGAACTGACCGGCCTGCACGACACTTTCGCCCCCCATGTCTATTCGTCAGACCTTGTCGCGAACGGTAAACCTGCGCCAGACCTGTTCCTGCTGGCGGCAGACCGCATCGGCGCGCGCCCGGAAACCTGCGTTGTGATCGAAGACAGCGTGAACGGGGTGAAGGCCGCCCTCGCCGCCGGCATGACGGCTTGGGGCTTCACCGGCGGCGGCCACGCAGATGCGGGCCTCGCCGGGCGTCTCACTGAAGCGGGCGCCCATGGCGTGTTCGCCTCGCACCGGGACATCGCCGCCGCACTCGCCGGCTGATCCGGTTCAGGCTTTCGGGAACACATCCTTCAGCGGGGCCCATTCCGCTTCGTGGGAGCCTCCGAAATTCGGCTTTCCCGGCGCGGTCAGCTGGCCCGTGGGTCTGGTATAGCTGTTGATCTTGCGCTCGGGGTTTTCACGCCACTGGATATTGAAGGCCCAGTATTTCGGGAAGAAGTACAGTTTGGAATATGGCAGGTGGTCGTGGATCCACCAGGCAAGCTTCTGCCAGTCGCCTTCTTCGTGAAACGCATCATAAAAGGCCGGAACAATGATGCAGGCTGTTGCGCCCATGTTCCCGTCCGCATCGCGCCGGTCCCAGATATGGGCGGCGTGGTTGCTTTCGTTGGAACCGCAATTGTAACCTTTCTTGTTCTCGCGCTGCATCTGGTTGCCAAAACCGTTAACCTCGGAGGACCGGTAGGCCGAGCGGATGGCAATGCGGCCGAACACATCCTGAAGAGGTTCAAGCAATTCGGTGCACAGCTTCGTGCCAGCGGCGATGGCGAGATCCGGATCGTCGGGCACATTTGACAGGCCATGAATGGCCGCGATGTCTGAGAACAGAACATCCCGCATGAAGAAGCTGTCGGACAGCCGGATACGACCGAATTCTGACAGGGCTTCGACGCTCATGGGTGGTTTCATTGCAGGCTCCTCGCTTCGCCCGGAGGATGCAAGATGGGTGCCGCTTCCGGTTGCCTGATCAGGCTAGTCTCCGGCGTCGGTCATGACGGTATAGATTTCCGGCGTACAGGTGCCTTCGGTGATGCGTTCGCGCTGGAACCGGATCGTGTCGCCCACGGCGGGGAGTGTACCGAGATACTCATCCGAGACCCAGAACTCCCCCTCTTCCCCCATGAAGAGGGCGCCGTTTTCGTCTACTTCCGTGACAATGCCTTCGATGATGGAGGTCTCATAGCTGCACGGGCCGCCGACAATCGGGCCGGGGCCGACAGGGTTACAGGCGGCAAGCCCGGTCAGGGTGAAGGCGAGGGCGAGGCCGGTAACAGCTTTCATGGCGGAATCTCCTTGGGTCTGCAGGGTAACCGCTGCCGGGCCGCTGGCAAGACAAGGCTTTGGAATTGCCGCTCCCTGCAAAGCGGATTAGGGTTTCCGGCATGAGCAAGGCATCCAGGGCAATCAATATCGACGACCTGCGCACGCTGGCGAAGGCCCGGCTGCCGCGGATGGTGTTCGACTATATCGACGGCGGCGCGGAAGACGAGATCACCCTGCGGCGGTCAGTTGATCGGTATGCAGATTACGAGCTGCAGTGGAATTCACTGGTCGATATTTCGAAGATCGACACCACGACCACCGTGTTTGGGCAGCCATCACCCTTGCCGTTTTTCATTGCGCCGACCGCCGCGTCGCGCCTGTTCCATCCGAAGGAAGGTGAACTGGCCGTGGCACGCGCGGCCCAGAAGGCGGGCATTGCCTACTCCGCTTCCACGCTGGCCAGCCAGAAGCTGGCCGACATTTCTGCTGCCGCGCCGGACGTGCCGAAGATCATCCAGATTTATGTCTGGAAAGACCGGGGCATCGTGAAGGAGCTGCTGGACCGTGCGAAGGAGGCCGGGTTCACCGGCTGCGTCCTGACCGTGGACACGATTGTGGCTGGCGCGCGTGAACGTGACCCGCGTAACCGTTTCACCGTGCCGCCGCGTCTCAACCGCAAGACCGTATCGCAGGCGCTGGCCCGGCCGGGCTATCTGATGGACATGTTCACCTCGCCAAAGATCGGCCCTGTCAATTTCGAGGGACTCGATACCGGCGGGCGCGGCGTGATGAATGTCATCAATGAGCTGTTCGACCGCACCATGACCTGGAAAGACGCCGAATGGATGGCCAATGAATGGGGCGGCCCGTTCGCCATCAAGGGCGTGGCGACCGCTGAAGATGCCGTCCGCGCGGTGGACCATGGTGCGAGCGCCGTCTGGGTCTCGAACCATGGTGGGCGCCAGATCGACACATCCGTACCGGTGATCGACCTGCTACCGGAGATGCGCGCGGCCGTGAGCCCGAAGATCGAGATCATTGCCGATGGTGGCGTACGCCGGGGCAGCCATGTGCTGAAGCTGATCGCGCGCGGTGCGACCAGCGTGGCGATCGGCCGGGCCTATCTTTACGGGCTTGCCGCGGGCGGCGAAGCGGGTGTCAATCGTGCGATCCGTATTTTGAAGGATGATGTAGAGCGCGGTCTTGGCCTGCTCGGTGTGCCGCGTCTGGCCGATCTCGACGAAACACTGCTGAGGCTTCGCAGTTGATGGACCGGCGCCTTTTCATCACGCTCGGCCTGTCTGCTCTGGGCGCCTGCGGACGTGGCGGGAAACCGGATGTCAGCGATGGACCATCGCCGGCTGAAATGATCGACAGCATCGTCGCAAATGGCTTTGCCCCGGCGGCGGGACTGGTTGTGCGCAAGGGCGGCAAGACGATCTTCAGCCACGGTGCCGGCATCGCGAATGGGGGCCGCGCCTTCCGGACGGATACAAAAATGCGGGTCGCCTCCGTCTCGAAACTGGCTGTGGCACTGACGGCCCATCGTCTGGCTGAGCGGGGCGAGCTGGACCTCGACGCGCCGCTGTCGACATGGTTCGGCGATGCCCTGCGCCATCCGGATTATCCGGATGTGGAGATTCCGCTGCGCCACCTGATGAGCCACACGTCCGGCCTTAAAGATCCGGAAGTTTACTGGCAGGCAGCGCCGGGAAAGATCGAGGACCTGTTCACGCCGGACATGTGGCTGCCCAGTCCGCCCGGCGGCTACTTCACCTATTGCAATTTCGGTTGGGGCATTCTCGCCACCGTGCTGGAGCGGCAGGTGGGTGAGCGCTTCGACCTGCTCGCAGACCGGATCACACTTGGCCCGCTGGGGGTGACAGCAGGTTTCAACTGGTCCGGCGTGCCGGAGGCTGAGCGCCGTGCGGGCGCCACGCTCAGCCAGAAGATCGGTGACGAATGGGTGGCGCAGGCCGATGCACCGGACGTGCTGGAAGGCAGCGGTCCGGCCGTGCTGAAGGCGCCGGGATTTGACCTCGAAGACTATGCTGTCGGCACGAACGGCACGCTGTTCAGCCCGCAAGGTGGGCTGCGGGCGAGCCTGGAAGAGCTCTGTCCGCTGGTGCGGACGGTGGCGGCCCATCCGGTCGCAGCCAGCCCTGCCTGGGTCTATGATCCTGCCGCTGAGAATGGCGACACGGATGACGGGTATTTCTCTGCATATGGCGAGGGGCCGCAGATTCATCCGGCTTCGGACTCGCCTGTGCCGGGCATGAAACTGATCGGTCATCATGGCGAGGCGTATGGCCTCTATTCCGGGGCCTGGCATGCGCCGGATCTGGACGCGGAAATCGCCTATGCGATCACCGGTTCCGGGCAGGATTTCCCGCGATCCGAACTGCACCGCACGGTGAATACCTGGTTCGAGCCTGCTGTGTGGGCAGCCGGACAGGTGCTTACACGCTGACGACTCGGTTCGGGTTCATGATGCCTTTCGGATCGAGCGCCTTCTTGATGGCGCGCATCGTGTCGGTGGCGGCCTGCGGGCGCAGTTTCGCCAGCTCATCGCGCTTCAGCCGGCCAACGCCATGCTCGGCAGAGATCGAGCCGTCGAACTCCATCACCGTGTCATAGATGATGCGCGTCAGGGCGTTGAAGTTTTCTTTGAGGCCGGTCTTCCCCGGTGCTTCGATCACGGAGTAATGCAGGTTTCCGTCGCCGACATGGCCGAAGATGACGAAGTCTGCCGTCGGCAGCTTGTCGACGATGCGGGCATTGCAGGTGTCCATGAAGGCGGGAATCTTGCTGACCGGCACGGAGATGTCCTGGTTCAGCGAATTGCCATAGGCGCGTTTGGACAGTGGGATCGTCTCGCGTACCATCCACATGGCTTTCGCCTGGGCGAGGCTTTCAGCAATCGCGGCATCCTGGATCAGGCCTTTCTCGAAGGCTGTTTCCAGCGCCGTTTCCAGCGTCTTGCGAGCCATAGCCTCGTCCGAGAAGGACACTTCCATTAGTACGCGCCAGGCAAGGTTCGACGGCAGCGGATCGCGCGTGCCCTCTATGTCGGCGAGCACCATATCCACCGCATTGGCCGGGATCATTTCGAAACTGGTGACCGTGTCGCCTGCCATCTCGCGCACATGGGCGAGCAGCGCGATGACGTTCTGCGTGGACTCCACCGTCACCCACGCCGTCGCGCGCTGCACCTTCGGGAACATTTTCAGCGTCGCAGCGGTGACGAGGCCCAGCGTACCTTCGGCGCCAGCAAATAGGTGCTTCAGGTCATAGCCGGTATTGTTCTTGCGCAGGCCCGACAGGCCGTCCCAGATCTCGCCGGATGGCAGCACGACTTCCATGCCCAGCAGCAGGTCCCGCATCATGCCATAACGCAGCACGGCGACGCCGCCCGCATTCGTGGAGATCAGTCCGCCAATCGTGGCGGTGCCTTCGGAGCCGAGCGACAGCGGGAACAGACGGTTCACGTCTTCCGCTGCCTGCTGCGCCGTGACCAGCGGGGCGCCGGCTTCGACCACCATGGAATTGTTGAACACATCCACGCTGCGCACCTTGTTCATGCGGCGCATGGAGACGCAGATCTCGCCATGCGGCACACCTGCATCGACAAGGCCCGTATTGCCGCCCTGAGGGCAGATTGCCACGCCATGCTGGCTGCAGAGTTTCACGAGCGCGGCGGCTTCTTCCGTGCTACCGGGCTTGGCGACGATGGGTGTCTCGCCCTGCAGCACGCCGCGCCAGGCCTGCGCGTGTTCGGACAGGACATCCGGGTCTTCGCTCCAGCCTTGCGGGCCGAGCGTGTCCTTGAGGGCGTCGAGGAATTCCGGGGAGAGCGTCTGGGTCATGGCTCCAGTTTACGCATTTCCGCGGCAAGTGCGAAGCCGCTTTCCGTCGCATCCAGAGCTTCGATGACACTGGCGCGGGCACTGGCCGGCTTGTCCTGGTTCAGCTTGGCGATGCCTTCGAAGCGCTCCGGGCGGAGTTCAAACGCCACGAGGCCGCGATACAGCGCCTCCAGCCGGGCGGGCGTCATCTTGGCCGTCTTCCAGACGGGCTTCGGCGCAAGGCCCGCTTCGAAATGATCGGAAATGTCGTCGATCAGCTGGCGCATCGCCGCATCGTCCAGCCGTGTGACCGGGCCAGAGGCCTCGACAGAGATATAGTTCCAGGTCGGCACCTGGTCTTCGATGCCGTACCAGTCCGGGGAGACATAGGCGTGTGGACCCGTGAAGACTGCAAGCGCCGGGCTGCCGGCCAGCAGCGCCTTCGTCACGGCGTTGGCGACCGAGAGGTGAAAGCGCAGGGACAGAGTCTCCCCTTCCCCGGAGGGGAGAACAGGGGCGTGTGCCGCAATGGGCTGGCCATCGCTCACCGCACTGATCACTGCGAACGGATATTCGAGGATGCGCTGGCGAAGGATCGCCGGGTCAGAAACGTGGAAACGGCGGGCAGGGTGCATGGCCTGATCCTAGTCCCGGTGCGCCGCGCGGGCGAGGCGGTCGTTGATGGCTTCGCCGAGGCCTTCATTCGGGATGCGGGCGACAGCGATGCGGTCGAACTGCGTGTCGAGCGTGCGCAGGGCGGCGAAGAGGTTCTTTGCCGCTTCGCGCAGGTCTCCGGCTTCGGAAAGATTGAGACCCGGGTAGGGCGTCTCACCAAAGGCGAGCCATCCCTCGCCCGGCTCCGGCGCATCGGCATTGAGGCGCACGCGGGCGTTCGGGGCGTAGTGGCTTTTCAGCTGTCCGGGGGCGGAGATTCCGTCCGCTTCCTCGCGGGCGACAAGCGGCTGCCCGAGCGCTTCTTCCAGCGCGGAGGTTTCCAGCGCGCCAGCACGGAGCAGGACAGGGCGCTCACCGACGAAGCTGACGATGGTCGACTCGATTCCGCGCTCGCAGGGGCCGCCGTCTAGGATCAGGTCGACCTTCCCGTCCAGATCCTCTTTGACGTGCTGCGCGGTTGTCGGGCTGACATGGCCGGACCGGTTGGCCGATGGCGCCACCAGCGGCTTGCCAAAGGTACGCAGCAGGGCGAGCGCGCCCGGATGGGCGGGCATGCGCAGGGCAATCGTGTCGAGGCCTGCGCGGGCGATGTCGCTGACGGTGCCGGTGGGCGCGACGGGCAGGACCATGGTCAGGGGCCCTGGCCAGAACTTCGCTGCGATCTCGCGGGCCAGTGGAGAGAACACAGCCTCCTGCTCCGCCATTTCCATGTTTGCGACATGCGCAATCAGCGGATTGAAGCGCGGGCGGCCCTTGGCCTCATAGAGGCGCACCACGGCGTCCGGGTTCGCGGCATAGCAGGCGAGGCCGTAGACGGTCTCGGTCGGCATGGCGACAAGGCCGCCGCCGCGCAAATGCATGGCGGCGAGGCTGAGCGTTCCCGGCTGGATGGGCACGATGGCAGTCATGACCGGCGCCTTAGCACCCGTCCCGCCCGGCCGGAAGCCGCAGGCGCATTATTCCTTGCGGGTGGCGGTGCCTTTGACGGTGACCGTGACCTCGTCTGCGACCCAGTCTGCGCCGGGGTCTGATTGCTGGCCGAGGTTCAGCGCCTTGCGGGAAAGCGTGGCCGTGCCTTCGAACGTGGCGCTGTCACCCTCTATGATGAGGCTGAAATCGAAGGGCACATTCACGGCCGTATCCTTGACCAGCAGCGAGGCCTCCGCCGTGTAGCCGCCATCCGGCGAGGCCGCGAAATTGAGCAGGCTGACCTTCACCGACTGGAACGTGTTGGTATCGAACCATTCCCCGCCCTGCAGCGTGTCGTCATAGAGCTTGGTGCCCGTGCGCGCCGTGGCGGGATAGACTTTCACCTCGACAGCCGAGCCTTCCAGATCTTCCGGATCGAAGAGGACATTTGCATCCCAGCGTTCAAACGTGCCGGAGAAGGGCTTGTTCTGATAGGTGCCGGAAAAGGCGATTTCGGACGTTGCCGGATCGATCTCCCAGTTGCCGGTCTCGGCCGGGACGGCGCCGGTTGCGCCGGGGCCAGCCGGTGCAGGCGGTGCTGACTTCATCAGCGGCACTGCAGCGATGATTGCGAACAGAAGCAGAGCCGCGCCAAAAGCGGTGACGTAGCCCCTGGCCGGACCGGGTGCATGGGCGCGGCCGAAGAGGCCCGGGATCATCCGCTTGAACACGCCTTGCTCTGCGGCGACCTCATGCTTGATGGCGCCGGCAACGTGCAGGCCCAGCAGCACAATCAGGACCCAGGCACCCTTGGAGTGCAGGAATTCCACAATCTCGTGTACCACCCCGCCCCGCATGCCTTCTGTGAACGGAAGGTGGGGCCAGCTGACTGTGCCGAACAGGACGGTCGAAACCTGGAATTTGGAGGTGGAGACGAGCAGCCAGCCGAGCAGTGGCAGGCCGATCATCAGGGCGTAGAAGCCGATATGGACCGCGTGGGAGAGGCGTTTCTCCCACGCCGTCATATCGTCCGGCAGTGGCGGCGGCGGGTTCAGCCACCGCCACATCACCCGCGCCACACTCAGGAACAGGATCGCGATCCCGATCGATTTGTGCAGCTGAAAGCGGGCTTCATTGTCTTCCATGTTCCATCCCAGCCAGATCATGAACAGGATCAGGCCTGCGATCGCCCAGTGCAGGAGAATCGCGACTGCGGTGTACCGGTTGGAGGATGGAGCATGCATGTGTGTGACCTTATTCGGATTCGGTAGCGTCCGCAGGCTTCGCGAATTCTGCTTCGATCAGCAAGTCCACTTCATCGCCAAGGTTCGGCACCATGAAGTCCAGGCCGAAATCGGACCGCTTCAGCGAGCCGGTCGCAGAGAAGCCCAGACGCGGCGAATCCGGTGCCCACGGGAAGGTGGCGGTGCCGTTATAGATCACGTCCAGAGTCACCGGCTTGGTGACACCGCGGAACGTCAGGTCGCCGGTGACGGTGCCGGTATTGGGGCCGGTCGCGGTGACGTCGGTGGACTTGAACGTGATTTCCGGGAATGCCGAGGCGTTGAAGTAGGTTTCACTCTCGGAGATTTCCTGGTCGAACGTGTCGAACGGGCTATCCGGGTGGCCGGCCTTGAAATCAAACGGGTAATCGGTCTCGACAGAAGTCGGGTCGACCGTGATGTCCAACTCGCTGGCCGACAGGTCTTCCGGATCGAAGTCCAGCGTCCCGGAAATACCGGTAAAGCGGGCGGTGTAGTTGGACAGGCCGAAATGGCTGACCTTCCAGGTCAGCGAGGCATGGCTGAGATCGAGCTCATAGAGGCCGGCCGGGCCGAGTTCCGGCGCCGGGGCGTCTGCTGGGCCTGCAGTGGTTTCAGCGGTGCTGGTTTCCGGGGCAGCCGGTGCCGCTTCGCTGGCGGACGGGGCGCCGCAGGCAGCCAGGGAGCTGGCAAGGGCAATTGCAGAAACGGAAAGGAGGAATGTGCGCATGGATGTTAGAGCCTTTTGTTGGTCAGGTTGACGCACAGTATAGTGCTCCGCTGGACAGTCGCCACAGGCGCGCTAAAGCCTGCGGCCAATATCACTTATGCATTATCGGAGACAAATTGATGGCCTACGAAGCCCCGATCAACGACATGGCCTTCACGCTGCAGGCTGTCGCTGGCCTGCCGAAGCTGGAAGGCCTGCCGGGTTTCGAGGCTTATGATGCCGATCTGATCGCGCCGATCCTGGAAGAGGCCGGGAAACTGGCGCGCGATGTGCTGGCCCCGCTGAACCAGTCCGGCGATGCGGCCGGGGCCCAGCTCACCGAGGATGGCGTCAAGGCCGCACCGGGCTTTGCCGAGGCCTATGCCCAGTTCCGTGAAGGCGGCTGGATGGGCCTGTCGGTGCCGGAGGAGTGGGGCGGCCAGGGCCTGCCAAAGGCGCTCGCGCTGGCCGTCATGGAGATGATCCACGCCGCGAACATGTCGTTCGGCCTTTGCCCGCTGCTGAGCTTCGGCGCCATCGAGGCATTGCTGCACCACGGCACCGACGCACAGAAGCAGACCTATCTGCCAAACCTCGTCGCCGGGAACTGGACCGGCACGATGAATTTGACCGAACCGCAGGCTGGCTCTGACGTTGGCGCGCTGAAAACCAAGGCCGTGCCGAACGAGGACGGCTCGTACGCTATTTCAGGCCAGAAGATCTTCATCACCTGGGGCGACCATGACATCGCCGAGAACATCATCCACCTCGTCCTTGCCCGCCTGCCGGATGCCCCGGCCGGGTCGCGCGGTGTGTCGCTGTTCCTGGTACCGAAATTCCTCGTCAATGAGGATGGCAGCCTGGGCGCGCGCAACAGCCTGAAATGCATCGGCCTTGAGAAGAAGATCGGCATCCACGCCTCCCCCACCTGCGTCATGGAGTATGATGGCGCGACAGGCTGGCTGATCGGCGAGGCGAACAAGGGCCTCGCCTGCATGTTCACGATGATGAACTCGGCGCGCCTGAATGTCGGCCTCGAAGGTGTGGCCGTGGGTGAGGCAGCTTACCAGACCGCATTCGAATACGCGCAGGAGCGCAAGCAGGGCAAAGTGCAGGGCGTCGATGGCCCCGCCCCGATCCTCCACCATGCCGATGTGCGCCGTACCCTGACGACCATGCGCGCCCGCGTCGCCGCAGCCCGCGCCATCTGTTACGCCTGCGGCGTGGCGGCAGACCTCGCCGACGCCGCAACCGACGAGCAGGCGCGCCATGCTGCCAAGCTGCGCGAGGACCTGCTGACACCCATCGCCAAGGCCTGGTCCACGGACATGGGCGTCGAGGTCGCGAGCCTCGGCCTGCAGATCCATGGCGGGATGGGCTTCATGAACGAGACACTCGCCGCACAGCTTTACCGCGATGCCCGGATCGCACCCATCTATGAAGGCACGAACGGCATTCAGGCGATCGACCTTGTGGGACGCAAACTGTCCGGCACGAATGGCGAGTCCATGCGGCTGATCCTTGGCGACATCGACGCCACGATCCGCGAAGCCCGCGCCACGAACGAGCCGCAGCTCGTCCAGATCGCCGACCGCCTGCGCGCCGGGGCCGATGCGCTGCGTGAAGCGACCGGCTGGATGCTGACGGCCATGAAAGAGCGCGATCAGGACAAGGCGCTCGCCGGGGCGACGGCTTATCTTGCGCTGGCAGGCGATGTGATCGGCGGCCACTTCCTGACGCGCGCCGCCACCGCCGCACGCTCCAGCGATACGGCCACCCGCGCCCGCAACCTCGCCCTTGCCGGTTTCTTCGCCGAGACGGCCCTCGCCGAAGCGCCGGGCCGCGTGCCCGGCATCACCGAAGGCGGCCAGACTTTCCTCGAAGGCAGCGAAGCCCTGTTCGGAATCTGACCGGACATTGCGCCCCTGGCCTCATTCGCCGTCGAGCGAGGCCAGGAAGTCTTCCGCTGTCTCGAGATACTCGCCTTGCCGGTCGTCTTTCATCCGGTCCCAGGTGGAATAGACGCGGGCCATACGCGGATTGCCGCGCAGCTTGTCTGCGTTGCGGCTGACGAAATCCCAGTAGAGCGAATTGAACGGGCAGGCGTCCGGCCCGGTTTTCTGCTTCACGTCATACCGGCACCCGTCGCAATAGTCCGACATCTTGCTGATATAGTTGCCGCCGGCGGCATAGGGCTTGGTGCCCAGCAAGCCCCCATCCGCATACTGACTCATGCCGAGCGTGTTGGGCAGTTCCACCCATTCATAGGCGTCGGCATAGACCGCCAGATACCATTCATGCACGGTCTTCGGGGCGATGCCCGCCAGTAGCGCGAAATTCCCCGTGATCATCAGGCGCTGGATGTGGTGGGCGTAGGCCTCTTCCTTTGTCTGTGTGATTGCCGCGCGGAGGCAAGCCATGTCCGTCTCGCCGGTCCAGTAGAAGTCCGGCAGGGGCCGGTCGGCGTCGAGGAAGTTGAGCTCCAGATAGTCCGGCATTTTCAGCCAGTAGATACCGCGCACATATTCGCGCCAGCCGATGATCTGGCGGATGAAGCCCTCCACCGCATTCAGCGGCGCATCGCCCGCTTTCCATGCTTCCTCTGCCATGCGGCAGGTCTCCAGCGGGTCCAGCAGGCCGGCATTGATGTAGAAGGAGAGGAGCGAATGGTAGAGGAACTTCTCCCCGGCCAGCATCGCGTCCTGATAGTCTCCGAAGTCCGGGAGGGCCTCGGCGATGAAGTGGTCACGCGCGGCTTCCGCCTGCTCGGCTGTAACGGCGAACCAGAAGGGGTCAAGGTCTCCGAAATTATCGGCGAAACGATCGGAGACGAGGGTGAGCACCTCTTCCGTGATCGGATCAGGCTTCACGCAGTGTGGCTTCGGCATGAAGAGGCTTGCCTTGGCCGGTTTGCGGTTCTCCGCATCAAAGTTCCACTTGCCGCCTGCCGGTTCGTCGTCTTCCATGAGAAGGCCGGTCTTGCGGCGCATTTCGCGATAGAAATACTCCATCCGCAATGCCTTGCGGCCCTCGGCCCAGTCCCGGAATTCCTCATGCGAGCAGAGGAAACGATCATCTTCAAGGATCTCGACGGGTAGGCCGGTCTCGTCTTCCCAGGTTTCCATATCCTGCCGCACGCGCCATTCGCCGGGTTCGGTGACGAGAACGCGGTCTGCGCTGTGGCGCTCTATGGCGCGCTTCAGTTCGCCGGTGAAACTGCCGGAATTGCCGTCATCATCGAGGCGGACATAATCGACCCTCCAGCCATCCGCCCGAAGGCTTTCGGCGAAGTGGCGCATGGCGGAAAACAGGAAAGCGATCTTCTTCTTGTGGTGCGGTACATAGGACGCCTCTTCCATCACTTCGGCCATCAGGATGCGCGCGTCATCCCGGCTTGTGGCCTTCAGGGAAGAAATGGATGGCGAAAGCTGATCGCCCAGAATGAAAACAAGGTCGGTGATTGGCTGGGTCTTTCCGCGGGCTGCACGATGGGGCTGCAGTGAATACGAAACAGGGTGCGGATTGGTTTCATAAGCCAAGTCATCCGAACGCAGGTGAGGTCCGTACCAAGGGCCATGAAGAAACAACTCCCCGCAGCTCTCGCCCTGTCCCTTGTTGCCGCCTGCGCCACCCGGCCGCCTGTGCCGGACGATGCCGGGGGCGATGCCTTTGTCATCGAACGCGATCTTGCCGGCGCCCATGTGGCGCGCGGCGAGTTCAAGTCGATCACCGGCGTGCACCGCACGTTTACCGCGCAGCTAACCGGCACATGGGACGGTGAGACCTTCATCCTGGTCGAAGATTTCGTCTATGACGATGGCGAAAAGGACAAGAAAACTTGGAAGCTCCAACGTGTCGCGCCGGGTGAATACAGCGGCACCCGCGAAGACGTGGTTGGCACGGCGCGCGGCTACCAGGACGGGCGGGCCTTCCGGCTGGAATATGACGTCGTCCTGCCTTCGGAGAATGGTAAGGGCCGCAAGGTCCGCTTCCGGGACGTTCTGGCGAAAGACGGCGATGGCCGGGTGCTGAACACGGCGACGGTCGGCTGGTTTGGCCTGCGGGTCGGCTCAGTGTCGCTGGTGATGGAACCGGCGCAGGAAGATATGGAATAGGCCCACTGGCCGGGCCCAACAAAGAACCTAAAAAAAGGCCGCCTCCTGAGGGAGGCGGCGCTTTCTTGTACGGCAAGTGTCTTCTACTTGCACTTCAGGTCAGACGAGTACTGACCGCTTGGCGTCACGACTTCCGTGCCGGTGCAGGCGAGTCCCGAGACAGACATGCCCTCAATGGCAATCTTCACAGCTGCGTCAGGGGCTGTCTGGCCTTCCTGCAAATTTCCCTTGTCCTGATAGGTGAAGGATTTCGGATTGCCGTCCTTGTCGAGTTTGGTGACCGTATGCCAGCTGCATTCGGTGTCGACCACATAAGGCGCGCCATCGGCCTCATGCACGATACAAAGCGTTCCGCTGTCTGTGGTGGCGGCGTTTATGGGTTTGTCCGGCGCGGCTGTTGCCGTCGACGGCAGCATCATTGCTGCAGTTGCCAGAATGGAAATCCCGGCGGCGAGCTTCAACGTCTTCATGTTGTTTCCTCCTTGATCGGAGAAGGAAGGCGCCAGGCGGAATGCGATGGCGTCTCCGATGGCAGAAAGCTGCGTCTCCGACCGGTCATCACGCAATCACAGTTCCTATCCGGAAACAATGAACCGGGAGATGAAGGTGTGGGCAGCTACAGGTAGCCGGGTGCTGCCTCTGCTGTAGAGGTGAAAGGGGCTGGGAGCCCATCTTTCTGTCGCAAAAAAAAAGGCCGCCTCCCGGGGGAAGCGGCCTTTCTGAACCTGATAGTCCGGAAGGACTATTCGGCTTCGATCGTGTCGACGGCAGTTTTGCCGTTACGCTTGTCGACGGCCGTGGTGTAGGAAACCTTCTGGCCTTCGTTCAGCATGCGCATTCCGGCGCGCTCAAGCGCGGTTGCGTGGACGAACACATCGGTGCCGCCATCGTCCGGAGCGATAAAGCCGAAGCCTTTTTGGTCGTTGTAGAATTTTACGGTGCCACTGGTCATGGGACACTCCTGTATAAATGCGTGCCTGCGACATGCGGGCTCGCGGAAGTTCGAGTTTTGTCTGGGAGGTCTCTGATAAAGTGGCAGGGCGAGGCCCTGACAGTCGATGCCTGATCGTCCGGCGAAAAGTCGAAGCGCTCATCTAAGGGGTTTCTGCCGCTTTACAAGGGCAAGCCTGCTTTTACCCGGAAAACAATATTCAGATTGCTGAAAATTTGCCGGGTTTACCGGGCCTTCAGAGGCCGCAGGGATGCAAGCAGTATAATCGAAATACAGGAGAACGACGCTGCCACCCCTGCCAGCGGGGAAAGGCCGGCAGTCACCAGAGGGGCGGCAATGGCGGTGCCGGTCGCCGTCATTGACAGGATAAACAGGATCACCAGTGCCGCGCCGCGGGCGTCATCCCCGTCGGAGGCGAGGATGGCGTGGAAGAAGCCCGGCGGGCCGCGCAGGCCGAGGCCAAGGTTCACCGGCACGAACAGGGCTGTGATCATCAGCGGGTCGGTTCCGCCTGCGTTGCCGTACATGGACAGCCCCATCAGGCCGAGCGCCGATATGCCCGATCCGGCGAGGATCATTCGCTCGGCGCCGAACATGTCTGCCAGGCGCCCGGCGATGTTTGAAGCCAGGATGAAGAAGGCGATACCGGTCACCTGCATGAGAATGAAGGCGTTAAGGCTGAGACCCAGTGCCTTGGTCATCATGGCCGGGGCGCCGAAGACGAAGATCAGCAGCCCGCCCAGCGTACAGGCCTGGCTGAGCGCGTAGCGCATATAGGTCGGGTTCTTCAGCAGGCGGATATAGCTGCCCTGGCTGCGCGTGGGGGGCGGGACGGGCAGGCTGGAGCCGAGGGCACGGACGAGCACGGCCACGATCAGGCTGAGCACGGCGATGAGATAGAAGGAGCTGGTCCAGCCGAACGCCGCCAGCAGCCAGACACCGGCGACCGGGGCGAGCGCTGGCACCAGCGACTCGACGCTGCCCATCAGGCCCAGCGCGCGCACGGCGCCTGCCTCGCTGAACATGGCGCGGATCATGCCCGGTGCGAACACGGCGGCCGCCGCGCCGCTCAGCCCGTGCAGGAAGCGCAGGCCGACAAGGGCGGGCAGGGACGGCGCCAGCGCGCAGGCGAGGGAGACGAGGGCGTAGGCGATCAGGCTGCCGACGAGCAGGCGGCGCTGGTCGGCCCGCGCGCCAAGTTCTCCGAACAGGATCAGGCCGATGCAGCCGCCCGCGACAAAGGCGGCCAGCACCAGCTGAGCCATCGCTGCGCTACCGCCGAGTACGTCCGGCAGGTCCGGCACCGCGGGCAGCACAAGGTCTGTCCCGGCAAGACCGAGGGTCGTGCCGAGCAGCAGCAGCGCGAAGGCGAGCGAGGGGGCGGCGGCGGTTTTCATGGAGGCGGGCTTATCCGCGAAACCGGCCCGCCTGTCGACCGCACTTTTGTGACGGAGCGCAATTCGGGCCGCGCCGGTCGTATATATGGTCCATATACGGTGTATATATGGTGTTCTTTATTGCCTGAAGGGCCGCTTATCCAACAGTGAGCGCGCTGGTTGCCGGTGAGCCGCAGGGCCGATATGAGGGGCACCGGAAGCGGCAGGAAACCGACACATCATGGCCTGGACCAAGACATATGAAGGCGCCGAGCCGCTGCGCATCAACAAATGGCTGGCCGAGGAAGGCGTCTGTTCGCGCCGCGAGGCCGACGCGCTGATCCTGAAAGGCCTGATCAAGGTCGACGGCGAGGCAGCTGTCGCAGGCCAGAAGATCGAAGCGGGCCAGACGCTGACCCTGCTGCAGAAGGCGACGCGCCAGCTGGACAACAAACTGTCGCTGATCTTCCACAAGCCGGAAGGCATCGTCTCCGGCACGCCGGAACCCGGCGAGATCCCCGCGGTGCGCCTGATTACGGAGAAGACGCTCTCCGGCAAGGCGCACGCGATCCCCGGCCGCTACAACAAGCTCGCGCCGCTCGGCCGCCTCGACAAGGACAGCCGCGGCCTGCTCGTCCTTTCAGAGGATGGCGTGCTGGCGAAGGCGCTGATCGGGCCGGAGAGCACGGTCGACAAGGAATATGTGGTCAAGGTGAAGGGCGATGTGACGCCCGAGAAACTGGCCCTGCTGCGCCATGGCCTGGAGCTGGACGGGCGCAAGCTGAAACCGGCTGAGGTGGAGCAGGTGAAGGCGCACGAGCTGCGCTTCGTGCTGCATGAGGGCCGCAACCGTCAGGTCCGCCGCATGTGCCAGCTGGTCGAGCTGCGCGTGGTGGACCTGATGCGCGTACGTATCGGCTCGCTGGAACTGGCAGGCCTGCCGGAAGGCAAGTGGCGTCCGATTAGCGCGCGTGAGCGCGAAGCCCTGCTGAGCGGTGCAGCGCCCCGGCCCCGCAAGCCGCGGGAAGAACGGGAACGTCCGCCGCGCGACGCGCAGGACAGGCCCCCGCGCGGTGAGCGTCCGCCCCGTGGTGAGCGGCCAGACCGCCCCCCGCGTTCAGGCAAGCCAGCTGGCAAGTTCTCCGGCAAACCGGGCGGAAAAGGCGGCCCGCTGCGCGGCGACCGCAAGCCGGACAGCCAGGAAGAAAAGCCCGTCAATCCGATGCGCGGCGCGAAGTTCAAGCGGACAAAGCTTGGCCCCCGCAAGCGCACACCGATCAAATAGCTGACCCTGCGTGACGGCTTGGCGCCTTGCTCGCCCGGCCTATTCTGGCGCCATGGACGGTTTCACGACAAAGACACCCAAACGCCCCGGGCTGGACTATCTGCACGGCGAAGCCGCGCCCGGTCATGGCGAGATGATGGAGATCACGCCGCGCATCCAGTGGATCCGGATGTCGCTGCCATTCTCCCTGAAATTCATCAATGTCTGGCTGATCGAAGATGACGATGGCTGGACGATCGTCGACACGGGGATGCCGCTGAAAGAGACGCGGGACGCGTGGACAGCGATCCTCGACACGCGCGTCACGGCAGACAAGCCGCTGAAGCGGGTGATCGTCACGCACATGCACCCGGATCATGTCGGCTGCGCAGGCTGGCTCTGCTACAAATACGGCGCAGAGCTCTGGATGAGCCGGCTGGAATACACGACCTGCCGGATGCTCATTTCGGACACGGGCCGCGAGGCGCCGGAGGCCGGGATCAGCTTCTATCGCAAGGCCGGCTGGGATGAAGAGGCGCTTGAGAATTACCGGTCCCGCTTCGGCGGTTTCGGGCGCGGCGTGTCGAAAATGCCGGACAGTTTCTTCCGTCTCAGCGATGGCGACACGTTCGAAATGGGCGGCGAAACCTGGGAAGTGATCACCGGAAACGGCCACTCGCCGGAACATGCCTGCCTGTTCTGCCCGGCTGAAAACATTGTCATTTCCGGCGACCAGCTGCTGCCGCGCATCTCATCCAATGTGTCCGTTCATCCGACCGAGCCGGCGGCCAATCCGCTGCTGGACTGGATGTCGAGCTGTGAGAAGCTGCTGGCGCACCTGCCGGCAGACGTGCTGGTCCTGCCTGCGCATAACGAGCCGTTCCGGGGCGCCCACAAAAGGTTGCGGCATCTGATCGACGGGCATGAAGTCGCCCTGACGCGCCTGAAACAGCGCCTTGGAGAAAAGCCGCGCAAGGTGCTGGACACGTTCGCTGCCATTTTCGGCCGCAAGATCGCCCTGGACGAGCAGGGCATGGCGACCGGCGAAGCGCTGGCGCATCTGAACTGCCTGATCTATCGCGGCGAGGTGAAGGCTGAACTGGGTCATGATGGCGTGACGCTCTATAGTCTGGCGACCTGACCTCATTTGCAGCCTATTGGCAGTTTTCGGCTTCGCAATCAGCCGGGGTTTCGTCTAAGAAAGGCCCCTGTTGAAAGACAAGAGCGAGGCCTCGATGGCACGAGATGGCGAAAAGGCCGCGCAGGGCACCGATGAGGCACCCGAAACACTTGCCGACAAGGTCAAGCAGGAACTGAAGGAATGGGGCGCCACGCTGGCCGTGTTTGTTCCGCTGTTCATGCTGTTCTCCGGCCTCGTCTACGAGCAGCGGGTGATTCCTTCTGAAAGCATGGTGCCGACGCTGCAAGTGTCTGACCGTGTGGCCGTCGCCAAGTTCGCCTATGGCTATGACCGGTACTCGCTGCCCTTCAGCCTGGGCCGCTACCTGCCGCTGCCGAAGGGCCGCATCTTTGCGCGTGATCCGAAGCGCGGCGACGTGGTCGTGTTTGAGCATCCGCATGCCGGCAAGGTGATGATCAAGCGCGTGATCGGCCTGCCGGGCGATCAGATCCAGATGATCAATGAGCAGGTCTATATCAACGGCGAACCGCTCCCGAGCGAATATGTCCGGACCGTCCGCTATGTGCCCCACGGCACCAATTGGGTGACGACCGCGCACGAGTGGCGCGAGACGGCCGAAGACGGCAAGAGCTGGATGACCAATCGTCAGGAAGCCGGTGACCGGGGCGATAACACCGTGCTGTTCATCGTGCCCAAGGGCTATCTCTTCATGATGGGCGATAACCGCGACAACTCGCTGGATAGCCGGTTCCTGTCCGGTCACTGCCCGCCGGTCGGCAATGTTGTGGATCGTGCTGGATGCGAGCTGGCCGTTGACCCGAAGGAGGCTTCGGTCGGCTTCGTGCCCATGGATCACCTGATGGGGCGGGCCGATACGGTGCTGATGAGCTTCTATCGCTGCAAGCTCATGGACGGCGAGAAATGCCCGAAACGTGTGTGGAAGGGCCTGTAGGGGTCCAAAAGCCGGGATTCCTGCCTTGTCGCTTCCGGCCAACCTCGCTAGTGGCTGGAAGTTCGCGGGGCATCTGACCCTATCGGACTAGAACGAACGGACCGGATGGCGATGCCAGAAACGACATCGACAGCAAACCGGCGCGGCCCCATCGTGGTCTCGCGTCATGGCAAGCCGGCGCTGGACCGCACGGCCGGGCCGAGGCTTGACTGGCGCGAGTACAAGGACTGGTGGGCCCGGTACGAGGAAAGCCCGCTCGCCGAAGGCCAGGTCGCGCCTCCCGCCCTGATGGAAGCCGTGAAGGATGCAGACCTCGTCTTTGCATCCGGACGCATCCGCGCGCAGGAGACAGCTGCCCGCGCCGCACCGCACATGCAGGCCGAATATGACCCGGTCTTCAATGAGGCGCCCCTGCCGCCGCCAATGCTGCCCAGGGTGCGCTACCTGCCGAAGACCTGGAACATCCTCGCCCGTGCAGCCTGGCTGAACGGCCACGCGCTGGATGGGGAAAGCGTTGTGCAGGCCCGCCTGCGGGCGATGGACGCAGCGCAGAAACTGCACGAAGCATCCGAGGATGCGAAAGTCTATCTGGCGGCGCATGGGTGGTTCAATCGCATGCTCAGGCCGGAGCTGAAGAAGCTCGGCTGGAAATGCGTGCGCGACGGCGGCGATTCCTATTGGAGTTTCCGCGTCTACGAATACCGGTAATTCCGGGTTCGAATTCGAATTGGAAAAGGTTGTGATGGGCCCGGCACCGCTCTAGTGTCCGGTCCATCCGAAACGTGAGGCGACATGGCAGACCCGAAGGAAAAACCCGTCGACAAGATGAGCTTCGAAGAGGCGCTTGCGGAACTGGAAGGCATCGTGCGCCAGCTGGAGGCTGGTGAGGTCGAGCTGGAGAAGTCGATCGCGATCTATGAGCGCGGCGCGGCCCTGAAGGCGCATTGCGAAGCGCGGCTGAAATCGGCGGAGCTGAAGGTCGAGCAGATCGTGCAGGGGGCAGGTGGCACGACCACGGAACCCGCCAGTTTCGACTAGGCCCTCATGACAGAGGTGATCGACTTCGACCTTCGCCTGAAGGAAGTTGCCGACAAGGTAACCGTGGCGCTGGACCATCTGATCCCGCCTGCGTCGGGCCCGGAAGCGGACCTGATGCGCGCGATGCGCCATGCCGCCCTCGCAAATGGCAAACGCATGCGGCCCTTCTTCCTGCTGGAGGCCGGCGCCATGTTCGATGCGCCGGAAAAGTCGCTCCTGCGGGCGGCGGCGGCGCTGGAATGCGTGCACTGCTACTCGCTGGTGCATGACGATCTGCCCTGCATGGACGATGACGATTTCCGCCGCGGCCAGCCGACGGTGCACAAGGCCTTCGATGAGGCCACCGCCGTTCTGGCGGGCGATGCGCTGCTGACCCTGGCCTTCAAGATCCTCGCCTCGCGGGAGACGCATGACGATGCCGAAGTGCGCGCCCTGCTGATCGAGCGGCTGGCGGATGCGTCCGGCGCGCGGGGCATGGTGGGCGGCCAGATGATCGACATGCTGGAAAGCGACAGCCCGCGCGACCTGAACACGATTACCCGCATGCAGCGCCTGAAAACCGGCGCGTTGATCTCCTACGCCACCGAGGCGGCGGGAATCATCGGGCATGCCCGCGAGCACGAACGCAGCGCACTGGCTGGCTTTTCCAACGACCTCGGCCTGGCCTACCAGATCGCCGACGACCTGCTCGACGCGACCGGCGATGAGGAGTCTGTCGGCAAGGCCCTGGCCAAGGATGAAGAGGCCGGAAAGGCTAATTTCGTTACGATTTTGGGCATTGATGGCGCCCGCCAGAGGGTGCGGCTATTGGCCGAGCAGGCGAAGGAACACCTCGCTATTTTCCGCGAAAAGGCCAATATACTGCTGCAATCAGTCGATTTTGTTCTTGATAGAACACACTAGACAGACAGAAAGCCGTCACCCAAAAGGTCCGACAGAACGATGACCGACATCCGACCCAACCGCCTGCTCGACGCGATCGACTCCCCCGACGACCTGAAAGGGCGTTCCCGGGCGGAGCTGAAACAGATCGCGAATGAAGTGCGCGAAGAGGTGATCGACGTGGTTTCGGTTACCGGCGGACACCTCGGCTCCGGCCTCGGCGTGGTCGAACTGACCGTGGCGATCCATTCGGTGTTCAACACGCCGAAGGACAAGCTGATCTGGGATGTCGGCCACCAGTGCTATCCGCACAAGATCCTGACCGGTCGGCGCGACCAGATGCGCACCCTGCGCCAGGGCGGCGGCCTTTCCGGCTTCACCAAGCGCTCCGAAAGCGAGTACGATCCGTTCGGTGCCGCGCATGCGGCGACGTCGATCTCGGCCGGGCTGGGCTTTGCCAAGGCGCGGGATATTCAGGATGAGGATTCCAGCGTCATCGCCGTGATCGGCGACGGCTCAATGTCTGCCGGCATGGCCTATGAGGCGATGAACAATGCCGGCGCAGACAAGTCGCGCCTGATCGTCATCCTCAACGACAATGACATGTCCATCGCTCCGCCGGTCGGCGCGATGAGCAACCATCTTTCGCAACTCGTTTCCTCGCGGCCTTACCGGGGCCTGCGCCGGATCGCCAAGAAGGTCGTGGCGCCGATGGGCCTTGAAAGCCCGGCCCGCCGCGCCGAGGAATTCCTGCGCGGCTTCGCCATGGGCGGTACGCTGTTTGAGGAACTGGGTTTCTATTATGTCGGCCCGATCGACGGGCATGACCTGGATGTGCTGATCCCGATCCTCGAAAACGTGCAGGCGATGCGGGACGGGCCAATCCTGATCCACGTCGTCACGCAGAAGGGCAAAGGCTACGCCCCGGCTGAGAACTCCGCCGACAAGTATCACGGCGTCTCGAAATTCTCGGTCGTCACCGGCGAACAATCCAAGCCGAAACCGAAGGCCCCGGCCTATCAGAAGGTCTTCGGCCAGACGCTGACGCAGCTGGCGGAGAAAGACGACAAGATCTGCGCGATCACGGCGGCCATGCCGTCGGGCACGTCCACAGACATCTTCGCTGCGAAGTATCCTGACCGTCATTTCGATGTCGGCATTGCCGAGCAGCATGCGGTCACCTTTGCGGCAGGCCTCGCCGCAGACGGGTTGAAGCCGTTCTGCGCGATCTATTCGACCTTCCTTCAGCGCGGTTACGATCAGGTCGTGCATGATGTGGCGATCCAGAAACTGCCGGTGCGCTTTGCCATCGACCGGGCAGGCCTTGTCGGCGCCGACGGCGCGACCCATGCCGGAAGCTTCGACATCGGTTATCTCGGCGCGCTGCCGGGCCTGATCTGCATGGCGGCCGGAGACGAGGCGGAGCTGGCCCGCATGGTGCTGACCTCGCTGGAAATCGACGACCGGCCGAGTTCCTTCCGCTATCCGCGCGGGGAAGGCGCTGGCGTTGACATGCCGGAGATCCTGACGCCGCTGGAAATCGGCAAGGGCCGGGTGATCCGTGAAGGCACGGCGATTGCGATCCTGTCCTATGGCGCGCGCCTTGGTGAGGCGATGAAGGCGGCGGACATGCTGGCGGCACAAGGCCTGTCGGCAACAGTGGCCGATGCCCGCTTTGCCAAGCCACTGGACACCGAGCTGGTCGACCGCCTCGCGAAAGAGCATGAAGTGCTGATCACGATCGAGGAAGGCGCCACCGGCGGCTTCGGCAGCTTCGTGCTGGAATACCTCGCCCGCAGCGGCGGACTCGACAGTGGTCTGAAGATCCGGCCGATGACCCTGCCGGATGTGTTCCAGGATCAGGACACGCCCTACAACATGTACGAGGCAGCAGGCCTGAATGCCCGGCACATCGCCGCCCGCGCCATCGAGGCGCTGGGACGGGGCGATATTGCCGAGATCGAGCGCCTCGCCAGAGCCTGATCCGGGCCTTATCCCGGCCTGATTTCTGCGCCTAACTGAAATGCAATTTGCGGGTCCGGGCGAAGCCCGGTTAGGTGCCTTCATGCGTTCATATCGTTCCTTTCTGGCGGCGCTGATGCTTGTCGCCGCTGCTGCATGTGCCTCAGCGCCAGAGCCGGCCATCCCTTTTGCTGACCGCATTGCTGCGGCGAAGGCGGCGGGTAACCCCTATCAGGAGGATGCTGCGCTGACGCAGCTACTGGCCGATCCGCAGCTGAAACCGGAGCAGCGTGCTGAGGCGCTATACCAGCGTGCCAGCCTGCGCCGATTGGCAGGGGATAACCGGCGTGGCGCCGTGGCTGATTTCGAAGCCATGCTGGCGCTCGCTCCGGACCATCCGCGTGCCGGACAGGCAGAGATCGAGCTGGATCTCGCCCGCTCAGATCTGGAAGCGCTGGAGCCACGCCTCAATTACATGCTGACCCTGCCGCAATGGTTCGATGTCTCCTGGGCTCTGGGCGAACGGGACGTGCCCGCCCGCCGCTATCACCGCGCAGGCCTCAGCCCGAATGAGGAACAGACGCAAAAGCTGAAAGATGCCGGCTATATCTGTGGCGCCGAAGGGGAAGGCGGGCCGGTGCAGGGCGCCGGCGAGTCTCGCGCCTGGCTGGAAGGTCTTACATGGTGCAGCCCGCTGCCGCAGCCGGTCGAAATCGGGGCAGGCGCAGCGGACCCCGGGTCGTAAAGACCACACAAAATTCACAATCCGGCCCTGCCGCCGTACGTGTTGCACGTCTAACAACAGGGTCATTGCCTCAACCTGCCTGTACGGAGCTTCCGATCATGATTCGCCTCAGCCTCTCCGCCGCCGCATCCGCGCTTGTTCTAGCAGCCTGCAGCTCCACGCCCGCGCCCGCTACCGACACTGCTGCTGCGGTTTCGGCGACACCTGTTATGTCGCCTTACGAACTGGCGATGCAGACTGTTGAGGAGCTGGTCACCGCAGGAAACACCCAGGCTGCCATCGACCGGCTGACGCAGCTGACGGGCGACCCGTCACTCAGCCGCGAGCAGATGGCGGAAGTGCTCTATCGCCGTGGCGAGCTGCGTCTTGGCGAGAACGGGTATGACACGATGGGCGCCATCGAGGACTTTGAAGAGGTCCTGGCGGACTTTAGCGATACCGAGTGGAGCACAGCCGCTGCCTCGATGCTGGACAGTGCCCGTGGCAAGGCGACGTCGCTGAACGCGCTGCTTGCCCAGCCGGAAACGACCCGGACACAGAAGTTCAATATCCTCATGGAGCTTGGCCGTCACGACGATGCCATCGACCTGATGATCGCCAACGACCTGACGCCGGACAATCAGGCCCTGCTGGCCATGTACCAGATCGGCTATCTGTGTGAGGGCGATGCCCTGACCGGACGCGCCTATGATGTCACCGAGCCCGACGGAACCTATCACGAGCTCCGCTTCTGCGATTTCGGCAAGTAAATCCTCTGAGGCTGTAGGATCTATTGCAGCCCGCACGCCCGGTTCGGGGATATTTCCGCAGTTCTTTCCGCAAGGTAAGGGCGCAGAATCCCTGATCCGCGGCTCTACGGCCTCTTCAAACCCGGCCCTCGGCGTGGTTGTGTGGCGCGAACCACATAACCTGCCCGAGGAAACCCATGTCATCTGAGCTGCTTCCCCCCAATTGGCCCGCCATGTCCATCGCTGAGGCCAACGCCGCTTTGGCGGCACCCGGTTCTCCGGTTCAGGTAGAAGATACCGTGATTGATGGTGTCCCGTCGAAGGGCTACACGAACGCGCCGCCGAACATTCATTCGATCCTGTTCCTCGCCGCGATGACCCATCCGGAGCGGGACTATATCGTCTACAAGGATGAACGGGTGACCTATAAGGCGATGCTTCGCGCCGTGGAGCATTTCGCTGCCACGCTGCGCGACAAGTATGGCATCACCAAGGGCGACCGCGTGGCCGTGATCATGCGGAACTATCCGCAATGGCCGGTGGCGTTCTATGCCGCGCTCAGCCTCGGTGCGATCGCCACGCCCATGAACTCCTGGTGGACCGGCGAAGAGCTGGAATACGGTCTCTCCTTCGCAGGCGTGAAGGCAGCGGTTGTCGATCCCCAGATCTTCGAGCGCATCCATGAGCATCTGGGCGACCTGCCGGACCTGAAGCACGTCATTATCGCGCGCGAACCGGGTGACGAGCATAATCATCCCTCCGTCAGCTCTATGGAAGATGCGATCGGCCCGGCAAATAGCTGGGCGGACCTCGCAGACATCGGCATGCCGGATGTTGAGATCGGTCCGGATGACGACGCCACGATCATGTATACGTCGGGCACGACGGGTAAACCGAAAGGCGCCCTGGCAACCCACCGCGCCGTGATTGCGAACATGTTCAACTCGCTGACCTGCACCGCGCGGATGTATTTGCGCAAAGGCGAGGCCGTTCCGGAACCCGATCCGAACGTGACGCGTGCGACGCTCATGTCGATCCCGTTCTTCCACGCGACCGGTTCCTTCGCGATCCTGATCCCGACTGCCCTGCGCGGCGACAAGATCGTGACCATGTACAAATGGGACGCATCGGAAGCCCTGCCGATCATCGAGCGCGAGCGCATCACCAGCATCGGCGGCGTGCCGGCAATCGCCTGGCAGGTGCTGGAGCATCCGGACCGCGACAAGTATGACCTGTCCTCGATTGAGGTCGTTTCCTATGGCGGTGCCCCGTCCGCGCCGGAGCTCGTCTCCACCATCAAGCGCCGCCTGCCAAACGCAGCCCCCGGCAATGGCTGGGGCATGACGGAAACCTGCGCGACCGTAACGCTGAATATCGGCGAAGACTATGTGAACCGTCCGACCAGCGCGGGCGCGCCACCGTCCGCCGTGGAGCTGAAGATTTGTGATCCGGATGGCAAGGAAATGCCCGCCGGTGAAGTCGGCGAACTGTGGTGCAAGAGCCCGTCGAACTGCAAGCTCTACTGGAACCGTCCGGATGCCACGGCTGAGACATTCCGCAATGGCTGGGTCGTGACCGGAGACCTTGCGCGTCTCGACGAAGAGGGCTTCCTGTTCCTGGTCGACCGCGCAAAGGACATGCTGATCCGCGGCGGCGAGAACATCTACAGCATCGAAGTGGAAAGCGCGCTTTACGACCATCCGGCTGTGATGGACGCGGCCGTTGTCGGTATTCCCCACAAGGTGCTGGGCGAAGAGGTTGGCGCCGTCGTCCAGCTGAAACCCGGCATGAGCGTCACCGAGGACGAACTGCGTGCCCACGTCGCCAATCAGCTGGCAGCCTTCAAGGTGCCGGTCGAGATCCATTTCATGGACCAACCTCTGCCGCGCAACGCAAACGGCAAGATCCTGAAAAAGGAATTGCGGGAGCAATTCACACCAAGGGGATAATTGAATGAACGTACAACGTCGCAAGATCGGAGACCGGGAGGTCTATCCGGTTGGCCTTGGATGCATGAACATCTGTCATGCCTATGGGCCGCCGCTTCCTGAGGACGAGGCCAGAGCGCTGCTCGTGAAGGCCTTTGATCTCGGATACGATTTCTTCGACACGGCGACGTTGTACGGCTTCGGCCGGAGTGAGGAACTGATCGGCGAGGCGCTCGGCGCCCACCGGCAGGACTTATTCCTCGCCAGCAAATGCGTGCTGGGCTTCCGGGATGGCAAACGCATCCTGGATGGCCGGCCGGAAGTGATCAAGGCGGCCTGCGAGGCGAGCCTGAAACGTCTGAAGACGGACGTGATTGACCTCTACTACCTGCACCGGCCTGATCCGAACGTGCCGATCGAGGACTCGGTCGGGGCGCTGGCGGATCTTGTCTCCGAAGGCAAGATCCGGTTCGCGGGCCTGTCGGAAATGGGCGCAGAGCAGTTGCGCCGCGGCGCTGCGGTGCATCCGATCACGGCGATGCAGTCGGAATACTCTCTCTGGGTCCGCAATCCGGAGATTGCCGTCATGCAGGCCTGCGAGGAGTTGGGTACTGCGCTTGTGGCCTTCTCGCCGGTCGGACGCGGCTTCCTTGCCGATCCACCGGCAGACCCCGCGACATTCCATGAAACGGACATGCGCCTTAGCATCTTCCCGCGCTTCAAAGCCGAGAACTATGCCGGCAACCTGCCGCTGTTGGATGCTGCAAAAGCCATGGCAGAGGAGGTGGGCTGCTCGGTCGCAGAGCTGGCGATTGCCTGGACTCTGGCCAAAGGGCCCAATGTGTTGCCCATCCCCGGCACGACCAATCTGAAACATCTGGAGGAAAACTTCCGCGCGGCGGAGGTCACCCTGACATCGGACCAGGTAGCGCGTCTTGATGCGCATTTTGCCCCGGAACGAGCCGTCGGGCCGCGCTACAACGCGATGGGGCAGGCGTCTGTCACAACCGAGATGTACGACTTCGAGCGGGCGGATGGCTGACGAAAAGCCCGTAGCGCTGGAACCTCGTGCAGATAGAGGGGATGGCAGGCACTTTGCCCCCTCAACTGCCCGCAATCGGGAACCGATCCGTGATGTGTTTGCTGAACAGGGGCTGACGGCGGGAAATGTACTGGAGATTGCCTCCGGTACGGGCGAGCACGGCGCATACCTGACGGAGGCCTTTTCTGGCCTGCACTGGACCTATTCCGACATAGATGCCGCCGGCCGTGCAAGCCAGCAGGCCTGGCGCGATGCGGCAGAGCACGGCCGCTTGTCTGGTCCGCTGGTGATTGATGCTTCGACTGACAATTGGGGCGAGGTGGAAGGCCAAGCCTGGGACCTGATCGTGTCCGTGAACATGATCCACATCTCGCCCTTCGAGGCGACGGAAGGCCTGCTACGTGGGGCGGGACGCCTGCTGAAGCCTGGCGGGCATCTGTTCCTCTATGGGCCTTACGCCCGCAATGGCGAGATTGCGCCCTCGAATGCAGCATTCAGCGAGAATCTGAAATCACGTGATCCGGCCTGGGGAGTGCGTGATCTCGATGCGCAGATCGTGCCACTGGCGGAAGCCGCAGGGCTGAGCCTTAAGGCGGTGATCGACATGCCGGCGAATAATCTGTCAGTTATATTCAGGCGGTCGTGACCTGAGCGGGCCCGATCATAAACACCATCAGCTGGGAGCATCGGGAAGCATGTCAGACCACACAGACCGGATACTTGGCAGGATCCATGAGCTTGAACTGGAGCTCGAAGCGGAATTTGCCAAGAAGCGGGCAGGGTTCCGCTTCGGGATGGAGCGTGGCCGGGTCCTGTTCGATCAGGAAGTCATCCGTCGGCACCTCGAGCTGCGGAAGGCTCTGATCCCCTACCTGTTGAGCGCACGTTTCTGGGTCGTTGTGACGGCGCCGGTCATCTATTCCCTGATCGTGGCCTTCGTCGTGCTGGACCTCTGGGTGTCCTTGTACCAGGCCATTTGCTTTCGCGTGTACGGCATCCCGCAGGTCAAACGCCGGGATTATCTCGTGTTTGATCGCAAAAGCCTCGCTTACCTCAATGCGATGGAGAAGCTGAACTGCGCCTATTGCTCCTACGCGAACGGCGTCATCGCCTATGTACGCGAAGTGGCGGCACGCACGGAACAATACTGGTGCCCGATCAAGCAGGCACGCCGCGTGATCGGCACGCATGCGCGCTATGCCGGGTTCTCGGAATATGGCGATGCCGAACACTACCGGGAAAGGCTGCACGCCCTCAGGGCAGACCTGAAAGAAGAGACCGCATCGGAAGACGCGTCCGGTGACCAGACCGGCAACGCCTCTTCCGAATAGTCCTAGCTTTCGGTTCCGCCGCCGAAGCGCTCGGTCCACTCTTCGACCTGCGCATCCTCGATCTTCTGGAACAGGACGTCCGGCGGGGAGATCGCCATGCCGTGCGGCAGGGCATCCAGCAGGCCGGCAAAGTCCGCGTCTGCTGCCGGGAAATTCCGGTTCTCTTCCGGGATATTCAGGGCATCGAGAATCTTCTTCGCAGCGCCCGGTATGATGGGCTGGGCGATGATACCGAACAGCGCCGCCAGGTTGAGGCCTGCGCGTACGCCAATGGCTGCCGCATCGACATCCGATTTGTACTTCACCCACGGCTCGGCCTTGGTGAGATACTCGTTCCCGGCGGCCCAGATGGCGCGGGTCTCTGCGGCGGCTTTGCGGAACTCCATCGCCTCATAATGCTCGATCAGGCGGGGCAGGCGCTCCTTCAGCTCATTGACCATCCACGCTTCGGCGTCGCCCGGGGTGCCGGCATCCGGCACCTGACCGTCGAACTTGGACGCGGTGTACTTCGTGATCCGGTTCACGAAATTGCCGAGGACGTTGGCGAGGTCTGAATTCACGGCCGACTGGAAGCCTTCCCAGGTGAAGGCGGCATCGGAGCCTTCCGGCGCGTTGGAGATCAGGTACCAGCGCCAGTAATCCGCCGGCAGCAGCTCCAGCGCCTGGTCCATAAAGACGCCGCGCTTCATCGATGTGGAGAACTTGCCGCCATACCAGGTGACCCAGTTGAAGGCTTTCAGCTTGTCGACGGTTTTCCATGGTTCGCCGCAGCCGAGCAGCGTGACCGGGAAGGACACGGTGTGGAAGGCGACATTGTCCTTGCCCATGAACTGGACGTACTCGACCTCATCGGCGCCCTTGTCGGTTTTCCAGAGGGTTTCCCAGTCATTGCCCGTGGCCTCGGCCCATTCCTGCGTGGCGGAGATGTAGCCGATCGGGGCATCGAACCACACATAGAAGACCTTGTCCTCGTATCCGGGGCGAGGGTTGCCCTCTGCATCGGTGACTTTGACGCCCCAGCTGAGGTCGCGGGTGATGGAGCGGGCGATAAGGCCTTCGTCCAGCCACTTGTTGGCGATGGAAACCGCAAGGCTCGGCCACTGGGCGCCTTTGCTCTTCACCCATTCGCGGATCCGGTCCTGCATCTGCCCCTGCAGCAGGTAGAGATGGTTCGTGTCGCGGATCTCGATGTTCCGGCTGCCAGAAACCGACGAGTACGGATCGATCAGGTCGACCGGGTCCAGCAGGCGCCCGCAATTGTCGCACTGGTCGCCGCGGGCCTTTTCGAAGCCGCAGGTCGGGCAGGTGCCCTCGACATAGCGGTCCGGCAGGAAGCGCCCGTCATCGACGGAATAGACCTGTTTTGACGTCCGCTCCTCGATCAGGCCCTGCTTTTCCAGCGCCTGGGCGAGATGCTGGGTCACAGCGTGGTTTGCCGGACGTGACGTGCGGCCGAACCAGTCGAAGGACAGGCTGAAGCCTTCGCCGGCCGCACGCTGGATCTCATATTGCTCGTCGCAATATTCCTGCACGCTGATGCCCGCGGCCTGTGCGGCCAGCTCAGCCGGCGTGCCATGCTCGTCCGTGGCACAGATATAGGTCACCTCATGGCCCAGCAGGCGCATCACGCGGGAGTACACGTCAGCCGGAAGCATCGAGCCGGCAAGGTTGCCGAGATGCTTGACGCCGTTGATGTACGGCAGGGCAGAGGTGACGAGGATGCGCCGGGTTTGCGTCATTGGGTTCCAGTCTTTTCCGTTTTAGGGCCTTCAGGACCGCGATTCAGGCCTTGCGGCCCCGATTGAGCGTGTCTTTTAGCGCGGCGTGACGGAAATGAAAGAATTCGAACAGACAAAAAACCTGTATTGCGTCAGGGCCTTTGCCCGCCCTGGCCGCAAAGAAAGGCCCCGGAACGGCGAGGCCGGTCCGGGGCAGTCAGCGGTGCAGGCGCGGTGATCTGACCTGCACCGGTCTTTAGAGGAAACGGAATCAGAGGCCGTAGAGCGGCTTCACATCGAGATTGATGTCGACACGGCGGGCCATCGGCTCAGCCTGAACTTCAGCGGAAGCGGCATTGGCGTTCACCTGGCTGAAATTCGTTTCGATGCGCGGGGCGTAAATCCCCCGGTCGGAAAGTGCCTGCAGCACGGCGGCGGCGCGGGCTTCCGACAATTGCGCCATTTCGGAATCGGTGTGGGCCTCTTCAGACACCACGGCAACATCGATGTCGGTCACAGCGCAGCCGTCGAGGCTGTCAGTGGCAGCATTCAGTGCCCGGACTGAATAGGAAGACAGCATGGTCTCATAAGCCGGAAAATAGATGGACAGTTTCATGTCCTCGCAAACAGGTTTGCGGGCGACATAGACAGGCTCGGCCGGCGGCGGCTTGGGCGCGTCGGAAACGGCCGGCAGCGCAACGAGGGCGCCAACAAGGCCCAGCCCGGCGGCAGCGAACAGCGTGCGTTTCATGATTGTCTCCTTCGTGCTCATTTCTTGCTCCATCAATCCCTGGGAACTCTTCCGGTTCCTGTGCCTCTTCATGAACTATGGGATAGGCGCGGTTTGAGGCCGAAATGTGCAGCCACCGGGGCGAATGAGGCGGTGCCAAGGAATTTGGATGAATTCTGACGGGCGGAGGGAAAGCCTAAACATAACAGTGTTTTGGCTATGGGAGAGCGACCCTTGTCTCGCGCATCAGGGGAAATTTCCGCTCAAATGTGGCACCTCCGGGGCAAGAGGTGGCCTGTCACAAGGCCAGAAAGGCGTGCCTCGTGCATCCGGAGTGGAGCACCTGCTTGCATCCGGGCGGACTTCCCATTAGTGACGGGTTTCCTCATGGGCCGGCTTAGCTCAGCTGGTAGAGCATCTGATTTGTAATCAGAGGGTCGCGGGTTCGAGTCCTGCAGCCGGCACCATAGGAAACAAGGGCTTAGACCTGATCACACGTGAAAGTTGAGATCTAACTGGCGCGCAATTGGCGCGCACCCGAGAAAAAGCAAGCAGATCGCCTCTGCCGCCACGGTCCGATATGCAGGATCAAAAGGCATACTGACCTTTGTGGTCGAGTAGGCCGGTGCGTTTTGACCAAGTTGCGCGGTGACTTTCTGCGCCGGAGCGCTTTGAGTAGCATTTCATTGGCTCAAGCTTTGAAATTTGGCGTCTGATTTTAGAGAGATCCGAAGACAAAGAACCGACTGACCTGATGGCGTGGTCTGGCCATCTTTCGCCGGAAAATCCCTATGCCTGTCCCAACCTAAAATAGGTGCGACAATTTCGACAACGCGCATTGCGAATGAGAATGACTTGCACTATCAGGCGGTGACTAATGATTTGGTCATGCGGGAAAGCGGTCATGAGAAGAGTTTTGTTTGCGGGTGTGTGTTCAGCAGCCATGTTGTCAGGGGGCGCCATGGCCCAGGCGCCTCAGGAGGATGCAGAACGGGTTGAAGAGACAGTTGTCGTTGTCGCGACGGGACTGTCGAGCGCGACCTCCACGACAAAGACGGATTCCCCGATCATTGAGTCGCCGCAAAGCATCTCGGTGATCAGCCGCGAGGAAATCGATCTCCGCGCCGTCAGCACGATCGCCGACGCACTCTCCTACTCCGCGGGTGTTCAGGCCGAGCCCTCGGGCATCGACAGCCGGACCGATGAAATTTCGGTCCGTGGATTCGGGGCGGGGGGGTTCTCTTCAAACAACAATTTCGTCGACGGGCTTCGCCTGCCGGCCGGCGGCCAGTGGACGCGCTTTGGCTTTGACCCGTACGGTTTGCAGCAGATCGAAGTGTTGAAAGGCCCGTCGTCTGTACTGTACGGTCAGGCGGCACCGGGCGGCATTGTCAACATCGTCTCGAAGCGTCCGACCGAAGCGAAGCAGTTTAACGCCCAGCTCCAGGCGACTGGCTATACCGATCTTGAAAATTGGACCTGGCAGGCAGCTGCAGACGGAAGCGGCGCGCTGACCGATGATGGCAAACTACTCGGCCGCCTGGTCGGACTTGTCCGCTATGGCGACACGGCAATCAACGATGTGGAGAACGGACGCTATTATATCAGCCCAAGCCTTACATGGGCGCCTACGGACGATACGCGCTGGACTTTCCTTGGCCAGTATCAGCGCGACGAGGGCGGGGCGACCTTCCAATTCCTTCCGGCCGTGGGCACCTATGAGTCGACGAATGGCGGCTACATCGAGAATGATGCCAATATCGGCGAGCCGGACTGGAACGCATTCGATCGCGACCAGCTGCTGCTGGCTTCCTTCTTCGAGCATGATTTCTCCGACAAGCTGACCCTTCGGAACAATCTGCGCTACACGCATGTGGAAACCCTGTACCGTGTGGGTGTCCTCGCTGGCGGTACAGTGACTGATTGCTCCGTGTTCACAGATCCGGCGGAGAATGCGGCCTGTATTCCGGGGCAGACGATCCGCCGGCGCGCTGTTCAGGGCGATGGGGAAAGCGATGGCTTCGCGATCGACACGCAGCTGCAGTACAAATTCACGACGGGCGAGCTGGAGCACACGCTTCTGGGCGGCATCGACTATTTCCACACCGAATGGGAGCATTTCCGCGATCTGGTCAGCCTGCCGGGCCAGCCGGGTGGTCAGGTCAACCCTCTGTGGGACATCTTCAATCCTGTGCCGCGCGGGTCTGAGGCGTATTACGAAAACCTCAATCCACAGATATACGGATCGGCGGTCAGCAAGCAAACCGGTCTCTACATTCAGGATCAGGCGAGCCTCGGGAACTGGCGCTTTACGCTGGGCGGACGTCAGGACTGGTCTGAAGACGAAAGCAGCAACCTTCTGAATGATTACCAGTATGATACGGATGCGGACAAGTTTACCTGGCGCGCCGGAGCGGTGTACCTGTTCGACAATGGCTTTGCGCCTTATGTTAGCTATTCGGAATCCTTCCTGCCGCAAGTGGTTGACCCGTCGTCCACATTAGGCGGGGTGTTGTTCGATCCGACGACGGGGCAACAGTTCGAAGCTGGTGTCCGGTACCAAGGGGGACGCAACATCTATCTGACGCTCGGCGCCTATGACATCATTCAGGAAAACGTGTCCACTTCTGATCCCGGCGGCACCTTGTGCGGCACCCGGGTCTGCCAGATCCAGACCGGTGAGGCTGAAGTCAAAGGGATCGAATTTGAAGGCCGCGCGTCACTTGATACCGGCACGACCTTCATTCTGTCTGCGTCCACGCAGGATGCAGAAGTCACGAAGTCGAATGATGGCATTGAAGGCAACACGCTGGCGCAAGTGCCGGAGGTGCTCGCCTCTTTCTTCATCAACCAGGAAGTCGAAAACGGGACATTCAAAGGCACCGGCTTTGGGGGTGGCATCCGCTATACGGGCGAAAGCTTTGGCGATTCCAATAACGTGTTCGAGATCGAAGATTATACCTTGTTCGATCTGTTCGTCCGTTATGACCTGGGGGCACTCGGACCAGCTGCCGAAGGTGTCGACATTTCACTGAATGTCCGGAACGTCGCCAATGAGCGCTATGTGACGACGTGTTCCTCAGTTGCATCCTGCTTCTACGGTCAGGGCCGCGTTGTGACTGCCCGACTCCAGTACCGGTGGTAGGATATCCATGATCGCCAGGTTCCTTTTGATCCTGACCTGTTTTGTCTGCGGCGCGGCTCCGGCCCTGCCGCAGACGCCATCTGCTGCCTACGTCATGGAACGGACGGAAGTGCGGGACATTGTGTCGGCCACCGGCGGCGCTTACCGGATTTTCATCCAGACGCCGGAAGGGCCCGCTCCGGAAGCAGGGTATCCCGTTCTCTACATACTCGATGGCGAGGATAATTTCGCTGTCGCTGCCGCAACGGCGGATCGTTATGCCAAATATGCGCGTGACCATGGTTTCGAAGCCGGCCTGATCGTTGGGATTGGTTATGCGGAAGAAAGCCGGCGGTCTTTGGATTACACGCCGGAGACGGACCTGACCGCCGATGCCCGCGGCCGCCCGGTGGGCGGGGCAGGTGCCTTCCGGGAGTTCATCGTCTCGGACCTGCGCCCGGCGATTGAGGCGGATTTCCCGGTAGATACTTCCCGGCAAACCTTGTTCGGGCACAGCTATGGCGGCCTGTTCGTGCTGGACACTTTTTTCGCAGATCCCTCCTTGTTTCAGACCTATGTCGCTGCGAGTCCCTCGATCTGGTTCGGCACTCGGGCGGTGTTACGAAATGAGGCTGAACTGTCTGGCAAGCTTGTGGGCCTGTCCCCGCGCACATTGGTGCTGACTGCCGGCGATGGTGAGGATCATATTCCTCCCGCACTCGCTGGCAGTGGCGTCGGCAGTCTCCGGGCGGAAGCAGAGGCGCTCGCATCACGGCTTACCGGTATTGAGGGTCTGACGGTTCACCACCGCACACTCACCGGCGAAACCCATGGGTCTGCACTTTTGCCTGCACTGGGCAGCGCCGTTGCCTATACCTTTGCTGGAGGCCCGTTGTGACCCTGTTTCTCATATTGTCTGCGACGGTCCTTGGCCTGGCGGCCTCTGTTGCCTTCTATCTCGGCGCCCCGAGCCAGAGGCTGCTGGAGCGGCGGCTGGCCCTGCCGGTTTCTCTCGGTGCAGGCGGTGTGCTCACAGTGATCTCTCTTGTGCTGTATTTGCAGGTCTGCGGACCGGCGGCATCAGTCTTTATCCTGATGACCGTGATTATGGGGGCGTGGTCAGGCTTGCCCTTCCTGATGACGGTGGTGAAACCGGGCCGGAGTCGACGGACATGAGTAACGACACGTTCCGCTATTCCAGCCGGAGCTGGTTCGGCAAGGCTTCGGCCGGGCTGATCCTGGGGTTTGCGCTGGCCCTGTCGCTGACCGGGCTGTTTGCCTGGCTATGGCCGGGCGGGCTGATGCACTCCTCGGGCAAGACACAGCTGAATATGTGGTTGATGTCGCCCATCTGGGCGTTGGTGCTCGGCTTCTGTTTTTTGTTCCGGACGGGCCTGCGGGCCTGGCTGTGGCTGGGCGGCGCGACGCTCCTTTCCTTTGCCGTATTGTTCGCCGTTAAAGCTTTTCTCGGGGGGGCAGCATGATCCGCGCCGACATTGTGAAGATGTACAAGGATGTTCACACTTGGGTGGGCATCGTTTCGGGGCTTGCCTTGTTCATCGCCTTCTATGCCGGGGCGATCACCATGTTCGAAGGGCAGCTGAAGCGCTGGGCGTCTCCTCCGCCTGCGCTCTCCACGCCGGTGCCGCTGGAGCGGACGGCTGAACTCGTCAGCAAGACGATTGAGCAGCATCCCGACGCCGGCAATGGCTATACCATTCATGTGGCGACCAGTGCGGATCGTCCGGCCCGGATGAGCTGGACGGTTTGGCCCGAAGGCCGCTCACGCGGTGCGCCGCAGGAGACCTGGTACTCCGCGCTGGATACCAATGGGGATCTGGAAGTGAGCAAGGATACGACCAGCCCGGTCGCGCAGTTTGTGGACGTGCTGCACCAGCAAGTGGGGCTGCCGTTCGATCATGAGATCGCAATGCCCATCATGGGTGCTATCTGCTTGCTCTACGCCATCGCGCTCATCTCAGGGGTCATCGTATTTCTACCGGGGTTCGCAAAGGACCTCTTCGCCCTGAGAATCGGGAAGAATCTCAAACGGATGTGGCTCGACGTGCACAATGTGCTCGGCATTTTCAGTCTGCCTTTCCATATCATCATGGCTCTGACCGCAATTGTCTTTGCCTTCCATGACCAGTTTTACGGCGTGCAGAACAAAGTCGCCTATGACGGCCAGCTCAGTGCCATGTTCGAGGCGAATGAACCTGAGCACCATGTCCATCCGGAGGAGAGGAAGGTGTTCCTTTCACCGGACTTGCTGATGGCACGCCTTGGCGAACAGGCCCCAGGATTTCAGGTGAAAGATATCCGTTACATCTTCCAACGTGACGGAACCATCGAGACAATGGTGAATGGCGTAGATCCACGCTACGGTCATCGCGGGCCTGATTTCGGGATCGTGGCTGTGAATGCCTATACGGGGGATGTCATGTCCAAGGACTACCTGCCTGGACATCAGGAACCCATCATCGCAACCGTCACCGGCTTTTTCGCGCTCCACTTCGGGAATTTTGGCGGCGTGCCGGTGCGGTGGGGGTATTTCTTCCTCGGTCTTGCTGGCGCTTTCCTGTTTTACTCCGGTAACCTGCTCTGGATCGAGTCACGGCGGAAGAAGGCGCGGAAAACCCAGACGGATCCTGTGCAGCCTCTGAAGACGAAAGTGCTCGGTGCCCTGACGGTCGGGGTATCGTTGGGCTGTATCGCAGGCATATCCGTCACGATCGCCGCTGCAAAAGTGCTTCCCTCTTTCACGAGCGACATCGCGCCTTTGCACAGTTGGATCTACTATCTGACGTTTCTCGGGGCAGTTGGATGGGCCTTCCTTCGCGGTACTGCCAGGGGCGCTGTAGAGCTCCAGCTGTTTGCTGCAGCTTGCACGCTGGCCATCCCGTACGTGAGCCTGGCATCCTTTGTCATTCCCGGATTCGGGTGGACGTCGGAAGGCGGGGGCTTTCTGATTGAGCTAACGGCTCTGGCAGGTGCGGCAGGCTTGCTCGTCTCCGCCCATAGAACCCGGATCCGCGTCCGGAGATCGCCTTCGGATAGTATCTGGCATGTAAGCGGCATCAATTCGCGGGAAGTGATGACGTGACGAAATTTCGTTAGCCGTGTCCAGCAGATTTGCGGCATGTTATCGGGCTGGCTGATGACGGAAAAACTATCAATATTCAGGCCTTAAGTCGCTCAGGAAAGAGAGAAGTCACAACACCAGTTGCCAACCATCTCGGGCGCCAAATCCTTCTGATCGAACTTGCAATGCGACCGTTCCGGGGAGCCGGAATGGGTCGCGTAGTACGTGCAATGACTACAAGTGCCAAACGGGCGTTTGTTTCGTATCTGCCTGACATTTTCCAGAAGCGAGTAGCAGAGTTTCTGCAATTGTTCCCGGTTCTTAGGCCCCAAATAATCTACTGCCGAAACCAGTGACTGCAGCGGGTCCTGATCCAGCATCTTCAAGCCAAGTGTGGACAATTTGAATATGTGGCTTCGAGCATCCTGCTTAGAGCGGATTTTTGTCAGAAGTCCTTTATCGTGGAGGCTTTTGATGATCTGGGAAGCCGTTCCGCGTGACGTTCCGTGAAAATCCGCAAAGGCGGAGGAAGTGTTCGCTTCCTTTCCAGCACGGGAAAAGAATCGAAGACAGGTCCATTGAGCCGCTGTGAGCGGTGACGCGCTGCTATCACTTCGCAAGACCCGTCCGACATGGACGAGAAGTTCTGCTAGCTCCGCGCTGTCTGCGTCAATTTCGCTCATGCCTTTTACTATCGAAACGAAATCAAATTGACAATATACCGCCACCAGATAGTTTCGAATCGATATTATATGTACGGAACCCCAGACGATGATCAGCGACTCCAGAACTCGTCCGAGATCCAAGAGTAAACGGACCGCAAACTGGCTAAGCGCCGAAGAAGAAAAGACCCTTGCTCGCGCCTGGCAGAATGAGCGTGACCTGAAAGCGAGAAACAAACTCGTCGTTGCGTATACGCCTCTGGCTGAAGCTATGGCGGCGCGGCTCCTGCAGGATCGAAACGAGAGCCAGAGGTCTGACTTCATTCAGGAAGCCCATATCGGACTTCTGAAGGCGATTGACCGGTTTGACCCGGAAAGGGGATTTCGACTTTCAACCTATGCCGCCTGGTGGGTCAGAGCCGAAATACAAACCTTCAAACTCAACAACTGGTCGTTGGTGCGGCGAGGAACGTCGACACATGCCCGCAAGGCATTCTTCCAGCTCGGGCGTGTCGAAACGGAAATGACCCGATTAAAGGATTCCGACCCGACTGAGATCGACAAGACAATCGCATCGAACCTTGGAATTACGCGGCAAAGACTGAATGTCCTGCGAACGCAGTTTTCCGGGGCGGACAAATCACTGGATATCCAACCGGGAGAAGGACAAGGCGCCTTTGGATCTCCTTATCTCATTGATAAATCGGAATTGGTTGAGCTTCGGGTCAGCCAGAAAATTGATCAGGAACGAATAAAGAGCGTTCTATCCAGTTCTCTGGCCAAACTGCCCTGTCGGGAACGAAAGATCGTTCTGCTGAACGTGATGATCGAGCCCCGGCGTACGCTTGAGAGTCTGGCAGCCGACTATGGCGTTTCAAAAGAACGTATTCGACAATTGCGCAACAAGGGCCTGGACCGGCTGCGCCGGGAGTTCTCTTTACAAGGCATTCAAGCTCAGGACTTTTTCTGAACTCGTACGCCACAGAAACAGGATTGATGAAGAATGGCAGCGGACGCTGCACATCATGTGCGCTCTGAACCTGACAATTCGTCCGGATTCAGATCTTACCTGCGAGCGGCATTCAAGTGTTGTATATCAGGGAATAATCACATCAAGAGTAACTCATTCAAAAGTGCCGGAAAATATGATCAGTGTAAGGTATCCGTCGATGCTGAATTGTCTACGACGACATATGAAACTCCCCATCGTAGCGGGGACAATAAGACAGTTTAGATTGATTCCAGCAGGAACTCTGAGACCGTATCGGCGTCCAATTGGCGCGCGACCTGGCACAAAAAGAGGTCGATCGCATCTGTGGCCTTCGTCAGGTATGCAGGATCGAAGGGTGCATAGATTTCCGTTGTCGAGTAATCCGGTGCCTTGTGGCCGAGTTGTGCCGCAACCTCCCATGCTGGAACGCTTTGCATTCGGAGCCAGCGGGCGATCGTATGCCGAAAGGAATAAGTCTGGACGTTTCCGGACAAGCCTGCAGCTGCGCGGGTTGACGCCCAGCTTCGTTTTACGCTTTCGACGGCGGAGCCTTCATAACGGACAAGCGCTTCGGTTCCGGACGCCTGCTTGCGCACCTCAATATAGGCCGCGAGTTGTTCCGGGAGCTTCACAGTGGGGCGGTATTTCTTGGTCTGTTCGCGGCCTTTGGGGTTCAAGTCGATCAGCCTGTGCTCCAGATCAATCTGTGACAGGTGCAAGTCAAGAATGGCGCCAGTGCGGGCGGCAGTTCCTATCAAGAAGGCGATCAAGACACGGACATGTTGTTCCCTGGCAGCTTTGAGGAGTTTGGCAACCTCCTCTATTTCGAGGGGCCGGCCTTTGGGTTCCGGCTTGGGGGGATTGACCAGCTGGACATAAGGCACTGAAGCGATGTCACCTCGTTTCCAGGCCCAGTTGAGCGCAGACTTCCCGATCATGAGCGCATTGCGGACCGAGCTTTGCGAAAGCTTCTTTTCAGCTGACAGCCAATTTCGGAATTTCAGCTGCTGATCCTGGTGGAGCGCTTGCTTGATTGTCGCTTCACCGTGAAATTCCAGCCAGTAGCGAAGGGTTCGGCGGATATCGACGGCGGATCGCAGGTGCTGGCCATGGTGTTCGTAGAACCGGGCGAAAACTTCGGCCAGCGTGGTCTCGTCCGGAGCTTCCTGTGTCTTGGATTGGTTGAGAACGAACCAGTCGTTCAGGATGGCCTTTGCTTCTTCAAAATCCGTTGTGCCGAGGCTAGCGCGTCCGGTCCTGCGAGTCTTGGGGTCGATCCACATCCGGTACCAGGCCGGGCTGCCTGAGCGCTGGCCGAGCCAATATTTGCCGACCTGGTATCTGACTCTGGCTGCGTATCTTGCCATGTCGTCTCCTCAATTGCGTTCAACAGGTATTCGGCAAGCTGAAACCCGAAGAAGGAGAGCTTGCGCTTCGAAATCCGTACGTATGCGATCCGGCCTGCATCCCTCAGCCTTTTCAGGGTCTGTTTCGACATGCCGAGATGCCGGGCAGCCTCTTCTTCTGAGTAGCGCTGGTAGACCGGCAACCCGATTTCACTGGACATCTGCCGGACGGTTTCGTCGACTTCGTGCATGGTCTTGCGTCCTGCCAATCAGCCCTTCTGACTGGCCTTCAGGACCTTGCGGGCTTTCCGGAACCCGGCATCGCTTGCCAGAAATGCTTCGAGCATATGCGGGACCAGAACTGCGATGTTCACCTCCTCTCCATGCAGCTGGCTATGAACCTGGGAATAATCTTCCAGTTCAGCAACAAGTGAGGGGTCGATCTGGACGGTCAGTTTCTGTGGAGTGCGGTCCGGCAGCGGCCCGATCTTCAGGCTGGTCTTGCTCATTGTGGGTGTCCTTCTTCATAGGGTTTCAGAACGATGTCCTTGTTCGCGAGCACGCCGAGCCGCCAGCCGGGCCGGATCGTGATCGTGGGCTGGACGCCGAGGTTTCGGCGCACGATTTCCTGACCGGCTTCATTGGCGCCGGTCTGCGCCGAGCGGCGGAGCGCCCGGGCAATATCGCTTTCATCGTCAGTGCCGAGTTCGGCGCCGACGCCAAGCAATGTCGAGAGGGCGACGCCCTGCAGCAACTTCCAGGAGTGATAGTCGACCTTGTCCTCGAGTCCGGCATAGCCGCGCGCGTCGACGCCGGCGAGATTGTCGATCCGGATGGAAGATCCGTCGGGCATGACGATCCGGCTCCAGACAAGGAGGGCCCGTGATTGGCCAAATGCGATGACACTGTCATAGCGTCCGATCAGGCGCGCGCCCTGCGGCACGAGCACGGTCTCGCCGGTCACCGTGTCATAGACCGGGCTCGTCACCTGCGCGATAACCTGGCCCGGAAGATCGGAGTTCACACCCGTCAAAAGCGTCGCCGGGATGATCGTGCCTGCCATCAACTGGTAAGGCGAAACAGGCGTCTCGAGCCGGTGCGGATTGTAGATCGAGGGATCGGGCTCTTCGCCCAGGAAATCCAGTTTCCGCACCTGCCGGTTCGGATCCTCGCTGAGAGACGATCCGAAAGCTCCTTCGCGAGATGGCGCAAAGGCCGACAGGTCCGGAAAACTCACCGAACTCGGCGCAGATGATGCACCACTCCCAAAAACAGTCTTCGACCCTGCACCTGAGCCCACTTGGAAAAACACGCCGCTCCCGCGCGCTGCATCCGTAAGTGCTGCCTCGCGTGCCCTGAGTTTCTCTTCCAGCGCCGCCAGCTGCTCCTTCATCGAGTCCACCTCTGGCGCATCTTCCTCCGGCAGGCCCATACGCCCTTCACGCTGCGCCTTCAGGATCGGCGGGCCAAGGTCGCCAGGCAGTGGCGGCCCGAGCATATCTTCCTTCGGCGGCAGTTCGCCATAAGATTTCGGAAGCGTGGCCAATCCGTCCGCTTCCGGATTATGCCCGGTATTGTAAAGCTCGCGCGCAGGACCACCATCGTCGTCCTTCGGGGTCTGCAGGGCAAACGCCAGAGAGCCGAGGACGATCGCGCTGCCTGTGCCGACAAGCACCATCAGGGCCCGCTTGGAGAACCGTTTGACGGGCCGCGGTCGCCCGCGGATTTCCAATGGCTGGGGAGAAGAGGAGGCCGCTTCCGTCATGGTTTTGTGCTGCCAAGATCATTGCGCGCGATCTTCACGACGTCCTGGCGCTTTTCGCCGAGGCGCAGTTCAGCGCGGGCGAACAGGCGGTCGACGACATAATAGTCGCCCGACATGCGATAGTTCACGAGCTGGGACTTGCCGTCCCGGCCGATGACGAACAGGGCAGGGGCCTCGCCCTGGTCGAGCCGGGCCGGGAACTGGATGTAGACTTTGCGGCCATCGTCGAAGACGCGATCCGGCCGCCAGTGCGGCGCATCGCCGTCGATGTCGTACCGGAACTTCAGCCGGTCGAGCTGCAGTCCGGCGGGCGAGGAGGGTGCCGATGCGCGCGCCGTGCCTGAACTCGCCACCCGCGTCACCAATTGCTGGTCGGCATAGCGCCAGGAGACGGCCGCCATATAGGTTTCCTCGAACGCGCGGAGTTCCAGGTGGTAGGCTCTCAAGCTCGTCGTGATGATGAGGTTCGTCTTGAGGCCGGCCTGGGTCGGCTTGATCAGGATATGGGCCTGGGCCTCTGCGCCGGTGCCGGAGACCGTGTCTCCCAGGACCCAGCGGACCGTGTCGCCGGCCGAGACCGAGACGAGTTCCTCGCCGGGCTGGAGGACGATATCGGTGACCTGTTCCGGTGCGCAATAGACCTGGTAAAGCGCACCCACGGTGTAGGGATAGACCTGGATCGCGTTCATGTAGTTGTCGAGCGAGGGTTCGATCGCCGCCTGGCCGTTCGCCGCCTCGATGGCCTGATAGGGTTTGAGGGAAGGCGCTTCCGTCTTCGTCGGCATGGGTTTCAGCTGGCCGGGCACCGCGCCTGACACGATGGTCGGCGTGTAGGTGCGGTAGACGACCGGTTCTGGGGCTGGCTCGGCGTCCGCGGCCTCTGTCTCCTCCACATCCGGTGCGAGATAGAGGTCTTCGACATAGTCTGGCTCATCGAGGGTGATGTCGGGACCGCGAGACGCCGGCAACGTCTCGCAGGCGGCAAGCGCCGAGGAGGCAAGCAGGATCGGGGCAAGGCGTTTCATGGGGTTATGCTCCTATTGATGGTCTTTTGACCAGTTGAGACCGTGGACGTAGAGGCCGAGAGGATTGGCCCGCAGGGCCTCTTCGGTGCGGGGCGGGTCGATGACGATCGAGAAGATGCCCGTGTGGGTCGACTGGCCGGTCTCGGCCCCGTTCCGGAAGGCGGTTTCGCGCCAGCGGACGGTGAAACTGTCATCCGAGGCGCGCACGACGCTCGTCACATCCACCGAAACAGAGCGCCTGCCGACCTCCGTAAACGGATCATTGTCGCGGGCATAATCGTTGAGTGTCGCCGCGGCCCGGTCGGTTGCATAGGCATAGGCCTTCAGCCAGTTCTGGCGGACGACGACCGGATCAATTGAGATGGAGCGCGTATTCTTCACGAACTCGGCGAGGTGATAGGCGATCTGCGCATCGGTCGGCTCATAGCGTCCGTCGGCAGGGCCGACGGCGCGTACCGCGCCTTCGCCGGTCAGTTCGACGACATAGGGCGTCACGATCGATTGGGTCGAGCGCCAGACAAGGCCGCCTGCGAGCACGAAGGACAGGGCCAGACTTCCTAGCGCTGCGAACCGCCAATTAGCTGCCTGGACGCGGGCCGATCCGATCCGGTCGTCCCAGGCCTGCGCCGCACGCTGGTAAGGCGTCACGGGCGCCGTGGTCTCGCCATAGCGGGTAGAATTGCGCTTCCAGAGCATTGCTTAGTCCTCGTCTTTCCTGAGTTCGATCGATGTGCCGCCACCCGGCCGGTCACTGTCGCGCACGGCGGAGGCGGCCATCATGCCGGCGTCGCGCACATGCTGGTCCCGCTTGATGCGCCGGGCCCAGTCCGGGGACGAGTCCGGTCCGCGGGGAGGCGGGGGACCCGCAGGACCTGTGCCGCCGGTTGCGGCGAAAGCAGCTTGCGCGCCGGCCTGATGGCTATCCCGGGGATTGCCAAACATGCGCCCGGCGAGGTTCCGTGCACCGGACGCCGCCGCGCGGACGCCTGCGCCTGCGACTCCGCTCATGCCCGCCGCAGCAGCACCGGTGCCAGTCTTGCCAGAAGCGGCCGCATTCATCTGGTAGGCCGTGCGGGCGCCGCCCGTCATGGACGCCGCCGCACCGACGGCGCTGCGCGCCCCGCCGGCCGCGGCGCCAACGGCCGATTTCGCAAGACTGCCACCCGCGACGGTGCCTGCGGTCACACCGGCGGCCGTGCCGATGGCAGCCCCGGCGCCCAGCTGCGGCGCACCGGAAACAAGCCCTGTCGCGATGCCAGGCCCGAACAGGCCAAGCGCCAGCAGCGAAAGAGATCCGAGGATAACGGAAGCAGCCTGTTCGAGTGTCACCTCGTCAGGCTGGAACGTGGAGGTGATGGAGGAAAAGATGGTCGAGCCGATGCCGACAATGATCGCCAGCACCATGAGCTTGATGCCGGAGGCGATGACATTGCCGAGGACTTTCTCGGCGAGGAACGAGGTCTTGTTCCAGAGCGCGAACGGAATCAGCACGAAGCCGGCGAGCGTCGTCAGCTTGAACTCGATGATGGTGACGAAGAGCTGGATCGCGAGGAAGAAGAACGCCAGCAGCGTGATGATCCAGGCAAGGAACAGGACCGCGATGATCACGAAATTCTCGAAGAAGGCGATGGGGCCGGTGAGCTTCTCGATCTCGTCGAGCAGGGGCAGGGCGGCGTCGAACCCGGTCGCCGCGACGAAGCCCGGCTTCATGATGTCCTCGGCCGTGATCGTGCCGCCGGTCGCATTGAGGCCAAGCTGCGCAAAGCTCGTGAACACAATGTCCGACAGGAGCGCGAAATTGCCGAGGATCAGCGCGAACGCGCCGACATAGAGCACTTTCTTGAGGAACCGGCCGACAATGTCCGTGTCCGGACCCATGGCCCAGAAAAGACCCGCCAGCGTGATGTCGATGGCAATGAGCGCGGAGGTCAGGAAGGCGACATCCGGCTGCAGCAGGCCGAACCCGCTGTCGATATAAGCGGAGAAGGTTGCGACAAATTGGTCGATGACGCCGAGGTCTTCCATTGCTCTAGTCCCTCGAATAGGCGACGCCGTCGCCGACAAAGCGCTTGTGACGGATGCGGGCCTGCTCCTCGATGGCCGCCCGGCGGGACGCCTCAAGCGTCACCATTCGGTATTGCGCCGCCATCAGCTGCTGCATCTGCATCTGTTGCTCGACCGAGAGGGCGACGAGCTGGTTGCCGGCCTGCGCTACTGACAGGTTCCCGGTCGCCGACTGGCTTTCGCCGACAAGGTCGGTCAAGGTTTCTCGTGCGTCCGCAATCGAGGTCACAATCCCCGACTGGACCTGGATCGAGGCGCGGAATGCGTCGCGGCTGATCCGCCACTGGTCGGCGGCTTCGGCGACGATTTCCTCATTGGAGAGGTCTTCATAGGTGTCAGGGAAGGCGTCGCGGTACTGGCGCTCGGATTGTTCGACTTCGTAAGTGACCTCGCCCGCTTCCCGCATCAGCGTGTCGATCCGTTCCAGCAGGCGTTTCAGATGCTCGATCGAGGCATAATCGAGGCGCTTCAGATCCTCGGCCTGGTTCACCAGCATCTGTGCTTCATGCTGGAGCTGCTGGATCTGGTTGTTGATCTGCTCGAGCGTATGCGTGGCCGTCAGGATGTTCTGGACGAGATTGGTCGGGTCGAGCACGACGTCGCCGACGCCGAGCAGGGCATTGGCTGGAGGTGCGGCCAGTCCAAATGTAGAAACAGACCCCAGCAGAAGGGCAATCATTCGGCGGCGCATGGCATCTCTCCTTCGGTTCCGATGAGGTCTGCGGCCCAGTGAAGCCTGCGGGCTGCAAGCCAGGCCGGCGCAAAGCCCTCCGGACCGACTGAAGCAAGTATTTCGGAAATCAGTTTCTGGTCGGCCTTCGACCCGGCAGCACAGAAGGCGAGCGCAACCGGACCAAGGTCGAGATCGAATAGCCGGTTGCCGTCCGGCGTCTGAACATAATAGTCCCGTTTCGGCGTGGCCCGCGCGATCAGTTCGACCTGTCGGGTATTGAGCCCGAACCCTTCATACGCTGCGCGCTGCGAAGGCTCCTCGGCCCGCGCATTGGCAAGGAAAATGCGGGTCGGTGCGCTTTCAATGAGGCTGGGCGCAATGGTACTTGCCGCAATGTCCGACAGGCTCTGCGTTGCGAACACGACGGACACATTCTTCTTGCGGAGTGTCTTAAGCCAGTCGCGCAGGCGCCCGGCAAACATCGGATGATCGAGAAACAGCCAGGCCTCGTCGAGGATGAGCATTGTCGGCCTTCCATCGAACCGGGCTTCCAGTTTCGCGAACAGGTGCGCCAGCACCGGCGCGGCGAGCCGCTTGTCCTGCATCAGCGCGTCCATCTCGAAACAGAGCATGTCGGCGGTTTCGAGAGTATCCTCATCGGCATCGAGCAGGGCGCCATAGGGCCCGGCAAGCGTATAAGGCTCCAGTGCCTGCCGAAGGTCCGGTATCTGGAGGAGTGCCGCGAGACCCGTCAGCGTGCGCTGCGCGACCGGTGCCGCGCCAAGGCTCTGCAGCGCTGTCCAGACGGCCTGCTTCACCTCCGGCGTCACCGCGACACCTTCCTGCTCGATCAGTCCCTGTACCCAGGCCTGCGCCGCAGCGAGCCCGCCTTCGCTGTCGACATCCCTCAAGGGCTGGAACGCAAGATCGCCGTCGAGCCCAAGCTCATACCAGATGCCGCCCAGCGCGAGCGTCGCGCAGCGCGCCGAAGCGCCCTTGTCGAAAATGAAGACCTGCGCCTGATCATAGCGGCGGAACTGCAGCGCCAGGAGCGACAGCAAAACCGACTTTCCGGCCCCGGTCGGCCCCACGACCATCATGTGGCCGACATCGCCCTGATGCGTGACGAGCCGGAACGGCGTCGAACTCGCCGAGCGGGCCATGAGGAGCGGCGGGCCATCCAGATGCGTATTGCGCTCGGGTCCTGCCCAGAGCGAAGAGAGCGGCGCCATATGGGCAAGATTGATCGTGTTCAGCAGCGGCTGGCGGACATTGGCATAGGCTTCGCCCGGTAGCGTGCCGAGCCAGGCCTCGATGGCGTTCACGCTTTCAGTAACGCAGGTGAACCCGCGCCCGCGGATCACGCGTTCGACGGCGCGGATCTGGTCTTCGGCGATGCCGGCATCCTCATGCCGGACCACAATCGCCGTCGTGCAATATCCGAATGCGACATGGCCGGCACCGAGCGCTTGTAAGGCCTCGTCCGCATCGGCGGCCTGGTTGTCTGCATCTGTGTTGAGCAGGGTTGCCGGCTCATTGGTGAGGATTTCTCGCAGGTAGGAGGTGAGGGACCGGCGCTTGGCAAACCAGTTGCGGACATATGCGTTCAGCGTCTGCTCGGCTTGCCCCTTGTCGAGCGGCAGGAAGCGCGTCACCCAGCGAGAGGCGAAGCCGAGCTGGTCGAGTTCTGACAGGAGTCCCGGCTCGCCCGACGACGGGAACCCGTTGATCGTCAGGACCTTCAGTGTCTCGTCACCAAGGCGGGGTGAGAGGCCACCGGTCAGCGGTGTGTCGACCAGGAGCGCATCGAGACACATCGGTATGGACGGCGCCCGCACCTCCTGCCGCGCTGTCGAAATACAGGCATGGAGATAGGTGAGGGTCTCATCGTCAGAGAGGAACCGCGCCTCCGGCATCAGGTCCGCCATCATGTCGCGGGCCCGGGACGTCTCGGTTTCAAAATAAGCGAGGTGCTCGCTCCAGAAGGCCGCCGGGGCGTCGGCCGGATCCTCGATGAAGAGCTGTTCGATCCTTGCGGTCCGGTCGGCGGGCGGCATCCAGGTGAGGGTGAGGTAGCAATCGGTCTCGAAATGCCGTCCAGCTTCCTCGAAGGCTGCGCGGCGTTCCTCGTCGACCAGCCAGGCAGCCGGATCGCGCCACGAACTTTCGGGATAGATGACGGACGGCCTGCGGTCGGCTTCGATATGCAGCGCCCATCCGGAGCCGAACCGGCGAAGGAGATTGTTCATCCGCGCGGTGACGGCGACCAGTTCCTCTGCCGTCGAACTTTCAAGATCTGGCCCCCGATACGCAATCGTGCGCTGCAGGCTGCCTTCCTTGTTGAGGACAATGCCGGGTGCGATCAGGCAGGCCCATTTGAGATGGTCTGCAAGCGAGGCCGGGCGGGCGCGGTATTCACGAAGGTTCAGCATGCGTAATACGCCTTCTGGCGGATGTGCCGGATCAGCACGTCTGTGAATTGCGGATCGCGCCTTGCAGCGAAGACGCAGATCCCCTGCGCGACGATCCAGAAAACGAGCCCCACGACCCAGAGCTGGAGGCCCAGCCCGAGCGCGCCTGCCAGCGTGCCGTTTGTAATGGTCGCAAGCCTTGGCGCACCGGCGAGCAGGATCGGCGCCGTCAGCGAACGATGCACCGGCACGCTGTAGCCGGGCGGGAGGGGCGTTGCCTCAGCCATCAGAGCGTTGCCCCGCCGCCGAAGGAGAAGAAGGAGAGGAAGAATGAGGTCGCAGCAAAGGCGATCGACAGGCCGAACACGATCTGCAGGAGCTTCCGCATGCCGCCGCCGCTCTCGCCGAAGGCGAGGCCAAGGCCGGTCAGGATGATGACGATGGTCGCAAGGATCTTGGCGACCGGGCCCTCGATGGATTCGAGGATCGATTGCAGCGGGGCTTCCCAGGGCATGCCGGACCCGGCCGCATGGGCGGGGAAGGCAATTGCCGCGACTAGCAAACTCAGGCTGATGCCCTTGATCATGTCTCTGTTCATTGGGTTGGTGTCCTTTCAGGTGCGGTTGAGAGAAGCGGTTCAGAAAAAGGCAGGCTCGGCAGGACGAGCTGCAGGTCCGGCTGGACGGGCATGAGGTCGTAGCCGCCCCGTCCGAGGCCATTCATGCGCGCGACCGTCTCGACGCGGTGCCGGCCGGCGCTCCGCGAGATGTAGACGACGCAGTCGATCGTCTCGGCGATCAGGTCGTGCGGCACCTGGGCGGAGGTCTCGCCGATCAGCTGTTCGAGCCGGGAGAGACCGCCCAGGGCAGAGTTTGCATGCAGGGTGGCGATCCCGCCCGGATGTCCGGTATTCCAGGCCTTCAGCATGTCGAGCGCTTCTGCGCCCCGCACTTCGCCGATGATGATCCGGTCGGGGCGGAGACGCAGCGTCGAGCGGACAAGGTCGGCAAGCGAGACCGATCCCGGCTGTGTGCGCAGCTGCACGGAATCCTCAGCTGCCGAGACAAGCTCGCGTGTATCTTCAAGAATGACGAGCCGGTCGCCCGTCCGGGCGATTTCCGCAAGGAGCGCATTGGCAAGTGTCGTCTTGCCGGAGCCCGTGCCTCCCACGACGAGGATGTTCTCGCGGTCCAATACGGCGCGCCGCAGGGCCTCGGCATGATGAGCTGCCATGACGCCAGAGGTGACATAGTCATCCAAAGCGATAACCCGGCCTGCAGGCTTGCGGATCGAGAAACACGGTCCCGGCGATACCGGCGGCAACACACCTTCGAACCGTTCTCCACCCATCGGCAGTTCAGCCGACACGATGGGAGAGGCCGCATCCGCGCGCCGTCCCATATGGCTGGCAACCAGGCGGATGACGCGCTCGGTGTCGGCGGGAGAAACCAAACCAAGTTCAACGCGCCCGCTGCCGTGCCGTTCGACCCAGAGCTTTCCATCGGGATTGATCATGATCTCGACCACGGACGGATCATCCAGCGCCGCGACAATCTCGTTCCCGAGCGCCGTCACCAGCATGGCGCGGGTCCGCCCAAGGCTTGCGGCGTCACGCATCGGCCCGCTCCCCGCTCAAATGCTCGGGATCGCTTTCGAAGCTCGTCGCTTCGGCCGTCACATCCTCGACCGCGTTCTGGAGAATGCGCTGCCCTGACCGGAGCGCCTCGGCGACCTGACGTACGAATAGATCGAATCGGAGATCGCCCTTGGCGCGCGCCGCTTCCACCTGGTTCGCCGGCACCGGCGGCGTCACCGTCAGGAAATAATGCACGAAGGTCGCGAGCGTTTCGGCAAGCACGAGATTGTCCCGTTCGATCCGTCCGAACTGCCGCGTCAGCCGGTCGAGCCGGCGATTGATGGCAGCCTCGCGCTGATTGTCTGCCTCGCCGGAGAAATATGCCACCAGCGCCCGGTCGACGATCGCGCTTTCGGAGAGGCCCGGGCGTTTCGCCATGGCCTGGAGCCGGTGATGGGTCTCGGGCGAGATATAGGGCTGGATACGGGGTTTCATTGGCCATTCCCCGTCAGGTCAATGCCGGTTGCCTGTTCGAGGCTGTCAGCCTGCACGAGCGCCTCGAAGAGGCTGGGCTGAGGAGCGCCGTGCGACGCAGCTCGAGACCTGCCTGTCCTGGTGGGCGCGGAGACCTGCGCACGATCCCTCGCGGCATCCCGCGCCTTCTGGGGACCGAGGCCCTCGCCATCGGGCTCGATCTCCAAAGCCTGCATCAGGCCTTCATGGATCGACCGGATTTCCGTGCCCCAATCATCCGCCCGGGCGTCTGGAATGCAGGTCGCAAAGTCGGGTGCAGCTTTCAGCCGTTCGGTGAAGTTCCGGTCTTCATAGTAGCGCAGCTTCATTGCGCGCACGGGCGGAGAGCCTGCAACGAGGACAAGTTCCTGATCCGCGGGTAGCTGCATCACTTCGCCGGGCGTCAGGAGCTGGCGGGCGGTTTCCTGACGGGACACCATCTTGTGCGAGAGCCAGGGTGCGAGCCTGTGGCCGGCATAGTTCTTCATCGCCCGCTGTTCGGTCTTGGTCCCGAGCGCATCGGATATCCGCTTGGCCGTCCGCTCGTCATTGGTTGCGAACGCCACCCGCACATGACAATTGTCGAGGATCGCGTTGGAAGGGCCGTAGGCCTTTTCGATCTGGTTGAGGGACTGCGCGATCAGGAAGGCTTTCAGCCCATAGCCGGCCATATAAGCGAGGGCGCTCTCGAAGAAGTCGAGCCGGCCAAGGGCAGGGAACTCATCCAACATGAACAGGACACGGCGCCGGGTCTTCGGTTCAGCAGAAGACAGCTGCGGCGCCAGCAGTCCGCAAGCTCCGAGGATGTTCAGCGCCAGCGACCTACCGCGCGCCAACACAGATGGACGAGCATCAAGGTGTTCCGTCAGCCGCCTTCCGACCTGGTTCAGGATGAGGCGCATAAGAGGTTTCGTGCGCGAGAGGTCCGACGGCGGTACGACCAGATAGAGCGAGAGCGGTCGATCGCCCGACACCAAATCCTCGATCCGGAAATCGCTGCGCGAGGTCACTTCTGCAATCACTGGATCTCGATAGAGCGACAGGAAGCGCAGCGCAGTCGACAGCACGCCGGAAAGTTCATTCTCCGACTGGTTCATCAGTTCGCGGGCCGTCTCGGCGACCACGGGGTGAACCTTCGGTGCCTCGCCCGTGCCGAGATGATTGGTGCGGAGCATGATTGACAGCGTCGTGCGGAACGTCCGGTCCGGATCGGCCAGGAAACTCGCCACCCGCGCCAGCGTCTTCTCCCGTTCGGCATAGAGGACGTGCAGGATGACCCCGACCAGCAGCGAGTTCGCCTTGTCGACCCAGTGCCCGAGATCGCCCAGCTTGCCCTGCGGATCCACGAGAATGTCAGCAATGTTCTGGACATCGCGCACTTCGCAATGTCCCCGCCGGACCTCCATCAGGGGATTGAAATGAGCCGACGCAATGTCAGTCGGATCGAACCGCAGGCAGTGCGAGAATTCTGAACGCCAACCGGAAGTCAGCTGCCAGTTCTCGCCCTTGATGTCATGCACGAGCACCGAATGCGGCCAGGAGAGTAGGGTTGGGACGACAAGCCCCACACCTTTGCCCGAGCGCGTCGGCGCAAAGGCCATGACATGATCGGGGCCGTCATGGCGGAGATAGGAGCCATGTGCCTGGCCAAGGAACACTCCGGTGGGCTTCAATAGGCCGGACTTGCGCAGATCCTTGCCTTCCGCCCACCGCGCCGAACCAAAGGTCGAGACCCGCTTGTCCCACCGTGCCCGGAGGATCGATCCCGTCACCGCGATCACGATAGCGGCAACGCCGCCAGAGCCGGCAATCAGCCCGCCCCGGTCGAACACATCCGGCGCATAGGCATCGTATGAATACCACCAGCCGAAGAAGGCCCACGGCACATAGACCGGCATGTCCAGGATGACGAAGAGCGGCTCGCCAAGGCGCGGCGACCAGCCAAGCGACCAGGCCGTCCATTCCGTCGCGCACCAGAGCGCCACCAGGACGACAAGCAAGACGAGGATGATCTGCCAGAAGAGGTTCGTGCCATGTTTCATGACACTGAACCTGACCAATCAACCCCTCAGTCTCCAGAGAGGGAATTGGGGGGAATCTGTGGAGTGTTCTGAAGCATCAGGAAGAAAGGGGAGGCGCAGGTGAAGTTCCGGGAAAATTCCGTAGGGTCAATAAGATCCCGGAAGCGGACATTGGCAGGGAGGTTTCTGAAAGGCAGAACGTCGCCGATAGGCGTCATATGACCTTTGGCACCTGACGTCTGCCATGGGCGAAAAAGAAGACGAAAAAAAGGTTCGAGCCTTCGAGCACGCCAGTCTTCAGTAAGCCGGATTTCCCAAGACAAATACTAGATGGAGATCCCGTGAAACCGGACACATCAGCTCCTTGCAAAAACGCAATCATGTTCGGTTTCTTCAATTGGAAGGAGTTCTGAAGCCATCTTATGTTTTACGAGGGCAGTGAGGAAAAAGATACGAACGCCTTGCGCGGTTGCAATAAGGGCGACCCCGTCACCATGCATCGAGCGGATTAGCCGTGCCCATGCCCGCCTGTCGGTCCAGGAGGGGGCGCCCTGGCCTGCTGGATGCGAATGCCAGTCGCCGACCAGTGAAATCAGGCCAGATGACCGGCGCCAAGAAGCCAGCAGATGCTGCTGGTGATGGAGAGAGCAGCGTTCAAAACTGACCGGCGATGCGCGATCATGCGAGCTGGCCACCGTCAAGCCCGTAATCTCAATGTCGCGTCCGCGCCTGTATCCTTCCAGAAAGCCGCCCGTTTCAAGCGGGTGGGCGGTGCGGCGCTCTTGTTCAATCCGTTCAAGGATGGCCCGCTGAACCAACACGCGCGACTCCGTCAAGGGGCATTCCCGCATGCTGGACAGGTCTCAAGCCTGGTCGGCGTCGCGGGCTTCACCTGACGGGTCACCTCAAAATCAAGCTGTTGGGTCAGCAGGTGCTTGACGGGCTTTCCTGATGCCCAGTCCGTAACATGGGCGCTCAGGAGGGCTGCCGCAGCCATAGGGGCGGAGGGACCGTAGGGTATAAAAGCATCGTCCCCGCAAGGCTGGACCGTTTCGACCACGGCTTCTGGTTTCAGGACCCAGTAGCGGCTCTTGCCGGATTCAAGGTCTGTTTGGAGGCACCGGAAGCAACCCAATCCTGGTGCCGCGTTCAAAAAGGAGCGTACCGCAGCACCCTGACCTTCGATCCAGGCATGAAACAGCTTTGGCTGGCTTCCATCGCCTTGCTTCAGGGCATGGCGGTTCAGCCATTCGCCCACATGATGTTCACCCGTCGCATCCACAATCAGGTCATAAGACAGGATGTGATCCTCAAGCGTCTCCACAGCCCGCGAAACTGCAACGGTGTTGAGGCCTGGCAGATGCTCATCAATATGCTTCTTTATGCTGTCAGCCTTCCAGCGGCCGACTTCATTGGCACCGAGAATGTGCCGTGACGTATTGGTTGCGCGCAGTATGTCTGGATCGACAAGCGTCAGGCTGCCAATGCCGGCGCCAGCCCCAAGCTGGGACAGCGACAATGCTACATATCCGCCGATCGCGCCGCATCCAACAAGCAGCACGTTTCGCCCACTCAGGGGGCCCATGTCGCCTCCATTCCGCGACAGGATATAAGCGAGGTCGCTCCGTCGTCCCTGGAGCCGCTTAATTGGCCAACCGCGAATCTGCTGCAGGGCGGCGAGCTTGCCCCAGGACATTTGCGCGTAAACCTGCTTTTGGGCCGGGGGCAGGGCTTCCGGTTGTATTTGGAACCCGACCTGTCCATTCGCTGCGCAGACCATGCCGATCAGATCGAGTTTCCCAGTCACGCTTTTTGAGAGCTGGGTCAGGATTCTTGCAGCCAGTCCGGGGTCCCAATAGTCCACCCAGTCCAGAAACTCCCCGAGCGTTGAAGGGCGATCCTGGTCCGAGGTAAAACTCAGCTCAGACGAGGAAGACATTGCGAAAGCGCCTGCGCGTGCAGGTTTTCCCGACAGCGGTTCGAGTCTTGTGTCCACGCGCGTACGATCGGTAATCACCGAGAGCGGACCTTCATGCGTGCCGAACGACGTGGAGACGGTTTTGCCGCCGAAATGCTGCGGCAGCTCCCGGGCAATTTCGGCTTCGGCCGCCTCGCCGCAATTCTTTTCAAGATCAGTGGCGGCCTTCTGCAGGATGCCGAGACAGCATGCCGCCGCGCGGTAGGGATCAAACAGGTATCGGCGCCGATCGAAAACGCACAATTCACCTTTCTCGTCGAGATGGGGAACGACAAATCGTCCGAGCAGGGACGGATTGGGCAGAAGGAGTTGGGGCGCTTCGGTAAAGTCGGCATTGTCGAAGCGCAAAACAGCGTCCAAAATCTGGCCACGAACTTTCAGGGTGCCGGTAAAATCGATATGAGACGGGGTGGGGCGGGCGACGAAACCAGCGCGCCTCAAGCAATTGACAAGATCCTGCCGCGCCGTTTCGGCGCTCATCCTGAACGCGTGCGCGGTGCCAGGGGAGCCGGCTGACGTCTCGGCTCCTGGCTGCGGATGAGCGCGGCTTGACCGACCTGCTTGATCAGTGAAACGTCATCGGGAACACGGTCTCCGAACGCGAGCCGGGCGCGGTGCAATGCCATGCTTTTGTCTGTGGTTCCCGTCGTCGCATAGTCGAGGTGATCGGCCGCCTCTGCGAATAGGGTGCAAATCCGCTGCCGCGTATCGGCATCCCAGTCGATGCATAGGCAGTGTTCATCATCACCCGGGAACGCCGGATTGTAGACCGGGTTCTGAAACAGGTGGGACATTTCCCGGGCGACATCGCGGAGGGCGATATCTTCACGTCCCTGCGGCGGCTTGCCAATATTCCCATACGCCTCAACCGCACCCACCATGATGCAGATGGAGCCGAGCTCGTCGTCCATTTCATGCGCGTCGCGCATGCCTTTGTACGCGCGGGAGAGCCGGCGCAGGATTGATCCGTGCACGCCAATTGCATTTGCAAACCAGTTTTCCAGGGTACGCGGATCAGAAGACATCCAGCGCTTCTTGCGGTGAGCCAGCAAGATCTGATCCTCGGATAGACCTCGATAAACGGCCTCGGCCAATTCAGTCTCATGGCGCAGGCTTGCTTCGTCGAGGAATCTTGCTTGGGCATCGGCCTTGGCCAGATGCGTAAACGCGCTATCCTGGATCACATACAGCGGCAGGTCCATATGCAGGCGCTTTGATAGTCTGATGCGAACACAGGTGTCCTTGCTCGTATCCAGGCTCCAGCCTTCGCGCTCGACAAGCGGCTGGAGGGCTTTTTCGACAAGTAGGAAATAGGCCTCTGACGCAATGACGGGCCGGTCTCCAAACTGGGTTCGAAAGAAACTGATGGGCAGGAAAACGCCGTCATCCTGATCGATTTCCTGCGGCGGGGTGATCTGGCAGTCGTTTGCGGTGCCGTATTGGAAACTGCCCTGAAGCCGGAACTTCGGAGCTCTCAGCTTGGCACTTTCGGTATCGACTGGCGCGCGATCTTCAAAGAGAGCGCGTTTTGCCACGAAATTCGAAGGTTGCCGGAATGCGTCGCGCAAGGTGGAGCGTATTTTCTCCCGCGCCAAAGAAAGGGCCCGCTCGTCTGCATCAGGCACACGCAAGGCGTCAAGATATCCGGAAGAATCACCCAGCAAGGCATGGAGGTTTAGCAGTTCGGTCATGGCCGTGGCCCTTCATAAATTGTCTGCACATACCTCCCTCGCTTTCCCTCTACATCGAGTCGGGCTACAGAACAAGTCATGAACTTCCAGACGGAGTGAACGGCATGCTGTCGGTCCTGAAATTCGAAACTTCGGTCCGGCTGATCGCCAGCCTGTCGGTCATAGTCTGCGCGCTTGTGCTGCTGACGGGCTGGGTGAAGGGACCCTTCGGGCTTGTAATGAAGGCCGGTGTCATCACGCTGATAGTCACTCTACTTCTTCTGCCTCTGTACAATAAGAAATGGTTCCATGGACTCTATCGGTTGATCAGAGCCGAGAAGTACGTTTTTCCAGTTTTGGATGGCGAGTGGCGCGGAGAGATAAGATCCAACTGGCCCCTTGTCAGAAAAATGCTCGCTATTTCCAGAGGCGAGCAGTCTGGACCGTTCGACCCATTGAATGACGATCTGGGACAGTTCGATTGGGACCCACCAATTGAGGTAACGGCCATCATCGAGTCCGGATTTCTGGACTTCAAGATGACGATGTGCATGGACGGCACGACCCGTCGAAGTGAAACACTCAACGCAAAATTGGATCGCACAGAAACCGGGTCGCCAAGGCTGCGCTATATCTATCGCCAGTTTGATGAGGGCCTGGACATAGCTCCCACGGATAGGGAGTCGCATCTCGGCTCGGCGGAGCTTACACTTAGTGATGACGGGAAAACGCTCAACGGTAGATACTGGACTGACCGTGTAAGTGATAAGGGGCTCAACACCGCAGGCCGGTTGGTACTTCGCCGGGTAGAAGCACCGGCGAAGTAACATTGATGCCAAACTATCCCAGCGCAACAAGCGGCGTTGTTGATCTGCTTTTTTATTGGTTAGTACTCAAACAATCTATGCCAGGACGCGCCCTTGATTGCGTTCCGCAGTATGAACAGGCGACCGCTTTTTGGGGAGGGCTGTATTATGATGCGGTCGGGCGGTTGCTTTGCTGAGTTCCCGGCATGGCAGCCTTCGTGTGCTTCCGGGATCATTCAGGCGTCCCAATCCCGCGCCCCAACGCCCACGAAATCCTTCCCCCGCGCACGACGCCGGACACTGCCATCCCGCGCCTCTGTTCCAGCACCTGTCGCCAGGGTACAATCGTAAAATCCCTCTGCCGTTCAATGACCGCAAACTTCCCGCTCACACGCGAGACCGGCTCGCGGTAGGTACCGTCCACATGGCCCCGATCCGGTGCTGGTGAAAAGGGCTTTCCAATCTCGTCACTCAGAGACCGTCCTGCCTGGGCCAGGTCGCGCTTCAACAGCTCAGATTTCTGTGCCGCAGATAGCCCTGTGCCTGAGTCCATCCTCATTCCCAAACTCGCCAGAAACGCGCGCCGTTTCACCTGCGCCTCAGCAACCTCCCGGCCGAACCCAAGCGGCACACCGGATGGAAGAGGCGCCTCGTCCAGCCAGGTAACGCCCAGCGCTGCTTCCTGATCCTTCAGCCCAAGCTCAGATCGCACGAGCAATTGCGCCGACCTGAACCGTGCTTGCACCCGTTCGTAGTCCTTCGCGCGATCCAGATAGTCCGGTGGGATTTTCCAGTCCGCCTCAGCCGTCCGCTCCACATGACCAGCGCGCCGCAAGGCTTCCAGCCTTCTCACATGCGCCGCGACAAATTCCGGTGCCGATCGAGGATCATTCGCCTGATGCAGGCTCGCGGAATAGGTCCCGCCATTCGCGCGTGCGATCCGGTCGATCGTGATGTCTGAAGGTTTCGGCTCGAGGTTCGGCGGTGACACGGTGACGATCGCTCCGCGCTTCAACTCCTCGACCTCGCCAGCAACGCCGAGTTCGACAAAGACAGCGCGGCCTTCCAGACTGTCGATGATGGCGTAGGCCCGGTCATGTGCTTCGCCCGTGAGGCCTGTCTGCAGCACGGCGCCGGTCACACTCCGCCCATCCGAATCGGATTTGTCGAAGATCGCATCCGCATCCAGCCGCCGGTCTCCTCGTCCGGCGAGGGCGCGGTTCATCGTTTTGATGATGTCATGGCGCTCGGACAGGTCACGCAGGACGTTCCGGAAACTCTCCCGCATCTGCCAACGTCCGGCGCCGAGTTTCTGGGCAAGCCCGAGCCGTTCCAGTGTCCTGAGCCGGGCGGCATGCAAGGTGCGATAATGCGAGGGACTGTCTTTCAACAGGAACTCCCCCTCAAGATTGATCTGCCGTGCGATGAAATGGTCGATCCGGGTCACGCGTTCAGCCGCGACTTCGGCACCCAGCTTTCGCTCCTGTTCAAGCCGGGTTTCCGGACCAAGTTCCAGCGTGACCAAATCCTCCGCACGCTCGCGGATCCCATGCGAAATGTACGCCCGCGGCATGATAAGATCAGAACCATCGTCACGGCGTCCCCGGATGACCAAGTGAGCATGCGGCCGACCCGTGTCATGGTGGACTGCGCCGACCCATTCCAGCCGTGTGCCGAGGTCAGTTTCCATCTGCGAAACGAGATCGCGGACAAAGGGCTTGAGGTCTGCCATTTCCGCGCCGTCCTCCGGCGAAACGATGAACCGGAAATGATGCCGGTCATCGGCAATGGACTTGGTGAGATCGAAGACGTTGGCATCTTCGCTCATGGCGTCGAAGAGCTTGCCGCGATCCTTTTCTTCAAGCGCGGCGTCCCGGCGGATGTATCCGATATGCGCGGCGAGCGCTGCCGCGCTGGATGCCGACATGCGCACAATCCGCGCCTTGACGATGACGCGCCTCTGTCCGCCACGCGGGGCAGGACGTGGCCGAGCGGGCAGGGCAGTGCGGCGAATGCCGCCGGCGGAGGACAGGGCTTTCGTCATCCGCGTGAGATAAGTCTTCACACGTCCCCCTGATCCGGCGGACCGAATCCTGCCAGGTCTGGGCGTGAACGGATTGTCCGGCGGCGTGCTCATTCCGGCTGCTCCGGCGGGAAACAGGCCAGTTCTCCTGAATGGAGCCACCCGATTCTGTAGTTTTCATTGAACATTCGCTCAGTCGACGGAGCTATGTTTTCAGGGATAGAGCCATAAAAATCGATGTGCAGACAAGGCGATGACCCCTCATTGGCTCCATGAGCTTTTATCTTGCATTCCGTTCTGCCCCCTACTTGCCCTCTCATTCCCCCTGATCGCGCTTGGTCTGCGGAGCCCATCCAGACAGCCCGGCCGATGATGTCGGTCTTCCGTACGGCACCAAAATACCGCCCATCGAAGGAGTCCTGCGTTCGGTTCGACAGGAGCAGGACTTCGTCAGGAAGGAGGCGCCGGCAAGTCCGCCAGGGCGAAGGGAGCGGTCGTCCTGTCTTGTCTGCAGCGTGCATGCGGACGATTGGCGCGTCATTAATCGCCAGGACACCGCCGGTATTACAGACTATATCGCCTTCGAGCGCGGCAACCGTCTTGATGACGGGGATTCCAAGCGGCAAGTAGCGCCGCTGCGATGCAAACTCTGCTGCTTCCTGGGGCAGGTTCGAGACAACCTGATCACCGCGCGAAACGTGTTCAAGGGCCTCGATCCGATACCACCCCTGCGGTGCGCTTTCGCTCGGATTATAGAGCAAAATGGATGGTAGGAGCCCTGTTGCAGGAAACGCAATCAGTACCAATCCGAGGACTGAAAGCGTGCACCAGTACACTTGCCGAAACCCTCGGTTCGTACGTTTGGAATTGACCCGGTTATGATCCATGGCGAGGCTTCCGCGACTTGTTCCAGACCGTCGAAAACGCGTTGAGATCGTCCAGGTGATAGACGACGGTTCCGCCATGCTTGCGGTATTCCGGACCATCATTCGACCAGCGCCAGTTCTCCATCGTGCGCGTGGATATACGAAGATATTCGGCGGCTTCCTGTGTCGTCAGGAACGGGCTCTGCGGAGTATTCGGTTCGCTCATTGCTTTGCTCCCGGTACATCCGGAGGGAAGCAGAGGCAGATATTAATTGGCAGGGTCGAAGTCGCTGTGAACCCGAAGTCACTCTGCAGGTAACCAAGATTTTCGATGTCCCGCTGCCCATGGCAGCGGGTCCATACTTCCTGGTGTTTTGAGAACTTCAAACAGGGATAAGCCACCCCGGAGGAGTTCTCCGGAGCGGCTTCGATGGGATGTGATGCCGGAACCTAGTCCCTGGGGTTCCAGAGGATCACGTGGCGGCCTTTCTTGCCCTTGACCGGGGCAAGGTTCGCATAGATCCGGCGGGGACCGATTTGCGGGTCCGCGAGGGTCAGCGAGACATATTCGCGTCCCGAAGACTTCGCCTTGCGCATCCAGCCGCCGCCGATTTCGGTCGAGGTGTCTCCGGCGAAGATGCGGTAGTCCGGTTGGCCTTCAGAGGCTTTCTCGCCATTCTTCTCGATGCGGATGGCCGCATTGAGGTTCATCATTGCGAGGGTGCCTTCGAAGCCGGCCTTGGTCTCGCTGACATATCCGAGTGCGTTTGCCATTGGGGTTCTCCTTTTCGTTCCTTTGGCTCTGTCTCCGGGGACCCCTTGTCCCCGTCGACGCCGGACCGTGAGGACGGGCTGACACGGGCCTGAACCCGCTCTCTTGCGCGCTCACTTATCCGAAAAGTGGGGACCACTTTTCGGGCGAGACGCGAGGCGGGGCGCAACGCAGTGGAGCACCGGACGGGCGGGGAATTTTGCTTCGCGGTGAATGCGTGGAACACGCAGAGGAAAATTCTTCGTTCGTCCGGTTTCAAGGCCGGGTCGGCGCGTCCAGGTCATACGGCAAGAGACGGGAACAAGGGGGCCGAAGACCGCTGCCAATGGAAGGGAGTAACCCACTCCCGCATGCGCTCTGATATGCCTCACGAGACCTTGAGACGGGCGATTTTTCGGGAGGCATTTTCGCCATGACGAACCGCAATTGCACTGCTGTTTGCATTGCTAAACTCGAATGCGAAAAGCCGCCCGATGCCAGGCACCGGACGGCTCGCACATTGCCTGAGAGGTGGAGACAAACTTCAGGCAGCGGCGTCTTCGCAAGGCTCCGCTTCGGGCTGGGACATGTCTTCATCCTCACCCTTGAACACGCCCGCAATCCGTTCCCACGCTTCGACAGTCGCGCAGCCTGCGCCCTCGACTAGGCGTGTCGGTGGCACCTGCATCCAGCCGGGACGCCAGCCGGGATTGGCAGTGCAATCCACACCCTCGATCCGGTTCCGGATCAGCGCCTTCTGCACCTTGCCGGTCTCCTTGACGACGCTCTCCGCTACGCTCGGAGACGCAATGTTCGCGACCATCGCATGGATCGCCCGCTTGTCGCGGAGCAGCTCGAAGAAGGCATCGTCCGGCGACCAGTATCTGCCAAGGTTGGTGCCGCAGACATGCAGCACGGCTTCGACCACTGGCCCTCCCGCTTCGAGTGTTTCGGCCATCGTGAGCGCAAGGACCTGCATGACTTCTTCGTCCGACATGGCGAGCAGAGCGGAGAAGGTTTCGCAGAGCGAATAGGCATCGCCATTGGCGCGCGGCGCCATGGTTCCGAGCGCGGTGAACAGCGTCTCGACCTGTTCAGAGGCCGCCGCGATTTCAGCCCGTGCAACAGAGGTCGCCACACTCTCATGCGTCTCGTTCTTGCGCGCCCCGCATACATGCGGGCGAACGTTCCAGAGCGACGACCCCGTTGTCGCGTGGGCCACCATCAGGCGGAGCGCAATGGCGGGCGCGCCAATCAGGCTGGCGGCGGCTGCGCCGTGCCGGTGAAGGCCGACATATTCTGCCATCGGGCCGGACATTTCGGGCTTGATGTCGGCAGGTGTGGGCGCATCTCCGTCCTCTGTCTGGCGCTTCGTCCGTCGCGCTTCCGAAGCCTTCAGCCAGCCTTCATGGAACGTCACCGTCCCGTCATGGCGCTGCTCCACATAGACCTTTCCACCCTTCTTCTTCGTGGTCTGGACGTATTCCCAGCGCTGGAAGTAGGCCCCCCGCTCGAGACCGATGACATCGGCCCAGCCGCGGGCCAGGTATTGCTCGATCCGGGCGGAAACTTCCGCTGCCTGAGCGGCCCAGAAAGCCTCAGCGTCCGCAAAGACAGCGCGCTCTCCGAAGAGGTCCGCCGTCACCGCGCCAGTGTACTGGTCAAGGTCAAACAGGGCCTTGTCGGTGGTGATCGCGGTGCCGCCTGTCACCCATGCCTTGCAGGCCCGCCCGAACGGCGCCCGTTCAGTTTCACTCTCCCAGAGTTTCAGCCACTCGGCCTGTTGGGCTGGTGTCGCAAGCGTCAGCGCGCGGATTGTTTCCCGGTCGATTTCATCGTCGGCATAGAGCTTGCGGATCGGCGCGGCGAGGCCCGCAAGGGCGAGGACGCGGCGCACAAGAAGCTCTGTCACGCCGAAGAAAGTTGCGATGTCTTCCGGGGCTTTGCCTTCGTCTGCGAGCTTCCTGAACGCCACATATTGTTCCATTTCCGTCGCAGGCAGCCGGGCGACATTCTCGATGATGGACGCCTCGATAGCGGAGGCCGCATCCTCCTCGCTCATCACGGCGCACGGGACGAGCGGATTGGTGCCGGTTTCCTTGGCGAGTTCGAGCAGCGCAAAGTAACGGCGGCGGCCTGCGATGACGCCGTAGCCTTCGCCTTCGCGGCGGACGAGGAGCGTCTGGCGGATGCCCTTTTCGCGGATCGACGGCAGGATGTCGGACACGTCCGGCTTCTTGCGCCCGTGCCGCATGTTGAGTTTGGAAACGTTCAGCTGGTCGAGCGGAATGTGGGTGAGTTCGGGCTGTGCCATCGGGGTCTCCTTTTCTGGCGGGTAAAGGGAGAGGCCCAGCGCCCATGCCGGGCCGCTCCAGTGAATGTCGCAATAGGGAAAGCCGTCCCGGTCGAAGGCCGGGACCGGGTCAGTCCGGCCCCAGTCATAGTCGCGGACGCGGATGCGCGGCGCGCGGCCTGCGACCCAGATTTCGACGATGCGCGCGTCTTCGACGACTAGCGTCATCTGAGGTCGCGGACCCAGAACCCGCTCGGCTTCGGTAAGGGCGCGGCTCATGTCTGCGCCTCACCCGCCGGGGCTGCACGGAGGCGCGCCAGCACGGCGCGGGCGGTGTCCAAGGCCTCCGGCAGAAGTTCGTCTGCCACTTCAGTCAGGTAGGCATTATCCGATCCCGGATAGTTCGCTTCGACGCCCCAGAGGCTGGCGGCGTGAGAGTCCAGCGTGACGCCTTCGAGTGTGACGGAGAGCACAATCCCGCAATAGAACCAGTCGCCCTTTCGCCATCCTTCCATGACAGCTTCGGCCTCGGCCTGCGCCTTGGCGAAGCGCTCCCGGAATCCGTTTCCGGGGCCAATAAATCCGGGGGCGTCCTTATAGAGCGACGGCCAGAATCCATCGTTGCGCTGGTCGGGGGCATCCGGACAATCGTCCTGGACAATGGCTGCCATGATTGTGAACCCGTCCACTTCGCAGGTGATCGTGTCACCTGCACAGACGAAGGTGGCAAAGCGTTCGGAAAAGCTCATGACACCCTCCGAAGCTCGAAGCCATTCTGATCGCAGATGCCACGCAGCTTGAGCGCCTCGCTGTCATCAAGTTCGTCACCTGCCTGCCGATAGATGCTGCCCTGCGCGAACCCTGCCGGGGTCTTCACGACATGTGCCCAGCGATACTGGCCACGGCCATCTTCGCGCGGTCTGGTCTGGTATCTGGCCATGACGATCACCGCGACCAGAAGATGTGGACCTGATCGAATCCGGTCTCGACGGTGAAGATGTCGCCGTTCAGCGCCATATCCCGGCCCATCGCGTCCCAATCAATGTAGTATTGGAGGGAGGCCGGGATTTCGGTGCCGCACTCGCGGGTCAGTTCTTCGGCAAATTCTGCGATCGAGCGGTATTCGCCCGCATAGTCATCGAAGGCAGCGCGGGCCTGCTCTAGGTCGTCGTCGTAGTGGCGGTGGACTTTCGCCCCGAGGCGTCCGTGTTCGGAGATGAAGTCCGCCAATGCGCACACGGTCTCGAACGAGGCGTATTCCGACAGGCTCGCGCCTTCGAAGCCCTCATAATCGTGGATCGCCCATTCCTCTGCGCCGGGCAGCGGCGATGCCGCCAGCATGGCGCGTACCTGGCCCATGATTTCGTCAGGTGTGGTGGCGTCGATCCAGCGCCCATGCAGGCAGCCATTATTGTAGGCCGCAAGGCAGGCCACATAGATGCGGGGGGCATCTTCAGATGGGGGTGCGGTAGCTGTTCCAAGGGGTGGAGGGGTTGCGGTGTTGCAGGGCATGTCGGGTCTCCTTCTTCAGCCGCGTCCTTCCCGCGACAGGCGGGGGTGGGCGGCGGAAAAGGCCGGCAGGCCGGGCGGACAAGCGGCATGCGCAAGGCGGGAAGGTAGGAGACCTTTAGACGCAAAATACGATTGATCTCCGTCGCCTTGCGCGTGCGGCGCGCCCGGCCAGACGTGCCGTCCGCCCACACCCGCCGTGCGATGAGCCTTCGAGGCGTCAGGGGGAGAGCCGGGCTCTCAGACCCGCTTGTAATGCCGGAACTTGCTGCCCGGCCCGAATCGGAGATTCCTTCCCATCGAATTCGGAGTATTCCTGATTGGAGGACAGCCCATGTCTGTCTGGTTCCCATTCGGTTTCGAACAGAGCCGGGCCGCCCATGATGCGGCTATCCGGCTGAGGCAGGCCTTTCCCGCTCTGAACATCCGCCTTCATGAGGGCCGGATCGAGATTTCGGCGATCCCTCCTCAAGACGAAGCTTTGGTTCTGAACGCGGCAGCTGAAACGCTGATTTCCTGCCGTGATGGCAGAGCCGAAGCCGCCTGACTCGCATCAGCAGGCATTTGCCGAGATTGCGGGCTGTACGGTCCGGTGAGAAACGATGAACCGATCAGACCCGCTATTATACGGGAAAGCGTATTAACTTGAATTATACGAGTTTGCGTATATATTGAGTTCATGCGCGAATGCGTATAAGGAGTTGGTGCATTGTCTGATCTTGTCCGGAGCCCGCGCATGGCGGGGGAATTGGTACGAAAGGCGCGCCTGGCGGCTGGCTTGTCGCAGGCTGAGCTTGCCGAACGGATGCGTGTGCGCCAAGCCACGGTCTCCAAGCTGGAATCCGGAGAGCCTGCGACCCGAATGGCGGTTTTCTTTGATGCGTTGACGGCCCTGGGGCTCGAGCTCGTTGTTGCAAAGCGTGGCAGCAAGGCAGACTTTGGAGATCTCTTCTAATGGCACGCCGGCCCCGGACGCAGCGGCTGAACGTCTATCTCAATGCGCGGCTTGTCGGACGGCTCGAAAAAGCGGGCACCGGGGCGGTGTCCTTTCGCTATGATCCGGACTGGCTAGGCTGGCCGGGCGCGATGCCCGTGTCGATCTCGATGCCGATGTCGACACAGGTGTACCGCGGCGCGCAGGTTATCAATGTCTTTGAAAACCTGCTACCGGACGCCGAACGGGTCCGGCGAAATGTTGCCGAACGGCTGGGCGCCGATGGGACGGACGCTTTTTCCCTATTGGCCGTGACGGGGCGAGACTGTGTCGGCGCGCTGCAATTCCTGCCGCCCGAAGATGTACCCGGCACGGCTGGCGAGGTGAACGGAACTGCAATGAATGAGGCAGAGATTGCGGGCCTCATCCGGCAATTGCGGATCAATCCTCTGGGGCTTGATCCGGACAATGGCGATTTCCGGATTTCCATTGCCGGCGCCCAGGACAAGACCGCCTTGTTGAAAAAGGACGGTGTCTGGCATCGTCCCATCGGTACGACGGCAACAACGCATATCCTGAAACCGGCAATCGGGGTTGTCCAGAACGGCATCGACCTGACGGACAGTGTACAGAATGAATATGCTTGCCTGAGACTCTGCGCCTTGCTCGGCCTCGATGTGGCGGAGGCAGAAATCGTCACATTCGAAGACCAGATGGCTTTGAGCGTGACGCGGTTTGACCGGATGTGGACCGGAGATGGCAGGTTGCTGCGCCTGCCGCAGGAGGATTTCTGCCAGGCCTTGTCCGTACCGTCGACGCGCAAATACCAGAAGGAAGATGGCCCGGGCATGCTGCAAATTCTGGAACGTCTGAAGGAGAGCGACCGGGCCAATGAAGACCGGTATGCCTTCTTCAAGGCGCAAGTCATATACTGGCTGCTGGGAGCGACGGACGGACATGCGAAGAATTTCTCGATCGCACTCCAGCCCGGCGGCGGTTTCTGGATGACGAAACTCTACGATGTCCTGACCGTGCAGCTTGTCGTGGATGATCGGCGGATAGGCCAGAACCGGTTCAAGCTGGCCATGTCGGTGGGTGACAACAACCGCTACCAGGTCAACCAGATCGCCCGTAGGCATTTCGAGCAGACAGCGGCTGCTGCCGGCTTGCCCAAAGGCACATTAGACATGGTCCAGGCCGAACTGAACGCGGCGATCCCACCTGCGTTGGACACGCTGGGTGAACTTGCCGGAAACACTATTCCTGAGGCGCTGATCAACAGTATTGCAGGGGGTGTGCGGTCCCGGCTGGCTATATTGAACCTCTGAAGCAAGTGATTCCGACGGCCTGACTGCCGGGGCTGGTATCGGTCCGCCGAATCTTCCAGTCTCGAACCGTCATGACGATGCATGTAAGAGATTTCCGCGAAACCGACCGGCCCGCGCTGACCGCGCTCTGGGAGGCCTGCGGGCTGACCCGGCCCTGGAACGACCCGAATGACGACATCGACCGGGCTGTCTCAGCCCGGGAAGCGACCATTCTTGTTGGCTATCGCGGAGACCAGCTGATCGGAAGCGTGATGGCAGGGCATGATGGCCACCGCGGATGGGTCTATTACCTTGCGCTCGATCCGGCGCATCAGGGACGCGGCGCAGGCCGGGAGCTGATGGAAGAGGCAGGCCTCTGGCTTACGTCGCGCGGCGCCCCGAAACTCGAACTCATGGTACGTGATGGCAACGACCGCGCCGCCAAATTCTATGAATCCATTGGCTTCGAGCGCCAACAGGTGACTGTCTATGGCAAATGGCTGAAAGCCCCGTCAGAGTCATCAGCCCGGAAAGCTTCTTGATACAATAGAGATATCACGCACCCGCGACCCCTCTGGCTGTAAGGCCAGTGGGAAGCGCGCGGTGCGGCCCCGGCCGGCGAGCCCCCGCAGCGCCGGACCGTCCGGCCGGGCGGTCCGGGGACCGGAGACGAGCCGGGCCAGCAAGACCATCCATTTACCAAATGGGCTCTCGCCACCTGGACAGCCCCGCGCAAGCGGGCCGGGGGAGGGCGATGCCTGAAGCGAAGGATTCCTGCGGCTGGTCAGTACCAGTTTAAAGAGGCAACATGCGGCGATGAGCCTATCCCGATTTTAGCTGGGCGAGCAGGTTCTTCGCTTGCTGAAGGAGCAGGTTGATCTGCTCCGTCGTCTGGGTGTTGCCTGTGTCATCATAGTACTCCAGCGTTTCATTCCAGAGACGGATGGCGTGCTCCAGATGCGCGCTGTCGTTTTGGAGCCGCCCGAGTGTCATCAAGGCCGCGCCGAGACCGACCTGGGTGTCAGCCCAGTTCTCCGGCGTGGCATCGCGTGTTCGCACTTCCAGTGCTGTCTGGAGCACCTCGATCCCTGTCCGCACTCGTGCGGGATCGCCAGTCATGCCTCCGAGCGTCACCAGGGCTGTGCCGAGCCCGGCCTGGGTCGTCGCCCAGGTAACGGGCATTGCTTGGCGAGTATGCACCTGAAGGATTTTCTCAAATCCATTGATCGCTCTCTCGATTTGCTGGGCGTTCCCGGTCATCCCGCCGAGCCTGGTCAGAGCAAAGCCGAGATTGATCCGGGTTGCAGCCCAGTCGGCGGGCATAGCCTCGCGTGTCCGCACTTCCAGCGCAGAAGTAAAGGCGTCGACGGCCTCCTGCATGTGCGCGGTATTCCCGGTCATCCCGCCGAGCGTCTCAAGCACGCCGCCGAGATTGTTCAGGGTTGTGGCCCAAGCTGCGGGCATGGCCTTGCGGGTATGTACTTCCAGCGCGCCGCGGTAGGTCTCGATCGCCTCCTCAAGGCGCGGCACGTCTCCGGTGGTCTCGCCCAGCCTTGCCAGCACGAGCGCGAGATTGTTCTGGGTCGCGGCCCAGTCAGCGGGGGTGGTCTTACGTGACCGCACTTCCAATGCGGCTTTATAGGCCTCGACCGCTTCTTCCATGTGCTGGATATTTCCGGTGATTGCGCCAAGTGTTTCAAGGGCTGCACCGAGATTGTTCTGCGTCATGGCCCAGTCTGCGGGCACAGCTTCGCGAGTCCGCACCTCCAGTGCGTTCGTATGGGCGCAGATTGCCTCTTCGAGATACGTGACTTTCTCTGTGATCGACCCGAGCGTTGCCAGTACAAGTCCGAGATTGTTCTGGACTTCGGCCCAGGCAGCCGGCATGGCCTCGCGTGTGCGCACATCCAGCGCGGCCCGGTAGGCTTCGACCGCCTCCTCAAGGCGAGGCGGGTCGCCGGCGATTTCACCGAGACTCATCAGCGCGGCGCCGAGACCGGCCTGGGTTGTGGCCCATTCGGCGGGGGAGGACGCGCGGCTGAACACCGAGAGGGCGGCTTTGTAGGCTTGGACCGCATTTTCCAGACGCGGGACATCACCGGTGACCCTCCCGAGCGTTTCCAGCGCAAGCCCGAGATCACTCTGGGACCCGGCCCAGTCGGACGGCATAGCCTCGCGCGACCGCACTTTCAGGGCGGCTTTGAAGGCCTCGACCGCTTCCTCAAGGCAGGGGACATTTCCGGTGATCCTGCCAATCTTCTCAAGTGAACTGCCCAAATTGGCCTGGGTCAGGGCCCAGCCAGCGGGGGTTGCCTCGCGTGTACGGACCTCCAGCAGGGTCCGAAAGGCATCGGCCGCCTCCTGAAGGCGCGGGACATCCCCGGAAATCCCTCCGAGAGTCGCCAGAGCGGTGCCGAGATTGTTCTGGGCCAGCCCCCAGTCTTCGGGCGCGGTCTCGCGTGGAGTGGCTTCCAGTGCGGCCTTGTAGGCCTCGACTGCCGGAAGCAGGAATTTCATGCCGCCAAACTTGTCTGACAGGTCCTGCAGCATGTCGCCCGCACGAAGCAGGATCTTCGGGTCCTTCAAGGCCGGGACATCTCTTTCCCTCAGCGCGATCCGTTCGATTTCGACCTGGGCGTTGAGGCCACCGCGCAGGGCGAATTCCAGGAGCTGGTCCAATGCCGCATTGATCCTCCCAGCATCCGAACTTGCATACTGGGCGCGGACATCCCGCAGGTCCTGACCTGCCGCCCTGCGATTTATGATGGTCACCAGGCGCAGCAAGCTGGCAATCAAGACCAGGTCGAGGAATACGCGGAAAACGAATGTCAGCCCACGGCCCAACCCTCCGTCTGCCTCCAGGCCGCTCACATTTCCGAGGCCGTAGACTTCAGAGGCGTCGACGAGCGGGACACCCTTCAGGATTTCGCCCCAGACGAAGGCAGCCGTGGTGGCAATCGGTACTACGGCCTGGCCGCGATAGATGGTCTCCTGTTCGGACAATCTGACAAAGCCGAGGGTGAAAAAGACGATCAGGAACAGCAGACCTGCCAGAATTTCATTACCGTAATCGTTTTCTTGTTGGTGATCCCGGCCGTTGTCTTCTGCAACCTGCCGCTCCAGCTCATCCTGTTCCCAGGCGCGATAGATCGATAGCACGGTGACGATGCCGGCGAATACGGCGCCGATGGCGACGAAAACGGGCGCGAAGACAGCGACGCCTGCAAGCGCTAGGAAGACGCCGATAAAGCACATCCATCGATAAACCGGCCGCCCAAACTTGATGCCGGTTAGGGGAGCTATGATGCGCACCAGGACATGATCAACGGCTCTCAAGAGAGGCAGGAGAACCAGGTTGAGAAGGGGCTGTCCAACGAGACGGAACAGGGCGAAGATGACCAGCCCGGCAACAACCGCAATGAAAGCAGAGGCAATGCCATTCACAATTGGATTCATTGCGTGGTCCACTGCGGCCTGAAGCCAGCTCGGCATAATCGCTTACTCCCACACGTTTCCCGGTTGGTTAGCATTCATATGCTGTCGATTATTTCAACCCGAATACGGCCTGGGCCCAGGGCGATCAGGGTCAGGACAAGAGCGTCCGGTAGCCGCCTGAAACCAAGTCCCGGCCACGTGCCCGCGCCCGGCGGATTTCATCCTTCATCGACCGGCCGGGGCCTGCCCAGGCGTCATCTACCCGTGCCTTGCCATAAATGATCTCGGCAGTCTCCCGGATGGACAGGCCAGCTGTTTCGCAATCATGGGCAATCAGCGCATTGCGGAACGCGAGGCTGGTCCGGCTCCAGACGGCGGGTTTGCTATCGCCTGTATCCCGTTCGTACACCTTCTGCGCTTGCTTCAGCATGCGCCAGCGCGCGTTGATGTTGGCCGTTCCCCGTATCAGGAAGCCGAGACGAACCGGTTCGGGCGACAGCATGGACATGCCCGTACACTGAACCTGCACAACGTGTCCGTTGCCCTTGATCAGCATGTGCTCCCGTCCGGCGGTATCGACCAGATGGACGATCTCGCACTGTTTCACCGTTTTGTCGTAGATGGGGCAGGCGAGATCCGAACCGGCCGGGCTGACCTGGACTTGAACCTGCCGCGGAAACAGCGCCGAAGACCAGAACGCGTTTGCGGTAAATCCGTCATGGCGCGGGTCCGGGAAGAAGGCGAGCCCCCAGCGCTCGGCCGCCATCTGGTCGATCCGCGGCCGGATCAGCGTAATCCCATGGCAGGCGGTCCGGACCGAGATCTCGCCGGTCCCATGAAGCGCGGCCTCCGCCACGAAATCCTCATTGCGCCGGAGGAATTCCCAAGCCCACCGGCTCCGGGACAGTGCCCGTGCGTAATCATAGCGATCAAGCACAGATTGTAACAAAACAGGGCAATTCGTCATGGTTTGGTCCCCCTTGCGAAAATCCCTGCAAGATGGATTCCAAAAACAACCAAAAAGAGAATTGCGGTTGTCAGAGTATGGGTGACTGATTCTCTGCATCGAACAGACCCTCGGCACCGGTAAGCCGATTACGAGCCAGATTCCGACGATTCCACCTCTATCCTTGTTTTCAACTTGTTGGCAGAACTACTGTCAAAAAGAGGTGGGGGGAATGACAAGGAAGCGACAGGCGGTGCCCCGGAAAAATTCAAGGTCAGCGACAGAGGTCGACAAGCAGGTCGGACGCAATGTCCGGCGCTACCGGAAAGACATGCACATGACGCTGAACGAGCTGGCAGATCAGCTAGGCGTCAGCCAGCAGCAGGTCCAGAAGTATGAAACCGGTGACAGCCGGATCAGCGCCTCCATGGTCCTGGCCATCACCGAAGTCCTCAATATCGGTATTGAGGATCTCTTCATTGGCACAAGCAACCAGAAAACACCAAAAAAAAACCCGCTCGAAACCGCCCGCCGCGAATGCCAGATGTGGATAGACCGCGCCAGTTCCAAGGAAACCCTCCGACAGATGGCACGGGTCCTCAAGGCAATGTCACAGCAGGAGTAGCGGCCTTTGCTGTGGTTTGGACCGCTAGATTAGGCTGGGAGAAAGTCTTCTAATCAGTGTGGAGATTGCTCGATCATTTCTTCAGCGATTTGAGAGCTTCAATTTGCATTCGAGCAATTCGCAACTGTTCTGCCGACAAAGAACGGATCAGGTCGACGATTTCGGACTCTTCGCGGATCCGGGATCGTGACTTGCGTCCGACAGTAGCGAATTCCAAGAAATCCGTGACCGGGACGCTAAGAGCTTCAGCGATTAACAATAGCGTATCCAATGATGGAATTGCTTGCGCTCGTTCGAGGTTGCTCAAGCTCGCCGGCGTTCTGTTGATGCGGTCTGCCAATGCCTCTTGAGTGAGCCCTTTCGAGCGACGTGCGGCTCTTATTGCCGCCGCGATCTGTTCTCTCTGGGCATCGGTCATGCCCCAAGTTCACTTTAGCAAACCAAAACACCATAAAGTGGACTTTATGTTTTGACTGAGAAGTGAACTCCACTTAAAGTTGGCAGCGAAATATCGAAAAAACCTAAAGTCCACAGCGAATCAAAAGTGATGAATCGCTCGTGTTGGTAGCGAAATGTGGGAGCGGCTGTCGCATTAGCAACGCCCCAACAAGAGAGTGTCCAAATTGCCAGATCAGACTCAGCCACTCTCGATTCCACCACACCCGAAGTCCGGGATCGGTGACCGCGACTGGTCCAAGCAAGTCCGGCCTGAGCCAAAACCCTCCCGCCTTGTCCCCAAGGTGGACAATGCCAGCGAACCCATCCCCCTCCGCAGCCCAGACCCCCTCAGCCATGTCTTCCGCCACCAGTACGACCAGCTCGTCCGTTTCTGCCGCGCCAGGATCACCAATCCGGCCGATGCCGAAGATCTCGTCCAGGACGCATTCCTCTCAATCCGCCGCGCCTATGCCGACAAGCCCGAAGAGGACCTCCGCGCGCTCCTCTTCACCACGGTCCGCAACCTCAGTGTCAATTATCTCAAATCCGGCCGCATCCGGCAGGCCAGGCAGTCGGACGAGATCGGAGAGGTCGCGGGCCGGCTTGCCTGCCAGCGCACACCGACCCCGGAGCAAATGGTCATGGACGCACAAAGACTCGCCATTGCAGAGCAAACCATCGCCGCCATGAAACCCCGCAAGCGGAACGCGCTCCGCCTCCACCGCTATGAGGGCCTCACCTATGACGAGATTGCCCGGCGCTTGTCAGTTTCGGCCACAACGGTCAAAACGGATATCGCAGAGGCGGTCGCCGAGATCGCCGAAAGCCTTTCCGGAGCTGCAAAACGCACTCCGGGACGGGATGAGTGAGCGGGAAAATGACCGACAGAGAGGACGAGGCAACCCGGCGGGAAACCGCCGCGTTCTGGTATACAGAGCTGCAGGCGCCTGATGTCAGCCCCGCCATGTGGGAGTCCTTCCTCGAATGGGAATCGGATCCTGCCAATGCGGCCGCCTATCGCGAGATCGAGGCCGCGATCGGCGTCATTGACCGGACAAGTCTTTCCCGGCCGGATAAAAATCACCGATCCGAGCCGGGCAGGAGCCGCAAACCCGTTGTCCTGGCGCTTGCCGCCGCAGCCGCCGCATTCCTCATCGGCGCCGTTGCCCTGACCCTTCAGGCCCCGAAACCCGATCCTGTCCTGCGGATCTATGCCACGGCGATCGGTGAGCAGGAGACCGTCACGCTGGAGGACGGGTCCATCCTCACGCTCAACACGAACACGAAGCTCAGCGTCCGCTATTCCGAAACGGAACGTCTCATACGCCTCGAACAGGGCGAAGCCCTGTTCGACGTCGAACATGCTGACCGTCCTTTCCTCGTCAAAGCCGGCGGCACGGTCACGCGCGCTCTCGGCACGGAATTCGACGTGCATGCGGAACGGGACACGGTCTCCGTCACGATCATCAAGGGCTCGGTCCGCGTGACCACAAGCGACCGAGGCCCCAGCGCAGGGCAGGCGGGCGCGATACCTGAAGAGAGCCAACAGGAGAGCATCGTCCTCAAGCCCGGCGAACGGCTGAAGATCACACCCGGCACCAAGCCCATCCTCTCCACCATCGACCCCGCCCGCGCCGCGCAATGGCGCGAAGGCCTCCTCCAGTTCGACAATGTGACGCTCGCCGAGGCCATGGCCGAAATGAACCGCTATTCGATCACAAAACTACACATCGATGACGAGATGCTCGCAGCGGAACGCATCAGCGGAACCTTTCCTGCCGGCAAGCAGGAGGAGTTCGCCGAGACCCTGAAGCTTTATCTGCCCGTGGACGTCGACAATCGGGCAGACGCTCTCCTCATCACAACAAGGAAAGAATAGGCATGGCAGGCGGCCAAAGATTTTCACTCAGAATCTCAAGGTCGCTCAAGAAGGAAGTGGCGCGCCTGGCACAAGCCGATGGGGTCTCCATCAATACGTGGATCCATGCGGCGATTGCCCGCCGTGTCGGAGGGGAGGTGACCGCGGAAGCTTTCTTCAAGCGCCTGCGAGAGACCAGCCTCCCGTCCGCCATGCTGACCCTGCTGAAACAATCCCAGGAGGATTGAAGGACAGGCCGGACGAGGTGCGGGCTTCATAGCGCCAGACTGCAACTCTTCATGATGAGGCGGTGCGCCAATCCCGGTCTGGAAAGTGGCGGACGGCGAGCGTACATTATGCAGGTCGAGCGTTTTTCCGGTCCACGGACGCGGGATGCGATTCGGCAGCACATGGTAGAGTCGCGCGCCCTGCGTACAAATTATTCAGAAACAAAAACAAGGCAAAGAAGGGCGGGTATACCAATTCTTAGGGCAATCAACTAAACGTTGCCCGAGAGGCGAGCGATACGGAACCGGGATGTCCAACACGAAACAAATTCTGGCGATGCTGAAGAGCCAGGCGGCTGGGGATGATGAGCAATTCTACTCCATCGCCCTGCAAGTCGCCGCTGCAGAAGCGCGCCGCGGACATCGATCCACTGCCGAAGAGCTCCGCAGTGCCGTCGACCAGGCACGAAGCACGAAATCACGCGGGGCTGCCGTCCCGATACAGTTCTCACAGCCGCGCGGCGAACTTGAAGCCCTGATCGATCTTCGCGAACCGAAGCTGAAACTCAAGGACGTCGTGCTTCACGACGGCGTGCGGGAGAAACTCGAAGACCTCATCCGCCAGCAAAGGAAGCGGGACTGGCTGCGGGAACACGGAAAAACGCCAAACCGTTGCGTGCTGTTTATCGGTCCTCCGGGATCCGGAAAGACGATGTCGGCTGAAGCGCTCGCGGGCGAGCTTCATCTGCCCTTGTTCGTGATCCGCCTGGAATCCCTGATCACGAGGTTCATGGGCGAAACGGCCGCCAAGCTCCGCCTGGTTTTCGATGAAACCCTGAAGCGCCGCGGCGTCTACCTGTTTGACGAGTTCGACGCGATCGGCGGTCAGCGGGCGGCAACCAATGATGTTGCCGAAATGCGGCGTGTGCTGAATTCGTTCCTGCAGCTGATGGAAGAACCGAATGCCACGGACAGCGTGCTTCTCGGCGCGACCAACCATCCGGAAATCCTGGACCGGGCCTTGTTGCGGCGGTTTGACCTCGTCCTGCAATTCGACCCGCCTTCCGATGACCAGATCAGGGACCTGATCTCGAAAAATTTGCACCCTCTGAAATTCCCGAGGCTCGGCTGGCAGAAAATCATCAAGGCGGCCCATGGCCTCAGCCAGTCTGAAATCGTGAGAGCCGCAGAAGACGCTGTGAAATGCGCCATCCTGGACGAGCGGGACACGCTGAAGACGGATGATGTGCTTCGCTACCTGGATGGCCGAAGGGAAATGCGGGAAGTCTTTTCGCAGGCGGCGAAATAGGGTTGATCCGCAATGCCTGAATTCGACAAGCCGCATATCGACATCAGCGCGCGTGTAAACAGAACCCAGTACCAGGCCCCAAGACAGAATATCGGAGGGGGCGGCGCGCCCCGGATCCGTGCCGAACACGGTGCCATGATTGCGGCGCAATTCGAGGCAGCCTTCAGGGACGCCGATGAAAACCGCCCGGAAGACGACCGTGTCGATGCGGCTGAGGGCGTCTACATCGAGGTCGATCTCAGGAGAGGCAGCAATCCCGAAAAGGTGCTGCAGCGGAAACGGGACGGCGTCCTGCCGGGAGCGGCAAAACCGCAGGAAAATGGCGACCTCCGGATCGCCCTCTATGTTCCCGATGAGGCACGGCCGGTCCTCGAGGAAATCGTTCGCGATTACCGCGAAGGCAATCTCAACAACAATGGCGCGGCGCCCAACCATAAAAAGATTGAACCGATCGAGGCCATTCGCCGGGCGCGCCTCGAGACGTTCTGGACCGACAATGCGGAGGCCATGCCGCAGGGAGCCCAGGACACAATCTGGTGGGAGGTCTGGTGCTTCCCTGGCATGGACAACCGGGTCGCAGACGCAGCCGGCAGGCTCGGTTGCCTGATTGCGGAGGCGCATTACTGGCTGAGCTTTCCGGAAGCCGTCGTCATCCCGGTCAAAACCACGCGCGCGACGATTGAACTCCTCCTGTTCGCGACAGCGGGGGTTTCAGAACTCAGGCGAGCAAGCACGACGCCCGCCTTTTTCCTGGACCAGGACACAGAAGAACAATTGCAGTGGACTGAAGACCTGGCGGAGCGCGTACGCTGGCCGGCGGGCGACGCGCCCGCCGTCTGCCTGCTGGATACGGGTGTCAACCGGGCGCATATGCTCATCGAGCCGTCGCTCTCGGCCGGAGACCTCCTGATGATCAATCCGGATTGGGGCGGTGATGATCATCACGGGCACGGGACCGGCATGGCCGGACTGGCGCTGTTCGGAGACCTCACACCCAGGCTCGAAGATGCGGGCGAGATTGACCTGTCGCACCGCCTGGAGTCGGTCAAGATCCTTCCTCCGAATGGCTTTCCCGCAAACCAGCCGGAATCATATGGTTCCATTACGCAGTCCGGCGTCGCCATCAGCGAGATCAATAATTCCGAGCGCGACCGCTTCTTCTGCCTGGCCGTCACCAATGAGAATGTATCGGGGGCGCGGGCCACGACCTGGAGCGCCGCCATCGACCAAGCGGCCATCGGCAAGATGGCTGGCGACGAGAACGATGCACCTCGCCGGTTGTTTGTGATCTCTGCGGGGAATGCACCGCCTGAAATCGAGCCTGCCAATATTCTGGACGCCGATGAGCTGCCCGTCGAGGATCCGGCCCAGGCATGGAACGCCCTGACGGTCGGGGGCTACACCAACAAGACAGCTATCGGTGACGTGGGATATGAGGACTGGACGCCGCTCAAGGCAGCCGGAGATATCAGCCCGTTCACGCGGACTTCGGTGACCTGGCCTCAGGGGCGGGCACCGATCAAGCCAGACATTGTGATGGAGGCTGGAAACAGGGCGTCCAGCCCGTTGGGGACCGAAGTCCTGAGCCTCGATTCGCTTGCCCCCCTTTCTACCGGAGATGACGTGGCAACGCACCCCCTGGTGCCATTTGCGGCGACGAGCGCTGCGGCCGCCCAGGCTGCGCGGCTTGCGGCGCAGATAGGCGCTGCCCATTCCGGTCTCTGGCCCGAAACAATTCGCGCACTCATTGTCCATAGTGCCGAATGGACCCCGCACATGAAAGCACAGTTGCAGGCGGCCAATGGGAAAACGGCCCGGTATCCTCTCCTGAGGCGGTTCGGACACGGGGTCCCGGATTTTGCGCGCGCCTCTGCGTCTGCCACCAATCACCTGGCGCTGATTGCCGAGAATGAAATTCAACCATTTCGAATGGTCAGGGATGAAAACGGGAAGAAGCACAAGAAGTTCGGCGATTGCCACTATTACAAGCTGCCCTGGCCGACAGATGTCCTTGAAGGACTGGGCGAGCAGGATGTGCGGCTCAAGCTCACGTTGTCATACTTCATCGAGCCAAATCCGGGCCGGTTCGCCGCGATCGACCCACAGCGATACCAGTCTTTCGGCCTGAGGTTCGATCTGAAGCGCCGTGCGGAGACCGAACAGAATTTCGTGGAGCGTGTGAATGCCCTGGAGCGGGACGATCCATTAGCCGGCGGACCCGATGGGGGTGACAATTTTGGCTGGACGTTCGGATCCAACAGCATGTCTTCCGGGTCCCTGCATTGCGACGAATGGGTTGGGCCGGCCGTCCAGCTTGCCGCGCGGAATGTCGTCTGTGTAAAGCCGGTCATGGGCTGGTGGAGAGATTCTGCGAAGAATTGCAGCAGGACGGGGCGTTATGCGCTGGTCGTCACGCTGAGCGCACCAGACGTGGAGGTCGACCTTCACACACCGATCCAGACCAGCGTCGAAGCAGGCATTGGCATTGAGATCGCCGTGTAGCCCACCGGTGTCTTCCTGCGTTGTCTGATGCCCGAAAACAAATTCCGTCTGGTCCGGCTACTGACTTGTTGACCCCTTAGAGCACCGCGGCGTTGAAGTCTCGGCGAGGCTCGGGGGCAACCCCAGAGGGGATCATGTAAATCAGCAATACGTGCAAACGCGCGCTGTTCAGCGCCGTGGCACTCACGCTCAGTTGCGTTTCCCGAAAAAGGCCCATGCGAGCGCCAGAATTCCGGAGCCGGCTGCCAGTGCGAACAGGGTATCCAGTCCGCCATCCAGCAGGAGCGCCGCGATCAGGCCCGTGAGACTGACCGCAAAGAGCGCTGCAGGCACGGCGAACATGGCGGCAAGGCCGCGCTGCCTCTCCCTGTTTGCGCCACGTCCGGTCATACCGAACCTGCTCCGGATGCATGAGACAGGGCTGTCCGGCGGCGCGGCGATTCCCGCTTGGTGAGCCAGAGATAGAGCCCGCTTGCCAGAACGATGATCGTGACGAGATCGAGGACCAGCCAGACGAGTTTCAGGAGCAGACCTCCATAGTCCCCGAAATGCAATGGCCGGGAGAGGGAGAGGGCTTTTGTATACCACGGCATCTGCCGGAGTCCGGTGACCTCGCCCGTGCCGGCATGGATCAGAACAGGCGTGATGATGTTCTCCGTCAGGGGCGTGTCACCATGAAGGAACACGGCATAGTGCGCGCCTGTCGAAAAGCCGCTGCCGGGAAAGGCCACAAACTGGAGTTCCATATCCGGCGCCAGTCTGACCGCTTCCCGGACAGCGTCATCAAGTGAGGCGCGCGGTCCTGCAAGCAAAGCCGCTTCGTTGCCGGCAACAAGGTCTGCCAGTTCGTTCGTGCGCCACGTATCTATAATGGGTGTTTCCAGCGTGTTGATGACACCCGTTATGCCCACGACCAGGACCCAGGCGAGCGTCACGATGCCGAGGAGATTGTGGTAGTCGAGCCATTTCAGGCGCGGGGACTGGCGCCGGCGCACCGTGCCAAAATCGAGTTTGCGCATGAAGGGCGCATAAAGGACGATGCCCGAGACGATCGCGGCAATGAAAAGACATCCCATTGCGCCAAGGAACAACATGCCCGGTAATCCGAGGAACATGTCCGTGTGCAGCTGGAGAATGAATTCCATGACGCTCTCGCCACGATCTGCGGGCGGCACGAGATCGCCGCTCGTCAAATCGAAGGAGGCAAAGTGCATGTCATGCCCCGGCGCGTCTCCGGCTGGGCCTGTGGTGACGTTCACGACCGGCCGGTCAATGTCGAAACTCATGAAGATCGGCACCTCGCCCGGACGGTGTTCGAGCGAAATGTCGAGGATTTCGTCAAGCGTAAGGGGCGCCCCGCCGGGATGTGCCGGCTGCCAGCTTTCCGGATTGAGCGCGCTGTCGATCTCGTCATGGAAGATGAGCGGCAGCCCGGTCAGGCAGAGCATGAGCAGCAACAAGGTCGAGATGAGGCTTGTCCATTTATGGACCCAGCTCCACGCCCTGATTGTTCCTGCCTGCATCATCTTGCGCCGGGTTCCTAGAAGTCGATCGAGGCCGAGACGCTGAACGTCCGGGGATTGCCAAGGATCAGATAGTTAGCCCCCGGGAAGCCGCCTGTCGAAGCCCAGTAGGATTCATCGGTGAGGTTTTCGATCCGTGCCCGCAGGGTGACGGGGCGGTCGGAAATATCGAGCGAGTAGCGGGCGCCAATATCGAGACGCGTCCAGCTGTCGAGCTCGGTCGTGTTGGCCGTGTTCACATATTGCTCGCCCGTATAGACAATCCGTCCGTCGAGGGTCAGTCCGTCGATCGCTGCGACATCCCATTCCGCGTTGAGATTGGCCTGGATCTCGGGCACGCCGATCGGAGTGTTGCCTTGGTCAAGACCGCCCTCTGTCCTGGCAAGTTCTGAATCGAGGAAGGTTGCGCCGCCGATCAGGCGCAGGCCATCCATGGGTTCTCCGAAGAGAGTGAGTTCGAGACCGGTATTTTCCTGCTCGCCGGAGGCGGAAAACACCTGTTCTGCAACAATCGCATTCGGGCGGGTCAGGCGGAAGATTGCGGCCGTAGCGCCAAAATCGCCGCCATCATATTTGACACCGGCCTCGACCTGTTCACCGGTGAAGGGTTCGAGCACCTCGCCTGAATTGAGGATGGTCACGCCGCCGCTGGTCGCCGGGGCGATCTGGCCCGGCTGGAGGCTTTCGGCATAATTGGCATAGAGGGAGACCTCGTCCGTCGCCTTGTAGACGAGGCCGAAGGCCGGGGTGATCTTGTCGTCTTCATATCCGGAGAGTTTCGCGCCGGTATTATAGTCGAAGCTTGCCGTGTCGATCTCCTGCTGGCGAAGGCCGATCGTTGCCAGCAGGCGTCCGTCGATGAAGGACAATGTGTCGGCAATGGCAAAAGAGGTGTTGGTGACCTCTTCGGTCTTCAGCGGGCTGGCGAGGTTGCCGCCAACAAAGAAATCCGCCGCCGGGGCGGCCACGGCGACCGGGCTATAAAGATCTGTCGCGAAGGGGGTGAAGAAGCTTGAGAAGGCGTAGGCATTCTTCGATTCCAGGCTGACGGAAGAGGCCGACACGACGACTCGGTGACCGACCGGCCCGGTCCGGAATTCGGCGCTGAGGCCGGTATCGAACGAGACGACATCGTCTTCGCGCGTATTGTCGAAGCGATAAGCGGTCAGGCTGCCGTCTGCGGCCGCGCTGGGATTGGCGAGAACATTGGCTTCTTCACCATTGCGCGCGCCCGCGCCAAGCCAGACGGTCACGGCATCACTGATGTCGTATTCACCGCGAACCACGCCGAAGAGCTGCTTTTCGTCGGTATAGGTCCAGGGCTGGGCAAAGTTTGTATCGGTATCCGGTGTTGCGGGCACGCCGGCGAGCGGCGTCACCTGTGGGCGGGGCGCATCGATCCGGTTGTCCTGGTAGCCGGCATCGGCAGAGAAGCGGAACCGTTCGCCGGCATAGTCCGTTCCGAGTGAGAACACCGACAAGGCGCGGTCCTGGTCCTCGACAGCCGTCTCGCCATCGCGGAGCACGGCATTGAAGCGGACACCCCATTCCTGTGCCGGACCGAACCGGTCTCCGATATCCAGTGCGCCATAGGCCTGGCCGGAAGTTTCATAGCCGAGAGTCGCGCGGCGTACGCCGTCTGCAGGGGCGCGTTTCGGAACCAGGTTGATCGTGCCGCCGACGCCGCTTCCGCCGGGTGCGGCGCCGTTGATGAAGGCGTTTGCGCCCCGGAAGACTTCGACTCGCTCAAGCAGTTCGGCCGCGACAAACTGGCGGGGCAGGATGCCGTAGACCCCGTTGAGCGTGATGTCGTCGGAATAGACGGGAAATCCGCGCAGGACATAGACTTCCTGGAAGTTTCCGAATCCCTTGGCCACACGAACCACCGGGTCGTTCTGCAGGACATCGCCGACGCTGTCGGATTGCTGGGTGAGGATCAGGTCCGATGTATAGGCCGTGCCAGAGAACGGTGCATCCAGGAAGTCGAGATTACCGAGCAGGCCCGCCCGTCCGCCCCGCGCCACCTGGCCGCCCGCATATTCGCGGGTGAGCTCAACCTGGGAGGAATCCTTGACGATGACCGTGTCGAGGACGCGTTCTTCCTCGCCGGGGGGAGGTGTCTGGGCGAGGGCGCAGGGGGTGGCCATACCGGCGGTCAGTCCGGCAGCGAGAAACAGGCGGGTCGAAGTCTTCAAGGCTCTGTCCTTGTTGAGAATGATTATCAATCGTGCGTGTAACTGCAAGTCATTCTCATAACAAGCGGCAAGTTTCCACGCCGCTGCATTTTCGACTGGTTCCGTGCCCGAAGGGGCGGCGGGCAATTTTCCATCTGTTCCGGAGGGTTGGTCAGGTGTGATCAACCTGCACAACACGAGAGCTTTGCAACATCCTTGTCGAAGGTTTGTGCCGCTAGCTTCAGCCCTTCGACCGTTGTCAGGTAGGGAAAAATGGTTTCGCCGAGTGCCTTGGTGGTCATGCCGAATTTGAGCGCCATGGCCAGTGTCTGGATGCTGTCCGCGCCCTCCGGTGCGAGTATCTGGCCGCCGAGTAGGCGGTCGGTGCTGGCGTCGGCCACCAGCTTGATCAGCCCCCGCGTGTCGCGGGCAGCCAGCGCTCGTGGTACGGCATCAAGCAGCAGGACGGAGGTCTTGACCGTATGACCGGCAGCCTTCGCCGCCGCTTCGGTCAGGCCCACGCCCGCCACCTGCGGGTCGGTGAACACGACCCACGGCATGGCGCTGTTGTCGTAGGCGAGACTGTCGCCATTGAGCGCATTGAGGGCGGCGAGTTTGGCCCCATAGGCCGCCATGTAGACGAATTGGTCGCGGTCGGTCACGTCACCGGCGGCGTAGACGCCGGACATCGACGTGCGCATCCGGTCATCGATGACGATGGCGCCGCGACTGTCCTGTTCGATGCCGGCGTCGGCGAGGCCCAGCGCTTCGGTATTGGGCGTGCGCCCTGTTGCGACCAGCAGCCGCTCGGCCTTCAGCTCGATCAGTCTGCCCTCTTCCCTGACGCAGACGGTTACACCCGTCTCATCTTCACGGCAGGCATCATAGGCGATGCCGCAATGGAGGGTGATGCCCTCGTTGCGGAACACTTCCGCCAGGGCTGCTGAAACTTCCGGCTCGATCTGCGGCAATAACCGGGAGCGGCAGACCACCGTCACCCTGACACCCATGCGGGCCATCATCTGCGCGAGCTCGGCCCCTATATAACCGCCACCGATGACGATCAGACTTTCGGGCAGGTCTTCCAGTTCCAGAAGCGTTGTGCTCGTCAGGTAGTGCACGCTATCGATTCCGGGAATCGGCGTCACGGCGGGCCGCCCGCCCGTGGCGATGATGGTCTTGCCGGCGGCGATGGCGGTGCCATTCACGATGACACCCGCCCCGTTTAGTCGGGCCTCACCTTCCAGATAGGCGACGGTGTCGTATTCGGGCAGGAGATTCGCGTATTTCTTCTGCCTGAGCGTCGAGACAAGGTCATCCTTGGCGGCGCTCAGGCGCCGCCAGTCGTTCACTTGCGCTTCGCCCGTCAGACCCGGGAAGCGATCAGCTGCGCGAGCACCATGTAGTGCCTCGGCGGCCCGGATCATGGTCTTGGACGGCACGCAGCCGACATTGACGCAAGTGCCGCCAATGGTCCCATGGCCGATCAGCGCCACGTTTGCGCCTTGTTCGGCGGCCGTGATGGCGGCGGAGAAGCCCGCCGAGCCAGCGCCAATAACGGCGACGTCGAAGGTCGTTTTCGATGATTTGGTCGGGGCGCAGCAGTCCGCCATGTCAGTCTCTTTCCTTGTTTGTCTGAATGCTCATACCGCAACAGGCCACCGCGCGGTTCCGCCGCCACAAGGCGTAGTCTGTCAGGCCGAGGAAGACGGCGAGCCCGCGCAGCAGCACGTAGTCCAGCCCATCGACCCAGGCCGACAGGCCGGGCGTACCGAGGGCAATGACCAGCACGGGCGGCGCGCAGCATACGGCAGCGAACGGTGCCGGTCTTCAGGATCGTGCCGTCCTTCGTCTGGCTCAGCCTTTAACCGAGGCCGGATAACCCGCATTGGTGGAGGCCGCGGCAACGGCGTCCGCATTCGTCACCGCCGGATCGAAGATAACCGTCGCCGTCTTGGCGTCGAAATTCACCGCCACCGATGTGACGCCCGCAACGCCTTCCATCGCTTTCTTCACCGTGACGGGGCACAAGGCGCAGGTCATGTTCTGGATGACGAAGGTCCGGGTCTGGGCGGATGCCACCTGTTGAGAAGCGGACTGCGCGACGGCCGGGGTCACAGCGGGTGCGATTGCCCAGCCGAGTCCACTGAGTGCCAGCAGGGCAGCGGCGAGGATAAGGGGTCGTTTCATAACGGTTGCTCCTGTGTTCGGGTTCAATAGAAAAGCGGCGCCCACCAGCTGATGGTCAGCGCGAGCAGGACGATGACAGTGGAAAGCCAAAGCGCAGTTTTGGCGATGACGGCCGACTGCGGCTTGGCGCAGTAGCTGCCCTCCACGCAGGCGGGCTTGGCCTTGAAGTAGACCTGCCGGAAGCCGAGGCCGATGAAGATGAGCGCAATGCCTGTGAAATACGGCTTGTAGGGCTCAAGGGCGGTCAGGTTGCCGATCCACGCCCCTGAAATCCCGAGCGTGACGAACAGCAGCGGCACCACGCAGCAGGTCGAGGCCAGAATGGCGCCGATCACGCCGCCTGCCGCAAAGAGTTTCCGCTTCCGGTCGTCCGCGCCGTCCACGGCCTGCATTGGCTGGGTTTCTGCTTCGGTTGGGCTCATACGCCATCATCCTCGATTTCGTTCTCACCTTGTGATAAGGTCTGTAGTAACTACAGACTCAAAGGATTTATGACGTTATGGGCGATCACGTTTCCGGGAAGGGATTGAAGCGCGCGGACCTGGCGCGGCGGACGGGCTGCAATCTGGAAACCATCCGTTACTACGAAAAGATCGGCATCATGCCGGAGCCGCCGCGCACCGCGTCCCGCTATCGCGTCTATGACGAGCGGCACGTCGCCCGCTTGCGCTTCATCCTGCGTGGCCGGGAACTCGGCTTTTCCCTCGACGAGCTGCGCGAATTGCTGCGTCTCGTTGATCGGGGCACCCAGACCTGCGCGGAAGTCAAAACCATGACGGAGCAGCATCTTGCGGAGGTGCGGACCAAGATCGCAGATCTCAAGCAAATCGAGAAGGTGCTTGCCGCCACGGCAGCACAGTGCTCGGGCGGAGAGGTGCCGGAGTGCCCCGTGCTGGAGACGCTGGCATCGTGATCTCTACGGTCGCGGTATACATCGGTGCGGCTATCGCCGAGATCGGCGGTTGCTTTGCGTTCTGGGCGTATTTCCGTCTTGGCCGCAGTATATTTTGGTTCGTCCCCGGAATTGTCAGCCTGATGGTATTCGCCTATCTGTTAACCCGAGTTGATAGCGACTACGCGGGCAGGGCCTATGCGGCTTATGGCGGCATTTATATTGCGTCATCAATTCTGTGGCTTTGGGGAGTGGAAGGCCGGACACCTGACAGATGGGATGTGATTGGTGCCGCGCTCTGTTTGAGCGGAGCTTCTATTCTGCTTTGGGGACCGCGCGAGGCATAGCTAGTGCATGAAATTGAAATGTCAGCTCAAAGACTTGCTACGCCTTCTTTGCGAGTCAGGGCGGAATAGGATCCCCTGTTCCGGGTAACGCTGTCGGCTCCTGAAGTGTGCCGATCCTCAAATTCTGGAAACAGCCAGCAGGTCTTGTGTGTTTACCTTTCATCCTTGGCTATGGGTAATAGCCAGCGCACACTCGGACTTCACGCTTGCTCGGCAGGCAATACGAACCGGCTGGGCCTGAATCCCTGCCGTGAAGAGGGGCCTCATTCGCCGGGGTCACTGCTCCGGCGAACGAGGAGAGCGGGGGCTCAACACCCTGGCGGGTCAGGGGGTTTCGCGAGCTGCAGGATAGCCGGCAGCTGCGAGCGCTGCCTCAATTCCTGCCCGCGGCGCAGACGTCCCGACCTCGACCGTGTGGTGTTCGGGGTCGGCATTGACCGTCGCGCCGGGGTCAACCGAGTGGATCGCCCGGGTCACGGTCCGGACGCAGCCGGAGCAGGTCATGTTTTCGATGTGCAATTGCATTCTGCCCTCCTTTTCATGTGTGGCAGTCAGAGAGATGGTCTCTCCCAGCGTTGGAGGGTCAAGTGTGCCAGAAATCAAATCTTCCGCGCGCCAATCTGAACGACCGGAAATTACCGGTCTTTGCCGGCAGGTATCTAAAAGGGAAGAAAGCCTTACTGATGTTTCGGAACAGCAGCGCTTGACCCTCCCATCATGGGAGATCCCATATTCTGGCGCATCAGACCGATTTTGAAGGATTCCTGCCATGACTGCGCACCCCGGACCCATCCCTGAAACCCTCTCTCTTCCGATTGAGGGCATGAGCTGTGCCTCCTGCGTCGGACGCGTGGAACGTGCGCTGAAGCAGGTTCGCGGCGTTCTCGACGCCAGCGTCAACCTGGCGACTGAGCGCGCCGAGATCCGCATTTCCGATCCTGACGTCCGGGCCGAAGCGATCCGCGCGATCGAGGATGCCGGCTATGCCGTCTCGTCGCCGGCTGTCGAACTCGCGATCGAGGGTATGAGCTGTGCGTCCTGTGTCGGCCGCGTTAAGCGTGCTCTGAAAGCGGTCCCGGGCGTGACCGGCGCGTCTGTCAACCTTGCCACCGAGCGCGCGACCATAACCGGCCGCGCCGACATTGCGGACCTGGTCGCGGCTGTCAGCGAGGCAGGTTATCAGGCCCATGCGGTAGATCCGGGCCGTCATGCATCGGCCGGGGCCGATCTGCGCAAGGAACAGGAACGCCGCGTCCTCATCCGTGACCTGCTGCTGGCGGCCGGCCTTACATTGCCGGTTTTCGGGCTCGAAATGGGAAGCCATCTCATTCCGGGATTTCATGAGCTGATCGCATCGACCATCGGCATGACTGCGAGCTGGCTTCTCCAGTTCGTATTAACAACGCTGGTTCTGGTCATCCCCGGGGCAAGGTTTTACCGGAAGGGCATACCCGCGCTCCTGCGCGGGGCACCTGACATGAACAGTCTTGTCGCGGTGGGCACGCTTGCAGCCTATACTTATTCCCTGGTCGCGACATTCGCCCCGGCCCTGTTGCCGGAGGGCGCTGTCAACGTCTATTACGAGGCGGCGGCTGTCATCATTACCCTGATCATTCTCGGACGCGTGCTCGAAGCCCGGGCCAAGGGCAGGACCTCGGAGGCGATTCAGCGTCTCATTGGCCTGCGGCCGAAGACAGCCCGTGTGCGGCGCGGCGCCGCCCTTGCCGAGATCGACGTTGCGAATGTCATTGAAGGCGACATTGTCGAGGTCCGGCCGGGCGAGCGCATTCCGGTGGATGGCGAGGTCATCGAGGGTGAAAGCTGGATCGATGAGAGCATGATCACCGGCGAACCGCTGCCGGTCGCGAAAGCAATCGGCGCAACCGTCACAGGCGGCACGATCAACCAGACGGGCGCCTTTGCCTTCCGCGCCACTGCGGTCGGCAGCGATACGATGCTCTCGCAGATCATCCGGATGGTCGAGGAGGCGCAGGGATCGAAACTGCCAATCCAGGGGCTCGTGGACCGGATCACCATGTGGTTCGTACCGGTCGTGATGATACTGGCCGCTCTGACGTTCGGAGTGTGGTTCCTGTTCGGGCCGGACCCGGCCCTGACATTCGGCCTGGTCAACGCCGTGGCGGTCCTGATCATCGCCTGTCCCTGCGCGATGGGGCTCGCGACGCCAACCTCGATCATGGTGGGAACGGGACGGGGCGCAGAACTCGGCGTCCTGTTCCGCAAGGGCGATGCGCTCCAGGCCCTGCAGGATGCCCGCGTCGTTGCGCTGGACAAGACCGGCACCCTGACGGAAGGACGGCCGCGCCTGACCGACCTGGTGACCGTTCCCGGTTACGAACGGGACGAAGTCCTTGCCCGGGTCGCCGCTGTCGAGGCGAAGTCCGAACACCCGGTCGCCCGCGCGATCGTTGCGGCGGCTGAGGCTGAAGGCCTGGTCCTGCCCGAGGTTCGCGATTTCGGAAGCGTCACCGGCTTTGGCGTGAGCGCGGTGGCGGGCGGCGATCTTGTTCAGATCGGGGCCGATCGGTTCATGGCGCAGCTTGGCCATGACCTGGAAGCCCTGAGCGGCACGGCCGAACGTCTCGCCGGTGAAGGAAAATCCCCGATCTATGCGGCCGTCGGTGGCAGGCTTGCCGCCATCATCGCCGTGGCGGATCCGGTCAAGGAGACGACGCCGGAGGCCATCGCCGCCCTGCATCGCCTGGGGCTGAAGGTGGCGATGATCACGGGAGACAACCGGCGCACAGCCGAGGCGATTGCCCGGCCTCTGGGGATCGATGAGGTGATTGCGGAAGTGTTGCCGGACGGCAAGGTGGCTGCGGTCCGGCGCCTGAAGGAGATCGGTCCGGTCGCCTTTGTCGGAGATGGTATCAATGATGCGCCGGCGCTGGCGGAGGCGGATGTCGGCCTGGCGATCGGCACCGGCACGGACGTGGCGATCGAGGCGGCGGATGTGGTCCTCATGTCTGGCAACCTGAAAGCGGTGCCGAACGCGATTGCGCTCAGCCGGGCCACCATGCGGAACATCCGCCAGAATCTCTTCTGGGCCTTTGCCTACAATGCGGCCCTCATCCCGGTTGCCGCCGGTGTGCTCTGGCCGGTGTCGGGGGTTCTGCTCTCTCCAGTCTTTGCGGCCGGCGCGATGGCGCTTTCCTCTGTCTTCGTGCTCGGCAATGCACTGAGGCTGCGCCGCTTCGCGGCCCCAATGACCGAGCGCGCCGGTCCGGCGACCTGATCCCTGCCGCAGGTCCGGCTACGCCGGGCCTCCCGGCCCTTTTCTTCATCTGACCAGGGAGTGCTTAAATGAAAGCGGCGGTCACCATCTATTCGACGCCGACCTGCCCGGATTGCCGCAGCCTGAAGTCATGGCTGAAGCGGGAGGGCATCGCCTATACCGAACGGGACCTGACTGATGAGGCGGTCATGGAAGACGCGCGCCGGCGTTTCGGCGTCCGCATCGCCCCCATCACCGAGATCGGCGACTGGTTTGCCTATGGGACGTTCGAGGATCAGAAGCCTCGCATCGAAGCGAAGCTGCGGGAGATGGGACTCTGGCCGGGGTGAGCGCGGTGCCCGGCTGCCGGGAGCGCCCGCCGGGCCTACCTCGCTGAGGCAAATCCCTTCCGGGACCGCTTTTTGCGCGGGGTGCGGGGCGCCGGAGCATCGCTGTCCGCGCCGAGGCTGGTCAGGATCGGACAGTCCGGGCGGTCATCCCCATGGCAGTTCCGCGCCAGATGGTTCAGTGTGGCGATCATCTCATCAAGTTCACGCCGGCGCTGTTCGAGTTCGCTGACATGGGCAAGCGCCAGCGATTTCACGTCCGCGCTTGCCCGGCTGCCGTTTTCCCAGAGATCGAGCAGCGCGCCGATCTGTTTGACCTGGAAACCGAGATCGCGGGCGCGCCGCACGAAGCGGAGCGTTGCAATATTCTTGTCTGAATAGATGCGGTAGCCCGATTCTGTCCGTTGCGCGGGCTGGACGAGGCCGATCTCTTCATAGTAGCGCAGCATCTTGACGGAAATGCCGGTGGCTTTCGAGGCTTCGCCAATATTCATGGCCTGGCTCCTTTCCTGGTCTGACGCATTCCTTCTAAACCTTCCCATTGCTGGAGGGTCAAGAGCTGGCTCATCACAACCCGGATCGGGATGCCCATGTAAGTCGGCAGGCTTCGTTTACGGGGCATCTCCGGATAATTTCCACCCGATCCGACAACTGACTTGTTGATCCTGTTGAGCCGCGCGGACTTCACGGTCGCGGCCGGACTCACGGTCAATTCCAGAGGGGATCATGCAAATCAAGGAATCTTTCAAACGCGCGCTACTCAGCGCAGCGGCACTTTCATTCGCGCCAGTTCTGGCTCCGTATACAGCATTTGCGGATCCGCAATCCGAAGAACAGGTCAGTCAGTTCGCCATCCCTTCGCAGGGTATGGGAGATGCGTTGCGTCTGTTCAGCAGGCAGTCCGGAACGCCGATCCTGTTCTCCGAGGATGTCGTTTCCGGAAAGCCAGCGCCCGGCCTGGAGGGTGTGTTCAGCCCGGATGCCGGACTCAAGCAACTTCTCAATGGCAGTGGGCTGGAGGCGGTCGCTGCGCCGGGCGGTGCGCGTATCATACGCGAGGTGCCTGCAAGCTCCGGGAGCTCCAGCCGGCAGCCTCCGCTTAGCAAGGAACAAAGCGAGAAGGCAGCGCCCTCACAGGTCAAGCCGCTGAAAGAAGATAGCCCTGACAGCGTGTTGCGCGCAGACAAGGTGACTGTCACGGGGACCAGTCTGCGTGGTCTTGCCCCGGAGAGTTCGCCCTTGCAGGTCTATGGCAGGGACGAAGTGCTGGGCTCCGGCGCCACTTCGCTCGACCAGTTCATCCGCACCCTGCCGCAGAATTTCGGCGGCGGCTCGACCGAGTTCACGACAATCGGCCTGCCGAATGACAGCAATTCCAGACAGAACAACACATCCGGGGCGAGCGCGAACCTTCGCGGCCTGGGCTCGCGCGGTACGCTTGTTCTGATCAATGGCAACCGTATGGCGCCGACGTCTGAGATCGGCGATTTTGTCGACCTGTCCCTGATCCCCATGGCGGCGATCGAGCGGGTCGAGGTCCTCACGGACGGGGCGTCCTCCATCTATGGCGGCGATGCTGTGGCCGGGGTCATCAACTTCATCCTGCGTGACGATTTCGAAGGCGCAGAGACCACGGCTAGCTATGGCAGTGTGACCGAAGGCGGGATGGAAGAATACCGGTTCAGCCAGACGCTGGGGTCTGCCTGGGAAAGCGGTAATCTGCTCGGCACTTATGAATATGCTAGCCGGGACAATCTGACCCTGGCTGACCGTCCGGAGATAGGCCTGTTCGCGCCTCGGGTGGAAGGGGACATCCTGCCGGACGCGCGTTTCCTGGACCTGCTTCCGGCGCAGGAGCGTCACAGCCTCCTCCTCTCAGGCAGCCAGCAGGTGAACCCGAAGCTCAGCCTGTCGGCTTCGGCGCTCTATTCGAAGCGCGATACCGAGCGGACCCGGTTCAACCGGAACACGTCGATCGATGTCTATGAGACTGAATCTGAAGGCCTGACGCTCGCCTTTGGGGTCGATTATGAACTCGGCGCCTCCTGGGCTGCGAGCTTCGATGCCTCTTATGGCCAGATTCGGAACAAGGAAGGGCGCTTCAGGATTGAGGACGGTATCCGGCCGGATGATCCGGTAGATGATGTCCGGACGGAGTCCGACCTCTGGTCTCTCGACCTGAAGCTGGACGGAGACCTTTTCCGACTTCCCGGCGGACCGGTGAAGGCCGCGATCGGCGGACACCTGCGAAAAGAGGCGTTTACCAATGATATTCTTGGTCAGCAGATCACGGCCGATGGCGACCGGGACGTCTCTGCCCTCTATGCCGAGATGCAGGTGCCACTGATCGGCGAAGAAAATGCGCTACCGGGTGTCCGGCGGCTCGAACTCAACCTTTCCGGCCGGGTGGACGATTATTCCGACTTCGGAACAAGTTCCAATCCGAAAGTAGGACTTCTCTGGTCTCCGGCGGATGGGGTCAATGTCCGAGGTTCCTACAGCACGAGCTTTGCGCCGCCACCGCTCGGGCGGGCCTTTTCCCTGGGGCGGACCGGGCAATTGCTGCCTTATGATTTCATGCTGGAATATATTGAACAAGAGGCGCCGGATCCGTCTCTGAGCGGGACGGGATATATCCAGGTGTTTGGCACGGCCAAGGATCTCGATCCGGAAACCTCCGAGACGTTCACCGCAGGTGTGGACGCGACCTGGTCGCGCGGAGGTCATGACTGGACAGTGAGCGCGACATATTACGATATTTCCTTCGAGGGTCGCCTTGGGGCGACACCGATCCCGCAGGGGCAGTTGGATATCGCGGCCCCCGGCATTGCCTGGAACGATCCGGGTGCCTTTCCGGCCGGAAGTATTGTCTTCTTCCCGACGGCTCAGGAAATTGACGACCTGCTCGCAAGCTTTGACATACCGATCGCACTCTTCTTCGGGGCGACGCTCGATAATGTCGGCGTCATCAACAATGTGAATGTTGTCCGCAATCTCGCGCGTACCGACACGAGCGGGCTCGACCTCCAGCTGGACTACGGAACCGACACGCCGCTTGGGCACTTCGATGCCGGGATCAATGCGAACCATATCCTGGACTTCACCCAGCAGGCGTCCGCCGGCACAGCGGCAGTCGAAACCCTGAACACATACCTGAACCCGGTGGACCTTACCCTGCGCGGTCATGCGAGCCTGTCCCGGGGTGGTCTCACAGCGAGTACATTCGTCAACTATATCGACAGCTACCAGGTCGACCGGACAGAAGGGGCGGACGGGATTTCATCCTGGACCACAGTGGATGCCACGCTCTCCTATGACTTTGACGCTCGCGGGGCAGGCTGGCTCAGGGGCGTGGGCCTCGGACTTTCCGTCACCAATCTCTTTGACGCGGCGCCGCCCGCCGCACCTTCGAATGGTGGCTACAGCATGACAGCATACGACCCGACGAATGCATCGCCGCTCGGCCGGTTCGTCACGTTTGAAGTCCGCAAGGCCTTCTGAGGGAGACGGGCCTTGCGTGTTTCTCCTGTCCTCATCCGGGCGGCTGCCTCTTCGCCCGGTCGCGCAAGGCCCGTTACCCGGACGCTTGTGGCCTGCCGCTCATGTCTGAGCCTGGTTCGCCGGCTGCTGCCCGCAACTGTCCTCCTGGTCCTTTCCGCCTGTTCGCTGGCTTTATCGCCTGCGGCAGCCAGTCCGCAGGAACGTTCGAAGGGCCTGACCCTAGACGCGCTTCTGAAAATGGAGGGGCTGGGCGAGGCAAGGTTCGATCCCACCGGGCGGTGGCTCGTATTTGAACGGATCCGGCCCTATGACGCTTATCCGGATTACAGCTACCGGACGCATGCCTTCCGGAGCAGCGGGCACCAGGTGTGGCGGGTGGACCTGCAGGCCGGGACTGATCCGGAGCTCATGCCCGGTATCGATCCATCGGCGCATGCCTGGATCGAAAGTTTCTCACCGGACGGAACCCGCCTTGCCGTCACGCAGTATAGGGCGAGCAGGTTGTCTCTCTCGGCGTGCGAGATGGAAACCGGCGCGTGCAAAGCGTTCGAACCAGTTCCCCGGACCGACTGGACCGGGGAATACCGCCCGGTCTGGGTATCGGAAGATCAGCTCGTCTATACGGCGCTGCCGGCAGGACAGGAAATGGCGCAGGCCAGTCTCCGGGCGGCAACAGGTGCATGGCTCACCAAAACCTGGGCGGCGGCCTGGCGCGGAGACACGGTCACGTCCGACGAGGTCCGCACACGTCCGCCGGTCACATCTTCCGAGTCCGTTGCCGGGCAATTGGTGCGGGTAGATGCCAGGACCGGAGAAACAGACATCATGGCGGAGGGACGCTTCGCCGATCTCCGCCCGTCACCGGACGGGACGCAGCTGGCAGCGCTTGCCGTCTCCGGACCACTCCCGCTCGATCCGGGCAGGCTTCAGGCGGCGATTCCGCGCCGGCACCGGCTTGTCCTCTTCGATCTGGAAGCTGGCACACAAGAACAGCTCGCAGACGGAAAGGATTTTGCCGCCTACACGCTCGCCTGGGCGCCAGAAGGCGATGGATTGCTCGGCTTTGCCTGGGAGGATGGCAGCGGTCCTTCGAGCGGGCGGTTCCGTGTCATCGACACTGCGACCGGTAAACTGACGACCTATACACATTCCGGGCTAGATCTCGCGTCCGAGCGAGAACGGGGTTTCGCCATGCGTCCCGAACGGGCGGTGTTCCTCGGCAAGGACATTGCCATCTTCGCGCGGCCAGTTCCGACAGGTCATGAAAGCGAAGCGCTGTTCACGCCGAAAGATATCGGTGAGGCTGGGCTCGCCCGGTCCGACTGGTACCGTCTGTCGGCAGACGGCACACATGAAGCGCTGACCGGCGATCTAGATCATGTCTCAGGTGTCCCGCTTGAGACAGGGCGGGATTGCTTCCTCATACAGGCCGGGCAGGGGCTCTACTGCATGGGGTCTGACAGACGTCGGAAACAGCTGATCAGTTCTGCATCTGGTGATCTGCGCTTTGTTCCGGCCGGGTCCTATTCGACCTATGGTGCGCTCAGCCGTCCTGATCCGGGGGGCGGCGCGCTCGTGGAAGCGAGCAAGGGCGAGGCGTCAGCCGCAATCCTGATCGGTCCGGCCACAAGAGGCCTGCCGGAGACCATGAGCGTCAAATCGCCCGCAAAGGGCGCCGCCCCGATCGCTGGAAGCCTTAAAGGTGCGGCCGCACTCTTCCGCGTAGGATCCAGGGCGGGGGCGGAACTGCTTCTTGTCCGGGAGGGGGCGGACACCCGTGGCCGGCCACTCGCGCGCATCAACGACCATCTACAGGACGTCGCATTCGGGACCTGGCATAGCGTCTCCTACCGGCTCGAACATCCGGGCGACGCCAGCGTTGCCCAAGATGTCGCCTCCTGCCTGCTGCTGCCACCCAATACGACAGAGGTGCCCTTGCCCCTGATTGTCGAGGTCTATCCCGGCACCGTGCCGCGCTGCGAGCCCCGAACACCCATTCTCTCTTATCCCAATCCAAACTCTCCTTATCTCTGGGCAGGCAGGGGCTATGCTTATGCGCGCATTGCCCTGCCGCGCGACTATATCGGAACGGAAGACGGCCCGATCGCGGGAATGGACGAAGCCGTAGACGCAGGCCTCGACGCGCTTCTTGCGACCGGGCATGTCGATCCGGACAAGATTGTCCTCAGCGGGTTCAGCCAGGGGGCCGTGTCGGCGCTCTATGTGGCGGCCCATTCCCACCGGTTCGCGGCAATCATCGCCCGGAATGGCTGGGCGGACCTGACCAGTCACTATTTTGGGCCGCCGGGGATCTACTCCATTCTGGACCCGGATTATTTTGGCAGTGAGTTCATCCGCTACGAAGCCGGGGCGGGGAGCGAGTTCAGCCTTGGAGGTTCCCCATTCGAGGATCCGGGAATATTCTATCGCAACAGTCCGGTCCTGCTCGCGCCAGATATAAATGCGCCAGTCCTCCTGATGCATTCAGACATGGACAGCTTCTCCATGGAACAGTTCGACGAGATGTATTCAGCGCTCCTGCGTGCAGGAAAGGATGCCCGCTATGTCCGCTATTGGGGGGAGGGGCACGGACCTTCGAGCCCAGCCAATATCCGGGACATGTGGACCCGCTTCGATGCCTTCATGGAGGATGTGGGCGTTATGCCAGCTGTGGCTGGATCGACACCTGAATAGGTTCGGTATCGAGGTCCTGTGGAAATGTCGGTACGGCGTCACATATCTGCCGGCGGGAAGCGACTGATTGAGCATTCAGGTATTGAATTTGAAGTATTTATCCCACTTTTTTTGATGTGCAGAAATATGGGACAATCGCCATAACCGCGGTCAGGCCATTTGGAGACGAAGAGCTTCGCACACTCATAAGCCTGCGCTGACTCCAGGATGTCTGGATGGATCGTTCCGCGCTGTATGACCTGGTGAGCTCATGCCGCACGACCGCAAATGATAAAGGGGAAGTCCAGATATTATTGCTTATCATGCGCTCTGCTCACATGCTGGTACGAAGTGTCTTCCACGTCCGCAACCATGCCTCGATCGCATAATAAACAAGGATCATCCGTCCGGCCGGATGGGTGAGGAACTGGTCTTCTCTGAGAAACGTTTCGACATCCCTGCGCTGTACTATCCCATGAGCAACCAGCTCTCCATCCATCAGGCAATCCCGGACCATGGACAGGTTGAGGCGAAGCTGGTCGACAAAATACCGCGTCGCTTCGCCTTTCGTCATCCGCAGGCGAACTAGGTCTGGAAGACGTCCCTCGAAGGCCTTGCGGGCAAGGCCGCGGCTGACACCGGCGAGGGACAGAAGGTAGACCGGCAGGCGCAGGCAGAGTTCAATAAGCGGTTGGGACATTAGTGGATTCACAACTTCCCTTGCATCTTCCGCAAACAGGCGTTCTTGCACCTGTATCATGTGCAGGATGCCGCTCACCTGGTCGAACTTTCCGGGAGGCACTCCTCCTGGCGTTCGGGCCCAGTCCGGAAAAGCGTAGACCGGGTCAAATATATCGAGCGCAGCGGTATTGAGGGGCGTGCGCCGTGCCGCGATGGCGCCAAGGAGCGAGGATGTTTGTATCTTTCCAAACGCTTTGGGAAGAGCTTCCCGGAGCACCCGCCAGACAGACAAGTTCGAGAGCCGAGCGGAGTTGGAGAGCTCCGAAATCAGATGCGGTCCCATTCCGTGCCGGCGCAGATAGTCCGGAAATCCGAGAGCTGTTTCCGCTGCGTGAAAGAGATGATCTCCGCCCTGACCGGTAAGGTAGGTCCGCTCCATCCTGTCGGTGGCTTCTGAAAGCTGGGCGTTGAAGTCCCGGGAAAGGAATTGCCGATAGGGCCGCGCCGAGGCGGGATGGCTCGTGACGTCCGGCAATTGTCTGGAAGGGCTGAACCGGATTTCCGCAATGTCGGCGCCGAGAAAGGCGGCCGCCGCTCTCGCAAAGTGCGCTTCTGTCGGGTCTCCGGACTCAACGATATGGTGGACGGCAAGGTGTGGGAGAGGTGCATCGCTCTCGGCAAGGCAGGCAAGGACAATCGAGGAATCCAGACCGCCGGAAAGGTCGACGGCGGGTGCGGGGACCGAGGTCGCCCAGGCGCTGACCACCTGCTGCACCGTCTCCCGAAGGAGACGAGCTCCTGCTTCCGGATCCGGTTCCAGCACGTCGCGCGCAAAGTCGCGAGGGTCCCACAGGGTTTCAGGCAGAGCATCAGGCGTCCGAGCCATTAGGCGCTGGCCACCAAACAGTTCCTTCACCTCATTGAGGCCGGTCTCACCATTCTGGATCTTGTCATAGGCCATGAGTGTGGAGATGAAGCGGCGATTGAGGCTGAAGCGGCTCCTGTCCAGGAAGGGGCAGAGTTCGAGATTGGAGTAGAAACAAGTGACGCCGCCATCGGCCGAATAGAAGCAGGGGATGGAGGAGACCGGATCGGTATAGACAGCCAGATTATCGCCCGTGTGGAAAAAGGCGACATAGCTTCCCCAATAGTCATTGTAGAGATTGCCCCCACCTCTATCGAGCAGCATGGTGGCTGCGGCGTGACGGATCTCCGTCAAGCGCAGGTAACCGTTCTGTGGAAAAAGCGTGCCCAAGATAGCTCCGCCAAACTGACCGTCCGTGCGCCTGATTTCAATAATGGGTGGGCTGGCAGAGCCTGGTTGGCTGAGATCTGCAAGCAGGAAGCCGGATGTCTCCACAAGGATGGACGTCGCTGGGGCCTCCATCAGGCGCGTCTGGATCCGGGCTGCCTGCTGCTCGGCTTGCTCGTCTTCCGGGTTCCAGCTCATGGCGAAGAAGGCTGCGGGCATTTTCCGCTCCTTCAGATCGTCAGGATGGGCGCAAACCCGCCCACATGTTCGAGATGGTCGTTGAGGACGGCGCCGTCATATTCGACCCAGCAATGGGCACCAAAAGGGGCGAGCCGTACGCCGAACGTCCAGGTCGCCGTGATCCCGTGGCCCGCCAGGAACCGCATCAGGAAGAGACTGCGGAAGAGGCACGCATCCTTTGTCGTGAACAGGAAGGGGGCAAGCGAGAGAAATTGCGCCGTCCGCTCCGTCGCTTCCTCCAGTGTTCTTCCGTTTCCTGACGGGACATTCTGCTTCCAGCGGCGTGCGCCTGAAATAACACCGCGCAGGGAATGCATTCGTTTGAGAGACCAGCTGCGGGCAAGAGCCGTCAACATGTTGGACCATTCAGAGTATTTCGCATCGGCGGCGAGCAGGCAGGCCTGTTCGAAGCGGGAGGTATCGGGGCGGGCTGCAGTGCAGGCCTTTAATGGCCGGGTTTCTGCAGCGGGACGCAGGAGTACCCCGATGCGCAGGAGATGGTCCGCAAATCGCTCTGCATCCTGAGAGAGTTGTTCGGTCCGGTCTGTAGAAATGATCTCCGGGAACAGCCGCGCAGTCTCACCGGTATAGGCAAAGTAACGATCCGCGCGTGCATCGAGAAAGATGTACGCCCCGTCGGACGCACAGAAATAGATCTCCGGAGCGAGATGAAAGGCTGGCATTGGGGGGAGTTTCTCCGTGAGGCCTGCGGTAAACGCTGAGAAGGAAGAACGAGGGCGCGCATTGGCGCCCTCGTTCTCCTGTTCACATTGGTGCTCAACCAATTCCGGGGCGGGAATTCTGCGAGCCTGAGAGCTCGGCCGGGCCCTCAGCTGCGCCCTTGGTTTCCGAAGAAACGGAACCGAGTTCGATCGGGTCGAATTCGTCCATAGGCTGATGGTTTTCGACTTTCGGGGTCATGGTGTTTTCCTTTCCGTTTTGAACGCCGTCAAAAACAACGGCAGGTAGAATATTGAATCTAAAAATGGTTGAGTCAACGCGATGAAACATTAAAAATTAAATAGAAACAGGGTGTTGCGCAAAATTGTCAGCTGCGCTCCTTTTGATGAGGAACGCTTGGCGAATTGTATATGTGCCGGGGGAATGCCCCCGGGCTCAGGTTTGCCGCTTGATGGCAGGTATGGTGTGAGCCATTGCCTCGCGGGCCACGGAACCCGGTTGCGGCAGGTCTATTCGCGGCAGTTGCTGAAGCAGCGCCGCTGCCTTCGTCGCATTTCCGGCGAGCAGGCATGTGCGTGCGCGGGCGAGCGCTAGATAGGCGATGGCATATGGGCTGGTGTTGTGTAGCGCCGGGGAACTGATGGCAGAAGCAAAGTCGGGATCCGGCTTGCGCCAGCCAGGGCCGTAACATTCGGAGAGATAGGTCTCCGTGGGGGTTGGGATGCAGAACATACCCCTGGCAAGACGTGTGTTATGTAGCTGGAACGGAGTATGGCGCCACTGGATGTCGCCCGGCAGGTTCGAAAAGCCGCACACCATGCCGGAAGGCGTCTGGTCGAACACAAATATGTCGGCGGCGATCCCATTCACGGTCAGGCCGACATACCGGTCACCCGGTCTTGCTGAATGAGGGAGCATCAGGTCTGGATGGGTCCGGATGAAATCGACCATATCCTTGCCGCCATTGTCGCCGCGCAGGAGACCGATATCGATGTCGCGGTCGTGTGCCAGGAGACTGCCGGACCGGACAAGGCCAAGCAGTGTTCCCGCGACGAGGAAGGGCCTGAATCCGCCTGTTTCGAGCAGGGAGCAAAGTTTCAGGAGAGCGCCCATTGCGTGGCCCGGTTCAAAGGACGACTTGCGGGAAGCTGGTGTCGCGGCAGGTCCTTTCGGGAGGGAAAGGAATTGGTGATGCGCAGCGGCTTCGAATTGTCCAAGGGCGTAAAGTATACTGGCCAGCAGCGCATGGGCCTCATTCTTATCGTCAAAGCCGCCGAGGCTCTTGTGAAGCAACTGAACCGCTTGCTGACTGCGACCTGCGCAAACCAGGGCTCGGACGCTATTCCGGATTGTTCTGGTCGAGGGGGTGCCTGTCTGGCTGGCGGCCATTAGACTATCTGCCACCTGATCAATGGCACATCGCCGTTCTTGCTCATCTGGCGTCAGATCGGCAATCGACTGCCAGGACGTCCATGCGGAAGGTTCAAGGGCTACAGCCTGCAGGTAAGAGGCGATCGCCCTGTCTCGTTCGCCACGAGCGTGCAGGCAAAGGCCAATGCCGTGTAACGCCGCCACATTGCAGGGGTCGCTTCCGAGAACCCGTTCAAATACTTCGCGGGCCGCGTCAGCCTCGCCGCGCCTGAAATACGCACTTGCGATAGCAATGTCTCTGTCATGGAACTCAGGCATGATCAGGCGCTCGCGGGTAAGGCGTGGCAAGAAGACGGGGCGGGCAGTCATCGCCAACCCGTGCAAGAAAATATTAAACCATAAAGAGTAACAAAAAACAATAATAAGTGGTAATTGTATCCCGGCGCATCGAAAGGATGCGAAGAAAGACGAGCGATGCAACCAGCGAGTCCGGGTTGGCCGACCGGGCGGGCAGGAACGTCGTACGGGTACCGGCAGTGCTGGTACGGAACGTATTTGGAGACGGCAGGCCATGAGCAATTATGATGGCGCAGCGGTTCTGGAAGCCATCCGCGACATACAGGCGACGACGACGGGCACGGATGCGATCGAACGGCTCGCCGAGTTCAGCGAGCCCTATGGATTTAACCGTGTCTTCTTGGGTCAACTCGTCAATCCGCTCAATGTTCCGCTCAAGGATATTCTCTACCTCTCGAATTGGCCCGAAGAGCTGAAAACGAGACGACTGAGCCGTCTCGCCATCCTGCATGACCCGATCGCGCTTTGTGCCATCCGCTCGAAGCGCCCGTTCAGCTGGGCCGAAGCACATGCGCATGCGTCGCGGATCGGGCGCATGGTCGTCGACATGGTGCATGACTATGGCATCACGGACGGCATGATGTTCCCGATGCATGCGCTTGCCAGCATATCGGGCGGCGTCTCGCTCGGCGGAGACAGGATGCCGGACCTGTCGCGAACCCAGATCGCCGAACTCGAGATCGTCTGCCAGACGGCCTATTACCACCTTGAAGAGCTGATGGGCCCGTTTCCCTACCAGAAGCTCGCAGAACTCTCGCCGCGGGAAGCAGAATGCGTCCAGTTCGCTGCGGCCGGCAAGTCGAACTGGGAGATCGCGCACATTCTGGGGATCCGGGAAGATTCCGTGAAGAAAACGCTACAGCGGGCCTGCCGGAAACTTGATGCCGTCAATCGCGCGCATCTCGTCTCCTCGGCCATCGCGCATGGCCAGATCTTTCCCTGACAAGCCCCCTTATGTGGACATGACGATGAGGTCGTGCCGATCCATCCTCCGCCTGCAATCAGGCACGGCAGGAGGTTCCATGTTCAAGATCATCACGCCAGATAATCGGGGAGAATACCGCGATCTCATCCACGCGATGCATGAGATGCGCTACCGGATCGTCGTCGAAGAATGGGGCTGGCACATTCCCGGCATTCGGGTCGGCTACGACAAGGACCAGTTCGATACGGACGCGACCGTTTACGTCCTGGTCCTCTCCCGCGATGGCGACGTGTTGGCATCGTCCCGGCTTAACCCGACGACCCGCCCGCACATGATGAGCGAACTCTTCGCTGACTATTGCGATCTCCAGTCCTATCCGGTCGGATCAGATGTCTGGGAATGCTCCCGCTTCGTGACGGACCGGAAGCGCATGCGAGATCCGGTCGAGGATTTCCGGACAAGGTGCCGCCTTGGGCTGGGGCTCACCGTCTGGTGCCTCGATCATGGTGTTTCGCGTCTCAGCTGGCTCACCCACCAGAAATTCTACAACCTCGTCCAGAGGGTCTGGTCGACCGAGCCGCTCGGACTTCCGCGCAGGGACGGGGATGACTGGGCCTGGATTCCGGCGGTGTCCAAAATCGACAAGGCCACGCTAGACCGCCAGATGGACCGGTACCGGGATGCAGAAGCGATCGTTGCAGAGTACCTTGTGCCGAAGCTTAGGGCTTCGGCATGACGCAGGGGCGATCTGAAACGGTTTCCGCCGAAGATATCAGGACGTTTGAACGCGATGGTATCGTCTGTCTGAGGAATGTCCTGACATCGGAGGAAGTCGATCATCTCCGAATGGCCGTAGAAAAACAGATGAACCAGCTGGGAAAGTCTGCGACCGGTTACGACTTCGAGGCGCTCGCCCGGCAGGTCTGGGACCGATCAGAGCCGGTTGAGACCGGCGCGGCGAACCGCTTCGACATGCAGGCGATGAAAGATCTGGTGCGCGGCGATGCGGCCGCGCGGCCGCTCATGGAAGAAGACGAGGCGAATTCGCAGGGCCTGTTCTTCTACGATGTCGCCGCCTGGAAGTGGGATTCGGGTGTGCGCAAAGTGGCCTTCGACTCGGCGTTGCCTGGAATTGCGGCGGAACTGCTTGGCGCGAACTATCTCAATTTCTGGGAGGACACGACCTTCGTGAAAGCACCGCATACGCGCCAGAAGACGGCCTTCCACCAGGACCTCGCTTATTTCCAGATTGAGGGCGACCAGTGCGTCATCATCTGGATTCCTCTGGATCCAGTGAGCCGCTCCAACGGAACCATGCAATATGTCCGCGGGTCTCACAAAAGGGGCGAGACCTATGCGCCGAATGTCTTTATTTCTCAGACGCCGATCCAGTCGTCTCCTGAAAAGCGTTGCCCGGATATTGAGGCGAACCCGGACCAATATGATATCATCTCCTTCGACGTCGAACCCGGTGACGTACTTATCCATCATGTCATGACGGTTCACGGAGCCGGAGGAAATCGTTCCGGTAACTGGCGGCGGGCTGTCTCGTTCCGATATTGCGGGGATGAGGTGCGCTATTTCGACCGGCCGGGCGCCATCCCACAGGTCGGATTGTCCGGTCGCCTCATGAAAGGCGACCGGCTGTTTTCCGAAGATTATCCAATTGTATGGCCGAAACCCTGGCCGGGATTCTGTCTGTCAGAAGCTTACGGTATACACCAAGCTGGCCGGGAGTAGACGCCGGGTGAGTCAAGCCGGAGTTGAGACCGGGCAAGCCTGAGTGAAGCAGAAGACCGGCTAGCATGCTCTTGTCTATCGCGCCAATAATAGAGTGAATCCGGATTATTATTTGACGGTCCGTTCCAGCGCATTGGTCAGCGCCGCGCGGCAAATTGAACACAAAGAAAGCTGGAACCAAAGCTTCAGATGACATTTCCACTTGACCTGATGTGGACTGGAAATAGTAGAAGATTGCAAAGGTGAATTAACTTTAGCGCAAGCCGTCTTATATAGACAATGTGGGATATGTATCTCGTCCGGATCAACACGCATCTTTCAAAGCTCATCATCGCATTGATGGTTTGGGCCTGTCTGGCGTCCCCGATGAGTGCGATTGCCGACATCTCTGTTGCCTGCGACGATATCCATAAAGTCTCGGTCGATACCAGTGATTCTGGCGAAATGCCTTCCGGCGATACTTCGCAAGAAGGTTCGGACCACCCGTTCCATCACTGCGGGAGCTGCCACAATCACATAATGGGCGAAACAGGTGGTGAAAGGCTGATCGCCAGCGCGACCTCATTGCTTCGACCGGTTCCGAACCGGACAGTACTGGAACAATCCGGTCCGGACGGACCTTACAGACCGCCTCGAGCCTAGATCACGACATCCGCAACCGGAGTGCGCAGTCTCCACTGCGCCGTCAGTGAATCTATCCGAGGACATTACACTCAATGAAACCCTTATCCCGCGGCATGCTTGCCGCGCTCGCTCTGCCAATTCTGGCCGGGCAAGCCCTAGCCGATGGATGTGGTTCTACCCCCATCCAATCCGAAAATCCTGACCCAAATACCCCGCTGACACTTGAAGCGGCGGTCCGAAGGGCCGGTTATGCGACCCCCGAAGTCCTGATGGCGGCCCTGGAGGCAAGAGCCTCCTCCGCTGACGCAGACCAGGCAGGGCGTTGGCTCAATCCGTCCGTCGCGATCGAGACAGAAAATTTTTCCGGGACAGGTCCGTTGAAGGGCTTCAATACTTCTGAGAGCACTCTCACGATTGAGCAAACCTTCCAGCTCGGTGACAAGCGGCGCCTTTTGCAGCGGTCTGCCAGGGCTGAGGCCGCCCTGGCAAGTGCTACGTGCGAGGCGCAGCGTCTGGAGGTCCAGACACTCGCTGGAGAATTGTTTCTCGATCTGCAGGCGGCTACCGAGATGGCGAAAGTTGCAACTGAAGCGGCGACGTTGGCAGGAGAATTCTCAAACGTTGTCGCTCGCAGAGTGGAGGCGGGCGCTTCTGCGCCTCCTGAACTCGTCCGGTCACGCGCTGAAGAAGCCATTCTTCAGGCAGCTGCAGATGCGGCACGTGGTGAGGTTGAGGCCAGAGCACTTGCCCTTGCTTCTGTTTGGGGACAAGGGCGGGTCGATTTTGGATTGCCCGATTCCGTTGGAGAGACGCCCGACCGGATGGAGATGAAAACGGATGCAGCCCGAATGTCTCACCCGAAACTGGCAGAGGCAAAGGCCGGTTCGGCGGCGCGCAGCGCGGCCACGGATCTTGCGCGCGCTGGTGCCTGGCCGAATATGACACTCTCTGCAGGTTTCCGCAGGTTCGAACAGACTGGTGACCACGCGTTTCTTGCGGGGGTAAGCGTTCCGCTGCCCCTGTTCGATCGCAATCAGGACGCAACGCGTGCGGCGCGACTGAGATATCAGGGGGCCGAACTGAACGCTCAGGTTGTTGAAACCAGGCTGCGGGCGCAGCAGGCAAGCCTCGTGGCGCGCAGCCGGGCTTTTGCGTCGCGACTTGACCGTCTTGAAGGGGAAGCACTTCCTCTCGCCGAGCAAGCCTATTTTGCGGCAGCAGAAGGATACAGGGTCGGAAAGTTCGACCTTACCGCGACGCTCGATGCGCGTCGGAGCCTGATAGAGACACGTGCTGCAGTCATTGAAGCCCGGCTCGCACTCGAAACCGAAATGCTCCGGCTAAGCGCTCTGATAGGCGCTGCACCCTTCGAAGGAGTTTCCCAATGAAAAAGAATCTATTGTACGTGGCGTTGCTTGCGCCCGGTCTGTTGCTCTCGGCCGCATGCGGCGCCGATAGGACGGCCAATGGTGCCATGGCTGAAACGTCGGTTTTATCAGACGAAAATCACGCGGGACACGATGAGGAAGACAATGAGGAGCACCGCGGTGAGAGTGAGCATGTCGAACTGAGTGCTGACGAAGTAGTTGCGTCCGGAATTGTCATTGCCGAGGCAGAACGAGGCGATGTGTCCGTTCCATTGGAGTTACCTGCAGAAATCCGCTTCGATGCAGACCGTGTTGCACGGGTCTCATCCAAAGTGGAGGGAATTGTTTCGCGATTGTACGTTGGCGAAGGAGACAGTGTTGGCGCCGGATCGGCATTGGCACTTCTGACCAGCAGGGAGCTCGCCGGCTTAAAGGCAGATTATCTCAATGCGCTGAGTGCAGAACGGTTATCGAGAGCTGAACTTGATAGAGAAGAGCAACTCTGGGAACAGAAGATTACTTCAGACGCGGATGTGCAGTCAGCAAGGGCGGAATATACCGCGGCCAAGGCGACCAGACAGGCAACCGAGAATCGGCTGCATGCCGTTGGCGTAAGTCACAGATTACTCGATGCCCTGGATGAGGCCGAGGACGGCTCATTTTCCCAAGCTGTTGTCACTTCACCAATTTCTGGAAAAGTCATACAGCGCAATATTTCGTTGGGCGAGACGGTGTCGATGGATGCTGACCCTTTATTCGTGATTGTCGATGACTCGGTCGTCTGGGCTGATATTGCGGTGTACAAAGAGGATCTGTCCAAGGTGGATTCGGGCATGGACGTGGAACTAATGCGCGACGATGGAGGGGTGCTGGCGACTGGCGAGATCTGGACGGTTTTGCCGGTAATAAACGAGACGTCCCGGACAGCAACCGCGCGAGTTATTGTTGAAAATGCTGAACACAGGATGAAGCCTGGTCAGTTTGTGACGGCGAGGCTTGCCACCGGCGCGACAAGATCTGTTGTTCGTGTGCCTTCAGATGCCATTGTGATTGTCGAGGGCAACCCATCGGTATTCGTTCCAACTGATGACGGTTTTGAGCCGCGTCAGGTGGAGGCTGGCGCGAGTGCGCGTGGATTTAGCGAGATCCGTTCCGGGTTGGCCGAAGGGGAGCGTTTTGTCTCAAACGGGGCCTTCACCCTGAAAGCCCAGTTGGAAAAAGACGCCTTTGGCGACGGCCACGCCCACTAGGAGAAAAGCAAGATGTTTAACCTGATGCACCGACTCGCGGGTGGGCGGCTGCTTGCCGCCATCGCCGCCCTTGCCCTGTCAATTGGAGGACTGTTCGCATTCCGCAATCTTCCTGTTGACGCATTTCCCGATCCGTCCCCGTCTCTGGTCCAGGTCTTCACTGAGACAGAGGGGCTCTCTCCGGAAGAGGTCGAACGGTACGTTACATATCCAATCGAAACTGCCATGTCCGGCCTGCCAAAGGTCGAGCAAATCCGTTCGACTTCAAACTTCGGCCTTTCCGTCGTCAACATATACTTCAAAGATGGAACCGATGTATATTTTGCTAGGCAGGTAGTTGGCGAACGCCTCGGCGAGGCGGGCGATGCAATACCGCAAGGGTTCGGAACACCCAAAATGGGGCCGATATCGACCGGCCTCGGGATCATAATGTATTATCGCTTGATCGATGAAACCGGCACACGTTCGCTGGTGGAATTGCGGGAAATCGCCGACTGGATGATCAAATACCCGCTTCAGTCAGTTGAAGGCGTGACGGAAGTTCTGTCGCTGGGCGGCTTTGAAAAGCAATACCAGATTCATCTGGACCCAAATCAGCTCACGTCTTATCGGCTGAACGTGTCTGATGTCATAACTGCGCTCGAAGCGGCCAATAAGACAGCGGGCGCGCAGTTTATTGAAGTCGGTGCCGAGCAATATACAGTCCGCGGAGTCGGTCTCGCCCGAACGCTGGACGATTTGCGGGAAACGCCAGTCAAGTCTGTCGACGGACGCACGGTCAGAGTAAGTGATTTGGGTGATGTCGCCATCGGTGGCGGAGTCCGCCAAGGCATGGCTACGGCCAACGGGGAAGGAGAGGCGGTCGCAGGGCTGGTCCTGAAACTGTATGGCTCCAATACGTCTGAAGTGATCAAGGCTGCAAAGTCGCGCTTCGATCAAATCAATGAATCCCTGCCTGAAGGTGTCAGGGCCGTGCCATACTATGATCAGGGAACGCTGGTCGAGAAGGCTGCGGCAACGGTTACGACGGCCTTGTGGCAAGGTGCGTTGCTTGTTGCGGTTGTTGTCTTCCTGCTTTTAGGCGGTTGGCGCCCCAGCCTGGTCGTTGTGCTGTCAATTCCATTTTCCGTTGGATTTGCATTCATTTCGATGAATGTCCTCGGCATAGGCGCCAATCTCATGACATTGGGCGGTATCGCAATTGCGATCGGAATGATGGTCGATGGGGCAATTGTCATTGCTGAAAATGTGGAACGCGGCTTCAGGGAGCGAGATCAGGGAGAAGATGACAGAAGCACAGTTGCTCGCGCCAGCGCAGAAGTGATCGCTCCGCTTATAGCGGCGGTCGCTGTTGTCATTATAGTTTTCCTGCCGCTCTTCTCGCTACAGGGTACCGAAGGCAAGACCTTTCGTCCTCTTGCGGCATCAGCCGCGCTCGCAATGACTGGTTCATTGATTTACGCAGCGCTCATCGCACCAGCGATGGCGCTGGGTTTGATGAGGCCGCCCAATCGAACTGAGCCGTCTGAAGATAATCGGCTAACCCGTATTATACGGCCACTGGCCGCGTTTTTTATCCGAAGGCGTATGGTTGCCATTGGACTGGCATTCATGCTGCTTCTTGCAGGCGGTGTTTCTGCAACCCGGCTGGGTTCGGAGTTCACTCCCGCGCTGGAGGAAGGCGATGTTCTGCTCCGGGTTACTATGGCACCCTCGATATCGCTGAGTGAGGCGAGGGAAACCTCCACCAGAGTTGAGCGTCGCCTGCTGGAAAGCTTCTCTGAAATCAGTTCGGTTGTCAGTCGGATTGGTCGAGGCGAAGTCGGTGCTCATGCTGACCCGGTCAACAGTATTGAGGCTTTCGTCGCGCTCAAACCGAGAAATGAATGGCGGGAAGGACTTGGACCGGATGAACTCAGGGCTGCAATCTCCGACAATCTTGCGACTTTCCCCGGCATTCGCGTGAACGTCGGCCAGCCGATTGCCATGTCCATTGATGAGCTCGTGACAGGTACCAAAGCCCAGCTTGCCGTGAAGATCTTTGGGCCTGATACGGAGGTTTTGCTGGACAGCTCTCAGCAATTGCAATCTGTTCTGCAATCCGTCCCGGGAGCAGCTGATGTTCAAGCCGATCAGATCACCGGTGCGCCCCAGTTGATAGTTTCACTAAACCGATCGGCGCTTGGACGATATGGGTTGAGTATCGAAGAAGCGCTGGATGCACTGCGATCCGGTGTCGGCGGAGCCGAGGCGGGCGCGGTCTTTGAGGGGGTGCGCCAGTTTCCGGTCGTTGTACGCTATACGGAACAGGACAGAAACACACCGGAGGCTATAGGGCGTATCATCCTGGAGTCCGCAAGCGGAGCGCGAGTTCCGCTGGAAAGTGTTTCAAATATTCAGGAACTAGTGGGTCCGCGTCAGATCACGCGAGAGAATGGTGAGCGGTTTATCACTGTTCAGCTCAATGTCCGTGGACGAGATATCGGCAGCTATGTCGCTGATGCCCAGGCAGTGGTGGCTTCGCAGCTGAATCTGCCGCCTGGATATCGGATCGAATGGGGAGGCCAATTTGAACTTCAACAAGAAGCAAACCGGCGCTTTGCCGTCGTGATACCCGTCACGCTCGGTATCGTCTTCCTGATTCTTCTAATAACATTCGGACGAATGAAATCGGCAGTCCTGATCTTGCTGAATATTCCACTGGCCCTAACGGGCGGCGCGATGGCACTCTGGATCAGCGGGCTTCCGGTTTCTGTTCCTGCTACTGTCGGCTTCATTGCCTTGTTCGGTATTGCTTTGGGCAATGGAATGGTGCTCGTCAGCTTCATGGATGACTTTGCAAGGGCTGGGCGTGACCGCGATGAACTTGCCATCGAGGCGGCAGGGCTCCGGGCCAGACCTGTACTGATGACAGCCATGACGACAGCGCTTGGACTGGCGCCACTATTGTTTGCAACCGGGGTTGGGGCGGAGGTTCAGCGCCCGCTTGCGACAGTCGTTATGGGCGGTCTTGTTTCGTCAACAGCGTTGACACTTCTTGTGCTACCGGCTCTGCACCGCTGGTTTGCTCCCAAGCCCGATGCGCATCATTCTATGTTGGAGGCTGCGCATATGCATCCGACTTCTAACTAGCGCTTGATCCCATTCATATCACTCCCGCTGCCACGCTGGTTGCGGGAGTGATACCACCGACCAGCTGCGATGAGTGAGCCCGTGATGTTCGATCAAAACACGCGGCCTGAGCGTTCTCTCTTAGGGTGAGCTGGCGCTTGTGACATCTTAGGCTGGGACAGTAAATTCTTCACGACCTTCCGGTGTGTTCTAGAAAAATCCCCATACGGATGAAGGAGGTCGATGTGATGTGATTGAGTATTCGTTAGACGAAACGACATTCCATAAAGAGAACGTGTCATGAAGGATAAAGTTATTGGCTTTCTGAATTCAGCTAAGGGTGCAGGGGGCGTCCTGCTCGCCGCAATGATGATGGCCTTTGTGTGGGTGAATTCACCCTTCGCAGCTTCTTACGAGTTGATTCACCATGCTCAAGTGTCTGTCAGTATAGGGGACTACGAGCTTGGAAAGCCGATGATCTCGTGGATCAATGAAGGCCTAATGGTTATATTCTTCTTTTTGGTTGGCCTGGAAATAAAAAGAGAGATCCTCACAGGACAACTTTCGTCGCTGTCGCAGATCGCTCTACCTGCATTCGGAGCATTTGGAGGTATGTTAGTGCCTGCTCTGGTGTACCTATATTTCAACCAAGAAGACCAGGAAGCGATGCGGGGCTGGGCTATTCCTGTCGCAACCGACATCGTCCTCGTCTTGGCGTTACTGGCGGTATTGGAGAACAGGATCCCGCTCTCTTTAAAAATATTTTTGACTGCGCTTGCTGTATTTGATGACCTTGGTACGCTTATTGTGATCGCTGGGTTCTATTCACATGGGTTGAGTGCACTTTCTCTGGTCTTGGCGGGCGGGGGATTGGGCGTGCTCGCAGTTTTGAATAGATTTGGGATATTTCGCGTCAGGCTCCATTTGGCGATAGGTCTCTTCATCTGGCTGGCGATTCTAGAGTCTGGTGTCCATGCGACGATTGCAGGTGTACTGATAGCTTTTTTGATCCCGATCAGTGCGGGTGATAAGCCGATTCTTGAGCGAATCGAGCAAGCGCTGGCGCCCTGGGTCGCGATCTTAGTAGTCCCAATATTCGCGTTCTTCAATTCTGGAATTAGTATTAGCAATCTGACTACGGAAAAAATTCTAAGCCCAGTAAGTGTCGGTGTGATTATTGGGTTGTTTGTAGGTAAGCAGGTGGGGGTGATGCTTGGAGTGCTTATTGCGGTGCGATTGGGACTCTCTAAGTTACCTGCAGGGTGCGACTGGTATCAAATGTACGGCGCAGCGGTGCTGACCGGAGTGGGATTCACGATGGGCCTATTCGTCGTCGGTCTCGCATTTAGCCAGGCGGGCCTAATTCTGAGTATAAACTTAAGCGTTATTATTGGGTCGTGTCTTTCAGCTGCAATGGGGCTTGCCATTCTATCTGCTAGGTCGATCGCTCTTGATAAAGCCGACCAAGGAAATTCGGAGAAATCGTAGCGTAAATCACCATAATCGCATGGGGAGATACGAGAGGAGAAAATTTGTGAGCGCATCACAACCATCGCCTGCCGACGATATGGAGGCAAGTAATTGAGGGCCAGGCTGGATAGCGCGACACATCCTTCTTGGTCTCAGACGATTGATCAGGTCGTCGGGAATTCTCTTCGAAGAGAGCAACGTAAAAGTCAATGGTAGTTCACCCAACCTTGGAGGAAACCATACAGTGTCAGAACGAGAGCAGCCAACCAAAACCGCGCGCGCCCGCGGCGGGTATTCACACGATGGTGTCGTGCACCGTTTGTTCGGCCATCAGGCGGAACTTACTTTTGCGCTGGTTTGTGGATTGGCTCTGGCCGTTGGCTGGCTGTGCCCAAAAGTCGGTCTCATGTCAGACAGTACCGCCTTCTTTTTTCTGCTGGCAGCCTATCTCTTCGGGGGATACTTTGCGTTGCGGGAGGCCATCGCAAAGATCGTCTCAGGGGTTTTCCAGATAGATTTTTTGATGATCGTAGCGGCTGTCGGTGCCGCCGCCCTAGGGGAGTGGGCAGAAGGGGCGTTCCTGCTTTTCCTGTTTGCGATAGGCCACGCCCTGGAACAGTACGCCATGACGCGGGCAAAGGAGTCAATTGCTGCGCTGGGCGACCTGGCGCCGGACGTGGCGAGGGTGAAGTGCGGTGACGACATCCAGGAGGTAGCCCTCGATGCCGTGAACATCGGCGACATCGTGGTCGTTCGTTCCAATGAACGTATTCCAACCGATGGTTTTGTCACAAATGGAACAAGCGTCGTCAATCAGGCTCCGATCACTGGAGAGAGCACACCGGTCAACAAACGACCTGTCGAAAACTTCGCAGCGACCAGGGCATATCCGGAAAAGGTAAGCGCAGAGCACCACGTGTTTGCGGGCTCTATCAACGGTTCGGGGAGCCTGGAGATCGAAGTGTCTCGTCTTTCAACTGATACGACGCTAGCGCGCGTGATCGAAATGGTAAATTCGGCAGAGACCCGTCAGTCCCCCACACAGAGCTTCACCCGCAAGTTTGAGCGCATCTTTGTCCCCCTGGTAATCGGACTCGCAATAGCAACATCACTTTCGTTTCTCTTCCTTGATGAAACTGCAGCGGACAGTTTTTACCGCGCGATGGCGGTTCTTGTGGCTGCAAGCCCATGCGCGCTGGCGATCGCAACACCGAGCGCTGTATTGTCAGGGGTCGCGAGAGCAGCGCGCGGAGGCGTTTTGATCAAGGGCGGCGCGCCCCTTGAAGCCCTGGGGCGCGTTAAGGCGGTGGCCTTTGACAAGACCGGTACCCTTACTGAGGGTACACCGAAGCTTGTCGATATCGTTTCAAACGAAGGCAGCAGTGAGGAAGAGTTGCTTTCCGTCGCTGCGGCCGTGGAGTCACTTAGCGATCACCCCCTGGCAGAAGCTGTCGTGCGTGATGCCTCTCGCCGCCTTGGTGCGCGGGTGAGTCCCGCCACAGAGTTTTCCAGCCTGACAGGACGCGGCGTGTCGGCGGTTGTGGATGGCAAGCCCGTCCACATAGGCAAGTCTGACCTGTTCGCCGAAATCCCGGGTGTTCCCATTCCGGCGGATCTGGATGCTTGCTCGAAGGACCTGGTGGATAGAGGGCGGACGACAATGATTGTTCGCCACGGCGATCGCTATCTCGGTGTGATCGGCTTGATGGATACGCCCCGCAAGGCCGCCAAGCCTGTCATTGCAAGGCTGAGAGAGCTTGGAATCAAAAGGATGATGATGATTTCCGGTGACAATCAACGGGTCGCAGATGCTGTCGCAGGAGAAATCGGGCTCGATGAGGCATTTGGCAATCTGATGCCGGAGGACAAAGTGGTCAGGATTGCCGAGATCAGCAAAAGCGGGGGCGTTGCCATGGTGGGAGATGGGGTCAATGATGCCCCGGCGCTCGCAAATGCAACTGTCGGAATTACAATGGGCGCCGCAGGTTCTGATGTGGCGCTTGAGACCGCCGATGTCGCACTGATGGCGGACGATCTCGAGAGGTTACCCTTCGCGGTTGGTCTCAGCCGTTCGACCAGCCGAATAATTCGTCAGAACCTGTTCGTCAGCCTCGGTGTGGTTGGACTCCTGATTCCGGCAACCTTGCTTGGGCTGGGGATTGGACCAGCTGTGGCTGTTCATGAAGGCTCGACTCTCGCTGTCGTTGCGAATGCTTTGCGGCTACTGGGGTATGATACTTCGCTGCAGAGCAATTTGTCCCGCTGAAAAGAGGTCTATTCTGTTCGCCCCAGGTGGCAGCACTCGTCACCTGCTTGCAGAACGCATAGAAACGCGCGGTATATTATGATACGCTCTTGGCTTTCTTGGACAGTGGCAGAGTAGCAGCGCAAATGAGGTCCATCACCGCAAAGCTGATCATAGGAATGGGAGGTTCCGGAGCAATAGCCGGGGCTGCCCTTTGTATTGATCTTGTCCGGCAATTTGGCTTGCTCGGGAATTCCCCTCTTCCATACGAACATCCACCTGAAGAATTAATACGACACATCCTTCTTCCAACATTCGTATTCGTTACTTTATTTGCTTCGGGCACCGCTCTGGCAATCAGTAGCATTGCCAAGCAACTGCGGGCGACAGATAGTTTATTCTTTCATGGTCTTTACAATACGTCTCGCTTCCATCTGCCCCAAGATCTTACTCCTTGTGAAATCAGACCGTTGGCTGGCGTCGTCAATGATCTCACATCGAAGCTAGCAACATATGCCCACCGACAGGAAGCCTTCGCTGACGATGCCAGCCATGGATTAAAAAACGCTCTCGCGATTCTCTCGCTATCAATAGATCAACTGCCAGGCAGCGAATCCCGCCTCCTACGGAAATTGATTAGTGTACTGTCAGAAAAAGTTGATCGCTCATTGCTGCTTTCTCGTAGCTATGCATCTGACCAGCCCCTAAGATTCCAGCCAACGCATATCGATGCACTTGCACGACAGGTGGTTGCCGAACTTGCACCGACTGCAATACAGACAGGCAAATCTATTTCGTTGGCAGTCGACAATCCAATCCCGTTTTCTGGCTCAAATAAAGCGATTTCTGCCGCGCTAAGTTTGTTGGTCGCCGATTTGCTTAGCAACTGTCCGGAAGGCGCGAATGTAAATGTCACAGTAGGTCCTGGTGCTTGTTTCACAATAGAATCCGGCAACATCCAATCCACTTTGGACGCAATCCAAAAGTTCATGGATTTTGATCTCCCTTCCAACAAAGCATTTGGCGGGTCAGCACTGACAAGGCTTTTTATTGCGTTTTGTATTATTGAGGCCGAAGGTGGAGACCTATTGTGCAATACCGCTGCCAATAGCCCAAGTCTTATTCTAACACTTCCAGAATGGCAGTCTTCGCAGAGGTAATGTGACACACCCAGTATTTATCAACAATGCAGAATTGTGATCGCTGTCTATAAAATCAGTTCCGTATATCTATACGTCAACAAGCGCAAAGCATTCACAACCACAAAGAGAGTCGATCCTTCGTGTGCTGTGACAAGCCCCTCCAATCCCAGTAAAGTTGCGGGAATGGGTACAGTCACCACGATAGTATTGCCCCCTAGGTCTTGTCGGACGATGGAACGAGTTGCTCGACTTAAGCTGACCTGAGCCCCAAATGGTCCCGCATTTGAATGGAGAGTCTGTCGCAACGTGCTCTGCTCCCAAGAAACTGGATCGTTTTCGGTTAGAGTTTCCGGTATTCTGGAACCTGGCTGGGCGGAGACGACACGATGCGAGCATCGAAGTTCACGGACGCGCAAAAGGCGTTCATTATCAAGCAGGGTGAAGCCGGGATTCCGGTGGCAGAGATCTGTCGAAAGGCGGGGATCAGCCAGGCGACCTACTTCAACTGGAAGAAGCGTTATGGCGGTCTGATGCCGTCGGAGATGCGGCGGCTGAAAGAGCTGGAAGACGAGAATGCACGTCTGAAGCGGATTGTCGCCGACTTGTCCCTCGACAAGGAGATGCTGCAGGACGTCCTGAAACGAAAGACGTAAGGCCTGGTCGCAAGCGGGAGCTTGTCAAAGAGGCGGTTCAGGAATGGGGCATGTCGATCCGGAGGGCCTGCAGCAACCTGCTGCTCGACACGTCCACCTTCCACTACCGCTCTCGGCGACCCGATCAGGCCGCGTTGAAAGAGCGCATCAAGGATATCTGCGAGACACGCGTGCGGTACGGATACAGGCGCGTCCACGTCATGCTGAGACGGGAGGGATGGTTTGTGAACCAGAAGAAAGTTCGAAGACTTTACAACGAATTGGGCCTGCAACTGAGAAACAAACACCCGAAGCGAAAGGTCAGGGCCAAGCTCATCCGGGACCGAAAAGAGGCTGTATCGCCACTGGAAGTCTGGGCGATGGATTTTGTTCATGACCAGCTCGCGACCGGTCGTAAGTTCCGCATCCTGACGGTCGTCGACACATGGTCCAAATATGTTCCTGCCATCGACGCGAGATACAGCTATCGCGGCGAAGATGTCGTTCAGACGATGGAGCGGATCTGCGCTCAGACTGGTTATCCAAAGATGATCCGCGTGGACCAGGGCTCGGAGTTCATCTCTCGCGATCTCGACCTTTGGGCCTACGCGAACGGCGTCACACTGGACTTCTCAAGGCCGGGAAAGCCGACGGATAACGCGTTTATAGAAGCGTTCAATGGTCGATTACGCGCCGAATGCCTGTCTGCAAACTGGTTCATGAGCCTGTCAGATGCGCGCGAAAAGCTGGAGTGTTGGCGTGGAGACTACAATACGGTAAGACCTCATAGCGCGATCGGAAACAAACCCCCGGCCGCACTGATCAATCACGCAGGCGTAACCAGTCCGCCATCGTGAAAGTCCGGAAAACTCTAACCGGCAGTGGTCCAGACATGGGTCTCAGAGCAGAAAGGGCTAGACTCTCGAAATGAATGAGGGACGCGAGGGTCTCAGGTCAATTTACAATAACCAATGCCCGAACATGGGCATTGGCGGAATTACTCCAGCCATGAAACTGAAGCTTGCCGCGTGAAGTCCAGGAACCAAGCCGCTTAAAAATGGGATGATTATCAGACCAGCAGGAGTTCTAACAATTATCGTCGTGCAAAGACGATGTTGATCTGGAGGCGAAGCTCGATGAATGAGAGCGTTTCTATAACTTCGCCAGACCACATGGAGCATTCGGCGGAAAAACATCTTACGAGGCGCTCCGGGAACGGCTATAACCCTACTGTCAGGTGTCTCGTTGATTGGTCTATATTACACTCCCACTTCAGCCTGCTTGAGAGCCGATACGAATTATTCTATGGGATAGCGTTTCTTCTTCATGTCGAAACTCCTCCTTCTGGAAATCCGCCAGAAAACTAATACACTTTCCGGACCACTTTCACCAGATCATGCCGAATCAGATGGTTGTCTCGATCCGGTATCCCGGAAAGAAGGTCAGTCTGACTGACGTAATCGTTTCCTGCTTGTCGCGCGTCGTGCGGTCGATGACAAATAGTGCGTCGCCTTCTTTGCAGGAAAGCAGCTCAGCTTCAGTCTTGCCTGCAGAAATGGCAGAAAAGACGATGTTGCCTTCTGTGAAAGGGACATGTGTCACGAGCCATTCATTCGGACTGGTGTCACTGAAGATTGAAAAGTCTTCCCGGGACACCCATTTCGGGTTCAACCAGCGGTCCTCAAGCACGTAGGGCCGGCCGTCGGCAGTGTGCAGACAGACAATGTGGAGAACGTCGATGCGTTTTCCCGACCCCATTGATTTGCCGATTTCCCGGGGTGGCATGACCTTTTCGGAGCGGATCAGTTCGTAGCCATATTCCAGTCCTCTGTCCCTTATCTCCTGACGTATGATGGGAATGTACATGGTCGCTTTGCGGACCGGGTGGGTCGCAACCCGTGTGCCGGCCTTCCGGCGCCGGTCGAGCAATCCTTCATCTGCCAGATTCTGCAAAGCACGATTCACGGTGGCCCGGGCGCAACCGAACTCCTGAGCGAGATCTGCTTCGTTCGGGATGAAGTCGCCGGGTTTCCATTTCCGCGAATGTATCCGGGCCAGCACCTCCTCCTGGACCGACTGCCAGCTTTTGAACCGCGTGTCAGTCATAACGCGTCCCTGAGCTCACTCATTGTCTGGCGATATTTCTCCACAATCTGATCCCGTTTGACGTGTTGTCCGTTTCTCACAAGGTGACGCCCGGCGGCCCAGACATCCGTAACAAGACGGTCGTCGCCTGTAAAAATATAGCTATCCAGCAGACTATCACCAGCAAGACCGGCCAGACAGAGGCTATCAATGTCGAGCGCGAGAAGGTCTGCCAATACACCTTCCTCTATCCGGCCGCTGGTCCGCTTGGCTGCCGTTGCCCCGCCTTTCGATATTGCCTCGAAGAGAAACCTTCCTGTTGACCGGTCGGGTTGGGAAAGCACGGCGCGGGCGCGGTCCCTGAGACGCTGGGAGTATTCCAGGGCCCTCAATTCTTCCGTCAGAGAGATCCGTATATTCGAATCCGAACCGATTGCGATCGCGCCTCTGTTCCCGAACCAATGTTGCGCTTCAAAGATGCCATCTCCGAGATTAGCTTCGGTGACGGGGCAAAGACCGGCGACAGCCCCAGTCCCCGCCAGGCGAGCAGCTTCTTGTTTATCCATCCGTGTGCAGTGAACAAGGCACCACCTGGGGCTGACATGACAATTGTCGAGGAACCAGGTGACCGGGCGCGCGCCATGGCATTCGAGCACCTCATCGACCTCTTCCTGTTGCTCAGCCAGATGCATGTGGATCGGGCCGGATGGAGCGAGTCGTTCGAGCCTTTCAATGTCCTCTTGAGCAACTGCCCGCAGGCTGTGAGGAGCAACGCCCAGCCGGCAATCCGCCGGCAGACCGCCCATGTTGCTTCCCACTTCTTCAACAAGCCGCGCGAACCGCTCAAAGTCGTTCCCAAACCGGATCTGCCCTGGCCCCAGAGGACGCCGGTCGCACCCGCCATACTGATAGAGAACCGGCAGGAGCGTGAGCCCGGCCCCGGTCGTGGCGGCCGCCGCCACGATGCGTTCGGACATTTCCGACAATCTGTCATAAGGCGTGCCATCGGCTTGGTGATGGAGGTAGTGGAATTCGACGCTCGCGGCGTAACCAGCTTCCAGCATTTCCATCTGGACAAAAGCGGCGATGTCTTCGATGTGCCCGGGGGTCAGACGGTCCAGAAACCGAAACATTAGGCTGCGCCAGGTCCAGAAATTATCCTTCTTGTCAGGTCCGCGGCGCTCGGTAAGCCCGGCCATTGAGCGCTGGAAGGCGTGCGAATGAATGTTGGCTGGCGAAGGCAGCAGCAGACCGGTTCTGTAACCTTCCGGAGGCCGGTCTGAACAGACGGAACGAATGGTTCCTTCCGGGCTGGTTTCAATGAGGACAGCCTCAGCCCATCCCTCTGACAAGAGCGCCTTTTTTGCCCAAATGACCGCCATTGCTTCTTTCCTGATCAAATATTATGTATATACATATGTAGCACACCGTATTCACAGGCAACAGGAAATCATGCTTCTTACGCACGCAAATCTCGCGACGCTCGAAGGAAGTGAGTCTTATGGACTCATTCCGGATGGGGCTGTCTGGATGAAGGGCGGGCGTCTGCAATGGGTCGGGAGCCTGGCGGGTATCCCGAAAGCGGCCAGACAAGATGAGTCCCTGGACCTTGAGGGCCGCCTGGTTACACCCGGCCTTGTGGATTGCCATACTCATATTGTTCATGGGGGAAACCGGGCCGCGGAATTTGAGGCGCGGCTCAACGGGGCCTCATATGAAGAGATTTCCCGGTCAGGAGGTGGCATCATTTCGACAGTTTCTGCAACCCGAGCGGCAAGCCAGGAAGAACTTTTAGGGTCAGCCCTGACGCGTGTGGACGCCCTGATTGCGGAAGGAGTGACGACACTTGAAATAAAATCCGGATACGGACTGGATATAGAGGCCGAGTTGAAGATGCTTCGTGTTGCCAGGCAGGTTGCATCGATACGTCCAGTCCGGATCCGGACCAGTTTCCTCGGGGCCCATGCCTTGCCGCATGAGTATCAAGGCCGGCAGGACGCTTACCTGACAGATGTCTGCCTGCCGGCAATGGAAGCGGCCAAGGTGGAAGGTCTAGTCGATGCGGTTGACGGGTTTTGCGAGACCATTGCCTTTGCTCCGGAAAGCATCCGGATCGTTTTCGATAAGGCCCAGTCGCTCAATTTACCTGTAAAGCTGCATGCCGAGCAATTGTCCTGGTTGGGCGGTGCGCAACTGGCGGCTGAGTATTCTGCGCTGTCTTGCGACCACCTGGAACATGCGACGCGGGAAGATGCTGAAGCGATGGGGCGCCAGGGGAGTGTCGCTGTTCTGCTTCCCGGCGCCTTTTATTTTCTCAGGGAAACAAAGCTGCCGCCCATTGCGGCCTTCCGCGTACATGGCGTGCCCATGGCGATTGCGACTGATTGCAATCCCGGGTCATCGCCAATGACCTCGCTTCTGAGCGCAATGAACATGGCTTGCGTTCTGTTTCGTCTGACACCTGAGGAGGTGCTGCGCGGCGTTACCCGGAATGGCGCAATGGCGCTTGGCCTGGAGGATGTCGGGCGCATGAGGGCCGGGCAGGCCGCGGATTTTGCGGTCTGGGATGCGGAACATCCAGCGGAACTGTCCAGCAGGATTGGTTTCAATCCCTTGTACAAACGCATTTATTCCGGAGAAATCACATGATTGTTCTGGAGCCGGGCGCAAGCAGCCTGTCTGACCTGGAATGGATCTGGCGCACCGACGAACCAGTGAGGCTTGCCGGACGAGCCAGGAAAGCCGTCGACCGTGCCGCAGGCGTAGTCGCACGTGCAGCCGAAGGCGATCAAGCCATATATGGTGTGAATACTGGTTTTGGAAAACTTGCCAACATCAAGATCGCGCTGTCCGATACAGCCAAACTGCAACGCAATCTCGTTCTGTCTCATTGCTGCGGTGTCGGTGATCTTCTTGAGCCTGCCACCGTCAGGCTGATGATGGCGCTAAAGCTCCTTTCGATCGGACGCGGGGCGTCAGGCGTATCGTGGCAGGTCGTGGCGTTGATCGAAGACATGGTCAGCAAAGGCGTCTTGCCAGTGATTCCGGAACAGGGATCAGTGGGCGCGTCGGGGGATCTCGCCCCTCTGGCACATATGGCGGCGGCGATGATGGGAGAGGGGGAAGTCTTCTTTCAGGGGCGCCGGATGCCGGCCAGGGTGGGCCTGGAGGCAGCGGGCCTGTCGCCCGTGGAATTCGGTGCCAAGGAAGGCCTGGGCCTGATCAATGGAACGCAGTTTTCAACGGCCTGCGCGCTTGCGGGATTGTTCGATGCCAAACGGAACCTGCTGCAATCCCTTGTTTCCTCCGCGCTCTCGACAGATGCGGTCATGGGGTCGACAGCGCCATTCCTTGCGGAAATACACGAGTTGCGGGGCCATCCCGGACAAAAGCGCGTTGCGCGGGCGATCCGTGACATCATTGAGGGGTCGGAAATCCGGGACAGCCATCGCGAAGGGGATGGACGAGTCCAGGATCCCTATTGCATCCGATGCCAGCCGCAGGTGACTGGCGCCGCGCTGGACCTTCTCGATATGGCGGGACGGACGCTGGAGATCGAAGCCAACGCCGTATCCGACAATCCGCTTGTCCTGGTCGAGCGGAACGAAATCGTTTCGGGCGGAAACTTCCATGCCGAACCGGTCGCGTTCGCGGCGGACATGATCGCATTGGCGATCGCCGAAATCGGCGCCATCGCGCAGCGGCGGATCGCAGTCATGGTCGACCCGGCCCTGTCCTTCCACTTGCCGCCATTCCTGACCCGGGCTCCCGGGCTGAATTCCGGCATGATGATCGCCGAGGTCACGTCAGCAGCTCTCATGAGCGAAAACAAGCACATCGCAAATCCGTGTTCGACCGATTCCACGCCCACTTCCGCAAACCAGGAGGACCACGTGTCCATGGCGGCCCATGGCGCGCGCCGGCTTGGCAGGATGAACCGGAATCTCAGCATGATCCTGTCGGTGGAATTTCTCTGCGCGGCGCAAAGCGTGGAGTTTCGCGAACCGCTGAGGACCAGCCCCGCATTGAGGGATGTTCTCGCTGCAATCCGGGCGAGGGTTCCGAGACTGGAGGAAGACCGGTTCCTGGCGCCGGATCTTGCAGAGATGAACACCCTTGTGCGTGACGCAGCCCTGTCGCAGGCAGCAGGACTTCCTGAAAATGTCGACGAGGTTGCTGCGTGAAAGCCTTCGATATCAAGTCCGGGCAAGGCGTGATCGTACTTGGCGTACCGCACAGCGGGACTTACCTGCCGCCTGATATCTACGCAAACCTGCTTCCTCAGGCCCGCACCCTTGCCGATACCGATTGGCATGCAGATAGGCTGTATGCGGATCTCTTGCCGGATGTGACACTCGTCAGAGCCAATTTTCACAGATACGTGATCGACGCGAACAGGGATCCAGGCGGAAGCCGGCTCTATGAAGGCGCAAACACGACCGACCTTGTTCCGAAGACCGATTTTGACGGGAACGCGATCTGGTCGGAGGCGCCAGGGCACACAGATATCGAAAGCCGCCTTGTGTCCTGGCACCATCCGTATCACGCAGCGCTGGCCGGAGAACTGGGGCGGGTGCATCAAAAGCACGGTCTCGCTGTCCTGGTGGACTGCCACTCGATCCGGTCCCGGATTCCCTTCCTCTTCGAGGGGGTGCTCCCCGATGTCAATCTTGGTACAAATCTCGGGACTTCGTGCGACGAGCGCATTGCTGCAACGGCCGTGAATGCGTGCAGGAACGGGGGGGACTACACATTTGTGCGCGACGGGCGGTTCCGGGGCGGATGGACAACGCGCCATTATGGCCGCCCCGGCAAAGGGGTCCATGCGATCCAGATCGAACTGGCCCAGTCAAACTATCTCGAAAGCGAGTGCGCGCCATTTGAATATGACTCTGCGAAGGCGGAACGCCTGCGCAGTCATCTGAGAGGGATACTCAGAGCCATTGAAGATGCAACGACCGAAATGGGACAAAGCCATGAATAATAACCGGCACAATCAGCGCGATGTATTTCCGCCCACGGGAAAGGAGATCACCGCAAGAAGCTGGCAGACGGAAGCACCAATGCGCATGCTGATGAACAATCTTCATCCCGATGTGGCAGAAAACCCGCACGAACTTGTCGTCTATGGCGGGATTGGGCGGGCTGCCCGGACATGGAAGGATTTTGACCGCATTGTCGAGACGCTCCAGCGTCTTGAAGACAATGAAACGCTCCTTGTTCAGTCCGGCAAGCCTGTCGGCGTTTTCCGGACGCATGAGGACGCACCGCGCGTCTTGATCGCGAATTCGAACCTGGTGCCCCACTGGGCCAATTGGGATCATTTCAACGAACTGGACCGGAAGGGGCTGGCCATGTACGGCCAGATGACGGCTGGCTCGTGGATCTATATCGGGTCCCAGGGGATCGTGCAGGGTACGTACGAAACCTTCATGGAGGCGGGCCGCCAGCATTATGGCGGCGAGCTGTCGGGGCGCTGGATCCTGACGGGCGGTCTTGGAGGCATGGGGGGCGCCCAACCCCTGGCCGCGGTCATGGCGGGCGCCTCTTGCCTGGCTGTGGAATGCGACGAGACGCGTGTCGATTTTCGCCTGAGAACGGGGTATGTCGACCACAAGACTCATTCGCTCGATGAGGCGCTCGACCTGATTGCGAAATGGACAGCGGCCGGTGAAGCGAAGTCGGTCGGCCTGATTGGTAACGCCGCCGACATATTCCAGGAAATATTCGACCGCGGTGTCCGACCGGACATGGTAACCGATCAGACCAGCGCGCATGATCCGGTTCATGGCTATCTGCCGCAGGGATGGAGTGTTGCCGAGTGGCGTGAACGTCAGGAAAGCGATCCGAAGGCCGTCGAACTTGCCGCACGTGCGAGTATGAAGGTCCATGTGGAGGCCATGGTGAATTTCTGGGATGCCGGTGTCCCGACGTTCGACTATGGCAACAATATCCGGCAGGTCGCAAAGGAAGAGGGGCTTTCCACTGCATTCGACTTCCCCGGATTTGTACCTGCCTATATCCGGCCTCTCTTCTGCCGTGGCATCGGGCCCTTCCGCTGGTGCGCCCTGTCGGGGGATCCGGAAGATATCTACAAGACCGACGCGAAAGTTCGGGAACTTGTCAATGATCCGCACCTGCACAACTGGCTCGACATGGCGCGAAGCCGCATTTCGTTCCAGGGGCTGCCAGCGCGGATCTGCTGGGTCGGGCTTGGGGTCAGGCACAGACTAGGTCTTGCCTTCAACGAGATGGTGCGAAAGGGAGAATTGTCCGCCCCCATCGTTATCGGCCGCGACCATCTGGATTCCGGCTCTGTCGCGTCACCGAACCGGGAAACGGAAGGCATGCGGGATGGATCGGATGCTGTATCCGACTGGCCGCTTCTGAATGCGCTCCTCAATACCGCATCCGGGGCGACCTGGGTCTCGCTGCATCATGGCGGCGGTGTGGGCATGGGCTTTTCGCAACATGCGGGCATGGTGGTCTGTTGCGACGGCACGGAAAGCGCCGACCGGCGGATTGCCCGCGTCCTGTGGAACGACCCGGCGACCGGCGTGATGCGTCATGCCGATGCCGGTTACCAGTCCGCCCTCGACTGCGCGCGCGAGTATGAGCTGGACCTTCCTGGCATCCTGTAGGCAATCACTCTTGGCGGCCAGGTCGGGAAGCGGCATGCAAGGAGGGGCTGAACGGGCCCGGCAGGCCTGCCCGGTTCGGTCCCTCAACGACGGCGATGGATCGCCTTCAGCCCTTTCAGGCGGAGGCGACACGATCGAGAAATTCGTAGCGCGAACCTGGATACGTCATGCGGGCAAAGGAGACGACTCGCCGACGGCTCCATGTACGGCGCAACAGGACTAGGCAGGGTTCATCCTTGTTGATCCTCAGAAGTTTGCGCACGTCCGGTTCGGCTAGTACGGATTTGACCCTGTGCTCGAATTTCTGGAGCGGGGCATGTTTCATCAGATATTCGTTTGGCGTTGTCCGGCTGAAATCCACATCGCCATATCCTGGCAACAGGCATTGCGGCACGAAACGCTCTTCCAGCTGAAGGGGAGTCCCGTTCTCCATGTGGACAACGATCGAGTGGAATACCGGTGAGCCCGGGTCGATCTCCAGTTGTTGCGCAACGGCTCTAGAGGCCCGCTCTCTTGCATTCTGAACCATCACGGCTGAGTAGGCGCTGTTCCGTGAGCGGATCTCATCGGCAATGTTGTTGACCGCAATCAATTGCCCGCTCGACTGGGTTTCAGCGACAAATGTGCCCACACCTGCGATTCGGGTCACGACCCCTGAATCCTTGAGTTCCTTGATGGCGCGGTGAACGGTCATCCGGGCGACCTGAAATTCCGCTGCCAGATCCGTCTCGGACGGCAGGCGGTCATTCGGGCCCAGTTCACCGGTTTCGATCAGATCAGTGATATGCTGCTTGATCTGTTCATAAAGTGGGGCAGGTGACATCTGTATTATCCAGGTTCTTCAAAAGGGCCGGCTGATCGACGTCGGCGTGCGGGTGACAGGGAACACTTCGGGTGGCAGGCAGGAGCAAAGAATGTGACAAGTACAGCCTCCGCGGTGTCCAGTGCAGGTGTCCTTTCCATCCAAGAGCGTCAGGATTCAAGTGCTTTCAGGCACAAGGCGCCATGATCGCACGCGCGGAAGAGGCCAGGGCTATCTGTCATGTGTTGTCGGGCCGGGCTAATCCGGCGCTGCGGGCTGCGGGAGTTGCAGGGCCGAAATATTGCCGCCCCGGGCTGGAGAGTGAGCCGGATCAGATGCCAAAATCATCAAATGCAATCTTTTCTTCCCTGATTCCCGCTCCTCGCAGCAGGTTGAGAACGGCCTCCAGCATAGGCGGCGGTCCGCATACGTAGAAGCTGCAGCGCCCGGGGTCCGGGTGTGTAGCGAGAAAATTGTCCCGGAAGATCTCGTGGATCCACCCCTTGTGCCCTTCCCATTCCTGGTGAGGCTCCAGATGCGAGAGTGCGGCTTGCCATGAAAAATTGTCGAAGTCCGTGGCCAATTGCTCGAATTCCTCCCGGTATGCCAGCGCCTCCGGGGTTCTTGCGCCGTACCAGAGCCACATCCGGGACGTCGAACCCTTGTTGAGCAACTGGTCCCGGATCATCGAGCGCAGGGGGGCAATGCCGGCACCGCCGCCGATAAAGACACGCTCTTCCTCGTGCTCGCCCACATGGAAATCTCCGAGCGGGCCCCTCAGGGAAAGGGTATCGCCCGGTCGGCGCGAGGTCATATAGGCCGATCCGAGACCGACGGGCGCTCCGGCATGTTCGGGACCTGCCAGAACGAGGCGGACAATCAGCGTCACTTCGCTGCCGGTCTCGCCTGGCGCATTGGCAAGGGAATAGGTGCGAACGAGCGGACGAGCGGACTGGATGCGCTCGCCCGTTCCGGATGTCCGCCACAGCGATTTGACCGAATCCGGAAGGTTGATCTGGTCCAGGTCCGTACTGTAGGGCGGAATTTCCACTTCGATATAGCTGCCAGAGCGAAATCCCAGGGTCGCCGGAAGGGCGATGCGAATTTCAAACATGTCCGGCGTGAGACGTCTGGAAGAGACGACTTCGCCGTCAAGGCGTCTCGCGTCAAGCAGGCCGTCGGGAAGCGTGACGGACACGTCAGATGACAGACGATGCTGGCAGGCCAGCCGGACACCCCGGTCAAGATCCGCTTCCGGTATCTGCCTGCGATCGGCGGCTGTTGCCGGCGAATCAGGACTCGTCTTGATCTTGCAGAGCCCGCAGGACCCGCCCCCTCCACACGAAGAGGGAAGTGCATAGCCTTCAGCCTCCAGTGCGGCGTAAAGGGTCTGGTGTCCCGGAGTTCGGACAGTCTTCAGCAGGTCCCCGCTCGGGCTTGCCACGGACAGGAGGACCGGTTTCTTGCCGGTCAAGCGGGAGACGATGGCGCGGAAATCCTCCCGGTGGAAGCTGTCCCACCAGAGCACAAGGCCGCTCAGGCCGAGCCAGAAAAGGATAAGGGCCGACAGGATGACGAGTGGATTGTTGAAGTTCGACCTATTGGAATAGTCCATGATGTGGAGCATCCAGAGCGTATCGAATGTTCGCCAGTAATTGTTCCGCCTTTCAAGTATGTCGCCCGTTTCGGCAGACACATAGAGGCTTGTACGTTCCGGATCACTGAAGTTGACCTGCCAGGCGGGGCCGGCATGGTCCCTGATCTCCAGCGTCGGATGTTCGAGATATCTGACGGTCGAGATTCCTGCATCGCCGGAATAATCGCGCGCCGCAATTTGCCGGGCACCGCTTTCATCGATCGCAATCGGGGATCCGCTTGCTGCGTCCAAAAGGTATGCCCCCCCTCCGGTATCGACCTGGAAGACGGCTCGATCTGAGAAGAGGCGCAATTCCACCCGGCGGACATCCGAAGCACTGCCGGATAGTGGCGCAGCGATCTGCTCAGTAACCTCCGCCAGAAGCAGGCCTGGTTCTGAATCCACCCTGTGATGGTCGCCGGCGACCTTCGCGTGCGGCAGAATGGCCATGCCCAGACCACTGAACATCCACAGCAGCAACTGCAGTCCGAGCAGAAGGCCAATCCATTTATGAACTTCCCGAATGATTGTCATGGGTCAACGGACTCCGCGGCGGTGTTTGAAGCTGAACCAGAGCAACCAGATACCTGCAATCGAGAGGATGAGTCCAAGACCGGCAAATGCGCGCAGGAGTGTGTTGTTCACATCGGCCCTGTCCTTGTAGTCCATGATGTGCAGCATCCATACGAAATCGAAAATCCGCCAATAATCGTGCCGCCGGGTAACAAGCGCCCCATCGTCCGGTGAGACGTAGAAGGACGTCCTGCCCGGGTCCTCGAAATCGATTCTCCACAGAGGCAGCTTTCGGCCCTGTATTTCGCTTGGCGCATTGGCCTGATCCACGAGCAACTGCGCGGATTTTGCCTCGCCCGGGCGGGCATAGTGGTATTGGGCAACGGCGATCGCGTCGGTCCGGTCGAGAGGAGACCGCTGGATTCCGGTCTGCGCATCAACAAGGACCCGGCCATCAATCGTCTGGACACGGTAATACGGCTTGCCGAGCCATGTTTCGAGGGAAATCAGTTCAGCTTGCGGATAGCTTGACATGACCTCTTCGAATCCGAAGCCCGGCGTGTAGCCCGGCGGTAGCGTATCGGACATGTTGCGGACGAGATGATCACCATGAATGAAGTTCAGGTTGATGATCACCATGTAGAGGCCGGATGCCAGCCAGAGCATGGCCTGTATTCCGACAAACAGCGAAACCCACTTGTGCCACTGGCGTACATTGAAGGCGATTGCTCTGGCCATGGCCGGCACCTCACATTGATCCGGTATGGGAAGGGGAAAACCGGACCCCCATCGGTAGGCAGCCTGCCGATGGGGGTCCTGAAAGCCTGCGCTATCGTCTGTAGGTCACACGCAGATAACCGCGCCGACCGAGCAGGTCATAGGTCATCGTATCGGTATTGCCGTCCGTCCAGCTGGCCACGAAGGGCGGGTCATTCTGGAAGATATTGTCAATCCCGACACTCAGGCGAAGCGCGTCGCTGAGATCATATGACAGCTGTGCATTGTGGTAGAACTGGGCGGGAATACTGGAGCCCGGACCGGAGGTGGCATAGAAATCATCGCCTTCGCCGATCATCTGAACGGAATAGGTTCCGCTCCATTTCCGGGCCGTGGTCGTCCACGATCCGACAGCGCGCCAGTTCGGATAGCCGCCATTCCCGCCGCCGATATGGCCGTCGATGACCGTCGGTGTGTCGCCATCAAACGCGACCGTCTCATATTCGGAGAGATAGGTCGCTTTCAGATCAAGCGCGTGGTCGAGGCCAAACTTCTCGAAAGAGTAGACGACGCCAATGTCCAGGCCCTTCATCGTCTCGCTACCGGTATTGGCGTTCTGCGTGGAGAGATAATTGACGTCACCATTGAGCGGGTTGCGGGTGTGATGCTGCGGGCCACAGAACTCGTGCGACAGGTTGACGGATTCGTAGCACAACAGGAGCTTGGTGGAACCTGGCGTGGTCCGGATCGCATTGTCGATCTGGATGTCAAAATAGTCGAGTGTCAGAGACAGACCTTCGATTGGCTGGAAGACCGTCCCCAGGGTGAAGGATTCTGCCGACTCCGGCTGGAGATCCGGGTTGCCGCCGGCGTCTGTCAGGACCGTATTGCCGAGCTGGACATAATTGGTCGGTACCCCGGCAGCCTGGCAGTTCTGGTAAATGTTGCTTGACGGAGACAGGGATGACCAGTTCGAGCACGGATCGACCGTCGTCAGGTTGCCTTCGGAAACCCCGCCAAAGAGTTCCGGTATGTTGGGGATACGGAAGGCAGTTGTATAGGTACCGCGGAACTTGAGCGCGGGATTGATCCGCCAGTTCAATCCGGCCTTGTAATTGGTGTCGCTTCCGAACAGGTCATAGTCGGAGTAGCGGATCGCACCGTCAAAATCGAGCGCCTCGATGAAGGGTTTGTCCTTCAACAGGGGCACGTCGATTTCGGCGAAGACCTCGGTTGCCTTGGTGGATCCGGAGATGGGGTCCTCCTGATTTCCGAGCGCCAGGCCGGCAACCGCGAGAGAGTCGGGATTGCGCCAACCCTTGTCTTCCCGCCAGTCAGCACCGAACGCGACGCCGACAGGTCCGGCCGGAAGCTGGAAGGCCTCGCCGCTCATGCTCGCGCTGATTGCCTTTTGCTCATTTCCGCCAAGACCAGTTTGGGTGAACACGATATAGTCCAGCACGTCCTGGGTGACGTCTCCGTATCCGAACAGGTCAGCACACGGAATGCCCCCGGTTCCGCAGGTTGCGGGATCGAGTGTCTGGGCGAGTCTGCCGGTATTGATATTGTTGAGAATGGAGTCCGAACCGGTATTGCGGCCCCAGTTCAGGGCGGCCTCATAGCTCCAGGAGCCACCGAGCGAGCCCCTGACACCTGTAACGATACGGAACGTATCGGTTTCCTGCTCGAACGTCCGCGCGCCATTTTCGAGCAGACGGCGGCGTTCGAGAACAAAATCGATCCCGGTTGGATTGGTCGGGTGAGAGGCATCGAATGCAACATTCACCAGCGTCGCCGGAGAGGCCGGCTGGCTTGACCAGCGCTTCGTATAGAGCAGTTCGGCAAACAGGTCGGCATGCTCGGTCAGGTGATAGGTGCCAAAGGTCGCAAAGCTCAGGCGTTCCAGCGGATTGGACGCATTGAAGTAGCGGTTGTAGTTGAACCCGTCCAGCGCACCGTCATAGATATGGAAAGAGTCGCCATCTCCATTCGGGTCCTGGTTGAAATTGATCCGTGTCGGTCCGGTCAGGACCGTGCCATCCGGCATGACATATCCGGCCGGAACTGTACCGCGGCCGCCGATCGTCGACGAGCTCAGCCCGTCGCATACAAAGCCGTTTGGCGTCGGCGTACCGGGGCAAGGCGCGCGGCTCTTGTCCCAGAGAGGGGCGGCTCCATTGTCCTGATAGCTGACATTGAACATGATGTCGCCGGCGGGCGTTGAGTTGCCCCAGCTCATTTCCAGGAGGGTTTCCTCGCCGTCCCCTTCATCGGTCATGCCATACTTGGCCGATGCTTCGAACCCGTCATACCCTTCCTTGGTGATCAAGTTGATCACGCCGGCAACGGCGTCTGCGCCATAGGTTGCCGACGCGCCGTCCTTCAGCACTTCGACGCGGGATACGAGCGACATGGGTATCATGGAGAGATCCACCGCGCTGTTCGCCCCGGTTCCGCCATAGACAAGCCTGCGGCCATTCAGAAGGACCAGGGTCCTGTTGACGCCAAGGCCGCGCAGGTTGATCTGGGGCGTGCCCCAGCCATTGGAGACCCAATAGGCGCTGTTGGAGTTACCTCCAAATCCGGCAGAGGACGGAAGACGCTGGAGCAGCGTTTCGAGGTTCGAAATGCCGGTCTGTTCGATCTGGACGCTGTCGAGGACCGTGACAGGGCCGACGCTGGTCAGGTCTTTTCGTTTGATGCGGCTGCCGGTGACTGTGACTGTTTCTTCGACTTTCGCGCCGTCCTCGCCGGAGGACTCCTGTGCAGCGGCAGGCTGGGCATAGAGCCACAAAACGATCGGCGCGATGGCGGCACCCATCAGAATGCGATTTTTTGCTGGAGACATTGATTATTCCCTTTCCCCGTTTCTTGGACCTTGTTCGAAAACTATAGACCTGTCTATACAGCTTGCAAGTCCGGGATTTGGATTTTTTTGTCTCGAAATTGTCCCTGCCAAAAACTGGTGCGCTGCGCCGTGCGAATTGCCCAAGAATTCAGCGCAGAAGGGCGTTCAGGGCCGGATGGCTCAAGGTCAAAACGACCACGAACGGCCAGGTATCGGGCTGACCATACATCTGGGCACGGACAAACCCGGAACGCTGCTTGTCATGGCAATATATTGCGCATGAGGGCGCAGTAGCGGCGAGAATGCGCGGCGAGGCGGGAGGGGCGAGAAGATTATGTCTGCTGGCGCCTCCCTCGCAGGTGCAGGGCGATATGACCGACGGCGAGGGCCGGGAGCTCAAGGTGGCCGCCCAGAACCTCTTCCAGGCCTTTGACCGGCCAATGTGGCAGATGGCCCAGGTTCATTCTGTCCCCAATGTCTCTTTCGGGAGTTTAAGGGCAAGTGTCTGCCAGATCAGGAATGCGGCGGGGATGACGAGCAATGTCAGTACGGTTGCGCTGGTCATTCCGCCGACCATCGGGGCGGCAATGCGGCGCATGACTTCAGAGCCGGTTCCGGAACCCAGCATGATCGGGAGGAGGCCGGCAATCACGACCGCGACCGTCATCATGATGGGGCGGACGCGAAGCAATGCTCCCTCAATGACCGCCGCGCGAAGGTCAGACCTGGTCAGATCGCGCTTTTCGGCCCGCGCCTGCTCGATTCTGGCCTCCAGAGCATGCTCCAGATACACCATCATCAGAACGCCGATCTCGACGGATACCCCGGCGAGCGCAATGAATCCGACACCGACTGCAACCGACATGTTGTAACCCAGCATGTCCAGGAACCAGAGCCCGCCGACGAGCGCCAGGGGCAGGGTCCCCATGATGATGAAGACTGGCACAAGCCGCCTGAAATTGAGGAAGAGCAGCAGAAGGATAATGACCAGGGTCAGCGGAACGACGAGGCTGAGGCGCTGCTTGGCGCGCTGCATGTATTCATACTGGCCCGACCAGGACAGGGAATAACCTGCGGGCAGGTCGATTTGTTCGACCGCCTTCTTGGCATTCCTGACATAGGTTCCGATGTCGACATCGGATATGTCCACATAGATCCATCCGTTCAGGCGGGCATTCTCGCTCCTGATGACGCCCGGCCCGCCGGAAATGGAAATGTCGACAAGGCGCGAGAGGGGTATCTGTGCTCCGGTCTTCGTCACGACCGGGAGGTTTTCCAGCCGTTCCAGAGAGTCACGATATTCCCGGGGATAGCGCACATTCACAGGATAGCGCTCCAGTCCCTCGACGGACTGGGTGACGGTCATGCCGCCGATGGCGGTCTTCACCAGGTCCTGCACATCTGCCACATTCAGCCCGAACCGGGCCGCTTCCTCACGCTCGATATCAACATCCACGAAGCGTCCGCCGGTCACCCGTTCGGCATAAACCGAAGATGTTCCGGGAACGTCCTTGATCACCGTTTCAATCTGCTGGGCGACATCGCCGATGACCTGGAGATCAGGACCGGCAACCTTGATCCCGATCGGGGTCTTGATGCCGGTGGCAAGCATGTCGATCCGGTTCTTGATCGGCATGATCCAGACATTGGTGAGACTGGGCACCTGGACAATAGAATCCAGCTCTTTTTTCAGTTTTGCGGTTGTCATGCCGGGCCGCCAGTCCTCTTTTGGCTTCAGGCGGATTGTGGTCTCGACCATGGTGAGCGGTGCAGGGTCGGTCGCCGTCTCTGCCCGTCCCGCCTTGGCGTAGACTGTCTCGACTTCAGGAACGGTCATGATCAGCTTGTCGGTTTGCTGTAATATCTGGGACATTTTCCCGGCCGAGACCGCCGGGAATGCGCTCGGCATATAGAGCAGATCGCCTTCGTCGAGATCCGGCATGAACTCCGACCCCATCCGGCTGAGCGGGATGATCGCGCTGGCCATGACCGCAAATGCGATCACGATCATCAGAACCGGCGCTCTGAGAACCATGTTGATGAAGGGTTGGTAGACCCCCATCAGCAGCCGGTTCACCGGGTTCTTGTGCTCGGGCAGAACCCGGCCCCGGATGAAATAGCCCATGAGTACGGGCACAAGCGTAACGGACAGGATCGCCGCGCCGGCCATCGCATAGGTCTTGGTGAAAGCCAGTGGATGGAAGAGCCGTCCTTCCTGAGCCTCCAGTGCAAAGATCGGGAGAAAGCTGAATGTAATGATCAGCAGGGAGAAGAAAAGCGCAGGGCCGACCTCGATTGCCGCCTGGGTCACGACCGCCCAGCGGTTTTCATTCGTCAGAGGCGTTCGCTCGATGTGCTTGTGCATGTTTTCGATCATGACGATCGCGGCATCGACCATAGCACCGATGGCGATGGCGATCCCTCCGAGCGACATGATGTTGGCATTAATGCCCTGAGCGTCCATCACGATGAACGCCGCCAGTATTCCGAGCGGCAGGCTGAGCAGGATGACAACCGCGCTGCGAACGTGGAACAGGAACAGGGCGCAGACCAGGAGCACGACGATAAATTCCTCGACGAGCTTCTCCTTCAACGTATCGACCGCCCGCTCGATCAGGGAAGACCGGTCATAGGTCGTCACGATCTCGACACCTTCAGGCAGGCTCTCCTTCAGGGTTTCCAGTTTCTCTTTCACGAGGTCGATCGTGCGCATGGCGTTTTCGCCGTAGCGCATGATGATCACGCCGCCGACCGCTTCGCCTTCACCATTGAGTTCGCCGATTCCGCGCCTGAGTTCCGGGCCGAGGCGGATCTGGGCAACATCCCGCAGAAGGATCGGGGTGCCCTTGTCGGTCACCGCCAAGGGAATGGATTCGAGGTCCTTGATGCCCTTGATGTAGCCGGACGCGCGAACCATGTACTCGGCCTCGGCCATTTCGATGACGCGGCCACCCGTTTCCTGATTGCCGCGCATGATCTCGGAACGGACCTTGTCCAGCGGAATGTCGTAGGTGCGGAGCTTTTCCGGGTCAACGACGACTTGGTATTGTTTGACCATGCCCCCGATCGTTGCGACTTCGGATACCCCGTCGATCGTCTGCAATTCGTATTTCAGGAACCAGTCCTGTATGGAGCGGAGCTGGGAGAGGTCGTGCCGGCCGGTCCGGTCGACCAGCGCATACTGATAGACCCAGCCGACCCCGGTTGCGTCCGGACCCAGCGCGGAGCGGGAGGCCGCTGGCAATGTCGGTGCGACCTGGGAGAGGTATTCAAGAACCCGCGAGCGGGCCCAGTAGAGATCGGTTCCGTCCTCGAAGATGACATAGACGAAACTGTCATTGAAGAACGAGTACCCGCGGACCGTGACCGCGCCGGGCACGGCCAGCATGGCCGTCGTCAGCGGATAGGTCACCTGGTCTTCCACGACCTGGGGCGCCTGGCCCGGATAGGTGGTCTTGATAATGACCTGAACATCGGAGAGGTCCGGAATGGCATCCAGGGGCGTCTTTTTAAGGGTGTACCCGCCCCAGACGGCCAGGAGTGCGGCGAGCAGGAGGATCAGGACCCGGTTCCCGATGGACCAGCGGACAAGACTTGCAATCATTGTGCGTCCACCCGGGCCGGCGAGATCTTGCGGATGTCGGAGAGGACGTAATTTCCATTGTCGTCCGGCGCGGCCTTGACCGTAATGTCGACATTGTCTCCCTTGCCGATGTCTTTCAGCAGAGCCGGATCTGTCACAAACGCCATGGTCATGGACGGCCAGCCCAGGGCTTCGACCGGGGCGTGCTCGATGGTCACCATGCCATGCGCCTGCATGACAGATACGACCATGCCGCGAGTCTGCGCCGTATCGGCGGGCTGTGTTTCTGGCGCGCCTTCCTGCCGCATTTCGGATGACGAACCCATATCCATGGACGCACTTTCGTCCTGGCCGGCCGTCAGCCTCAGCATGGTTCCGCGCAGGCTTGCTTCAGAGTCGAGCAGGAATTGCGATGAGACGACAATTCTTTCCCCGGCGGCCAGACCGGACAAGATTTCGATATCGTCCCCGATTTCACGGCCGGACACCACCTGGGCCGGTTGGTACCTGCCATCTCCCAGCGCCAGGATGACGCGTTCGGTGCGTCCGGTCCGGATGAGCGCTTCGCGCGGAATGACGACCTTGTCCGATGCGTCTGCGGACGGAACGTCGGAGCTGGTTTCGATCCTGAGACGCACAAACATGTCCGGTCTCAGCAGCCCGTCCTTGTTGTCAAAGCTGATCCGGACCTGAACGGTCCGAGCCCGGGCGTTGACGGTCGGGTAAATATATTCAACGAGGCCTTTCCATTCGCGGCCGGGCATCCCACTCATCCGCATGGTGACTTCCTGACCGGGACGGACCTGGTGGACCTGGTCTTCATAGACATCGGCAATTGCCCAGACCGTTCTGAGGTCGGCGATCTTGAGCACGTTCATGCCGGGTTTGACGAACCCACCTTCGCCAGCGCCCATCTGCGTGACGATGCCGCTTCTCGGAGAATAGACATTCAGCAGGCGCTCGGACTGGCCGCTCTCCTTCAGGCTCTCGATGGCGCGGTTACTCATGCCGAGGGAAACCAGCCGTGATTTTGTGGCCGTGATCAGGTTCTGGTTGCCCATGCGCGTCGCCTGCAGATACTCGTCCTGCGCACTGACGAGGGGGCGCGAATAGATCTGGAACAGCAATTGTCCCTTTCTGACCTCATCGCCGATCGCCTTGACGGGCATGTTTTCGATCCAGCCTTCGGTCCGAACGTCCACAACGGAAGTATTGTCGTCATCGATCTGGACCGTGCCGACGGTTTCGACAGCGGGAAGTGCTTCGCTGGTGGCGACAATCGCTGTCCTGACCCCGATATTGTTCTCGACTGCCGGATTGATCCTGACGAGGTTGCGATCGTCGCCCTCACTCTCGTCATCGGCATAAACCGGAATAAGCTCCATCCCCATGGGCGACAGGCCGGGAGAGTCGCTGCGGTAACTTTTGTCCATTGGCGCGGCCCAGTAGAGGGGCTTCCTTTCTGCTGAAGGCTGCTTCCCGGATGTCTGACCGGCGCTGCCGCTGGCCAGGCTCATGACCACGGCTCCGGCGCCAAGCCCGAGACCGAATGTGGCCGCGAGCAGGATAAGCTTTGTGTTGCGCATGCTAGTCTCCACTCAGGAACAGAAGGTTTGCCTGCGCCTGCAGCCGGTCGACTCTCAGCCGGCTGAGAGTCAGTTCCGTATCCAGAACGGCGAGTTCTGCGCGGACGAGTTCGGCAAAATCGGCAAGATTGTTGCCGTAGGCGGCCATGGCTGCTTCGCGGGTGTCCCGGGCACGATCGAGGACATCGGTTTCATAGACCTCTATCTGTTCGCCCAGGCGCGTATATTGCGCCCAGTCCCGGCGCAGCGCACGTTCGAGTTCCAGGGCCTGTGTGTCCCGCGCCAGTCTCTCCGCTTCGCGCAGCCGCTTTGTCGCGCGCAGGGCATAATCCTTGTTCTTTTTCGAAAAGAGGGGGAGCGAGACGGCGACCCCGACGGATCCGAAGTCCGACCGCGAGTCCCGGATGCCGTATTGGGCATCGAAACTGATACCCGGCTTGTATTGTTCCGCAGCAATGTCGACGTCCCGGCTCTTCGATGTGACGCTGGCATCAAGAGCCCGGAGCGAGGGATGGCTGGCAAGGCGTTCCCGAATGAGATCTTCACCGGTGACCGGGGGGAGAATGGGGGCGCCTGATGCAAGCGGCCTCGCCCCTTCCAGGGGGCCGATCAGCCGGATCAAGTCTGCCCTGGCCCGGTCCTCATTGCGCTGGATGTCGACAAGCCGCGCGTCCAGCGAAGAGGTTTCCAGATCAATGCGAAGGACATTCTGCAGGGAAGACCGCCCGCTGGCATAGTCGGCCTGGGCAACGCCGCCAAGTTCACTGACCTTGCGCTGGCTTTCAAGCGTGAGTCTGCGGGCATCTCGCCAGTAAGAGAGCTCAAGCCAGGTCTGGCGCACTTCAAGAGCAATTTGCTGTTCCTGCAGGGATTTGTGAAACCGTGCGCTTCGTGCCTGAGCCGTCTGTTTTTCACGCGCCAGGGCAAGCGTCTCACCTTTTGGAAGCGCCTGGCGCACGCCGAATTTCAGCTGCGTCATCGGTTCCCGGTCATAGTCGAGGCTGGGAAACGGGACATTGGCGATCTGGGCGCTGACAACCGGATCGGGCAACTGGCTCTCGGCGACCGCCTTGTCGTCAAAGGCAAGCGCTTCCTGTTCCAGCCTTGCGACGCTCGGATCATCGGCACCGAGCGCGATGTCGACAGCTTCCGGGAGGGTCAGGGGCGCTTGGGCAAGTGCAAGGCCGCCGGTTGGAAAGGCTATCGCACTGCCCAGAAGGAGCGCTGCAAGCAGGTGTCTGTAATTCACGGGGCCTTTTCTCCGGTTTTCGGGTTTCTGTACGGACGATCTCGAGCGTCAGAGGCAGAGGATAGGTCCGGTCGGCGACAGGACCCGGAGATCCGGGGCCGCGGATGCGATCGGCTTGCCGCTGGAAAGGCCGCGCCGGCGCATATCAATTCTCCTCGCCGAACTCCTCGTGCAGGTAAGCCAGGACATTCTGGATATCCTGATCGGTCAGTTTCGGATTTCCGCCCTTTGCCGGCATGGGCATGGTCGACCCCTTGCTCCGGAATCCGTTCCGGATGTGATCGGTCAGAACACTGTCATCCTGTGACAGGACGCCATTGCCCTTCGTGAAGTCGGGGGTTCCCGGGATGCCGCCCTTGCCCGTAGGGCCGTGGCAGGCAATACAGGTCCCGCGATAGACCCTCTTGCCACGCGCGGGATCGGGGTCTTCCTGCGCGCTTGCTTGCGCCGCAAGGACCATGACAGCCATCAGGGCGGACAGGCCGAAACGGGCGGTCTTTTTGGGGAAGGGCATGAGACGCATCCTTTAAGAGAAGGGATTATTGATTGTTGCTGGCTTGCAGAAAGGCCAGGATGTCCCGCACGTCGGAGGCGGGAAGGTTGCCGCGCACCCGCATATGCGTGACCGAAACGTCCCATTCCTCGTCCGTCAGCTCGCTGGGTGAGCGAAGATTGTGGCAACGCGAACAGGTTTCGTTCCAGGCTTTCGCACCGCGTACGATCTGCATCGGATCCTGCATTGGATCGGTGTCGGCCGCGCTCTCCGCCGCGGGCGTTTCTTCGGGCCCTGACTGGGCGATCGCCGCTGGCCCACCTGTCAGGAGGATGGTTGCCAGGGTAAAGGCGGGAAATATGCAGGACTTCATCATGTCCTCCTTTCTTCGGGATCAGAACCCGTAACCAAGCTGGAACTGGATGAGCGTTTCGTCCGGGACGCCGGGCACCGTGTAATCCCGCCACTCCAGGCCCGCTTTGGCGACAATGGTCGGTGCCAGCCAGTAGTTCAGTCCGGCGTTCAGGCGGTTCTGGGCGTTTTCTTCCTCAAGTTCGGGGTGCCCGCTGATGCTGAATTCCCCGTACCGGACGACAGGTTCCAGCCTGTGGATGATTTCGGAGTCACTGAAGCCGGACAGTCGGTATGACACTTGCCCATACCAGGCCTCCATTTCCAGATCCGGCAACAGGACACCGTCAGGCTCTTCATCTGTTGCCGTGAAGAGTTTGCCGCGTTCGGATTTCAGGTATTCGAAACGGGCTGCAAGCGGTCCCTTCGTATAGGCCGCGTCAACGCCCCACAATTGAAAGCGGGCATCGAGCGGAAGTCCGGAGCCGGAAGGAACAGGCATGTCGGGGTTCATGATGCCATCGACGCGTGCGGTCAGGTAGGAGCCGCCGACCTCCAGGGCCGGCATCGGGAAAAATCCGATCCGTCCACCGATCGATTTGTTTGAATTGTCGTCGCTCCCCATCCCCATGAGTTCGACACCGCCCTCAGACGTTGTGCGGGGACCGTTGCCGACAGCCAGAGCGTAAGTCAGGCGGGTGACGCCGGCCGGGATCGAGCCCCGCAGCTGGACACCGGTGTCGCTCGCCGGCTGAACGCCATCATGACCGAACCCGGCGGGTGCGCCTTGTACCTTGTTGATCCAGCTTGGATGAAGCCGTTCCTGAAATTGGCCGATCGGGCTTAAGTACTTACCAACTACCAGGACGGCATGGTCATTCAATACAAGATCGATCTGAGAGTACTCGAGTTCCGATTCCGTTTCGCCATCACCAGTCGTCGCGTATTCGAATTCTCCTTCAAAGAGGAGGAAATCCTTGTACTGGAAATGAAACGAGGGGTTGAACTTGCCGCTGACAAAACTGTCCGGTCCGGACGTGTCACCGCCGACGAACCCGACATCGGCATAACCGGCAAGGTGCCACTTCGTGTCGGGCATGCCGGGAGAGACGGCATAGGCCGGACCGGGAGATGTCTGATCCTGTACCTCGGCAATCCGGTCGACTGCGTCCTGGGCCGTGGCTTCCGCCTTGCTGGCCGTCTCGGCCGATTGCAGGACCTCGCCGCGCAGATCCGCAAGCTCGGCCTCCAGCTGTTCGATTCGTTCCAGGAGCGCAGCTGTCTGCGGATCGGGAGGTGATTGCTCCTGTGTTTCCTGGGCAAGTGCCGGCAGTCCGATCAGGGCCACTGTTGCAAGGACCATGGATCGGTATTTGGCGCAGGTCATGGTTCACCCCCTCAATGCAGGTTGTTATCACCTGCCTCCACTACGCACTTACCGGCATGACCCCTCAAAAAAAGTGCGGAGAGCCTTCCACCGGAAGAGCCCGGCCCGCGGCGGCCGAACGGCCGGCATGGCTGGTGCAATCCGCCTTGCCGTTCCGGCGGACCGTCTCGCCCTCGCTGGAGCTTCCACATATGCGAGGCTTCGTTCCCTTGGGGGACACCGCCAGCAATTCCTGCCGGTCTTCAGTGCGACCCGAAGGCGCCTGCGTTTGCCTTGCCGGCCTCAACCAGGAGGGGCGCGATGGAGATTTCAGCAGACGGATGACGGACGCTGTTGGTGGAGACGATCCGGGAGGCGACGGTTTGGAGGGTCGCATAGGATTGATCGGCGAAGATCGCATGCACCACGACGCAGACGGGTTTCGGAAATCCGGCCGACTGGAAATGCCGTGCGGCCTCGATCATCGTCCGTCCGGAAGAGACGATGTCATCGATCAGGACAGGCTGCCGTCCGGCCCAATCGGCGAGGCCAGGCGCCGCGATTTCGACATCACGGTCTCCGTGGCGTGTCTTGGAAAGGACCAGGTAAGGCGCGCCCGCCCGGGAAGCTACATCGGACACCCATTGCTCGCTTTCGGAATCGGGTCCGATCACGAGGGGGTTTTCAACATTCTGCCAGATCCAGTCGGCAAGGGCAGGTGCTGCATGGACAACCCGTGTGGCGATCGGGAAGATTTCTCCCAGATCATGTATCCGGTGCAAATGCGGATCCACGGTGACCAGCCGGTCGAAAACGCTCGACAGCATCCGGGCAAAATGCCGTGCTGACACGGACTCTCCTTCGGAAAATCGCCGGTCCTGGCGCATGTAAGCGAGATAGGGAGCAATCAGTCCGACGGATTCTGCGCCGAGCTCGCGGGCCGTCGCGGCGGCAAAGAGGAGCCCGGTCAACTGAGGGTCGGGGCGCGCAAGCGTGCAGACCAGATCGACATGCTTTCCTCTGACATCGGTTTCAATGCGGACATAGGTTTCTTCATCGGGAAACCGGCGGACCGCAAGAGTGCCCAGTTCACCCCCCGTCAGCCGGGCGAGCTCGCTGGCCATGGCGGTGTTGCCTGGAAGGGGAATATAGAGCGTCATTCTGGAGAGCTTTCAATGGTGAACATGTCGGTGTGGCTGCGGGCATAATCCCTGGCATAGGCAAGTTCGCCCGGCGCCTCGGCATGGATGGTGGCAATGGGTTCGTCCCGGTTCAGCCAGTCTCCAAGGCGCTTGTGAAGGGTAACGCCGGCGGCAGGACGTTCCGGCGCGCCGGCAAGTTTTGCGAGTCTTGCAAGCTTGCGGTTGTCGATGCGCGTCAGCCTGCCAGCAAGGCGGGGGAGGAGAGGGGCTGAGTGGTCCGCGACAGGGGGGACCCGAAGCCCGCCCTGCGCTTCGCATATGGCCTGGAATTTCGACCAGGCCGATCCGTCATCAAGCGCCTCGCGGGCTACGTCTCCGCCCTGGCCTTCCGCCACGCGGCCTGCAAGTTCAAGCGCTGCCCCGGCAAGGGTAATCGCGCGCGCCCGCAGGTCGAGAGGCGCGGCCGGTTGCCGCTGGAGGACGTGCAGGACATCCCATGCTTCCAAGGCCGGACCGATCCCGCGGCCGACGGGCTGGTTGCCGTCGCTCAATACAAACCGGGTCTGCAGGCCGAACCCCCCGGCGACCGCCGTCATGTGTTCGATCAATGCTTCAGCATCCGGCCGGCTTCTCAATTTGGCGGTCGGCCCAACCGGCAGGTCGAGTACGACATGGGTTGCGCCCGCAGCGATCTTCTTCGACAGGACGGACGCGATCAGCTGGCCTTCGGCATCGATATCGAGAGCTCTCTCGATCCGGATAAGCACGTCGTCGGCGGGGCTCAGCTGGACGGCGCCGCCCCAGGCAAGGCATCCACCCTCTGCTTCGACAACCCGGCGGATCTCGGACATCGACAGATCGACGCGAGTGAGAGTTTCCATTGTGTCGGCGGTTCCGGCTGGAGACGTGATGGCTCTCGACGAGGTCTTCGGTATTGTCAGGCCCTGACTGGCAAGGATCGCCACAACGATCGGCGTTGTCCGATTGCCGGGCAGGCCTCCGATGCAATGCTTGTCGATTACCAGGTCCGCATCCCAGCTCAGCCGTTCGCCCGCCCCGACCATGGCATGTGTCAGGGCTTTCATTTCCCCGAGATCGAGCTTCAGGGTGGAGCAGGCGGATATGAAAGCGGCTAGGTGCACATCGGAATATTTCCCCGATGCGATATCCGAGATGATCCTGTCGAAAGCGTCCGCGCCAAGCCGTCTTCCGGTCATCCGCTGGCGGACATCGGACAGGGATGGGAGCGTCGGTGCGTGGGCAATGCTGAGGTCTGCACCCGGGACAGCGCCGAGCCGCTTCCAGGCGGCTTCCGAAAGCCCCGCCTCAGAAATAGGTAGCCAGTCGTCCTCGATCTGATGCAGCGTGGCGATCACCGATCTTGTGCCACAGGTGACAAGGATTCTGGAACGTGATGTCAGGCCCTCGGCGCGGCAGACCGGACAGTCGGTGCGCATGAGGATGATGGCATCGTCCTGGGTGTGCCATTTCAGGCGCCGGGCCTTCAGGGGCTGGCCGCCGGGAACATGATCGCCGGGCACGATCAAGCGCCTCCTGCGAGATCGTAGGTATGATCTATGCGGACAACATCGCTGGGCCAGCCCAGGTCCTCCTGTATCCTGTCATGGAAATGGCTGGAGGCTTCCGGTTCCCCGTGAACGATAAATGTCCTGGCTGGCGGGGCCGCAAAGCCATCCAGCCATTTCATCAGTTCATCGGCATCGGCATGGGCTGACAAGGCGGGGAGGCTGGCGATTTCCGCTCTGATCTCAACTTCCTTGCCGAACATGCGAACTGACCTGGCACCTTCGAGGATCTTTGCGCCGCGCGTCCCGGCCGCCTGGTAGCCCGCGAACAGGATCGTGTTCTTCCGGTCCCCGCCAAAGGCTTCGACATGATGCAGGACCCGGCCGCCGGTCATCATGCCGCTCGCTGCGATCACCACCTTTGGCATGCGGTCGCTTGTGATCGCCTTGGAGGCTTCGACGTCACGCGCATAACTGGCAATGTTGCAGGTCTCCATGCACACATCGGGTGTAAATCTGTGATCATCGAGGTGGGCGCAAAGAAGCTCGGTCGCGTTGATGGCCATGGGGCTGTCGAGATAGATCGCGACGTTTGCAAAGCGTCCGGCCTTCTTCAGCATCCAGATATGATAGAGAAGCAGCTGGGCGCGTCCGACGGCAAAAGCCGGAATGACGACCGTCCCGCCGCGGCTGACGGTACGGCCGATGACCTCGCCAAGCTGCTCCATGGGGTCGGTCTTCGGGTGGGTCCGGTCCCCATAGGTGGACTCGATAACGACATAGTCGGCCTTGCGGACGGGTTCGGGATCGAACATGAACGGGTCATCATATCGTCCGAGGTCCCCGGAAAAGACAATCGTCTTCCCGCCCCATTTCACTTCCAGCGTGGAGGCGCCGAGAATATGGCCTGCGCGCCGCATGTAGACGCGGGCTCCGATGTCGAGCGCGATATCTGTATGGAACGCAACCGGCACCAATTGCGCGATTGCAGCTTCGGCATCCGCCACCGTGTAAAGCGGCTTTGCCGGCTCATGCTTTGTGTAGCGATAGCGGTTTGCGCGTTCGGCGTCCCGCTCGGATATATATGCGCTGTCGCGCAGAAGAATTTCGCAAAGGTCCTTCGTCGCCCCGGAACAGTAGATCGGGCCACGATAGCCTTCCCTGACCAGTTTTGGCAGATAGCCGCTATGGTCGATATGGGCGTGCGTCAGGACAATGGCGTCGATCGAGGACGGGTCGACGGGGAAGGGCGCCCAGTTGCGCTCCCGCAAGCCCTTGAATCCCTGGAACAGGCCGCAATCGATCAGCAGGCGCTGTCCGTCATGTTCGAGAAGGTGGCGCGAACCTGTAACGGTTCCCGCTCCCCCAAGGCTCGTCAGGGTCAGAGTCATTGCACGGTCTCCGTTCGGTGGATGGGTAAAACCTGTTTCAGCACGGACGGGTCGCCGTTACCTTCAATGGCGCGGCGCTCATCTTCCGTGAGCAGGCCGGTCTGCCGGAGACCGGCGATCGTCATGGCCGCGTCGACCGCGTGGGCCCAGGTACAGCGATTGGCAAACAGCATTCCTGGTACATCCAGTGTACCGCCTCGTGAGATATATCCGAGCGCCCGCAGCCGGCCGGGGCCTTCGTCGATACGTCTGAGCAGGCCGGTCATGGGTTCCGGCCGGGTATGGGTCAGGAGTATGCGGGGCAGGCCGGCCGGGAACAGGGCGCGGACAATATGATCCGGTGCGGTGCTGGCCGTTTCGATCGGGTCCCGGCCGGAACGGAACCGACCGGGTTCAAGCACCAGGGTGACGCAGGAGGCCACGCCGCGCCCGGCCAGCCGGTCATGGGCCGCAAGCGCCTCGACCGCCTGGTAGGCGCCGATGGCGACGAACTGGACGCGTGCGGATTCGAGGTCTCCGGCAATCCGGATGGCGCCGATCCTGAGAGCATCGGCGGCCTCTTCCTGGGTTAGGAGCTCGCCGACCTGTCGTTTGGGAATGACAAGACAGGCGATTTCGCCACGTCCGCGATAGACACTGTGGAGGGCTTCCGCGGCGCTGTTTGCGTCGACCGGAAAGATGACGCGCGCCGTATCGGACATCTCGCCGAGCAGGGCTTCGGGCAGGGTCGGATCCTGATGAGATTGCTCGTTCTTGGCGTTCTCCCAGGTGTGGGATGTCGCGATCAGGGGGACACTGATCCAGCCGGGGGGCTGGCCGAGTTCCTTCTGGCGGCGCGCAAAGATGATTTCCTGCCGCAGGGCGCCAAGCATTTTCATGGCGAAGGCTTCATAACTGACCGCCAGGTTCAGTCCGGCCTTGTTGCCGAGCACAGCCGAGATGACGGCTTCTTCGTTCAACGCGGTAATGATCGAGCCATTGATGTCTTCCGGCGTGCCGGGTTCGGGGACGTTGACCCGGTGTTTCAGCAGTTCCAGCGTGAGCGGCATGTGATTCGAGCGAAGCTCGTCGGGGTTCGCAACCCGGATGCGCAGGTGCGGATTGGCGCGCGCAATGCCGGCGAAACACCGGTCGATGCCGTCCATGGCGCAGGCCGGGGGCTCGCTTCCAGACCCTGCCGCCGCGTGTGGAGGAAGGTGCGGGCCCGGTACATTCCGAACGGCGCAGGCGTTCCGGCTTTCCAGCACTCGCCCTTGCGCCTTGTGGGTGCTCAGTGAACGGATTGCGTTATCCAGAACGTCATGTGGTGTGAAGAGTGCCCTTGCCCCTTCATTGAAGGCCGCTCGCGCTGCGGGGTCGGTATGGGGGTTGCCGGCGAGAGGGAGGTTATGGGCCCGGTTGGTCCCAGCGCCCGGGAAACCGTAGCCCTTTACGCACGGCGCAATGAGATAGGGGAGCCTTGCCGGATAGGGGCCGTCAGCCTCTGAGAGTCCGACCAGCCGCTTTTCGGCTTCAAGGATGCCCCAGGCATAGGACAGGGGATCGTGACCATCCAGGATGATCGGGTCAAACCCGCCCAGTTCAAGGTGGCGAACCAGCCAGTCGAGACCGCCTTCCTGGGAGATTTCCGTTCGTTGTTCGATCCGCCTCCCATTGAGGACCATCGCCGGAATGGCAAAGCCGCTGTCGGAGGCGCGCCACCATCTCGGTGCCCAGTCGGATCCGCGCTGCTCCTCGAACGCGCCATCGCTCAGAAAGGCCACCAGGCGTTCCCCAGGCAACGGCATATGGATATATTGCAGGCTTGCAAAGCCGAGGTACCCGCCTTCCGAGAGGCCGCCGGCCGTATTTGGATTAACGTGGCTTCCAAGGGGAACGGCCGGCTTTCCATCGGACGTCATGGCATAGCTGTAAAAATCGCGGACGAGCCGGGTCAGTCCGGCTTCGCTGCGGTCATACCGGCCGCGCTGCGAAGCGGATACATCGCCCGTGAGTGTGTTGACCGCTTCGATCGCGGCCACGCAATGGCCCTGGCCAAGTGTCCAGGCACGTGTGTGTCCGCTCAGGGCGTTGGCTGCAAGGTAGCCCGCAAAGGCGATCGCCATGTTCAGGGAGCCGCCGGTGTGGCCTTCGGGAGACGGCTTGAAGTCCTCGGCAGAAAGAGGGGTTCCGGACAGATCGACCCGGCAGGCGTAAGTCATGTGCGCGACGAGCCACATCGCCGCATTTGCCAGGCGGTCAGTTGCTGCCAGCACGCTTTCTGCCTGCGGCTCGGTCAGGGCCAGCTCGCCGCGCCGGGCCGAATGCAGAATGTCTGCAAGGCGCTGACGGGTTTCGTCCGTGTGGACGATCAGGCCATATCCGTCCTGCCAATGTGCTGTCATGATTTACCGGGCTCCGGTTGCCTTGTGCGCCTCATGCGCCGCCAACAATCACACATACGCCGTGTCTCCCTCTTCCCCTCATGCCGGGTAGCAAAAGGCTTCCGGACCAGATCCCGCCCGTACCGGTCCAAAACAGGGCAATTCCCAGGCAACAGCCGCTTGTGCAGACCGTCAGTCGTTCAGAAAAGCCGCGCCTTGCGCGTCAGCAGGAAAACCAATGGTGGCAGGATGACCCATTGCAGGAGCGGGGCAAGGCCTGTGGCCAGGGGACCGACCGTCGGCATGGCGTCCCGATAGGCCCAGCTGCCGCGCAGGCTGACATTCAGCCACTCACTAAAAATGAGATAGGCAATCCCCAGAAGCGTCGCTGCCAGCGCAACGCGCCAGTAGTGCTGCGCGGGCCAGCGCCGCCCGCCGAAGGCAAGCCGAGCCAGGGCAAGCGTTGCTGATCCGATCAGCCCGTCCCCGATCGTGCAATGAAGGATCGCGAAAGTCTTTTCGGCCAACGAGGCTTCGGTCCAGAGGGTATAAAGCGGCAATTGCGCGATTTCCCAGACGAGATTGACGACAGTCAGGACGAGGACATAGGAGAGGGCAAATCGCAGTGGCCTGCGGGCCGGGTCGAGTTCTGTGATTTTTTTCCTTATTTGCGTCATGTCTCCCTCTCGCCAAGCGACGAAATTCCTGCAAACAGGCAATCTGGCGGTTCGGTACAGCCCGTGCAGTCAGCTGATTGCAAGGACGCTTATCGATGCATACCAATTATTAGCAGTAGATTCATGAGGGGGTGTTGAAACTGCCGCGTACAGGGCAATACGTAATCCTCCCTAATCTTGCTATCTGAAAGGAGAGCGCCATGAACAAGGATCTCGACGCCCTCATCGCGGGGATCAAGGCCCTGCCGGCCGATCGCGACCTCAGCCATATCGAGCCCGAAGTCTGGGCCCGGGTCGATGCACGGGCCACGGGAACACAAAGGGGAGGCCTTTTCGGCGTTGCAACCAATGGCCAGGTTTCCGCCATGCCTGTGCTCTCCCGCAGCATTGCCGTTGCGCTTGCGGTCGGTCTCTTCGTCGGGGTGATCTCTGTTCCCAGAACTTCCGGACCGAACGAGCTTTCGGTGTTTTCGGTTGAGGCGTCGTACGGACCTTCCGGATTATTGCGCTAGGAAAGCTTATGCGGCTTGAACACTGGATCATCGTTGCCTTTGTTGCGCTGTGTGCAGGCATGACCGGCGTTTTTCTTGCCGGAAACTGGTCCCCGGCGCCGGAGGTCCAGCGGGCTTCAGGTCTACATGATCTGATCCACAAGGACCTCGAGCTCTCCGACGCACAGGAGCAGCGCCTTGAAGTCGTTGAACGCAAGTTCGCGGCGCGCAAGAAGGAGCTTGAAGCAAGGTTGCGAGCGGCCAATCTCGCGCTCGCCGACGCGATCGAGACCGACAAGGCGAATTCCCCCGCTGTCCAGGCGGCGATTGATGATTTTCACGAGGCCATGGGGGAGCTGCAGAAGCTCACCATCGAGCATGTGTTCGAGATGCGCGAGATACTGGATGAGGAGCAGGCTAAGGCGTTCGACAAGGAAATCGTTCGGGCACTGAAGGAGCAATAGACATAGTCGCGTGGCCCATAATGAGCGAACAGACGCGGAACTTGCCGTTGCGGCGGCGGGAGGCGAGGAGCGCGCCTTCACCGAGCTTATGCGCCGCTACAAGGAGCCGCTCTATCGCTATATTCACCGGTCCATGCGTGGGGATGAGGACGCGTATGACGTGCTCCAGGACGCATTCACGGCCGCCTGGCGGTCAATCGATCGCTATGATCCGTCACGCAAGTTTTCGACATGGATCTATCATATCGCCCTCAACAAGGTGCGCGATCACGGAAGGAAACGTGCGGTAAGGAGTTTCTTCTTCCAGGCCGCGCCGCTCGACGTTCCGGACCGTCCGGATATCGCGGACCACGGGGCGGACATCCCGGGCGGTTTTGAAATTCACGATGAGCTGAGACGCGTGTCCGCCATGATCGACGAATTGCCGGAGAAGCTGAGGGTGGCGTTCACGCTGCAGGTCCTGCAGGACCTGCCGCAGATCGAGGTCGCAGATATTCTCGGCGTATCGGTCAAAACCGTCGAGACGCGCGTCTACCGGGCAAGAAAAATCCTCCAGGCGCAGGTCGAGTCCGCCGATCAGTGATCGCGCCGCCCAGGTAACGGTGACGTCCGTGGGTTCCGGCTGGACGCGAGATATAGTCCAAGCGCGGCCAGCATCGCACCAAGCGCGACATTTCCTCCGATGGTTTCCCCGAAGAAGGCTGCGCCGGCGCTGACGCCGATCAGCGGTACCAGGAAGCTGAAACTGGCCGCTTCTGAGACGTCCAGCGATTGCAGGACCTTGTGCCAGAGCCAGTAGGCCAGTGCGGTACCGGGAAGTGCCAGGACTGTCAGGGAGAGCGCAAAGCGTGCGGACCAGGTGATGGCGAGCGGGTCCGGGCCGAATGCTGCAAGCAGGGCCAGAGGCACGGCGCCAATCACGAGCTGCAATCCCATGGCCATGGATGCATCGACGCTGGCGGACACATTCTTGATCGCGATATTGCCTGCCGCCACACCGCCTGTGGCAATCATGACGAAGCCCATGCCGTTCAGGGCCTGGTCACCCCCTGCAGCAAGGATTTTCGGGGCAGCGACCAGGGAAACACCGACAGCCCCCAGAACGAGGCCCGTCCAGTTCACGAGGCGGGGGCGCTCCCCGAGAAACAGGAAGGCGAGTATAGCCGCCATCATGGGCTGCAGGCTTTCGATCATGGTGGCCAGCCCCGGAGACACGAATTCGGAGGCGTGGAACATGCCGAAATAGCCAAGACTGGTCATGCTGAGCCCCGTCAGGCAGATCCACCCCCATTCCGCCGCGCTGGAAGGAAGGCGGCATTTCCGTGCACCGGCAATGGCAAGAAGGCCGCCTCCTGCAAGAAGGGCGCGCAAGGCGGCGAACGTCAGATGAGGCGCATCAGACAGGCCCATTGCGATAAACGGATAACAACCGGCCCAGAGGAGCATAACGAGGATGGCAAGCGCGTGTGGGCCGGTCATGGAACCCCTTGCTCGGTCAGGAAACATATTTGCAGTGCGCAAGGCTGTCTGCCTGAGGGGCGCACGCAGATGCGACGTAATACGTTTCAGGAGCGCACATCCCCTTGCGTTCCCGAGGTTTGAAAAGGAGTTTACTCATGAAACCTGTCTGGATAGCGGCTGCAATGCTCGCCCTATCGCCCGTGGCACTGGCTCAGGGCGGTCACGATTCTCACGATCATGGCGACAAGCCCGCCGCCGAATCCGGTGCTGCTGGCGGAGCTTCCTGCATGACAGGCCATGAAGGCATGCCTGATTGCAAGGCCGGTATGGAGAGCCAGATGACCGGTGGCCAGATGATGACGCAAGGCGGCAACATGATGGATCACGGCGCCATGAAAATGGGCGGCGACGGCATGATGATGGACCATGACGGCATGAAAATGGACGGCGATGGCATGATGATGGGCCAGGATGGTACGAAGATGAACCAGATGGGCGCCGATGATTGCGATGCCAAGCATGAAGCAAAGGAACATGACCCCGCCGATCACTGTCCGAAGACTGAGGGTCAGGGGGGCGGTGACGGGACTCAATAGGCCCGGCCAACAGACCGCAATCTTGCGTCCGCTCCGGACCTCGTCCTCAAGAGATGAGGCACCGTTTGGCGCAAAAACAGAGACAGCGGCAATGGTCCCACACATTGCCGTCAGGTCCTGCAATGTTCCCGTGCGTCCTTCCCCCCACGATCCCGGTGCATTGCAGGACCGTCCCCTCCGGGGCAAAGCATAACCGAGATCGGGATCGTGAAGACCTGAGGCCTGCCACCGCAAAGGGGTCTGCGGGCCGGATAAGGGAGTGGTCCGAATGACCGACGAGATGCCTGCAAGCGACGAGCGGCGGAACTTCATTTTTGTGGCGACCGGTGCTGTCGCGTTTGGTGGGGCCGCGATGGCGGCCTGGCCGCTGGTCGACCAGATGAACCCCGCCGGGGATACGCGAGCCTCCAGTTCCCTGGATGTCGATATTTCAAAGATAAGGGTCGGTAGCGAGCTGAGGGTCCTGATCGGCGGCAAGCCATTTTTCGTCCGGCACAGGACGGAAGTTGAAATCGCCGAAGCCCGTGCGGTCAATATTTCGCGGCTTCGCGACCCGGAGACCGACGAAGAGCGCCTGCGTCCCAATCAGGATGGGGGCCTCAATCCCGCCATTCTGATAACTTCTGGCGTCTGCACACATCTTGGCTGCGTTCCGCTTGGTCCCAATCAGGGAAATGTCGGAGACTATGGCGGATGGTATTGTCCCTGTCATGGGTCACATTATGATACGTCCGGCCGAATCCGGAAGGGACCGGCGCCTCTCAACCTTCCCGTTCCGGAATATATCTATCAAAACGGCAATATCGTCACGATTTCCATTTGATACGCCGTCCCTTCGCGAAAAGCATGAATTCGCGCCTGCCGTGATCAACACTTATTCGTGCCGGGCACGCTCGATGTCCTGCAGGTGTCCCCAGCGTGGCCAGAAGCGGGGTGTAACAGCCGCATAGGCGCTGTACATCTCTCCGAATTGCGCTTCGGCATCGCGTTCTTCCCTCAATGCCAGGCGGACATACATGAATACGAGAATGGGGAACATGATCAGGGTCAGGACGGTTGGCCACTGCAGGAGGAAACCGAACATGATCAGCACGAAGCCTGCATATTGCGGGTGCCGCATACGGGCATAGATACCTGTTTGCGCGAGTGTGCCAGAGCGCAGCGCGCCGTGCAGGACAGGCCATGCGGCAGACAGGACGCTAAAGCCCAGAAATATGAGACCGAGGCTCGCCCAGTGGAATGGGCCGAAGTGCGGATTGCTCTTCCAGCCAAATATCATCTCCCAGAAATGTCCGGACTCGTGGGCGAACCAGTTGATGTCGGGAAATTTCGATTCAAGCCAGGGCGCAAGAAAGTAGATCGAAAGCGGGAAGCCGTACATTTCCGTAAACAGCGCGATGATGAAGGCACTGAAGGCGCCGAAAGAGGTCCAGTCCCTGGATCTCGACGGTTTGGCGAAACTGAAAGCGAAGATAATGAAGACCAAAGAGTTCAGGACGGCGAGAAACCAGAGCCCGTATTCGGACTGTGCCATGGACGGGTTCATTGGCCGGGTCCTTCCTGGTTGTCTGATGGGGGCAGGAAACGATCTTCATGCCGGCCATGGCCGGCTCCGTGCCCGGCGTGTCCGCCATGCATGAACATGTGCATCACGCCGCAGAAGAGCAGGAACCCCAGAAAGAAGACCGCGTTGGCCGGGATGTGCGCCCGGTGTTCATAGAGCAGGAAGAAGGCGATCAGGCCGCCAAAGGCGATAATCGGCAACCAGAGGCGTCCGCCCCGGGGGTGATGGTTCCGAAATGATCTATTATCCTTCTGCATGGCGTTTCTCCTCTGCCATCAGGACTGCGCACTGGACCGCGTGCGGCCGGTTCGACGCGATATCGCCTGGAATAATTGGGTCATGTGCCTGCCCGCTGCCGGTTCAGTTTGAGGAGCTGGGCATTGACGGCGCAGATTACCGTGCTGGCGGACATGAACACGGCGCCGATTGCTGGGGTCAGGATCACGCCCCACGGGAAGAAAAGGCCTGCGGCTGCCGGAATGGCGAACGTATTGTATCCGGTTGCCCAGGCGAGGTTCTGCATCATTTTCCTGTAGGTCGCCCGTGCAAGTTCGATGATGGCGACGACGTCTGCAGGACTTGAACGCACGAGAATGATGTCTGCCGTCTCGATGGCAACGTCTGTTCCGGCGCCGATTGCAATGCCGACATTTGCCTGAGCGAGGGCAGGGGCGTCGTTGACCCCATCACCCGTCATGGCCACGATCAGGCCACGCGACTGAACTTCCCGGACCTTTGCGGCTTTTTCTTCCGGCAGGACTTCGGCAATGACTTCGTCCAGCCCGATCTCGCGGCCAACCCATTCAGCCACCTGCCGGTTGTCCCCTGTCAGCATGATACATCTGATGCCCATGTCCCGAAGGTGCCGGATGGCCTCGCGGGATTCCTCGCGAACGATATCGGCCAGCGCGATGGCCCCGGCGAGCCGGTCGTCAATCAGGACAAAGACGACGGTCTTTCCCTGCCGGCTCAGTTCCTCAAAGCGCGGGTCTTCCATGCCGATGCCCTGGTCACGCAGGTAGCCGGGACTGACGACTTTTACCTCGTGTCCTTTCACCTCGCCGGAGGCCCCCTTGCCGGGGATCGCCCGGAATTTTTCGACCGGCCAGGCCTGTTTTGAGTCGCGGACAATCCCCTGGGCGATCGGGTGCTCGGAATGCGCCTCGATCGAAGCGGCATAGGCGACGATTTCTTCTTCGGAATGGGTGGTATCGAAGACGAGCGTATCGGTGATTCCGAACTCGCCCCGGGTCAGTGTGCCTGTCTTGTCGAATATGATGGCATCTATGTTGCGGGCCTCCTCGAACGCCGTCCGGTCACGGATGAGCAGCCCATTGCCTGCGGCGATGGCCGTCGAGCGCGCAACGACCAGCGGCACAGCAAGGCCGAGCGCGTGCGGACAGGCAATCACCATGACCGTGACAGCGCGGGCCATGGCGAACCCGAAACCCTGTCCGGTAAAAAATGTCCAGAACAGGAAGGTCGACAGGCCTCCGCCGAGTGCGATGAAGGTGAGCCATTTCGCTGCCGAGTTGGCGAGGTCCTGTGTCCGGGACTTGCTGGCCTGGGCTTCCTTGACGAGCTTGATCACGCTCGACAGGAATGTCTCGTCTCCGGTCTTGTCGACCCGGATGGTCAGCGAGCCTTCTCCATTGATGGACCCGCCAATCACCCGGTCATCAATGCTCTTGGATACAGGCTTCGATTCGCCCGTCAGCATGGATTCGTTCAGCGAAGAGTCGCCATGAACGATGATGCCGTCCGCCGGAACCTTTTCGCCAGGCTTGATCAGCAGCTGTTCGCCGCCGCGCAGTGTCGACACGGATACGTCCCTGACAGAGCCGTCGTCGGCGAGGAGGTGGGCTTCATCCGGCATGAGGCTGGCGAGCTTCTCGAGCGCGCGCCCGGCACCGAGAACCGATTTCATTTCGATCCAGTGCCCCAGCAGCATGACAGCGATCAGCGTGGCAAGTTCCCAGAAAAAGGTCTCGTCGCTGCCGATCGCGACCATGCCGACTGAATAGGCATAAGCGGTGGTGATCGCGACCGAAATCAGGGTCATCATTCCGATCCCGCGCCCGGTTATTTCCTGCCAGAATCCTTTCAGGAAGGGCCAGCCGCCGATGAAGAAGACAAGGCTTGAGAGCGCGGCGAGAAGGATCCGGTCACCGGAAAAGCGTAAACTGTCCTGAAGACCGAGCCAGGTCTGTATCATCGGAGCCAGAGCCAGTATCGGCACGGTCAGGATCAGGACGATCCAGAACCTGCGGCGGTAATCGGCGATCATGCCCTCGTGATTGTGACCCTCATGGGCATGCCCTGCGCCATTGTGAGCGTGATGGCTGTGAGGATTAGCCGTTTCGGGAGAGGCGGCTGCCTGATGCGTGTGGGTCGAGTGGTCCATGATTCTGACTATTTTTCCGTAATGGGACAGGGTCGGCAGGCGCGGGTTGCAATCCTGCATCCTGGCTTGGTGCGTGTGGACATCTCAGGATCAATGATCATGGTCTTCCTTCGCTGCATGCGCTTTGTTTCCCCGTGCAGGGCGGTTGCCGGATTGCTTTTCAGAAATACGTGTCGGCGATGCTGACCCCTCAAAAGCCGATTGCCCGGACTTGTGGGCGGTTGCCAGCACCGGGAGGCGCATGATCGGTCCAGGCGCCGAGGCCCTACCTGTGCACCTTGCTGCCGGATCCCTGACAGGCGCACTGGAAGTATCCGTGTTCGAGGCAGGTATGGCAGGTCTGTTCAAGGCGTTCGCGCATAGCCCGGCGGGCCCGGTGCAGCTTCACCCGAAGGGCGGCTTCGCTGAGGCCGAGGTCTTCAGCGATGGCGGATCTTTCTTCTCCGATGAGATCTGCCCGCCAGATTAGGTCTGCATAGCCGGGACTGAGCGTCGGAAGCATCTTATAGAGACAGGCACAGATCACGAAGTCCAGTTCCTCTTCGCCGAAGAGAAGCTCCGCATTGGCAGCATAGCTGGCCAGCAAATCGCTGGTACGTTTCCTGTCACGGAAATGGTCCGCGATTGTCGAGCGCAGAACCTGAGAGAGCCAGCCGCGCAAGCGGTCTTCATCCTTCAGGTCGGAAAAGCGCGTCAGGGCTTTCACGTAGAAGTCCTGCAACACGTCCCTGGCATCCGCGTCATTGCCGATCTTCCGTTTCAGGAAGCGGTAAAGGTCCTGGTGCGACTCGGTCAGAGCGGCTTCAACGGCCCGCCTGCGCTGCCTTGATGGCGCCTTGTCAGATGTCATCCCTTGGTTCCTTTCGCGGGATCGGCGGGCAGTCTGCATATTCATACGCATCCGGCCGGCATGCCCCTTATCGGGCGTCCGTGGCGCCCGCCCGACTGTAACGGTTGAGGGAGCGGGGCGTCTTCTCCGTATCAGTCAATAAGTTCCGCCTGGCGACCGGCAGGTGGACTCCAACGGAGATCTGGCATGGCACTCATAGGCGCGATCGCAAGAAACAGGCTGGAACGGGCGATCCGCAAGGGATGCATCGAGGTCAGGTTTCCGGATGGAAAAACAGCGAGATACGGATCCTATCGCGTCCGGCCGGTCCGGATCGCTATCGCCTCGAATGCCTGGCTTCGGCGGATCCTTCTGGATCCGGAACTGCAGGTCGGCGAGGCTTACATGGCAGGCGGCCTGACCATTGAATTCGGCGACCTTTACGACCTGCTGGATCTCTTCTGGGTGAACTTCCTGGCAGACGGACTTCCGGCAGCACGGTTGCCGGCGCTGTTCAGGAAGAGCGCCCGATTGATTGCGCAATTCAATCCGCAAGAGCGATCCGCGCGCAATGTAGCTCATCACTATGACATCGGGAATGATCTCTATCGCCTCTTCCTGGATGAGGACATGCAATATTCCTGCGCCTATTTCCCGGATGCTGAGGTCACGCTGGAGCAGGCCCAGGAACTCAAGAAAGAACATATCGCCCGCAAGCTTTGCCTCAGACCTGGCGACCGGGTGCTGGACATCGGTTGCGGCTGGGGCGGCCTGGCCCTGCATCTTTGCCGGTCGGAGGACGTTCGCGTGGAAGGCGTGACGCTTTCCTGCGAGCAATACGAGTTAGCTCGCAAGCGTGCAGCGGATCAAGGGCTCGGCGACCAGGCCACGTTCCGGATCGAGGATTACCGGTCTCTTACGGATGAGTATGACAGGATCGTCTCGGTGGGAATGTTCGAGCATGTCGGAGTGCCCCACTATCAGGAATATTTCAGACAGATTGCAGCGCGCCTGAGCCCGGACGGGGTTGCCCTTGTCCATACGATCGGCCGAGCGGGCAGGCCGGGTGCAACCAATCCCTGGATCGCAAGGCACATCTTTCCGGGCGGTTACATTCCGGCCCTGTCGGAGATCCTGCCGGCAATCGAGCAAGCGGGTCTGACGGTGCTCGACATCGAAGTCCTCCGCCTTCACTATGCCGAAACGCTGAAAGCCTGGCGGGCGCGCTTTCTGGCGCGCGCTGCTGAGGCCGAAGCCTTGCACGATGCGCGCTTTGTACGGATGTGGGAATTCTACCTGGTATGCAGCGAGCTTTCATTCCGGCACGGTGTCCACAATGTGTTTCAGCTCCAGCTCGGCAAGCGACAGGAGTCGGTTCCGCTGACGCGGGATTACCTGTATCAGCCAGATCCGATACCTGTTTCAAAGCGAACGAAATCCTGCCTGAATGAGGAAAGGCGCCACCAGAATGTCCGATGACGAACAGGACGCCAGGGGCGTGTCAAAAAAAGCCTACAAGCATGATCTCCGGGCGTTGCAAGTAGAGCTGGTCAAGATCCAGAGGCGGGCGATCCGGCACGGGCATCGTATCCTCATTCTTTTCGAAGGGCGCGATGCAGCCGGCAAGGATGGCGTCATCAAGCGGATTTCAGAGCATCTCAGCCCGCGGGATACGCGGGTTGTTGCCCTTGGCAAGCCCTCCGACCGGGACACGAGGAGCTGGTATTTCCAACGCTATGTGCCGCATCTGCCGGCCGATGGAGAGATCGCCTTGTTCAACCGCTCCTGGTACAACAGAGCGGGTGTGGAACGCGTGATGAAATTCGCGCGGAAGGCCGAGGTGGCTGCGTTTCTGGAGACGGTCGGCGCGTTCGAGCAGATGCTCGTCCATGACGGGATGCAAATCCTCAAATACTATCTCGACATAAGCCGGACCGAGCAGGAGACCCGGCTGGAAGACCGCGACCGGGACCCGCTCAAACAATGGAAGAAGAGTCCGATCGACGCGGTGGCCCTGCAAAAATGGGATGAATATACGAACGCGCGCGACGAGATGTTCCTGAAGACGGATTTCGAGCATGCGCCATGGTATGTGGTCCGTACAGATGACAAGCGTGCAGCAAGGCTGAACGTCCTCGGACATATTATCCGGTCCATCGACTGTCCGGAGACGGACAAGACAGTCGCTGCGGTCGACCCGGCCGTCGTGATCGATAATCCGGGACAGAGGCTCGACCGGCTGGCCCGGTAGTGCACCGCAAACGGATCAGGTCAGGATACTTCTTGCGATCAGAATGACGAGGCCCGCCAGTATGAGCCAGCTCGTCCAGTAGATCCCGTCCATCCACAAGGGGCGCGGAGAGCTCCTGCGAGTGATTCTCGCCAGCGCGATGACGGTCGCGGTCAGGGCGAGCAGGACGACCAGGAGCGCGATGTCCCTGAGATAGCTGGCGACACCCATGCCGAGTCCGAATGCGGCGACTGTGGACAATATCCCGAAGAAGGGCGGGGGAGGCCCCTTGCGGCCTTCCGGTGTATTCCGCGCAGGGGCGGGCGTGCGATCCGGACGTTCGTTCATCTGTTCCCTCATTGCTCGATGACCCTTTCGGCAAGGCCAGGCCTGGTCGCCCCGGTACGTGCCAGGTCAACAGACGGGAATGATGCCGAGACGTTACACGCCTGCATGAAATTCACCGGCTTGGAGTTTCTATTGAGGGCGCGCGCGGTCAGGGCCGTATCAGCAGGCAACGCCAGACATTCACCTGGAAGCCGGGGGTGTGCATGGAAAACACAGCCAGCCTGCCATCCTCGCATGTTCCGATTGAGGCGGTTGCGCGCCCGGGTCCGGGAACACACAGGCGGCAGTTTCATGCTGCAGGAACCTCATCCCTGTTTCGGCAAGGAGGACGCATGAACCGCTATCACTCAAGGACGAGAGGATGAGCCAGAAAGCCCGGCAAATCCGTCACCTGGTGATCTATGCCGCCCTTGGCGGGATCATCGGTGTTCTGGTCCTGCATCCGGTAAACTCGCTCGTGGTCTGGATGGAGTATGCTTCCCTGTTTTCAGGCAGGTATTCCGGGTTCGGCCAGTTCGCCTGGGAACGTGTCAGCGGCGCGCCCTTGCTCCACCTCATGGCCATGAATGTCATTTTTGCTGCCCTGGGCGCAATTATGGGGCTCGTATTTTCGGTGCTGACCCTTGCGCTTTCACGGCAGGCGCGCACGACCGAAGCCTTGCTGGAAGACCTTCAGATGGCTCTGCCCGGTGTGATTGCCGGAGGCGAGAACGAACGGACGGAATTCAAGTCGACCTTGCGCTGGGATATCCGGGAATCGCGAACGAACAGAAGCCTCGAGCAGGTGATCGCCAAAACCATTGCGGGCTTCATGAATCATGAAGGCGGACGTTTGCTCATAGGTGTTGCGGATGACGGCGAACTTCTCGGGATTGATCCGGATCTGAATACACTTCGGAACCCTACGGCGGATGAATTCGAACGTGCCCTGATCGGGATCGTCAGGACCTATCTCGGCAGCGCTGTCTGTCCACTCGTGCGCAGCAGGTTTCTGACGATCGACGGAAAGACGATCTGCTGGGTTCTGGTTGAGCGTTCGGACACGCCGGTCTTCCTGCTTCTGTCGGATACATCGAAATATTTCGTCCGTCTGGGTAATTCAACGCGGGAGCTCAATGCAGCCGAGGCGCACGATCACATTTTACGGCGCAGACATTAAGTCAGCCCCCAGGGGGAGCTGAATGAAACCTTGTCTGCGGCGTGATTGCGACAGGGATCGCTGTACTCGCGTCGCCGACCGCCGGGCGGTGCGTTCAATTGGCCAGCCTGCAATCTGCCGGAACGCTAACCCAGCCCATGCTGGCACCAGACACAAGTGCAGTTCTCGTGATCGCAGCTCGGATCGTTCAGCGCTTTGCCGAGCCGCCATCTTGCGACGGGATAGACAAGCTGTGTCAGGAGGGAGGGCCTGTAGAGCGATCCGAGTTTGCGCCCGGCGTCTGTCCTGCTGAGCCGGTTCAGGGCCCAGCGGCGCAGGCGCTCGTTTGCCAGTTCGTACAGGCAGCGATTGGAGATACCTGTTCGCAGCATGGGCCGAAGGTCGCGGCGCCAGAGCGTCCGATAAGTAGCTCCGGTGAGGATGCTTTGAGCGGCGAGTTGTCCGGAGCGAAGCGCATATCCCATGCCGAATCCGGCCAACGCGTCCTGGAATCCGGCTTGCTCGCCAATAACGGGGCGCTTGCCCTGCATCGCGGTGCGCGCAACCCTTATATTGCCGAACCCGCCAAACGGGCGGGCATTGCGCATATCAAGGCCGGTGGCTTCGGCAAAGAACGCTGCCGTTCGCGCAACATATTCAGCCTGCTGCTTGAACCCGCTAAACATGCAACTGGCGAGCGTGCCGCGACCCTGACGTATCAGGAGATAGGCGTATCCGCCGGGTGCGAGGGAATTGTTGAGCGCAATGTAGTTGCCATCCGGGCAATCGGTTTCGAAAACATAGCCGGCAGCGATGACATCGGCGCGCCGCGGTCCGATCGCAAGCACGTCCTGGCCGCCGGCATCCGTGACCCGGTCGCCAAACCGGACATCCACACCCGCCATCAGGGCCTGTTGCAACAGTCCATGATCAAGACAGCCCGGCTCGCTTCCGCGCCGAACCAGATAGTAAAGCGGGCGGGCGCTTCGAATGGGATAGGCCGTTGCCTGGGCGTCGAATGCTACACCTTCATGAACTGCGTGGGTGCTGAAATTCCGTTCAATCCCTGTCTGCGCGAACCAGTCGATCGCGTCCTCGCTGCGACTCCAGTTTTCGAGCCCCTGGAAGTCCCCGTGGAAGCGATGGCCGACAGAATTGTGCCACTCCCGGACGATTACCTGGCGGCCCGCCCGGGCAAGGATGATCGCGCAGGTCAGGCCGGCAATCCCGGCCCCCGCGATGATCACAGGTGGGTCTTCCACGGCCGGTCCCTTGTCTACGATACCGGATGGAGTGCGGGAGGCCATGGCCGGGACCCATCGCCCTTGAACATCATCCAGACCAGGTAGGCCGACATGACGGCGCCGCCGAAGCAGAACACCGACACATAGGCGTAGGAGAAGAAGGTATACGTCGTAATCAGGACACCGAGCGCCAGCAGACCGAAGATCCGGACACCGCGGATGGACGAGATCAGAAGCGGCAGGATGACGACGGAAATATAGACAACATAAGTGAATTCGCGCCGCCCGACAAAATCCAGAAGTTCGGTGCCTTCATAAACGATCACATGTGGCAGGAAGCGTGTGTGGAGCCAGCCATCATGTGCGAAGTAAGGCACATATTGCAATGCTCCGAGCATTGCGCCGACAATGACGAAGATGAGGAACAAGGGCTTCCGGCGCGGCGGCTCCAGTGTGAACGTCGACACGGGAATCCAGACAGGCCAGGCGAGCCAGGAAAAGAACATGTAGACGAGTGAGGCGTTCAGGATAAGGTCCGTGTTCTGGCCAGCGCCGGCAACCCAGACTACCCCTTCAGCCAATTGCTGAATACCAAAGAGGAGCGGCAAGGTTGCAAGCGGAAGATAATGGCGGTCCGTGCGCCACGCCTGACGCATACTGACCATGCCTGCGGGAATCAGGCCGGCTGCGGCGACGAAACTGACTTCTGGTGACAGGCACATATCTAACTCTTCCTTACAACTCTTCGCGAACTGCGATCCACATCGTCATTGACAAAAGCCGTTACTCGAATTTCGACTGTATCTGCCATCAGCGCCTACGGCGATTGCTGTACGCCTGGGGAGTGAACGGGTACTGGATCGTCCTCACGACAACGAGGCATCCTGAAACCTGTGCAAGCCTGGTACGATCCGGGGGCAATTGCGGCCCCAGACGGAAAGACCGGGCTGCGACCATTTTTTCCTTATCCGTGGTCAGGGCGGATGAAATCCCGGATATCATCTGGCGCCATCCTTGCCCTGATGGCTCATGAACAGGAACAGGTAGGCGGCCGAGCAACTGATCAGTAGAAAGCCGTTCAAGGCCTCTACGCCGGCTACCAGCCGAAGGTGACCGGTTGGGACGATGTCGCCAAGACCGAGTGAGGTATAGCTGACGAGTGAAAAATAGAACACATCCATCGCGCGCAAGGGCTTGAGTTCGGCAAAGCTGCCAAGGTGCAGCGCCAGTCCAGCCCCATAGGTGGCCGCATAAAGTGCAACGACTGAAAGATGTGCAATTCCCGAGATACAGAGCACGAGCACGAGCCTGCCGCCAGGAAAAAGCGTTATGCGGTCAGCATGCCGGATGGAGCGGGACATGATCCAGTAGTGAAGGGCGCCGGACAGGATAAATGTTGCGGCCGTAAGAAAGATGGCCAACATCATGGGGAGAATACATCAAAAAGGCAGGCTGGCTTAATGGGCATGCGAACTTTCATGACCTGATACTTCCTTGTTGCGGACCTTGCCAAGATAGAGAGCCTCCAGGGCAAAGATCGCCGTCATGGATCCGATGGCAATGAGGATAATCGCGGGATCACTTGTCGCCTTTATAAAGATGAAAGCGCCGAGCGCTGCCGCATCGAACAGGATTGCCGAGACAAGGATCCAGGCCCGCGCACCAACATCCGCGCGCAGATGGCGCAACACGCCAAAGTGAATAATAATGTCCATGACAAGATAATAGATCGCCCCAAGTGATGCGATCCGGCCGAGGTCGAAGAAGGCGGCAAGAATGGCCGCGATAACAACGGTGTAGACCAGCATGTGTTTCTGAATCCCGCCCGGCATGCCGAAGTGCCTGTGAGGAATGAGTTTCATGTCGGTCAGCATTGCCAGCATGCGGGAAACCGCGAACACGCTGGCGAGCAGGCCCGATGCCGTCGCGATAATTGCGATAATCACGGTGAAACCCACCCCGAGATCACCAAAGGCGGGACGTGAGGCTTCGGCGAGCGAGAAATCTTTTGCGGCGACGATTTCTTCCAGCGTCAGCGACGACCCCACAGCAAAGGCGACGGACATATAGACGACAAGACAAATCGCCAGAGACCACATGATGGCGCGTCCGACATTCCTGCCGGGGTTCCTGACTTCCGCACCGCTATTGGTGATTGTCGTAAATCCCTTGAAGGCAAGGACCGCCAGTGCGACACCGGCGAGGAAGCCGGCGGGACCGGTCCCGTCTTCCGTCGCAGAGCTCGCGGCTTCGAAGGAAAATCCAGACGCCCAGAGGGCGGCACCGGAAAATATCAGTATGCCGCCAACCTTCAGGACGGCTGCAATCTTCGAGACGCCGCCAATGATCCTATTTCCGGCAATATTGACGAGAAATGCAACCGCGATCAACCCGACGGCAAGGACCGGGACGAGCGTGTCCGTATTTTCGATGTCGAACAATTGCAGCGAATAGGCGCCGAAGGTCCGGGCGACAAGGCTTTCATTGATGATCATCGACATCGTCATGAGGAGCGCGCTGGCGGCCGCGACCGTTGTAGGCCCGTAGGCTTTCTGCAGGATCATGGCGATGCCGCCGGACGAGGGATATTTGTCCGACATCTTGATATAAGTGTAAGCGCTGAACCCGCTGATGACCGCCGCAAGGAGGAAGGCGAGCGGAAAGGCCGGGCCGGAATATTGGGCGACCTGTCCGGTCAGGGCAAATATGCCTGCGCCGATCATCACACCGGTGCCCATGGCAACGGTTCCGGCCAGGCTGAGCGACCCTTCCTTATAAGTCTCCGGTGTCATGGCTCGCTGGCCTCGCTGGCCGGGAATCGTCCGACATAGCTCGAATAGGTGCGGGTAGTTCCGCTTCCGAACAGAATAACATCATAGGCATCTGGAGGGCCCTGCATTTCCATGCCGGGAGAGCCCAGAGGCATACCGGGAACCGACAGGCCGGCTGCATCGGGGCGCTCTGACATCAGGCGCCTGATGTCCGCAGCCGGCACATGTCCTTCGATCGCATATCCGGCAATTTCCGCCGTATGGCAGGAGGCAAGCCGGTCCGGCACGCTCAGCGACGCGCGGACGGGGGCGAGATCCTCCCGCTCGATTACACGCACTTCGAATCCGTCCCGCTGGAGATGTTTGACCCAGGCTGTGCAGCAGCCGCACCAGGGTGTCTTGTAGACGGTCATCGTTTCGGCCCTGGCGGTCCCGGAGCTAATGGCCAGCCATGCCAGTCCCGAAATCAGCGCAACCAGCGTGGCGCCCAACAGGCCCCCCATCCATTTTTTCATGACGTCATCCTTTCAAACCCTCTCTTGGCGCAACACTACAGTGTTCCCAAAGAAAATCGAGGCGGCGGCGAATGGCCACGCTCTGTCTTTCGAACCGGGAAGCAATACGGGTGTCGTATCTTTCCGGTCTCCGCAGTTGTTCTCAGCCGGAACGCACATTGCCGCGATTGAAATAATTGTAGAGCGGGACAAAAACCAGCGCGATATACCAGCCATAGAGATAGGACTCGATCAGTCCAAGGAAGAAACCCGGAACGGAAATAAAGGAAAATCCGGGCAGCAGGGATTCCCATGCAGCATGCATGTGAAGGCTTGCAGGTGTGACGAGGCCCCAGGCAATACATAGGGTAAATGTCATGGCCAGGAATATGGATAGGGTATGCCCCAGTGGTTTGATTTTCATGGCTGTCTCCTTCTCTTTCTTTGGAACACCTGTGGCATTCCTTCCATGACGTGTGGCCCTCGTCCCGTTCCCAATGGGAGTTTTCCGGGGTCAGCTCTTGTGATACGGCAGGTTGCCCCGAGTTGAGTTCCTGTCAGTGCGCATGGCTTTCATCCAGGGGGCTGGAAGACCAATGGATATGCGTGATTTTCCAACCGTCCTCATTCCGCATAAGAACCATGGTTTCCATGGACCGGAGGTGGACGGCCTCACCCTTGTATGTACCGTTCATCTCCGATTGCGAAATGACGGTCGCCATGTCGCCTGCCTGGAAGACTTTCCGGTCCTGTAGCTGAACATTCATCATGGTCATGAAGGACATGTCGGATTTCATGTGATGGCCGGCATATTCCTCGAAGGACAGCTCGGCCTGTCCGCCCTCCGCGATGACCGCGTCCGGTGCCATCATGGCGCGCAAGCCATCTTCATCACCTGACCGCAAGGCGGCCGAGAAGGCATCGGCCACGAATTCGGGCGGGCCGGTCTGGGCTGCCCCGGACACCCTCCCGGCATCTGCCTCATGATTGCTGCCGGGACCGTCCATGTGGCCGCCTTCCGCCATCTCGTCATGGTGCCCGTCGTCCATCTCGTCATCGGAGTGCTCATGGCCTGGCGCAGACGCCATTTCATCATGCCCGGCAGCGATGGCCGCCTCATCTGTCTTGCCACCATGATGATGATCGTGGCCTTGGCCTGTGACCTCGGGCAGACTCCTCACGCCAAGTCCATATCCGTAAACGATCTTCCCGCCCCACCAGGCTGTCGCGGTCAGCGCGAGGGCGGCGGCAGAAAGTGCGCCGACAAACAGGACCGACGCAGATTTTGCGCGGGTTCGCCAGCGCCATACCGCAAGGAGCAGAATGGCCGATCCCGACGGCACCGCCCAGTTGCGGTGTGTCGTCATGGCAATGTGCGACGGCTCATCATGATCGACCGAATAATAGGCCTGGAAGCCCGCGGCGATGGTCACCACGATCGAAGCGGCCGCAAAAGCAAGCAACCAGTCTGCCGCGGGCCGCAAGGATTGGGTCCAGCGGCCGGAAGGGAACACGCGACACAGGAGGTAGGATGCGGCGGCCGTCATGCTGAGGGCGTAGGCAAAATGGACCAGGATGGGGTGAATATTCGGTTCTATGAGGCCGTCCAAGAAGGGCTCCTGTCTTGTTGCCGGGTCGTCAGGGCTTTCGGCATGCGGCCGGCAACCCATTCATTCTGGCAGGTGATACGCGCCGGATGCACATGTCCCTCGAAACCGGCTCACCCGGCATCATCGAGCTCGCGTTTGCGCCTTTCGAACTCGTCCTGGTCGATCTCGCCCCTGGCGTAACGGCGTTTGAGAATTTCAAGCGGTGTTTCCGGATCAGACGGGGGATCGCGCCTCCGGCCTGGGAGCGAGCGAAGCAGGAGACCGGCAAAAAGAATGATTCCGCCCCAGACGATGAGGCCGCCGACACCGCCGGGCATCCAGTGATTCATGTTTGCCATCCGATCCTCCGGTCTGCTTCAGAACCAAGTGCGGATACCGCCCACCACGACCACCTGGTCCGGGTCTCCGCCAGCTACTCTGGTATAGTCTCGGGAACCGCCAAATTCAGATTGCCACTCGACGCCTACATAAGGCGCCAGTTCCCGGACGAATTCATATCGTAACCTCAGGCCTGCATCGATCGAATTCAGGCCCGAGCCGGTCTCGCGTTCGGCAATGTCCTGCGCGGAGAAGTTCGCCTCGATGCGGGGCTGCAGAATCAGACGCTGCGTCAGCAGAAACTCGTATTCTGCTTCGAAGCGGGCTGTCAGGTCACCTTTTTCACTGAGAAAAGCCGAGGCATCGATCTCGAACCAGTAGGGTGCCAATCCTTGGAGCGCCAGTACGCCATGGGTCAGGCCATGGGGTTCGAAATCATGCCGCACGCCGGCTTGAAGGTTCCAATAGGGAGAGATTGCGCGGGAATACAGCGCCTGGAGCTCGGCGTCTTCGGTACCGTCGCCATTCAGGGAAGTACGTCCCTCGGACTTTATCCAGAGCTTGTTGATATCATCGCCCCAACTGGCCTGGCCGTTCCAGTACAGGGATTCCGATTCGTCAGAAAACTGCGCTTCGAGCTGGTTGAACAGAACATAAAAGGAATTCTGTGCGCCGCCTCCGGCCTGAACCGCCCTGCGGGCATCAGCCATTGTTTCCTTTCCGAAATAGGCGTCGGCCTGTGACCAGGGCTTTTCAGAAGAAGACGGCGGCTGATCATCATGTGCTTGCGCTGATGCGCTTGTCGTAACGGCGATTGCGGCGAGCGCTGCGAACATCACCTTGCGCATCACTTCATCTCCTCAGGCTTGTCATGGCCCATGGCGGAGTGGTCCATCATATCGTGATCCATCGGCATTTCGTGCTCCATAGGCATGTCATGCCCCATCATGTCATGGTCCATTGGCATCTTGTCCGTGGACGGCAGGACGGACACGACCTGCATCATGCCGGCATGCATGTGGTAGAGCAGGTGGCAGTGAAAGGCCCAGTCGCCGACATGTTCTGCCGAAACGTCAACGCTCAGCTTTTCTGCGGGTTTGACGACCACGGTATGCTTGCGCGGCTTATGATCTCCTCCTCCGTTGACGAGGTCGAAGAACATCCCATGGAGATGGATCGGGTGTGGCATCATTGTATCGTTGATGAGGGTCAATCGGACACGTTCGCCTTCGCGAAACCGGATGGACTGCGTGACTTCTGAAAACTTCACGCCGTCGAATGACCACATATAGCGTTCCATATTGGAGGTGAGGTGTATGACGACTTCTCTCTGCGGTGATCGGGAGTCGGGATTCGGCTCGAGGCTGCGAAGCTGAGAATAGGTCAGTGTACGGTGCGGCTGATCGGATAATCCAATGCCCGGCTCATTAAGCCGGCTTGAGGGCATGGCCGCAATGTTTGCAACGCCAGGTCCCTTTTTGAGAGACGCTTCAACACTCGCCAGTTGCGTTGGAGGGCCGTGCGGATCCGGGCCCATAGCCGTAAGTGGCATATCCCCATGTGTCATGTGATCCATGCTCGACATACCAGACATGTCGGACATGGTGGGCCTGTTTTCCATATCGCTCATGCCGGCCATGCTCTTATGGCTCATGCCCATGTCCTTCATCGTCAGTGATGGGACAGGCCGCAGGTCCGGAACCGCCGCACGCAGGCCGGGTCGAGGGCCGAGGGTGGCGACGGCTTGACCAGAACGGTCAATTGACTCGGCGACGAAGGCGTAGGTCTGATCATCTTCAGGAGCAACGATAACATCATAAGTCTCTGCGACGCCCATCTGGAACTCGTCCGTCTCGATTGGCTGAATATTCAGACCGTCGGATTGCACAACGGTCATTGGAAGACCCGGAATGCGCACATTGAAGAGCGACATGGCTGATGCATTGATAATCCGCAGTCTGACGCGCTCGCCGGGATGGAACACGATATTGAAATTCTCAGCGGTGGAATGACCGTTTATGAGATAGGTGTAGGTCGGTGCCCCAACGTCTGCGAGATCGCGCGGGGACATACGCATTTTGCCCCACATGGCGCGATCTTTCAGCGTGTCACTGAATCCGCTATTGGCGGCATCCCTCAAAAAGTCGGGAAGGGTCCTGCGCTGGAAGTTCAGGCTTTCGGCATTATTCTTGAGCTTTGCATAAATCCGGTGCGGGTCTGTGAAGGACCAGTCACTGAGCACCAGAACGTATTCCCGGTCGTAGGCGATGGGATCCCTCTCTGACGGTTCGATGATGATCGGGCCATAATGCCCTAGTTGTTCCTGCAGGCCGGAATGGGAATGATACCAGTACGTGCCATTCTGTCGGACCGGAAACTGGTAGCGGTATGTCTTGCCAGGTTTTATGCCTGGAAACGTAACACCCGGTACACCATCCATCTGGAACGGGACAAGCAGGCCGTGCCAATGAACAGACGTGTCTTCCTGAAGCTTGTTGGTGACATTCAACGTCACCGTCTCGCCTTCGCGAAAGCGAAGCAGCGGGCCCGGCAGCTGTCCATTGATGCCGACGGCCTTTCCGGTCTTACCGTTGATGCGTACCGGAAACTCTGCAATCTCCAGATCGAAGGCGGTACCTGAGGCCGAAGTAATTCCCAGGTTTCCGTCACTGGAGGAGCGGGCCCACGCTGGAAGCATACCAGCTACCCCGAGAGCAGCGCCTGCTCCCAGCGTGTAGTGCAGCAGATGTCGTCTTGAAAGCATATCGGTATCCAACAATTCGTGTTGGCTACTGTTACGCATTCGCGCAGCAAGACCCTCAGGTCTGACTCAGTTCGGCTCATTGCCGGAGGACTCTTCGTCGTCGGGGACCAGTGCCTCGATTACTTCGCGAGCGCTGACGCGCCTTATGGCAACAATCTCGGGAACATCTTCATTCGAGTAATCGAAAATGAACTCGACCGGGTCGCCAGGTGCAAATCCGCTGACATCGACATGGTGCGCGACGGAAAAGTTCATCTGCATGATCGGCCAGCCGGTTTCGTTGACCGGAGTGTGAGTGATCTCTATGGTCCGGTTTGCGGAATCCAGCGAAAGGATCGACCCAAAGGCTGGTGCGACCCTCGGGCCGAGCGTGTCCGGACTTGCCATGTCTTCCTGTGAAACAGGTGCGGCTGGCGCACAAGACGTAAGACTGAAAGGAGCAAGCGCCAGTGCTCCAACAAAAAAGGCATGTTTGATCACTTGAATTTTACCCCCCCGTTGCTTCATCCGGCCATCCTAGGCGACCCGGACCAAATTAGATTGATATCGGCTAAATACGTGCCAGATACTGATCTCCCTCATATCGTCAAAAGCGATCAAATTCCACTTGAACATTGGAGTAGGACCGGAATAGCCGATCGGGGAGCTATTGACATTTGGCAGTCCGGTGGGGGCCGACATATGAACGGGGTGTGTGTCATGAACGATTTGTTCAGACTGGCGTTGGTGAAGAATGACAGGTCTTCCCGGACACTCGCCTCGCGTTCAACCAAAGGCCCTCAAACTTGCAGGACCGGTCATCGGCAGTGTGCGGGCAGACAATGTGGTGGGTGCCGAAATATTTTTCCGACCCTGGTGATTTGCGAGGTTCTTGCGATGGCGTGATCTTTTGGAGTGAAATGGTTCGTAGAGCGAATAATGCCGAACCGCGGAAAAGTGTGATGCACGAGTGACTACAGATATTGCAGTAAACGGATATTTTCACGGATTGCAGTCGTGATCAGGGCTATCTCCTGAGCACCCAGGTCTTCCCGTTCAAGTGTTCGCAGGGAGAGCGCCCTGGCCGCGCGAAAAGCCAGCGCCTGGCCAACCAGAGTCAGTCCTCTGATGCGCGCGGTTTGGGACGCAGCGTCGTCACCGCTCGCGATTGCCGTTAGATGAACTACCGCCCGGAAGAAGCGACCAATATCGCTGGCGTACAGGATCTCAAATGCTTTGGTTGGGACGGCCTGCTCGCGTAATGTAAAACGGGCCCAGGTTTCACTATCATTGCTGGCGAGCATCATGACAAAGGGCGTGAATATCTCTTCGAGCAGCGAGATGGCGCGTTTGCGGGAAAGTTTGTCGCTGTAGATTTGGGTTTCGAAAGCATCGAGTGCCGGGCCAAGTTTCCTGGACACTTGCTCTGCAATTGTTTCTGCAGCGGCGAGATAGAGATTTTCCTTGGTCTTGAAATGGTATGGAATTGCGCCGAGCGATGCGCCTGCCTTGCTTGAAATGGCGCGCGTGGACGTTCCATCATAGCCTGCAAGACCGAATAATTCGATGGCGGCCTGAACTAGCTGGTCGCGTGTTTCGATGCTTCTGGAGTCGTCGGGTTTGGACATTCATGAAACCTTTTTTCTGAGCAGCCAAGCCGATGCCGGAAGCGTTATGGTTGCTATCAGCACAAGTGGAAATGTGTTGCGAGCCACTTCAAAGAGAGGAAGGTCTTTCAGGAAGACGCCCTGTGCGACGACAAGAAAATGACGGAGCGGATTTATCTGCGTCGCCAGTTGCATCCAGTCCGGCATGTTTTCAACTGGAGACATGAAGCCTGACAGCAGGACGGCGGGCGACGCGAAAACAAATGCGCCCAATATCGCCTGTTGTTGCGTGGCAGAAATCGCCGAGATGAAAAGTCCAATTCCGATCACTGCGAGCAAATAGAAGAACATCGACCCATAGAGCGCAAACAATGACCCCGCAAAAGGGATTTTGAATCCGAATACTGCAACAAGGATAAAGAAAGTCCCGTGCAGATAGCCGAAGATCAGGCCCGGGGCAGACTTACCTACGACGATCTCAAGCGGCCTGAGGGGGGAGACCAGCAACTGGTCGAAGGTTCCAAGCTCGCGCTCCCGAGCGACCGACAGGGCCGTCACAATGATCGTGGTCAGCAGCGTAATGGTCGCGACCAGTCCGGGGAGTGTGAACCATGTATATTCAAGATTGGGATTGAACCAGTGCCGGACGCGCAAGACGTCAGGCGTTTCATGTCCCGCATACGCCGCCGCCGATACTCGCGAAATAATCGATGAAAGGTATGAATTCACAATCTGCGACGCATTGGACTTTCTGCCGTCCAGAATGATCTGTACGTCTGCCGACTCGCCGGCCTCTATCCGACGGGTGAAGTCCTGGCCAATATGAACAACGGCAATGACGCGCTGACCGTCGATCATCTCCCTGATCTGGTTAACCGATTGCAAGCGAATTACGTCATCAAAAGGCGACGCGCCGAGAATGCCAGCTTCGACCTCTCTGCCCCGGTTCCCGGTGTCGAGATTGAGAACAGCGATATCGAGATTGCGGACTTCCATCGTCATTGCGAATGCAAAGATCACGAGTTGCAGAAGGGGTGGAACCAGAATCACAGCCCGTCCCTTGGGGTCGCGCCAGATAGCAAGCATTTCCTTGATGATGAGAGACACGATGCGGCGCCACATGTCAGGCGATCCGCTTCGGTGTGGCAAGCCAGGTAAATGTCAGAAAGAAGGTTCCGACAGCCAACATTCTGGTTATCGCGGGCAAGAGCACGGACCAGACATCGCCCGCCAGAAAGAGTGTTTGCAAACTCGTTACGAAATAGCGTGCCGGGATCACCGTGGTGACGGTGCGGATCGGCAAAGGCATGGCGCTGATTTCGAAGATAAACCCAGACAGCAGCGTTGCGGGAAGGAAGCCAGTGAAGAGCGCAAGCTGGGCTGCCACAAACTGGTTTTTTGTCACGGCAGAAATCAGCAAACCCTGACCGAGGGCGGGCACCAGGAAAGCAGCTGCGACCGCAACGAGGGCAAATACGGATCCCCGGAATGGAACATCAAATACAAAGACCGCTGCAATGGCGCACAGCACAAGCGAACTCATGCCGAGAAGAAAATAGGGCAGGATCTTCGATAACAACAATTCTATGCGGCTGACCGGTGTGGCCAACACAGCCTCCATCGTGCCGCGTTCCCATTCGCGCGCTATCACCAGTGCGGTCAGCAACGTCCCGATGATCGTCATCACGACGGCCGTCGAGCCTGGTACAAGATTGTAGCGACTGGTCAGTTCGGCGTTGAACCAGAATCGCGGTTGCGGCGTGATTGCCGCGGATGGTTTAGCAGCAGCGTCGCCGAACAGCCTTGCCTGCCATACGCCGAAGACTCCCTGTGCATAGTTTGTGACAAACTGCGCTGTATTCGGTTGAGACCCATCCGTCAGGATTTCAATCGGGGTCGGATCGCGCGCACGCAGGCGCTCGGAGAAGTCGGATGGAATGATGACAAGGCCGCGCAATTTTCCGGACACCAAAACCGGCTCCAGCTCGGCCTGGTCAAATGCCGTGACGACGTCAAAATAGCTGGAGGCCTCGAATGCCTGTATGAGACTGCGTGCATCCGCGCGTCCGTCCTGGACCACAATACCAATGCGGATAGAGTTGGCATCGAGCGAGATACCGAACCCGAACAAGAAGAGCAGGATCAAAGGCAGAATGAACGCGATCAGGATGGATGACGGATCGCGGATGATCTGAAAGGTTTCCTTGCGCGCAAGCGAAAGGGTCCGCCGGACGGGCGCGGGAAGAATCGGCCCGGTCATGCGGCGGTCTCCTTCTCCGCCTGTTCAGATCGTGCCACGAGCGCAATAAACGCGTCTTCCATGGTGACGGCGGATTTGTCAGCCCCTGCACAACTTGCCTTGAGTGCGTCCGGGGTTCCTTCGGCAATCGTCTTGCCGCGATAGATCAGATTGATCCGATCACAATACTCGGCTTCCTCCATGAAATGGGTAGTAACCAGGACGGCAACATTTTTCGCGGTGAGGGCATTGATGTGCGACCAGAACTCTCGCCGGGTAATGGGATCGACCCCGGACGTTGGTTCGTCGAGAAACAGGACTTCAGGCTCATGCAGGAGCGCGGCAGCGAGCGCAAGGCGCTGCTTGAAGCCAAGCGGCAATTGCCCGGCAGTCGTGCCTCGATAAGCCGTCAGATCAAAGGCTTCGAGCATGGCGTCGATTCGCTCTTTCGCGCGGCGGTGACCAAGACCATACACGCCTGCAAAGAAGGAAAGATTTTGTGCAACAGAAATGTCCCCATACAGGGAAAATTTCTGCGCCATATAGCCGAGTCGCCCGCGCGCATCGGCTGCTGCGGTCCGCAAATCATACCCGGCAACCCGTCCTTCGCCTTCGCTTGGCGCAGTCAGACCACAAAGCATTTTGAACGTCGTCGATTTGCCCGCGCCATTGGGACCAAGCAGCCCAAGGATTTCCCCGCGCTTCTGGCTGAAGGTGATGTTCGAGGCTGCAGCAAAGCTGCCGTAGCGTTTTGTGAGACCGCGCGCTTCGACGACGGCCTCACCTGTATCGGTATGGGTCTTCATCGCATCAACCAGGGGCGAACGCCCGTCGGGTCCGCCGCCTAACCGGTCGACAAAGGCATCCTCGAAGCGCGGCGCGGCAGGAACCAGCTCTCCGTCGACGAGACCCTGTATATGCGCAAGATCTGCACTCTTCTGTGTCAGCAGACGTATAGCATCTCCATGCAGGATCGCGTCGGCGACCGACGCGTCTGCCAGTAGCGGTGCGATTGTCTCACGCCGCTTTGCCTGCGGCAAACGGGCCAGGTAGACACGGCCTGTCATGGTGTCCGTCAAGTTGGCGGGCGAGCCGGAGTACAACAGCTTCCCATCACTGAGTAGCAGGACTTTGTCGCATTTTTCAGCCTCGTCGAGGTAGGCTGTCGCCCAAACGACTGCCATGCTTTTATCAACAAGCTTGCTTACCATGGACCACAGCTCCCGGCGTGATATCGGATCGACGCCCACGGAAGGCTCATCAAGCAAAAGCAGTCGCGGACGTGTGAGCAGGGCGCAGGCGAGGCCAAGTTTCTGCTTCATCCCTCCGGATAAGGCTCCGGCCAGACGTTCGGTAAAACGGGCCAGATCGGTAAACTTCAGAAGGTGAGAGAACGTTTCGTCTCGCTGGGGCCCTGACAGGCCTTTGAGGTCTGCAAATAAAACCAGGTTTTCCATAACGCTGAGGTCCTCATACAGGCCAAAACGTTGCGGCATATAGCCAAGCATCTGGTGTAGATAATGCTGGGATGCGTATGCGTCCTCACCTTCAATGAGCACGGCTCCCTTGCTTGGGCGGCTCAGGCCCGTCAGCAAACGGATCAATGTTGTCTTGCCCGCTCCATCGGGTCCGACCAGGCCTGTGATTTTTCCGGTTTCTATCGTGCCTGAAACGGTCTCCAGCGCTGGTGGGCCTTTCGCGCTGAAGTGTTTGGTGACCTCCCTTATCTGAACGAACAGCTGCCCCCCGGACTGATGGATCGGCTTGTCAAGCATCACCTGTCTCACTCTGCTGGAGCTGATCGGCTGAGCTTCACGGTTGCCGGCATACCCTGGCGCAAACCGCTGTCTGGCGTGTCGACAATGATACGGACTTGATAAACGAGATCGGTGCGCAAGTCGGGGGTCTGAACAGTCCGGGGAGTGAATTCTGCAACAGGAGAAACAAAACCGACCTGTCCCGAATAGGCGCGATCCGGCGCGCTGTCGGTAAAAACCTGAGCGAGCTTGCCGGGAGCGACGATCCCGAGGTCGGTCTCATCCACATAGGCGCGCACCCAAACCGGCCGGGTCAGAGCCAGCGTTGCCACGGGTGTACCAGCATTGATGATGGAGCCTGGTTCGCGCACGCGTGCCAACAAAACCCCATCTGAAGGCGCACGCAGGATTGTGTCATCGAGCCTCAATTCAGCTTGTGCAACAGATGCTTCGGCCGCCTCAACCCCGGCCACGCTTGCAGCGATCTCTTCAGCGCGCGGCCCGATTTGCACGAGTGCCAGTTCCTTTTGCCCGGCAACAAGTCGCTTTTCCGCAGTGTCGAGCGCGGCGCGTGCTGTATCAACGACTTGCTGGGTCGCAAACCCTTGTTTGAGCAGGTTTGCCTGCCGGTCAAATACTTGCTGGGCTGCCAAAACCGTCGCCTCAAGTTCTTCGACGCGAGCGCGGGCCCTGTCGATCTCCTGAGACCGGCTTCCCGCCTTCAATCGTGCCAGTTCGGCCTGACGCACAGACGCTTCGGCCCTGGCTTGTGTGACGGCATCACGCAGCGGAGCTGTGTCCAGACTCGCAATTTCATCGCCTGCTGAAATTGCATCACCTTCTTCAAAATTGACTGCTTCGAGACGGCCAGAGACTCGGAAAGCCAGTTCCACCTGACGGATTTCGACATTGCCATAGAGCGTTAGTGCGCCGTCGGTGTCGCTTCCGGCCGGGTTGACGCGCGGCCATACAACGAAGCGCCCTGCGATGAGGAGGGCAAACAAAATTGCAGCGAAAATGACGAACCGTTTCATGCGGCAACTTTCAAGATGACGTATTGGCGTTCCCAAGCGGGAGTGGTGTTGATCACATAAAAATAATACAAGTGTACAAATTATCTTTCAAGGGGTAATTGTACCTATTGTACCGACAACATTGAGGGAGTTTTGGGTCTCTATCGGATTATCGGCAAAGGATCCTTATCAGATGTCATTTGTGTATTGGAAAATGATACGAGTGTATTAGATCTGGTGTGAGTAGCTTTCTCTTAATGGCGAGGACTGTCTGTGATAAAAGGTGGCAGATTGGACGCGGAATCTCAGTCCGATTCAGAGGGGCGTATCGATCGTCTCGCTAACAGCCCGGCCTATCGGTTGGCATCGAAGGACCCCGATTTGCTTGAGCGGGACACGCTACGTGCGGTCCGCCTGCAACTGGAATTTCTAAAGCCCGACCTGCTGCAACAGGACGAAGGTATTCAGTCGACGGTTGTCGTTTTTGGCAGTGCGCGTGTGAGGTCTGCGGCGGAAGTCGAAGCCGAACTTGCATCCGGGAGTGCGGAGGATCGCTCAGCCGCCGCTCAAGAGCATCTGGAAAGCCAGCAACGTCAGTCTGCCTACTATGAGGAAGCCCGGCGATTTTCGGGAATCGTATCGCGGAGATTTCAAGCGGAGGGACGGACAGACTTTGTTGTGGTGACGGGCGGAGGACCTGGCATCATGGAAGCTGCGAATCGCGGTGCAGATGAAGCGGGGGCGCGCTCGATTGGCCTCAATATTCAGCTGCCAATGGAGCAGCTGCCGAACCCCTACATCTCTCCCGAACTCTGTTTCCAGTTCCGCTATTTCGGCATTCGAAAGATGCACTTTCTGCTGCGCGCCAAAGCCCTCGTTGCGTTCCCGGGTGGTTTTGGGACGCTCGACGAAGTGTTCGATGTGTTGACCCTCGTTCAGACTGGCAAGATCAATCCCATTCCGATCATCCTCATTGGCCAATCCTATTGGCAGCGTGTGGTGGATTTCAGGTTCCTGGTTGACGAAGGATTCGTTGACCCAGGTGATGTCGAGCTGTTCCGGATCGTCGATACCGCAGCCGAAGCCATTCATGTCATCTGCGAGTTCTACAATGAGACGCCGCCAGTCTGAGGAAAGCGCCGGCGATACGAAAGGAAGATTGACGTGAAGCTGACATTCCACGGAGCTGCCGGTGAAGTGACCGGCTCAGCCTATCTTGTTGAAGCTGATGGCGTTCGTTTTCTCGTTGATTGCGGCATGTTTCAGGGAGGGCGGGAGGCTGACGAGAAGAACCGCCGAGCGTTTCCGTTTGATCCGGCGTCGCTGGATTTTGTTGTTCTGACCCATGCGCATATCGACCATAGCGGACTGTTGCCAAAGCTCTGCCGAGACGGATTTTCCGGCCCGATACACACCAGCACTGCGACCACCGAACTTCTGGAAATCATGCTCAAGGACAGCGCACATATTCATGAGCGAGACGCTGAGCGTGCCAACCGTTCCAACGGGAAAGTACGCAGAAAACAAAGGGGGCAAGTGACGCCGCTCTATACAATCGAAGACGCCGACACGGCGATCAGTCAAACTGTCGGCCATGAATATGATGAGGCATTTTCTCCGGCTGAAAACGTGCGCATCAGGTTGCGTGACGCCGGACATATTCTGGGATCGGCGATACTCGAAATCTGGGTGATAGAGGCAGGCATCGAACGCAAGCTCGTGTTCTCCGGGGATCTGGGACAACCTGGCCGCCCAATCATTCGCGATCCTCAGAAAGTCGAAACGGCAGACTATCTGGTAATTGAATCGACTTATGGAGACAGGGACCATAAAGCGCTTGAGCCTTCTCTGTACGATCTGCTCGAAATTGCACGGCATACGCTGGAGGAGAAGAGAGGTAATTTGATCATTCCGGCCTTTGCGCTCGGCCGGTCGCAGGAGCTGATCTACTATTTCCAGCATCTGACCTGTCAGGGGCACTTGAAGAATCTCAACATCTTCCTTGACTCGCCAATGGCCCAGGCTGTCACACGGCTGACCATGCGCCATCTCGATCTCTTTGATGCCGAGGCGAGAAAGCTTGCCAATTGGCATGCTGCAGGCAAGTCTTCGGTCCTGCTGAAATTCACTGAGTCAGTCGAAGACTCGATGAGTCTCAATCTGATAAGGTCGGGCGCGATCATACTTTCTGCAAGTGGTATGTGTACTGCAGGCCGTATTCTTCACCATTTGCGGCATGGGTTACCAAAACCACAAAATACGGTGCTGATTGCCGGGTATCAGGCGAGCGGCACGCTGGGGCGGCGTTTGGTCGAGGGGGCTTCGAATGTGAACATATTTGGGGACAGGGTGCCTGTGAATGCAGATATCCGGAGTATCAGCGGATTTTCGGCTCATGCGGACAGAACCGCCTTGTTGGGGTGGGCCGATGGATTCAGGGAGTGCCCGAAGCGTACTTTTATAACCCATGGTGAGCCTGCTGCTGCTGAAGCCATGCGGCGCAGCCTTGGGGGGAAATGGGAATCCGGTGTCTGTGTACCCGATCCTGGTGAAACCTTCGATCTGGTCTGACTGTGAACCCGGGGTGTTCAACGACGTGAAGTGCCATGCAGGCACGGTCTCTTGAGGTCGAAGCCGGCTGCATGGCATGTCCATGAGTTTCATCAGGGCTTTTCTGAAATTGGCGACGAATGACCATTTCGGAGGTCGTCAGTAGGCGGTTGTCGCAGATAAAGGGACGGTCTTCATATGGGTGCCGGGCGGCCCGGTGTGCGAGCCGGTATCTTGCGAGTGTCTAAATATATATTTTAAATATTGATTTGGACAGCCGCGCCTAATATAGATCATCTCCTTTAGAAAGCGTGATCTCTCCATGAAGGGCACGTACTGGATACCGGGGTGCCTCCATGAAGATTTTGAAGTTTTTACTCTATGTTTTCCTACTACCAGGGGATACCGCCATTCGAATGGTTGGCATTACGCTTGAGGAGGATGGGGGTATCTTCCGGTCTTTGATCAACATGTTGTTCTGGGGGACGATCCTGGTACCGTTCACGATTGCCTTTGCGCGGAGAGGCATCGGGCTGTGACCACGACACGATGATTTCCAACGCTTCGGAACTGTCCTGCGTGAGGGACCAGACTTCTGAAAGTGTGTTGGTTTGAAGTGTGCGGATCCACAGGAATGCGGGGCATCCGTGCGGTCATTTGCGCTCCGGGGCGGCCACTACTTGTGAGGCATTCGGTACGATTGGTTCTCTCGAACCAGATAGTGACACACGTCTTGTGGCAATTCCGTCAATGGGGTGATGGTCTCTTTGCGAAGTGAACAAAAGCGCCTGAATCGCGTAGAAAGAAGTTCGGCTCGGCGGTCAAACCAAGCCATCGACCCGTATGCGAGGAAAGCAGAATGTGACGGCAACACTGGACGGTGCCAGACTGCCTGAACCGGCCATGCATCCTGTCACGGGAATTCGGAAAGTCCCGTTTCAAAGCGAGGATTCACCTCCTGGAGGGGCGGTAGGAGCACCGGTCACCTTTTGGGGGAAAAGCGGACCGGCGCTCCTGAAGGACAGACGCGGTTATTCCGCTGCAGCAAGATCAATCTGTCCTGTCTCGAGGGGCCGCTCCAGGGCTGCCCAATCTATTTCGGCGTCAGTTGCCGCGTGTTCGTACTGCAGCACGCCCAGCGCCTCGAATTTCGGCTTCACGCTTTCGGTCAGCAGGCCAGCGCGTTTCAGGTTCGGAATCATCCGTTCAAAGAGGAAGTTTCGGAAAGCCTGTCCGCCACTTGAGTCGATCGACATGCGGCGGGCTTCCTCGCCGTCGAAGCCGAACTCCTCTTCCACCACGGTTGAGAACAGGCGTTCGCGCATGATGGCGCAGGCCTCATAGGCGAACTGGGCGCGTTCCTCGATTTCTTCTTCGCTCAGCGCCTTGATCCAGTCTTCCAGGTAATTGACGCCGAAGGCGACATGCCGGCCCTCGTCGCGCATGACCAGGTGCAGGATCTGGCGCAGAAGCGGGTCGCGCGTTGTCTGCGACATCGTCTGGAAGGCGGCGAGTGCCAGCCCTTCGATCAAAACCTGCATGCCGATGAATTTCAGGTCCCAGCGCGGGTCGGTCAGGATTTTGTCCAGCAACAGTTTGAGGCTGGGATTGACCGGGTATTCGACATTGCAGCGTGTGCGCAGGTATTTGTTGAACACTTCCACATGGCGCGCCTCATCGAAGGTCTGCGAGGCGGCGTAGAGCTTGGCGTCATAGGTCGGCGCGCAGGAAACGAGTTGCGAAGCGACCATCATTGCACCTTGTTCGCCATGCAGGAACTGCGACAGCACCTGTGCCAGCGAGCGCCAGGCATACTCGTTGCGCTGTTCCTCGCTCATGGCGAGATAGATCGGGTGATCGTGGAATGGGTTCAGACCGGCTTGCGAGGGGCCTTCCGACTTGTCGAAATACACGTCCCAGTCGACGTCCAGTTCGGCATTCCAATTGAACCGCTTTCCGAGTTCATAGAGCCGCCGGATTTTGACGTTCGCGCTTTCATAATCCCAATTGTAGGAGCCGGTCAGTGGTGTGTTGAAGATTTCCCGGACGATTTCGACGTCTTCGGGCGTCAGCCTGTCGGCCAGTTCACCGGGGTCTTCGAACGTACGGGGCTGTGTTGGCGGACTATCGACGAGACGTACTTTCATTTGGTTTTCCTCCCTATGCATCGCCAGCCTGCGAGCCTGTACGCGCAGGTCTTGGTTCATACATGAATAGCATCTGGCGGCAGGGCGATATATACGGAAAATGACGGATGCGTCATTTTTGCATAGTGCAAATCCGGGGAGATGGAAGTACCGTGAGAATCCGTATAAGGAGCAGCAATGAATTAACGAGCGGAAAGTGCGCGTTTGCTTAAGGGCATGCATTGCGAACACTTCCTGTTGCAGGAGTGCTTCGCTTTGGCGGCGACTCGTAATGTCAGCCAGCTGTCTTCAGGGCGGCGGTGCCAGCGGGTACATCCGTAACGGCGTCTCGGAGGGGACCGGTATGTATGTGGTCAGAAAATCCCAGGCGGAGCGGCGCGCAACGGCAGATCGCAAGCTTCTGACGGCGGCCTACCGGATCATATCGGAAAGTGGAATATCAGCGCTCACCTGCGAGGATGTCGGAAAACGTGCAGGGTATAGCCGGGGGCAGACCTATCAGCGGTTTGGCTCGAAGGAGGGGTTACTTGTGGCGGCCGTCAGACATGTGTCCGCCGAGCGGGCCCGGTTTGCCCGGTCTTTGCGTCGGCGTGGAGCCAATGGGGTCGACAGGCTGGTTTCACATTGCCGCCTGCATCTCGATGCGCTCGCTCATCATGTGAAGATGAGAGCATTCTTCCGATTTGCATCCGGACCGCTTCCTTCCATGCCGGATCTCGAGACGGCGGTGCTGACGGCGAGACAGGTATATCTGGACGAAATCACTGCATTATTGAGCCAGGCGAGCGCAGATGGTTCGCTTCGCTCCGGAACCGATATCAAGAGCGCGGCGGCAACGATCCGAGCTCTTTTGTGCGGGATTGCTCTCGAATGCCAGTCTGGTGGAGGATTGTGCACCTTCCCGAGTTCATATGACGGCGCGATGGAGTTTTTGCGCCGCGCATATTCATCAAAGGCGTCGGGCCGCGGAGTGGGTTATGATGGCGTTTCAGGTCTCAATGTGCCGGTATGACCTCTGCGTCAGAGGCTGTCTTCGGAAACCTTCGCAGGTGCATGCCTGGTATTGAAGATAAGCACCCAGATGTAACGAAGTGTCAGGCGCGGAGACAAGCTCGCTGCCAAAGCGCCGCACAAATTTTACAGGATGGTACTATTTGCGATTGGCTCAGGGACCGTTTCCGCAAGGCCGAGTGTTCGTTCGAGTCCTTCCAACATCGGAATAGTAATCAGGTGGTATACGAACCATCAAGAACCTGGCTCGTGCCATTGCTCAGATCATCCCGGTCCATCTCCAGAGGAGACGTGCGGCCACATAGAGTATGAGCAGAGCCGTCAGCCGCCGGATCAGGTCGGGTTTGAGTTTATAGCTCGCAAGCCAGGAACCTGCCTGGCCGCCGATAAGGACTGCGATGGGTAAGCTCCAGTACGGTGCGGCTTCGGATAATAGTGCCATATCCTGCAGCTTCATGAGTTGGCCTGCGAGCCCGGAGAACGAGTTTACCAGAATGAACAGGCTGCTTGCGGCCGCAATCTGGCGAGGTGTTCCCCAACGCATGAAATAGAGAACCGGGGCGAGAAAGATTCCACCACCAATTCCGACAAGGCCTGAGAGCAGGCCGATTGCGCCGCCAAGACTGGTCGAAAGGATCGGATGGATCCGGCGTGTGCTGTCATGCCGCGGTACCGGCTCGCTTTCACGTTTCTGGAAGGTGAGGCGTATTCCTGACAACAGAAGCGCTCCGCCGAGAACACCGACAAAAAAGGTCTCACTGATCGGGGTACGGCCGCCGATCCATGCAGCAGGGACAGATGCGGCCAGGAAGGGCAGCAGCCGCCTTGCTGAGAGATCGCCGGTGCGCGCAAAACGCCAGATGCCGCCGCAGACGACGATCATATTGCAGACCAATGCAATCAACGGCATGACGCGGTAATCTGCTCCACTCAAGACCAGCAAGGCGTTGTACGTGGAGCCGCCGCCAAAGCCGACGCTTGCATAAAGAAGGGCCGTGATCAGGAAGGCGGCGATCAGGAGCGGGGGCATAACACCAAAAGCTTCGATTTTTCTGGCAATAGCCAAATGCTAGATGCGCCCTCAGTCGTTTCATACGAAAAAAATTGCACCGGCGGTCTAAAAATACCTGCACCTGGCCTGATCAATATCATGCGTTCCAAAGCGCTTGGGTTCTAAACACTATTCCGCCGGTGGAGATCCGGCACGAACAGAGTGAAAGAGCCGACCATGCACTGGAGGGCCAATCTTGATCCGAAGGGGGCGAAGTTCGTCCGAGGCGCGGGTTCGCGTTTATCCTGCGTGCTTATTCAGCCGCTTCTTTCTTATGTTGTCCGGCGGATTGGCGACAGACACCCGTCTGTCTTCGCGCGGCTCGGGTCGTACAAACAGAGTGCCTTCCTGATCGATGCGGTTGAGTTGCCATTCGCACTTCATTTGTGCCCCGATCCAAAAGCCCTCGCATTCCGGGCTGTCCCACGTGATCGCGCGCCCCATGCTGAAGCCAGGATCCGGGGCCGGTTCATGCTGCTGCTGGAACTGGTGGACTCCGAACGGGATGGTGACGCCGCTTTCTTCTCGCGCGATCTGGATGTCTCCGGCGATACTGAAGCCGTGGTGCGCCTCCGAAATGCACTCGATGATGTTGAAGGGTCGATCGCGGAAGAAGCAGCTGGAGTTCTGGGGGCGCCAGGCCGCGCGATTCTGGCCCGGCTCAGGCGCGCTTATAAAAGTGAAGCAAAGGGGGGACAGCAGGCATGAGTCCCGGAGAACTGATCTGTCCTGCAGGTACACCTGCAGCATTGCGCACCGCCGTGGATGCAGGCGCTGACGCAGTCTACTGCGGCTTCCAGAATGCCACGAATGCGCGAAACTTTCCGGGCCTGAACTTCACGCCTGACGAATTGGCCAGTGCGGTGGCCTATGCCCACTCAAAAGCTGCCAAGGTGCTTCTGGCGCTCAACACCTATCCGCCCGCGGGGAAGGTGGATCTGTGGCGGTCGGCGGCCGATACTGGCGCACGGTTGGGTGTTGATGCCTTCATTGTCGCCGACATGGGGGTGGCCGATTTTATTGCACGTACATATCCAGATATGAGGTTACATCTTTCGGTGCAGGCGGCCGCTTCGAGTCCGGAGGCGATCCGCTACTATTGTGAAAATTTCGGAGTGAAGCGGGTTGTGCTCCCCCGTATTCTGACAATTCCCGAGATCCGGGCAATCCGCAAAGAAATCCCCTGCGAGATCGAGACATTCATCTTCGGAAATCACGGCCTGATGGTTGAGGGAAGGTGCAGCCTCACCAATTACCTGACCGGACAGTCGACAAATATGGACGGGGTCTGCTCGCCGGCCTCCGATGTGGAATTTATTCGCCACGGTGATGGGACCATGTCATCCAGGCTTGCGGGATTTTCGATTGATTGTTTCGGCTGCGGTGAAAAGGCTGGCTACCCGACTATCTGCAAGGGCCGATACACGGCACCACATCGTTCCGATCCCTATTACGCCTTTGAGGAACCGGTGAGTCTCAATCTTGCGCGGCTCCTGCCTGAATTGATCGATGCAGGCGTGCATGCTTTCAAGATCGAAGGCCGGCAGAGATCGAAGAGTTATGTGCGTAGTGTGGTATCGGCATTCCGCACTGCGGTGGATGACATTCGTGCGGGACGGCCTGCGAACATCACCGACCTTGTCGCCTTGACGGAGGGGCAGAAACAGACCCAGGGCGCATTCGCATCAAAGAAATGGCGGTGAGCAGCATGACGAAACTGACACTTGGCCCGATCGCTTATCACTGGTCTGCCGAAACGCGCCGTGATTTCTATGCGCGCATTGCCGATGAGGCGCCGCTGGACGAGGTCTATCTTGGAGAGGTGATCTGTTCAAAACGTGCACCGTTCCACGAGCCTGACCTGCCAGATACGATCGCACGCCTGGAGCGGGGCGGCAAGAAAGTCGTACTCTCTTCGCTTGCGGAGGTCATGCTGAAGCGTGAGCGCAAGGCGACTGAGGATCTGGTGGCACTGGAAAGTCACGAAATTGAAATCAACAATGCGGCAGGCCTGCTCGCACGGGGTAAGTGTCCTCACCGTATCGGGCCATTCATGAACGCTTATAATGAGGCGGCGATCACCTGGATGGCCGGGAGAGGAGCGAGGCATATCTGTCTGCCTACTGAATTACCTGTCCAGTCCATCCGGATTGCGGCGCAGGTGGCTCGCGAACTTGGGCTTGGTGTTGAAGTTCAAGTGTTTGGCCGCGCCTCGCTCGCGGTGTCGGCGCGCTGTTATCACGCACGCGCGCATGGCCGCACCAAGGACAATTGCCAGTTTGTTTGCGAGCTTGATATGGACGGTATGCCATTGGGCACAGTGGACGGGAAACCAATCCTGAGGGTGAATGGCATTCAGACCCAGTCAGAGAGTTATGTCTGCCTGCTGGCCGAGACAGGGCAGCTCGCGGCAGACGGCGTCTCTCACCTTCGGCTCATGCCGCAAGCGATCGATATGGTAGCGGTGGCGCAGGCGTTCCGGGCTGTCCTCGATGGCGCCATGCCGGCGGAAGAGGCAGGCGCGTCTTTGCGGGATCTTTGTGGTACGGCGCCTTTCAGCAATGGATTCTATCATGGAACGGCCGGTCATGAGTTCGTCGCCGAGGTTCGCTGAACTGGAGGCTATTTGCCAGGCTATTCTGCGAGGAGGCGTTCCGGGTGATTTACCGTCACCTCGCAACAATGCGCGTTTGCCAGCCTGAACCATATATCGGAGGAAGTCATGAAAATTGCATTTTACGGACAGATTGAAAGACCGTTTGGCGGTCCGGCAGAAATTTCCGTTCCGGAGGAGGGCGTGAGCGTCACGACGCTGCGTCGCCTCCTGGCGGCGCGCTATGAAGCCGAAGCGATCCTTGAGCGAACGGTGCGAGCTGCCGTGAATGACGAAATCGTTCTTGATACACATATGGTGTATCCGGTTGATACGGTTGAGTTCATGAGCCCCGTTTCGGGCGGTTGAGACACCCCATGGATGATCTGACCCTTGCTCGTGCGATACATGTGACCGCGATTGTCCACTGGATCGGAGGCGTGTCCTTCGTGACGCTGGTGCTTTTGCCGGGTGTACGCAAGCTGGCGGCGCCGGAGGAGAGAGCGGTTCTGTTCGAACAGATCGAAGGCGCGTTTTCCTGGCAGGCGAAGATCTCCGTAACACTTGCCGGGCTGTCAGGCTTATACATGACCCACCGCCTCGCGGCATGGAACCGCTTTCTTGATCCTGCCTTCTGGTGGATGCATTCAATGGTCGCGGTCTGGCTTATATTTACATTGGTTCTGTTTGTGTTCGAACCGCTTTTCCTGCATCGCTGGTTTGCCGAGCAGGCGCGGCGCAGGCCCGCAGAAGCGATGAAGCTTGTCTGGCGCGGTCACCTTGTCCTGCTGGCACTCAGCCTGGTCACAGTGATGGCATCGGTTCTGGGCGCCCATGGCGCACTCTATTGAAGGAGCCACGCATGAATGACATTCCGACAGGGGCGGTGGTTTGCGCCGAACTTGCCTTCACAAGCATAGAGTCTGCAGCCCGGTTGCAGGAGTTACGTCAACGCGCGATGGGGTATGGTGCGCTGGTTTCCTTTGAGGGCGTTGTGCGTCCGGTCACCAAGCAGGGCGAGCCGCTGGACCGGCTGATTCTGGACCACCATCCGCGTATGACCGTGTCTTCGCTCGAAAGGATTGCGAGGGAAGGGGCAGCGCGGTTCGATATATGTGCGCTCTCGGTGGTGCACCGGGCCGGTGCCATGGCACCCGGCGAGATTATCGTGCTGGTCGCCGTAGCAAGTGATCATCGCCGGGCTGCGTTCCAGTGTGCCGATTACCTGATGGACCGGCTGAAAACCGAGGCCGTTTTCTGGAAGCGCGAACAGGGTCCGTTCGGAGAGCGCTGGATTGAACCGACACAAAGAGACACCGAAGACCGGGAGAGATGGAATGAAGAGAAAACCGGGCATTGATGAAAGCCTTGAATTTTACCCGTTGAACATTGCCGTATTGACGGTGTCAGATTCGCGGACTGAAGAGACCGACACGTCCGGTGGGCTGCTGATCGAGCGCGCCAAAGAGTCCGGTCACACCCTTGTTGACCGGGCCATTGTGAAAGACGAGGTCTCCGACATTCGTGCGGTCGTCACGCGATGGATCGCTGATCCGGGGATCGATGTGGTGTTGACGACCGGCGGAACTGGATTCTCCCCACGGGATGTGACGCCGGAAGCGATCCGGCCTCTTTTCCGGCGCGAAATGGACGGCTTCTCGATCGTTTTCCACCAGGTCAGTCTTGGCACTGTCGGCGTATCAACATTGCAGTCGCGCGCTTTCGCCGGACAGGCAGGAGAGACCTTCATTTTCTGTGTGCCGGGCTCAACAGGGGCTTGCCGGGACGCCTGGGACAACGTGTTCGCGCTGGAGTTCGACAGCCGGTTCAGGCCGTGTTCACTGGTTGGCCAGATCGAACGTTATCGGGGGATCTGCCCATGACTGAGCTGACTCATCTTGACGCAGAAGGACGGGTGCAAATGGTAGATGTCGGCAACAAGGCCGCAAGCGTACGCCGCGCTGTCGCAAGCGGACGCGTGCGGTGTCAGGCTGCGACCCTCGCAATGGTCCGTGAGGGGCGCACGCCCAAGGGCGCGGTGATCACAACAGCCGAACTTGCAGGCATCATGGCAGCGAAACGTACGCATGAGCTGATCCCGCTCTGCCACCCGCTCGCGCTTAGCAAGGTCGCGGTCATCATCGAAATGAATGATGACTTGCCAGGATTTCGGCTGACAGCTGAGGCGCGCCTGACCGGGCAAACAGGTGTCGAGATGGAGGCACTGACGGCGGTCAGTGTCGCGGCACTGACACTCTACGACATGTTGAAAGCGGTCGATAAGGGGATCGTCATCGAGACGATCCGTCTGGAAGAGAAGAGTGGCGGCAAGTCCGGCGACTGGGCTGCAGGAGGCACAGTCTCATGATTGGGTTCGAGGAGGCCCTGGCCAGGGTCAAAGCAGCTGCGCGTCCACTGGGTTCCGAGATCGTTCCATTCGGGCAGGCGCCGGGGCGGATTCTGGCCGAGCCGGTCACCGCCCGCTTTCGTATGCCGCGCACAAATGTATCCGCGATGGATGGATATGCCGTTCGGGAGAGCGATCTCGGGGACCTTCCGTTCAGTCTGCCGGTTGCAGGGGAGAGCGCAGCGGGCGCCCCGCCCGGGCAGGCTCTGCCGGAGGGCAGCGCATATCGCATTTTTACTGGTGCGCCGGTGCCAGAAGGGGCAGATCGCGTCATCGTTCAGGAGAACACCGAGCGAGACGCTGAACGTGTGACATTTGTCCGCCCTCACGGACGCGGCCGGAACATTCGGACAGCCGGTTCAGATTTCCAGGCCGGAGATGTGCTTGTTCCGGCGGGTGTGGAGCTCGATTGGCGGGCGCTGACGACGGCGGCCGCGGCCGATCGGGCGGAACTGTGCGTGTATCGCCAACCGCGTGTTGTCATCCTCGCCACGGGCGATGAACTCGCCGCTCCGGGAGAGGCCCATGCCCGTGCAGGTGCCATTCCGGAGAGCGTTTCGCCGGGCATCGCCGCCTTCGTGCGCCAGCAAGGTGGTCACCTCGTCCGCCGTGAACGATTGCCGGATGAGCCGGATGTCTTGGCAAAAGCTGCCGCACGCGCGCTGGAGGAGGCTGACCTTGTTGTCATGATCGGCGGCGCGTCTGTCGGAGAACGTGATTTTTCCCGTTCCGTTTTTGCCGCGCCGCCTGATTATGTGTTCCCGAAAGTTGCGATCAAACCGGGCAAGCCTGTCTGGCTGGCCCATGTGAGCGATCGCCTGGTGATGGGACTGCCGGGAAACCCGACTTCGGCGCTTGTGACCGCGCGATTGTTTCTTGCGCCACTGCTTCGGGGACTTGGCGGCGGCGATGTGACGAAAGCCATGACGTTCAAGCAAGGCATTTGCGCAGATCCGCTCCCGGCTTGTGGGGATCGTGAGACCTTCCTGCGTGCGCGACGGGCTGACCATGGTCTCGTCCTGGCAGATTCGCAGGACTCCAGCAGCCAGAGGTCACTGGCCGTCTCAGATGCGCTTATTCGCAGACGGCCGGGCGCAAAAGCGGAGCCAGCCGGTGCAATGGTCGCGTTCATGGTGTTCTGAGATTTTCAAAACAAGGAGATTCCGATGACAGAAAATGAACGGACCATACGGAACTTTATAGCTGCCTGGTCGCGGCTCGATGTCGGTGAAATCGTCAGTTATTTTGCGGCAGATGGCGTTTATCACAATATGCCGTTCAAACCGGTCAGGGGACATGCGGCCCTGAAAGACTTCATTTCGAATTTCATAAGGGACTGGACAGGAACCGAGTGGGATATCCTGACCCTGGTCAGCGCTGGAGATGTCGTGGTGGCAGAGCGGCTGGACCGAACGAAACTTGGAGATCGTGCCGTTGATCTGCCCTGTTGCGGTATCTTCGAAATGCGTGACGGCAAGATTAGTCTCTGGCGGGATTATTTCGATTTGGCGACCTATACAAGCGGCGTATCGAAGGCTTCGTGAACGGCTGCTGATTGATCCTTGTCAAATCCGGATGCGGCAGATGTCGGAACACCCGGGAATACTGCGCACCCTGCGTCATGCCGCACCGAATCACAGAACCTGACCGTCCTTCCGAACACAAACGACAAGGATGATTGCCATGCCCTTTGACACGCCGCTCGCTGAAGAAATCTGGGACAAGAAGTATCGTTTCCGCTCCGAGGCCAGCGAAGACGCCGACCTTGCCGCCACGCTCGACCGTGTTGCAGACGCAGTGGCCAAGGCTGAAAAGCCAAGGAACCGCAAGATCTGGCGTACCAGGTTCCGTGAGGCGCTAACCGATTTCCGTTTCATTCCGGCCGGTCGGATCCTTGCCGGAGCCGGTACGGCACGCAATGTTACCCTGTTCAATTGTTTCGTCATGGGAACTGTCCCCGACAGCCTGCCGGGCATTTTTGACCATCTCCGGGAAGCCGCCATAACCATGCAGCAGGGCGGCGGGGTCGGTATGGATTTTTCCACGATCCGCCCGTCAGGCGCTCCGGTCATGGGCGTGGGCGCGCAGGCCTCCGGGCCACTCTCCTTTATGGACACCTGGGATGCGATGTGCCGGACCATCATGTCGGCCGGCCAACGGCGGGGGGCGATGATGGGGTGCCTCCAGATCGATCATCCCGACATCGAAGCTTTCATCGATGCCAAGCGAGATGGCGCAAGGTTCCGCAATTTCAATCTTTCCGTGCTGGTAACGGACGCCTTCATGGAAGCGCTGGAAGCCGGGAGTGACTGGGTGCTCACCTTCGACGGGCAGCCCTACCGCACAATTCCGGCATGTGAGCTCTGGGACCGGTTGATGCAGGCCACGTATGATGCTGCCGAACCGGGCGTGATCTTCATCGACCGGGTCAATGCGCTTAACAACCTGGCAGATATCGAGACGATAGCTGCATCCAACCCCTGCGGTGAGCAGATGCTGCCGCCATATGGCGCTTGCCTCCTGGGCTCGATCAATCTGGCACGATTGGTCAGGTCCCCGTTCGAAGAGGGGGCTGGAATCGACGAGGGCGAAATTGAAACGCTCACCGAAACCGCAATTCGCTTCCTTGATAATGTCATCGACATATCCCGCTTCCCACTCAAGGCTCAGGCGGAAGAGGCACGAGCCAAACGCCGGATCGGTCTCGGGATCACGGGGCTGGCAGACGCACTCATTTTCTGCGGTGCCGCATACGGGTCCGACGCTGCGGTTTCTTTGACTGAGCGGTGGATGGCCGCAATCAAGCGTGCGGCGTATCGGGCCTCGGCCGGTCTTGCGGCAGAGAAGGGGCCTTATCCCCTCTATGACAAGGCCATTCTCGAACGCCCCAATCTCAAGGGACTCGACGAAGATACGCGTACATTGATCGAGACACATGGCTTGCGCAATGGCTGCCTGACCTCAATCGCCCCGACCGGCACGACCTCCTTGCTTGCCGACAATGTCTCTTCCGGCGTCGAGCCGGTCTTTGCGTTCTCCTATTCCCGGAAAGTGCGTCAGGCGGATGGTACCAGTCTCGAAGAGCCTGTTACAGACTATGCACTTCGGGTCTGGCAACGCCTTTACGGTGACGCCATGCCGCCAGAAGATGTGTTTGTCAGTGCACAGACACTGGCGCCACAGGACCATCTGAGGATGCAGGCATGCGCACAACGCTTCATAGACAGCTCGATCTCCAAGACGGTGAATTGCCCGGCCGATATCGATTTTGAAGACTTCAAGAATGTTTACCGGGAAGGTTATAAGCTGGAGTGCAAGGGGCTGACCACCTACCGGCCGAATGCGATCACGGGTTCGGTCCTTTCGGTAGATGCAGCACCAGACACGGGCGGACCGGGAGAGACACCGCTGATACCGCGCGCGCGCAGGCTTGAAGGGGCGACGTATAAACTGAAATGGCCGCCGAGTGCCCATGCGGTCTATGTCACGATCAACGATACCGATGAGGGCCTAGGGCCGCAGCCTTTCGAGATCTTTGTCAATTCAAAAAACATGGATCATTATGCCTGGACACTGGCGCTGACACGTATGATTTCGGCTGTCTTCCGGCGCGGCGGCGATGTGAGTTTCGTTGCAGAAGAGCTTCAGGCGGTGTTCGATCCTCAGGGCGGTGCGTTCATGGACGGGCGTTACGTGCCCTCATTGCCCGCTGCCATCGGGCGGATTGTGGCCGAGCATCTTGGCGATTCTGGAAACACGGACGTCATATCAACCAGCCGTTCCGATGCGGCGTGTTGTCCGAAGTGCGGTCACAAGGCGCTGATCCGCAAGGAAGGTTGTGATACCTGTCTTGATTGCGGTCATTCCAAATGCGGTTAGGAAACAGGAAAGACGAGAGCCATGGTATCAAGTGCTGAAAGAATACGTGCCTATAGGGGACCAGCCCTGTTCAGTCTTGGCCTTCGCCCTTTCTTCCTGCTGGGGGCGATCTGGGCGGCAATTGCTGTGCCGCTCTGGATCGTCACCTATACGGTCGGACCGGGTGCGCTGCCTGTGGAGGCGGGGCTCGTCTTCCATATCCATGAAATGGTATTCGGTTACGGCTCGGCCATTGTCGCCGGCTTCCTCCTCACGGCAGTACCAAACTGGACAGGACGTCTCCCCGTTTGTGGCCTGCCGCTTATGCTCCTTGTGGCACTCTGGATCACCGGGCGGGCCGCCATGCTGTTCCAGCCGGGGCCTGTCTGGCTGCCGGGTGCGATTGAAAGCGCATTCCTTGTTGCCTTTGCCAGCCTAGTGTGGCGTGAGGTGATCGCGGGCAAGAATACTCGCAATCTGAAGGTCGCAGGGGCGGTCAGTGTACTGGCATTTGCCAATATCGGCTTTCACTGGGCGAACATTACAGTGGGAGGCTTGCCGCAAGTCGCCATTCGGACTGGGCTTGCGGCGCTAATATTCCTCATTCTGGTCATTGGAGGCAGAATTACTCCAAGTTTCACGCGCAACTGGCTTGGCAAGCAGGGCGGAGCGATGCCGGTGCCTTTCGGGCGATATGATGGCGCAACTCTGATCGTGTCTCTCGCCGCACTGGTGGCATGGTCGATATTTGCCGATACGTCTGCCGCCTCCGGACTGCTGGCGGGAGCGGGACTTCTGAATTTGGTTCGTGTTGCGCGGTGGCAGGTGCAGCGCACGCTTTCCGAACCGCTCGTCACCATTTTGCATGTGGGCTATGCATGGGCAGCGCTGGCACTTCTTCTGCTCGGTCTGAGTGGTCTGTTTCCAGCCGTGGTTCCTCGCGTTTCAGGTATTCACGCGGCTGGAGCAGGGGCAATCGGGGTGATGACCCTCGCCGTCATGACACGCGCAAGTCTTGGCCACACAGGACATGTGCTGAAAGCGGGGTGGGGAACTGTGCTGATCTACATCCTTGTGAATTCCGGCGCATTCGCGCGTGTTGCAGCCCCGTTTGTTGAGGCGCCGGTCCAGATGCATGTCAATCATGTGGCGAGCGCTCTCTGGTCAGGGGCCTTTGCGCTCTTTGCGATCATCTATGGTCCGAGATTGTCTGCGCCGAGGCCTGGACGGGGCTCTTGACCGGTCGGTACCAGTGACTTGACCCCAATCAATCGGTGGCGGCGCGCACATCAAAGACGCTCAGGCCCATCGGGCATAGGCTGACATAAATTCGCTCCGAGCCCTTCCGCCTAAAGCGCGTCTTTCCCCCAAGCGCCATGGCGGTCCGGCCGAAGGGCGACAGGGGAAACCCTGTCGCCTCCCGTGCTTGGAAAGGAGCCATGCGATGACTAATCACGGCGCTGCCGTGGCGGATAATTTTGGGCGCAGGTTCCGCTATTTGCGGCTATCGGTCACTGAAGTCTGTAATTTCCGCTGCACCTATTGCCTGCCAGATGGCTATCGCAAATCCGGACCAATGGATTTTCTGGCACCTGAAGAGGTGGAGCGGCTTGTTCGGGTGTTTGCGCAGCTGGGTATCCGTAAAGTGCGCCTGACCGGCGGAGAGCCGACGGTCCGCAAGGACCTCGCCCAATTGATTGCCTGTGTTTCAGCACAAACGGGGATCGACAAGGTCGCCCTGACAACGAATGGCTGGAATTTGTCCCGTCATGTGGATGAGTGGGTCGATGCCGGATTGACCAATCTCAATGTCAGCATGGATGCCCTGGACCGGGAGGCTTTTCATCGCATCACCGGTCATGACCGGCTCAATGATGTTCTGTCCGGCTTGGAGCGCGCACAAGCGCTTCCCCTAAACGCGGTGAAAGTGAATGCGGTCCTGCTACGCGACGGACTGGACGAAGATTTTTCGTCCTGGACCGGGTTTGTCCGCGAGCGTGCGATTTCCGTACGGTTCATCGAGTTGATGCGGACCGGCGACAACAAGGCGTTTTTCGACGCTCAGCACGTCAGCGGGCAGGTGTTGCGGCGGTGGCTGGAGGCAAATGGCTGGACACCGGCAGACCGCGGGGCGGATGATGGCCCGGCAGTCGAGTTCTCGCATCCGGACTATGTGGGCCGTATCGGTCTGATCGCGCCTTACGCGCCGGGCTTTTGTGATGGTTGCAATCGCCTGCGTGTAACAGCGCGCGGACAGCTGAGACTTTGCCTGTTCGGCCAAGGTGGACGCCCTTTGCGCGACCTGCTTTGTTCTGATGATCAGAGCGGGCTGCTCAAAGATCGCATTCTTGACGCTCTGGCATTCAAACCTGCCGCGCATGGTTTGCACAATTCAGACCCTGGCGACATCAGAAATCTGGCCCAGATGGGTGGTTAGTCTAGCCCTGGTCGAGCACACCTTGCTGGCGCTCGGTATAGGCCTTGCCGAGTGTGTTGCGGTCCTGCGCATAGTGATTGTCGATCAGGGGGCTTGGGCGTGCCAGACGTTCAAGAACGGTGACATTGCTGAAGCCAACCCGGGCTCCGTCAACGCTGACACCCTTGTCGGACAGTTTCGAAAAGGCGCGGGACAGGTTTTCCGGGGTCATGCCGAGAAGGGCAGCGAGCACCCGCTTTTCATGGGGGAGCACAATTTCGTCCTTGCCGCCCTGCCGGGCTCGCTGCGTAAGGAGGTAATTGGCAAGGCGCTCTGTTGAGTCGCGCAGTTTGTGATTCTTGATCGACCGGACCAGGCCGCGGTAGCAACCTGCAAGTTCCTCCGACACGGCGAATCCGAAGGCCGCATTTTCTTTCATACCGCGCCGAAGCGAGTCGCCTGGCACCATGAGGATTTCCGAGCGTTCCAGCGTGACCGCGCTCATCAGCGCATCGGACTCGAGCACCACGGCTGCGAGAATGAATGTTGAGACGGGCCGAAGGATGGCCAGCGTTGTGTCCTTGGACTTCCAGCCGGCGCCCAGTTCGACGGAGCCTTCCAGCAGGATGTAAAGGAAATCAACAGTGTCGCCTTCCATCAACAAGGTCGTGTTGGCGGGAAATCGCTGGAGGAATGCGCCATTGATTGCCGTGTTGAAGGTCTCGTCGTCGGCGTCTCTGAAAAATGATGTGTTTCGGACGCGTTCGGCGTCAGCGTTTCTAATAGCCATGCGTCCTCCAGAGACGCTAAAATTGAGTCATTTATTGAAATCAGCGTCGCTCGGTCTCTGCTGAAATCCCTCGTCAGGCTTAATCGCAACTTGATTAATGTCAAGCTAAAGCCCGGTTCATGTCGGGTCTGTCACCTACAGGCGTCACGTCGGAGCCAGAGCTTCGTCAGTCCGCCGAAGATTGATTTCAAACAGCGCGCACCAGCGAACATCCGGCAAGAGATCGCTTTACATATATCAAGGCGAAGCTTTGTTCCAGATGACACCGGTGTGACTCTAACCAATGAACTGATGCCCGAATGGGGGGCGAACTATGTCACGATCGACCGATATGTCCGTAAGAGGCGCCAATCGCGCATTGGGACTGACCACTTTCGCCTTCACGGCCTGCTTTGCCGTCTGGACAATATTTGCCATCCTCGGACTGCAGATCCAGAAGGAACTCGGACTGAATGAGACCCAGTTCGGGCTACTTGTCGGCACGCCTATCCTGACTGGGTCGCTGTCCAGACTGTTTCTGGGGATCTGGGCTGACCAGTATGGTGGCCGTATTGTGAATCTTGCGGTCATGTTGCTGTCGGCATTGGCAACCTGGCTTCTGACCTTCGCGACGACCTATCCGCAATTCCTTGTTGCTGCGCTCGGTATCGGGATCGCGGGCGGGTCATTTTCGGTCTCGATCACCTATGTTTCGAAATTCTTCGCACCGGACAAGCAAGGGTCGGCGCTTGGGATCGTCGGTGCGGGAAATGTCGGCGCGGCCGTGACCAAGTTTGCAGCCCCGATCGTCATGGCGTCGTTGGGCTGGAAGGGGGTCGCCAATGTCTGGGCGATCGGTCTTGTCATTGTTGCGCTTATCTTCTTCTTTCTGACCTCGGATGATCCGGAGCTCGCCGAACGGCGGCGCACTGGCACCAAGCCGCGCAGTTTCGCGTCTCAGTTTGAGCCTCTGCGCAATGTGCAGGTGTGGCGTTTCTCGCTCTATTACTTCTTCGTGTTTGGTTCTTTTGTGGCGCTTGCATTGTGGCTGCCGCGCTATCTGATCGGCGTTTACGGCTTCGATATCAAGACAGCAGGCATGCTGGCCGCAGCCTATTCGATCCCGGCATCCGTCTTCCGGATCTATGGAGGGCAATTGTCTGATCGGGTTGGTGCACGAACGGTCATGTACTGGACATTCCTGGTTTCGGTCGCGGTGACCTTTTTCCTGGCCTACCCGCCAACCTCCTATGTGATCGAAGGTGTCAAAGGCCCGATCAGCTTTCATCTGGCCACGGGACCTGTCGCTTTCGTCGTTGCGATCTTCGTGCTCGGATTTTTCATGAGCCTCGGCAAGGCAGCCGTCTACAAACATATTCCTGTCTACTATCCAAAAGATGTTGGGGCTGTTGGAGGCCTGGTCGGCCTTATGGGCGGACTTGGCGGATTCATCCTGCCCATTCTGTTCGGATTGCTCAACGATTTGACCGGGATCTGGACGAGCTGCTTCATGCTTTTGTTCCTGATCGTCTCTGCCTCGCTGATCTGGATGCACCTCGCCATCCGTCATATGGAACGCGAAGCCGTTGGCGAGACACTCGACTCGCTACCGCAATTGCCGGAGATGAAACCCATCCATGGCGAGCGGGAAGCGCGCGCGCTTGCGCCGAAGCTGATCCAGGACTGGCGACCGGAAGACCCGGAGTTCTGGGACACGACGGGCAAGAAGATCGCAAGCCGCAATCTCTGGCTTTCCATCCCGGCGCTGCTTCTGTCTTTCGCGGTCTGGATGGTCTGGTCGGTCGTTGTCGCCAAGCTTCCGCAGATCGGATTTGATTATTCGACTGACGAGCTGTTCTGGCTGGCAGCCCTGCCAGGTCTGTCAGGCGCAACGCTGCGCATATTCTACAGTTTCATGGTGCCGGTCTTTGGTGGACGGCTCTGGACCACGCTGACCACCTGGTCGCTGCTGGCGCCGGCACTCGGAATCGGTTTTGCGGTGCAGAACCCTGAAACGCCGTACTGGATCATGCTCGCCCTCGCACTGCTATGCGGCTTCGGAGGCGGAAACTTCGCATCCTCCATGTCCAATATCGGGTTCTTCTATCCGAAACGCGAGAAGGGCAATGCGCTGGCCATGAATGCCGGACTTGGAAACCTTGGCGTCAGCGCGATGCAGTTCATCGTGCCGCTGGTCATCACGTTCGGCGTGTTCGGCTTTCTGGGCGGCAAGCCGCAGCTGACCGGGGAAGGAGAGGAACTCTTCCTGCAGAACGCCGGTTTCATCTGGGTGCCGTTCATCATTGCAAGCGCATTTGCCGCGTGGTTCGGCATGAACGATCTGTCGAGTGCGAAAGCATCCTTCTCTGATCAGGCCATCATCTTCAAACGCAAGCACAACTGGATCATGTGCTGGCTTTATACGGGGACGTTCGGGTCGTTCATCGGCTTCTCGGCGGCCTTCCCGCTGCTGACAAGGACACAGTTTCCGGACGTGAACGTCCTGCAGATTGCCTTCCTCGGGCCGTTGGTCGGCGCATTGTCACGGTCCTTTACCGGCTGGATAGCAGACCGGTTCGGCGGGGCCCGTGTGACGCTGGTGGTATTCCTCCTGATGATGATTGGCACGGGCGGAGTGCTCTACTCCCTTGCGGTCAAGGATGCACCGGGAGCTTTCGCTGGTTTCTTCACCTCCTTCATCGTTCTTTTCTTCGCAACCGGTGTCGGAAATGCATCCACCTTCCAGATGATCCCTGCCATCATGCGCAAGGAGATAGACCGGCTGGAGCCGCAGATGAGTACGTCGGACCGCCTGCGCCAGTCTGAAAAGGAAAGTGCCGCCATCACAGGGTTCACCAGTGCAATAGCGGCCTACGGAGCATTCTTCATTCCAAAGAGTTTTGGCATGTCGCTCGCGGCTTCGGGGAGTGCCGCCCCGGCGCTTTATGGCTTCCTTGCCTTCTATGTGTCCTGCCTCCTCATAACCTGGTTCGTCTATGCGCGGCCCGGCGGTCTTCTCTTCGACATCGAGAACCGCAAAAGAACCGACCCTGCGACAGCTGCAGCCTAAAAGGATTATCCCATGAGCCATACACTCGACAGATTGACCTTCTTCCGGCGTCAAACAGAGACTTTCTCCGACAAGCATGGGGTGCTCAATGATGAGGACCGGACCTGGGAGGAGGCGTACAGGAACCGGTGGCGGCATGACAAGATCGTGCGCTCGACCCATGGTGTGAACTGCACGGGTTCGTGTTCATGGAAAATCTACGTCAAAGGCGGGATCGTTACCTGGGAAACGCAGCAGACAGACTATCCGAGGACCCGCGACGATCTTCCCAACCACGAACCACGTGGATGCGCGCGCGGAGCGAGCTACAGCTGGTATCTCTATTCGGCCAATCGTGTGAAATATCCGCTGATCCGGGCGCGCCTGCTCAAGTCATGGCGTAAGGCCCGCAAGACCCTGACGCCCGTCGCCGCGTGGAAATCCATTCAGGATGATCCGGCCAAACGGGAAGATTATACTTCCAAACGTGGCATGGGTGGTTTCGTCCGGGCGAAATGGGAGGAAGTTAATGAGATCATTGCTGCGGCCAACGCCCATACTGTCAAACAGTGGGGACCGGACCGGGTGTTTGGCTTCTCTCCGATCCCGGCCATGTCAATGGTCTCCTACGCAGCGGGTGCACGGTACCTCCAGCTTATTGGGGGAGTGACGGGATCCTTCTATGACTGGTACTGCGATCTGCCGCCAGCGAGCCCGCAGACATGGGGTGAGCAGACCGATGTTGCCGAAAGCGCAGACTGGTACAATTCGAATTTCCTGATTCTATGGGGATCGAACGTGCCCCAGACCCGCACACCTGACGCGCATTTCTATACCGAAGCGCGCTACAAGGGAGTCAAGTCGGTCGTCATCTGTCCAGACTATTCGGAAGCCTCGAAATTTTCAGACCTCTGGCTGGCCGCCAAACAGGGCACGGATGCTGCCCTCGGCATGGCCTTCGGTCATGTCATTCTGACCGAGTATCACCGCGACAGGGACGTGCCGTATTTCCGCGACTATGTGCGCCAGTACACAGATCTTCCGCTGCTGGTCCGTCTCGTACCCCAGGAAGACGGGTTCGTGCCGGAACGCCTGCTGCGAGCCTCCGACTTTGACAGGTCCCTCGGCGAAGATGCCAATCCCGATTGGAAGACGGTCGGGATCGACGAGACGACCGGCAAGGTCGTGGTGCCGAATGGCTCCATTGGCTTCCGGTGGGGCGACAAGGGAAAGTGGAACCTGGAGGAGAAAGAGAGCGGCGGCGCCGAGACGAAACTCCGGCTGGGCCTGAAAGGCGCCGAAGACGAGGTGGCAAGGGTCCGCTTCCCTTATTTTGCCAATACGGCCTCCAATGGTTTTGCCACCACCGACCATCCGGATGTGCTGATCCGGAATGTACCGGTCAGGAAAATGAAACTGGCGGACGGCACCGAAACGCTGGTTGCCTGTGTCTATGACCTGCTCATGGCCAATTATGGCGTGGATCAGGGGTATGGCGGCGAACATCTTGCCAGTTCCTATGATGACATGACGCCCTACACGCCGGCCTGGGCAGAAGCCATCACCTCGGTCCCGCGTGACAATATCATCGCAACGGCGCGGGGATTTGCCACCAATGCCGAGAAAACGAATGGCAAGTCCATGGTAATTATCGGTGCCGGCATGAACCACTGGTACCATATGGACATGAACTACCGCGCCGTGATGAACATGCTCATCCTTTGCGGCTGCATTGGACAATCCGGCGGCGGCTGGTCCCATTATGTCGGACAGGAAAAGCTTCGTCCGCAGACCGGATGGGCGCCTCTGGCCTTTGCAACAGACTGGGTCCGGCCACCGAGACAGCAAAACTCCACGTCTTTCTTCTATGCGCACACAGACCAATGGCGTTACGAGACTGTCCCGGTCGGCGAGATCCTGTCACCGACCGCCGAAGCAGGCGACTGGGCCGGCAGCTTCATCGACTACAACGCTAAGGCTGAGCGCATGGGTTGGCTGCCATCGGCTCCGGCACTGAAGACCAACCCGCTTGAAGTGGCTGCGCGCGCCAAAGCTGCAGGACAGGAGCCGAAAGACTATGTCGCAACGGCGCTGAAATCCGGCGAGCTGGAAATGTCCTGCATGGACCCCGACGATCCCCATAACTGGCCCCGCAACATGTTTGTCTGGCGCTCCAACCTGCTCGGGTCTTCCGGCAAGGGGCACGAATACTTCCTGAAGCACCTGCTGGGAACCGATCATGGCGTTCAAGGCAAGGACCTTGGAGAAATGGGCCAGGACAAGCCGCGGGATGTGACATGGCGTAACGAAGCTCCCCAGGGAAAGCTTGACCTGCTCGTCTGCATCGATTTCCGCATGTCCACGACGGCGGTTTACTCCGATATCGTGTTGCCGACCGCTACCTGGTACGAAAAGAATGATCTTAACACGTCCGATATGCACCCATTTATTCATCCTCTGGGAGCTGCGGTGGATCCGGCTTGGGAGAGCCGCACGGATTGGGACATTTTCAAGGGTATTGCGAAAACATTCTCTGAAGTCGCCCCTGAAGTCCTGGGCGTGGAAACGGATGTCGTTCTCAGCCCCATCCAGCATGACAGCGCTGGCGAGATGGCGCAAACGCATGGCGTGAAGGACTGGTACAAGGGCGAGTGTGATCCGGTGCCGGGCAAGACCATGCCGTCCGTTGTGCCGGTCACGCGTGATTATTCCCAGATTTATGCGAAGTTCACCTCGCTTGGTCCGCTCATGGACACGCTCGGCAATGGCGGCAAAGGGCTGGGGTGGAATACCGAGGATGAGGTTGAGAAGCTCTCTTCGCTCAATGGAAAAGTGCTCGATGAGACAGCGGCGAAAGGCCGCCCAAAAATTGAAACTGATATTGATGCGTGTGAAACGATCCTGATGCTGGCGCCAGAGACCAATGGTGAAGTTGCCGTCAAGGCCTGGGAGGCGCTGGAACACCAAACCGGGCGTGAACACACCCATCTTGCCCGTCCTAAGGAAGACGAAAAAATCCGTTTTCGTGATATTGTCGCGCAGCCGCGCAAGATCATCACTTCGCCGATCTGGTCCGGCATCGAGAGTGAGCATGTCAGCTACAATGCGGGATACACCAACGTCCACGAACTGATTCCGTGGCGTACGCTAACTGGCCGCCAGCAGCTATATCAGGATCACGACTGGATGCGGGCGTTCGGCGAGTCATTGGTCGTCTACAAACCGCCGGTTGACCTGAAGACACTGCATGTCAAGGGAGCCAAACCAAATGGCAACCCCGAAATCACGCTCAATTTCATAACGCCGCACCAGAAGTGGGGCATCCACTCGACCTATACCGACAACCTCCTGATGCTGACGCTCAATCGCGGCGGACCGGTCGTATGGGTGTCAGAGGTTGATGCCAAGCGCGCTGGGATTGTCGACAATGACTGGGTCGAGGTCTTCAACGTGAACGGGGCGTTGACTGCTCGGGCGGTCGTCTCCCAACGGATCCGTGAAGGGACCATGTTCATGTATCACGCACAGGAGAAGATCGTGAACACACCAGGATCCGAGATCACCGGCAAGCGGGGCGGTATCCACAATTCTGTCACCCGAGCGATCCTCAAGCCCACCCATATGATCGGCGGCTATGCCCAGCTTTCGTATGGCTTCAATTATTACGGCACCGTCGGGTCTAACCGAGACGAATTCATCATCCTCCGGAAGATGAACAATGTCGACTGGCTGGATGCGCCTGCTGCTCAACTGGAGGGTTCAAAATGAAAATTCGTGCACAGATAGGGATGGTCCTAAATCTGGACAAATGCATCGGGTGCCACACCTGCTCGGTGACCTGCAAGAATGTCTGGACCAGCCGGGAAGGTGTTGAATACGCCTGGTTCAATAATGTCGAGACCAAGCCTGGCATCGGCTTCCCCAAAGACTGGGAGAACCAGAAGCGATGGAACGGGGGGTGGCGGCGCAAGAAGAATGGCCGGATCGAGCCCAGAATGGGAGCGAAGTGGCGGATCCTTGCCAAGATCTTCGCCAACCCGGACTTGCCGGAGATTGACGATTATTATGAACCGTTCGACTTCGATTATGCTCATCTCCAGACCGCACCGGAAATGAAGGCGTTTCCAACAGCGCGGCCGCGTTCGAAGATCTCCGGCGAGCGCATGGAGAAGATCAAGTGGGGGCCGAACTGGGAGGAAATTCTTGGTGGCGAGTTCGAAAAACGAAGCCAGGATTACAATTTCGAAGGTGTAGAAAAGGCGATTTACGGCGCCTTTGAAGAAACCTTCATGATGTACCTGCCGCGTCTGTGCGAGCACTGCCTCAATCCGACCTGTGTTGCGGCTTGCCCCTCGGGGGCAATCTACAAGCGCGAGGAAGACGGCATTGTCCTGATCGACCAGGACAAGTGCCGCGGCTGGCGGATGTGTGTTTCAGCGTGTCCCTACAAGAAGGTCTATTACAATTGGGAGAGCGGCAAATCGGAGAAGTGCACCTTCTGCTATCCGCGTATGGAAGTCGGCCAGCCAACCGTGTGTTCGGAAACATGTGTCGGGCGAATCCGTTATCTGGGTGTGCTGCTCTATGATGCAGACAGGATCGAGGCCGCTGCCAGTACGCCGGATGAGCAGGACCTGTACCAGGCTCAACTTGACGTCTTCCTGGATCCCAACGACCCCAAAGTCATCGAACAGGCCCGCGCTGATGGTGTTCCGGAGGCCTGGCTCAGAGCCGCGCAGCAAAGTCCGGTCTACAAGATGGCGATGGAGTGGAAGGTCGCCTTTCCGCTCCATCCTGAATATCGCACATTGCCGATGGTCTGGTATGTCCCGCCGCTGTCGCCGATCCAGTCGGCGCTTGCCGCCGGGGCACTGGAAAGCGACGCAGACATGCCGGAGGTCGCATCAATGCGCATCCCGGTGCGTTACCTCGCGAACCTTCTGACGGCAGGCAAGGAAGAACCCATCGTCGCTGCGCTCGAACGCATGATGGCGATGCGTAAATACATGCGCGCCAAGTCGGTTGAGGGTGTCGTCGACCATCCGACGGCAGAACGCGTTGGGTTAAGCGCGGCTCAGGTCGACGAGATGTACCGCTATATGGCAATCGCCAACTATGAGGATCGGTTCGTAATCCCGACGACTCACCGCGAAACCAGTGAGGACGCCTACGGTCTTCGGGGGGGATGCGGTTTCACATTCGGGAACGATTGTTCAGGCGGGCGGACAGAACTGGGCTTGTTCGGCAAGGACAAGCGCCCGCGGGCAAAAACCAAGACACCCATGGAGATCTGACCAATGGCAAAGACTTACCGAGCACTCTCTCGTCTCCTGTCTTATCCGGAGGAACAGCTCCAGGCTGAGGCAAGACTGTGCGTAGATGTGGTGCGGCAGGAAGGCCTCGTGCCGGAACGTATCGTAAATTCACTCGGAAAGCTGGCTGAACATATAACCAGCCATGATCTGTACACCGTCCAGGCGGCCTATGTGGACTTGTTCGACAGAACACGGAGCGTATCATTGCATCTGTATGAGCACGTCCATGGCGAAAGCCGTGAACGCGGGCCGGCCATGGTCGGACTGGTTGAGCTGTACCGGACGCATGGCCTGGAAATGGAGGTCAGCGACCTGCCGGACTATCTTCCGGTGTTCCTCGAGTTTCTCTCGATACTGCCCGAACCAGATGCTGCCTCGCTTATTGGTGAAGCCGCGCATGTTCTCGAGGCGATCGCCGAACGTCTCAAGACGCGGCGCAGTCCCTACCGGGCCGTTTTCGGGGCCTTGCTGGCGATATCAGACCGCCCGGCGGATCAGGCTGCTGTGGAGAGTCTGCTTGCGATCAAGGACGATGACCCCAGCGATTTGGAAGCATTGGACAAGGCCTGGGAGGAAGAAGCTGTAACCTTTGGTCCTGGGCCGGAAAAGGATGGCTGCCCAAAGGCGCAGGCCATGCTCAACACAATGCAGGGAACCAGGCAATGACACGCGTTCTCTCAGCCGGACTTCCCGCGCTGGCTATGCTTATGCTGGTTGATCCAGCGCAGGCGCAGGAGACCGGGCACAACGTCAAACCGATTCTGGATCTCCGGCTTCGTGCTGAAGAGGTCGACCAGGATGGTCTCGACAGCACGCTGGCGCTGACCCTTGCAGGTCGGTTCGGGCTTGACGCGAAGTTCACCAATGGCTGGGGTGCGCTCATCGAAGGCGAAGCCGTTGGGCATTTAACCAGTGATTTTTCCGATACGGTGGACACGGTACCTGGAAAGGCGGTGATCGCAGATCCTGAAGCATTCGAACTGAACCGTTTGCAGATCAGCTGGAAAGGCGAGGAAGCGAATGCCACGCTTGGCCGCCAAAGGATCATTTTCGATGATGCCCGTTTTGTCGGCAATGTCGGCTTCCGCCAGAATGAGCAGACCTTCGATGCTGTCCGGTTTGGTTTTTCCGGCTTCCGGAATGTCAGTCTGGACTATGTATATATCGACAAGGTGCAGCGCATTTTTGGCGACGAGAGCCCTGCGGGGGAGTTCGAAAGCGATTCCCATATTGTGCATGCCAGCGGTGCGACCGCAATCGGTGACTTTGTGCTGACCGGGTTGTTTCTCGATTTCGATGAATCGGCCGCTGCCTCCGGACAGACGCTGGCACTTGGCTGGTCCGACTCCTGGAAACTGGAGGTGGGCAGGTTCGGTCTGAATGCCAGGTTTGCGCAGCAGAGCGAATATAATGGAAGAGGCCCTGGGCAGGAACTTGGTTATCAAGCCTATGGTGCGAGTTTCGCAAGAGGCGACCTCACGCTCGTTGGCGGCGTCGAAATCCTTGAAGGCGCCGGCGGACGCGGGTTCGCAACCCCGCTGGCCACCTTGCATGCCTTTCAAGGGTGGGCGGATGTATTCCTCAATACGCCTGCCGCAGGCGTTCGCGATTCGAGCCTGGGGCTGAAAGGCGGCGGGCTCGATCTGGTCGATGGGGCCAAGCCAGCCAGCTGGGCAGTCTTTTACCATGATTTCGACAGCGACAATGGCGACCTGTCCTATGGATCGGAGTTCGATGCGGTCTTCCGTATGCCGGTCAAAGACTGGCTCACTTTTGAAGCCAAAGGAGCTGTTTTCAGTGGCTCAGACAATGGCCCTGCGAACAGGACAAAATTCTGGGTGGCGCTGGAAACGCGCTTCTAGCCACCCAAAGTAAAGGAGGCCAGTCATGGCTCAGGAACATGTGAGTACAATTGCCAGCGCCGGCTGGTTCGACCAGGCCATGTTTGGCTATTACCCCTATATCGCGCTTGCTGTGCTGGCTATCGGGTCAGTACTCCGTTTCGACCGTGAACCTTACACCTGGCGTTCGGGATCGTCGCAGCTTCTGCGCCGCAAGCAGCTGGTGACGGGTTCTGTGCTTTTCCATGTTGGTGTGCTGGTTATATTCGGGGGACACTTAGTCGGCCTCCTGACGCCGATTGCAGTCTTCGATGCACTCGGTATCAGTCACGGCGCCAAGCAGATTCTTGCAATGGTAGCGGGTGGCGTTGCGGGTGGCTTTGCCATTATCGGTGCACTGATCCTTCTGCACCGGCGTCTTTTTGACCCTCGGATCCGCGCGACATCCAGTTTTGGCGACACGGCGATCCTGGCCCTCCTGACTGTGCAACTCACGCTCGGCTTGTCCACGATCCCGCTGTCGGCGCAGCATCTCGATGGCTCGGAGATGGTAAAGTTCATGAGTTGGGCGCAAGGCATATTCACTTTCCAGCCGGGTTCAGCGGACTATATTTCGGGTGTGCATTGGGTATTCAAAGCGCATTTGATTGTCGGTCTGACCATCTTTCTGGTGTTCCCGTTCACACGTCTGGTTCACATGCTTTCTGCTCCTGTCTGGTATCTTGGGCGGCGCGGGTGGCAATTGGTTCGCACACGCCGCGATATCAAGGCGGACAAGGCCCGGGCAGCAGACGTTGCGGCGCGGAGGGTGTCATGAGTATGGCTGTGGCAGTTTTCCACGGTGTCGAAGTCCCCGAGAGCCTTCTGGCGTCCGAGCTTCAGAACCATCAGGCGCCGAGTTTGGCAGAAGCACGCGCTCTGGCGGGGCGGGCACTTGCCGCCAAGGCCGTGCTGCTCGCTCGAGGCCGGGCGCTTGGTCTTGAGGCTGTGCCGGAAAAAAATTCCGAAGGGCAGGAGGAAACTTGCGATGAAGCATTGATACGGACCGTCCTCAGTGAGGAAGTCGATGCTGAACCACCCACCGACGAAGCCGTTCGCGCTGTGTACGAGGAAAATCCCGAGGGGTTTCGTTCACCGCCGCTCCTTGAAGCATCGCATATTCTGATTGCGCCCGCAGAAGCCAGCCCTGCGGCCGTGCAAATTGCGCAGCAAGAGGCGCGGAAGCTGATTTCAGACCTTGAGGCAGATCCGTCCGGGTTTGCGAGACTGGCAGTGAACAAGTCAGCATGTCCGTCGGCGGCGGAAGGCGGTAGTCTTGGCCAGCTCCGCCCGGGTGATGTGCTGCCGTCCATCTGGTCCGTGCTCAATGACATGGATACAGGTGCAATTTGCCCGGAACCTGTGCTCAGCGAACATGGCTGGCATATCTTGCGGCTGGACCATCGGTCTGATGGCGAACGCCTGCCGTTCGACTATGTGCGTCCGCATATTGCGATGCAGCTGGAAGCGCGGGCCTGGACAAGAGCGGCCGCCGTTTATGTCGATCGCCAGCTCGCTGCCTCTTCTGAACGCCCGGGCCTTTGCCTGACGGAAACAGGGGGGCTTTCTGATGGAACCGGGAATGTCAAGAAAGCTGACGGACTCCTGGGGCAAGCTCTGAAGGATGTTGAACAAGCATATGAGGCGCTTGGCGCCGCCGTCCGGGAGCGGCTCGATCTTGCTGCTTCCGGTGATGGGAACAGTGCAACTGCGCTTCTCTCCCGGATGATCCGGACGTTTTTGTCCAAAGCCGATGATGAAACCTGGACACAGCTGATCTCGCGTTTGCGCGACAGTGATACGCCGCTCCCGGACTGCCTCGAACTGATTGTCATCCACCAGCTTCCACCGGTGCACAAGACACACACGCTGATCACAACACGACACGGGCCGCGAACGACCCCTTAGGGAAAGGAAGAGGGCATGGACAATGCCGGGGAGTTCAAACCAATTGAGCCTATCCCGCACGATCTGCTTCGGGAACCTCTGATATGGTTTTTCGCCGAGCATTATCGTCACCGCGACGTTTGTGCGCGCCTCATCGATTTGTCGCAATCGATTGTCTTCGATGATGTGGCCCTTCGTGATGTGTATGTTTTCCTCGACCGGGACTTGCCATTGCACGTCATCGACGAAGAAGATGACCTCTTTCCATTGCTCCGCCGCCGCTGTGAGCCCGACGACCAGATCGAGAAAGTGCTTGGAATGCTTTCGGCCGAACACGCCAACGACATGATGGATGCTGCGGCGGTCAGGGCTCTTGTGGCGCGAGCGCTCGCAGAACAGAGCGGGCTCGCGTCCTTTGCCGAGGCCCGTTCAACCATCGAGCCTTTCTGCCAACAGCAGAAGCGTCATATTGCGATGGAGAACGCGGTGGTCCTGCCCATTGCAAGGCATCGCTTGAATGAAGCCGACCTGATCAGCCTTGGTCAGCGGCTCGCGGCGCGCCGCGGGCTCGGTGATCCGTTCAAGAGCGTCCCATGATCCGGACATTACTTGAAAACAATATGCATTGGGCCAGCGCACGTGTCCGTGCTGAGCCCGATTTCTTTCGTCGATTGTCAGCTCAGCAAGCACCCGATTATCTCTGGATCGGCTGTAGCGACAGCCGTGTGCCAGCCAATGAGATCGTAGGTCTCGACCCCGGTGAATTGTTCGTGCACCGTAATATCGCAAACCTTGCGCCTCCGCGTGACATAAATTTTCTGGCGGTGCTTCAGTTTTCGATAGAAGTACTGAAAGTGCGGCACATCATTGTCTGCGGACATTACGGTTGCGGCGGTGTACGGGCGGCGCTGGACACACAGAGACGCGGGCTGATTGATCACTGGCTGCAGCCCGTCGCCGATCTCGCGCACAGACATGTCGAACATCTCGAGGAGATTGCCGATTTCGACACTCGCGTGAACGTTGCGTGCGAGCACAATGTCCGGGCACAAGTCGAATATCTCGGTCACAATCCTTTCGTGACGGACGCTTGGCGACGTAACCAGAAACTCGCGATCCACGGATGGATCTATTCAATCCGGGACGGTCTGCTGCGCGACCTGGACCTGACTGTCGAGCGCCCGAAGGATGTGGACCGCCTCGCGTCGAGAGCGTGGTTTCCTAATGGATAGGGTTGGGGTTGTCATCCTGGCCGGAGGGTTTGGAACCCGGATGGGTGGTGGCAAGCCGGAGCGATTGTTCCGCGGGCGCAGGCTGATCGATCCCGTGATTGATCTAGTGAACGCCTGGCATGTGCCTGCCGTCATGTGCGTGCGGGAGCCGGCACAGGTGAAGCAGAAGGCGTACCAGTGTATACTTGATCGCCCGGATATAGAGGGCCCGCTGGCTGGCTTGCTTGCTGCCTTCGACTGGGCGTGTGGTGAGAATCTGGAACGGATTCTTACTCTGCCTTGCGATACACCTTTGCTGCCCGCGGATGTCCTTGAAAAGCTCTGCGGTGCTTCAAAAGCCGGAAAGCGGCCGGCTGTTGCTGTTTCGAACGGGCGTCGTCATCCGGTGTGCGCGGTCTGGCCGGCAGAGTCATTTGGCCGCGTTGAGGCCTATGCAGCAGCGGGCCGGCGCAGCCTGGTTGGAGCCCTTGAAGCCTGCGGCGCGGTCGATGTGGAATGGCCAGAAGGAGAACCGGACCTGTTTGTGAATATCAACACACCAGATGATCTGGCCAGGCTCGAAAATTGACGGTCTTTCAGCCTCCGTAAAAGCTTTTCACGAAGGTCTGATTATATCCAATCAGCCTCGCAAGAATCAGGAAATTCAGGCCAAGCGATGTTCTCTGCCTTGGCGCAAGCTGAACTCACAAAAACCGTGAGACCAGGGGCGCTTCTCCCGTCTGACCGAATGTTTCTGCCTGTCGGAGAGACCCGCCATAAGGGTTCAGAAGGAGGTGGGACGCATTGTCTCTCCCACAGCGCCAAAATAGGTATTTACAATACCAATATATGCTCGTAGCTTGCATGTCGGCAAGGGTACATCAGGAGACTTTTGTGGGCAGGGCGTGTTCATTTCAGTTTGACGCATATTCTGTTCGCCCCGGGATTCGGTCAGGGTATCTGGATCGAATAACGCGTTTCTGGACTGTGGCCTCGCGCAGGTTCGCCATTTCGCGGGAACTGTATGCCGGGCACGCAAGTGGTGAACGCCACTTGATGCGGTTGCAGGCGCTGCGCCGGGAAATGACACGCCGATTTGCGTGCCAGATCTTGCCAGCCTGCAGGTCATGCAGGGAGCCGCATGGCCGCGGTGGGGTGCAGCCTCTCCAGAAGCGGGTGCTTTCATTCAGCCAGAGAAGGAGAAAGAGACATGGCATTGCCTGAATCGGCGGCAGAACTAACGACGTATATCGAGGGGCGTTATCATGTGCGCCACCGCGAACAATTGCCTGAGCTGAGAAATCTGTCGGCCAAAGTGGAAACGGTGCATGCAGAGAGTCCGGATGTGCCAGCGGGGCTGGCAAACATTCTGTCGGACATGATTGGTGAACTCGAAGTGCATATGAAGAAGGAAGAGCTGGTGCTCTTTCCTGCGATCCGTCAGGGGCATGGCGTGCATATGGGGGAGCCAATATCTGTTATGCGGGCAGACCATGACGACCACCTGGGCGAAATCTCCAAAATCCGAACCCTGACGAACGATCTGACATTGCCGGACAATGCCTGCGGTAGCTGGAGGCGTTTGTATTCCGGACTACAGGAATTCCTCACCGATATTGAAGAGCATATCCGGATCGAGAATGACGTCCTTTTTCCACAGTTTGAAAAAGACCGGCAGGCGGCACGGTAAGAGAAAGCCTGGCTGTCTTTGTGTGAAGCATGCGTTTGAAGGCCGAGCTTGTCAGACCCCCTGAACGGGTGATCTTGTATGGATGCGCCGAGAAGAACACAGTCCGAGCGGCGTGAAACGGCGGATCGCCGTCTTCTGACAGCCGCGTATCGCCTCATTTCAGAACACGAAATGTCGACGCTGACGTGCGAGGAGGTTGGAAAGCTTGCTGGTTACAGCCGAGGCCATAGTTATCAACGCTTTGGGTCCAAGGAAGGGATGCTGGTAACCGTGGTCGAGAGGCTGTGTGCCAGTCGGCGAAAATATCTGGAACGGCGCGCCCGTGTCGATGCGAGTGGCATCGAGAAAGTGTTGGATTTTGTTGATCTTCATCTCGGTGGGGTCAGCAATAGTCTGGAAATGGCTGCATATTTCCGTGTCTTGGCTGCGCCTGTTCTGGCTATGCCAAAGCTGAACCGGGCGATCGACGCTGCTCGAGCCGAGACCTTCGAGGATATATCACGCGTATTGCGGGAGAGCCGGACGGGAGACCGCTATGAAAGCGCCAGTGAAAGTGAAGGGAGGGTACGGATAATATATGGCTTGATGACGGGTATGGCGCTTCAACACGCTCATATCCGCAGGGAACGGGAGTTCAATTTGGTTCGAAGCGATGTGCAGGCATTCTTGCGCAGCGCTCTCTCCCGGAACTCTGATGGCCTTCCGCAACAGCCGGCTGGGCGAATGGATAATAATTATCACAAATATTGGACAGGGTAGGGGATGCCATATTCTGCCCTGCTGCCACCGGTATAGATCGGGAATGGAAGTTTGAGTGCTCTGCCACGGAAATTATAATAAGGTTGATGGGCAGTATAAATCGGATGGTTCGTCAGGCCCAGAATATTGAGGGGGCAAAGAAAGGCGGTTCGCTAAAGGCGTGCTTCCAGACAAAAAGCACAGTCCGCCCGGACCGGTGCAGGAGTGCCTCTGTCGCTGGGTATCCTTGATGAAATATTCAGAAACGGTCTGATGAGGGATAGAACCGGACAATGACGACTACTCCATCGATTCATCTGGCGCGCGTGTACGATAATCTTGATGACGTTCGCGGGGCCCGCTTGCTGGTTGACAGGGTTTGGCCCCGCGGGGTCACCAAGAGTGAGCTGGCACTGGACGATTGGATTCGCGAGGTCGCCCCCAGCACTGCATTGCGCAAGTGGTTTGCGCATGATGTTGAGAAGTGGGAAATATTCCAGAGACGATATCGCGCTGAACTTGATGGGCGCAATGAGCCCGTTTCAAGGTGCCTGGACTGGTGCCGGAGAGGCGAGGTGGTTCTATTGTTCGGGGCCAGGGACCGAATACACAATCAAGCCGTTGTGTTGAGAGAGTACCTTTGTGAACGGCTGGCAGCCAGATGAGGCGCCAGATCATCAAAGGCTTGCAGTCGTTGTCCGGCGAAAACGAACCGTGTGCGACCGATTACCCCCGGTACAGATAAACAAGAATGCCTGGCCGCGCAAACCGTCTGACAAAGATTGTGTGAGGCGAAATGTGTTGATGGCAGTAGATAAATGAAGGCGTCCCAGAGATTTTTGCTGTTGTCATTTTCCGCCTCCAGGCGAGCATGAACGCAAGTTGGTTTCCTGGAACTCACACTTGGAGGTGGCTTCATGTGAAGGGCCAGTTCAAATTTTCAGATCCAACCGTCTGGCGTGTCTCTCGAGGCAAGCGACCACAGCCTCAGCTGATGGCGTACTCGAAATATTGACTTTATCCCATCCGTTCTGGCTCAGCACTTCCGCGATCTTGGGGCTCATTACGAACGCTTCGGCTCGTTGTGCATGTGAGGTCAGTCCATAGCAGTCGACGTTTTTGAGAAACTCCGACGCTGTGCGTTGCGAGAGGAAAACAGCCGCATTCATCATACCACTGCCGATCAGGTCTCTTATATTGCAGGTGAGACTGCCGACAGGATTTGCTCGATACCCGATGACACGACCGGCAGTATATCCTTTCTCTTTCAATGCCTGCGCGATGTCCAAGGCTACATGTTCACCACTCAAGTGAATGAACAGCTGACGGGACTTGGGATAGGTTTTCTGAATCAGATCTACAAGGCTGGTTCCCGTACCTTGCGCAACAAGGACGTTAGTGAAGCCAGCAGCGTAAAGCCGGACCGCTGAACCTGGTCCCACTGCCATGATCGGCTTATCTCTCGGTAGCTCCCGCGTCGCAGCCAGGCAATGAGCACCATTTTGTGACGTAATGCAGATAATGCCTGCTGTCTGCAGAGAATGAGCGTTGAACGATATTTGTTCAATTTGGAGAACTGGCGCGTTTTCAACGTGAAACCCACGCGTTGCGAGACAATTCAGGAGCGCGCTTTCCTGACCAGCAGGCCGCGTTAGCAGCGTGATGGTTCTCATCGTGCTGCGACTTAGTTCGTTTAAGGACCTCTTCATTCTTGTTGATGTTCTCCCTTCCTGTGGCAACATCCACGAACAGGTTTATCTGGCTAAATTGCGTTGTTTCACAGAGGTCGATTGCCCATTCAGTGTGCTCACCGCTTTCAGCCAAAACGGTGTCTGCGATGCTGATCGTCAACTGTAAACGCCGCGGGTGAATGATTGTGTGGCTGTCAGTGCGAAAATCCCTCGGCTTTTTAGAGGGTGCGTCCCGGTTCGGATTCAAGCTACGTGCTTGGCCGCTCCGCCTATCTGGCTTTCAGGTAATCGGCAACGGCCTCAAAAGCTGGAAGAGAGGTCGGATCATTGGCGGCATTGGAGGCGACTGGGTGTGATGCAAACCTGCCAACGACAACCTCAGCGACCGGATATATCCAGATAGTCTGGCCATGCACATCGCGCGAGCGCCAGCGAAGGTTCGCGCAATTGCGGCTCCGATGCCTGCACCACCTCCAGTTACAAGTACGGTCTGGTAATCCAGTCGGAAATGCGCTGGCTTATGCATGACAGTCTCCTAATTTGCTGAGATTACAGTTACAGACTGACCATCAGATGACTGAAGGGTCAGCCGTCCATCCTGATCAAAGTTCAAGGTGGCGGCTCCGTCCAATGCGATCAGAAATTTGCGTTCCATGTCCATCAACGCTGGGGCGCATGCGCGCAAGGAGGTGGCAACACCACGAATGTGCAGACGCTCATTCTCGATAGAATAGGCCCCATTATAGCTATTGCACCCACTTGAACCGCCGAGGCGGCCGTCGGTCTGAAAGACTATTGTGACTTTCGCATTATCGACGACACCGCCACCATTTATACTTTCAACGCGCCACTGATTTGCCCGAAGACGAGCCGCCAGCTCTGCATCATTTGGTCCGTCAGGTGCCGCTTTTGCCATCAGGAGCGTTCCAACATCCTGCCCCCCTGCGTCCAGCGTCAGAGTGTTTGTCGTGTCGGTTGTCCATTCCAGATTACCGAGCGGGTCGGTCAGGGTTGCACGTATAGCGTACTTGCCATTGCTGCTGGTCTCAGATGTGTCTACATCCATCTTGAATGATAATGGAACTTGCTCCGTACCCAGTGTGCGGGTCGTTTTAGCAAGTACAGGTGCTGCGTGATCCGAGATCGAGACATCGCTGAGTGTGACGTTGAATACATAACCTGGCGCAAGCGCAATACGTTCGCGGTAGGTCGCATGGCCTGTGATTGTAATTCTCTGTGCGATCACTGTTTCAGATGAGGACGAGTCCGAAGGCAATGCCGCACAGCCTGTTATAGCGACGCCGCCCAAGGCTGCCACGAAAAGCGATTTTCTCAACGTTTTAAGCATGCTGGTGCTCCTGATTTCAATTTGTGGAGATGTCGTTCTGGTGATGGATTTACGATGTTTGACCGGAGCGTAGATGTGGATTGCGAATGCGGAACGCCGTGACGAGCACGCCCAGGACGATGAGAAGGCCGCCAAGAAGCTCGTTTACGCCAAGGGCTTCACCCACAGCGTATCCGATCAACGCGGCGAAGAGGGGTTCTGTTGCATAAATAACAGCGGCCTTGGGTGCGCTGATACGCTTCTGGGCCCATCCCATCGCGAACTGGATATAGGCGGTCATGATACCAAAAACGGCTATGATTCCGAAAAGCTGAGGTGTGAAAACAGGCAGAGGCTCGCCCCTTACGCCGCTGGCCATAGCGCTTAGGACTGCGGTGGATACAAGAACGACCACCGCAATGCGCGTAGGATCGGCCGAACGCATGATGCGACCTAGCAGCACTATTTCCGTAGCGATGGCGACCGCGCTGAGAAGTGAAATCATGTCACCCAGGCTGAAGTCTGCCGCGTCAGCCGTCAGGCTGCCCGACATGAGCCCGACGCCAAGGAGCGCAAAGAATGCACCAAGTATCAATTGAGGCGATGGCTTTTCTCCATACATCAGGAGCTGGATCGCCGGCACGATCAAAACATAAGTGGCCGAGAGAAAAGCGACCCTGGCACTCGGTTCAGTTTCAAGCGCGATAGCGGTTCCACCATAGCCGATCAGGGCAGTCAGGGCGACCAGACATCCACCGAGCACTTCATGTTTTGTAATATGCTGCAAAGACTTGCCAGCCAGCAACATCAGGCAAAGTGCGGCCGCTCCCATTCTGAGGGCGACGAAGCCGAGTGCGCCTGAATCGGAAAGGCCCAAGCGGGTCAAATAGAAGCCACTGCCCCAGAGCGCTGCAGCGCTGACGATCGCCACATAGGGAAGGCGCAGGTCTGAAGAAAGGGGGGGCATTTTCGCCTCCTACTGGTAGCCGGTCATGTTTGACTTGCAGAGTGGCTCTAATTGCACCGATTGAGGCTTTGAATATTTGCAGCAACGCAGCATAGTCTGCGTTGGAGAGACGAAATGACAAAATATTTTGCGCTTGACCGGATTGACCGTTCTATCCTTCGGGTTCTTCAGTCTGATGGTCGCATCACGAATGCTGATCTGGCTGATGCCGTTGCGTTATCACCGAGCGCGTGCCTTGCGCGCGTAAGGCGGCTCGAAAAGGAGGGGGTGATCACTGGCTACAAAGCACAAATTGACGCCGCAAGAATAGACTCAAATCTGACAATCTTTGCTCTGATGACCCTCAGCAAACATGACTCAAAAACTTCGCAGAAGGTTGAACGTATCATGCGGGGTATGCCCGAGGTCATTGAGGCTTTCTATACAAGCGGGACGACCGATTATATTGCACGGTTCATCGTTCCGGACATGGCGTATTGGAGCAGGTTGCAGGAAAGCCTGCTTGATAATGAGGAGTTGAAAATCGAGACAATTGTTTCGCATTTCGTTATGAGAGACGCGAAGTCATATTCAGGAGTGCCGCTGTACGGAGATAGTATCAAGGAGGACAAGCGCACGCTCCCGCCTTAAGGAAAGACGCTCTGGCGCAACACCTTCAGGAGAGGGAAAGGGCCTGATTGCCTCGATAGGTGGATACCCAAGGTGGGTCTCCTGCCTATGACCTGAATCCTAACCTAGTATATATCCAGACGCTCAACTGCCTGACGGCAGACATCCGTATCGACGAGGGGCTGTGTTATTGGACGGGCCAGCGACCAAGCCGCACTCTTCGAGCTGTCTGGCAAAAGGCTTCGAAAATTATTGCTGAAGTCGGAATTGTGGTCGTTCAGTGGAAAACTGTTGCGCAGGCGGTGGTGCATCGCAAGCGCAGGCTGACAGAATACCCCGTGCTTTATGGACATCATGATCTGGGCTTCGTGACGATGTCTTGTCTGCCCGTCATGTGATTCACGGAATTTGCTGTGGGTGCCGGAGGGGCGGGATTGCCCTGGAGCACCGAAGACGCGACAATGCTTTTTGAGAGTCCGTATCATCGAAAATTTATCAGGGGCCAAATATGAACAGCAGGAACAGAGACCCCAGACCCTATGCATCCTCCCCGTGCATGGCCGGCGAGCTGTCTTCTGACTATTTTGGCTCTTCTGCTGTCGATCCGCAGCAGGCTGTGGATGTTGCGAGATGGCGGAAAGCCGAACGGGCCCGATTGCGAACCGAAAGAATGTCATTGGAGGCAACTGTTCGTCGCTCCACAAGTGAAAAGATTATCCAGAACGTGCAGGAGTTGTTCGCAAACCGGAAAATCATGCGAGCCGGTTCAGTTGTGTCAATGTACTGGCCGATTAAGGGGGAACTGGATATCCGCCCGCTCATGGAAGCGTTGCATGGGGAGGGCATTTTGGTTGCCTTACCGGTGGTTGAGACAAAGGCCGCGCCTTTGGTTTTCCGCAGGTGGATGCCCGATACACGAATGGAGCGAGGATACTGGAACATCCTTGTCCCGCCGGCGGAGGCTCAAATCCTTACGCCGGATGCTATGCTCGTACCTTTGGTTGGTTGGGATATGGAGGGGTATCGCCTGGGTTATGGGGGCGGTTACTTTGACCGGACCCTGGCCACATTGTCTCCGCCACCATTTTCGATTGGTATCGGGTTGCAATCCGCACAACTTGCGACAATTTACCCTCAGCCCCACGATATCCCGCTTAATCTAATCCTGACGGAGGCGGGGCTGCAGTCTGATCTCGGGGGCTGACAAAAGACGTATGTTGTGAGGCTGTGGCCTCAAGGATTTCGTGCAGCTGCGTCAGTTCTGGCTGTCAGGAAAGACCCGTACACGAATAATATGACGCTTCTGTGATGAGGCTCTTTCTTGGGATGGGCGCCCGAACTCACAAAAAGGCGAACGAAGTCTGAGTGCGACAAAATAGGTATTTACAATACCTCTTTGTGCGCGTAATCCCTCTGTAACTGAAATGCCGTGAAGCACCCGGCTTCCCCGAATCCGGAAATCTCTGGCTTCAGGGGTCTGGGAAGAAGCGACATGCAGGATGCAGCCCTTGCTGACGTTGATGCTTCCGGAGGCAGAGGGGTGGGTATGAACTGTAGTTCACTTCTGCCGGAAAAGGGGAGCCACCTCACATGCTCAAGGCCTTGCAAGCGTGGAAATGGATGGAAGACGCGGTGGCAACTGACGAGAATTTGAATGCCGCGAAGACGGGGCATCCGCGTCCGTTATGCAATCAGGCAGGGCCCCGCAATGACCTGATCACTGTGCTGAAGGATCTCGCAGGCTCGGTAACTTACCTGCCTTATCGAGGGGTTCTGTTCTTGTTGAAGAAAATCTCCTGCGGCCAGGATATTTTTACTGTCAATGCGCGACACATGACGCGATGCCGTACGGAACTGATTTAGGCATGTCCATTCTCCTGATACTTATCCCTGTCACATTCATTATGGGGGTAGCAAGTCTCGGCGCCTTTTATTGGAGTGTTCGTAACGGCCAGTTCGACGATCTTCAGGGAGATGCATCGCGCATACTCCTGGGTGATGACAGTCCGAAGGAGGTAAAACTGCGGACCTTGACGCATTCGGATCAGGAATCGGAGAGTGAAGCATGATATCGCGCCTGACGAGCGGCGAACGGTCTATAGCCTTGATGCTTGCCAGCACCGGTGCGCTGATTGGTGTACTCATGGGCGCCTTCGGTTCTGGCGACCCCATGGGCGTACACGGATGGATTGTGTTGGCCTTTTGTGGCGCGCTAATCCTTGTTATTGGCAATAATTTTTACGATCCGGAGCCCTCCGAAGATCGCACTCTTTCATACTATGATGATCCGACCAAGGCCGGACTCATTATTGCGCTTAGTTGGGCAGTGGTAGGGATGGGAATGGGGGTCTGGGTTGCCTGCCAGCTTGCATGGCCCGATTTCCGATTTGAAAACGCCTGGTCGAGCTTTGGCCGAATTCGACCAGTTCATACGACCGGGATCATATTCGGCTTTGGTGGAAATGCCCTGATCGCGACATCTTTTCACATCATGCAGCGTACTTCCCGGGCGAGAATACCTGATCAGGTTGCGCCCTGGTTCGTGCTTCTGGGATATAATCTGTTCTGTCTTATTGCGGTAAGTGGGTACCTGATGGGAGTAACTCAGTCAAAGGAGTATGCCGAGCCCGAATGGTATGCCGATATTTGGCTGGTTGTTGTCTGGGTGAGTTATTTTACCTTGTATGTTCGCACTCTGGCGAGACGAAACGAGCCGCACATATATGTCGCCAACTGGTATTATCTTGCCTTCATTCTGGTCATGGCCGTCCTTCACGTCGTTAACAATCTTGCCCTTCCTGCGTCATTCAGTGGAGCAAAGAGCTACTCGGTTTTTGGGGGCGTGCAGGATGCGATGACTCAATGGTGGTACGGCCACAATGCCGTTGCCTTCTTCCTGACATCCGGTTTTCTCGGAATGCTATATTACTTTCTCCCTAAGCGGGCGGAAAGACCAATATATTCCTATCGATTGTCGATCCTCTCCTTCTGGGGGATTACTTTCTTCTACATATGGGTGGGGTCCCACCACCTGCATTATACGGCTTTGCCGCATTGGGTTCAGACACTCGGCATGACGTTTTCGATCATGCTGCTTGTTCCTTCATGGGCATCGGCAGGGAATGCTTTGATGACGCTTAACGGGGCATGGAACAAGGTGCGGGATGATGCCGCCTTGCGGTTCATGATGATCGCGGCTGTGTTCTATGGACTTTCGACCTTCGAGGGATCCTTCCTGGCCATCAGGCCCGTAAACGGCCTTTCTCATTATACTGACTGGACGGTCGGTCATGTTCATGCCGGAGCTATGGGGTGGGTGGCATTCATCACGTTCGGGTCAATCTATACACTGGCCCCGATACTCTGGAAGCGGGCGGGTATGTACTCCGCCAAAGCGGTAGAATGGCATTTCTGGTTCGCGCTGGCCGGTACCGTCATTTATGTGTTCGCTATGTGGAACAGCGGTATCACTCAAGGATTGATGTGGCGAACCTATAACGAATCCGGAACATTGAAGTACCCCTTCATTGATACAGTTGTTGCGATGCGGCCCTACTACATAGCTCGCGCCTTCGGAGGATTGCTCTTTCTTTCCGGAGCGTGCATCGGCTTCTGGAATGTTGTCATGACCATACGGCGGGCGCCTTTAAAGGAGCCAGAACGGGATTATCCAATGAACTCGGAGGAGCCCCAGGTCGCTGCAGTGGCGGGGAAGTGAAATGCTGATGAAAATAATCCGCGTTCTGATCAAGCCATTTGCATCGCTTTATGAGGCGCATGCCGTTGCGCACTATCGAATCGAGCGTCATTCAATGGGCTTGTCCATAGGGATTATCATAGCGGCAGCGATTGGGGGGCTTGTCGAGATTGCGCCACTCTTCACCATAGATGAAACAGTGGAGGCGGCTCCGGACATGCGCCTTTACACGCCTCTCGAGCAGGCTGGGCGCGATATCTATGTTCGCGAAGGCTGCTATGCGTGCCACAGCCAGATGGTCCGAACGCTGCGAGACGAGGTCGAGCGTTATGGGGCATACTCATTGGCGGTGGAGTCTCAGTACGACCATCCAATGCTCTGGGGGTCCAAGCGAACGGGGCCGGACCTTGCGCGAATTGGTGGCAAATACTCTGACAGCTGGCATGTCCAGCACCTTGTGAATCCGCGGACGGTCGTTCCTGAGTCGATTATGCCGCAATATGCCTTCCTCAGAAGGGCCGTTCTGGAAACACAATCGCTTCCGGGACGGCTGGAAGCGCTTCGGCGCGCCGGAGTTCCATACAAGGCAGATATGATTTCCAGTGCAGAGGTGGATGCGGCTGGTCAGGCCAAACCCGATAGCGACCTCGCCGATGGTGTGTTCGAAAGATACGGCGAAGAAACAGCCATTCGGAATTTTGACGGTCAGGATGGCCGTGTGACTGAAATGGATGCTCTGGTTGCTTACCTTCAGGTTCTGGGTCAGCTGACGGACTTGCCAGAGTCAAATTCAGCAAGGGACGAGTGATGGACTTGTCGCATGACGTTCTCGTTGTACTTGCCAAGACGTTCGGCTTGTTCTGGCTGGTTGGTATGTCGATCGGGATTACAGCTTACGCCTTCTGGCCCTCATTGGGTCGACGTTTCAATCGAGCTGCCAGAAGCATCCTTGATGACGAACAGGGGCCCTTAAATCATAGCGGTCATAGGGAGGACAAGTCGGGATGAAAGAAGTGCGCGACCCCCTGACCGGTCATATGACGACTGGACATGAGTGGAATGGCATAACCGAGCTCAACACGAGAGTGCCGCGAGCAATATGGCTATTTATTTTAGTCACGCATGTTTGGGCTCTGATCATCTGGATACTTCTACCTGCGTGGCCAGTAGGGACGACTTATACAAAAGGGGTGTTGGGATTGGATCAGCGACAGCAGGTGAACAAGGAAATTGCTGCTGCAGAGCGGGCATTCGCAGAGAGAGACCGGCAGATCAGGGAGCGCTCAGTTCCTGAAATCATGACAGACGTAAGTCTAATGAATTATGTCATGGACACAGCGAGTGCAATTTTCGGCGATAATTGTGCAGTATGTCATGGCACCGCAGCGTCGGGCGGTCCTGGATATCCAAGCCTGATTGACACGGATTGGCTATGGGGTGGTGATACAGATCAGATCATGGAAACATTGCGGGTAGGGATAAATTCCCAGCACCCTGATACGCGCCACGCCCAGATGCCGGCTTTCGGACGTCTCGGTGTCCTGAGCGGAAGGGACGTCCGCCTTCTCGTTCCTTATGTGAAGTCGCTGTCAGGATCCGACATCCCGGCTGAGGTTCGTGCTGCCGGAGAAGACCTTTTCTCGCGAAACTGTTCAAGCTGTCATGGTGCAGACGGTATGGGGCGCTTGCAGGCCGGCGCGCCGAACCTGACAGATGACGTCTGGCTGTATGGCGGCGGTGATAATGACATATTTTATACAATCTGGGACGGCCGTCAGGGCTGGATGCCGGCATGGCAAGCAAGGCTGAGCGATGAGGATCGGAAGATGCTGGTTATTTATCTTCAGGAACTTGCAGATGGAGAGAGGCCATGACCGCACGGGGAAATATCAGAGTCTGGACACCGTCCAGGTTTCTGGGTGTTGGCCTTGCTCTGGCGACCATGTTTGTATTCCTGATCGCGAATGCCCATCTGGTTTATGTAGCGGTGGCTTCGCAGACCGGGTGCGCCTTCACGCATTCGTCGGGTAATGCCGATTCCTATCGGGCGGCGGCACCTGCATGTTAAGCGATACTTCCCGCCCGCCTCAGCCAGGCCCTCCGTATTCCAACGGAATGATACCGATCATCGTGCCGCCGCTGCCACGTGCAAATCCACATGCGCGCAATCTACCGTGGCACACCGCGTTTGGATGGCTGCAATCAGGGTGGATGGACTTCTGGACCAAGCCGATTGCCAGCTTCCTCTACGGTTTCGGTGTGTTTGCTGTTTCCATTCTCGTTGTCTGGGCTTTGTTCCTGTTCCGGTACGAGTATGCGCTGTTTCCCGCGTTGGCCGGATTTGTTGTCATCGGTCCGCTCATTGCCAATGGTTTGTATGAAAAAAGCCGCAGGATCGAGACAGGTGAACCAATAGGAATTGCCACTATGGTTTTCATCCGGCCACGGTCCGGTTATCAGGCATTGTTTATGGGCGTCATGATGTTGGGGCTGTTCCTGCTATGGCTGCGCTCAGCGGTTCTGATTTATGCACTTTTTTTTGGAATTGTTCCGTTTCCTGGAACCAGCGAACTGTTGCCCATGTTGTTTCTGACGCCCACAGGCTGGGCGCTTTTGGCAACGGGGTCTGTTATCGGCGCGCTCTTTGCAGGTTTTGCCTTTGCGATCAGCGTTTTTGCTGTGCCCATGCTTCTTGAAGAAAAGACAGACGCTCTTTCTGCGATGGGTATCAGCATGACCATGGTGTGGAACAATTTACCTGTCATGCTTGTCTGGGGCGCGATCGTCGTTGCCTTGTTCGTCTTTTCCATTGCAACCGGATTTTTCGGCCTCGTGATCGCTTTTCCTGTCCTTGGCCATGCATCCTGGCACGCTTACAGCTGCATGAGGCCAAGCGACCGGCAGATTGGAGAATCCGAACGGATGTTTATTCCGCCAGTCTGAAGCGTCATTCCTGAAGGCCTGCTCAGGCTCCGTGTATGCGCATGTAGACGTATGCGGTCGTGATGACACAATCAGGGCGATGTAAGGACGTGGTTGCGATCCGGGCGATGTTGGGGGGCTACGCTTAAGGATGTTGGCAGCAATGTTCCGGGGGCGCCTGTTGATGGAGAACGGAGTAATGTTTTTAGGGAACCAGACAGGCTGGATCGCAACACTCGTCCCGGGCAACATCTCTCACTAACCGGTGGCCAGGCTGACAAGCGCCATTGTCGCTGCAGGAGCAGTATTTCATGTCGGGAGGTATGAAACGCAATTAAAGTTCAGTATAACGACATTACCCAGATGTTGCACTTTTGTCGCTCTTTCCGCCCTCAGGCCGCGTAACCACAAAAATAGCTGCGCCTAGCAGAATGATGATCTGGATGGCCAGTACCCAACCGGGTGCGCCGATCATCCATGTGATGGGCGGTGTTACCACCATAAAGCCGACAGAGCAGAGTTTCGCAGATCTGTTGATGGCGCCGTGGCGATACCAATCGTCAATTAGAACCCCAAACTGTGGGTGTTCGACAAGCCAATGATGCAGGCGCGGGGAGGACCGCGCGAATGCGAACGCAGACAGGAGAAGGAAAGGTGTCGTGGGAAGGAGGGGAAGAACGATGCCCACGGCGCCGCAGACAAGCGACAGGGTGCCACATGCGATCCAGAGCAAACGGGCCAGGTTACTCACAGGATCGGCATTTCCGTGTTCTGAGAGAGGCGCAAAGCCAGGGACGCGGCATGTCGTGCCGTCCAGGAAGAGCTGACGAGGTTCACGGAAGATCCCAAATTCATGGTTCGGCGTGTCAGACGTCTATGGTTCTTGACTTTGTTGGCACACCATCCTGTGTCTGCAGTCCCGGCATCCCGAACATGGCAAATTGGAGGCTCTCGGCTATTCGTTCAGCGCGCTCCATGAAGTAGTCTATCGCTTCAGGTGAAGGCGCAGTGTCCTTTAGGGTGCTCCGGAAAAGGTGCAACCAGGTCGAAAAATGCCTGCGGGATACGCCTTCCAGTCTGGTATGCGCGGGGACTGGCTTTCCTGAATATCGTCCGGCATTGAGAGCGACGGACGCCCAGAAATCCTTCATTCTCTGGAGATGAGGATCCCAGTTGTCACCGATGACACCGTCAAAAATCGGACCGAGCTCCGGATCCGTTCGAACACGGGAATAGAACGTCTCCACCAATGTCGAGATATAGTCGTCCTTGATTCCCATGTTGGCCGCATCGCGGCGGATCTGTTCCCTGCGCTCCTGTGCGGTCCGGATGATGAAATTCGACATGGTGCCTCTATCTGCTGGAAAGGCTGGCTTGCCGGCCGAGTGTCTCGGAGTGATCGCTCAGTACGCCTTAAAAGATACATATAAAGTACATCAAAAGGCTCTTGTGTAAACGCCGCACTCTGCGACGAATGTGCTCACGATGCCAGAGAGTGGGGCGCTCTTCTGGAAAATAAAAGGACCGCAAGCTTGAAATGAAGTGAGTTAGATGGGCATGCCAGGAGAAACGGGATGGTTAAATGCCAGCATCTGGGGCTGCAGCTCCAGCGCCGATTCCGTGCGGCAGAATTGCAGGAGATCGTATACGGCCGCCACGCCGGCTTCCAATGCACCACGAATATCTCTGGAAAAATAGAAATGGCGGGCGAATGCCGCCGAGAAGATATCGCCGGTTCCGGTCGGTCGAAGATCGAGACGGTCTGTGGTGACCACCCACCGCGCCTGACGGTTCCCGGCAATCGTTGATATTCGTCCGTCTGCTTCCAGAACGCCTGTGACCACACCGATCGACGTCCTGCCGCGCAGCAGGAGGTGCTCCAGCAGCTCAAGAGGATCATCTGTTGATGTCTCGGCCAGCCATTTCGCTTCAAACAGGTTGGGGGTCAGGATATCTGCCTGTTCAGTCAGGAGCGTCCTTATGGCCTCTGCGACATCTTCAGAGACATACAAACCGTAATCCGTGTCACCCATGACCGGATCGCAAAGAACGACCACACCGGGGTGGCTGGCACGGACACGCTGGATGAAGCGCGCGGTAATGGCGGCTGTTTCGGCAGATGCGATATATCCTGTCAGTATAACGTCAATATGGTTTGGCGGCACGCGATCAAGCAGAATGTCGAGCAAGTCACGAATGAGTTCTGCAGGCATGGGGCCACCGGCAATGGTGGGATAGTGTGGGGTATTCGACAGAATGGCGGTGGGAACCGCGTGGACCGTTGCCCCCAAGCGCTCAAGCAATGGCACCGCTGCATTGTTGCCAGCGCAACCAAAGACCAGTTGTGACTGAATGGAGACGATCGTCGGCGGTCGTGTCATGGAGACTGCGGCCAGTAATGACTATCCGGAAGAGGACGTTGACCGAACAGAGCCTGACCTATTCGAACAACCGTAGCGCCTTCCTCGATCGCGATTGGAAAGTCGCCGGACATACCCATTGACAATGTGTCAAAGGACAAACTGTCCGGAGCTTCTTGTCTGAGGCGGTCACGAAGGCGCCGCATAAGTCTGAAGCATGGCCGTACGCGCTGCTCATCCCCAGAAAAAGTGGCCAATGTCATAAGACCCTGGACCTTGAGCGAAGCAAAAGGAACAAGCTGGCGCACAAAGGGCAGGATATCGGCCGGAGGAATGCCGTATTTGGACTCCTCTCCTGAACTGTTTACCTGGATCAGAACATTCAGGCTCCGTCCTTCCGCCTGTAATCGTCGGTCAAGGGCAGAGGCGAGTTTCAGACTATCGAGTGCCTGAAACTCCGTGGCAAAGCGCGCGACATATTTGACTTTGTTGGTCTGCAGATGGCCGATGATGGACCATTTTATATCAAGATCCGTCATGGCGCTGGCTTTTGTCCTTACTTCCTGGACTCTGTTTTCACCAAATGTACGAAGACCGGCCTCGTAGGCCATGCGTAGTCGCGATTCGCCGACCGTCTTCGTGACAGGGAGGAGGGTGACCTCTCTGGCGTGCCGACCCGACCGTTGACAGGCTCTGGCCATCTGTCCTTTGACAAATGCGAGGTTGTTGATCAGGAGTTGACGATCCGATGTTGTTGCAGAAATTGTGGGCTGATCCGGTGCGTGACTATTCATGGTCTGTTGCTCCCCTTTCGGGTCAAATCGCCTGAAACCGGGATTCAGGGTGCGCTGCCGGACTTTCAAAGTCGGGCTCCAAGCGCAACAGCACGCCTTGATTTCGGCGACCTGACCTATAATCAATAATTTCAATACCAATTATGATCATGCGAGGCTTCATGCGTCTAACATCTTTTACCGACTATGGGCTCCGAATGCTCATGAAAATGGCGAGCACGCCTGGCCAGGCATTGTCTACCGCTGAGTTCGCAGAAGAGTTTCAGCTGTCCAGGCATCATCTCACCAAAATCATGCAAAAACTTGCCCGGGAAGGTATTGTCGAAACCCGCCGCGGCATTGGTGGTGGTGCCGTCCTCGCCAAAGCACCCGCAAAAATTCGTCTGGGTGAACTCATCGCTCTGCTGGAAGAGGGGCAACCGCTCGTGGAATGTTTTGACCAGGAAGGAAACCATTGTACCCTGGACGGACGATGTAAACTGAAGAAGCAGCTTCGACATGCTGAACAGGTTTTCCTGCGCGACCTGAACCGAACGACGCTCGCCGACATCGCGCTGCCGTCTCCGACCACACCCAGAAAGTAGAACCGGGAACGGTTCAGCAGGGCAACTGGTCTGTTGTTCTGGTGGCATTGCTTCATCAACAGGCATCCAGACCGCTGTATAGATCTGCGATAAGATCCGATGTGGCTTCCAGACCAACGGAAATCCGGAGCAAGCTGTCACTTATGCCAGCCAGGGTCCTGGCTTCGTCTGTCATGTCCACATGCGTCATGGTCGCTGGATGGGCGATAAGGCTTTCCACGCCGCCAAGGGACTCGGCCAAGGTAAATATCTCGACCGATCGCAGAAAATTCCTCACCGCGGCAAGGCCGCCATGCAATTCGAAACTGAGCATGGCGCCGAATCCGCTCTGCTGTCTATTGGCGATCGCATGGCTGGCGTGGGTCGGTAGCCCGGGATAGTGAACCGCTTTTACGGCAGGATGATCACTGAGGTATACGGCGATCGCCATGGCGCTCTTCTGTTGGACAGCGAGGCGTGCGTAAAGGGTGCGAAGTCCTCGTAATGCGAGCCAGGAATCGAACGGAGAACCTGTCGCGCCCACGATATTCGCCCACTGCTTCAACGATTCAAATCTTTGCCTGTCGGATGCGACTACGGCGCCTCCAATCACATCCGAATGTCCATTCAGATACTTCGTCGTTGAGTGGAACACATAATCGGCGCCAAGCGGGATGGGTTGCTGAAGGGCGGGGGACAGGAAGGTGTTATCTACGGCGACCTCTGCGCCTGCCTGATGGGCCCATCCGGCCCGTGATTCAATATCCACGACCCGCATCAGGGGATTGCTCGGACTCTCGATGAGTAACAGCGCCGGTGTGTCGTCAAGCGCCTGGTGAACATCGGCATCGTCACTCTGGTCGACGAGACAAAGCCTGAAATGTCCACGGTTCGCGCGAGCCTGCAATAGACGCAGGGTTCCTGCATAAGCGTCATGTGGTGCAATGACCAAATCGGACGGTGTCAACCGTCCGACCAGAAGATCGAGAGCGCCAAGTCCGCTTGATGTGATAACGGCTCCGGCGCCTTCCTCCAGTTGGGCGAGGGCGGACGCGAACTGATCGCGCGTCGGATTGTTGCCCCTGCCATAATCATAGGGCCCGGGCTTGTCGTAGCCTTCGAACTGATAGGTTGTCGAAAGATAAAGCGGAGGCACGACGGCGCCGAATGCGGCGTCCGTGGCAACGCCATGAGAGGCGGCAATCGTTTCGGGGCGGTGCCGTTTCCTGTCTGTCATTTGGAGGTGCCTGTGTTCGCGGCATTTTCGATTTTACCTGTGCGAACAAGAAAGTCACCGAAATGCTCATTCGTTTCGCGTTCTCGGGCATAAGATTCGATGTGGGCGGATAGAATGTTGAGTATGGCCTCTTCGCCGATGTTCTCGGCGACCAGTCTGTTGAGGCGTTGACCATGGAAGCCGCCTCCCAGATAGAGGTTATATTTTCCGGGGGCTCTCCCGGTCAGGGCAATCTCGGCAAGATAGGGGCGCGAACACCCATTGGGACACCCCGTCATTCTGAACGTTATAGGGACGTTGGCAAGATTGTTTGCCGCGAGGATCGCCTCGACCTTGTCGAGAAGTTCCGGCAGGTAGCGTTCGCTTTCGGCCATGGCGAGACCGCATGTGGGTAAAGCGACACACGCCATCGCATTCTGACGCAAGGCTGATGGCTGGTCTGGTCCAAGTTGTTTCAGGATGATTGAATCGAGCTTTTTGCGTTGATTTTCCTGCACGCCGGAAATGATGATGTTCTGGTTCGGGGTCAGTCTGAAAGATCCCGAATGCGATTGCGCGATTTCCCTGAACACATCGAGTGCGCGCAAATTGAGGCGCCCATTCTCGATATAGACGGTGCGATGAAAGAGCCCGTCTGGACTTTTTTGCCAGCCATATGGATCTCCGTTGGATGTGAATTCGAAGGCCCGGGCCTTGGCGAAAGACATTCCCATGCGCCGCTCGATCTCTTCCCGGACCCAGTCTATTCCCTTGTTGTCTATTGTGTATTTGAATCGTGCGTGCTGGCGGTTTTTCCGGTTCCCATAATCGCGCTGAACACCCATGACGGCTTCAACGCATGCCATGAGATTTTCTGCCGGTACAAATCCGATCAGGCTGGCAAGACGGGGATATGTGCTTGGGTCCTTATCAGTCCGGCCCATGCCTCCGCCGATCACGACATTGAAACCCTCAAGACCATTGTCGTCGGCAATGGCGATCAAACCGAGATCCTGAGAGAATACATCGATGTCGTTTGAGGGGGGGAGGGCAAAGCCGATCTTGAATTTCCGGGGCAGATAGGTGGGGCCATAGAACGGCTCTTCCGGGGCAGATGAGGCAATTCGCTGGGTTCCGTACCAGATCTCGTGATAAGCTCTGGTCTTGGGGATCACGTGATCGCTGACCTGCTTGGCGAGGGAGGCGACCTCTGCGTGCAATGTTGAACTCCGCGGGTCGACGGTACACATCACGCCCCGGCTATCATCGCCGCAGGCGGCGACTGTGTCGAGTAGAGCTTCATGGAGACCCTGGATAATCGGCCGCAGGCTCCCTTTCAGTACCCAGTGGAACTGGAATGTCTGCCGCGTCGTTACCCGGAGGGTTTCGCCACCATGGCGCCGAGCAAGTTCATCCAGCATCAGCCATTGGGACGGTGTACAAACTCCTCCGGGCAGCCGGACACGGATCATGAACTGGAAGGCAGGTTCAAGTTTTTGACGCCGCCGCTCGTCCCGGACGTCCCGGTCATCCTGTTGGTAAATGCCATGGAACTTCATGAGCTTGACGTCGTGTTCGGATGGAACAGCGCCAGTGATACGATCGAGAAGACCCTCGGCAATTGTCCCACGAAGGAAATCGCTGGATTCCTTCATTCTTTCGTCAGGTCCCAGATCGTCCAGTGACTGGGAAATGTCGAAGCTGCGATCGGTCGTCTGGCTCATGGCAGTTCTCTCAATAGACATCTTTCTGGTAGCGATGCTCTGTTTGAAGTGTGCGCACATATTCGTCTGCCGCCTCGTGCGCCAGGCCTGATTCCTGGGCGACAATCTCTATCAGGGCTTGATGAACGTCTGGAGCCAGACTGGCCGCATCGCCGCAAACATAGATATTGGCGCCGTCTTCCAGCCAGGCATAGATGTCACGCGCCTGTTCCATCATCCGGTGCTGAACGTAAATCCTGTTTGCCTGATCCCGCGAAAAAGCGACGTCCATTCTGCCTAGGGTTCCATCACGAAGCCAGGCTTGCCACTCGGTCTGGTAGAGAAAGTCGGTGCGGAAATTCCGGTCACCAAAGAAGAGCCAGTTCGCCCCGTTGCTGCCTCTCGCTTCCCGTTCCTGCAGAAACGCCCGATACGGCGCGACACCCGTTCCGGCGCCGATCATGATTATCGGTGTACGATCATCAGGCAGCCGGAAATGCCGGTTCTCCTGAACATAAACAGGAATCTGCGAATCCGGCGTAGCGCGCCCGGCAAGAAGACCCGACGCTACGCCGCTTCTCCAGTCGCCATGCAGCTCATAATGGACCGGGGCGACAGTCAAATGGGCTTCGTCCGGTGCGTAGGACAAGCTTGAAGCAAGAGAGTAAAGCCGTGGCTGCAGCGGCCGCAGCGCCGACACAAATCCTTGAGGCATGACGCCACTGACCGGGAACAGGCGCAAAAGATCGATTATGTGATGATTTTGCAGGAAGGCTTTCCGTTCCAGGGACTGGTCCTCCTTTGCCAGCCGCTTCAGGTCGGCAGCGTCGCTGAGCAGTGTCCAGTATTCGAGGAAGCGAGGTGTCAGCGTCGTGATTTCATAACGATGGGTCAGGGCTTCACCAAGCGAGAAGACATGTCCCTTGAGGGTAATGGAGGTCTCGGCATCCAATGATAGGGCTTCGAGCAGCTTCTCTACCGTGTCGGCCGCGTTTTCAGCCACGATGCCCAGGGCGTCTCCGGGTGCATATACAAGGCCTGAACCTGCCAGAGACAATTCAATGTGCCGGGTATCCTTTGACGAGCCTCCGCCAACGATGCGGATGTTCTCGAGAACACTGGCTGCAAAGGGATTACGTTTGTCATGGCGAGACGGCGAGGGCGCCCCAATAGGCATGACAGAATTTGTCCCAGTAGAATTTTCTGCTTCCCCGTCCGAGAGTTGCTCCAGTACCGACTTGATCCAATTGTCAGCGTCGTCTTCAAAGTCGACATCACAATCAACGCGCGGCAGAATTTGTTTGGCGCCGAGCGCGGCAAACCGGCTATCAATCTGTTTGCCCGCCTGACAGTAAAATTCGTACGTCGAATCGCCGAGAGCGAGTACTGAGAATCTGGTATCGCCGAGCGTCGGGGCCTTCCGGCTTTCCAGGAATTCGAAAAAGTTCATCGCGGGCTGTGGGGGCTCGCCCTCGCCGTGCGTGCTGACAATGATCAGAATGTCCTGTTCTTCAGCAATCTTGCGTACCTTGTAGTCCGCCATGTCCTGAACGGATGGGACCAGGCCTGCTTGCTGCGCTTTTGCTTCAAGTGAGCGTGCCACTTCTGCCGCATTGCCTGTTTCAGAACCAAACAGAATAGCCAGCTTGCGCTGTCGGGTAGAGGGGCCCTTCGCCTGAACGGCAACCTCGTCAGGCCCGGCGGCAAGTCCGCTGAAATAGCCGCCAAGCCACTGAAGCTGTGCCCGGGAAAGCGACCGGGTCAGATCTTCAACGAGGCGCTGTTGCTCTGTGTCGAGATTAATAACCAAGCCCATTAGAATACCCGTCAATGCCGGAACTGAGTTGCCGGCGACATTACTGCGCTGATACGAAGCGATCTGAGAGCGTATGTGCGCACGGCGCAAACATTATACAAACGATGATTATTGCTGTTTCAGAGCAAAAAAATTGATCTGATCGGTGTGATTTCGAGCAAAGCTCATAGATCTGGGACGTTCATCGCTTTTCCCGATGCTGCCGTTGCTTAAGCCGCAAGCCCGCCGCCTGCATGCAGACTTGAAGTCTTTTACCTTCAGTCAGGTTCGAGGCTCAGACTTCATCATGTCGCGATTTCAGCGGAGGCACGCAAACCTCTGCGAACCCGGTCAATGACATCGGCATCGGCTCGCGTCGAATGAACCATATAGGCCGAATAGGAAAATTCGGGGCTATCCTGGACAAGAGACAGGCGTCCTTCTTCAAGATAGGACCGGATAATGCCTTTTCTGAAGTACCCGCTTCCGCCTGTCGCCAGGATGTATTCGAGCGCGAGGGGCCCATAACTGAAAGAGGTCACAGCTGGCGGCTTTTCCGGATAGGCTGCCTGATAGCTCGCCGCAAACTCGTCACCCCAATCAATCTGAACATGATCTTCCTCAGACAAGGGCTGATCGGTAGGAGTTGTCCGTGCCATGACCAGTTTCTCTTCGAACAGGAGCTCGGTCACCACGCCTGAACGTTTAGGCGCAGCATACAGCACCGCGACATCGAGCGTCCCATCCTGGACGCATTCCATCAGACGGTCCGAGGTGTCTATTTCGGTTCTGACGGCAAGTTCCGGGCATTCTCGACGCATCCAGAGCATCCAGTGTCGCAGCAACGGATTCCAGAGGCTCAATTCTGCCCCGACAGTGGCGACAGTCTCGCGACCGGGCGGCAGGGCGACCGTGCTCCTGGCCCGATCCCATACGTGAACAAGAGACGCAGCGAATCTGAAGAACTGTTCGCCTGCCGGCGTTAGTTTTGCGCCAGACTTGTTTCGGATGAAGAGTGAGCGTTCGAGCCGGTCTTCCAGAACCTTGATGCGGGCACTTACAGCCGTTTGTGTCAGATGAAGATTGGACGCAGCTCCGACAAAGCTGCCTGTCTTGACGACTTCAAGAAATGTGCGGGCGACTTCGATATCCATCCAAAGGAAACTTTGCTTCAAAACGACATTAACAAAAGCATGAGCTGGGGATTACATCCAGCAAACCAAAGCGGCAAGGCGTTCCTGAAGTGACTTTTCGTAACATTTGCGGGGTGTTTCCCTCAGAAGAGCATGCACCAATTGGGGGGCTTGAGAAATATCAGGGCCGAACACGTGGTCGGATTACCGACTATCTTCTTCTTCCCTTCACATTGGCCAGTCAGTCATATTTCTCGAGGTTTAAACGCCGACATGTTTCCTTCGACCAGTCTGGAGGCCTCGACGACCGGTTCCGGAGGGCAAAGCCCATCGAGTATGTTGTCACCGCCACATTGAGGTTTGCGACAAGGCGAGAGGACCTAACCGGGGCGTCATGCCAGCCCTGCAAGGGGCCTGGAAATCGCTTCACTCAAAGCGGGGATTGCCCGGAGCGTTTCGATGTATGTGCAAATTATTTCATCTGAACCTGCAATAACATTCGTTTGTTCGTATGAGGCAAATGAGGCAGCCTCAAAGTAGATATTCTGGGAGTGCAATATGGGAATAAGGCTCGGTCAGATCGCCCCCGATTTTGAGCAGGCGAGTACGCAAGGCAGAATTCGCTTTCATGAATGGCTTCAGGGTAATTGGTGCATATTCTTCAGTCATCCGAAGAATTTTACACCCGTTTGCACAACCGAACTCGGCGAAGTCGCAAAGCTAAAAGCCGAATGGGAGAAACGAAACGTCAAGCCACTGGGATTGTCAGTCGATCCGGTCGAAGCACATGATAAATGGACGATCGACATCAACGAAACGCAAGGCACGCAGCTGAATTTCCCGATGATCGCGGATGCGGACCGGAGCGTTTCGACGCTGTATGATATGGTCCATCCGGATTGTGACCCGTTGCTGACGGTGCGGTCTGTTTATGTCATTGATCCTGCGAAGAGGGTCAGGCTGATCCTCACATACCCGCCAAGCACAGGGCGGAACTTTGATGAAATACTCCGAGCCATTGATAGCCTTCAGCTTACGGATGTCCGCAGTGTGGCGACACCTGTGAATTGGGTGCCTGGCCAATCTGTAATTGTTTCTCCGAAACTATCGGATGAAGAGGCTTTGCGTCAGTTCCCACAGGGTTTCAGGACACTGAAACCGTATTTGCGGGTGGTGGATCTGTGACGGCAATGTCGGATGAGCCGTCTCAAATTGACATCGAAGAGGCAAGCATACGCAATTCAGACAAACATCTGGATGATCTTTTCAAGCGCAACCGCGCTTGGGTGAACGCCTCGAAGAAACGAGACCCCAACTATTTCAAACGCCTGAGCGGCCAGCAGAAACCACGTTATTTCTGGATTGGTTGCTGTGACAGCCGGGTTCCTGCCACTGAAATCGTCGATCTGGCGCCCGGCGAGATGTTTGTGCATCGCAATATTGCCAACCTTGCTGTTCCGACGGATCCAAGTTTTTCAGCTGCGCTACAGTTTGCGGTTGAGGTGCTATGTGTCGACCATATCATGATTGTCGGGCATTATGGCTGCGGTGGGATACAGTCATTGCTGGAAGACAAGACGTCCGACCCGATCGGAGACTGGCTCGAACCTGCGAGACACATGCATCAAAGTCTGGATCGTGGTGATCGTGACGACGAGGAACACCTGGGATTCTTGTGTGAGCAGAACGTTCTGCGACAGGTCGAAAACCTTCTTGCAAATCCATGTATAAGGAATGCGTGGCAACGAGGGCAAGAATTGTCGCTCCACGGATGGGTCTATGCGATTGAAGACGGCTTGCTGAAAAGCCTTGTTGGGCCCTTGAGTCATAACGAGTAAATATTCTCGTAAGTCTCAAGCAGGCCAGATTCCAGTACCCCGAACGAAAGCTCTGACTGATGGTTTGAAGTCCTGTCTGGCGAGTGTGTTTGTTCTGTGCTTTCTGTCGAAGGCAGGGAGACAGCGGCAGCGCGCGTGAGAGATAGGGGCATAACCTCCTGGAAGCGTCTGTTGCCAGGGGCTCTATCATACAACACCTGGCGGGCAATCATGCGACTGACGACGTTTTCCGATTATGCTTTTCGGGTCCTGATATACGCAGCTTCGGCTGGGGACCGCCTGATCACAATTGAAGAAACAGCAAATGCTTACCAGATCTCTCGATCGCATTTGATGAAAGTCGTGAATGTGCTGACAAGGGAAGGGTATCTGAAAGGGGTCCGCGGCCGGTCAGGTGGATTTGCCCTCGCCCAAGTGCCTGAGCAGATAAATCTTGGAGACGTGGTCCGTGCAACTGAGCCAGATTTTGCCCTCGTGGAATGTTTCACCGCCGGGAACCAGTGCGTGATCACCGGATGTTGCCGGCTTCCCCATATCCTGAATGAAGCGCTTGCGTCATTCATGAGTTCACTGGATCGATACACGCTCGCTGACATCTTGCCGGCGGATTAGAAGTTCAAGGTTTTGGATGTGGTCTGTCCTCTTGAGGGATGTTGGTCTCCGGATTGCGTCTGCCGTACCTGAGGCGAGGGACGAAGAACTGAAGCTGCAATCTATCCTGAGCGCAAAGAACGATATCTCCAGACCATGGTAACGCTGGTACCGATGGCGACACGGCCATTTCCTGGCATTTTCCCTGTATGAGACTTCAATGAAATACCAGACGCAGCCGCACTCCCTCGGTATCCGTTTGCCAGTCCGGTCTCGACCACGGGAATGCAGGTGCCCTCGTTTCAAATTGTGTTCTTGCTGTCATCCAAAGTGCAAACATACCGTATGCGCCGCAAGTCGTAGAGATGTTCCAGGACGCCGGAATCCATTTCGCCCCGGGATCGGAAGCAAACACCGGCGGCGTTGCCACATCAGCTCTCGAAATGCGGCAAAACGCAAGTCGTGACACATGGCGCTTCGAGAAAGCCAACCAGCGTCTGAAGGCGATGAAGATCGACACATCTGACCCGCGGCATGATCTGGAATCGGAATAGGACAATCCCGGCAACTATGCTCTTGGTGCCGATGTTGGTGGTTTTACAAGTGACGCAGAGGCGATGCAGGGCCTGGGTTGTCGTTTAGCTGGTCGATTCAAGAAGATCGGAGGGGAGTGCCATCAGGCTAAGCGCAACCTGACGTAACTCGTCGGCCAGGACCTGCAGGCTTGGCGCGAATGGCGATGTTTCTCTCCACATCAGGCCTACAGAATGGATTGCGAGAGGATGATCAATACGGCGAATGACCATTTGTGGGTCTCGTCTCACTTCCGAGAGTGCGTACAGACTGGGCAGTACCGCTATGCCTGCTCCCATCTCCGCCATCAGACGAACGGAATCCAGGCTTGTGCCCTCATATTCGTGACTAACGATTCCTCCCGCCTCGTCCGACAGGCTCTGGACCATGGCGGTCAGACGAAATTCACCGCTTAAGGTTAGCAGGTGACGTCCTCTGATCGCCTCAAGGCCAATTGGTTCACGGTTCAATGCGAGTGGGTCATCAGCTGCCACACAAATCCAGAGATGTTCATCGAACAAAGGTTCGTATGCCAGTCCGGGGTGGTCGTGCTGTGAGGATATGATTGTGTCGAATGTCCCCTCATTCAGGTGAATGTCGAGTTTCCCTGCGGTTTCCTCGCGCACAGAGAATCTCAGATTGGGATATGTGGTATGAAGTTGGCGCACGGCCATGGGAAGTAGATAAGGGCCCACAACCGGCAATACGCCCAAACGAAAATGCCCATCGAGCTTGGCCGCTTCGTGCCGTGTAAACGCTTTCAACTCCTCGACATCTCGCAATATACATTTGGCCCGCCGATAAACTTCTGTACCGCGCGGTGTCAGAATTGCGCCCGTCGCCGTGCGTTCAAAGAGCGTTGCGCCCAGAACGTCTTCCATAGCTGCGATCTGGGATGACAGTCCGGGTTGGGTGATATGAACCTGTTTCGCGGCATCACGAAAGCGGCCACTTTCTGCAACGGCGACAAGATACTGGAGCTGGCGGAGAGTTGGTCTCATAATCTAAACTTATCGAGCTATATACTTATTGTTATTTGAATTTATACCCTTCTTAGCCCAATTCAATCAACAGAGGAAGGGGAATGGGATCGAGATAATTCAGGTCAGAAAAGCAGAAGAAAATATTCACGGTACAGAGCAAAATGATCGGACAGGAAGCGATTCGAGCGGCGGTGCGCACGCCTCTTTTGAGGCTAGCGGATGCCGGTTCCGCCCCGGGCGAACCTTGTCTTCTAGATGACGCAAATATAGCAATTTCCTGCAATATCAGCCACTTGGTGCGTATGACCTAAAGTTCGGACATCGGACGTTTCCTGACCCCCCATCAGCCAGTCTGATGTTCGTCCTGTCGGCTGGCTACCTCTCTCCGATTTGGAGGCCAGCCGACAGGTAATAATCTTCTACCTGCAGAATGCCAGATGCCGCGCAGGCACTCCCTGACCAAAAGGCCATAGTCTACCAGGCTGCTGACGCGGCTCGCCGCATGGCTTGCGCGGCCGTGACCAGGTGCGCGATGGAGGACTTTACCTCCGGCCAGCCACGTGTCTTGAGCCCGCAATCGGGATTGACCCAGATCCGGTCTGCCGGGATTACCCGGCTTGCCTTCTTCAGCAGGTCTTCCATCCCGGCCGCATCCGGTACGCGCGGCGAATGAATGTCCCAGACGCCAGGGCCGATTTCATTCGGGTACTCAAATTCCGCAAAAGCATCGAGCAATTCCATATCTGAGCGCGAAGTCTCAATGGAAATGACATCCGCATCCATCGCCGCGATCGCCGGCATGATGTCATTGAATTCGCTGTAACACATATGGGTGTGGATCTGAGTTTCGTCCCTCACACCCGAGGCTGCCAGGCGGAACGCGCCGACGGCCCAGTCGAGATAGGCTGGCCGGTCGTCCTGGCGCAGCGGCAGGCCTTCGCGCAGGGCTGCCTCATCAATCTGGATCATCGCGATTCCTGCCGCTTCCAGGTCCTGCACCTCGTCGCGGATGGCGAGCGCAATCTGACGGCAGGTCTCCGAGCGCGGCAGGTCATTGCGGACGAAGGACCAGTTGAGGATGGTCACCGGTCCCGTCAGCATGCCTTTCACCGGCTTGCTGGTGAGGGATTGCGCATACTGTGACCAGCCCACAGTCATGGGGCTCGGGCGCGTGACATCGCCGAAGATGATGGGCGGTTTCACACAGCGCGACCCATAGGATTGCACCCAGCCCTGTCTGGTGAAGGTGAAACCTTCCAGCTGCTCGCCGAAATACTCGACCATGTCATTGCGTTCGAACTCGCCATGGACAAGCACATCCAGCCCGGCCTCTTCCTGATAGGCGATGCAACCTTTCGTCTGCGCCTTCAGGAAGGCACCGTACGACTGGTCGTCCATGTCACCGCGCCGGTTGGCCGCCCGCGCCTGGCGCACTTCCTTCGTCTGCGGGAAGGAACCGATGGTTGTTGTCGGGAAGGCTGGCAACTTGAAGATCTGCGCCTGCCTTGCCCGGCGCTCGGCATAGGGGCTCTGGCGGTTCAGAGCGGATGGCGAAACCCTGGAGAGCCGCTCGGCTATGGCCGGGTTGTGGATGCGCGGCGATGCCTTGCGAGCCCTGTTGGCGTTCGCGGATGCAACGAACTCGGCGGCAACCGCCTCGCCGCCCTCATTCAGGGCCTTTGCCAGACCGGCCACTTCACCGAGCTTTTGCCGCGCAAAGGCGAGCCAGCTCTTGAGTTCATCATCGAGTGTCTTTTCTTGGTCGAGATCGACCGGCACATGCAGCAGCGAGCAGGAGGGCGCGATTTCCACGCGATCCGCTCCGATGGCCTTTACCGCGCGTTCGGCCTGTTCGAGACAGGTATCAAGGTCTGAACGCCAGACATTCCGTCCGTCGACAAGCCCAAGCGACAGGTGCCGGTCCGCGATCCGCGCAATTACATCGTCCAGTTGCTCCGGCGCACGTACGAGATCGACATGCAGGCCGTCGACCGGTAGCGACGTAGCCAGGGAGAGATTATCGCCCAGCTTGCCGAAATAGGTCGCGAGCATGATTTTGGGGCCGGACACCGACAACGCCCTCATCGCCGTCCTGAAGGCTTCTTTCTGTTTATCCGAGAGATCAAGTACCAGGACAGGTTCGTCGATCTGCACCCATTCGGCGCCGGCATCCTTCAACTTTCCAAGCAATTCAGCATAGACTGAAAGGACGTCTTCAAGCAGGTCCAGCGGATCGAGATCCGGTTCCTTCGCTTTGCCGAGACTTAGCCAGGTGACCGGGCCAGGCAGGACAGGCCGGGTCGTCAGCCCAATCTTCTTGGCCTCGTTGAATTCGTCCAGTGCTTTGTTGGAGGCAAGCCGGAAGTGCTGCCCCTTCGTGAATTCAGGAACGATATAGTGATAGTTCGTATCGAACCATTTCGTCATTTCCATCGCCGGTGCCTCCGGCGTACCGCGGGCCATGGCGAAATAGATATCGAGATCTATATCGCCATCGGCAGGACCGAAACGCTCAGGGATCGCCCCCAGCGTGGCGGTCATGTCGAGCACCTGATCGTAGAAAGAAAAATCATTGGACGGAATGATGCCGATGCCGGCTTCGCGCTGCTGATGCCAGTGACGGCGGCGCAGTTCGAGCCCGACTTGTTCCAGCTCAGAGCGAGAGATCTCGTTCTTCCAATAGCTTTCCATTGTCTTTTTCAGCTCCCGCTTGGCCCCGATCCGGGGAAAGCCGAGATTTGCCGCGTGCGTCATAACCAGTCTCCTTGCTCCTTCAAACCAGTGTAAGCCTACGGACTCCTTTGCATGACGAATAATGGATTGTTTTCACATACTCATGATATATTGTCATGAAATGATCGATACCCAATCCCTTTCCATTCTTCGGGAAATCGAACGGACCGGCAGTCTCACGCAGGCAGCCGACCGGCTGCACATGACGCAATCGGCCGTCAGCCACGCCATGCGCCGGTTCGAGGAACGCTATGGAGTCACGCTGTGGGAGAGAGAAGGGCGCGGCATTCGCCTGACGCAGGCCGGAGACTATCTGGCCACACTCGCCCACCGTCTGCTGCCGCAGCTCGTCCATGCCGAAACCGTGCTTGAGGATTTCGCCGGCGGCGGGCGCGGTGCGCTTCGGATCGGCATGGAGTGCCATCCCTGCGAGAAATGGTTGATGCGGGTCATCACGCCTTATCTCGCGGCCTGGCCAGGCGTGGACCTGAATGTCAGCACTGCTTTCCAGTTCGGTGGGTTGAGCGCCCTGCTCGGCCACGAGATCGACCTCCTGATCACGCCGGACCCATTGAGCCGGCCCGCGCTCGCCTATCATCCGGTCTTCGACTATGAACTCGTCCTGGTGGTCCGCGCCGATCACTTGCTGGCAGTAAAGCCTCATGTTGAGCCGGAAGACCTCGATCGCGAAACCCTGATCACCTATCCGGTCGAGCGGGAACGGCTGGATGTGTTCACGCAATTTCTGGTGCCCGCCCGGCGGATCCCGCGCCGCCACCGCACGGTCGAAACCTCGGATCTGATGTTGCAGCTGGTCGCCGCCGGACGCGGCGTCAGCGCCATGCCAGACTGGCTGGTCAGAGAATATACAGGTGACACGCCTCTCCGCGCCGTGCGCATCGGGACGAAGGGGATTGCAAAAAGCATCCATATCGGGCTCAGATGCAGCGATACCGACACGGACTATATCAAGGGCTTTCTCAACCTTGCCCGGATGCAACCGGACTAAATCTGTGGCCCAACCGGACTTCCGGACAGCTATATGTGGCCGCGCCACTCCGACAAAATTGTCACATAACCGCCGCCCTCGGTAGGTTGGGTTCGTCGCGGCGTTCCTGCCGGGCGCCGATGCATAAGAGACATGTCTGGTCGTATAATTTCGTCAGGGGGGGGGGCTTATGAGGTGCTCTGTATACTATGCGTTATGGATGAATATGCCGGGGAATGCTTCGCCATCCGCGTCGCGCGTAAGCTCAACGCCCGGAGTGTGTCCGCACGCTGGACGGGTTGTTCGGCCATCATGGCCCGCCGAAGAATATCCGCTCCAGCAACCGCCGCGACCTTATCGCCCCAGATTGCCTGGTACGTTTCAGCGTAACGACACTCTACATCGAACCGGGCTCGCTGTGGAAAAACGGATACTGCGAGAGGTTGGCTTCGCCTGCCTGCATCTGACCTCCAAGCTCGGGGATAAGTTGCTGGCGAAGGAGAGCTTCTCCGGTTTATGCGAAGCCCTGATCCTGATGGGAACCTGTCGGCGACATAACCCCCGCCGCGTGGAAGCGACCGGACCAGCAATAGCGGTGAACCATAATAGGTGGAGCAGAGCACACTCGCCGGCATATTACCGGCGGACCAGAAGTTCTGAGTGTCGCATGCGCATGTTGAGGCGCTTCGTTGCCCAGACTTTGGTCGGCAGGGGCAGGAGAGGGGGCGTAGGTCGACGTGTTTCTCTTTCGGCATTCAGGAGGTGAGGAGGCTCAAACCACGCCAAGGGCCTGCATCGCCTCCGCGACGCGGACAAATCCACCGACATTGGCGCCGAGGGCATAATTCCCCGGATCGTCATACTCCTTGGACAGATTATAACATTGGTCGTGGATATCAATCATGATCGCCTCGAGACGTTGGTTCGTTTTTTCAAAACTCCATGTGTCGCGACTTGCGTTTTGCTGCATTTCGAGGGCCGACGTGGCAACACCGCCAGCGTTTGCAGCCTTCCCCGGTGCGAACAGGATACCGGCTTGTTTGAACACATCCACAGCTTGCGGCGTGCAGGGCATGTTTGCACCTTCGACGACGGCAAGAACTCCATTTGCGGCAAGACTCATGGCGTTTTGACGGTCGAGCTCGTTCTGGGTTGCGCACGGCAAGGCGCAATCGCAGGGGACATCCCATATCGAACCGGTGCCCTTTGGCACGAATTTGGCCTGACTACCTTTTTCCTGAGCATAGGAAATCACGCGTTCCCGACGGATTTCCTTGATGTTCCATATCAGCTCCAGATCTATGCCTTCGGGGTCTGCAATGTACCCGGAGCTGTCTGAGCAGGCTGTAATTGTGGCACCGAGTTCGGCTGCTTTTCTCATGGCATGAAGGGCGACGTTGCCCGTTCCGGAAACCGAAACGCGCATTCCTTCAAGGCTTTGCCCGTTCTTTTCAAGCATGCGTTGGGCAAAATAGACTGCGCCATAGCCGGTCGCTTCGCTTCTTGCGAGAGATCCGCCATAACTGAGTCCCTTTCCGGTGAGGACGCCGGCTTCATAACGATTGGTCAGTCGTTTGAACTGGCCGAACATGTATCCGATCTCACGTTGTCCGACGCCGATATCACCAGCGGGAACATCCGTATATTCTCCGACATGCCGCCACAGCTCTGTCATGAAGGACTGGCAGAAGCGCATGATTTCTCCGTCGGAACGTCCTTTTGGGTCGAAATCCGAACCACCCTTGCCGCCTCCAATGGGCATTCCGGTCAGGGCATTCTTGAAAACCTGTTGGAAAGCGAGGAATTTGACAATTCCGACATTGACTGACGGATGGAACCTGATGCCGCCCTTGAAAGGACCGAGTGCCGAACTGAACTGCACGCGGAACCCTCGATTGATGCGAACCTGGCCCTTATCGTCCACCCATGGGACACGAAAGATGATTTGCCGTTCCGGCTCGCAGAGCCTCTCTATCAGGGCATGGTCGAGATAGGCAGGGCGTTTCGTGACAATGTGTCCGATACTTTCGAGCACTTCCCGAACAGCTTGGTGAAACTCGGCTTCGCCAGGATTGCGCTGCAATACATCGTGGAGAACCAGTTCAAGTTTTTCGTCCAGTTGGGGCAGGGGGAGGCTCCTGTTCATTGGCGTGTTGAATTGGGAAAGGAGGAAACTCAGGCTCAGAAGTTTGTTTGTGTGCACCCCAGGAGCGGGCGGACCTGCTCTTGTCAGATTCCGCAAAAGCCCTGATGCTGATCGCAGACGAGAGTGCGTGGCATTGTGCTATGCCGATTGATCGCCATCAGCATCTTCCATGAGCGCAAGAGCTTTGATGGAATGGGCATACGCTGCACCAGCACGCATTTCAGCTGCCACCCAGATAGCTTCCATCACCTGTTTGTCCGAGACACCCAGTCGTTTGGCAATCTTTACGTGGCCTTCAATACACCATGGGCATTGAGTCACGTGAGCGACAGCAATCGCAATCAATTGCTTGGTGGGTTCGTCCAGTGCGCCCTCAGCAAAAACAGCCTTGGAAAATGCTTTGAATGCGTCGTCCGCAGCCGGCGCCAGGCTATGGCGCCGTTCGGCATCTGCGCGTGTTGGTTTCGGAAGTCGAATGTCGGACATGAGGGGGGCCTTCTTTAAAAATACATATGCGGTACAGGAACATTCCGGAATTGAATGCTCGCGTCGTTTTCCTTCTTGCTCCTCGTCTCAGCACACGCAATGAGTGTGAAGGAGGATAAATAAGACTTTATAATACCAATATAGCGGGATTGAAACCAGGAAAGAGGGGGTATCGATAATTGATGTGCGTAACTGTTCAGGATTCAAACAAGAAGGTCACGAATGCCTTGTGCATGTGGGCTTTCTTCAGCTGGAAAGTCAGGTTGGTATTCCGTTTCTGTATTGAGCTTTGGATATTGCGGCGGAACACGGCTCCGCCGTATTTCTTCAGATGCACGGGGTCAGCTGGCTGAAGTAAAACCGGGCTGATTGGAATCGATCTGGCCGACATTTTCCACGGTCAGCGTATGTCGGTCGCCGTGAGGAGATATCCATTCAATGGACTGGCCGGGGGACAAACCCAGAAGCGCAACACCAATAGGCGTCAGAATCGACACATACCCCTTTGAAATATCTGCATATTTAGGCAGAACAAGGGTTGCGAGACGCTTGTCCCCCGTATCGGCAGAATAGCGCAGCGTGGATCCAATTCTGGCGATGGTTGATGGAAACGCGTCGTCGTCAATAACGCGGGCTCTATCAAGCTCTGCCAACAATTCTTCTGCAACAGACGGATTGTGCGCATGGAACGCATCTGCGAGCGCAGAGAGCAGGTCAAAGTCGGATTGACAAACGGAGATGGCAGGCTTGCCGGAATGCTTGGAACTCATGAACTTTCACGCATGGACTGACGCAGGAGCAAGGCAGGGGTGCCATCGCACACAGCGTTACGGTTGTCTGAAGATGTCGTTTGTTGCGCTTCAATCACGCTGCGGCTTCGGTTTTGCCCCTCGACCCGCTCACGACAAATGCGAGCCGGGGGTTAAAGTCCTGCGATAGGACAAACCCTGAAAATCGAGATGGAGATCGAAACCGAATAGCACATGGTCTCGCATGATCGCGAGTGGAGTGAAGAATGTCAAGTCGAGGTGCTGCCTTCACGGCCGGCCGACCCGGAAGGGTGTATGAGAAGAAGCGACCACGTCCATTCGACACTGACCGACAGATTAGTACAATTTGGCTGACAATGATCATGACCGTTTCCATCAGGGCGTGAATAATCCAAGCCAGATCCTGAGCGGTTCGATGCGCCGGAGCACAAGCCGTTCAAGGGCAAGCACACACAGCACAGATATTCCAAGCGTAGGGAACAGAAGTCCCAACATCGCAAGCAGAGCAATGATGCTCCACAAAGCCCGTCCAGAATGTAAGGGTTTCGGGGCCCCCAGGCCGATTTTGCGGCGGCTGAGCCACATCAACGGAGCGGAAAGAGACAAGGTCGCTGCCCCAAGGGTTGCGACGAGCATGATCAATTGGTTCGGGGCGCCGAAATAATTCCCCATATGGATCGCCACGCCCCATTCGACAGCCTTGGCGCCAATACCGTAGTCACCGAAGGAAACATCGTTGATGACCTCGCCCGTATACTGATCGATGTGGAGTGTCCTCTGGCCTTCCGGCTGGTCCGGATAGGTGTAGGCCGTGAAGACATCGTGCGCATCGCCGGGCAGTGTCAATCTGTAAGCCGTCGTGAGCCCTTCGTGTGCAAACACCTGCACAGCATCCCGCACGGAAATCGGCATATGCTGCGCATGGGCCGAGTGAGGTGCCGGGGCAGGTTCCATTGTCCAGGGTATCCCAGGCGTGGTTTCGGCGAGGGTCTTGTCCGGATCCGAGCCCGCGGCGCCATGATCGATATGAATGCGGTAGGATGCGGGGTAGCCCAGCCCCATGTTCGCCATCGCGCGCTCCAAGTTCCCGCCCCAGTTCGACGCCCAGGGGAGACCTGTAAGGGTCAGGAACATGATCAGCCCCGATGTCCATATACCGACGACTGGGTGCAGGTCGCGCCAGAACAGGCGGCCCTTTCCCCAGCGCGGCAGGAATACGCCCCAGACCTTGTTCTGCGTTCGGGGCCACCACAGGTAAAGTCCCGTCACGATAAGAACGATTGCCCAGCAAGCCGCGAGTTCGACGATGAGATCTCCCCGCTCGCCCATCAGCAGGGAGCCATGCATCTGGTCTGCAAAACCTACAAGCGTATGACCATAGATGAAGGAGCCGAGCACTTCGCCGGATACCGGATCGACATATGCCCGGAATGGCTCGCCCGCCCCGGGGGTAAGAAACACGACGGCCGTCCGGTCGGGCGATGTCGGGAGGTCTGCACGGGTGGCGGAGGCACCCGGAAAAGACCGCAGCGCATTGTCGATTATGATATCAGCCGGAAGATGGGGGCCGGCTTGCTCCACGAAGCGCCAGTCCGGATGGACGATATCCTCGATCTCGGTGCCGTACAGATAGATCGTGCCGGTGATTGCGAGAATAAGAACAAAGGGGGCAATAATCAGCCCCGCATAGAAGTGGAGCCGGAAGATTGTTCTGTGGAGACTTGCTTTGGCAGAGCCTGACGATTCCATAGGCGGTTGCTGGCTCATTTTGATTGGTCCGATTTACCGGCCGGACCTTCGCAGGAAGACCCGGCCGGCGGAAAATGATCAGAATTCTCGAGAGAGCGAGAGCTCGACACTTCGGGGCTCTCCGACGAATACCAGACCGGAGGCATATCCTGACCAATCGGCATAGAATTCGTCCGTCAGATTCCTGCCGCGCAGGGTGAGACGTCCTAACGGCGCCTCCCAGGAAACCGCCGCGTCCACGAGCGTGAACCCGCCGACTTTCACATCATTGGCATTCGATGTGAAGAAATCACCGTTGTGACGTACCGACCCCGTGAAGGACAGCGGCAGAGCACGAGGTACGTAGGCTACGACCAGATCTGCCAAATGCTCGGGTGAATTTGGCGGGCGGTTGCCAGATCGATCCAGGCCACCGCCCTCAATCAATTCATCAAATTCGGCATTTAGTATCGTGCCGCTCAATGTCGCAGACCATTCATCCGTAGGCCTCCAGCTTACGGTCAGCTCCGCGCCTTCCGAACCTTGGCGGCCGCCCTGGATGGTAAGGCTTGGGTCAATCGGGTCCCGAGTCAGAATATCATTCTGGGTGATGGCGTAGAGTGATGCGGTGAGCTGGAGCCGGTCATCCAGCATCGAAGACTTGATGCCAAATTCAAAAGAGTCGCCGGTTGTCACATCGAAGGCGGCGCGGCTTGAACTCATGAAGAAGAGGCCCGTCACCGGCGTCGCGGCGCTCGTATATTGTGCATAGAGCTGGGTCGTGGGCCGCACGCTGTAAACGGTGCCGATACGCCAGGTGACCGGGTCATAGTCCCGACCATAGATGCTGACTTCGTCTGCATTGAGATCGTCCACCTTGCGGTCGAGGTTGAACGTGTCGAGCCTCAACCCGCCAACGATCAGCCATTTGGGAGTGAGGTTGTAGGCATCCTCGGCAAAATAGGCGACGGATTTCACGTCTGCAGTCACGTCCTGCCGGGTTGTGAAGTTGAGCGGATCTTCCGGAGGGAAGACGCTGCGGGCCGGGTTGAAGGGATCCGTGCTTGTCGCCGTCCCGAACCGGCGTTCCGTGAAGAAATCGGTGTCGCTGACCTCTATGCCCACCGTGAAGCGATTGCGACGACCAAGCAGGTCGCCATCGAATGCAAAATGGAGGCGCTCGCTCCAATATTGGTGGTCATGGGTGATATGAGTGGCGAACCTGTCAATAAGTCCGTTTCCGGCGTTGAAGCTATATTCGTCGGCGTCGATCCACTTGCGATCAGACGTGTACCAGCTGGTATCGCTGACAAGTGTCCAGTTGGCGGAAAGCTGATAGTCCGCCCGTGCGCGCAGCCAGGTTGTTTCCGAGTCCATGTCGCCATCGGTCACGTTAAAATTGGTCTCTTGCATGGCTTCGTCGAGCACGAGGCCTGCACTGCCTGAGACGATGTCAGAGGGATTGCGAGCGATTTCGGCCGAAACAAGCGGCGTGCCGTAATAGGCTGTATCGAACTGGTCGCCGAACCGGTCGGCCGACACCGTGACGGAGAGCTTGTCGGACGGCTGAATGAGAAGTGCCAATCGACCGGCGATCTTCTCGGAATCAGTATTATCTATCCAACCTGCGGATTGTGCGTAGCTCAGGTCCGCGCGGAGCGCCACCTTGTCTCCGAAAGGCAGGTTGAGATCACCGGCAACACGCGCCGTCCCGTGGCTGCCATAGCTGGCGAATACTTCGCCGCCATGCTGGCCGAGTTTCGGCTGGCGCGGCACAAAGTTGATGGCGCCGGCCAAGGCGCCTTCCCCGGAAGTTACGGACGCCGGACCTTTGATGACTTCGACGCGCTCAAACATCCAGCTGTCATAGTCGCGCATGCCGGCGTCTGAATTGGCCTGCCGGACGCCATCATAGAGATAGTTTACGGCGCGATGAAACCCTCGTACCGAGACCGAAGCGACCGAACCCGGGAGGTTTCCGGACGCAAGACCAGGCGCGGAGTTCAAGGCTTCTATGGCTGTCCGGGTACCCTGCTGCTGAAGATCATCCTGAGTCAGGACATCCACCGTTGCCGGCGTCTCATAGAGTCCAAGCCCGAGACGGCTTGCAACTTCAGTCTCTTTGCTCAGATGGCGTTGGCTGATTACGATGATCGTGTCCTGGACATCATCCGCTTGCGCCAGGAAGGGCGAGAGGGACAAGGCGGCCAGGCTGGTAGCGAGTAATCTGTGCATTCGGGAAAATTCTAATCGTACGCGTGTGTCAGGGGAAATGCAGAGACCCTTTAGGGTGAGACTCCCATCCGGATACGGATGGGAGATCCTCGCCTGCGTGTTCTTCTCTCGGGCTTCAAAAAGACGGTCTCAGATTTGTGCCTGAAACAGGAAGTCACTGGTCAGTCAGGGGCACGGCAACTCTGTCTATTTGCCAGCGGCTTCAACCCTGCCTCGTGTCAAGACCTGGTCGACAGAAGGCAATGCTGCCAGAACTTCGGGTGAAACATCGTCTGTTGCCGGGGAAGGCCCTTGCCACCCGCGATCTCCGGGACGACCGACTACGATCCGGCCAACCATTGCGGCCATTTCATGTGGAACGCAGTAATAATCGTATACGCCTGGAACCGTCAGGATGACTTCTGCGCTTTCACCCGGCATCAGGAAACCGGTATCCCACGGTTCGGCGGCGGCGGGGATGCGTCGTAAGCGATCAAAATTTGCGGGATGGTATGCCGTCGCAGTGTGACCGCTTCCTCTGTCATGGTTGACGAAGCGCACCGCTGTGCCCGGCGAAACCGCCAGACCTTGCGGTGAGAACCAGATCCGTTCACCCCGTGGAGTGCCACGCATTTCGATGGTAACGACACGCGTCGTTTGAAGCGATATTGGTAGGAGGAGGGCGGCGCTCAGGCCGCCCCCCAATGCGAGAAACTGTCGGCGTTCGGTGATCATTTGGCCAGTCGTTCCTTGGCTCCGGCATCGTGGAAGAGCACGATGTGAGCGTGAGGTTTTTCCACGCCGGGGTGGCCGGCATTGTAGTAGATATCAACACTACTCACCGTGTGCGAACCAATCCCCAGATCGTCGTAGGCGCTGCCGTTTTGAAGGTCTTCAAGGGGTGTCATGTAAACCGTGGCAGATAGTTTGCCGTCATGGTCATAGGCAAGGAAGGGGCCTGCAGGCAGATTTTCGGGCACCACAAAAAGCGTGCCGAGGCCCGGAATGAACTCCGGCAGGGGGAGTGCGTCACTGACCTGTATGTAAGGGGCGCCGGGAGGCGCCGACTTCAGGGCGTCTTCATCATGTGCGAATGCCGGGCCGGCCACGAAAAGCGAGGCAGCAACAAACAGGGGGGATAAAATCTTCATCGTGAGTCCTTTGCGAGTTTCTCGGAGAGCCATTGATCGGCGCTCTGATCATTGGATGCAGAAACTCGAAGAATGTTCCCGGCACAGTCAGAACTTTCTGTATTTCTATTCAGCGAAAGCTCAGATGTTTCTCCTGATAGTTCACGACATGCGGCTAGGCCACATCCTGAAAATGGCTTGGTTAAAGTGCTGCGATCACCGTCTCCAACTTCCAAGACGTTCCACAAGGGGACGGGCGCCCAACTGCGATTTCTCCAGAAATTTCCCAAACCCGGGAACGCAGAGGCCTGCAAACGCATCCAATGGTCAGACAGCGAGCCTTCTGCCGCTGGACGGCACCAATCGGAGGGGATTACCCATGATCAATTACGCCAGTATCGTATTTGCAATTGCAGCTGCTGGGGGATTGTTTCTCGCGGCGCATACACTGCGCGATAAATTTGCACCCTGGGCGGTATCGCTCCTGCACGCCGGTCTTGGGGCGCTGGGCCTTGGCCTTCTAGTCGCGGCCTTGTTGCAAGGCGCCTCGCAGATCGTTCTGATTGGTTTCGCCATTTTGCTGTTGGCGGCGGTTGCTGGCTTTTTTCTCGCGTCATTTCACTTGCGCAAAAGCCTGCCGCCCAAGGTCGCCGTTGTCGCCCATGCCGGAATTGCCGTTGCTGGTTTCCTGATCATTTTGTCCCAGGTTTTCTGAGTCATGAGCCATCCGTTGCATCCCGCAATTGTGCACTTTCCAATCGCCTGCTGGACGCTCGCAGCCGGCTCCGACATCGCCGGTCTGTGGTTCGGGAAAATTCCTACAGGCTGGTCGGGCGGATTGCTCGCCATAGGCTGTGTGATGGCAGTCTTCGCGATGCTTGCCGGCATGGTCGAATTGCGGCGTGTTCCTGACGGGGCTCCCATGAAGGATGCCTGGGTTCACATGGCAGCGATGTTGGCTGCTTTCACCTTGTTCTCGTTGAGCTTGCTCGTGCGGCTAGAGCAAATGAAGTTGCATGGGCCGAATTCGGTTTCGCTTGTGCTCGACGCAGGTGGGGTCATCGCGCTGGTGATTGGCGGCTTGTTTGGTGGTCGCCTGGTTTATGTTCATGGGGTCGGCCGAACCCCGCCCAAGTAATGGTATCTGCCCCGCATTGGCCGTCACGCAGTCGCGGTGAACGGAGTGCGCTGCGCCCAACAGGAGATTGAAGATGTTTGATAAACTGCCGACCCCGGCCCTGGCATTTGAGGGGGCGTCTGCATCAAACCGGATCCGGGAAAGGCTGAGGACAGCGAGTCAGACGTTTCGTGCCAATGATAACATTGCTGCCTTCATTGAGGACGGTGAGCTGGATGAACTGCGCCTTGAAGTCGAGAACCGTATGATGGAGGTGCTTGATGCCTTGGTGATAGATATAGACAATGACCACAATACCGCCGGAACCGCTCGGCGAGTTGCAAAAATGTTCGTCGATGAAGTCTTTGCCGGTCGCTATAGCGCAGCGCCTTCCATCACCAGTTTTCCGAATGTGTCGCGGCTCAACGAACTGATGATAGTCGGTCCGGTGACCGTAAGAAGCGCATGCTCTCATCACCTTTGTCCAATCATGGGAAAGATCTGGATCGGCGTCCTGCCCAATACGGATGCGGAACTGATCGGTCTGTCGAAATATGCTCGCCTCTGTGAGTGGATCATGAGCCGGCCACAGATCCAGGAAGAGGCTGTTATCATGCTCGCCGATGAACTTGAAAGACGCATACGGCCGGATGGGCTGGCAGTCGTGATGGAGGCGGATCACTATTGCATGCAATGGCGCGGTATCAAGGATGAGCAGCCTGTGATGACCAGTTCGATTATGCGCGGCGCGTTCCTGGAAAACGATGCCTTGCGGCGTGAGTTCCTCGGGCTGAGAAATGGGCGGTACCAATGATATGAATGATCATCCGTATCATAGAATCCGAAGGCGGGGGCTTGCCAATAGCGACCATTCGCAGGTGACCAGTCCGAGAAGACCCAGGCAATTGCCGGCAGTTTTGCTACAACCCCAGGGGATGAAAATGACGAATGAAGAATACCGTATTCCATCTCGATATTCCAAAGCCTTTTCGGATGATGACCTGACCAGACTTGCTCGAGAAGGCGATAGTGCAGCTTTTGAAGCGATCATGCGCCGGCACAACCAGCTCTTGTTCCGGACTGCGCGCGGCATCGTTCGAAGTGACGGAGAAGCGGAAGACGTAGCTCAGTCGGCCTGGCTGCAAGCGTGGCGAGCACTTTCGAGCTTCCGCGGGCACAGTAAATTGTCAACCTGGCTTGTCCGGATCACCGTGAACGAAGCGCTTGGCCGAATGCGCCGGAAGAGCGCGCAAATCATTCCTTTGGAGGCAGCCATGATCTCGTCCGATGATGACATGCAGTCGGCGCTCACCGAAGCTCCAGACCACGGTCCGGAACAATCCGTCGAAAGGGTGCAGGTCCGCGCCCTCCTGGAGGCGCACATCGACATGCTGCCGGAGGTGTTCCGGAGCGTTTTTATGTTGCGGGCGATTGAGGAAATGAGCGTGGATGAGGTTGCGGAGGTATTGGACATTCCGGCGGCGACAGTACGTACACGGTATTTCCGTGCGCGGGCGTTATTGCGTGAGAGTCTCGCGCAAGACATCGACATCGCGGTTGGCGAAGTATTCAGCTTCGCCGGAGAACGTTGTGACCGTATTGTGTCAGGCGTCATGGCACAGGTCAGATCAGAGGGGCTTTGTGAACGCGACTGAGGCGGGATGTGACGGAGCAGATGCCAGGCTTTTGCACCCAGTGGATTTGGACGTTGAGCCGATCAGTTTAGGCCGGGCTCTTCGGCCTGCGTAGCCGGTTGGTGTGTTTGGCACAGGCACCGCGAGTGTCAGGCTCGCGGGCAGCCTGGGGCGCAATTGTGGGTAGATCATATGAACAGTTTGATTTCCATCGTAGCAATAGTCGGCCTATTGCTTTTTGTGGGGACGGTTCTTGGGGGGATCGAGCGAGGCGGCTTCAAGCTGCGCTGGCTTCTGATCGCAGCGGCTCTTGTCGCCCTGAACGACTTCATGCTGGTGCGTGGCTATGGGCTGTTTCCAAGCATTCTGCCGCACGCAAATTGGAACTGGCAAGGCAAGGCGCTCGCGCTTGTCTCCACGCTCATTGTGGCGTCATCTCCCGCCTTTGGTTGGCGACGTGTTGGTTTCACAGTTTCACAACGAGGTGAAGGACAAGTCGCAATCGCAAGTGTTGTGACTGTTGTGCTTGTACTTCTTGTGATCTTGGCACTGATATTGCCGAATGATCCATTGGATCCTGAAACAGCCGCATTTCAAATGACACTTCCGGGACTAGAGGAGGAAGCGTTCTATAGTGGTATACTACTTTATGCTCTAAATCAGGCGTTTCCGGCGCGGGTTCATTTTCTGGGTATCGAATGGGGCTGGGGCGTATTGCTCACAGCAGGCCTGTTCGGATTGGCGCACGCTTTCAGGTTTTCGGGTGGAGCGTTTCATTTTGATGGGGCCGCCATGTTGTGGACAGCCGGGCCGGCGACAATTGCGTATTGGTTGAGATTGCGTACCGGGAGTATTCTGCTTCCTGTGGTTTTGCACAATTTCGGGAATTCTATTGGGCTCCTGCTGTAGAGGTCATATTTACCGGTAAGAGCATTCGAATACGGAGTATTGAAAAGCGTAACTGCGGGCGGGCCGGTCTCAGCCCGGGTCTGCATTGGATTGTCCAGACTGTCGTGCCGGTATTTTTTACTCCACGAATACTTCAAAAGAAGTTTCTGACACTGGAGAGCTACCCGCGTGTTGTATGAGCTTGTCACTAAGGAGTTGCCCTATCTGCGGCGTTACGCGCGGGTGATCTCCGGCAATCAGATGACGGGAGATTTGTGCGTCGAGACCTTGCTTTTGGAGCATGTCATTACGCCGCAGGCATCAGATGCACATCTTCCGAAAGACCGAATTGAGCTTTTTGCGTTGCTTGATGAGATCCTTGTAAACCTTGCTCCGGCTCCCTCACTGACTGAGCCGAATACAGCCTTTCAAAGGCTTTCCTTTTTGTCTCGCAGGGCGCTGTTTCTCACCGCCGTCGAACAACTGGATCCGACCGCTGTAGAAATGATCCTGAAGGTCAGACCGCACGACCTGACGGTTATCATGAACGAGACAGAAAAGAGACTTGCTTCTTCGCTGGCAACGGACGTTTTGATCGTCAAAGGTACAGGCAGGATTGCATTGCAGCTGCAGGAAATCGTAGAAAGCCTTGGTCACCGAATAATCGCTCAGGCAAATACACGGGGAGATGCCGTCAGAGAGGCCCGTGCAACCCGACCGGGACTTATGTTGGTCGAAAGTCAGCTTGCAGATGGATCATCCGGTTTCGGCGCGCTGGACGATATTCGCAAATTCCACAAAGCGCCGAGTATTGTCATCACAAGCCTTCAAGACCGCATGCGTATTGGTAGAGACAATGAGCCAGCTTTCCTTGTCTCCACACCTTTGCAAGTCGATCATGTGAAATCGGTGATTTGCCGGGCCCTTTTGGCCGTGATCGCAGGTTAGTTTTCTGACCGTCTGGTGCGGTTCACCTACGGTTCGTAAAGGTGGAGAGGGGCAGGCCCGATCGAACGGGATTGCAATCCATAGATATTGTAGGCGCGTGACACCTTCGCGGTCGAACTTGGTTCCCGCAAACATGAAAGTCGCTTCTAATGCGCCCTGCAACAACCGCCATGTCGGAATACGGAGAGTACATGGTTTTCGGCGTGCGAATCGTCTGGCAAGTCATTCTCTCGGAGAGCTCTGTCACACCAAAGAGGCAAAATTGACTGGCGCGCAATTGGCGCGCAAATACTCAATTTTGATGTGATTCTGTGGTGTTCTGGGATTATAAGAGTTAGCTAGAGCATTGTAATTATTGGGTTGGTGTTTGAATGATTTTACTTTCTTCATTTTTGTAATCAGAGGGTCGCGGGTTCGAGTCCTGCAGCCGGCACCATGGGAAATTCCCCGGCATCCTTGGATCAATGCTTGTCGTATCTGCGCCAAAGTATTGCGCTGGCGACGTGTAGCCTGTGTAGTCATCTGTTCCAGATGGGAGAGGTGACGGCATTGAGTGAACCAGATGGCACGATAATGACCGAGCGGATGGACTGGGACAATATGCGCGTTTTCCGCATCGTTGCGGAACTGGGCAGCATGAACGCCGCCGCGCACCGTCTCCAGGAATCCGCGCCCACCATCGGGCGCAAGATCGACCAGCTGGAAAAGGATCTGAGCACGGTCCTGCTCGTGCGAACGACGCGCGGGGTGGAGCTGACGGATGCCGGCCGGATCGCGCTCAGCCATATCCATGCGATGGCCGAGTCGGTGAGCGAGGTCTTCGAAAATGCCGGTCATCGCGACCGGGATGTCGAGGGGCGCATCGTTCTGGCTACCGGTGACGGCCTCGGGCCCTACTGGATCGCTCCGCGCCTGCCGCAATTTCAGGCGATGAACCCCAAGGTCCAGTTGCGGATGCGCGTGGTGGACCGGGTGCCGGATCTGATGGAAGGCGAGGCGGACATCGCCATCCAGTTTACCGAGCCCAAATCGCCGGAAATCATCGGCCGGAAGCTTGGCGTGCTCCATTATATGAGCTTCGCCTCCGAGGCTTACCTGGAAGAAGTTGGCCAGCTGCCGAACAGCCTCTTTGAGTACTATCGCTACAAGACGATCCTTCACGAGGGGTATGTCCACCAGATTGAGCGCTGGGCGCCGCGGGTGGCCGAGCTGAAGAAGATGATCGACTATTCGCTGGTGACCAACTCTGCCGCGGCAATGATCGAGGTCTGTGCGAATGGCGGCGGCATCGCAGTGCTGCCATCCTATCTGGGCGAGGTGGACAACCGGCTGCAGCCGCTGAACCTGCCGGAGATCGCCCCGATCCAGTTCTGGCTGACCTATACCGAACGTGTGCGCCGTCTGCCGCAGGGCCAGGCTGTGCTGGACTGGCTGTGGACGATTTTCGACGAGCGCCGGATCGCCTGGTTCCGGGATGCGTTCGTGCACCCGGCGCAGATCATGCGCGGGGCAGAATCGCAAATCGCCCGGACTTTCTAGGCGAACCTGAAAGCCGGGCGATCAATTGAAATCCGTAAGGCCGGTCAGTCTGCCGACAGGGCCTTGAGGACGCGGGCCATGGCGCCGAGCTTTTCGACGGAATTGGCGCGGTTGACCCAGGAGTGGCATTCGTTGCGAGCCTTCTCCAGCGGATCGGGGGCGTTGCCCGCATTGGCTTTGGTATCTTCGAACAGGTCCGTGATCTCGACGCGCAGAACGTCCGCCACATTCGACAACATGCCAGCGCTCAGGCGGTTGGTACCGGTTTCGTATTTCTGCAGCTGTTGGTGAGAAATACCCAGTTCCGTGCCGAGTTCGGCCAGGGTCATGTTGCGATCAAGGCGAAGTTTGCGAATTTTTTCCCCAACCATCTGGTCGATTGCGGTTGGGGCGCGGGATGTAGTCTGTCGGCGAGATGGCACTTTTCGTTATCCTCAGAAGTTTACAGATTTCCGAGTAGCACCGTGTTCTCTCTAAAGGTGTGGAAGCAACTTTTATGCTTATAAAAAAATTGAAACACTGACCCTGTCGGGCTGTAAGATAGCGAATGTTATATTCTGTAGATACAGGTAAAGGGGGACCCTAACCACCTATAAAATCAAGCTTTATCCCGAAGGGTGCTGACGCTCAACTTTTTGGGGTAGTTCTTGTATAAGTTGCTGTGACAACAGGCTTTTTGCCTATCGATCAGTAGTCTTTTTTCCACCTTATGGAGACTTTGCTCTCGCCTGTTGCAGTTGTTTCAGAGGTCACGGACACTTGCGGCCGGGGCTGCCATTCGACCTCTACAGAACTGCCTTCGGCCCCTGCAGATTTCAGTTCGAGATACACATCATCGCTGAGATATTGGCCAACACCAATCTCAGCGCTGCCGGATTCCGATGTGCCGATGGAGAATCGGTCGATCCCGAGCGCCGCCTGTACTTCGCTGGCCGGGTCGAAGCCGGTCGAATTACCGGACAGTGTCGCGATTGTGTTCGCCAGTTGCGCCGCTTCCAGGGCCGAAAGGTCCATTGAAGACCGGCCGAAGAGCAGCCGGGAAAGGATTTCATCCTGCGGCAGGTCCGGGGAGCTGGAGAGTTCGATCACGGGCTTCAGTGGCGATCCGGTCACATTGGCCTGCACCTTGAACCCATTCACCGTGCGGTCGGCCGAGAGACTGATCTGGGCGCGATTGACCGGACCGTCGAATGTGATCGTCCCTGTGTCGAAGACGAAAGGCCGGCCTGCCAGGTCGAGATCACCGCGGATCAGCGTCGTCGTGCCGTTTAGGCGCGGGGCGGCGGGTGTGCCCGTCAGTTTGAGATCCGCCTTCCATTCACTGTCGAGGCCGCGGCCCGTTACATAAACACGGCGGTCGGCCTTGATGGCGATGTCGAGGCCAAGCGTCCGGCGCAGGCGGCTGGTCCCCGGCTCAGCAGGCGGGTCGTCCGTCCAGCGGACGTCCAACGCGTGCGGGCGCGATGAAGGCAGATTGTCGAGCGAGAAGCGCGCCTGTGTGATGGTCACGTCGCCGGAGAGATTTCGTGCCTCGGCACTGTCGGCCAGGACGAGCTTGCCCGTGCCACGCGCATTATCGCCGTCGCGGTTATAGAGCAGCAGGTTCTGGAAATCAGCTTCCAGGTCGGTGCGCTCACCGGCGAGGCGGCCGTCCAGCGAGAATGAGCCGCCGCCCGGCGCGCTGGCCTTGCCGGTCACATTGAGGACGTCCCCGTCATAGTCTGCATCGGCAGAGACAGCGGACAGCTGGAAGCCCATGCTGCCGAGTTCATAAGTACCATCCCGGAGGCTCGCCTTTGCTTGATAGGCGGGAGCGTCAAGCGTCCCGGCGAGGCTGGCGGAGGCGTCGATCCTGCCGCTGATGTCATGGCCATAGGCGAGGGCGGCCGTCCGCAGCACGGCGAGGTCGCCGGTGAGGCTGGCCTGGCCTTTCAGCGCGGCCGTCCGGTTCGGCGCGACCAGTTTGCCCGCTTCGGCGGTGACCGGCACATCTGCGCTGCCTGTCAAGACGAGGCGGCCGCCATAGTCGCTTTTCAGGTCGATGGAGAGGCTGTTGCGGTCCAGCGTTCCGTCGAGGTTCAGCATGAAGGAAGAGTCGAGCCCCGGCACATCGCTGGCCGCCACAACATGGACTGTGCCGGACGGGTCTGCCCCGAACACGCGCAGGTCGCCATGGCCTTCCAGATGGGTCCGGTTGGTCGTGGTTTCGTAGAGGGCAAGCACCGGGCTGAGGTCGATCCCGGTCGCATCGAAAACGAGGCGCGTCTCGTCGCCGCCGCCGGTGAAGCCCGCCTTGAACCGGCCGCTCAGCAGGGAGATGTCGGCATCCAGTTCCGGCGTCTCGCCCAGCCGCCAATGGGCCGGGGCGGCGGTGGCAATGGGCTCGCCGAGCGCTGTGCCCGAGAGTTCGAACATGCCGTTCGCGGCCGGTTCGCCGAAGCTGGCGGAGGCGATGAAGGTCAGGTCCGTCGGGTAGGTGGGGACCTCGGAAATCAGCCGGGCGCGGATGTCATAGCCTTCCGGGGCATTGCGCAGCGTGGCGCTGGCCTTGTCGAACACGAGTGCCCGGCCGGGGCCGAGGGCGAGGTCTGTGACGTTCAGGTCTGCTTTCAGGGCGAACGGGTCGTCGCCCTTGCGCTCGAAATGGATTGTGCCTTCAGCCTCGCGGACTTCGCCGCTGCTCCAGGAGAGCGCTGTGCCGTCGACGTCTATATCGCCCGTCAGATCGCCGGAATCGGCCAGCGACACGGCGCCGCTGAAGGTGCCGGGGCCCAGCGTGCCGGTGAGGCCGGTCAACTGGGTGAGGCCATCTGCCCGCACCAGATTGGCGTCTGCGGAGACGGGCTCGCCATCGGCCGTGGCGCGCAGGGTGAGCGGGCCGCTGAGGCGATTTCCGGCGCTGATCAGCTTCGCGGTCAGGGCCAGATCTTCGACCCGCCGCCCGGCGCCGGATGCGCTGCCGCCGGAGGTTTCGATGTCATAATCAATGCGGTTCTGGCCATGACCAATCCGGACTACGCCATGACTAAGCGTGACGTCCCAGCCACCTGCGCTGACCGGGGCGGACTGGTCGATGACTGCGCGCAACTCGCTCGTGCCAGACCAGGCCCAGTCGCCCTTCGCCGTCACTTTGGCCCGCTGTCCGGCAAGCGTCGCCGAGGCGATGTTCAGCGCGCCGGATTTCACCTTGAGCGACGCGTCGAGTTTGGGCGCGGTGCCGGTCAGCTGGAGCAGCGGATCGGGCAGGCCCGCAAAGTCGCTTGCCGCCAGGCTGAAATCCACAGCTGGCCGGGTCAGGCCGCCGGTGACGGAGAACGGGCCGGAGACTTGGCCGCGCATCTTGCCGGGCAGCCGGTCGATCGCGGTGGCAAGCGTGCCGGTCAGGTCCAGCGTGCGGGCGGAAAGGTCGATGGCACCACTGGCCGAGAGGCGGCCTTTGGCCAGCGAGGCGTCGGCGGTTTCGAACACGACCCGGCGGGCGGCGCGGTCGTAAGAGCCTTCGGCGTGAAGAGCGGTGGACTCTCCGAACAGCGGCGCGGCGGCACTGACATTGCCAAGCAGGCGGGTCAGTTTCAGGTCACCGGTGAAGCGGATGTCGTTCTGGCCGATGGTGAGTTTGAGCGGGCCGTCCGCGCGCGTGAAGGGCAGGGCCGCCTCGCCGCTGACGTCCAGCCCGGCCTTGCCCTGCAGCAGCCAGTCCTTCCCGTCCTTGGCGGCAATGCCGGTAAAGGCGAGTTTGCCGGGCTCGCCCAGCAGGGGCTGGAGGTCGGTCACCTCGGCATCGAGGTTTGCCGCTTCGGTCAGCGTCCAGTTGCGCGTGTCGATCTCGCTGCGAACGGACAGCGCACCGGCGCGCAGCGAGGTCTCAAGGCCGAAGGGAGCTTCGCGCCGCCCGGTCGTGCTCTCGATGCGGATGCTGGCCTCGCTGCCGATCAGCGTGACCAGCTGGCGGTCCAGCATGGGCAGGCGCGTGGCGTCGAGATTTGCATTCGCTGTGAGCCGATTGTCCTTGATTGTCAGCTCTGCCGTGGCGGCCGGCTGGTCGCCGATGGTCAGCGTGGCATCGCCGGTGGCGGCTTCCGGCGTTCCGGAGGCGGTGGCCTTCAGCGACACGCCGGTGCCGGTGTCGAGGCCAATGAGGTTCGCGATCACCCCGTCCGGTGCACCATTGATGTCGGCATCGAGGCTGAAGGGTCCGGTCTCTTCGCGGCGCAGGTCGATCAGGAAACGGTCCGTGCCGGCATCGCGCGGCGTGGCATCGAGGCGGACGGCCATGGTGCGCCCGGCCTGGTCAAACCGGCCGCTGACATTGAAATGCGCTTCCGGCCCGGCAAAGCCTTCCTGAAAGGCGAGGTCCGGAATGGTCAGGCTACGGAGTTTGATGCGGATGTTGCCGCCACCTTCCGAAGGGGGCTGTTTTTCCGTCACCGGGCGGCGGATGAAATTAAGCTGGCCGGCCGAGAGGGCCTTGACATCAACAAGGCCGGAGATGAGCGCCATGGGTGCCCAGTCGACCGAGACATTCTGCGCCACGACCCATTCGCCCTCCGTATCGCGCACGGCCAGGCGGCGGAGATACATCTTGCCGAGTGGGTCGCCGGACAGGCCTTCGGCATCGATCGTGCCATAGGCGCCCGCCTTGCGGCCATCGATCTGCGAGAGCAGCCAGGCGCGTCCGCCATCGCTGGCGACCCAGAGGCGTGCCGAGATCAGTGCGACGAGCACGATCAGCAAAAGGGCAGCAGCCCCGGACAGCCAGGGATGTTTCCGGATCGGGGAAAGAGCTTTGGAGAGGGCTGACATCAGAAGGCCTGCCCGATGGAAATATAGACCTGAACCGGGTCATCGCCCTCGCGCGGATTGATCGGCGTGGCGATGTCGAGCCGGATCGGACCGAAGCCCGGATAGTAGCGCACGCCGAGACCGGCGGCGGTGCGCAGGTCGCCGAAGACCGCGCCGAAGTCCGTGGAGGCTGCGCCGGTGTCGACAAAGGCGGCATAGCCCCAGCGTTTCGATTTGCGCCAGCGCAGCTCGAAAGAAGCGTCGAACAGGGCTTCGCCGCCGACATAATCACCATCGATATTGGTTGGCGACAGCGACTGATAGGCATAGCCGCGCACGGTGCCGCCGCCGCCCGCGAAGAACAGGCGGTCGGCCGGCACGTCCGTGTCGCCCAGGAAGCCGCCGGCTTCGACCCGCGCCGCAGCGATCAGGTCGTCGGTAAACGAATGATAGGTTGTCGCATTGGTCAGGTAACGCGTGTAGACAGCGTTGATCGTGCCGCTCGAGATACTGGGCTCCAGCGTCAGGAACAGGCGGTTGCCGTCCTGCGGGTCCAGTCTGTCCTTCACCGTGTCATAAGTTCCGCTGAGCGGCGTGGAGAAGGTCACCTGGTCAATCGGGTCGGACGGGCCGGAGCGGGTCAGCTCATACTCGACCGTCCGGGTCACATCGACAAAGGCGCCGGCCGAAATGGTGAAGTTCTTGTTGAAGGGCTGGGACAAGGTGGCGCCGGTTTTGAGACCGGAGAGGTCATAGGCGTCCGTTTCCTGCTGGCGGACCCCGGTTTCCAGATTCAGCGTCCGGCCATAGCGGCCGATATTGGGCAGTTCGTAACTGGCCGTCAGGTCACGGCTGAGATTGGCGACGGCGCCATCCACGCGCAGCGTATCGCCCCGGCCGGTGAGGTTGCGCCGCTCCCAGAAGGCGTCGACGCCTGCGCCCTCGGTCGTGGACAGGGAGGCACCGATCCCGATGGAGCGGGGTTTCGCCTCCGCCAGTTTCAGCTCCACCGGATACGTGCCATCCGTATCGGGTGTCTCGGCGATCTCGATGCCGATGCCGTCATACAGGCTGGACGAGCGAAGGCGGGTTCTCAGTGTCCGGATCTTCTCCGGCGTGTAGTAGTCGCCGGGCTCCCAGCTGCGCATGACGCGGACAGCCCGCGGGCGCACATTGGTTTCGTCCGGCAGGACCAGTTCGCCGAGTTTGACGCGCGGACCGGGGGTCAGCTTGTAGGTGACCTCCACGGTCGCGTCCTGGCGTGAGGCCAGCACGTCGATGTCCGCGCTCTCGGCGAAGGCGTAGCCGGCATCCTTCAGATGGTTCAGCAGCACCTTGTCCATCCGCTCGATGGAGCTGGTATGCGCGGGGCCGCCGATCAGCAGGCCTTTCTGCGCCTTGTCGAGTTCCGCGCGGGTCTTGTCGTCCACCTCGCCGTCATAGTCGACCGAGACCGAGGCGATGCGGAACCGCTTGCCGGGGATCACGTCGATGCGGGGTGTGCTGGTTGCGCTGTCGATCCGCCGGGGAATGGCGCTGGCGGCGAGATAGCCCTCGGCAGCGAGGAATTCCTCGACGGTTCCGGCGGCGTTGTCTGCCCGGCGGCGGGCCTCCAGCAGGGAGGCGGGCGGCGTCTTGTAGGTCTGCAGCACGGCATTGGCGCGTGCGGCGAGATTGTCCGGCAGGCCGTCGAGGGAGGCGGCCGCATACTGGTTGCCGGTCACGCCATTGCTGTTCGCGTTTCCGCCCAGAAGCGTGCATGCCGAAAGGGTGCCCGCCAGCGCGAGGCTGGCAGCACGACGGGCAAGGCCCGTACCCGTCTGGCGGGGGCGAGAAGGCATGTGTCGGCCGGCCATTGATTTAACCATGCGAGTTCTGGACCAGATTCATCGGTATTTCATGAATATGGGAGCTTAGATTGCCTGAATCCTGCATGAATTACGGTAACTTCCTGTTAGTCCGCAGCTGGCTGATGCGGAACCATTGTGCGGCGATGCCCGTAAACTATGTTCAGCTGGTTTTCCGAAAGGCCCTTTGATGGACTATCTTCTGGTGCTGGCGGGCCTTGTCCTGCTGATTTTTGGTGGCGAAGGGCTCGTGCGCGGCTCGGTCGCGGTCGCCCGAAAGCTCAACATTTCAGAGCTTGTGATCGGCCTGACCCTGGTGGGCTGCGGCACATCGATGCCGGAGCTCGTAACCAGCCTGCGCGCCATCGATACCGGCGCGGTCGGCATCTCCATCGGCAATGTCATGGGATCGAACATCGCCAACATCCTGCTGGTGCTGGGCGCCGCGGCGCTGGTAAAGCCGATCCTGACCAATCCCGGTGCGCTGAAACGGGATGCGGCGGTGGTCATCGGCGCGACGGCGGCGCTCTGCTGGCTGATCTGGCTGGACGCGTTCACCCGGCTCAGCGGCTTCCTGCTGGTCACCGCGCTGGTCCTTTACATCATACTGTCGCTGGTCGCGGACATGAAGGGCAACACGCCAGAGGCCGAGATGCATGCCGGTGAGGGCGAGATGGTCGAAGCGCCTTATGGCATCGTGAAAGGCCTGCTGATCGCGCTCGCCGGGCTTGTGGGCATCGTGTTCGGCGCGCGCTTCATGGTCGACGGCGCCGTCGGCATTGCGCGCGACATCGGCGTCAGCGAGGCGGTGATCGGCATGTCCATCGTCGCTGTCGGTACCAGCCTGCCGGAACTGGCGACCTCGCTGGTCGCGGCCCGCAGCGGCAAGGCGGATGTCGCGCTTGGCAACATCATCGGCTCCAACATCTTCAACATCCTCGGCATCCTGGGCGTGACGGCGCTGATCCATCCGTTCAGCGTGATGCAGAACCATGCCGGGGACATCGCAGGCGAGGCCATGCAGGGCGGCGGGCAGAGCATTGTCACCTCCACCGATGTCGGCGCGCTGGTGCTGTCGCTGTTCTTCCTTTTCCTATTCGGCATGACCGGCAAGCGGATCGCGCGCTGGGAAGGGGGGCTTCTTCTGGCGGGCTATGCGCTTTACATGGGGCTCCTGTTCAACATCATTCCAGTTCCGGCGTTGCTCTAAAATGTCTGACAATCCGATCTACCAGAACCTCGGCCAGCTCGGCCAACAGACCGCCCAGCCGCAAAGCCCGGAAGAGGCTGAGCTGGAGCGGGTGCCCAACCCGCATGCCGGGACGCTCTACCTGACGCGCTTCGTGGCGCCGGAATTCACCTCCATCTGCCCGGTCACCGGCCAGCCGGATTTCGCGCATCTCGTGATCGACTATGCGCCGGGCGAGTGGCTGGTGGAGTCCAAGAGCCTGAAGCTCTACCTCACCAGCTTCCGCAATCATGGCGCCTTCCATGAGGACTGCACGGTCTCCATCGGCAAGCGCATCTTCGACTTCACCGAAGCCAAATGGCTGCGCATCAGCGGTTACTGGTATCCACGCGGCGGTATCCCGATCGACGTGTTCTGGCAGTCCGGTGAGGTGCCGGCCGGGCTCTACGTGCCCGAGACCGGCGTCGCCTCCTATCGCGGGCGCGGCTAGGCGCTAGCCTTCCCAGCGGGTGATCTTCTCGGCCATGTCGGCGCGGGGGCGTTCGGGCGGGGCCGCAGTGGCAGTGCCGAGATAGATGAAGCCGGCGACGCGTTCGCCCTCTTCCAGGCCCAGCAGCTTGCCGGCGTCCGCGTCGAAAGCCGGCCATTCCGACAGCCAGTTTCCGGCCCAGCCGCTGGCATTGGCCGCCAGCAGCAGGTTGTAGCAGACGGCCCCGGCGGAGAGTTCCTGTTCCCAGACCGGCGTGCGGCCATCATTTACCGGCGAAGAAATCACGCAGACCACGACCGGCGCGCGCAGCAGCAATTTGCGGGCGGTCTCGACTTCGGGCTCAGGATCGCCCCGTCCGGCGCGGATTTCGGCGAGGCCTTCTCCGAAGCGGGCGCGGGCGTCTCCCTCGAACACGACAAAGCGCCAGGGCGAAAGCTTGCGATGGTCCGGCACGCGGGCTGCGATCTGCAGCAATTCGTCCAGATCGTCCGGCGAAGGGCCGGGGGCACCCATGAACTGCTTGTTGGCGGACCGGCGCAGCGCGAGCAGCGCGCGGGCCTCCGCGCTGGGCCGTACAGCCAGCATGGGTTCACCGAGGGGCGGAGCGGGAGGAAACCTTTTCGTCATATGCCGTCCCTACATTGAACCGATCCGGGCGAAAAGCGGGCTTTCAGACTCTGTGCTTGCCGGGAGGGCGATGACAGTCTATTTTAGTGAACACTGTTCACTTTTCGAACGTTGAACTTTTCGAACATAGATCGTGGCCGCGGTATGGATTCGGACTATCCCCTCGAGCAGACCCCCGCGGTGCGGCGGCGCAACAAGGTGCGCGAGGCAATCCTCGCCGCAGCCGAGCGCATGTTCGCATCTGAAGGCGAAAGCGGCCTGTCGATCCGGCGCCTGGCGGAAGAGATCGATTACTCTCCGTCAGCGATCTACAAATATTTCGGCTCCAAGGAGGAGCTGCTGGAGGAGCTGAAGGACAGTTTCTTCGAGCGCCTGCTGGACCGTGTGGACGGCGTCTCTGCCGCCAACAAGGATTTTCACGACCGGGCCCGCGCCTGTGTGACGACGTATGTCGCCACGGCCACCGCCCGGCCGCATCATTACGCGGCGGCGTTCTCGTCCGTGCCGACGCCGGAAGAGCTGGCCGTGCGCCGGCATCTCAGCTGGGACGATTTCATCGCCACGCCCAAGGGGCAGGCGTTCAAGATCCTGGTCGACCTGGTGGAAGAGGGGCAGGCGCTCGGCGTGTTCGATCCGGCGCTGGAGCCGGTCAAGGCGGCCAAGTCGATCTGGGCGTCCTCCCACGGGCTGGCGCTGCTGATGATCCACATGCCGATCCTGCCGGACGTCCAGCCCTGTCCGACCCAAACCGATGGCGACTTTGTCGCGTATCATGCAGACATCGTGATGCGCGGCCTCGCCGTACCTGCTGAACCTCCGCACAAGAACGGAACACGCTGATGACGAACCCGCACCCTTATGAGGGGAATGAGGTCAGGGAGAAGAAACCCACCGTGCTGAAGGGGCTGGTCTTCCTGCTCCTGCTGATCGCGACCGGCGCAGGCCTGTTCTTTGCTGCGACCCGCCTGCGCAGCGCGGAAGGGCCGAAAGTCGCCCATGAAGCCCCGGCGCCGCTGACTGTGGCCGTGGTTACGGTTGAGCCGACCGACGCCTTCGACCTGAAGGAAAGCTATACCGGCCTCGCCGAAGCGCGCCGCACCAGCATGCTGGGCTTTGCCTCCAGCGGGCGGATCGCGGTGATCCGGGCCGATGTCGGCGACAAGGTGAAGACCGGCGCGCTGCTGGCAAAGCTCGACACGCGCAGCCTGGAGGCACAGCTCGCTTCGGCCAATGCACAGGTGGAAGAAGCCCGGGCATCGCACGATCTGGCGCTCAGCACTGTACAGCGCCAGCGGCAGCTGAAACTGCAGGGGCATGTTTCGCAGCAGCGTGTTGATGAGGCCGAAGCGCAGGCCAACACCGCGCTCGCCCGCGTCGAAGCCGCCAAGGCGCAGGCCGATACGCTCCGCGTCCAGATCGACCTTGCTGCCATCACGGCGCCGTTCGATGGTGTGGTCACACAGCGCCTGTCCGATGAAGGCGCGATTGCGGCGGCAGGCCAGCCGATCCTGGAACTGGTGGAGAAAAGCCATCTCGAAGCGCGCCTCGGCCTGCCGGCCGCCAGTGCGGCGCTGCTGGAGCCGGGCAAGGAATACAAGCTGGTGGCTGACACCGGCGAAGTGACGGCGCGCCTGCGCAATGTCACCGGCGTGATCGATGCCAATCAGCGCACGGTTGGCGCCGTCTTCGACATCGAGAACCCGGATTCGATTGCCGCGGGCGCCGTTGTGAGACTGGCGCTGGACCGCAGCGTGGGAGAGGAGGGCTTCTGGGTGCCTGTGAAAGCACTCTCAGCAGCCTCCCGCGGACTATGGACTGTGTATGTCGCAGACCCATCCGGAGAGGGCTGGAGCGCCGTGCCGCGCCCGGTCGAAATGGTGCACAGCGATGGCGACCGCGCCTATGTCCGCGGCCCGATCCAGCCGGGCGAGCGGGTGATCGTCGATGGCCTGCAGCGCATCACGCCCGGCATGCCGGTCACGCCCCGCGAATCCCAGCGGGCTGACCTGTCTGACGACTGACGAGCCATGACCAAAGCGCTCAGCCTCTTTTACCGCCTGCCGCGCCTGACGGCGCTGGCCATGCTGATCATGATGATCGGCGGTCTGGGATCGATGCTGACGCTGGGCCGTCAGGAAGACCCGACGCTGATTGAGCGCTATGGCTCTGTCGTTGCCTTCCTGCCCGGCGCCGATGCCGAGCGGATGGAAGCGCTGGTGACCGAACCGCTGGAATCGGCGCTGATGGAATTGCCGGAAGTGGATGAAATTCAATCGTCCTCCCGCGCCGGGGTGAGTCAGATCTCGCTGAACATTCGCGACGATCTCGATGCCACCGAAGTAGACAATGCCTGGACGCTGGTGCGCCAGAAGGTGAGCCAGGCGCAGGCGGAGTTTCCGCCCGGTGTCTCCGTACCGGAAGTGACGCAGCAATATGTCGGCGCTGCCACGCTGGTGGTCGGCATCCGCTGGGAGAGCGAGGACGCGCCGCCGCTGGCTGTGATGCGACGTCTCGCGCTGGACCTGCAGGACCGGTTCGAACGCCTTCCGGGTACGGAGCTGACCGAGACCTATGGCTTGCCATCGGAAGAGGTACGCGTGGTCATGGATCCGGACGCGCTGGCGGCGACGGGCCTGTCTTTCCGGCAGGCCGCGGCGGCGCTGGCCGCAGGGGATTCCAAGGCTCCGGCCGGGCGCCTGAGGGCAGAAGGCGGCAATGTCGGCTTCCAGATCGGCGGCGAATTCGACTCCATTTCCCGCGTGCGGTCTGTGCCCATCATTCAGCGCGGCGACGGCACGGCGGTGCGTCTTGGCGACATTGCCGATGTCCGCAAGGGGCTGGCGGATCCGCCTGTGAACATGGCCTTTGAGAATGGCGCGCGGGCCATCCTGATCGGCGTCTATATCTCGCCGGGCCAGCGCGTCGACAAATGGGCAGACACGGCGCATGCCGTCGTGGAGGACTTCGCCCGCGACACGCCGCCGGGCCTCTCCATCCGGACGATTTTCGACCAGAGCAAATACACCAATGCGCGTCTCAACGGCCTCGCGCAGAACCTGCTGATTTCGGCGCTGATCGTCTTCTGCGTCCTGTTCCTGACCATGGGCTGGCGCTCGGCGCTGGTGGTGGGCGCAGCGCTACCGCTGACCGTGGCGCTTGTGCTGATCCTGTTCAAGGTGTTCGGCCATCCGCTGCACCAGATGTCGGTGACGGGACTCGTCATTTCGCTCGGCCTGCTGATCGACAATGCGATCGTGGTGGTGGACGATTTCGACCAGTGGCGCGTGCGCGGACTGAACCGTCTGGACGCGATTGAGCGCAGCCTGAAACATCTTTTCGCCCCGCTCGGTGCCTCGACTCTGACCACGGCGCTGGCCTTCGCCCCGATTGCGATGCTGCCCGGCGGGGCGGGGGAGTTCATCGGCATGATCGGCCTGTCGGTCGTGTTCGCGATCTGCTCCTCCTTCTTCATTTCCATGACGGTCATCCCGGCCATGGCGGGCTGGTTCGACCGGACGCGCGGCTGGGAACGCGGCGAGGCCACCCGCCCGCGCCGCTGGTGGCGGGACGGCCTGACCATTGATTTTGTCTCGGACGGATACCGCGCGACGGTGGAGGCGGTACTGCGCTTCCCGCCACTGGGCATCGTGCTGGGCATCGCTCCGGCGATCCTGGGTTTCTGGCTGGCCGGTCAGTTGCCCAACCAGTTCTTCCCCCAGACCGAGCGCGACCAGTTCCAGCTGACCCTGGAACTGCCACCTGAGGCGAGCCTCGCCGATACCGAAGCCGCGACCCGGCGGGCGACCGAGCTGATCCGGTCCATCGAAGGCGTGAAGGATGTGACCTGGGTGCTCGGGGAACCGGCCCCGCGTGTCTATTACAATGCCATCAACAATACGCGCGGCGTCGAGGGGCTGGCCTCCGGCTGGGTACAGCTGGATAACAATCTCCGTACACGCCAGATCGTCGCAGACGTGCAGCGTATGGTGCGGGCAGAGTTCCCGTCTGCGCGCTTCCTGGCGCTGCCCTACGAACAAGGCCCGCCCGCCGATGCGCCGGTGGAGTTCCGCATTCTTGGCGATGATTTCGAAACACTGAACCGGCTTGGCAACGAGACGCGCGCGGTACTCGCCCAGACGCCGGGCGTGACCTACACGGTCGCCTCGCTGCAACTCGGTGCGCCGACCATGAAGCTCGATGCCGACGAGACCGCAGCGGCGCTGACGGGCGAACGCCTGACGGACCTCGCCGCCGATCTCAATGCCGAGCTGGAAGGCGTGCAGGCGGGTTCCGTGCTGGAAGGCACGGAGGAACTGCCCGTCATGGTGATCGCGCCGGACAGCCGCCGGCGGGAGCTGTCGAATTTGCGCTCCGCCACAGTCGGCTCGGGCTCCGGCGGCACGCCCCTGTCGGCGCTGGGTCAGTTGTCGCTCGATCCGGAGACGGCGGTGATCACACGCTGGGACGGCCAGCGGATGAACCAGATCCTCGCCTATCTGGAGCCCTACACGATCCCGGCGCCGGTGCTGGCTGACTATCAGGCGCGGCTCGACGCGACCGGCTTCACCGTGCCGGCGGGCTACAGTGTCGTGATCGGCGGGGAGGCGGAGAACTCGTCCGAGGCGGTGACCGACCTTGCCAGCGTCGGCGTGCCGCTGATCCTGGTCATGGCCGGGGCGATCATGCTGGTGTTCAACTCCTTCCGGATGATGGTGCTGATCCTGGTGACGGGCTTCCTGTCCATCGGGCTCGCCTTCTTCGGCGTGTGGCTGTTCAACCTGCCCATGGGCTTCAACGCGATTGTCGGCAGCCTTGGCCTGCTCGGCATCTCCATCAACTCGTCGATCGTGGTGCTGAGCCTGCTGAAGGCCGACCCGTGGGCGATGGCCGATGATGTGATCCGCCAGCGCGAGATCGTTGTGGATGCCACGCGCCATATCGTGGCGACCACGCTGACCACGATGGGCGGCTTCATCCCGATCCTCCTGTCGGGGGACAATTTCTGGCTGCCGCTGGCGGCGGGCATCTCTGGCGGCGTCGCCGGATCGGCCTTGCTGTCGCTGTATTTCACGCCCGCAATCTTCCGGATCATGACCTACAAACCCGTCCGCCGCCTGTTCGGCTACCGGCCCGCTTTGCCGGAGACATCCGGCGAATGACCCAATTGTGAGCGCGCCGGGGCTTGATGCCTGCGTCAGGCTGCCCCATGTGAGTTCCACACCCTGAGCAAGAGGGAAGCAGACATGCCAGAGAATCCCGACATCGGCGCCCCGCCGCCCGCCTGGAAGCGCCTGCGCTTCGAAGCTGCAGCTGCGGCAGCAGATGAGCCCTCGCTGGCCGGCTATATCAATGCCGCGATCCTGGCCCATGACTCTCTCTGCGATGCGCTGGCGTATCACCTGGCCGAGAAGATTGGCGACTCCACCATCGGCACCCAGCAAGTGCGGGACATCCTGTGCGATGCCTGCGAGTCCCATGACGAACTCGTCGACAAGGCTGAGGCGGACATGATGGCCGTTCTGGAGCGCGACCCGGCCTGCCGCGGCCTGCTGCAGCCCTTCCTGTTCTTCAAGGGCTTCCAGGCCCTGCAGACGCACCGCATCGCCAACGTGCTGTGGCGTGAAGGCCGCGAAACACTGGCCTTCCATTTCCAGTCCCGCGCGTCTGAACTGTTCGGCGTCGACATCCACCCGGCGGCCCGCATCGGCCGCGGCGTGATGCTCGACCATGCGACCGACATCACCATCGGTGAGACGACCGTGGTCGGCGATGGCTGTTCCATCCTGCAGGGCGTGACGCTGGGCGGCACCGGCAAGGAAGTCGGCGACCGTCACCCGAAAATCGGGCGCGGCGTGCTGGTTTCGGTCGGCGCGAAAGTTCTGGGCAATATCCAGATCGGAGACGAAGCCAAGATCGCCGCCGGCTCTGTCGTTCTGAAGGATGTGCCGGCCCATTGTACCGTGGCAGGGGTTCCGGCGAAGATCGTGTCCGGCCCGTCCTGCTGCCAGCCGGCGAAAACGATGGACCAGTCTCTGCCGGACGCTGCCGACAGCTGAGACACGTACGAGCCTAGTTCAGCTTCCTGCCGACGATGACGTAGCCATGCGTGATGCCTGCACCGGTCTTCACATTCATGGCACGGAACAAATCCTCCGCCGTGATCCAGAACGGCGGGTATTTGTAGCGCGACACATCCAGGATCAGGAACATGTCCGAGTCCGAATGATAGGCGGCGACCGGAGAGATATGACCTCCGGACAGCTGGCCGACTTCGGCGCGGTTATAGTTCACCACAAGGTATTCGGCCGGGGTCTGCAGAACCCGGCGGGCCGTATCGCGGAACACATCAGCCGTGACCGTGCTGGCATAGACCGTCTTCGCGTCGACGCCGTGCGTCTCAAAGAACCGGCCGAGCGTGGAGAGCGGCGTACCCGAACGGCGGATTTCCGAGCGCGGAGTGATGCTGTGCGTCTGGCGCGTGAAGATATTGTTCTGGTCGAACAGGCCGTGCTGGTCTGAATGCGATGTGCCCGGACGGGCGATGCCCAGCGCGTTTAGCACCATGCTCATACTGGCCGGGCCGCAGAAAGTGGGCGTGTCCTGGGTGACGAAGTGCATGCTGAGCGGGACATAATCGGCAATCGCGTCGGCCTCGCGCAGGCGCTGCAGACCTTCGGCAGAATCGAGCGCGATCAGGTTGGCCGGCATGTCGAGCGGCACAGGCGCTGCCGGTGGCGGCATCTGGCGCCGGGCTTCCACCAGCTCATAGCCCAGCCTGGAAACCAGGTGTTTCACGCGATAGCGCAATCCCACGATTCTTTTCTCCATTCTCCGGACGGGACGATTCCGGGGAAGAATGCGAGTTTTGTGCCTGACTGACACCGCGATGCGGCCGGCCGGGACGCGGCGGGATTTCCCTCGCGGCGGGACTCTTGTTCAGTGAAATTCGTATGTCGCACGAATAAATACCGGGCCGGCGCATTTTCTTTCCACATCGGGCCCCCTTTATGCTTGCTAATATTGTTGCTCATTGGCGTTTCGTCTAAATTTACCTCACTGAAAATCTGCATGTTTTCGAAAATACTTCCGCGTCAGAAGGAGGCGGTCGGGTGAGCCATGAAACCGTCGACGGGGAAGAAGAGGCGCGCGTCATGCGTTCGCGCCGCATTGCCCGTTCCGAGGATCACCTGCCTTTCATGCCGTTCGGTCTTGTTCCGCTGGTGGGGCTCGGCCTTCTGTTCCTGATTGCGCTGGGGCCATTTGCCTTCGGCGTGCAGGGGGCCACGAAGCGGGCCGTGACGGAGGCATTGGCGGCCAATGGCGTTGACTGGGCCAAGACGTCCGTCAGCGGACAATCGGTCACGATCACTGGTGATGCGCCCTCCGGCGCCGAGGCGCACAAGGCGCGCCTGATCGCAAAAAGAGCTGCCTCCGGTACGCCCTTCGGCCTTGCCCGCCCGGCGACCCGCGTGACGGTGCCGCAAGGCCCGTATGGCAGCCAGCCCGAGCCGGATGAGACAGAGGCCGCCACGCCGCCGCCTGTCACGCCGCTGCAGGGCGTGACCGATATTGCGGTCGCTGCCCCGTCCTGGACCTTCACGCTGACCCACGGCATCCTGACGCTGAACGGCACGATGCCGGACCAGGAAACGAAGGATGCGGTCGTGCGCCATGCCTTCAACAAGATCTATCCGCCACGCATCACAGGCGTGAACGACTATCTCGACATTGCCGGGCTGGAGGCACCGGAAGGCTATGTCCAGGTCGCGATGCGCGGCGTGAACACGATCGCCCAGTGCGATACCGGGCAGGCAGGGTTCGAACGCGGACGGTTCAATCTGCGCTGTGAACTGCCGGACACGGAGGCCGACGCCGTACGCCGCGAGGCGGTCGCGTCCATGCCGCTCGGCACGGTGGGGCGGATCGACATCCTGCCGCATGATGCGGTCATCAGCTGTGAGGCGGAACTTACCGATTTACTGAAGGATGCGCGGATCGAGTTTGATTCCTCCAGTGCGGTGATCGATGCTTCAAGCAATGCGCTGCTGGACGCGGTCGCGGCAGCGGTGAAGACCTGCCCCGGTACGCTGCGCATCGAAGGCCACACCGATTCCACCGGCCCGGAAGATGAGAATGAAGTGCTGAGCCGCAACCGCGCGCTCGCCGTCCGTAATGCACTTGTCGCCCGTGAGGTCGACCCGGAGCGCCTGATCGCCGAAGGCTATGGCGCGTCGCGGCCGGTCGCCGGAAACACCACACCGGAGGGGCGCGCGCGCAACCGCCGGATTGAGATCCGCGTCGTGCGGGCGTCCGAATGAGTATTAACCCAACTGGGGGCGTCCGCCCCCGCCAAGAGTAACACCCATGCTGTTCCTGCTGCTCCAGATTTTCCTGCTGATGGTCCTCGCCGCCTTGTGCGGGGCGGGCCTTGCCTGGTGGTGGTTCCGCCGGAACTACGAGGATGTCACTGTCTATCACGAGGAACTCGTGACCGCGGCGGCGAAGGAACAGCCCCAGCCGGTGACGAAGGAAGACCTGAAGGCGGAGCTGACAGAGCGCCTTGCCAGCCTCGCCCCGCCGGACCTGTCGCCCGTCCATGAGCGGCTTGCGAAGATCGAGAGCGCCCTGTCGCTGACCGGCAGCGCCGGTCTCGGTGCGATCAATGACCGTTTCACCGAGATGCGCGGCCTGCTGACCGAAGTGCGCGAAACCGGCATGGGCGGACTGGAAGGCCGGCTTGGCCGGATGGAAACGCTGATGCAGCAGCCGGATGATGCGCTGGAAGGCGTCGCTGGCCGGCTGTCCGAAATCGAAAGCATGCTGGTCTCGGTCTCGAACGAAGTGGCCAGCCTGCAGAACACAGACCTCGACCCGGTCGAGATCCGGCTGTCCCAGCTGGAAGAGCTGGTCCGTAACCTGACCATGCCGGAGGTGGATCTCGGCCCGGTACATTCCGGTCTTGCCCGGCTGGAACTCGCCATCGAAAATCAGGAGTTCCCGGCCGTGGACTTTGAGCCGGTGCGCACGCACATGGCCGCCATGGAAGCGCGGCTGGCCGAATTCGCCGACCGGATCGACACGGCCCGCAAGGCCGACATTGAGGAGCTGATGATCCGCATGTCGACGCTGTCCTCGTCGCTGGCGGGCCTGCGCGTGCCGGACCTCGACTCGGTGAAGGAGCGCCTGGCAAAGATCGAGGAAAGCATTGCAAACATCGACCTGCCGGAAACCGACTTCACACCGCTGGTCAACGAGTTCCGCAACATCGAAGGCATTCTCCGTGCGCCGTCCGACGACATGCGCGTGATGCACACCAAGCTGGCCGACATTGAGGGCGGCAGTGCGTCGCTGCATTCCAAACTGTCGGGTGTGGAACACACGGTGTCGATGCTGGCCCGGTCCGGCGTGGACCTGACGCCGATCCAGACGCGCCTCGGCAGTGTCGAAAGCGCGCTCGCCTCGCTGCGGGTGGAGATGCAGTCCCTGCCAGACTTTGGCCCGATGGAGCGCCGCCTGGCGGCACTGCAGGACTCCATGCTGGCCCTGCGCGAGCCGGACCTGTCGCCGGTGCTCTCCTCCATGCGCAAGCTGGATGCCCGGCTGGACATGGGCAGCGTCGACAGCCGCCTTGCCTCGATCGAGTACACGCTGGCCGCGCTGAACCATATCCTGCGCGCGCGGGATTTCGGCCATCTGCGCGGGGAGGGCGAGTATGTCTACCGCCAGCCGGCCGCCCCGCCGTTGCGGCCGGAGCCCCAGTCCTTTGCGACGATCGATCAGGTGTTCCCGAAGGCTCCGCCGCCGCAACGCCCGGCCGAGCCGGAACCGGCCCCTGAGGCTGAGCCTGCGCCGGAACCAACCGGTCATCCGCTGGAAATCGCCCTACGCCCCGGCGACAAGGCGAACCTGCTGGTCGAGCCGGCCTTCGGCAATGAGGACGACCTCGAGGAGATCAACGGCATCGGCCCGATGCTGGGCGAGCTGCTGAACGAGATCGGCGTCTATTATTTCTGGCAGGTCGCCGAATGGGGCCCGGCAGAGATCGAATGGGTCGACAACAAGCTGGAACATTTCAAGGGCCGGATCGAGCGGGATGAATGGGTCAAGCAGGCCAAGGAACTCGCCAAATTGCCAACCTCCGCAAAACATCCCGCCGGCTGATCAACGCTTCCCGGAACGTCTTTATCTTCCCCTTTTCCCTTCCGCCGAATTGCGGTTAGGGTAGCATTGAGTGCTGGGGATGAAGGTGACGATCTCAAGGGAAGGGGACACGTGCCATGCTTCGCCTATTCCTGCTTGGAATTGCAGGTTTTTTTGCCGTGCTGGCCGCTCAGGCTCAGGCGGTTCAGCCTGCGCGCTATGCGCTGGTCATCGGAAATTCTGACTATCAGCAACGCGGATGGCAGCTCGCCAATCCCGCAAATGATGCCCAGCTGATGGCCGAAACGCTGGCGGAGGTCGGCTTTCAGGTCGATCTCGTCCTCAATGCCGGGGAAGACCGGATGGAGGAGGCGTTCGCCGCCCATGGCGCCCGTCTGAAGGCTGGCGGCACGCAGGCGGTGGGTGTAATCTATTACGCCGGACACGGTGTGCAGTCGCAGGGGCTGAACTATCTGGTGCCGGTGGATGCCAATGCCCGGTCCGAACAGGACATCTGGCGTCAGGCGCCGCGCCTCGGCGACGCGCTGCGCTATGTTGAGGATGCGGGCAATGCGGTGAACTTCGTGATCCTCGATGCCTGCCGGGACAATCCGCTGCCCAGTGCCACGCGCAGCACAGGCGGCGGTTTGGCTGAAGTGAAGCCCGCGCGCGGCCTGCTGATCTCCTATTCCACGGCGCCCGGCTATGTCGCCTATGACGGGGACGGCACGAATTCCGCCTTCGCGCTGGCACTGGCGCAGACGCTGAAGCAACAGAACCTGATCGCCGAACAGGTGTTCAAGCGGGTGGCAGACAATGTGAATGCCGCGACCGGCGGGCTGCAGACGCCATTCTACAATTCCGGCCTGACGGGGGCCGATTTCTGCTTTGCAGGCTGCAGCGGCGCCCCGGCGCCTGCACCCACGGTGATTTCGGACTCGGTCCTTTCCACTCGCCTGCCAGCGGGGACGCGTTCCACCGCATCGACCGGTGAGACGCCTGTTGCGGACCCGGCCGCATCGCCTGTAGCAGGCACCGTCTCCACACTGGTGCGTCAGGCCGCTTTTGCGGCAGCGGCCAATGGCGGCCCGGTCGAGGCGCGCAAGTTCAGTGACTGCACGGATTGCCCGCAAATGGTCGCCATTCCGGCCGGCACATTCCTGATGGGCTCCCCGGACACAGAGCCCGAGCGTAAGGAGACCGAAGGCCCGCAATGGCAGCCACAGGTCGCGACATTTGCCGCCTCAGAGAACGAGATTACCTGGGACGACCTGGACGCTTGCATCGTGGCAGGCGGCTGTGCCGGGAACAAGGCGAAGGCCGAAACACGGTCAGACCGCTGGAAGCGCGGCGCCATGCCGGTGGTCAACATCACCTGGTGGGAGGCGATGGACTATGTCCGCTGGCTGAACGAACAGGTGGAGGGCGAACCCTATCGCCTGCTGAACGAAGCCGAATGGGAATATGCGGCCCGTGCAGGTACCACGACTGCGTTCAACACCGGTGACTACCTCACTGACAAGGACGCGAACTTCAATGCCGGCGGGCGCCAGTACAATGGCGGGCCGAAAGGAAGCTGGCCGCGCCAGCCCATGCCGGCCGGGGCCTATCCGCCGAACGCATTCGGCCTCTACGACATGCACGGAAATGCCGCCGAATGGGTCGCCGATTGCTGGTTCCACGATTATATGGGCCGCTATGGTGATGCCGCGGCAGAACAGGGCGCGGAGAAATGTTCCCGAGTCGTGCGCGGCGGCGGCTGGGAAAAGATCCCGTCCTATGTCCGCTCCGCCGTGCGGGACGCGTTCCCCTCCAGCGGCCGGGACGATGCCATCGGCTTCCGCGTGGCGAGGGATCCCGACCCGTCATGATCCAGTCCATCAGCCCCCTGATCAGCCATCACCGGGACGAGTTGAAAAACCAGTCCCGGCTGAACCGGACAATTCTGATCGGGGCGATGCTGGCGGCACTGGGCGCCTTCAGCATATTCCTGCTGACGCTGTTCGGACACTATCCGCTGCCTGTCGGCGAGAGGGTCTTCTCGAACAATCCTGAACGCATTCTCGGCGCGTCGAACTTCTTTGTCGCCACGGCGATCGGCGCGGCCCTCAGAATGTGGCGGATGCGCCAGACGCGGATCAAGCTACTGATCGCGGAAGCGTTCCTGCGGGAAAATGAAGAGGAAACCGGCCTGCGCCTTCTACTGGAGCCGATGTTTGGTGCGAATGTCTGGCGCGGGACCAAGCTGAAGGATGCTGGGGGTACAGAGTGGTGAGCAGCGAAGAGAACACGAAACCATCACCGGTCACATCGCTCGACCTGTTGATGGAACTGCAGGGGGAGCAACAATCCTTCCGCTTTCTCGTGCGGGCGCTGTCGGCATTGCTGGCGACCGCTGCGGTGATCGCTGTCGGCAGTGTGATCTATTTCTATTTCGAGCTTCAGGGCCTGCGCGCCGAATATGCCCGGCAGGCGCAGCTGAATGAGGTGAACCTGCGTATCGTCGCCGGGGAGGCCAGCCGCCAGAGAGAGTCGACGCAGGCCCAGCTCGTGGCCATCCGCGAAGAGAACGAGGCCGCCCGCCGGCAGGCTGAACTGTCGCGCGAGCTGCAACAGGCTGGCTCGCCGGGGCAGATCGCCTCCTACAAGGACCGCGCCGTTTCGATTGCGCGCGGGCACATCCTCGGCAAGACGATGAATGAGGTGACCTCCCAGGTGGTCGCTATGGTGCTTCGTACCGATCAGAGCGGCAGTGTCAGCCTGCTGACAAATGGTGAGCGCGTACTGATGCAGGCTGCGCTGGACGATTGGGGTGGGCAGGTCGAGTCCGCGACGGTGCGCAGCGAGTTCCAGAGCCTGCTGGACGACAGCGCCGCCCTGCCGGATCAGGCGATCGGTGCCGCTGGGCTCGCCATGCTGGAATACCGCAAGGCAGACGGCAATTCCCTCGGCTGGAACCGGGGCTGCTCCACCGTGGTGGATTATGTGAACCAGGCTGTGGCCCGCGGCCTGAACGAGCCGATGCTGCTGCTCTGGAAAGGCCAGTGCCTGCGCAAGCGCGGCGATGCGCTGCTGGCCTATAATGCGTTCAGCCAGGCGGCGAAGCTGATGGAGGCCGACCCGGAAGACATCACGCTGGAACAGTCCCAGATGGCGCACCATGGCGTCGGCACGACGCTGATCGCGCTGGCCGCTCAATCGCAGCTGCCGGAAGATCGTGACCGCAATCTCGCCCTGCAGGAGGCCCTGTCGGAGCTCCGGATCGCGGCCAAGATCCGCGCCGACCGTGGATCCACCCGGGTCGGGGTGGCGTATACGGAAGAAAACATGGGGTTCATCTATATCCTCGAACAGGACTGGCCGGCCGCGCTTTCCCACACCGAGAATATCGATCATATCCTGCCGCTCGCCTGGAACCTGACCGTGCGGAACATTGCCGCGCGCGAAAACGAGCAGGCGCTGAAGCGGGCCGGGGCCAGCCGCGAAGCGGTGCAGGAGATGCGGCGTATTCAGAACGATACCGCCATGGTGCTGTCGCTGATGGATTGCGGCCAGATCGACAAAGCGGAGTTGATGCGCCTGTTGCCGCAAGCCTATTCCGACGATGTCGACGAGCTGGCCGCGCATTGCCTTGTGGAATCGGGCGGGATTTGATGCAGCCTTGCTGTTGAACCGCAAGCGAAACCAACTAGGTTGCGCCTCGCAAGAAAAGGACACCGATCATGAACCGCGAAGAAACGCTCCGCCTTGAGGCCTATCTCAAGGAAAAGCTGAACCCCGGCCTGCGCCTGCTGCCGCGCGACAAGACCGACGATTCCGTCGAAGTCTATCTCGGCGCCGAGTTCATCGCTGTGGTCTACAAGGATGTCGACGAGGGCGAGACGTCCTACCAGTTCCAGATGACCGTGCTGGAAGAAGACATCAAGGGCTAAGCTGACAGGACCGTCCCGGCACCGGAACGGTCCTGTCAGCCATATGCACCTGCCCTAAAAGGGCAAGGTGCATATGTCTGGCTCGACCCATTCGCGGCGGGCTCTTGCGCTGAACAGCGTGTCGCGGTGCCAATACCTGAAAATCCAGTCCGGCTTTCCGCAGGGGCCAGCCAGCAGTCCAGACAGGACGGTATGCAGCGGCGTGCCGTCCGGTGCTGTGCGCCAGGCGTGCTCGGCCGCTTTCAGCGAGGCGATGGTGATCGTCTCGTGATAGCCTTCTGTCTCTGTGTTCCGGCCGCCGACGGATTCATTATAGGCGCGGATCATGCCGGGCATGTCACGGTGGGCCGATGCCGCATCCTCAGCGATCAGGCCAAGGGCGGCCGCCCAGTGCGCGGCATGGGTCCATTTCTCCTTTGGCAGGCTGCGGCTGCGGAAGCCTTCCAGCAATTCCGCGATGTCGTCATCGGTTTTAAAACTCATTGTCTCAGTCCTTCAGTTTGTGGCGGGGCCAAAACAAAAGCCCCGCCGGGTGGCGGGGCTTGTTCGGTCGAGTGCTTGTCTGACGCGTGGGGTCAGTCAGGCAGTCGCCAGGCACAAGCACGCGCCGGCTGGATGAGCCGGGTCTGTTGCTGAACGGTGATCGCGTGTTTGTGCATGAGGGGGCGGGTAGCGAGTCCTGCCGTGGATGGCAAGGCCGTATTTATCCGTAGGCGGAGACGGCCTAGAAAAGTGAGCCCTGCTGGCCTTTTGGTTTCGCTTTGGCCGGTTTTGAGGCAGGCGCCGGGGGGGATCCGGGTGACCCGCTCGGGATAGCGGTCACATCCCCATCTGCGAAACTGATCTTCAGGCTGGCGGCGTTTGCGGCCGGGCCGGCGGAGCGGACGAGCTTGCCGGCATCGTCGCGCACCAGCGCATAGCCGCGCTTCAGCGTCGATTGGTATGACAGCGTTTCGAGCAGCTTGCCTTGCGCGGCGAGGGCGGTTTCACGCTGCTGCATCAGACGGTTCAGCGCGGGCCGAGCGCGCACGGCGACGTCGCGCAGGCGCTGTTTCGAGGTGCGGATTTCGCTGCGCAGGCTGGCCGGGCTGATGGTCAGGCGCGAGAGGTGGACGCGCGCTTTCTGCGTCAGGGCGAGGGCGGCGCGCGGCAGGGTCGCGGCGGCATAGTCCAGCCGCTGGCGCTTGGTCTGCAGCAGGCTTTCCGGGCGCGGCAGGCGGGCCGCGTTCAGCTTGTCCTTCGCCTGTCCGGTGCGGCGGGCGAGGGCGCGCTTCAGGCGTTCGCTGGCTTCGCCGGTCTGCAGCAACAATTCTTGGCGCACGGGCACGGCGATCTCGGCAGCGCCGGTCGGCGTCGGGGCGCGGGCGTCGGAGACATAGTCGATCAGCGTCGTGTCGGTCTCGTGGCCAACGGCGGAGATCAGCGGGATCTCGCTGTCGAAGGCGGCGCGGACGACGTTCTCTTCATTGAACGGCCAGAGGTCCTCGATGGAGCCGCCACCGCGGGCGACGATCAGCACGTCTGGGCGGTCAGCGCCGGTCATGGCGTTGAAGCCCTTGATACCTGCAGTGATCTGCGCGGCGGCCTGGTCGCCCTGAACCAGCGCAGGCCACACGATCACGCGCACTGGGAAGCGGTCGCGGATTCGGTGCAGAATATCGCGGATCACGGCGCCGGTCGGGCTGGTCACCACGCCGATGGTGCGCGGCAGGAAGGGCAGGCGCTTCTTGTGCTCGGCTGCGAAGAGGCCTTCGGCGGCGAGCTTTTTCTTTCGCTCCTCCAGCAGGGCCATCAGCGCCCCGGCGCCCGCAGGCCGCATGGAGGCAGCGATCATCTGATAGTTCGACCGGCCCGCATAGATCGACAGTTTGCCCGTGGCGATCACTTCCAGGCCTTCTTCGGGCCGGAAAGGCAGCCGGTCGACCTGGCCTTTCCACATCACCGTGTTCAGTACGGCCTTGTCGTCCTTCAGGTCGCAATACATGTGGCCGGAGCGGGCGATGGTGACCCGGCCGAGTTCACCGCGCACGACCACATGGTCGTAATTGGTCTCGATCGTCCGCTTGAGGCTCGCGGCGAGATCGGAAACGCTGAGGGCGGGATCGTTTGAGGCAGGGGTCTCTGACATGCCCCTTTTCTGAACGCGGTCGCCCGCCGGGGCAAGGGGATGGCAGCGAGACATTTGCTTGCTGGCCCGGAAGCGGTGGGATAAATACTGTCAACTTGTAGGCGGGAGCTCAGAATGCGGGCAGTTGATTTTCGCTTGGATGGAGAAAAATACTCCTTCTGGCACCAGTTTTCCGTAGCTTTCCCGGACGTCTCTTTTTCCCCCTCCTCTGCGTACATTCCGACAGGTGATTTTTTTCCGAAAATAATCGGGCAAGAGACCGCCTGGAATGCAGGTCCGGCAGACGACTTTGCCGGGGATACATCGACGACAGGACGGATCGGGCTCGACGGCCAGTTCGCTGCTGGCACGCTCGACTGGAATGGTGACAGCGACTGGTTTTCCTTCAGAGCCGAAGCCGGAGAGCTTTATTCGATCGACTTGCTGCAGCGGGCAGGCGAGCTGCAGAACTATGACATCAAAGTCTATGACAGGTTCGGCAACCAGTTGCCGGAGTGGATGTATACGAGCGGGGACCACTACGAGGTCTATTTCGCGACTAGTGGCCGCTACTATGTCGAGTTCTCCTCCTCGGACCGGCTGGACAGTGGCCAGGGGGAATATGTCCTGGGGCTCACCCGCAGGGACGAAGTGGGCGGCACGCCCGGGACCGCTGGCGTGTTGCCGTCGGATGGATCCATCGTATGGGGTGATACTGACTTTTCGGGCGATGCGGACTGGTACGCGTTTGAGGTAACGGCCGGACAGCACTTCTATGTAGATCTCGGCGGCCAGTTCAATTCGACGCTCACCCTCTACGACCAGAATGGCATTGCCATGGCATCCGGTTCTTCCGGATTGGATGGAAACGGACAGGTTCAGCTGGAGTACGACTTTGCCGCTGGGGGAACGTACTATTTTGGAGCCAGTGCCGATGGGCCGTATTCCCTTCAGGCGATAGAAGACATTGCTTCAGACGGCATGGACACCTCCGTGGAGCTTCCGATCAATGGGGTGCGGCAGACGGTCGAAATCAGCAGCGAGACCGATGTGGACTGGCTGAGACTGGATGTTGCGGCCGGGCAGACGGTCTGGTTCCATGCGGACAATTACAGTTTGGAAGACCTCAGCGTGAACCTGCGCGGGCGTGCAGGGGGGCTCCTGCTTCAAGACGCTACCGCCGATGGCGATTTCAGTTACACCTTTGCACGCGCGGGCACCTATTTCGTCGACCTCTCATCCACGGGACGTTCAAATGTTTTCCTCCGCGCATGGTCTGAACCGGCTGACATTGCGGACAATGTTTCGACGACTGCCGAGCTGGTTCTGAATGGGGATACAGGAAGTTTCTTTACCAGTGAGAACTACGCTCAGGACCATGACTGGTACCGCGTAACCCTGCAGGCAGGTGAAACCCTGTACGTTTCGCTGACGGCGGATGTAGGGGCGGTCAGTATGGGGATGGAATTGTATGATTCAGATGGGAAGGCCATGCCGTCTTATCATGCCAACCCACGATCCCTTGTTGACAGTTTCACAGTCGCTGAATCCGGCACGTATTATCTTGACGTTCATGGTGTCGGAAGCGGCGCTGCATATTTCATTCAGACGCGGACGCATCATGACGATTATGCTGACTCGGAGGGGTCCAGCTATACGTCGGGCCCGGATGCGAATGCGCCGGTCGGCGACCTTGTAATTGATGGAGTTGTGGAGGGGCAGATTGAGGCGCCTCTGGATTCGGACATCTTTTCCCTGGATTTGTCGTACTACCAGCTTGTTCATGTCACTCTGACACTGGACCGCCCCATGAACGGGACTCTGGATCTGGTCGTTGGTGCCAGTTCTGGTCAGGGTGTCCTGCTGAGCTATGAGCAGTCGGTGGTGCATGGCGTGGCGGAGGCGTGGTATTTCATGTCGACCAACGGCACGTTATCGGCAACCGTATTGAGCGGAAACGTTGGCTATACCGGGGGGTATACGCTGGAAACGGAAGTCAATCCTGACGACTATGGTGATACACCGGAAACGGCCGGTTATCTCGGGGCGGATGGCGTCGTTCAGAGCTGGATCGAGACCAATGACGATGTCGACATGTTCAGCCTCGATGTGCGTGCCGGTCAGGTTGTCCAGTTTGAATGCGACGCCCAGGCCCTGTTCGGCTATGGTATGCAGTACCCGGAGCTGAAGATATATGACGCGGGCGGGGAGTTGTTGCTCACCATTCCGTCAGACTATCAGACGGTGAATCTGGCGCTTGTGCAGTTTGATGCAACAGGCACCTATTATGTTTCCGTAGAGGCTGGAGGAAACCTGGTTCCGAACAGGGTGCCGGGAACCTATACGCTGTCCGCGACGACCTATTTCGATGATTATGGCGCGGATTCTATTCATACACCTAATGAGGTGTTCGGGTCTCCCAACTCGGATGACATAATGGGGACTGTCTGGGGTGACGTGATATTTGGTAACTTCGGATATGACACCCTGCGCGGGTGGTATGGCGATGACTTCCTGTACGGAGGTCTTGGGGATGATGACTATGAGCCCGGAGCCGGGGCTGATACGATTTACTACCGGATGGGAGACGGTAACGACCGGATCTTTGGATTTGATTTTACGGAAGATCACATCATCCTGGAGGGAAATCCGTATGCGACGTTTGATGAAATGCTACGATACATGCAGGCGTTTTCGTCGTCCGCGAATATTGGTGGGATCAATCAGCCGGCAGTCGTGCTGACTCTTGGCAATGGTGATACCATCACTTTCGTCGCAACGACGATGGACGAGATAACGCCGGAAGCTTTCGGATACACAAATGGTCCGCGCAATATATCCCAGACCACGCATGGAACTGTTTTCTTCGATTATATAACGGGACACGATACCGGAGACGCCTTCTGGGGGCATGGCGGCGATGACTACTATTTCGCCGGCGGCGGCGGTGACTGGCTCTTTGGCGGAGAAGGGACGGACCATCTTCTGGGGCAGGACGGAGACGATCACATTTCGGGCGGAACAGGATCGGACAAGCTGATTGGCGGAATGGGCGGGGACGTTTTCGTCGTCGGACATGACAGCGCTCAGGATACGATCTCCGATTTTGCCTTCTTCGAAGACCGGATTGAATTTGTGCATGGCTCCGGCGTGACGGACTTTTCTCAGGTCCAACTGACGCAGAGCGGGCAAGATGTGCTGCTGGAAGCGGGGGATGTGCATGTCCTGCTGCGGAATGTTGTCGTTGAATCGCTGAATGCCAGCATGTTCGTCTTCGACCAGCTTGCCGGGCCGAACGCCGGGTCGGAAGCTTTTGGCCAGGGGGATGTGTCCGCGGCTGGCGGCGCAGTGACGCTGCTTGACCTGCTCGATTTCGAGCCGTCGGCCCAGGGGCTGCCGCTGGACCTGCCGATGCACGGACTTGATGATGCCTGGGTCAGTCGTGATGGTCCGGACTGGGTGCTGCTGGACCATTTGGGTGACATGGGCGGTTACTGGGCTTGACCCGGTCTCAGATAGCGCTTCCGGTCCCAACCGCTGTAAGGGGCGGCTGCAAGGCTTGACCTGTGGGGCCGATTCCCTAACCAGCTAAGCGGCGTATCCCATTCTCGCCATCCGGACCTTGTTTCATGACCCAACCCACTTCCAGGCCGTGGTATCGCGTGGCGGCGGGCGTTCTGCCGCGCCCGGTGCGGCGGCGGCTGCTGTGCCTGGGGCGGGACCTGGTGAGCCTGCCGGGCCGCCTGAAGCCGGGCGCGCGGCCGGTGCCCTGGTCCAGCCTGCATGATGTCGGCGGCGGTGAATTTCACACGGTGGGCCGGGCGATCCTGAACAGTCTGGTCAATGAGGCGGGCCTGACGCCGGACGACCATGTGCTGGACATTGGCTGTGGCACGGGCCGTGTTGCGTTTGCCCTGGCGGACTATCTGACGACTAAGGGCTGCTATACCGGATTTGACGTGGCTCCCGGCGGACTAGCCTGGATGATCCGCCACTTGCCGCCGGCTGCCGCGCCGTTCCGCATCGTGCGGGCGGATGTGTTCAACACCGAATACCGCCAGAAGACCAAAACCCGGGCGGAGAGCTACCGCTTCCCGGTCAGCGACGGCAGCGTGGATGTTGCCTTCGCCACGTCTGTCTTCACGCACCTGCTGCCAGCGGATGCCGAGAATTACCTCGCCGAGATCGGGCGCAGCCTGCGCCCCGGCGGGCGGGCCTATGTCACCGCCTTCCTGATGACGCCGGAGCGCCGCGGCCCGGCGGAGAGCGGCGCCGCCTTCGTGACATTCCATCCCTTCGGCGAGGTTGCCCATGTCGGGGACCTGAACGTGCCGGAGGCGATGATCGCCTTCGACGAAACAGTCTTCATGGATTGGGTGGCGAAGGCCGGGCTGGAACTCGTCCCGCCGGTGAAATATGGCCACTGGAGTGGCGGCGGGCCGAAGCCGGGGCAGGAATTCCAGGACGTCCTTGTGCTGAGAAAAACGCTTCACGCAGCAGGTGCGGCTCCCGTCATGAGCGTGAGGGAGCAGGACAGACTGGGGTTTGACGGCTGATCAGGACGTATCGCAGGCCTGCGCCTGCAGGGCGACCTCGTGCAGGTGCTGCATGTTACCGGCCTGTTCCGGCGTGAGGACCTGATCGGTGAAGGCTTTTGGCTGCGGCGCCAGCAGCGGCTTCAGCGGCGCGTGAAGCCGTGCGCTCATGGCCTGCAGGTATAGGTCACCATGCGCGAAGACATCGGCAAGTGCGGCGAGGCGTTTCAGCAGCGGTTCAGCGGAGACAAGGCCGTCCGTGGACCGATCGCGGGGTAGCTGACCGGCGGGCGGAGGCATGAAGGCGTGGTCCGGATCGGCCGCCGCCGCACGCCGGATGACGGGAACGGGCGGGCATTCATCGATGCGGAACAGGAGGTTCGTGCCCTCCGGCAGCGGCGACATCGGGCCATGTTCGGCGCACATGATGACCAGCATGCGGCGCACCAGCGCCTCGAAAATGCCGATGGCGGTGCGCAGCGCCCAGGCTTCCATTCGTGTCATGCGCAGCGGCTCTGCGCCTTCGGCCGCATCTTCGGCCGGGGCATGGCGCGCCAGCAAGCGTGTCACGGCGTTTTCCACCGTTTCCCACCAATGGCGGATCAGGGTCTGGGTGCGGTGCGGGACAGGAAAGCTCATGCCGCACAGAATGGCGGGTGTCGCGACCCGGTTGGATAGGTGTCTCTCAATCCGTTGAAAGTAAAGGAAAAAGGCGGCGGATAGCGCCCGGCCTCTCCAGCAAAATGCCTGGCAAATTTCGTTCGGGAATTGAAAACAGGCTTGACCCTTGCAACACCCACAATATAAGTGAGCGATTACTAACTAAATGGTGGTGGAGGACTCCCATGGCGTTTGAAGCAGCATTTGAAATCCTGGAGCCCAGCGGCGTGGTGCAGGCGATCATGCAGGCCGTCGACGGGACGCTGGCGGCGGTGCAGCCGGGCGCGGTGGCAACGCTCGGATTGCTCGGCACCGGCGCACTGATTGCGGGGCAGGCGCTGGCCGGCTGGCTGCTCGCAGACCTTGGCAGCGGTGTGATCCACTGGGCGCAGGACCGGTATGGCTCGCCGCGCTGGCCGCTGGTGGGCGGCATTGTGCGTGACACGATCCGCCATCACCGCAAACCGATGGGCTTTCTGGACAAGCCCGTATTGGCACGCAGCGCGCGGATGATCGGCCTGGCGCTGGTCGTGCTGATGGCCCTCCTGTTGGCCGGGGCGCCGCTGGCTTTTGCCCTGCCATTCGCGGCGGGCATCTTCCTGTCGAATGAAATCCACGCCGCTGCGCATGCGAAAGCGCGCAGCCTGCCGGGCCCTGTGCGGGCGCTGCAGCGCATCGGCCTGATCCAGTCCCCGCTGCACCATGCCGCCCATCACCGGCACCTCAAGAATGTGAATTTCTGCACGCTGACGGACTGGGTTAACCCGGTGCTGGAGCGCGCCCGCTTCTGGCGGCGTCTGGAGGCGGTGATCCGCCATGCAGGCGGTATCCGTACGCGGCGCGACCCGGTCGTGCGGCGTCAGCAGCGGCGGCGCTGGAAAGCGGCCTAGGCGCCTGCGGCGAGCTGCACGGCGAGGGATGCGCCGGTGCGCGTCGCCACGCGGCTGAGCGAGAAGGTGCCTGAGATCCGCGCATCCTCAGAGAACGACCAGCGCCCGGTGAACAGGCTGAAAGAGGCGTCGACCGAGCCGCAATAGATCAGGTCCGGCTGGATGATGCCGGTTTCGGGCACATAACGTTTCGAGAGCAGGACGTGCTGGCCGCACCGGTCGCCCCGGACGGTCGCATCATATTCCGGTTCGCATCCCAGCATGGGGCCGAAGGTCACCGGTTCCAGCGTCGTGCCGCACAGTCTGCCGTCGATTTCGGTGAGCATGGCTGTGAAGGCGACACAGGTGCCGTCGGTGTCATAGCGGTACTCGCCGCTCCACAGTCCGCTCATGTCTTTTAGTCCGCTCATACCTACTTGATCTCAGACGCAGAGCCGCGCATCAAGCGCCGCATGAATATTCTTCTCATCGGATCGGGCGGCCGCGAGCATGCGCTGGCCTGGAAAATGGCCCAGTCGCCGCTTGTGGACGTGGTGCATTCGACGCCGGGAAACCCCGGTATGGATGAAGTCGGCCCGTGCTTCGATGTCGGCGCGACGGACATCGAGAACCTTGAAAAACTTACACTTCAGATTGAGCCGGACCTGGTTGTGATCGGTCCGGAGGCACCGCTGGCGGCGGGTCTGGCTGACCTGCTGAGGGCGCGCGGTTTCGATGTCTTCGGGCCAGGCCGGGACGCGGCGCAGCTCGAAGCCTCAAAATCTTTTTCCAAGGGCCGGATGACAGCTTATGGCGTGCCGACGGCCGCTTATGGCGAATTCACGGAAGCTGGGCTGGCAAAAGCCTTTTTGCGCAAAATGCAGGCACCTTATGTGCTGAAGGCCGACGGGCTGGCCGGCGGCAAGGGCGTTGTGATCGCCGAAACGCTGGACGATGCGGACGCCGCCGTGGACGAAATGCTGGGTGGGCAATTCGGGGAGGCCTCCGCCACTCTGGTGATCGAGGAGTTCATGCATGGCGAGGAAGCCAGCGTCTTCGTGATCACAGACGGCGAGGGCGCGATCTACCTGCCCGCCGCGCAGGACCACAAGCGCGTCGGCGACGGCGATACCGGCCCGAACACGGGCGGCATGGGCGCTTATGCGCCAGCCCCGGTGGTGACGGACGAGATCATGGCCTGCGTGAAGGCCGAGATCGCCGAACCGATGCTGAAGGGCATGGCCAAGGACGGGATGCCGTATCAGGGCGTGCTCTATATCGGCATCATGGTGACCGAAGACGGCCCGAAAGTGGTGGAGTTCAACGCCCGCTTCGGCGATCCGGAATGCCAGGTGCTGATGAAGGGCCTGAAGGGCGACATCGTCCCGGCGCTGCTCGCCTCGGCGACCGGCGGCCTGAAGGGCAATGAAGCGGCCTTCGAAGCGCTTCTGGAGCTGGACCAGTTCGAGCCGACCGCGACGGTCGTGATGGCCATGACGGGCTATCCGGGGTCTGTCGAGAAGGGCTCGGTGATCAAACATGTCGGCAAGGCGAACGATCTGCCGGGCGTGCACGTCTTCCACGCGGGAACCGACCGTAACGATCTGGGCATGCTGACTGCCAATGGCGGACGCGTGCTGAACGTCACCGCCAGCGGAAGCACGCTGCGCGAGGCGATCGACCGCGCCTATGCCGGTGTCGACATCATCGACTGGCCGGAAGGCTTCTGCCGCCGCGACATCGGCTGGCGCGCACTGGAGCGCGGCTGAGGCACTCATCCGTTCAGGGGATGGCTATGGCAGTCCCCCGCCGGTAGGATTCGGCAAGGATAATATTGAGCCGATATTACCGGGCGCAGGGCGAAGACTTGTCTGCTTCATGTCCGGGTGGGGGAGATTGCTTTGCTGCGCTGGTTCATACTGGCCATAATGGCCCTTTGTGTTTCGCTGTCCCTGCCGCTGAAGGCGCATGCCTGGAAGGACATTACCGTTGGCGATGCGCGGCAGACCAGCGATTGCCTGAACGAGACGCCGTCCGACGAGTGCGTGACGAAGACCGGCCGCTATGTGCGCACCAATACGGGCACCGAGACCGGCACTGTGCCGGTGCGGCTTTTGCTGCGCCGGAACCTGCCGCAGGACCAGTTTGACGCCCTCATGCGCAAATATGGCATGATTGAAGGCAAGTACCATGAGTGGTTCGTCAATGCCGGCGACAAGGACTATTACAAGCGTGCAATGACACTGCAGGGCCTGACGGCGCTGGACGGGAAGACGGTGCTGCTGCCGGCGGAGTTTACGCGCGTCCTGCCGCTCAGCGACCGCGTGGCGCTGGTGCGGACGGTGAAAAATAACTGGTACTTTGCGACGCTCGGCCCGGGTGAGACGACGCTGACGGAGCTGACCCATCCCTGGGACGATCTGCAATGGTTCTCCGGTAACGAGCCCAAGCGGCCATTCATGGTCATGCTGCGCCAGTATGGGGAGACGAAGGAAGACCTGCGGTCCTACACGATCCTCGATGGCGACGGGGAGGCGGCCTACACGGTCAGCGGCGTCATTCCGAATACGCACGGCACGGATGACTACTTCACGTTCTATGCCGGCTATATTGGCTTTCCCGTGCGCGTGGACGCCAGTGAGTTTTCGGTCATCTTCAATATGATCACGCTGGAGCTGGAGAAGATGGGGCCGGTCTTCGACATTCTCGACGTCGGCTATGCGCTGACGGAGAAATGGGACGACAACAAGTACGACAAAAAATACTACCCCTTCCAGAAGATTGGCGAGATGCCGTCCGGCAAGGGGCTTCTGTCAACGGACATATTCGAACCCATCGATGTAGGGAATGCGGAGCCGCACCCGCTTACGGACCCGAAAGCGACGCGGGGCATGGTGCCGTTGCGCCTGCCGGGCCAGATCGACGGTATACGCGGCTGGCTGATGGTGTACGCCAATGCGACGGACCAGTGGTACAAGCTGATCATGCATGCGCCGAAAACGGATGAATATCATGCGGACAAGTTGGGCCGGTGGGATGAACTCACCCCCTCGTCCGTCCGGGTGTATCTGTGGGAACCGAACGAATACCTGCCGCTGGCCGATATCTGGATCGGCACGATCTCGGACGAGACGCACAAGGCCCTGTTTGCGAACGCAAACCCGAAGGATATCCCGCCGCCAAGCTATCGCGTTGCGGCACGTTTCTTCGAGAGCCCGCGGCAACTGTCGGCGGGCGGCGTCACGGACTGGTACCTGATCGGTAGCGAACCGAGCGCGGAGAATTTCCAAAAGATCTACGACACGCGCTCCATGCGGGCCTCGCACCCCGACAATCCTCAGGCGCTGGCGACGCCGGAACTCATCGCGGAGATGAAGAAGGAATGGCAGGCGAAGGCCGCCTATCGCGAATATATCGAGACGCCTTGGGAGGTGCAGGTGGCGCGGGCGCAGGCCGAGCAGGAACGCACGCTGCTGGCGGCAGCAGACAGCGCGATTTCAGGCGGCTACGGCATCGATTTCAATGGCGACTTCTATTACATCGCACGCACCAAGGGCGGGAAATACCTGCAGGCCTATTGGAACAAGTATCACCAGCTGCCGCGGTCGGCCGATGCCTATGACATTTGCCGCCGGTTCGGCTCGTCCAGCATGGAGTGCAGCCTCGTCTATGCGTGGGCGGACAATATCTCTCAAGGCCAGCGCGAAGCGGCCAGGCGGGACGCGGACCGCTACAGCCAGAAGCAATTCAACCAGGGCTACAAGCCGGAATACCGACCGCCCATGTCGGAGCCGCGCTGCTACCAGACGGGCGCAAAGACGGAGACGTGTTTCTACAATTAAAGACGACGGGCCGAAGGGGATGGCCTTGGGATTGGAGTATTTGATTTGTTCAGACTGATGGTTCTGGCCATTTCGGCCTTTTGTATTTCGCTGCATGCCCATGCATGGAAATCATATTCTGACGCGGGCAGCCTTCTGGCTGATATCAGCCGGGGCAGATGTGTTGAGGACGCACCGAAAGGGTTCAACTGTCTTTCGAAAGACATCCGCTATGTGCGTACCGATACGGGCACCATGCCGGTGCGGCTGTGGTCGGTCTCGCAATTGGACGGCGAGCAGATGGGCGCCATTCTGGACCGGTACAATCTTCCGCGTGAGGACTTCACAAGATACGCGCAAGACTATGGTGGCCAGAGCAAGGGCAACGACTATAACTGGATATCCAAACAGGTCGTGCTGCAGGGCCTGGCGGCCGAAGACGGCACGATCCTGTTGCCGGCGGAATACATCCAGGTGCTGCCCATCAGTGACAAGGTGGCCCTCGTGATGGCGCTGGATTACCGATATTATTTTGTGACCCTCGACCCGGAGCAGCCGCGCCTTTTCAGGCTGCCGTTCAAGCACTACGAATTCTACTTCATTTATGGCCGCACGCCTGAAACCCCCTTCACGCTGATGTTCCATGACAAGACGGCGACGGATGCACGGGGCAAGACGCTGGTCGTGATGGATAATATGGGCAAAGAGGTGCACCGCATCACCGGCGTCGTGAACGAAGGCAGCGGGGATTACGATTTCTACCACTATGGCAATGGCAAGATTGCCTTTCCGGTGAAAGGCGAGGACGGCACGGGCCTGTCCGTGGTCGTCAACTCTCTGACGCTGGAAATGGAAGAAGTCGGGCCGTATTTCGAGACGCTGCCTGTCGGCTATGCGCTGACCGACGACTGGAGCCGCAACAATCGTAGTGACTACAAGCAGGTGCCCGTGCAGAAGGTGGCGGCGATGACGTCCGGGCACGGCATATTGTCAGGTGAGAGCATCTACCTGCCGATGCGTCATGAGGATGGCGAGGTGACGCCGTTCGGCCATCCCAACATACTCGGCATGGTACCGCTGTACCTGCCCGAGATCGAAGGCGTGCGCGGCTGGCTGGTTGTGTACGAGGCAGCGGATGGGCGCTGGTATCGCCTGATCGGCGGCGCGGTAGACGGGGACCTGATGCGCGGCAAGCCTCAAGAGCTGCTGCCGGCAAGCGTCATGGACTATATTCTCGGCCGCAAGAACTATCCGCCTTTCGCCGATATCTGGATCGGCACGATGGACGAGGACGAGTATTACGGCCTGTTCGCAGGTGCAGACCGCCGCGATGTGCCAGAGCCGCCGCTGCGGATCGCGGCGCGCTATTTCAAGGATCCGATGAACCGCTCCGCGGGCGTGACCGACTGGTATGATGTCGGCATGGACATCGGCCCGGAGGAATTGTGGGCGGCCTATGAGGCTCGGGACCGGAAATCAACGCACCCGGACAATCCCATGGCCATGGAGCGTCCTCTGATCCTGGCGACAGCCCGCGAATGGTGGGAAAGCAACAAGGCCTATCGCGAATACCTGGAGACGCCATGGGACGTGCTGCAGGCCCGGTATGAGGCGGAATCCCGCGCGACACTGAAGGCCAGCGCCGATGCGATCCTGGCCATGAGCGGCACCGATGTGCCTTATGGCGACGACTTCTACACCGCCGCGCGCACGCTGGGCGGAACGTACCTCAGCACCTACTGGCGGCGCTGGAAGCGCCTGCCGCGCTCCAGCGATGCCTATGACATCTGCAGCCGTTTCGGGAACAATAGTCCGGAATGCAACCTGGTCATGCCGTGGGCGCAAAATGCCTTTGACGCCCAGCGCGCACAGGAACAAAAGGCCTCCGATGCTTATGCGCGGCAGGTGGAGCTGACCAAACGCAAGCCGCCAGCCTATCGCCCGCCGTCTTACGGTCCGCGCTGTTACGACCAGGGCAATGGGAAAGAGCTTTGCTTCTATGACTAGTCGCGCGTAGTGCAGTTGGCATGATGAAAGATACTCTGAAACTGACCAGCGCGGCACTTGGTGTTGCCACGCTTGCATCCCTGGTTGCTTGCGCAACCGATCCGGCGCCCGAACCGCTCAGCGGGGACCTGCTGATCCGCGATGTGCGCACGATTGGCTTTGAGGGGGAGACGCCTGCGATCCTCGAGCATGCCTACGTGTTGGTGAAGGACGGGAAGATCCTTGCCGTGCGCGAGACGGCTGATGGCCTCTCCGCGCCGGAAACGGTGGACGGCACAGGGCAGACCATGGTGCCGGGGCTCACCGACATGCACGTCCATATCTGGGACGAGGCGGAGCTGGGGGCTTACCTCTCCTGGGGCGTGACGCGGGTGCGCAACATGTCCGGTCTCTCCTTCCACTTGCCGCTGGCAGAGCGGATCGAGGCGGGTGAGGTTATGGGGCCGCATCTCATCACGACGGGGCCGATCCTCAACACTCCCGGCCCGAATGCCCAGATCAATCACCAGATGGTCGAAACCGCAGACGAGGGACGTGCCGCCGTCGCGTGGCAGGCCGAGGCGGGGTTTGACCGGATCAAGGTCTATTCCAACCTCACCCGCCCGGCCTATGAGGCGATCATCGAAGAAGCCGCGGCGCGGGGCATGCCGGTCGCCGGCCACACGCCGGAAGGCGTGCGCGAAGAGGGCATGCCGCAGGACAAGCCCTTCAATATCAGCTTCGAAGAGGTTCTGGCCGACCATTTCGAGACGATCGAACATATTGAATCCGTGGTCTGGCACGGCCTGCGCAATCGCCATGATGAAGCGGCAGCGCGTGAGCTTGCCCGCAAGATCGCCGCCGAAGGCGTGCCGGTGACGGCGACCTTGCTGGCGCACCGGAACCTGCTGCTGGTGGCCGAGACGGACGGCACGGCGGCGACCCGTCCGGGAACGGAGTTGTTAAATGTGGTGGAGCAGCAGACCGAGGGCGGCAATTTCGACTTCTGGGCCGCGCAGGATCCGGCGCCTGTCGCGGAAGATGCGGCCTTCTACGCCCGTGTGGCAAAGATTTTCCAGGAGGAAGGCGTCACGCTACTGGCGGGCACGGATGCGGGCATCTTCACGAACATTCCCGGCAAGTCGCTGGGGGAGGAACTGGCCCTGCTGACCGCAGCGGGCCTGTCGCCCTATGACGTTTTGCGGTCGGCAACGTACACGCCGTCGGCTGTACTGGGCACGGCCGGACAGGATGGATGCGTCGAGGCAGGCTGCGCGGCGGATCTCGTCCTGTTGCCCTGCGACCCGCTGGCGGACATTGCCTGCGCAGCGGAGCCTGCCGGGCTCGTCTATCGCGGCACATGGCTGGACCGGGCGGCGCTGGATGGTCTGCGCCAGGGCGCGGCCGCGCAGGATGCAGACCGGACGATGGCCAATGTTTTCGGCGGCATGGCCGAATATGGCGTCGATCTCAGTGCATTGACCGGGGAATAGAGACCGTAAACGCTCCGCCAATCCGGGGATGTGCAGTCCAGGAATGGCGGTTTGCCCGCCGCCGGGTCGATTTGGGAAATGCGGCGGGCAAAACGCAGGACGCGCCGTTGCGTCCTGTTCCTGAAACGCGTGAGCGCCGGGAATCCGTCGTGGGAAACTCGCTTTTTTGGTGAAATTTTGGTGACAGGCGCCTGCGTCAGGCGTGCGGGTCGATCAGGATCTTGATTTCGTGTGGATCCCTGGCGAGCGCGTCGAAGGCGGCTTCGGTGCTGGCCAGCGGCTGGTGGCTTGTGATCAGCCGGGCGGCCTTGTCGGTATGGGCTTCGATGAGGTTCAGCGCCGTGCCGAACTCTTCCGGCCGGTAGGCGAAGCTGAACTCCAGCGTCAGTTCCCGCGTGATCCCCTCCAGCGGCGTGATCGTCTCTTCATGCGGGCAGACGCCGACAATGATGACATGGGCATGCGCCGGCGCAGACTTCACGATCTGGGCGAGGACGCCCGCCGCGCCGGTGCATTCGAAAATGTTGAGACCCGGTGGCTGGCCACGGAAATCCCGTTCCAGAAGGGGGGACATGACCGCCGGTTCATGGCCGAGGTCGCCCCAGCGTTCATACGGGCTGTCGGTGGCCGGATCGAGCACGACGTCAGCTCCGAGGCGCGCGGCGACGGCGCGGCGTTCGGCTGAGAAGTCTGCGGCGAGGATTGGCCCCCGACCGGCGATCTTCAGCGCCAGGATAACGGCGAACCCGACCGGGCCGCAGCCGATCACCATGTTGGGCCCGTCGTTCCGGTTCGCGAGGTTCACCGCATGCAGGCCGACCGAGAGCGGTTCGGTCAGCGCGGCAAGATCGTCCGGAATACCATCCGGCACGCGGAAGGTGCGCTCGGCATCGATGCATGAGAGGGTGGCGAGGCCGCCGCTGTGGAAGGGGGAGAGGCCGATACAGGCCGGCCCGTCATGGCTGTGCGTGAAGGGCAGGCCCGTCACCCGATCACCCACTTTCAGCATCGTATCCGTACCCGGAGCAATGCCGACAATTTTTGCCGAGAATTCATGGCCGGGCACGATCATGGGCAGCTGGTGCTGCGCCTCGGGCGGGGTGACATCTGCCAGCTCCGCCATCTGCTTGCGCAGGCTGAGATCACTGCCGCAGATGCCGTTGAACAGGGGCTGGACCAGAAGCTGCCCGGCGGCCGGCGACGGGTCGGGCAGGTCCGCGATTCGGAACGTCTTGCCTTGCAGGGTAAGCGCGCGCATTCAGGCCCCCGGCATACCGGCAAACAGGGCAACTTCCGGCTGGCCGGTATGCGCCGTTGTGCCGCCATCGGCGACCACGATGGAGCCGGTCATGTAGGAGGCCGCGTCCGAGGCGAGGAAGGCGACCACGTTGGCCATCTCCTCCGGCTGGGCGCCGCGGCCCATGGGGATGCGCTTGTGCCATTCCTCCGGCAGGCCGGGCATCTGATTCATGCCGGCGGTGATCGGCGTTTCGACCAGACCGGGGCAGAGGGCGTTCACGCGGATGCCGTCGCGGGCATGGTCAATCGCCAGCGCCTTTGTGTAATTGATCACGGCGCCCTTGGCGGCATTATAGGCCGCAAAGCGATAGTCCCCACCCAGCCCTGAAATGGATGCTGTGTTCACGATCGCGCTGCCGTGCGGCATGTGAGGGATGGCGTGGTGGCAGGCGTAATAGACGCTGTGCAGGTCTACCGCGATCACCTGTTCCCACTGGTCCGGCGGCAGCTCCACCGTGTTGCCGAAACTGCCAATACCGGCATTGTTGAACAGGATGTCGATCCGTCCGTGTGCGTCTGTCGCGGCCTTGATGAGGGCTGCCACGTCGGTCTCTTTCGAGACATCGCAGGTCACCGCCATGGCATCCGGAGCGAGCGCCGCGGCAAGGGCATTTGCCGCGTTTTCGGAGATGTCGGCAAGCACGACCCTGGCGCCTTCACCGGCCATCAATCGTGCGGTTGCCGCACCGATGCCAGAGGCTGCACCAGTGATGACGGCGACCTTGTCTTCAAATCGTTTTGTCATCCGTTGGCCGCTCCATCAGGACAGGACTGAGCTGGGAGGTTGCTCGTCTGCCCAGGCGGAGCGGCGCTCGGAGATAACCCCCGAAATTTTCTGCCAGGCTGGCAGCGTCTTCGCGAGGAACTTGATGTCGAAGTCTTCCTGGGTGCGGAATTCAAGCACTTCCACGCCGTCGGGGCCGGGCGTGTAGCGGTAGGCCTTGCCCGCACCCAGGAAGAAACCGTCGCCTGGGCCCAGCGTATCGGTGCCCAGTTGGAGGCTGCCTGCGACGATATAATAGAGACAATCGGAATTGTGTGTATGAAGAGGGAGCGGGAAGCCGCTCTTGAACCAGGCATAGGTCAGGCTGAAGCCCGGCTGGGAGAAGAGCGTCTTGACCACATTACCTTCGGCGAAACCGGCTTCAAGCGCGGCGCCAATGCCGGCCTCAAGGTCCGGCGTCATGTCCGCAACTTCCATATGTGCGGTCTCGTCCAGCGAGGCGGCCTCGGATGTGCGGAAAATCTGGTACCCGGCGGCGGTGGCCGGTTTTTCGGTGACGTCTGCGTCGCTCATGTCTTTGATTCCTCCCATTGGCCACAGCAGGGCGGCCGTATTTGCAGGCGCCAGGCTTTTGCCCCATGTCTTCCTGCACCGGACACGCTAGCGCCAAAAAACAAATAGTCAATATTGACTAATATTGGTCTGGCGCGGTTGACGCGGGCGGGCCGCTGGCCATTATCGGCGCCCTCAGGGCAGGAAGCGGCGGGCGGGATGACCGAAATCAAGGAGCGTTCAGGGCGCAGGCGAACCCGCCGCGGAGAGGAAACCCGCCGGCAGCTGATCGACGCCTGCATCGATTGCCTCAATGAACGCGGCTATGCAGGCACCTCCATCGAGGCCGTCATGGCGAAGGCCGGCATCAGCCGCGGCTCGGTGCTGAACCAGTTTCCGACCCGGCTGGACCTGATGACCGCCACGATCGAAGCCGCGATGCGCGGCATGATGGCGGACACAAGCGCCCGGTTTGCCCGGATTTCAGACCCCGTCGAGCGTCTTCGCCGCCTGTGCGACCTCTATTGGGAGACGCAATGCCTGCCGGTGTCAGCGGCGGTGACGGAAGTGCTGCTGGCGGCGCGCTGGGACACGGAACTGGCGGCCATGCTTGGCCGGGTCACCAAGGAAATCGAGATCGAGCTGGACGCCGAAACGCGCCGGCGCGGAGAAGACGCCGGGGTGAACGACCCGGAGGCGCTGGTGGTGCATGCGCGCATGCTGATCCTGTCGCTGCGCGGCATGACGCTGGAACTGATGTTCGATCCGGACCGGCAGATCATCCACCATGCGCTGGAGGAAATCCGCGCATCGCACCAGGCATTCTGCGACCGGATGCTGGCGGACTAAGCCGGCAGCTTTTCCATTTTCATTGCATCCGCAGCCGCGAAATTGACGTGCCTCCAATTATACAACATATTGCACAATATGTTGTAGGAAATCTCGAATGACTGACTCTCAATTTCTTGAAACCCGTGCCGCCTTCGCCTTGCGTGTGAAGCAATTGCACGACCGGCTGAGCGAACAGCTGGATGCGGCGATGGCAAAATGCGGCCTGCTCATTCCTGGCAAGACGACCGGAATCGTTCAGCTTCTGTATTCCGAAGGGCCGCGTTCAAAGGCCGATATCGCAGACCGCCTGCGCTATTCGCATCAACTGACCACGCAACGGCTGGCCTGGCTGCTGAAGCACGGCATGGCCGAAACCAATCCGGACCCGGAAGATGGCCGACGGCAGATCGTCAGTCTGACGCCGGATGGCGTAGAGCAGGCGAAAATTCTGCAAACCTTCCTGCCGCGCCTTCAGGACGCCTATTCCAGCTTGTTCTCGGAACTTGGAATGGATCTGGACACTGAAATTACCAACGCCAGTCGTTTGCTGGACACGAAGCCCCTTGCGGACCGGATTTAACGTGAGCCCCGTAATATGATGCGATTTCTTTCACCTGCATTGGCTGCAGGCGGCCGGATCCTGCTGGCCTTTATCATGATTGCCATACCCGCCGCGATCGTGCGGCTGGTTCTGGTTCCGGGCATGGAAGCACTGCTGAACCTGAGTGACCCAGCCGTTGTGGTGCTGCGGCGGGTTGGCATGATGACCGGCATTGTGGCCGGATACTGGATGTATGTCCGTCTTGTGGAAAAACGCGCAGCGGCGGAATTGTCGTTCCGGCCCGCAACGATCGGCCTTAGCGGGCTGGCCGGAAGTGCCAGCATCGCTGTGCCGATGTTTGCATTGTACGTCTTCGGCGCATTTGTCCTGACCGGTACAGGCGGTGACGGCGGGCTGGCAGGCATCGCGCTCCTGATCCTTGCTGCCGCCCTGCTTGAGGAAGTCGTATTCAGGGCCGTGATTTTCGGGATCATTGAGCGCCAACTTGGCCTGTGGAGTGCGCTGCTGGCGCCGAGCCTGTTGTTTTCTGCACTGCATCTGTTCAACTTTCACTGGGGTGGTTGGGCCGCCTTTGTCTCGGTTGTCCTGCTGGGGCTGATGTGGAGTCTGGTTTATGCCGTAACCCGCAATCTGTGGGCCGCCACCGCCAATCATGCCCTGTGGAACTTCACCATCATCCTGACGGGGCTGCCGCTGACCGGACAACAGCAGTGGCGCGCCGCTGCTCCGTTGCACAGCGAGATCAGAGGAAACGTGTTGTGGACCGGCGGCGAGGCCGGTCCGGAAGGTTCCCTCCTGGTCATCCTGTTTGTCATTGTGATTACGAGCGGCCTTCTCTGGTGCGTGCGGGCGGGGGCCAGAAGCGGCGCTCGCTGAACGGACAGAGCAGACAGTCAGGCCGGCAGTTTGTCCGGATTGCGCATGGCGTAGAGCCAGGCAATGCGGCCGTCTGCCGAGGGGGCGAGCGTCAGGATCAGGTCCACTTTTCCCTCCAGCCGGCGCACGATGGCAGGCCCGCCATTGGCGAGGCCGGGCTCTACGGACCATTGCGCCTTGTCCTGCATGGCTTTTGCCATCACCGCCATCAGGACATGGGTGATGTCTTGAGGCCCGATCAGTGGGCGGAGCGCTGCGCGGACTTTCTTGCCGCCATCGGTAAAGGCGACGGCGTCCGGGGCAAACAGGCTGAGCGCGGCATCATGGTCGAGCGCGCTGGCGGCGGCCATGAAACGTTGCAGCAGGTCCGCGACGTCTTCAGGTGGCGCGTCGAAGCGTGGGCCGCTTTCCTGCAGGCGCCGGTGGGCCCGGCTGACCAGTTGGCGGCAGGCGGCTTCGGACTTGCCGGTGATGGCGGCGATTTCGTCATAGCCGGCATCGAAGGCCTCCCGCAGGATGAAGGCCGCTCGTTCCGTTGGTGACAGGCGCTCCATCGCCCAGAGCAGGGCCAGCTCGCACTCCTGGGCAAGTTCGAAGCGCGCTTCGATGCCTAGGCTCTCGCTCTCCACCAGCGGCTCCGGCAGCCAGGGGCCGGGATAGGTCTCCCGCCGGGCGCGGGCAGAGCGCAGCGCATCGATGGCAATCCGGGTGGCGGTGCGGCGCAGCCACGCGCTGGGGTTCTCGATGGCCGCATGGTCTGCCCGTTCCCAGCGCAGCCATGTATCCTGCACAGCGTCCTCGGCGCCCGCCCGCTCGCCCAGCATGCGATAACACAAGGCTGTCAGGGCCGGGCGCTCGGCTTCGAACAGGGCGGTGTCGGCAGTCATGCGGCCAGCTTCACGACCTTGCCGCCAAAGTCCAGCCTCTGGCAGGCCTGCCCATGACCGAGCCCGCGCTTCAGGACGGGATAGATCCGTCCGGAGGCTGCGGCGAAAGCACAGGAGACGGCGGCTTTCTTCCCGAACTCGCTCTCGATTTCGCGGCGCAGGTCATCGGCGCGCGGGTCGCCCGTGATCGCCATCATGGCAAAGCGGAAGCCGAGCCCGATCGCGCCGGCCTCCTGCGGCCGGCCTTCGGCACAGGCCTGAAGGCAGGCCGGATCGGCCCCGCCTTCAAGGGCCATGTCTACAACGAGCTGGGCGCACGGGCCGCAATCGCCTTCCAGTGTGGAAGCGAGCAGGGCGCCGGTCCAGGCGGCTTGTCCGGCGGCCGGGCCGCGATACTTGTAGAATTTCGGCAGGCGGGCGAGCCCGATGGCCGCCGCTGGGCTGATGTCGATCAGGCCGTGCATATAGCTGACATCGTAATTGTAGTGCCGGCCCATCTTGCGGGCTGTGCTTTGCAGGAATTTGCGGATCATGCTCTGATCTCCTTGCGGGTAAAACTGAGGGCGGCGGTGAGGGCGAGCCAGGCCGGGATCTGGATGCCGGCGAGGTTCACGAAGGCGATCTGATCGAACGGCAAGCCGCGCGCGAACCAGATCCAGATGTGGAAGAGGGCGTGCAGGGCTGGCCACGCCGCGCCGCAGACGGTAGCGGTCCGGTCATGCGCCAGCGCACCATAGGCGAGCGCCCCGGCGCTCATGCCGAATGCGAGGGCGATGTCCCGCACGAAGTGCAGATTGAACGGCCCCATCATCGCCACGCCCGGCACGGTTTCGTACCAAAAATGTGGCGCAAACCACATCGTCAGCGCATTGGCGAAATGCGCGGCGGCAACGAGGAAAAGGATCGGTCTCCACATGTCATGTCTCCTGTTTCAGGGACATGACGAGACAGCATCCGGTTTTGTGACAGGCCTAGGCGTTGGCTTCCAGTGCTTCGGCGGCTTCGAGCCAGGCGTGTTCGGCCTCTTCAGCGGTTTCGGCGTGGGTGGCGCGCGACTTCAGAAGCTTGTCCAGTTCGTCCGGCGGGGGTGTGCCTTCGGCCAGTTTCGCGTCGATCTTTGCAATGGCGGCGTTCGCCTTTTCCATCCGCTCTTCAGCTTCCCGCGCCTTCTTTTTCAGGGCGGAAAGGCGCTTCTTGTCTTCCGGTGAGGCTGCGGGTTTGGGCGCATCCTGTTTCGGCTTTGTCTCTTTTGACTTTGCCTCTTTCGCCTCGGCGCGGTCGGCCTTCATGACGAGGGCGCGGTAGTCTTCGAGGTCGCCATCATAGGTCGTCGCCCGGCCATCCTTGACCAGCCACAGGCGATCTGCCGTCGCTTCGGCGAGGTAGACATCGTGGGTGATCAGCAGGACGGCGCCGGGGAAGTCGTTCAGCGCGTAGATCAGCGCCTCGCGGCTGTCGATGTCGAGGTGAGAGGTCGGCTCGTCGAGGATCAGGATGTGCGGCGCAGAGTGGGACATGAGCCCCAGCAGCAGGCGCACTTTCTCGCCGCCCGAAAGCTTCTCGACTTTCGTCTCGACCTTCTCGGCTGAGAACCCCATGCCAGCAGCCACGGCACGCACTTTCGCGGGCGGCGTATCTGGCGGGAGGAGGCGTCGGACATGGTCGAGAACGCTGTCGCCTTCGGAGAGTTCGTCCAGCTGGTCTTGCGAAAAATAGCCAATGCGGACAGCCTTGGGTGTCACGCGTTTGCCGGCCATAAGCGGCAGGCGTTCGGCGATGGATTTCACCAGCGTCGTCTTGCCCTGCCCATTGGCGCCGACAATGGCAATGCGGTCGTCCGGGTCGAGGCGCAAATTTACCTTGGACAGGATGCGCGCGCCTTCGCCATAGCCAAGTTCGGCATCCTTAAGCTCCAGCATGGGCGGGGCCAGCTTGTCTGCGGGCGGCGGGAAGTGGAATGGCGTCGTGCGGTCGGCGACGGGGATGGAGATGTCCTGCATCTTCTCCAGCATTTTGATGCGCGACTGGGCCTGCCTGGCCTTGGAGGCCTTGGCACGGAACCGGTCGACGAAGCTTTGCAGGTGGGCGCGTTCCTTGGCTTGCTTCGCCTGCTGGGATTCCAGCTGGGCGAGCTTCGCCGCGCGCAGTTTCAGCCAGTCATCATAACCGCCGGGCGTGATGGAGAGTTTGCGGTGTTCCAGTGCCATTGTGTGCGTGACGCAGCGGTTCAGCATTTCGCGGTCGTGGCTGACGATCAGGACCGTGTACGGATATTTCCGGATATAGGTCTCCAGCCAGGCCGCGCCTTCGAGGTCCAGATAGTTGGTCGGCTCGTCCAGCAGCAGGAAATCCGGCTGCGAGAACAGGACGCCTGCGATGGCCGCGCGCATGCGCCAGCCGCCGGAGAATTCCTTCGTGGCGCGGCCAAGGTCTTCATCCGAAAAACCAAGCCCGTGCAGCACTTCGGCGGCGCGCGCCTCTGCAGACCAGGCATCAATGTCCATCAGGCGTTCATGGATCTCGCCGATCCGGTTCGGATCCGTCGCGGTCTCGGCTTCCTGCATGAGGGCGTGGCGCTCTGTGTCAGCGGCGAGCACGACGTCCAGCACAGTCTCATCCGTCGGGGCGACTTCCTGCGCGACCCAGCCGAGGCGCGCGCCGGTGTTCAGGCGGATCGCGGCATCATTGGTCGGGTGCTCCACATCCTCCCGGATCAGGCGCAGCAGCGTCGACTTGCCGGTACCGTTGCGGCCGACAAGGCCCACTTTCCAGCCGGCAGAGATCTGCGCCGAGGCAGATTCGAACAGGGGCCGGGCTTCGACCTGAAAATCGAGATTGGTAATGGTGAGCATGCGCGGGTGTGTAACCGGGCCGGAGGTGAAAGCAAGTGCAGGTTACGGCTCCCCGAAAAGCTGGCCGGGGAAAGGGGCCCGCCATGCCAGACAGTCCGGGGGGCAGGACCAGGCATGGCGGGTATTTCGCTGTCCCCAAGTGCGGTGGGAGAATGGGGAAATGGTATCCACAGCGAAGAGGCCCAAAGTGCGGGCTTCACAGACCAGACGTACCGATCCCCGGCTTTATCCAAAAAAGTTCAGCGGCGCTGAAACAGGGACGCCCGCCGGGCCGGAACAGGGGTAGGTCGACGCGGCGGGCGGTTCGCGATTGGCTTTTCAGGGGGCCGGCGCGAACGGAACTCATACCGATGACGCGGCTGCGCGCTGGTTTATCCAGATTTGTCCGGCTGGGAGAGAAAACCCGCCATGTCATCTATCGCGGGGGGGGGGGGGGACAGGATGACATGGCGGGCGGTTCGCCGTTCGGTTTCCAGGGGGGAAGAAACGCTTCGAACGGGACCTCTCTCGTGACACTGATATGGGGTGACAGGGGCCGGTGTCCATGACCCTCACGCGTTCGTGAGAGGTGAAATTCCGGTAAGGAATCCGGGGCGGAAAAGGCTCTGAAACAGAGGTGCCCGCCATACTGTCTGCTGGGTCAGGGGGGAGGGAGGCGAGACAGTATGGCGGGCAGTTCGCTGCATCGTTTCAGGGAGGAATCTACAGCGAACGGGACCGGTTGCGGCGAACCGCTTACCGGTCTAACGCGGTACGCTGCGCTTCCCGTCGCAGGAATCTCAATCGTGGCGGAAGTTTAATCTGAAGGTCGCGTCGACAACGCCGCTTACTTGATCGCTTGCAGATCGTCCCAGTACTCGATGGGAGGAACATCGCGGATCATTTCTTCAACCATCGCAGTGAACCCGGCATTGAAATACCCGGAGGTGATGCCCCAGAGCGCGCGCCCGCGCTCGGTGCCGAGCACGAAAAAGATCACGCCGCGATAGGTTTCCCAGGACTCCTTGTCCATGGCGCCGGATTTGTATTGCAGCCATTCGTACTCGCGTGCGCGCATCTGGCCGATCATCCAGAAGATCGCCTTGGTTTTCTCTTCGAAACTCGGCGTTTCGACTTGTGACATGATCCTGCCGAGTTCCGGAAACTCGACGAATTTGTAGACGCCGGTCTGGTCGTTCGCGAGCTGCGTCTGCCGTGACTCCGAGCGCAACAGCACGGTACCCTGACGGACCTGTATGGTCAGGAAGATCAGGGTGGCAGCAACGACGACCACACCGGCGATCTGGGCGATATAGGCAATCTGCTCAAGGGTCATTGTGGCTCCAGTTCCGTGATCAGGCCAGCTGCCCGGCTTTCAGGGAATGACGGGAAAGCATTTGTAATGCGGCGGAGGGTCATGGCGCGGCATCGCTCTCGCGGCGTGAGCCTGACGCGCCCAGTTCCTTGGCCAGCTCAGTATCCAGCACGGTCAGGACCGCAATGCGGTCTTCGTACCGGTCGAGGAATGACTCCAAGCGTGCGATGTTGTCGCTGTACTCGCTGAGGAGGCCTTTATTCCCGCGTATCTGGTCGATGTCACAACTATATCGCCACACCAGGCCTTTGTCGTCACGGCCCGCACTTGGAGAAACGTAGCCTGCATCTTCAGCACGCCCCACTTCGAGCCAGATGGCGTCCGGATACCGGGTGTGAAGCCGGAAGAGTTCGCTGACCGCTTCTGCCCGCGCAGCACGGGAACGTTCCTGCACAACAGCATAGTCGCGGAGGGCCGCCTTCACGGAAGGGTTAGAAATGAGGTCAAACCGGCCGGAGGCAAGAAGTTCATCAAGGCTCGACAATGCTTCGGTGGGCGAGGGCATCCAGTGAGAGACGAGCAGAGCCCAGCACTCTTCATTGGTGAGTGGCCGTGACGGCGCGAGCGAGAACATGACGGAATTAGCGTCTGTGGCCAGCCCAATGCGAGGGCTATGTGCGGCGAGCTCTTTTTTCTGTGTGTCCAGAAGTGAGCGGGTCTCCTCCTGCAGGCGCAAGAGCAGGACCTGCTCGCTGTTTCGCTCAACCCGCGCCGCGTTCCAGTTGTTGACCTGCAGACCGATGAACACGCCGAAGACAACAATCAGCGTCTCGATGACGACGGTGAACCAGTCCTGCTTGCGGAGCGCGGTGGTGAGACGGCGGAGGATCATGGGGCGGCCTCGGGATTTGAGGGCGGGCCGTCAGCGACCGGTTTCCTGCGGATTCCGGACAGGAAATCAGGCAGCTTCAAGCGCATGAACTGTCCCCCTCATCCATATGGCCGAGGTTTACATTAAGGGGTTTTGAGGGGCTGACAAGAAATTGTCAGAAGGCGTGTCACTTGCCGACGTAGATCAGCGTGCGGCGGGGCACGTCTTTCAGGAAGGTGGCCAGGTCTTTCTTCGAGAAGACGATGCAGCCATTCGAGCGGCCGAGCTTGCCCCATTTCTGCAGGAAGGAGGGCTCGGCATAGTCGGCAGCGTGGATGACAATGGTCCGGGCGCGGGCATTGGCATTCGTCGGGTCGAGGCCGTCGAGACGGAGAGACTTGCCATGCTTGCCGACATATTGCTCAGCCAGCAGGTAGGCGCCTTCCGGACTCGCCGAGGAGCCGGGCACGTCGGAGAACTGGTCGAGGAAGCCGTCATGGTCCGGGTCGGAGCCGGATCCATGGGCTGCGCGGAAAGCGGCTTCGACAAGGCCGGTCTCCAGATTGACCAGATATGCGCGCTTCTCGTCAGAGCGGCGGGCATAGTCCACGACGACGAGGTGGGTCTGGTCTGCGGTGTCGCTATGCGCTTTCAGGGAAGCCAGGGCCTCGCCCAGCAGTTCCGGCCGGATCAGTCCCTGCGGGTCGACGGGAATCGCCGCCGCGGGCAGTGCAGCAAGACAGAAGGTGGCGAGACTGACACCGGTACAGGCCAGAAAACGTCTCATGGTGCCTTTTCACTCCTCACAGGTGCAGCGAGCCGGGCGGTCTTTGCCGTTAGGGAAGCAGCCTTCCCATGATGTAACATACGCCCAGCTTCTCGCCAGATCATGAATGTGACAAGCCCCGCCAGACATACACTCGCGATGCAAATGAGGGTCAGGGCCGTGATGAGCGTTTTGATCTGGAGCATGGCGCGTGCCTTTCCTTGCCGGGCAGGTCACGCGGACGTCGCGGAAGGCCTTGGCGCAGCGTGGCCCGTGAGTATTGTATCTTCTGAGAAATTGCGGAAATGAGGGCAGGAAAATGGCCGACGCGCCGAAAGCTAGCGATCTGTTCACCGGCACCAAAGAGGTGGCGGAGACGCACAAATTCGACGAGGCCGCTCTGGCCGCCTGGATGGAAGAAAATGTCGAGGGCTATGAAGGCCCGCTGGAAGTCCGCCAGTTCAAGGGCGGTCAGTCCAATCCGACCTACCAGCTCGTCACCCCGAACAAGAAATACGTCATGCGCCGCAAGCCGCCGGGCAAGCTGCTGCCCAGCGCCCATGCCGTGGATCGCGAGTTCCGCGTGATCTCCGCGCTCTATCCGCTCGGCTATCCGGTCGCGCGGCCCTATGGCCTCTGCACCGACGATTCGGTCATCGGCACGATGTTCTATGTCATGGACATGGTGGAAGGCCGGATCCTGTGGGACGGTACCCTGCCGGACTATGAGCCGGCTGAGCGCCGCGCCATCTATGAGGCCAAGGTGAAGACGTTTGCCGACTTGCACAATGTCGACTGGCGCGCCGCCGGCCTCGAAGGCTTCGGCAAGGAAGGCGACTATGTCGCCCGCCAGATCCACCGCTGGACGAAGCAGTACAAGGCCTCCGAAACCCAGCACATTCCGGAGATGGAACAGCTGATCGAGTGGCTGCCCAAGAACATCCCGCCGGGGGACAAGACCACGATCGTCCATGGCGACTACCGTCTCGACAATATGGTGCTGCACCCGACCGAGCCGAAAGTGATTGCCGTGCTCGACTGGGAGCTTTGCACGCTGGGCGATCCGCTGGCGGACTTTTCCTACCACCTGATGAACTGGGTGATGCCGCCGGGCGACAGCTCGCGCGGGTCCATTATGGCCATTGACGACCTCAAGGCCTGGGGCATCCCGACCATGGAGGAATATGTCGACCTCTACTGCAAGCATACGGGCCGCGATGGCCTGCCGGAGCTCGACTATTACTTCGCCTATAACGGCTTCCGTCTCGCGGGCATCCTGCAGGGCATCATCGGCCGGGTGCGTGACGGCACCGCCAACAGCGCCAATGCCGAAAGCAACGCCGCGCGCGTTGTGCCGCTGGCGCAGTTTGCCGCCGACTATGCCCGCCGCGCCGGGATGCCGGGGTGACGCCTGACCCATCCGGTGACGGGGACACCTCGCCTCAGCACACGCAACGCCTTGGGCGGCGGGACCTGATCCTGCTGACCCTGGCGGGTGCCGTGGTGACGGCCAACGCCTATTACATCCATCCGATCATTGCGCTTGTAGCGAAGGATTTCGGCGTATCGCCGTCCGAGATCGGGCTGGTACCGGCGCTGAACCAGATCGCGCTGGCGCTGGGCATCCTGCTGTTGCTGCCGCTCGGAGACCGTGTATCGAACCGCAAGCTGGCGACCATCTTCGCGACCGGCCAGCTGGCCGGCCTGATCGTCATGGCACTGGCGACCGACTTCCGTGTCTTCGTGGCGGGTTCCACCTTTCTCGGCTTCTCCACGATCACGCCCTATCTGTTGCCGGCCTATGCATCAAAACGCGTTGCCCCGGAGCGGCTGGGGCAGGTGACAGCAACGCTGACCACCGGCGTGATCGGTGGCATCCTTCTGGCGCGGGTCGGGGCAGGCTGGGTCGGCGAGCATCTTGGCTGGCGGACGGTTTACTTCATTGCTGCGTCCGTCATGGCGGCGGTCACCTTCATGCTGCCGCGGATCATGGATGAGCGTGAAAAGTCCGACAAGGACACGCCGAAGCACAATTATGTCGGACTCGTCCTGTCGGTCTTTCCGATTATCCGGAAGCATCCGGAAGTGTTGTTGTCCGGCACCATTCAGGGGCTCGGCTTCGGCATCTTCCTGTCGGTCTGGCTTGGGCTGGGTCTCTACCTGACCAGCCCGGCGATGGGCTATGGCGCCGACACGGTAGGCTATCTGGCGGCGATCTCGTTGCTGAACCTGATGACGACGCCGCCTATGGGCGCCTGGGCCGACCGGATCGGGCCGCGCAAGGCGCGGGTCTTCATCGCAGTGCTGCAGTTCTGCGCCGTCTGTTTGCTGGGCCTGTTCGGCCACAGCCTGTGGCTGCTGCTGATCCCGATCATGATGATGAACGTCGTGGGCCCGCTGATCGACATCACCGGCCGGATGACCTTCCTCAGCCTGCCGCCCGGTGTGCGGACGCGTCTGATGACGGCCTATATCGTGCTGATGTTCGTCGGCGGTGGCATGGCCAGCTGGGGCGCGACCTACGCGTATGAACATGCCGGCTGGCATGGCACGACCACGCTGACGCTCTGCCTGTCCGGCCTGTTGCTGACTTTGTCTTTCTTGGGCTGGCGGTTTGGCCCGGAGCGTGGTGGAAAGGTGTGAGGAGGAAGCGGGCATGGTCCTTTTGAAACGCGTGAGCCTTGTGTTCGCCGCGCTGATCGTGGCGGCGGGGATCGGCTGGATCCTGATCGGGCCGGAATGGCGGTCGCTGCTGGCGCACCAGCCGTATGGCCGGGACGTCTTGTTCTGGAACCAGGCGCAGCGCGATGCGGGCTTCCGCATGATCGACCGCATCCCTTTCGTCATCGAGTCCCATACCATCGCCCATGGCGAAACGGTGCGTGACCTGCCCGAAGGCGAGCCGCTGGACCCCGGCATCGATCTGGATGCCTATCTCGCCTCGAACCGGACAGCAGGCCTTGTCATTCTGCAGGACGGCAAAGTCCGTCTGGAGCGCTATGAGATGGGCTTTCGCCCGGATGGGCGCTGGACCAGTTTCTCTGTTGCCAAATCCCTGACTTCCACACTGGTCGGCGCGGCCGTGAAGGATGGAGCTATCCGCAGCATAGACGATCCGGTGTCGGACTATATCGATGAGTTAAAGGGCTCTGCCTATGATGGCGTGACGGTCCGGCAAGTGCTGACCATGACGTCGGGTGTCGACTGGAACGAGGATTACAGCGATCCGCAATCCGATGTCGCCCGGTTTGACCTGCAGGAAGCGGAGCCGGGCAAGAGCGCGCTGGCGACCTATATGGCGGGCCTTGGGCGCGCGCACCCGGCCGGTGAGGTGTGGAACTACTCCACGGGCGAGACCAATCTGATCGGCGTGCTGGTGAGCCGTGCTACAGAGCGGGAACTCGCCGGCTACCTCTCTGAAAAGATCTGGGCGCCCTATGGCATGGCGCAAGATGCAACCTGGCTGCTCGGCCATGACGGGCATGAGATCAGCGGCTGCTGCATCCAGGCTTCGGTGCGGGACTATGCGCGCTTCGGACAGTTCATGCTGGAAGGCGGCAAGGCTGGCGGACAGGATGTGCTCCCTGAGGGCTGGATTGACGCTGCCACCGTGAAGCAGGCCGACATCGGCTCGCCCGGCGAAGGCTATGGCTATCAGTGGTGGACCTGGGATGACGGCTCCTATCAGGCGGATGGCATCTTCGGGCAGGGCATCTTCATCGATCCGAACCGCAAACTCGTCATCGCTTCAAACGCCAGCTGGACCTCTGCGCTTGGCGATACGGGCGGCGAATGGGAAGCCCGCAAGGCATTTTACAAGGCAATTCAACACGCCATCGATCTGGAGGCGGCGACACCGCAGGGTGACGCCGCACCATGATGGTGGCAGACTTCAGGAAAAGGGAAGCGCCATGACCGAGACGATCAAGGGACCGCTGCGCGCGCCGGTGCAGATGCTGCAGGAACAGTCCTATGACGGGCACAAAAGCCTGCATGACGACAGCGAGGCCGAGCGTCTCGGCATCAAGGCCGGGCCGATTGAAGGGCCGACGCATTTCTCGCAGTTCGTGCCCTATCTGGCCGACATTTGGGGCAATGACTGGTTTGAGCGCGGCTGCTTCTCCAGCCACTTCCTGAACATGGTGTTCGAGGGCGAGAAAGTCCGCGTCGAGGTCGACCGCCCGGCGCCCGGCGAGACCCGCACAATGTGCCGCGCCTTCAAGGAAGACGGCACGCCGGTGCTTGAGGCAAGCGCCTCCACTGGGCCGGATCATGGCGAGACACTGCTCGAAGGCCGGATGGCAAAGCTGCGCCCGGCAGGTGACCTCGTCATCCTGGAAGACATGAAAGTTGGCATGACCGGCGTCGCGGACGAAACCGTGACCATGGGCATGGACCAGCATATGGGCAGCCTCTATCCCTTCTCGCTGGCCGACAAGCTGAAAGTCATCACCGAGCCGATGGATGTTTACAGCGACGCTGCCGCGGGGCCTTGGGACAAGCCGATCGTTCCGCTGGAAATGGTCAGTGTACTGGGAAATTATTCCAGCCGCACGGCGAAGTTTCCGGTCAAGCAGCCAGCTATTGGCCTGTTCGCAGACCTTGAAGTGCGCATGGTCAACGGCCCGCTCCTTGTGGGCGAGACCTACATCCTGCGCCGCGAAGTCGTTGCCCTGTCACAAAGCCGCCGGGTCGAGAATTACTGGATCCGCACGAAATTCTTCGACAAGTCCGGCGATAAGCAGATTGCCGAAATGCTGCTCAATCACGGTGTGATGAAAGCGAGTTATCCGAACTATCCCGCAGACAAGCTGCCCGCCTGAGGAGACAGACATGGCACTTTCACCCGAATTGCAGGCCGTGGCCAACAATGTCGACCGCGATGGCTGGACCAAGGTCTATGTCCAGAAGGACCCGGCGAACCCGAACTCGCGCCTCCTGTTCACGGTGACTGTGGGCATGCAGGAAAAGTTCGGCCTGCCGGAACTGGTCATCTTCGGCCTGAACCCCGAAACGGCTGACGGCATGGTGCACAATGTCGCCGCCAAGCTGGTAAACGAGAAGAAGTGGACGGGTGAGCCGCTCAGTATGGGTGGTGTGCTGAACGAAGCCGATGTCGAGCTGCGTCCGGTCCATCCGGAACATCTCGGCGAAGTAGGCGCGATCAACATCATGATCCGCCGAGAAACGGGGCGCCCACCGCTGAGGGGCATGATCCAGGTGTTCTGGCCGGGCGATGATGGCCGCTTCCCGTGGGATCCGGAGAGTACGGACGAATTCCGCGACCAGCCGAGGCTGGATATTTCATGGAAGAAGGCGGGACCGTGAGCAGATTTGAGACGCTTCTCTATTCGACGCAGGACGGGCATGCGCGCATTACGCTGAACCGGCCGGACAAGCTGAACGCGCTCTCCTATGTCATGCAGGCGGAACTCTCCGCCGCCCTCTGGGAAGCGGACAATGACCGGGATGTGCATTGCGTGATCCTTGAAGGCGCCGGCCGGGCCTTCTGCGCGGGATATGACCTTTCCGGCGCGGATGGCGATGTGCCTGTCTCTCCAGTAGAGGACAAGGACGCCAGATCCTATCGCGGTCATCGCAGCATTGATGATGACGCCTGGCAGCTGGAGCGCCAGCAGCGATGGCGGATGGCACTGTTCGACATGCACAAGCCGGTGATCGCCAAAGTGCACGGCTATTGCCTGGCGGGCGGGTGCGACCTTGCCCTCCTGGCTGACATGGTGATCGCTGCAGATGATGCGACCTTTGGCTTCCCGCCCGCGCGGGACCTTGGCGCGTTGCCGAACAATTTCTGGGTCTACAATTGCGGGCCGCAATGGGCGAAGCGCCTGCTGCTGACCGGCGATACCGTGACCGGCACAGAGGCGCAGGCCATTGGCCTGATCCTGAAAGCCGTGCCGGGCGAGCATCTGGAAGACGAAGTCGTCGGTCTGGCTGGACGGATGGCGAAGATCGATCCGGACCTCCTGTCTGCCAACAAGCGGATCGTGAACCTCGCCATGGAACTGATGGGCGCGCGAACGCTGCAGCGTCTCGCAGTCGAAAACGACGTACGCGGACACAATACGCGTGCAGCGGACGGCTTCCGGGCGAGCGTTGCCGAGAAGGGGCTGAAAGCCACACTGAGGGCGCGCGATGCGGCGTTCGGCGATGGACGCGCCCGCGTCTTCGGCCCGGAAACACGCGACGAAAACGGCCGTCTGACGGATGATCCGTGACACCAATTGCGGTGATCTGGAGAGGCGGCTAGGGTGCCGGCAACTTAGAGGGAGACTCTCATGAAAAGGTTTGGTCTGGCCGCGTTGGCGGCTGTGGCGTTCGCAGGCATTGCAACTGCGCAGGACGCGGTGATCCATGCAGGTTACCTGCTGGCAACGCCCGGAGACGGCTATCTGCGCAAGCAGACGATCATCGTGGAAGACGGCCGGATCGTTTCGGTCGAGGCCGGTTACAAGCCGGGGCCGAAAGGCGTGCCGGTGATCAATCTGCGCGACGCCTATGTCCTGCCGGGTCTGATCGACAGCCATGTCCACATCACCAGCGAATCCGGCCCCGGCGAGCGGATCCGGGCCTTTGAGGAAACCACGGTCGACCAGGCGTTTGATGGCGCCGGCTATGCCCACAAGACGCTGTTGGCCGGGTTCACGACGGTGCAGGATGTCGGCGGCTCGAACGATTCCGTGTTCGGGCTGCGCGACGCCATCGCCAAAGGCCTTGTGCCCGGGCCACGCATGCGGGCGGCCGGTCAGGCCGTGTCGGTCACGGGTGGTCATGGTGACATCAACGGCTATGCGCCGGACGTCATGGCGCTGTTCACCGGTACGAACATCTGCAATGGCGCCGATGACTGCCGCCGGGCTGTCCGTCAGCAGGTGAAGGAAGGTGCGGACGTCATCAAGATCACCGCAACGGGCGGTGTGATGTCCAACACCAAGGCCGGTCTGGAACAGCAATTCACGGATGACGAGCTGGAAGCGATCGTCGAAACGGCGCACTCCATGGGCCGGCAGGTGACGGCGCACGCGCATGGCAAGGGCGGGATTGAATCGGCCCTGCGCGCGGGGATCGATTCCATTGAGCATGGCACCTATCTGGACGATGAAACCATCGCGCTGTTCAAAGAGCACAACGCAACGCTGGTGCCGACCGTTCTGGCGGGCGCAACGGTGAGCGGCTGGGTGGACGAGGCCTGGTTCCCGGAAGCAAGCCGCCAGAAAGCCGCTATTGTCGGCCCTCTGATGCAGGACATGCTGCGCCGGGCCCATGAAGGCGGCGTGAACGTTGCCTTCGGCACCGATACCGGTGTCTCGAAACATGGCGACAATGCGCAGGAGTTCGCCCTGATGGTGGGCGCTGGCTTCACGCCGGAAGAGGCCATTCGCGCGGCGACGGTCATTGCGTCCGAACATGTCGAGATGGATGCCGACATCGGCACGATCGAGCCGGGTAAATATGCAGACATCATTGCTGTCACGGCCGATCCGCTAAAGGACATCACGGAACTCGAAGACGTGGATTTCGTGATGAAAGGCGGCGTCGTCTACAAGAAGGAAGACTGACCGCACCTGCCGATGAGCCTTCGCCCGGCCCGCGAAGGGTTTTGACAAGGCGGAGCGAACGCCGGATGCTGTGCAGGGATCCGGGCCCAACCGGCCCGGATCATGCATGGGGCCTGTGAGAAACACGGATCCTGAAGGCATAAGGAAAGACAAGATGGCTCTGGCGACACGAATGGTTACCGGTGCTGCGGCAGTCCTGGCGCTGGCCGCCTGTTCGGGGCAGGACAGTGCCCAAACGGCACAACCGACGGCCACTACGGCCGAGGCGGATTGTATCCCGATTGCGGACGGCACCTATCAGATCCGTGACGGCAAGATCCTTGTCATGCGCACAGATGCGTCGGCTGTTCCGGAACCGGCCCCAATCCCCGATCTGCCGGCAGGCGCTGTCGGCTGGGCGGCAAAGCTCGAACAATCCTTTGCTACGGGCCAGTATCCCTGGCTTGGCCTCCAAGTACGCGATGGCATTGCCGCTGTGATCGGCACAGCCCCGGGCCTTGCTGCCCGCGATGTGAGCTTCATCACCGCAAAATCCATGATCGAGAACGATCCGGAAGGCGCGGAGAAGGCAGATCTCATCGTCAATGCGATGGGCGTCGAAGGCATCGAGGACCGCCTCGGCGCGGGCTTGACCCGCCTGATGATGAGCGATCTGACCGTCAGCGACTGCCAAGATGCCTTCAATCAGACCCTGCGGGTCGATGACATCGATTTCCCGGTGAACATGGCTGTGCTGAACGCGGCGGAACTGCCCGTGGCAGACATGGTGACCGGTATCGCGCGGCTTTGCTCTGCCCACAATATCGAGATCGCCGAACATACGGACTCGCGCGGATCGGACAGCTATAACCTCCAACTTTCCCGCCAGCGCGCCAAAGCCATCCGTGACTACATGGTCGAGCGCGGCGTGGACGAAGCTGTGCTGACGGCCAAGGGCTATGGCGAATCCCAGCCGGTCGATAGCGGCAATTCCGCAGAGGCCCGTGACCGGAATGAACGGACCGAGATCATCGTCACCGCCCGCTGATACAAAGGGCCGGAAACGGATTTTCTCATTCCCTTCATTGACTGTTCATTCAAACAGGGCCATGTGCCCCCTGTCGCAGCGCCGGAACAGGCGCATGGGGCAGGCAGCGTGAAACGTGCAGCGGGTGAGCCCGCCGCGACCGGCCGGCCCCTTCAGGCATTCAATCAATGCCGTTGCCCCTGATCGCGCGGGGCTTCCACACAATCAAACCCTTCAGGGCGTACTGCGCGCAGGCATGCCGCGCGTCCGCTCGAATGAAAGACTATTTATGACCAAGTTTTCCGACCTCGGCCTGAATCCGCTTCTTATGAAAGCCATCGCGGAAGAAGGCTATGAGACGCCGACCCCGATTCAGGCACAGGCCATCCCGCTGCTGCTGGAAGACAAAGACCTTCTGGGCATCGCCCAGACCGGCACCGGCAAGACGGCGGCCTTCGCGCTGCCGACCCTCGATTTCATGCTGGAGTTCCCGCAGAAGCGCCGGGCACGGAGCGCCCGTGTTCTGGTGCTGGCGCCGACCCGCGAACTTGCCGGCCAGATCGCCGACAGCTTCCGCACCTATTCGCGCCACATGGACTGCAATGTGCAGACCGTGTTCGGCGGTGTGAACATCAATGCGCAGCGCCGCGCCCTTCAGGGTGGTGCAGACGTGCTGGTGGCAACGCCGGGCCGTCTGCTCGACCTTGTCGGCCAGAAAGCCGTCAGCCTGCAGGAAGTCGAAGTCCTGATCCTCGACGAAGCCGACCAGATGCTGGACATGGGCTTCATCCACGACCTGAAGAAGATCGTGGCGCAGGTGCCGAAGGACCGGCAGACCCTGCTGTTCTCGGCCACCATGCCGAAGCTGATCTCCGATCTTGCGCAGCAATTCCTGGACAATCCTGTGCGCGTGTCCGTCACCCCGCCTTCCACCACGGCGGAACGTGTGGACCAGGGCGTCTACCACGTGTCCAACAATGACAAGCTGGAACTCCTGTTCGACGTGTTGAACAATCCGGAAATTGACCGGGCCCTTGTCTTTACCCGGACGAAGCACGGCGCGGATAAAGTCGTGCGCAAGCTACTTGCCAAAGGCCTGGACGCCAAAGCCATTCATGGCAACAAATCCCAGCCGCAGCGCCTGAAAGCGCTGGACGCCTTCAAGAACGGCACGTGCAAGGTGCTGGTCGCGACCGACATCGCCGCCCGCGGCATCGACATTGACGGCATCAGCCATGTCGTGAACTTCGAGGTTCCGAACGTGCCGGAACAGTATGTGCACCGTATCGGACGTACCGCGCGTGCCGGGCGGACCGGCCTTGCTGTGTCCTTCGTGGCAGAAGATGAGCGCTATTACCTGCGTGACATCGAGAAGACGATTGGCATGGAAGTCGACGTGCTGAAGGCCCCGGACGGTACGAAGGTGGACCTTCTGCCGACGCCGGATCCGAACGAACGCCTCTACAAGCCGAAAGGCCCGGCCCGTGGAAACGGCGGTGGCCGTTCGGGTGGTGGCGGTCGTGGTGGCCAGCGCCGTCCGCAAGCCAAAGCCAAGCCGCAAGGCGGCGCAGGCAAGCCCGGCGGTAAGCAGGGTGGTCGCAGCCGGGGCGGCAAGAAGCGGAAGCTGGAAGGCGCGCGCGGCTAGAGGCTGGCGCGCAGCCTCGCCCAGTCATTGGCGAGGCTGTCGCGGAAGGCCGGTGCGGCGACGGCGATCAGCCGTTCGGCGCGCTGGTCAACATCTGCGGTGGCCAGGTCCGCCACGCCATGCTCGGTCACGACATAGCCGGCTTCGGCGCGGCTGAGCGTGACCGTCGGCGAGGTGAGCTGTAGCACAATCCGGGACAGGCTGCCGCCGCGCGCCGTGGCGGGCAGGGCGATAATGCTGCGCCCACCGGCTGAGAGCTGAGCCCCGCGCACGAAATTCCCGAGGCCGCCCGTGGACGCCACCTGCCTGCCTTTCACCCATTCGGAATTCAACTGGCCGAACAGATCTACTTCGACCCCGCCATTGATGGCGGCGAGACGCGGAATGGCGGCCAGGACCGGCACGGAATGCGTGACGCTGACAGGCTGGAAGTTGAAGCGTGGGTCTGACCCGGCTGCCTCATAAAGTGGCGGCGTGCCGATGGCCGTGCCGGTCAGGATCGAACCGGGCGCGGAACTGATCGCTCCTGAATTCACCGCTTCCAATGCGGCATCTGTGATCATGCCTGTATGAATACGGATATTCCTGTGATGTGCCGCTGCGGCCATGGCGATCTGCTGAACGCTGCCAATGCCGGACTGGACGGTGAACCCATCCCCCAGCAGCGTGGCAACATTTGCGGCGATGGCCTTTGCTTCATCTGGCAGTGGGGGGTCACCCAGTGTGATCAGAGGCGTATCATCTTCAATGACGTCTGCAAAATCGGAGAGAGGCAAACGCGGCGATGTTGCCGGGAAGGGCATATCCGGACGGATGACCGCGATCCGGCGCACCTTGCCTCGTGCCATGACGGCGGGCGACATGTCCGTGCCGAGGCTGAGAGAGACGTCACCGCGTTTGTCCGGCGCTGATACGGGAATGAAGGCGGCATCCAACGGCACCGTCTTCAGCCATTCATACGCCCCCGAATAGTGGATGGGCGTGAGGTGGTAGCGGCCGTCCTCAAAAGCAGAGCGGTATTCCGAATAGAGAAACGTGCCTTCCGCACGGCTACCCGGATGAAATCCCGTCCAGGCCGTCCGGTTTATGCCGGGCAGCCAGTGGCCGATGAAGGTCGCGCCGTCGGCGAGATCCGGTTCATCCCGAAGCGTGGTTGCGATGCAACCCGGTTCAGCCGGGCCGCCGGGAACATAGATACGCGGCTTGCCGCCCGTGGCGGCCCTCAGGTCACGAAGCAGGTCTGCTGTTGCCGTCAAACGCGCCTCATGGCGTGAGGATCAGGCCCGAGGCGGGGCTGACATCGGCATCCAGTGTTTTCAGCCATGCGGTGGTGATTGCCTCATGCCCTTTGCTCTGTTTCGGTTTCACGAATTTGCGGGACGCCTTGTAGAAGCTGAGCAGCGACTGGCCAAGTTTGGCATTCAGCGCATTGGCGCCGATCTGCTTGGTGCGTTCAGCGGCATAGGTTGGCACAAAGAAGAATTCCGGCTGCGGATCTGGAAGCTGGATCGGCGCGCGATTGCCTTCCCAGTCTGTCACCCCGATGACGAGGCTGCGCACGAGACGGTCCTTGAGTGCATTGTGCACATCGGCGGTCAGCGCCGGGCGGCCGAGGAAATCGACAAAGGCGGTCAGGCCGCGGGCATGGAGCCGGTCCGCATCCGCATAGGTCCGCACCCGGCCATAGAGACCGGTCGATTCCACGAATGACTTGTTGCCCTTCGACGTCAGCGCGACCGTGTCCACATTGCCGCGCTGTTTCAGGCAGTGCGCCAGCGCCATGGCCGTTTTGGATGAAGCGGAGGAGATCACGACGGTCTCCGGGATCGGATCGCCCGTTTCCATCAGGGAATCGTCAATCATCCAGCCCGTGGTGAACAGCGGACGGAACAGCATTTGCTGCGCCTCGAACTCCTTGTCATAGGAGGGGTCTGCTGCGGTGAAGATGTAGGTGTTGTAGATCGGCGCCATAGGCTGGCGGTGCTCGGCGCCGTCAATAAAGCTCGCCTTGCCGACCTTGGCGGGCTTCACATCGAAGCGGTCAGAGATCGGAAGGTATCCGTAGACGCGCTGGCCGGCTGAGACGCCCTCGGCCTTGGACTCCTCCACCGTGGCAAAGCCCCAGACTGGTACCCGCCCGAAGGCCGGGTCGGCGGCTGGAAAAAAGTCCCAGTATTTCATGGCGTCGCCGAATGTGGCGTAAGTCACATTGTTGGCCGTCAGGGCGAAAGCCTCAACCTTCAGACGGGCGCAGCCATCGGCCAGCGGTGCGGCTGGCTGATCGGCCCATTGAACCTCGCGCAGATCTTCGCGGCGGATGAGAAAATCGCTCATTTTTTCGCTTTCGGTGACTTCCCTGTAAAGGCCCCGATTCGAGCCTGCATGTCAGGCCCCACGCCCTCACTGTTGAGTACCTCCCATTGCAGGCCGCTGTCCATATCGCGTGCATCGGTCGCTTCCAGAAGGCGCTTGTTGGCGGCATGAGAAAAGGCAGAGTTTTCCGTGATCTGTCCGGCCAGTTTTTCGATCGCTGCGTCGAACTCGGCATCCGGCACGACCATCTCGGTGAGGCCGATGCGGAAGGCTTCGTCTGCGCGGATCATTTCCGCTGTGAACATCAGACGCTTTGCGGTGGCGATCCCCACTCGGCGGGGCAGGCGCTGGCTCATGCCCCAGATCGGTGTCAGCGCCCATTTGGCGTGTGTGTCGCCGAAACGGGCGCTCTCAGCGGCGATGATGAAGTCTGCCGCGAGGGCGACTTCCAGTGCGCCGGTATAGCAATGCCCGTGCACCGCCGCGATCACCGGCTTCGGCAGGCGCTCCATCAGGCGCAGCGTTTCGGAATGCCAGCCGCGGGATGGCACGGCTTCCCCCTCGGCGATGTCGGCCAGGTCATGCCCGGCGGAGAAGCATTTGCCTGCGCCGCGCAGGACGACACAGCTGATCGTGTCGTCCTTGTAGAGATCGGACACATGCGCGCGGAGTTCGCGAAACATGCCGACTGTCAGGGCATTCAGCTTGTCCGGACGGTTCAGGGTGAGAATAGCGCAGCCATTCTTGTCCTGACGGGTAACGAGGGCGTCTGTCATGTTCCGAGATCCACCATGAGGCTGGAGATGGCGTGGACGAAATTGTTCGGCGCAATGGTCTGTTCGCCCGTCCATTTCACATCCGGGAAGCGCGACAGGATCTGGCGGTAGGCGGCTTCCAGCTGCATATTGGCAACACGCTGTCCGAGGCAGACATGCGGGCCGTGCCCGAAGGCGAGGTGTTCCTTGGCATTTTCACGCGTGATGTCGAACCGGTTCGGATCCGGGAATTTCGCCGGGTCGCGATTGGCTGCGGCATAGTACATGACCACCTTTTCGCCTTCGGCAATCGGCTGGCCGCCGAGTTCCGTATCGGTGGTTGCAGTCCGGCGCATATAGGTGACCGGGGAGACCATACGGATCGCTTCGTGGACGAAGTTCGGGAACAGATCCGGGTTGGCCTGCAGTTTTACCTTCTGATCCGCAAACTCCGTCAGCAGGCGCATCGTTCCGGAGAGGGAGTTTCGGGTCGTGTCATTGCCCGCGAACACGATCAGCAGCCACGAGCCGTCGAGGAATTCGGGGCTCAGCGGCTTGCCGTCGATTTCGACATTGGCGATGGCGGAGAGGAGGTCCTCTTTCGGTTCCTTCCGGCGCTCGGCGAGCAGGTGGCGGCCGAAATCGAACATCGCCTGGATTTCGTTGATGAACTCCATCATCTCTTCCGGCGTTACATTGCCGAGGCCTTCCTGCTGGGCCCGGTATTGCGAGGTTTCCAGGAAGTGCATCCAGTGGACCAGTTTCGGCCGGTCGGCCGCTGGGACGCCGAGGATTTCACATAAGGTGAACAGCGGCAGTTCGGCGGAGAACATTTCCACCATGTCGACCACCGGGCCTTGCTTCTCCATTGCGTCGAGCAGTTCGGTCATATAGGCATCCACGCGCTTGCGAAGTTCGGCGACGAAGCCCGGGCGGAAGAAGTGCATGTGCTCCATGCGAAGCGGCGTGTGGTAGGGCCGGTCCAGATTGATCAGGCTGTTCAGGCTGGAAGAGTGCAGCAGCGGATGGCGCGGCTGGTCCGGCAGGCCGTAGGTCATCAGGATGCCGCCCCGCTGGGACGAGTAAGTCGCCGGGTCCAGCTCAACCTTCTTGACGAGGTCATAGGAGGTGACGGCCCAGAAGCCGGCGGCGGCCTGTTCCGGATGCCACATTACCGGGGCCTTTTCCCGCATCAGGGCGAAGGCTTCGTGCGTGTAACCGCCATGGCTGGAAAAGACCTCCGGATCGGTGAGGTTCACCGGCGGAGCGAGATCAAAAACGGGCGCGTTCGAAGGCGCCTGCGGCGGGACTTCCTGCTGATACGTGTCGGTCACATTCTGAAGCGTCATGCAATGCCTCCCTTATGGCGATCACCACGGGCGGCATTTGAGCGCCGTCTCAGCGTGGCTTGCTGCGTTTTCTGTTGCCTGACAACTTACCGGAAGGCGGCTTGCTGCCAAGGCGTGACTTGACGGAAGGATGTTTCGCGGAAGGGGATTTCTCGGCCGGAGGCTTGGCGCTGGTCGACCATTCCTCATCCGGTTTCCGGCCCTTTTTGCTACGCGGTTTGGGCGGCGGTTTCGGACCGGGCTTGCCACCGCGCGGCGCAGGCTTGCGAGGCGTGGTGCTAGTGCTTTGGCGAACAGGCGCGCCGTCCTTAAGCCCCTCATAGAGGTGCCCGACCGCTTCGGCGAGCAGGTCCGGCGGCACTTCATCCACCTGGCCGGGCTTCAAATCGACCAGTTCGAATGGGCCATAGGAAACCCGGATCAGCCGGTTGACCATCAGGTCCAGCGATTCCAGCGCGCGCCGTACCTCGCGCTTCTTGCCTTCGGCCAGTGTAACGGTCAGCCAGTTGTTCGCGCCCGTTTCCCGGTCAAGCACCGCGCGGATCGGCTGGTACTTCACGCCCTCGACCGTGATGCCCTGGGCGAGCTTCTCGATCTTTTCCGGCGTCACCGTGCCGTGGGCACGCACACGATAGGTCCGCTCCAGCCCGCTGGACGGCAGTTCCAGGGCTCTCGCCAGCGCACCATCATTGGTGAGCAGCAACAGGCCTTCAGTGGTGAGGTCCAGGCGGCCAACGGTCACCACGCGGGGCAGGGTGCGGGGCAGTTCGTCGAAGATGGTCCGGCGGCCTTCCGGGTCCACATTGGTCGTGATGAGGCCGGATGGCTTGTGATAGCGCCAGACGCGGGTCGCTTCCGGCGCAGAGATAATGCGGCGGCCGACGCGGATCAGTTCCTTGCCGGTCACCTTGAAGGCGGGCGACGTCAGCTTCTTGCCGTCGACGCTGACTTTGCCTTCTTCGATCAGGCGCTCGACTTCGCGGCGCGAGGCGACGCCAGCCCGCGCGAGATATTTCGCGATGCGCTCGCCTTCACTCCAGTCGGGTTCCGCGGCGGGGCCGCGTGCTTTGGTGGTTTTGTTTACGGGGCCGCGCTTGCTGCCCGGTTTGCCTTGCGCGCCCGCAGGGTTGCGGCGCAGGCGGCCCGTCTCTCGACGCTCCGTCATGATGGCTTCCTTTCAATGTCAGAGGCCCGAATCCGTCATCCGGGCCTCCGATGCAAGGGCTTTTGGCCGTCGCTTATTTCGACAGCTCCGTGATCAGCACGTACCAATGGTCCAGCGCGCCGGGGATCGAGTCGACCGGAACGCGCTCGTTCAGGCCGTGGGCATACTCGTCCGAAGGCTTCATGAAGATGCCGGTAACGCCATAGGTATCGATGCCTTCCTTGCGGAAGAACAGGCCGTCCGTCGTGCCGGCGGACATGGACGGGATGATCGGAAGGCCGGGCGCCTGGGCATCCACCGCCTTGCGCAGCGCGGCCATGATTTCCGGGTGCAGCGGCGAGGTTTCCGATTGCGGGAACTCCTCCGGGAAGGTCACTTCTGCGCCGTCGCCTGCCAGTTCCTGAAGCTTAGCCATAACTTCGCGCGGCGGAATGCCGGGGAAGATGCGGCAATTGATGTTCGCGACCACGCTCTGCGGCAGGGCGTTCGGTGCATGTCCGCCGGTGATCTCGGTCGGCACACAGGTTGTCCGCGTGATGCCGACGAACTCGGATTCCTGGCCGATCCGGTCGGTGGCGGCCATATCGGTCGGGTCGGCGGCGAAACGGGCCATCGCTTCGCCGAGGTCCCCCTCCGTGCGCTTTGCCGTCTCGGCGAAGAAGGCGAGCGTTAGCTCGCTGGTCTGTACCGGGAATTTGTAGGCGCCGATCCGTTCCAGCACACTGGCCATGTCGACAATCGCATTGTGCGCTGTCGGGCGGCTGGAATGGCCGCCGGGATTGGTGATGGTGATCTTGAAGTCGGCATAGGTCTTTTCGCCGGCCTGCAGGCTGTAGAAGGCGTAGGTGCCGTCTTCATTCAGCGTGCCGCCACCCCCATCGGCATTCAGCACGTAGCGTGCATTCCGGTAGAGCGGAGCGATCGTCTCGGCGGTCTTCTGCGCGGTCTCTTCATCTCCTGTCAGAATGAGGACGATGTCGTTTTCCGGTTCAAACCCTTCACGCTTCAGGCGCAACAGCGTGGTGACCAGCATGGTCAGGCCGTATTTATCGTCCAGCACGCCGCGCCCATAGTAATAGGTGCCATCCGTTTCCATCGTGAACGGAGCGCGTTCCCAGTCGGCCGGGTTGGCTTCGACAACGTCCATATGCGCGTTCAGAAGTATCGGGGAGCCCGGGGTCTTGCCATGATAGGTCGCGATCAGCGTAGCGGTCTCGCCCAGCGGAACAATCTCGATGTCCTCTTTCGCGAAACCGCCAGCTTCCAGCTCGCCGGCAAGGTATTCTGCATAGGCCGGAACCTTGCCGCGTCCGGCGACCGTGTCGAACGCCACGGATTTGCCGAGAATTTCGGTCGCCTTGTCGATATCGACCTGTTCGGCACTGGCCGTGGTCGGCGCGGAGACGCATCCGACGAGGAGAAGTGCGGCGAGACTGGAAAGAATTTTCTGTTTCATTTCGTGAAGGTCCGGATGATGTCGTAGATCTGAATAAGGTTGGCGCCGATCGCCAGGCCTATGAGGATTTCGAGCGGGATCCAGACCGGGATCAGGCCGCGGGCGCGGTTGCGGCCGCGGTCTGCAAACAGGGAGACCAGCCGCCCGATGCCGGCGCCGATCCAGCCAAGCGCCAGCGGCAGGGCCGCGAACCCGGCATAGATGGCAGGCAGGTTCAGCGCGATCAGCAGGGCAGACAGGTGTGCCATCAGGAACAGGCCGCCATAGGTGGCCCGAAATTCCGAATAGCCACCCGGCCGGGCCGGATCAGGATCCTCAACAAGGCGCACAACGCCGGATGCCCACCGTGGGGAGATCAGGGCACCGAGACCCATGGCCGCCCCGGACGCCAGGGCAATGCAGGAAATCATCTGGCCGTAGTGCATGAAGATTCGTCCTCTCAGCAGCCCGGACATTAGATGGCTTTTCGCGCGAGTCTAATCCTGTCTTCAGTCTGTTGGCCGGCACACAAAAAAACGCCGGCCAATACAGGCCGGCGTTGGAGAGTTGGGTTGGGGGGGATGATCAGGCTTTGCGCGCTTCGGCTTTCATTTCGCCAAACGCATTGATGCTGGGACGGCCGAGGAAATAACCCTGGCCTCTGCGGACGCCGAGCAGTTTCAGCGTGCGAAGTTCGGCCTCGGTCTCGATGCCTTCAGCAACGATCTGGGCGCTGGTTTCACGCGTGTAGTGCAGCAGGGCAGAAATCAGCGCGCGGCGCGCAAGGTCGGCATCGACATTGCGCGTCAGGCTGATGTCCACTTTCACGAAGTCCGGGCTCAGCTGGATGATGTGGCGCAGCGACGAGTGTCCGGCGCCGGCATCGTCCACCGCGATGCGCAGGCCGCGCTTGCGCAGCGGTGCTAGGCATTTCGTGAACAAGTCATAGTCCTCGATAATCGCGTGTTCGGTGATCTCAAGCACAATGCGCGACAGTGGAAGTCCGGCAAAAGCAGGGGCAAATGCGGGATTTATCACGGTCTGCGGCGAAGCGTTCACCGATACATACTGGTCGGCTGGCAGTACATTCAGCGCCCGCACGGCGTGACGGATGGCGGCCAGTTCCAGTTCCGCAGCAAGACCGACCTCGGCAGCCTCGGCGAACCAAATGTCGGGCGTGCGGTAAGGCTCAGCCGAGAAGCGGGAGAGGGCTTCAAAGCCCTTCGGCTGCATGTCGCCAAGGTCCACGATGGGCTGGTAGGCGATTTCGAAGGCTTTTTCTTCCAGCACGGATTCGATGCGGATGCGCTTCTCGCGCATGATCCGCTCTGTGCGGTGATTGGCGTGAATCTGCTGCGTCGCGAGATTTGCGAACAGGCGCATCGTTTCCAGGTCGCGCGAATTCAGGCTGGTATTCGGCTTCGGGCTGAGACAGGCGAACATGCCATAGATTGTGCCGTCTTCCAGATGGATCGGAATGGCAATGTGCGAGCCGATCGGCAGCGTGCGGGTGATCGGAAGGGACGAGGCCAGCTGGTTTTCGGACGTATCCGGGATCATCTGCGGCAGGCGGCCGGCGATGATCAGGCCGCAATAGCCTTCATCCATGCTGCGGCTGGCACCGGCGCGGATCAGGTGCTCATAGCCCGGCGCATCGACGTTGCGGTAGACAACGCGGCCATTCACGAACTGCGAAAGATACGCCACCGGCATGTCGAGGTGTTCGCGGATCGCCCTCAGGGACGATTCAATGATTTGCGGCGAGCTCTCCGACGGACCTTTCAACATGGATGCGTCGAGTTGGAATGCGTTCATCAGTGCCCTCCCGGCGAGCGCCTGGTCTTAAGTGAATCCCCCTGCCGTCCTGGCAGTTACCGGGCCAACATAATTAGCTATTTTTAAGCAAGCGGTGCCGGAAACGGCGGAATTCGGAACAGAGAGTTGCCGACTTGGAAACCATGTTGAGCTAAGACACGCTCGGGGCCTCAGGTGACGCCGGCTTCCTTCCAGGCTTCCTTCGGCCAGCGGCGGTGTTGCCAGAACCATTGGCCGGGATGGGCGCGGACCTGCGCTTCCAGGAAGTTGTTGATCCGCGTGACCGAGCGCAGAATGTCGGCGTCGGTATCGCCGGTGTCCTCGGGCACATAGGGCTCGTGGAATTCGATACGGAACCGGGCAGGGCCGGTGCGGACGGTCGAAACGGGCACAATCGGCACCTTGTATTTGAGGGCAAGGCGCGTGGGCCCGGGAGCCGTCATGGCGTCGCGGCCGAAGAAGGGAACGGCCACCCCTTCATTGAACTTCTGGTCGTTCATCAGCGCGATGGGAGAGCCTTTGGCGAGCGCGCGCATCAGTTCGCGCGTGCCGATGCCTTTCGGCGCATTGATCGCTGTGCCGTAGTCATGACGCAGTTTCGAGATGCGCCGGTCAATGTGCGGATTGTTGAGCGCACGATAGGTCATCACCGCTTGCGGGATGCGTTTGGTGATGGCCGCCGGCATGATTTCCCAGTTGGCGAAATGGCCGGAAATGAAGACTGCGCCCTTTCCGCTGTCGCGGATGCGGTCGAGAATGTCGAGTCCGACTATTTCCACCCGCCCGGACGTGTACGGATCGATGCTCGGTAGGTGGGGTAGTTCGCCCGCCGTGCGGCCGGCAGACTCCCAGGCGGCGAGCGCGGTTTCCTCAACTTGTTCTTCCGTCCAGTCCGGGAAAGCCATTTTCAGGTTCCGGCGCATGGTCTTGTGCTGCGACAGGCGCGGGCCGATCTTTCGGATGAGCCATCCGCCGAAATTCGATGCGCGGTCCGGCCCCATCGCCTTGACCGGAGCCCAATAGATCAGATCCCAGGCAATCGTTTCCAGCCGCCACTGGACCCGCTGCCAGAAGCTGGCGCGGTTATCGATGTCCTTCGGGCGGACATATCCGGTTTTCTGCTGCGGATCGCTCATGCTTTGTCCGGCGTGAGAACTGGGGCGAGAAGCGCGGCAAGCGCTGCCTCATCTTCAAAGCGGGCTTCGACGGGGAAGACAAGAATGCGCGCCCGTTCTTCCGCAGGCAAGCGGACATGGTCTTTTGATGTAGTGATCAAGCGCGCGCCGCGATGGGCGGCGAGGTCGTGCAGGAATTTTAGGTCACTGGCCGTGTAGGCGTGATGGTCGCCATAGGGCACGCTGTCCTGAAGGTCGGCGCCGGCCTCTGTGAGGCTGTCGAAGAATTTCACCGGGCGGCCGATGCCCGCAAAGGCGACGAGTGCGCCTTCCGGTACCTTGCCGGCAGGCGCCAGACCGGCGCGCACCACTGGCAGGCGGGACTTCTGTACCGCCGTCAGTTCCTTGCCTTCTCCCATAAGGATAACGCCATCTGCGCGGGCGAGACCATCGGCGACGGGTTCCCGCAGCGGCCCCTTGGGCAAGACATGACCATTCCCGAAGGGTGCGGCGGCATCGATCACAATCAGGGACAGGTCCTTCGCGAGAGAGGGGTTCTGGTGGCCGTCATCCATGACGATCAGCTGGACGCCGTCTTCCGCCATGGCGCGGGCGGCTTCTGCGCGGTTCTTGCCGATCCAGGTTTCCCCTGTGGCGGCCAGCATCAATGGTTCGTCGCCCACTTCCGCCGATGTGTGGAGGGCAGGATCGACCTTCAGCGGGCCTTCCATCGTGCCGCCATAGCCTCGCGACAGACTCGCCGCCCGCAGGCCGGCAGCACTTGCCTTGTGCCGGATCGCTTCGACGATGGGGGTCTTGCCGACGCCGCCGACCGTGAGATTGCCAATGCAGACAATCCGGGCTGCAACCCGTTCCGGCTTTGCGGCCGCCAGCTTGCGGCGAATGCCGAAGGTATAAAGCGCCGCCAGAGGCGTCAGCAGCAGGCGGGTCAGCGGGGCGGCTTCCCGGGACCGCGGATCAAGGCCGGCCGACCAGAAATGCGGCGCCTTCATTCCAGAAGTCCTTTTTCCGGCAACAGCGGGCGGATGGCTTCCAGGGTCACCTGCATCGGTGCGTCGGCTTCATATTCCAGAAGGTCCAGCGAGGAACTGGATGGCGGCGCCATGGTCACCAGCGCCCGGCCGATGGCTTTCGGTGTCTTGAGCAGACGGATGAGGCCGCGCTCCGACAGGTCTTCCATCATGTCGGCAAAATTGAAAACATCCGGGCTGGAGACCACAGGCTTGCCAAGGCGGATCGGTTCCAGCGGATTGTGCCCGCCAACGTCCGGCGTGTGCCCGCCGCCCAGATAGACCGCATCCGCCAGACGGAACCAGATACCCATCTCGCCCATCGTGTCGGCCAGAAGGACCCGCGTGTTCATGTTCGGCACATCCCCGCGCGAGCGGCGTGCGAAGGGGATGTTGCGGGCTCGTAGCAGGTCTTCGACCACGGGCCCGCGTTCCGGATGCCGCGGGGCGATGATCAGGGCGGCGTCCGGCGCGGCCTTCATCGCGTCCAGGAAGAGCGCCTCTTCGCCATCATGCGTCGAGGCGGCGAGATAACACTTGCGAAGGCCTTTGAAGCCCTCATGCATCCGGCGCAGCTCAATATCATTGGCCGACGGTGGGGGAAGGGCGGATTTCAGGTTTCCGGAGCAGACAACCGGCTTGCCCATCAGATTGGCCAGTCGCCGGGCGGTGTCCTCATCTGCGGCAAGGACGGCGTCAAACCGGCCTACCAACGCGCGGAAGGTCTGGTGAAAGCGTTGCCAGCCTTGCGCCGACTTTTCGGTCATGCGCGCATTTACCAGTGCACGTTTGGCCCCGGCTTTTTCTGCTTCCAGGATCAGATTAGGCCAGACTTCCCCCTCACCGAAGATGCAGAGGCTGGGCTTCCAGTGACGGATGAACCGCCGGGCAGCGGCGGGCGTATCGATCGGGGCCATGGTGTAGACGGCATTGTCCGGCAGCATCGGTCCCATCAGCCTGGCGGAGGTTTGCGTCTGGCTGGTGAACAGCAGCATCAGGTCTGGCCGCTCGTCCAGCAGACGGTTGCCGAGTTCCAGAAGAAGCCGGCTTTCGCCAACACTCGCCCCATGCAGCCAGACCAGCGCACCATTGTTGCGCAGCACAGGCAGGTGCCGCGCCATCCGTTCGTTCCGGCGCGAGAAGTCTTCCTTGCCCTGTTTGACCCGTGCACTCAGCACGAAGCCCAGGAAAGGCGAAAGCGCGCTGGTCAGGACGCGATACACATGGAGTGCAAAGGTCATTTGGGGGAAGGGTCCGTAGCTGTTTCCGGTTTGCGGCCGCACAGCATATCAGCCCGGCGGGTCGCTTCATCAAGTCGTGCCTGCAATTCCGCGCGCAAGGCCTCAGGGTCTGCGGTGCGTGGGGCCGCAATCGGCGCCCCGAGTATGATGGCGCCCTTCGTAAAGGGAAACGGGATGATAAACCGGTCCCAGGTCTTCAGCCGCCAGCAGGGCGTGATCGACAGGGCGTAGGGCACGATCGGCGCGCCGGCCCGCTGGGCGATCATGATCGCGCCGGGGCTCACCTGTTCGGCCGGGCCACGCGGGCCGTCGGGCGTGATGCAGACCGCGCTGCCGCTTTTAAGCAGGCGTGCGGCTTCGGCAATGGCGCGGGCACCGCCCTTGTCCTTGCGCTTCTTCTTGTTGGCTGCAGAGCCCCTGACGGCATGGAGCTGAAGGTGGTCAATGGCGCGGGCGACCGCTTCACCGTCCGGCGACAGGGAGATCAGCATGGCCGCGCGGTTCACCCGGTCTTTCCAGCCGCGAATGAAGCGAATCCAGCCGACCGGCAAGATCATGATCCGGGAATGCCATGAGGCGACAACGATGCCGTCATTCTCGCGCCAGGCTTCGCGGGCTGCAGGGTCTACCTCGACCGTCCAGCGCACCGTATGGGCCACCAGGGCCATCCACGCCCAGATCAGGCGGCCGAGGATGGCGGCGACGGCGGAAGAGCGAAGCAGCGATTTCATCGCGCGGCTTATAGCGTGCTTTTCAGGAGGAACCACGCATTGTCGCAGGTGGCGGGGAACAGGAATGGTGGGCGATACAAGGTTCGAACTTGTGACCCCTGCCGTGTGAAGGCAGTGCTCTACCACTGAGCTAATCGCCCGCTCCGGAAAAAAGCGGGGTTAATCTGACTGAGTCGCGAGGTCAAGCAGGGAAAGCTGAAGCGGGTGTATCCCGTTTCTGTCCCCAGATCAGACTACAATCTCCGATGAGTTGTGTGACATGCGAGTCATAGCTGCTATGCAAAGATATGCTGCAATGCATGGTTTGAGACGCTGTGTTTCCATGGGGAATTGCGGCGAAACGAAGGCTGTCACCCATATACGGGACAGGCGTGGTATAAGGGATTTACTGTTTTTAGCAGGAACGCTGTAAACATTGCAGGCGCCAAACAGGAAGATGAACAGACGTTCAGTCTGAACATTTGTTCATCTAGAAAGATTACATTGGTTTCATTCGAAATAAGTCTTGAGATTGAGCGCCAACATTGTCATTTTGCAGTCACAGACGACGAGCCGACCACGGTTCGCGAAAATGTAGACCCTAAGAAGGACAGGCAGGGGCTGTATCAGCCCTGAAAAACAAAAACGCCTGGAGAGAGAGAAAATGAAAGACTGGTGTGACGAAGAAGGCGCGAAGCGCCTGCGTGAGAAAATTGCTGCCTATTGGGCCGAGCGTGGCTACGAAGTGGATGTTGACCTGGTCGACGCCGGGTTCGTGCCTGCCATGCGCAGCGCCCGTACTGACGTGCGCAGCAATATGGTGAACGGCATGCCCCGCCGCCGGATCAATCCGGATGCGTCGGCCGCTCGCCCGAGCTACCGCCCGCGCGCTGAAGCGACAGCCTAACTGATCAGGCGCGAGAGCGCCGCAGGCAGCTGGGAATAGTGCGAGACGACGGCATCTGCGCCAATTGCCTCCACTGACTCTGCTTCATAGCCAAATGGTACAAATACGAAGGGCAGTCCGGCATTCCGGGCTGCCCTTTCGTCTGTGCGGCTGTCACCGACCATGATGGCGCGGGAAGGATTGCCCCCGGCCGCATGGATGGTGCGCACGATATGGTCTCCGTCCGGCTTTTTGGACGGGACGCTGTCGGCACCGATGATGGCGGCAAAGCGCGGCGAGAGGCCCAGCGCATCCAGCAGCTTGTCGGAGAGGTCCTGCTTCTTGTTGGTACAGACCGACAGGATCGCGCCGTCTGCGGCCAGGCAATCCAGTATCTCCGGTGCTTGGTCGAACGGGCGTGAGCCGATCGCGATGTGTTCTGAATAGTACACAAGGAAGCGGTCAAAGAGACCGTCGAGGTCAGGTTCTGATGGTGTCAGGCCCTGATGCGTCATACCCTTCCGGATCATCGCCTTAGCCCCATGTCCGATCATGCCGGCGACCGTTTGCAGGTCCACCGTTTCAAGCCCGGCATGGTCCAGAACATGGTTCAGCGCATTCAGCAGGTCGGGTGCGGTATCTACCAGCGTCCCGTCGAGGTCAAAGACTACGGTCCAGCCGTTCAGCCATCCTGTCATGATTGCTCCAATTCCCGCTCGCCCCTCGCCTTGAATCGGCCTTTGATCTAGGCGAATGGGCATAAGAAAGCGAGAGGGCCCTGTCATGAGCCAGACATCCAGACCCCGCGCGGCAGTGATCCTCGCCGCAGGCAAGGGAACGCGGATGAAGTCGAGCCTGCCCAAGGTGATGCACCCGGTGGGCGGCCGGCCCATGGTCGACTGGTCAATCGATCTGGCGCGCCGGGCGGGCTGTTCGCAGATCGTTGTCGTGGCGCATCCTTCCCAGGGCCTGCTGATCGAACATATCGCCAGCCTGCCGGGCGATATTCCCGTCGCTTTCCAGGACCCGCCCATGGGCACAGGCCATGCCGTGAAGTGCGCAGCCGATGCGCTATCCGGATTTCAGGGTGATCTTGTCGTGCTTTACGGGGACTCCCCGCTGGTTCCGGCGGACGCTATTGAGGAATTGTTCGCGTCGCTGGAAGAAGGCGCTGCCGTCGGCGTGCTCGGCTTCGCCACGCATGAGCCGGGGCTCTATGGCCGTCTTATCACGTCAGGCCATGGCCAGCTGGAAGCCATCGTCGAGGCGCGCGAGGCGACGCCCGAGCAGCTGCTGGTCACACTTTGCAATTCCGGCGTCATGGCTGCCGGGGCCGAGGACATGTTCCGGCTTCTGGAAAAGGTCACCAACGACAATGCCAAGGGCGAATACTACCTCACCGACCTCGTCGGTCTCGCACGCGCCGAAGGCCGCCGGTGCCAGGCGGTCCGGTGCGCCGAGGAAGACATGATTGGCTGCGACTCCAAGGCAGACCTCGCCGAGGCCGAAGCGATCTTCCAGGCTCGCTGCCGCAAGCAGGCGCTGGAGGACGGGGTGACACTGATCGCGCCGGAAACCGTCTACTTCTCCTATGACACGGTGATCGAGCATGATGTCGTGGTTGAGCCGAATGTGGTGTTCGGCCCGGGCGTAACGGTGAAATCCGGCGCGCAGATCCGGGCATTCAGCCATCTCGAAGGCGCGACCATCGGGCCCTACGCATCCGTCGGCCCGTTTGCGCGGCTTCGCCCCGGCGCCGTGCTGGATGAGGCGGCATTCGTCGGCAATTTCGTCGAGGTGAAGAATGTGCATATGGCCGAAGGGGCCAAGGCGAGCCATCTGTCCTATCTGGGCGATGGTGAAGTCGGTGCCGGTGCGAACATCGGCGCAGGCACGATCTTCTGTAACTATGATGGCTTCTTCAAATACCGGACGACCATTGGGGAGGGAGCCTTTATTGGCTCTAATTCAGCCCTGGTTGCGCCGGTGACCATCGGAGAGGGCGCAATCGTTGGCAGTGGCAGCGTCATTACCAAGGACGTCGAAGCGGGTGCACTGGCCGTCGCGCGCGGCAGGCAGGTGGAACGCAAAGGCTGGGCGACGGCGTTCCGGGAGAAAATGACGGCGCGAAAAGCTGCAAAGAAGAAGGGCTGAGCATGGCAAACGAGCTGGAGAAGCAGAACGCGGCGGCCGCGGCGATGGAATTCGTCGAAGACGGCATGACCATCGGTCTCGGCACCGGCTCGACCGCGAAATATTTCGTCCAGATGCTCGCCGAGGAGATTGCCGACGGCCTTGTCGTGCGCTGCATTGAGACCAGCGAACAGACCCGCCGCCTGGCCGAGAGCCTTGGCGTGCCCCTGATCCCGTCTGAACAGATCGAGCGTATCCACCTCACCGTCGATGGCGCCGATGAGGTCGACGAGCACGGTTTCCTCATCAAGGGCGGCGGCGCTGCGCTCTTGCGCGAGAAGATTATCGCCAATGCCAGTGATCACATGGTCGTGATTGCCGACCCGTCGAAACAGGTCGAGCGGCTTGGCAAGTTCCCTCTACCCGTGGAGGTGACGCCCTTCGGCTATACGATCACGGCGAAGAAGGTTTACGACGCGCTCTGTTCCAGCGGGATCGACCGTCCACGCGTGGAATTACGGGCCCAGCCGGGCGGCCGGCTGGTCATGACCGATGGCGGAAACTACATCCTGGACTGCCACTGCCAGCGGATTCCGGACGCGGAATCGCTGGCTGCACGCCTCTCAAATGTGCCCGGTGTCGTCGAACACGGATTGTTTATCGGCATCGCCCGGACCGTCATTATCGGCAATGAGGCCGGGGCCACGGTGTTTGAATTCTGACCCTGCGCGCCCATATGCGCCCGCAGACACGCATACGATCTTCAAGGAACTGACATATGGCTGAGCACGCTTACGACTTCGACCTGTTTGTGATCGGAGGCGGCTCCGGCGGGGTGCGCGCGGCGCGCATTGCAGCCATCGCCGGCGCGCGTGTCGGTCTTGCGGAAGAATACCGGATGGGTGGCACCTGCGTGATCCGCGGCTGCGTGCCGAAGAAGTTCATGGTCTATGCCAGCCAGTATGGCAAAGACATCGAGAAGTCTGCCGGCTATGGCTGGAGTGTTGGCGTTGTCTCGTACGATCACGGAACATTTGCCGCGGCGATGCATGCCGAAGTGGACCGCCTGTCGGGCATCTATTTCCGTAACCTCAAGAATGCCGGCGTCGAGATTTTCGAAGAGCGCGCCGAGTTTGTGGATGGGCACACCGTCCGCCTGAAAAACAGCGGCAAGACAATCACGGCGAACAAGATCCTGATCGCCGTTGGCGGTGCGCCCTGGCGTCCGTCACCGGAAGAACTGCCGGGCGTAGAGCACACGATCACCTCCAATGAGGTGTTTCATCTGGAAGATCTGCCGAAGCATGTCGTCATTGCAGGCGGCGGATACATCGCGGTTGAGTTCGCGCACATTTTTGCCGGGCTCGGCGTGCCGACCTGTCTGGTTTATCGCGGTGAGGAAGTGCTGCGCGGCTTCGATGCAGATGTCCGCACTGCCGTGCATGAGGGCCTGAAAGAGGCGGGCGTGCGCGTCGTCACCGGCGCGGTGTTCGATAAAATCGAGAAGCGGGACGGTGAAGACCTGCCGCTCCACATCACGCTGTCCAGCGGCAGCCATATCGATGCCGATGTCGTACTGATGGCCGTGGGCCGCCGTCCGAACACCGAAGGGCTTGGCTGTGAGGCGGCTGGGGTCGAACTGGATGACAAGGGCGCGGTCAAAGTCGATGAATGGTCAAAGACCAATGTCGACAGCGTCTGGGCCGTCGGCGACGTGACCGACCGCGTGGCACTGACGCCGGTCGCTATCCGCGAAGGCCACGCCTTTGCCGACACCGAATTCGGCGGCAATCCCTGGCATTTCGACCATTCGGATATTGCGACCGCGGTCTTTTCCCAGCCGGAAGTCGGCACGGTCGGCCTCAGCGAGGCAGATGCCCGCAAGGCCCATGGCCCCGATATCGACATCTACAAGACGAACTTCAAGCCGATGAAAAATGCCCTGAACGGTGACACCAGCCGTGTACTGATGAAACTCGTCGTGCGCGCGTCGGACGAGAAAGTTCTGGGTGTTCACATGGTCGGCGACGATGCGGCCGAGATCATCCAGGCCATCGGCATCGCCATCAAGATGGGTGTGACCAAGCCGGACTTCGACCGCACCTGCGCTGTCCATCCTTCGGTGGCCGAGGAACTGGTGACGATGCGCACGAAATGGGTGCCGGACGTGACGAGTAACGCCTGAAGCGCAAGTCTCCGTTCACAATCGACGCCGATTGCTTTGAACTTGCTCTAATGCGTCTCGTCGCAGAGCGTCTTCAGTTCCAGCGCGATTGTCTTCAGGCTTTCGCGGATCTGTTTCAGCCCGCCGCCGCGACCGGAATGGATCACCAGCTGTTTCCAGGGCGGCTGGCCCTCCTGCGGAGGCTTCACGGCGAAATGCTTGGAGCGGGGCAGGGCGGACTTCAGCAGCGCTTTCGACAGCGGGAAGCCGGCTGCATCGTCAAACGCGCCATTGCGGGCATCCGCCTCGAAGGTCGACTGTTCCGACCGGCTGACCGCATTGAAGAGAACTGACAGGGCCGGGCGCTTGCCGACGGGGATCTGCGTGCGCAACACCTGGTTCAGCAGCTTCACCCCGCGCAGGGAATAGATGTCGGTGTGCATCGGCGCCAGCACACGGTCTGCCGCCTCCAGCGCGCAGCGGGTCAGGAAGGTGGCGTTGGGGTTCGTGTCGAACACGATGAGATCGTATTCGCTGCGATAGAAGTCGACCTGACGCAGGAAGTGCCGCTTGATCTGCTCCAACGCGTCATTGTCGGTGGCGAAGGCGTATTTCGATATCTCGAACTGGCCAGAGATGATGTCGAACCGGCCGGGCGGGCTGTTGCTGTCGGCCATCAGGTCATGGACCAGGTAATCGCGCGCGACCGGGGCAAAGGGCTCGGTCGACAGGCTCAGCCAGTGTTCGGCCGGGCTTTCCGCATCCCGCGTATGCAGGCGCGAACGTTCGAACAGCGATATGACCGAGCGGTCCGCCGCCGCGCTCTCATCCGCGACATCCATTTCGTAGAAGGTCTGAGTGAGATTGTACTGCGGATCGAGGTCAATCAGCAGAATGCGTCCGCCGGCCATGGCGTGCCAGGCGCCGAAGACCTGCGCCGAAACGGTCGTTTTGCCGACCCCACCCTTGAGATTCATCACGGCGATGACCGGGCATTTCTTCTTGTAGGCGTCGAGCGTCTGCTGGACCAGCTGCGCCAGACCGTCCGGTGTTGTGCTGGACAGACGCAGATGCGGCTGGACTTCCTGCTTGAAGAAGCCGTTCAGGCGCGCCTTGTCGATCTGATAGGGGATCAGCGGCAGGCCGCGGGCCTTGGCGCGCTCAATATCCTGCCGGACGGTCTTTGACCGCACGGAGGTCGCGGACACCAGCACGATCATCGCGAAGGCGTCATCGATGTCGCGATTGTTACGATCGCGGTCGTTGGCGTCGTCTGGCGCGAATTTTACCGGGATCGACTCAGCCCGCATCGCTTCGTGAAGCTTCAGCAGGTCGTCGAGGTCCAGCGTGGAGTGGGCGATATAGACGTGAGACATGATCTCGCGGCGGTCCCTTCAGGCTTGCCTCAGGTCCTGACTACCTAAGGCGTGACGAGGTGATTCCGCCAGCGTTGTGCTGTGAAATTGTGGTGAAACTTGAGCGATCGCCTGCCATGTGATTAATGCGGCCATCAATGGAGCGTAAGATGAGCAACTGGACCCCTTCCGACTGGCGCCAACTGCCGGCGAAGCACATCCCGGAGGATTACCCGGATACTGCAGCACTTGCTGCAGCAGAGGCCCGTCTGCGCTCGTTTCCGCCGCTGGTATTTGCCGGCGAAGCCCGACGCCTGAAAACCCGCCTCGCCGAAGTGGCCGCAGGCGACGCTTTCCTGCTGCAGGGCGGCGATTGCGCGGAAAGCTTCAAGGAATTCCATCCGGACAACATCCGCGACACGTTCCGCGTGATTCTGCAGATGGCCGTCGTGCTGACCTTCGCCGCCGCCAAGCCGGTGGTGAAAGTGGGCCGGATCGCCGGACAGTTCGGCAAGCCGCGCTCGGCGCCGATCGAGACGATCGATGGTGTGACGCTGCCGTCCTACCGGGGCGACAACATCAACGGCATGGACTTCACGCCGGAAGCCCGCATGCCCGACCCGGAGCGCCTGATCCAGGCCTACTCCCAGTCGGCAGCGACGCTGAACCTGCTGCGCGCCTTCAGCCAGGGTGGCTATGCCAGCCTCGCCAATGTGCACCGCTGGATGCTCGGCTTCGTGGACCGCAGCTCTCAGGGCGAACGCTATGAGAAGCTGGCGGACCAGATCTCCGCGTCTCTGCGATTCATGGAAGCGGTCGGCCTCAATGCCGAAACCGTGCCCCAGATGGCGCAGGTGGAGTTCTACACCAGCCACGAAGCCCTGCTGCTCGGCTATGAGGAAGCGCTGACCCGGATCGATTCCACGTCTGGCGACTGGTACGACACATCGGCCCACATGCTGTGGATCGGTCACCGGACCCGTCAGGTGGATCATGCCCACGTCAATTTCTGCAAGGGGATCAAGAACCCGATCGGCATCAAGTGCGGCCCCGGTATGGAGCCGGACGAGCTTGTCCGCCTGATCGAGACGATCAACCCGACAGATGAGGCAGGCCGGATCACGCTGATCTCGCGCTTCGGTTCCGATGGTGTGGCGCAGGGGCTTCCGCCGCTGGCGCGCGCCGTGAAGGCAAGCGGCCGGACGGTTGTCTGGTCCTGCGATCCGATGCACGGCAACACGCTGAAGACGGACTCCGGCTTCAAGACGCGCCCGGTGGACCGTATCCTCTCCGAGGTGCGCCAGTTCATCGACGTCATGAATGCTGAGGGCTGTTACCCGGGCGGGGTTCACTTCGAGATGACCGGCCAGAACGTCACCGAATGTATCGGCGGCGCGCAGGCGATCTCCGAGGACGACCTCTCCAGCCGCTACCACACGCACTGCGACCCGCGACTGAACGGTGAGCAGGCGCTGGAGCTGGCCTTCCTGGTGGCAGAGAAGCTTCAGGCGCTCGGCAACGGCAAGGACACGGCCCGCAAGGCCGGCTGACGCACACGCTTTAACCGGCCTTAAAAGCCGGGTGCGACAGCCAGATCCGTCTCCGTCAGGACACGGTAAATTTACAAGGCCGGACCTGATCCGGCCTTGCTTCGCACAACACAATTCAACAAGACACACGAGCCCGGCCTATGGCGCCGGGCAGAGGGTATTCCAATGCGGAGCATGAACTGGCCGGCCTGGGTCCGGCTTGGGGACATTATTGATTTGTTGCGCCTGTCGGTGCCCATCGCGATCTCCCGGATGGCGATGATGTTGATGAGCATGACGGATGCGGTGGTGCTGGGGCAGTTTGCGCCAGGCGAGCTGCCGTTCGTGCTGAACTCCTGGCTGCCCATGGGCGTCACGCTGGGCTTCAGTATGGGCATTCTGATCGGGGTTCAGGTCCTGACCTCGGAAATGCTGGGCGTCGGGCGGCATGCCCAGTCCGGGCGGATTTTCCGCCGGGGACTGTTGGCCTCCATTGGGCTTGGCGTGGTGCTTCTGGGACTTGTGGTTCTGATCGCAGACCCCTTGTTCTACTGGCTGTTCGTCGAGATCGCGCCTGTCTCTGAGACAACCGATCTCGCCAATCCGGAATACGTTGCGGCGTCGACGGCGTCGGTTACGCACATTCTGGCATTGGCGCTACCGGGCTTCACCATTTCGACGGTGTGCGGTCTCTATCTGGAAGCGCTGCGGCGCCCCACGCTGGTGGCAATTATCAGCTATGGCGGTGTGTTGCTGAACATTGTTCTGGACCTTGCCTATGTCGGCGGCTTCTGGGGACTGCCTCAGATGGGGGCGGAAGGCGTCGCCATCGCGACGACCGGCTCGCGCTATGCCATTGCGGTCGCGATGTTCATCGCCGTCATCTTCCTGACGCCGGCTTTCCGGGCGTCGCCGAAGGCGGAGCCGGGTGAGGCGCGCAGGCAGTTCGAGGTTGGTATCGGCTCGGCGATCTCCAATGTGGCGGAGTGGGGCGGGTTCAACCTGACCTTCACGATCGCGACCTGGATCAGCCTGGCAGCCAACACCGTATACGGATACACAATCCAGCTCGTCGGCTTCTGCTTCATGTTCTATATGGGCATTGCTTCGGCAACGAGTGTCCGGGTGGCGGAAGCCTTCGGCCGCGGCAACAAGGAGGAGGTGGTCAATGCTGGCCGCCTCGGCGTAGCTGCAACGATCCTGACGGGCGTAACGCTCGGGCTAAGCCTCGTCATCTTCAGTGGGCCGCTTTCGGTGTTGCTGGTCGATGGCGAAGCGGTGATCGACGGTGTCCGGATTGCCCCTGCCATTGCATCGCTTCTGTTCCTGGCATCGGTCATGACGGTATTCGACGGGATCCAGGCCACGGCGTCCTTCGCACTGCGGGCGCAGGAGATCGTCTGGTCGCCGAGTCTTATTCACATCGGCTCGTTCTTCCTCGTCATGCTGCCGGCTTGCTACTGGTTCGGCATCGTGCAGGGAAACGGGGCGCGGGGCATGATGGAAGGTGCGCTGATTGGCGTGTTCGTGGCAGGGACGCTGCAGACGCTGATGCTGGAATTGAAAGCGGCGCGTCCCTTGAAAGGACACGCCGCCTGAATTCTCTACATTATCCGGTAACGGATGACCGGTTCTAGAGGTCCTTCATTGCGGAGGCCGGCTTGAAGGAAGCCGATGTCTTCTCCGGGATCTTGATCGGTTCACCGGTTGCCGGGTTCCGGCCGGTGCGGGCATTGCGGGTTTTCGGCGCGAAAGTGCCGAAGCCTGCGATGGCGACCTGCTTACGCGATTTCACCGCGTCAGCGATCGTGTCGAATACAGCATCAACGGCCTTGCCGGCGTCGCTTTGCGACAGACCAGAAGCAGCGGCCACTGCCTTCGTAAGTTCACCCTTGTTCATACGGGTTCTCCTCTGAGTTAAACGGCGATGCCCCGCCGTTGGTTCGACTAGTCCACGATTCGGAAACCCTGAACACGCCGGATTCCCAATAAACACGGGCTATACGCCCGGAATCCAGCCCTCTTCGGCCTTAATTTTCGTGTTTTCGGCCGGTTCCAGGCTTTTGGCTGTGGAAAATGCAGCTGAAAGCGCCCCTTTTTCGTCGAGGGACGCATAATAATGGGCAATTTCGCGAACCTGGGCCGCATCCAGCGTTTCGCCGGATTCGGGCTTTACCTTGGTCAATGAGGGGTAAATCTCGGTCATGACGACGTTCACGTCAGTGAGCGTTTCCTCGGTCAGGGGCTCTGCCGGATCGAATTCGAACGGCCAGATCCGGGCGCCCGGCCAGGCCTCGCGCAGGGCATGGACATGGGGAATCCCGGTCAGGGACTGGCTGCCGACACTGCCAGTATAAGCGAGCTGCCAGACAGATTTCGGCTGGCCCAGCTTGTTGTCGCGCAGATGGGCTTCAACGATCCGGTATTCCGGCAGGGGGCCATCAGTGTAGTCGGGCTTCGTGCTACCCAGTGTCGAGACGACATCGCGCGCCGGCGCCCCCCAGAAGGGGAACGGCCCCTTCGAGACGGCATAGTTCATCCCGGCTGCGATGGCGTAGCGGGCGTTGGAATTGTCCGGCTTGTCCTTCAGCTTCGCGGCGAGGTGCTCATGCATGGCCTGCCACGGCGCCTTGCCGTCCAGCTTCAGGCCGAGGGCCTCTGCCGTGCCGGCCGGGTAGCCAAGCGAGAAGTCAAACCCCAGAAGGACACGGTCGCCGCGCTTCGTCAGCTTGCCGACCATGTCCTCCAGGAATTCGCGGGCCTTCAGACGCGTTTCAATGTTCACGGCGCGGAACTGAAGTTTCAGGCGTGCGTCCTTGGCCAGGATGCCAATCCAGATCGAATTGGCCCCGGTCACGGGCTTTGACGCCGCGCTCCAGTCCACCATGATATACGCGTCGAAGAGAGCCGCCATGACTATCCCAGTTTCACAAGCATCTTGCCGGTATTGGCGCCGCTGAAGAGACCGATGAAGGCGTCAGGCGCCTTGTCGATTCCCTCCATCACGGTTTCCTGGAACTTCATCTGCCCTGCCGCGATCCATTTGGCCATATCCGCAAGGAAGGCTGGCTGCATATCGGCGTGGGTCGAGACGATGAAACCCTGGATCTTCAGCTGCTTGCCGACGACCTGGATGATATTGGGCGGACCAACCGGCGTGCCGGTTTCGTTGTACTGGGCGATCATCCCGCATTCGGCAAAGCGTGCCATCGGACGGGCTGCTTCGATGGCGGCGGTCAGGTGGTCGCCGCCGACATTGTCGAAATAGACGTCGATGCCTTTCGGGGCGGCTTCCTTCAGGGCAGCGACGAGGCCTTCAGCCCCTTTGGCCTGTTTGTAGTCGATCACATGATCGGCGCCGAGCGACTTCACGAAAGCGCATTTGTCCGGTCCGCCGGCCGAGCCGATGACGGTGCAGTTCTTGATCTTGGCGATCTGCACCACGGTGGAGCCGACGGCGCCAGCTGCGCCGGAGACGAACACGGTGTCGCCTTCCTTCAGCTCGGCCACTCGCAGGATGCCGGCATAGGCCGTGAGGCCCGGCATGCCCGCGACACCGAGAAAGGCGCTGTCCGGGAGGCCGGTATCGCCCGGCAGTTTCACCGCCATGGCGCTCGCCGGATCGCCGACCCAGGCCGTGCGCCAGCCATTCATCGACTGGACAAGGTCGCCGACCTGGAAATCGGGATTGTTCGATGCCGTCACCCGGCCGACGGCGCCGCCGGTCATGGTTTCGCCGATCTGGAAGGGCGGCACATAGCTTTCACGGTCATACATGCGGCCGCGCATATACGGGTCGACCGACATCCAGGAATTCTGGACCTGAATTTCACCGGGGCCCGGCTCGCCGATCTCGACCGTCTTTTTCTCGAAGTCTGACTGCTGCGGCAGTCCGACGGGGCGGCGGGCAAGGGCCCATTCCGTTGATGTAAGTGTAGCCATTCGTGATTCCTCCTGCTTGGTTTCCTGTGTTTGTCTTGGGCCCTAATTGGGCGTGAAGAGCGGCGCTGTGAAGGGGCAATCGCCAAGAAAGCCGCTGCGGAGGGGCTGTGCCACAGCCTTGATACTGCGGCGGTTGGGTGCCATGCCGAACGGGACAGAGGGCTAGGACATGACGAAGCTGAAAGTGGGCGTCGCGGGCGCCGGGGTGTTCGGGAACTATCACGCGCAGAAGGCGGCCGCATCGGTCCACACCGATCTGATTGGCGTCTACGACATCGATCTGCCCCGTGCGACCCGTATCGCTGAGCAGTTCGGCGCGAAGGGCTTCGACGACTATGCCGCTTTCCTGGAGGCATGCGACGCGGTCGTGATTGCTGTGCCCGCCACCTGGCACGAACCCTTGGCCCGGCAGGCAATCGAGGCGCACCGTCATGTTCTGTGTGAAAAGCCTCTGGCCCTGACCGGCAAGGCCGCGCGCTTCCTTGCTGACGAGGCCGCAGCCCATGGCCGCATCCTTCAGGTGGGCCATCAGGAGCGCTTCGTCGCGAAGGCGATGGGCGTGCTGGCCATTGAGGAAACCCCGCTGCTGCTGGAATCGGTCCGTTCCGGTCCGCCGGCGCCGGACAATCGCGCAGGCGATGTGTCGGTCATCTGGGATCTGATGATCCATGACCTCGACCTTGCCGCGATGATGCTGGGCAATGAGTTTACCGGCGTGAGCGCCACAGGGCGCCGCGTCCACTCGGCCCATATCGACGAGGCGACGGCTGAGTTCACCTATGCTGCCGGTGGCAAGGCCCGCCTGACAGCCAGCCGCGCCGCCACTGAGCGCCAGCGCAGCATGCATGTCGTCTATCCCTCAGGCGAAATCGCCATCGACTTCCTGACCCGCAAGGTCGAGAACTCCACGCCTTACGAGATCAAGGTCGACATCTCTGCTGAGCTGCCTGACCCGCTGGGCGCCGCTGATGAAGGCTTCTATGCCGCCTGCCTCGGCCTCGCGCGCAGCCCGGTGCCGGCCCACGGAACGGTCGGCGCCGTCGCAATGGCGGAAGCCGCCGAAGCCGCCGTGCTTGCAAAAATCGACGCCTGATCAGGCCTCGCCGCGCTTGGCGGCCTGTTTCGGATCGTGCTTCGGTGCCGGGGCGAGGCGCATGACTTCGGTCTGAAACCGCTCGTCATCGCCATCCAGCAGGAAGGGCAGGGCGCTTCCGATTGCGTCGATCATCGGCTCGAACCATTGCAGGTCAGCCTTGGTGAAGTCTGACAGGACGTGCGGCATGACCATGGCCTTGTCGCCGGGATGACCGATACCGATCCGCACACGGCGGAAGCTTTCGCCGAGATGCGCCATCATCGAGCGCACGCCGTTATTGCCGGAATGCCCGCCACCGCGCTTCACGCGCAGCCGCCCGGGGGCGAGATCGATCTCGTCATAGAAGACGGTCACATCATCAGCCGGGCGCTTGTAGAATTGCAGGATCTTCGAGAGGGCACGGCCGGTCTCGTTGTAATAGGTCTGCGGTTTGACAAGCAGAACCTTTTGCCCGCCGACATTGCCCTCCGCGATCAGGCTTTCGAACTTCGAACGCCATGGCCCGAAATTGTACCGCGTGTGCAGGGCGTCCACCACGATGAAGCCGGCATTGTGCCGGTTCTTTGCGTAGCGGTCGGTGGGGTTTCCCTGTCCGGTAAGGATCAACATGAGGAATGCGCCTCCTGCCGGGGCTTGGGGGTAAAAAGTGAGCGGCCCGCCTGCAACATAGGACAGGCGGGCCGCACGTTAAAGGATGGAAGGGAAGAGACTTAGTCTTCTTTCTCTTCGTCGCCTTCTTCTTCAGCGCCTTCTTCTTCGCCTGCCTCGGCAGAGGTATCATCGGCCTTGGCCGAGCGGCCGGCGATGGTGGCGATGGTGAAGTCGCGGTCGGTGATGGTCGGCTCGGCATCGCCCGGCAGGGTGATGTCGGAGATTTTCACATTGTCGCCGATTTCCAGCTTGGAGACGTCGGCTTCCAGCGATTCCGGAATGTGGCCGGCCGGGACGAGCAGTTCGACCGCGTGGCGAACCACGTTGAGCGTGCCGCCCTTCTTGAGGCCCGGCGAGACTTCTTCGCCGACGAAGTGCACAGCCACTTCTACCTTGATCTTCTGCTTGGCGTCGACGCGGAACAGGTCCACGTGCATCGGCTGGTCGGTGACCGGGTGCATCTGGATCGCCTGCGGGATCACCAGCTGCTTCTCGCCTTTGTGGACGAGGGTTGCGGTCGAAGACAGGAAGTGGCCAGTTTCGATGGCCTTCTGCACTTCACCACGCTTCAGGCTGATCGCCACCGGGTCCTGGCCGCCACCATAGAGGACGCCCGGCACCATGCCGTTTTTGCGGGCTTCACGGGCGCCGCCGGTGCCGACGCGCTCGCGCAGTTCGACATTGAAGGTAATCTGTTGTTTTGACATTGTTTTTCCTTTCGCCCTCGACTCCGCCCCGCCAGTCCGGTGAGGTGAGAAGCTGACACGTACGGCCTCGCGCCGCCGTTTCTGAAGGCGCGCAGGTACCCCATAAGCCCTGTATTGGCAAGGGTTTGCGGCAGGTGGAATGGGGCGGGCTTTAGCGCCCTGTCAGTCTGCTTTGACTTGTTTCCGCCCCCTCCGACCAAGGTCGGGGATGGTGGCGGGGGGAAATCGCGTAAACTGGTGAAAAGAATACGGGAGGAAAAGATGCTGAAATCGCATGTGATGATGGCCTTCGGCCTGCTTATGGCCGCAATCTATGCGGTGCGTCTCGCGTCGGGCTTCAGCCTGTCGGACGGGTTCGGCCTCGGCGAGGCTTACCTGATCGGCGGGCTGGGGCTGGCCGGGGCGCTGCTCTGGAGTGGCTGGAAAGAACGGCGCCACGCCAAGCGTATCCGCCAGGAAAGCTAAGACCAAAGTGGGGCTGTCTGAGACAGCCCTTTTGCGTCAGCGTGCAACCTGCGGCTGCCGCACCCCGACAACAAGAACGGCCACATGAGCCGGCGACGGCAAGGGTCAAAGGGAGGAAACGGAAACAATGACTCACAATATCAAAGAGATTGATGCGAAGGGGTACTGGCGCGACGTCGTCAGGCTGACCCTGAGCCTTCTCGCCATCTGGTTCATCGTGTCCTACGGGGCAGGCATCCTGCTGCGCAGCGTGCTCGACCAGGTGTCGATCGGCGGCGCGCCCCTGGGATTCTGGTTCGCACAGAACGGATCCATCTACGTCTTCGTGGGGCTGATTTTCTACTACTGCCGGGCAATGAACCGCCTGGAGAAGAAATACGGCGTGGAGGCCTGAGACGATGGGCGGCGAGGAATTCTGGACCTATTTCTGGGTCATCCTGACTTTCGGGACTTATATCGGCATTGCGCTCTGGGCGCGGGCCGGTTCGACCGACGACTTCTATGTCGCCGGACATGACGTCCACCCCACCGTCAACGGCATGGCCACGGCGGCCGACTGGATGTCGGCGGCCTCGTTCCTGTCCATGGCGGGCCTGATTGCCTTCATGGGCTATGGTGGCTCGGTCTATCTGATGGGCTGGACCGGCGGTTATGTTCTGCTGGCCCTGTTGCTTGCGCCATTCCTGCGCGAGTTCGGCAAGTTCACCGTGCCGGACTTTGTGGGCGACCGCTACTACTCGACCACGGCCCGCCTGATCGCGGTCGTCTGTGCCCTGTTCGTTTCGTTCACCTACATCGCCGGGCAGATGAAGGGTGTGGGCGTGGCCTTTTCAGGCTTCCTGGGGGTCGAGTTCAACACCGGCATCATGGTCGGCATGGCGATTGTGTTCGTCTACGCGGTGCTCGGCGGCATGAAGGGCGTCACCTATACGCAGGTGGCTCAATATGTCGTGCTGATCTTTGCTTACACTGTACCCGCGATCTTCATTTCACTGATCGTTACCGGAAATCCGGTCCCGCAGCTGGGCTTCATCTCCAATGTGAAGGGTGAAGACATCTCCATGCTGGAGAAGCTGAATACCGTCGTGACGGATCTCGGCTTCCTCGAGTACACGCAGACCGACAAGTCCATGTTCGACGTGTTCGCCATCACAGGCGCGCTCATGTTCGGCACGGCCGGTCTGCCGCATGTGATCATCCGCTTCTTCACCGTGTCGAGCGCAGGGGCTGCCCGCGTGTCGGCCGGCTGGGCGCTGGTGTTCATTGCGCTGCTCTACACGACCGCACCGGCTGTGGCCTCGCTCGCCCGTCTCAACTTCATCGATACGGTGAATGAGTCGACCTATATCGCGAGCGATGCCGACTATGACACCGAAGCGGCGGCCATCGTGGCCGAGGGCGGCAAGCCGATCCCGAAATGGTTCAAGGACTGGGAAAAGATCGGCCTGCTGGAAGTGACTGACAAGAATGGCGACGGCGTTGTCCAGTACCGCGCCGGGGCTGACAATGAAGTCACCAAGCTGGACCGTGACATCATCGTGACGGCGAACCCCTCCATCGCTGGCCTGCCAGCCTGGGTGATCGGTCTTGTCGTGGCAGGCGGACTCGCAGCGGCCCTGTCGACAGCGGCGGGTCTCCTGATGGTGATCTCGTCCTCGGTCAGCCACGACCTCTGCCGGCGGACCTTCTTCAAGGGCATGACCGACCAGCAGGAACTGCTCACCGCGCGGGGCGCAGCGGCTGGTGCCGTGATCCTCGCCGGGATCATGGGAATGAACACGGCCAAGCTCGGCTTCGTGGCGCAGGTGGTTGCCTTCGCCTTCGGTCTGGCTGCCGCCTCGCTCTTCCCGGTAATCGTGCTCGGCATCTTCTGGAAGCGGATGAACCGCGAAGGCGCCATCGCCTCCATGCTGACCGGTCTCATCACCACCTTCTGGTACATCTACCACTTCAAGTTCGTGGACACGGATTCCTCGCACTGGTGGCTGGGCGTGTCTCCGGAAGGGATCGGCTTTGTCTTCATGTTCCTGTCGCTGGCTGTCGGCGTTGTGGTCGCCCTGGTGACCGCTCCTCCGCCACAGGACATCCAGGATCTGGTGGAAGACATCCGTGTGCCCGGAACCCGGACCCCACACGGGATCGCGGACGCGGAAATGCTGCCCGAATAAGAAGGCGGCACTCCGGAACCTTCCCAACCTGGGCGGTCCGTCAGAGCGGACCGCCCATTTTGATTCTCTGCACCAGACCTTGGGCGAACTTGCCAGACGGGCGCCTGGCGGGTGAAGATCGGCCCTCAAGGAGTTTTCGTCCATGCCGGTCTGGCTAATCGTTGGGGCAACGGGGCTTTATGTGCTCGGCCTGTTTGCCATTGCCTGGCGCGGCGACCGGCGCGCGCGGGAGCCTTCGGCAACCCATAGCCCGTACATCTACGCCCTGGCGCTGGCGGTGTATTGCACCTCTTGGACGTTCTTCGGCGCGGTCGGCACGTCGGCCACCAATGGCTGGGACTATTTCGCGATTTATCTCGGTCCGGCGCTGGTCTTCCTGTTCCTGCCGGACCTGATCCGCCGGATCGGGGATGTTGCCCAGCGGGAGAGTATCTCTTCGCTGTCGGACTTTCTGTCCGCCCGCTATGGCAAGAGCCGCGGCGTCGGCGCGCTGGCGGCGTTGGCGGCGGTAGCGGGTAGCCTGCCTTACATCGCCCTACAGCTGAAATCGGTGGGGATGAGCTTTCAGGCGCTGGCCTATGGGGCAGAGAATGCCGGGGCCCGCCCGGCCAGCCAGACCGTCCTGTTCACCGCGCTTGCCATGGGTGTCTTTGCCATCCTGTTCGGGGCGCGCCAGTCGGATGCGACGCGGCGCAATGCCGGCCTGATGCAGGTGCTGGCACTGGAGGCGGTGATCAAGCTCGTCGCCCTGGTGGCCGTTGCCACACTGTCCCTGTCGCTGATCACATCGCCGGACATTCATGTGCCGGCGCAGGCGACCGAGCCGTTTTCAGGCGGGGTTCTGTCACAGCGGATGATCACCACCACGATCCTGTCCATGTGCGCGATTATCTGCCTGCCGCGCCAGTTCCACGTTGCAGTGATCGAGCGGCGCGACCGGCGTGAGGTGAAGACCGCGCGTGTCGTGTTCGTAGCTTATCTCGCCCTGACCAGCGCGGTGGTCATCCCGATCACGATTGCCGGCCTGTCGACCCTCGGCGCCGATGTGCCGCCGGACCTCTTTGTGCTCGACCTGCCGCTGGCGCAGGACAACGGCCTGCTGGCCCTGTTCGTGTTCCTGGGCGGCTTCTCGGCGGCAACCGGCATGGTGATCGTGTCCAGTGTTGCCCTGTCGACCATGGTCACCAATGACCTGATCGTCCCGGCGGTGATGCAGACCGGCCGCTTCGCCAGCCTTGGCGGCAATTCCGGTGCGCGCCTGACCATGATCCGCCGGGGCGTGATCATCGTCATCGTGCTATGTGCCTATGGCTATTACCGGCTGGCCGGGACGGGCGAAGCGCTGGCGCAGATCGGCCTCCTTTCCTTCGCTGCCGCGGCCCAGTTTGCGCCGGGGCTGGTCGGCGGCGTCTACTGGCGCAGCGGACGGCGGGCAGGAGTCGTCTGGGGGCTGTTGCTCGGCATGGGCCTTTGGGCCTACACGCTGTTCCTGCCGGCGATCCTTCAGCATGACCGGATGGCCGCCGCTCTGCCGGGCTGGCTGGACCCGCATGCCCTGCTGGGGGCGCGTTTCGATGACAGCCTGATCCACGGCGTCGTCTGGAGCCTCGGCGCCAATATCGCCGCCTATATCATCCTGTCGCTTAGGGCGCGCGAGCGTCTGCGCGACCGGGTTCAGTCCTCTGTCTTTGTCGGCGATCCGGAGCCGCGCGGCCAGACGGACCCCGGCTCGGCGGATACTGTCGCGGCGGTGACACCCAACGGGCTGAAGACGCTGGCCTCCCGCTTCCTGAACCCTGAAGCCGTGGAACATGCCTTCGCCGATTTCGGGCGGGTGTCCGGTGTGTCCGCATCCGGTGATGGCCCGGCGGACTGGCGGCTTGTTCAGCGGACGGAGCGCTTGCTCGCATCGGCGCTGGGGGCCTCATCGGCCCGCGTCGTGCTGGCATCGGCCATCGGGGGCAACCAGGTCGCCCTGCGCGATGTGCTCTCCATGCTGGATCACAAGACCCAGGCCGAACGGTTCGACCGGCACATGCTGCAATCCATGCTGGAGAACATTTCGCAGGGAATTTCCGTGGTGGATTCAGATCAGCGCCTTGTCGCGTGGAACACCGCCTATCTGGACCTGTTCCATTACCCGAACGATCTCGTGGCGGTCGGCACGCCGGTGTCAAAACTGATCGAATACAATCTGAAGTCCGGCTGGATCGATGGCGACCCGGCAGAAGAGGCCCACCGCCGCGTGGCGCACATGAGGGCGGGGCGCCAGCATACCTATGAACGGCGCAATCCCGATGGGCGCTTCCTGCGCATCGTCGGCAACCCGACGCCGGGCGGAGGCTATGTCACGACCTTCACGGACATCACAGAAGACAAGCTGCGCGAGCGGGCCCTGATCGAAGCCAACGAGACTCTCGAGACACGGGTTCGCGAACGCACGCAGGACCTTGAAGACATGGCGCAGGATCTGGACCTCGCCCGCCGTGACGCCGAAGGGGCGAACGCCTCTAAGACGCGCTTCCTTGCGGCGGCGAGCCACGATCTGCTGCAGCCCCTGAACGCGGCACGCCTGTTCCTCGGTTCCATCCGGGCGGACGAGCAGGGCCAGACGCTGGTCTCACGCGCAGACAAGGCCATTCAGTCTGCAGACGAACTGATCCGCGGCCTGCTGGACATTTCACGTCTCGATCATGGCAGCATCGCGCCGAAGCCGGTGCAGCTGCCGGTCGGTCCCTTGCTGGAGGATCTGGTGGAAGAGGCCATGCCGATGGCAGAGCAGGCCGGGATCGATCTGCGCATCGCCCCCTCCAGCCTCGTGGTGGAGGCGGATCCGGACTTTCTGAAAAGTATCCTGCGGAACTTCATCTCCAACGCCCGGCGCTATACGCGCGAAGGCGCGGTACTGGTCGGGGCGCGCCGGCGTGGAAACATGGCGCGGATCGAGGTGTGGGACACAGGGCCCGGTATTCCCGCAGACAGCCTGCCGCTTGTGTTCGAGGAGTTCCGGCGTTTCGAGGATACCGACAATACAGGTATCCGGGGCGCAGGCCTGGGCCTGCCCGTTTCCAAACGCCTTGCGGACCTGATGGAGGCGGACATCAAGATCCGTTCGGTGCCCGGCCGCGGCAGCGTCTTTTCCGTGACGGTTCCGCTGGCGGCCAAGTCCGGCAAGCGCAAGCGCAGCGTTCCGAAGAATGCGGCGCCAAAACCAGTCAGCCTTGCCGGTCTGAAAGTTCTGGTCGTGGACGACGAAGCCGCCATCGTGGACGGCATGACCGCGTTGCTCACCGGATGGGGCTGTGAGGTCCGCGGTGCGCGCTCTGCCGCCGAGGCACAGGCCTGGCTAGGTGCCGAGCCGTTCGATGCGATGATCGCGGACCTGAACCTGCAGGATGCGATCGACGGCTTTGACCTGATCGCGATGAGCCGGACCAAACTGACCTCACCGGACAATGTACTGCTGTTGACCGCCGCGTCGAACGACGCGGTGCGGACGCAGGCTGGCATCGACGGGGTGGCCATGCTGCGCAAACCGGCCGCGCCAGACGACATCCGCCGCTTCCTGGAGGGGCTGTCGCAGAACGTCTCCGCCTGAGCGCGGGGTCAGAGCGAGGTGGCTTCCTTGAAGATCAGCAGCGCCTGGGTCCGGTTGTTCGCGCCCAGCTTGCGGAAGATCGCCGTCATGTGCGCTTTCACCGTCGCGACCGAAATATCCATCTCATAGGCAATCTGCTTGTTGAGCAGGCCATCATTGAGGCCGGAGAGAACCTTGCGTTGGGCCGGCGTCAGATCCGCCACACGGGCCAGCAGTTCCTCCCGCCCGGCATTGGCGGCGGGATCGTCAGGCGGGAACCATTGCCCGCCATCCAGTGCCGTTGCGAGGGCGGCGGAGAGGTCTTCCATCGACATGCTCTTGGGCAGGTAGCCCGCGGCCCCAAGCGCCCGGGCCGTACCGAAGGCCTGCGGGGCATCCGTTGCCGATACGACGACAATCGGACACCCCGGCCCGGCGGCCATCATCCGCGTCAGTCCGTCGAATTCCTGCGTGTCCCCAAGGGTCAGGTCCAGCAGGATCAGGTCGAAGGATTGTTCCTTAATCCGGGACAGCGCCTCGGCCAGGCTGCTGGCATGATGCGCCGTCGCGCCATCCGGAAACGCCGTGCCGAGCGCGGCTTCGAGCGCGTCACGGAATAATGGATGATCGTCCACGATCAGGACGGTCGGAACCAGTCCCATTCTATCTGCCTCCCCGAGCGCCGCGGGTTTCCTGACCCGCAGTCTGCATCCTGTTAGGGGAACCATACCCCGGCGGAAAGGGATGTCGAGCGGCATTAGACTTTTGTCTTAGCACCAATGGCCAATAGCGGCGTTTCCCTGCCGGAAGGATACTCCCTCAAAACAATAAGGCACGGGAGGAAACTGATGCCAAGGTCAATTAGAGGTTTACTGCTGACGGCGTCTGTTGCGGTCATGGCACTGGCCGCCAATGCGGAGCAGACAGTCGAGGAGCGTATCGCCGCACTGGAAGCGATGGTGGCGGACCTGAAGGCCGAACTGGCCGCTGAAAAAGCGGACACGGACGCAGACATCGTCCGGATCGAGACAGTGGCCACACAGGCTGCGCCGGCCGCAACGGCTCCGAAGACGGATGGTTTTCTCGTCGGGGACACGACCCTCAAATTCGGCGGCATTGTCGATCTCGACGTGCATGCGACCTCGCTGAGCGATGGGGCGATTGCGTCGGGCTCCATCGCGCGGGATTTCTACATTCCGGGCGCCACGCCGGTCGGCGGGGACGGTACGGATTTTACCGACTTCACCGCTGAATCCTCCCGCTTCTTCTTCTCGGCCTCCAAGCCTGCGGGCGAGGACACGGTGCAAGGCTATATCGAGCTCGACTTCCTCGGCTCTGCCCAGGGCAATGAGCTGGTCTCGAACTCCTATTCGCCGCGCCTGCGCCGGGCGTTTGTGAAGTATGGCAACTGGCTGGCAGGCCAGGAATGGTCGACGTTCCAGAACACATCAGCCATTCCGGAGAGCGCGAGCTTCCTGATCCTTTCCGACGGCATGGTGTTCATTCGCCAGCCCCAGATCCGCTACACCAAGGGCAACTGGATGTTCGCCCTGGAGAACCCGAACACGACCACGCTGAATGCCGGCTCACGCGATGAGAACCTCATTCCGGACATTGTCGCTCGCTACAATTTTACCGGCGATTACGGCAATGTCTCCGTGGCCGGTATCGCCCGCCAGCTTCGCGCGGATTTCGGTACCTCGGAAGACGAGACCTTCGGCTACGGCCTCAGCGTTTCGGGCAAGGTGAAAGCCGGCGAGAAAGACGACATCCGCTTCAATCTTGTCGGCGGCGAGGGGATCGGGCGGTATGTCGGCCTAGCGGCCAGCCGCTCCACGGCGCTTGATCCGAACGGCAAGCTGGAAGCCATTCCCAGCTATGGCGGTCTGGTCGCCTGGCGCCATCCGTTCGGTGAAACGGCGCGCTTCAATGTCGGTTATTCGGGCCTGTTTGTCGACAATCCGAACTACCTCCCGGCGAACGCCACGACCAGGTCTGTCCAGTCCGCCTATGGTGCGGTTCTGTGGGATGTCGCCCCGAAAATGACCGTCGGACTGGAGCTGCTTCACGGCATCCGCGAGCTGGAATCCGGCGCCGATGGGTCGATCAGTCGCTTCACCTTCTCCACCAAATATGCATTCTGACATCAGGACGAAAATTCATGCCCTACGAGGAAACGACCATGAGCGATCAGGCAAAAATCTACCCCGTTCCCGAGGAATTCGCGGCGAAGGCGAACCTGACGCCGGAAAAGTACAAGGAAATGTATGACGCCTCGCTCGCGGACCCGGAAGCCTTCTGGGGGGAGCAGGGCAAGCGGCTCGACTGGATCAAGCCCTATACCAAGGTGAAGGACGTCTCCTGGGAGACCGGTGACCTGCACATCCGCTGGTATGCCGATGGCGAGCTGAACGTCACCGCCAACTGTATTGACCGGCATCTGGAAACGCGCGGCGACAAGACGGCTTTCATCTGGATCGGCGATAATCCGAACGAGAGCCACAAGGTCAGCTACAAGGAGCTGCACGCCGCCGTCTGCCGCTTTGCGAACGTGCTGAAGAAGCTTGGCGTCAAGAAGGGTGACCGCGTCACCATCTACATGCCGATGATCCTGGAAGCCGCTTATGCCATGCTGGCCTGTGCGCGGATCGGTGCGGTCCACTCGGTCGTGTTCGGCGGCTTCAGCCCGGAAGCGCTGGCCGGCCGGATCACGGACTGCGAGTCCACCGTGCTGATTACTGCCGACGAAGGCGTGCGCGGCGGCCGCAAGGTGCCGCTGAAAGTGAATGCCGACAAGGCCGCAGACCTTTCCAATGGCATGCTGAAGACGATGCTGGTCGTGAAGCGCACCGGCGCCGAGATCAACATGGTTGAAGGCCGGGACCACTGGCTGCACGAAGCCGCCGAGGGCGTCTCGTCCGATTGCCCGCCGGAGCCGATGAATGCCGAAGACCCGCTCTTCATCCTCTACACGTCCGGCTCCACCGGCAAACCGAAGGGCGTGCTGCACACGACCGGCGGTTATCTCGTCTGGGCCTCGATCACGCATGAATATGTGTTCGACCTGAAGGAAGACGATGTCTACTGGTGCTCGGCGGATGTGGGCTGGGTCACCGGCCACTCCTATATCGTGTACGGACCTTTGGCGAACGGCACCACCACGGTCATGTTCGAAGGCATTCCCACCTATCCGGACGCCAGCCGCTTCTGGCAGGAATGCGACAAGCATGGCGTGACCATCTTCTATACCGCGCCAACGGCCATCCGCTCACTGATGCGCGAAGGCGAAGACCCGGTGAACGCGACCTCGCGCAAATCCATCCGCCTGCTCGGCACGGTGGGCGAGCCGATCAACCCGGAAGCCTGGGAATGGTATTTCCATGTTGTGGGGGAGGCGCGCTGCCCCATCGTCGACACTTGGTGGCAGACCGAGACCGGCGCAACCATGATGGTACCGCTGCCCGGCACGACGGACCTGAAGCCTGGTGCGGCGAGCCACCCGTTCTTCGGCATCAAGCCGGTCCTGGTGGATGCCGACGGCACACAGCTGCCCGGCGCGACGGAGGGCAACCTGCTGATTACCGACAGCTGGCCGGGCCAGATGCGCACGGTCTATGGCGATCACCAGCGCTTCATCGATACCTACTTCACGGCCTACCCTGGCAATTACTTCACGGGCGACGGCTGCCGCCGGGACGAAGACGGCTTCTACTGGATCACCGGCCGCGTGGATGACGTCATCAACGTCTCCGGCCACCGGATGGGTACGGCGGAAGTCGAAAGCGCGCTGGTCAGCCACGATGCCGTCGCAGAGGCCGCCGTGGTTGGCTATCCGCACGACATCAAGGGGCAGGGCATCTATGCCTATGTCACGCTGGTGCAGGGCGTGGAGCCGGATGAAGCGCTGCGCAAGAACCTCGTCCAGCATGTCCGTGCCGAGATCGGCCCGATCGCCTCGCCGGACCTGATCCAGTTCGCCCCGGGCCTGCCGAAGACCCGCTCCGGCAAGATCATGCGCCGCATCCTGCGCAAGATCGCGGAGAATGAATTCTCTAACCTTGGCGACACGTCCACGCTGGCAGAACCGGAAGTGGTCGACGACCTGATCAACAACCGCCAGAACCGCGGCTAGTCGTCAGGACTCTCCTCTTGGTGTCACCCCGGAATTTGCACAGCAAATATCCGGGGCCCAGTCCGGGCTCGCGACCTGGTGCTGGGTCCCGGATAGACCCTTCGGGTCTTCCGGGATGACACAGTGGGGAATAATTTTGTGATGGTCATCCTTCGAGCCCTGCGCTTGCGCTTGGGCCTTCTCGGGGAAATCGCGGTGCGATTTCTTTTCCCTCGAAGCGCTCAGGATGAGTCCGCACTTTGTGAGCGCTCATGCTGAGCGAAGTCGAAGCACGGGCGTGGGCTCCCCGCCTCAGATCGCCGGCAGATCCACGCAGAACCTTGCCCCGCCGCCGTCGCGGTTTTCGGCCCAGACCTTGCCGCGGTGGGTGGCGATGATCTGTTTCACGATGGAGAGGCCGAGGCCGGAATTGTTGCCGAAGGCGGTGCCTTTCGGGCGGTCCGTATAGAAACGGCTGAAGATGGTCTCCAGCTTGTCCGGCGGAATGCCGGGGCCGGTGTCTTCCACCTTGATCCGGGCGATGGTCTGCGGGCCGTCATTGGTCTGGTCGAGCGTCACTTCCACCACCGCGCCGGGCGGGGAGAAGGAGCGGGCATTGTCGATCAGGTTCCGGATCACCTGGCCGAGCGGGCCTTCGCGGCCCTGCACGAGCAGGCGACCGCCCATGGTCGCGTCATGGAAGGACACCGTCACTGCGCCTTCGTCCAGTGCGAGGGACTCATAAGTGCCGACGACATCCTTCACGAAACGGGCAATGTCGATTTGCTCGTTCGGCACGCGGGTCATTTCCGCTTCCAGGCGGGAGGCGTTGGAGATGTCGGTGATCAGCCGGTCGAGGCGTTTGACATCCAGTGCGATCACGCCGCGAAGCTTCTCGGTCAGCTCCGGATTCTCCTTCACACTCTCCAGCGTTTCAATGGCGGAGCGGATGGAGGTGAGCGGATTTTTCAGCTCGTGCGCCACATCGGCGGCGAATTGCTCATTGGCCTGGATGCGCTCGATCAGCGCCTCGGTCATGCCCTCCATGGAGGTGGCGAGATCGCCGATCTCGTCCTTACGGGAGGAGAGGGCGGGCACGTCGATCCGTTCCGATGCCCCGGCGCGGATCCTATCGGCCGCCACCGCCAGCCGGCGCAGCGGCCGCGCGATGCCCAGCGTCAGCAGTACGGAGGTGATGAAGGCGACCAGCACCGCAACCCCGATAAAAGGCAACAGCGCGGCCCGCTCGGCGCGGATGATCTCGTCGATGTCGGAGGATTCCAGCGTCAGCACGCCGACCACGGCGGAGACGCGCTGGATGGGCATGGAAACGGAAATAATGCGCTGGCCGCGGTCGTTGAAGCGCTGGCTGGCCGCTTCGCCGCCCTCGACGGCGGTGTCAAACTCTTCCTCGAAGGTCTGCGTGCGCACCGCGTCGGAGGAGCGTCGCGGCATGACCGGACCGAACACATGCGCCGCCCATTCCGACAGGTTCCGGCCCCAGCGGGCCACCCGGCCGGGCTCGCGCAGGGGCGGCAGGGCGTCCACGTCCACACGTTCGGAGAGGTAAAAGCTGTCGCCCACCATCTCGCCGTCGGGCAGGTAGATGCGGGCGCGCACCCGTTCGGGCAGGTTCAGGCGGACGATGGTCTGCCTTGCGGCGTCCACATCCAGCGCGGGCTGGGGCGTGGTGGCATCGTCGCCAAGCAGGCTCGTAAAGATCTGCGCCTGGGCGACGAGGTCCTGCTTTTTCGAGACGACAAAGCCGGCCCGCATCTCGTTCAGGACCATCGCCCCGATGATGAGAATGGCAAGGCCGGCAAGGTTCGACGCGAAGATCAGCCGCGCGATACGGCTACCGAACACGACTGAACTGTTCAGTCCGGCGCGCGGTGTCTTCCGGGTCTTGTCCTTACCGGCCATGCGGATCCTTCCGGCTTGAGCCAGATCAGGCGTCGGCAGCGACGCGCATGGAGACGATCTTGTCCGGATTGCGCGGCGGCTCGCCCTTGGCCAGCTGGTCGACCACATCCATGCCTTCGGTCACCTTGCCCCAGACGGTGTACTGGCCGTCGAGGAAGCGGGCATCGTCGAAGCAGATGAAGAACTGGCTGTTGGCCGAATGCGGGTAGTTCGTGCGGGCCATCGAGCAGATGCCGCGCACATGCGGCTCGTCATTGAATTCGGCCTGCAGGTCCGGCTTGTCGGACCCGCCGGTGCCGGTGCCTTTCGGGCAGCCGACCTGGGCCATGAAGCCCGGAATCACGCGGTGGAAGACGATGCCGTCATAAAAGCCTTCGCGGGCAAGTTCCTTGATCCGCTCGACATGGCCCGGGGCCAGGTCCGGGCGCAGCTCGATGGTGACATTGCCTTTGGAGGTTTCCAGAAGGATCGTGTTTTCAGGGTCGGCCATGGGAGTTCCTGTTTCTTGTGCTAATCTACAGACTGGCTATTGAATGAAGCCCATTGCGGCAAGCCCGTGCGGCAGGAATGTGCCAAACGGGCCGGGCGCCGCACAAAGGCTGAGGACGTCATGCTGGCACCCATTCTGTCGATCACTATGGCCGGAATTCTGACTATTGCAGGCCTGTTGCATGCCCTTTGGGGCTTTGGCGTGACGTTTCCGGCCGCCAATGAACAACAGCTGGCGCGCATGGTGGTCGGCCGGCGGGGCATCACGAAAATGCCATCCATGGCCGCGTGCCTGTTCGTGGCGATCTGCCTGTTTGCCTTTGCCTTCCTGGCGCTGGTGCTGGGCCGGCATGTGACCGTGCCGGTATCGAAATGGCTGGTCGCGGCTGCCGGGGCCGGCGCAGCCCTGGTGTTCATGGGGCGGGGCATAGTGGGCGTATTGCCGGCCTTTGAACGGGCAACGCCGGAACAGCCGTTTTTATCGCTGAACCGGCGTTTCTATTCGCCCCTGATTTTCCTGCTGGGCATCGGCTTTGCCCTGCTGACCCTGGCGCTGCCCTATTGGAGCTGGCGCCTGGGCCTCCTGGGCTAGAGCCTATTCGGTGTAGCGGTAGCCGACGCCATAGAGCGTCTCGATCGCATCGAACTCGTCGGACACTTCGCGGAACTTCTTGCGAAGCCGCTTGATGTGGCTGTCGATGGTGCGGTCGTCGACATAGATCTGGTCGTCATAGGCGGCGTCCATCAGCTGGTCGCGGCTTTTGACATAGCCCGGACGCTGGGCGAGGGCCTGCAGGATCAGGAATTCCGTCACCGTCAGGCGCACCGGATGGCCGTCCCAGGTACAGGCATGGCGGTTCGGGTCCAGCGTCAGCTTTCCGCGGACGATCGGCTTGTGGTCGCCTTCCTCCGGACCGGCCTGTCCGCCGCGGGCGCGGCGCAGCACGGCCTTCACCCGCTCTGCCAGCAGGCGGTTGGAGCAGGGCTTGCGCACGAAATCGTCGGCGCCGATGTTGAAGCCGATCACCTCATCGATTTCCTCGTCTTTCGAGGTCAGGAAGATCACCGGCAGTTCGGACGTCTGACGCAGGCGGCGCAGCAGTTCCATCCCGTCCATCTTCGGCATCTTCACATCGAGGATGGCAATGTCCGGCGGGTTTTCGGTCAGCGCGGGCAGGGCGGCCTCACCGTCATGATAGGTGCGGACATTGTAGCCTTCCGCCTCGAAGAACATCTTGAGAGAGGCGACGATGTTCTCGTCATCGTCCACAAGCGCGAGAGTTGTCATAGTCCGGTCCTTGTCCGCCAGTTTCAGCCCTGTGTTGGGCCGGTCAGCTGTGGAGTGAAACATGGTTCGCGTCATGGAAATAGCCTCCCTTCAGTGGTCTTGCAATGAAAGGCAGTGAACCGGGCGAGCGCTTGCTCACATTAAGGCGCTTTAGAGGTCAATTGCGGCGGAATTGCCCTGAATGTTGCCGGCGGCGATGTGGGTCCGGCATGATCCGGTATAGTCCGCTATGATCATGCATGGTCACGTATGATCATGGCGCAGTCAGATTTTGTGCATGGGCGGTCATGCTTCGGCATCCCCCACACGCGTCACGCCCGATGGCCAACGGCCATCTGGGCGCCCATCCCTGAACAAAACGGCGAGGGCGTCATGACATGACGTACTCGTGGCACCGTTCAGAGATGGATCCCCAGACCGCTGCGCGGCCGGGGATGACGCGTGTGGAGGGGGCTATCCGCCACCTGACACGCCCCAACCTGCTGAACCCATTGCCGCCCAAACAAACTTATCCGACACCTCCGTGGCCGGACGTATAGTGCGGGCCATGTCACTCTTTCACCCTCCCGCCTGGTTCCCGCCGCAGCTCGCCTTTCTCTGGCCCATCATCTGGGTCCAGGTGCTGATGCTGCGCGCGCAGATCCGCGCCGCTTATGGCCGGGGTGTGGTGTATCGCTGGAGCGTGACGGATAATCTGCGCGTCTATCTGGTCAGTATCGAGTGGATGCCGGGGCAGAAAAAAGCGCGGGCGATTCTGAAACCTGCCGCGCATGCCTCTGATCGTCTCGCCGCCGCGTGCGACGGGCGGATGGCTGTGCCTGACTATATCCACTTGCGTCCCCTCTCCCTCGGGAGAGGGGCAGGGGTGAGGGGCGGCGTCGCCGCCGCAAGCATTGCACGTGCGGATATGCCTTGGCCCCTCATCCCCACCCCCTTCTCCCAAGGGAGAAGGGGCTTGCCCCTGCCGGAAACCTGAAGCCAGGCCTGACCTCAAAAACTCAGCTCACCCACCAAGCGCCTTCACGGGCGCCGCAGGTGCTGGCGTGCGTGTTGCTAAGGATCCAGCCGCACCGCGCCTTGCGAGGCGTTCCCCACATGCGCCGCGTAGACCTTCAGGGCACGGCTCACCTTGCGGGGGCGGTCCTCGGCCGGCTTCCAGGCCTTGTCGCCCTTGGCTTCCATTGCGGCGCGGCGGGACGCGATTTCCTCGTCCGTCAGCTTGGCGTGGATAGTGCGGTTCGGGATGTCGATCTCGATGATGTCACCTTCCTCGATCAGGCCGATCAGGCCGCCTTCAGCCGCTTCCGGGCTGACATGGCCGATGGAAAGTCCTGACGTGCCGCCAGAGAAGCGCCCGTCGGTGATCAGGGCGCATGCCTTTCCGAGCTTCATCGATTTCAGGTAGGAGGTCGGGTAGAGCATCTCCTGCATGCCGGGGCCGCCGCGCGGGCCTTCATGGCGGATGATGACCACATCGCCCGCTTTCACGCCCTTGTTCAGGATGCGTTTGCAGGCCTCTTCCTGGCTGTCACAGACGACCGCCGGGCCGGAGAACTTCAGGATCGAGTCGTCGACGCCCGCGGTTTTCACCACGCAGCCCTGTTCCGCGAGATTGCCGAACAGGACAGCCAGCCCGCCATCCTGCGAGAAGGCATGCTCTGCCGAGCGGATGACGCCTTTCTCGCGGTCGGTGTCGAGCTCTTTGTAGCGGCGCGACTGGCTGAACGCCTCGGTCGTCCGCACGCCGCCCGGCGCGGCGAGGAACAGTTCGTGTGCCGCCGGATCATTGGTGACGGTGATGTCCCATTTGGTGATCGCCTCGGCCAAGGTGTCGGAATGGATGGTGCGCACGGATGTGTCGAGCTTCCCGGCGCGGTCGAGCTCGCCGAGGATGCCGAAGATGCCGCCCGCGCGGTGGACGTCTTCCATATGGACGTTCGCAACCGCCGGGGCGACCTTGCAGAGGCAGGGCGTCGAGCGGCTGAGCCGGTCGATGTCGTCCAGCGTGAAGTCGACCTCACCCTCGCGGGCAATGGCCAGCAGGTGGAGGATCGTATTGGTCGAACCGCCCATCGCGATGTCCAGCGTCATGGCGTTCTCGAATGCCGCCTTGGTGGCGATGCCGCGGGCGGAAACGGATTTGTCGCCGTCCTCGTAATAGAGCTTGGTCAGTTCCACGATGCGCTGGCCGGCGCGGCGGAACAGGGCTTCACGGTCGGCATGCGTGGCGAGGGTCGAGCCATTGCCCGGCAGGCCGAGGCCCATGGCTTCGGCGAGGCAGTTCATCGAGTTCGCCGTGAACATGCCGGAGCAGGAACCGCAGGTCGGGCAGGCATTCTGCTCGAACTCGGCGACTTCTTCGTCGGTCCGGTCAGGGTTCGCTGCTTCGATCATGGCGTCGATCAGGTCGACCGCGCGCAGCTCGCCGTCGATATTGACCTTGCCGGCCTCCATCGGGCCGCCGGAGATAAATACGACCGGAATATCGAGGCGTAGCGCCGCCATCATCATGCCGGGGGTGATCTTGTCGCAATTGGAGATGCATACCATCGCATCGGCACAATGGGCATTGACCATGTACTCGACGCTGTCCGCGATGACTTCGCGGCTCGGCAGCGAATACAGCATGCCGTCATGGCCCATTGCGATGCCGTCATCGACCGCGATCGTGTTGAATTCCTTGGCCACACCGCCCGCCGCGACGATCTCGCTGGCGACCATCTGGCCGAGGTCTTTCAGGTGCACGTGGCCGGGCACGAACTGGGTAAAGGAGTTCACCACCGCGATAATCGGCTTGCCGAAGTCGCTGTCCTTCATGCCTGTCGCGCGCCACAGGCCGCGGGCGCCGGCCATGTTACGGCCGTGGGTCGAAGTGCGGGAACGGTAGAGAATTGCCACTTTGTGCCTCTTTATTCAGTGCTCCGGCAGGGATTACCTGCCGGGCGGGCGATTATCAATCATGACGAAAGGGGAACGGCCAGCCCCCATCTGTTGACAGGCGGGCTGGCGGCGTCAGTGCGCAGCGGCTTTTGCGTCGGCGTTGACCGGGCCGAGGCACTTAATGCCGTCAATCACAGGCGCGAGGCGCTGGAGGGCGGATTCATAGGGCTCCTGGCCTACCGAGGGGATGTAGCGGGACTGGATTTCGTCCAGATACCGCTCGTCGCCATCGGCGCAGATACAGGCCACGCGCGCCGGCTTGTCCTGCCGGGCCAGCCACTCCAGCGCGCCGAGGATGACCCCCGTGCTGGACAGGCCAACCTTGGAGAGCTGGCGCTCGTGCAGAAGCGTGAAGGCGGCCAGCGTGGTGGCTTCGTCCATCCGGATCATGCCCGGATCGGGCTTCATGCCGGCGAAGGAGGAGCGCCGCTGGCTGCCGAAGGCGGGGATCTTCAGCTTGTCGGTGCAGCCGGACGGCGCATCGAGGAAGGCGCAGGAGCTTTCCGGTTCCACGAGGCAGAGCTGGGTCGGGCGGGGATGGGCTTTCAGATAATCCGCAAAGCCGCGCGAGGTGCCGCCGGACGAGGAGGTCATGAACACCGCATCGAACGGGCCATCGGCAAACAGTTCCGGCGCGGTCCAGTTCTGGTGAGCAGCCGGGTTCAGCGGGTTGGAATACTGGTCGAGGAAGACAGAGCCTTCCTGCGCAGCGATCTCCCCGGCGAGGCGCATGCGGGCGGCATTGGCGGTTTCACCCGGCTTGGGCTCGGCGATGACGAGGCGGGCGCCCGCTGCCTTGATCTGGGCGGCGTTGTGGGCGCTGATCGAAGCAGACGACACGATGGTCGCGCCAATACCCATCCGCTGGCAGATGCAGGCAAGCGCGTTGCCGTAATTACCGGAGGAGGCGTCGACGACCGATTTGACTGGGCCCATCTTCTCGATCGTCTTCGACAGAATGTACCAGGCCACGCGGTCCTTGACGGAGCCGAACTCGTTGCAACGCTCTTCCTTCACCAGCAATTCATGCGTGAGATTGCCGATCCGGACCTGATAGGCCGTCAGGGGCGTATGGCCGATTTTGAAGGGACAGCTGGCGACGGCGGAAGAAAAGGGCATAAGCCTGCCTCGGTCTGCGTTTCGCAATTCCGCATAGCTAGCAGGCCGAATCGCTCACGCAAATGTGACAACTGCGTCTGGCAACATTGCAAATTTGTATGCCTTTCAGCGCGGCACCCGCGCCGCAGAAGCAGACAGCCCAATTTGCGAGCTAGTGCGCATCGGCCCAGTTGGCCGCTGCGCGGGCATCGACTTCCAGCGGTACGGACAGGTCCATGGCGGGGCCGGCAGCTGACTGCATGGTTTCCTTGGCCACCTGGATCAGCTTTTCGGCTTCACCTTCGGGACACTCGAAGACGAGTTCATCATGCACCTGCAGCAGCATCCGGGCTTTCAGTTTCGCCTTCGCCAAGACCTCCGGCATGCGGATCATGGCGCGCTTGATAATGTCGGCGGCGGAGCCCTGAATTGGCGCATTGATGGCCTGGCGCTCCGCGAACGCCTTCTGCGGGCCTTTGGATTTGATCCCGGCGAGGTGCACTTTCCGGCCGAAGGCCGTCTGTACGAAGCCGTGTTCCTTCGCGAAGGCCTTGGTCTCGTCCATATAGGCACGGATGCCGGGGAAGCGTTTGAAATAGGTCTTGATGTATTCGGAAGCTTCCGACTGCGGGATGCCGAGCTGGCGGGCGAGGCCGAAGCCGGAAATGCCGTAGATGATCCCGAAATTGATCGCCTTGGCCTGACGCCGCACCATCGGGTCCATGCCCTCGATAGGCACGCCGAACATCTCGCTGGCGGTCATGGCGTGAATGTCGAGGCCATCCTTGAAGGCTGTCTTGAGCGCGTCGATGTCGGCCATATGTGCCAGCACGCGCAGCTCGATCTGGCTATAGTCGGCGCTGACGAGCACATTGCCCTCGTCGGCAATGAAGGCTTCGCGAATCTTGCGGCCTTCTTCGGTGCGAACCGGAATATTCTGCAGGTTCGGGTCAGAGGACGAGAGGCGTCCGGTCTGCGCCACCGCCATGGAGAAGCTGGTATGGACCCGGCCGGTGTCCTTGTTGATCGCAGCCTGCAGCGCTTCGGTATAGGTCGAGCGGAGCTTCGACAGCGTACGCCAGTCGACAATCGTGCGCGGTAATTCGTGGCCCTCGGCGGCGAGACCTTCCAGCACATCGGCGTCCGTCACCCAGGCGCCGGTCTTGGTCTTCTTGCCGCCTTCGATGCCCATCTTGTCGAACAGGATCTCGCCCAGCTGTTTGGGGCTGGAAATCTTGAACTCTTCTCCGGCCTGTTCGTAGGCCTCGGCCTCCAGTGCGGCCATGCGCTGGGAGAAGTCAGAGGAGAGGCGGGAGAGCTTGTCCCGGTCGACCTTGATGCCCTCGCGTTCCATGGCAGCGAGGACTGGCACAAGCGGGCGCTCCTCCGTCTCATAGACGGTGGTAACTTTTTCCGTGTGCAGAAGAGGTTTGAACGTCTGCCACAAACGTAGCGTGACGTCGGCGTCTTCGGCAGCGTATTCCGTTGCCTTGTCCAGCGCGACCCGGTCGAATGTCACCTGGGATTTCCCAGTGCCGGCCACGTCCTTGTAAGAGAGCGGCACATGGCCAAGGTATTTCTCTGACAGGAGATCCATGCCGTGGCCGTGCTTGCCAGCGTTCAGCACATAGGACAGCAGCATCGTGTCGTCGATGGGCGCGACATGGATGCCGTGCTGGGCGAAAATGTTCAGGTCATACTTGATGTTCTGGCCGATCTTCAGGACGGAATCATCCTCTAGCAGCGGCTTCAGCGCCTTGATGGCATCCTTCATCCGAACCTGTCGTGGCGGGTCAACGCCGAACATGTCGCCATCGCCGCTATCGTTCGGATCGACATGCGCGAGCGGGATGTAGCAGGCCTCGTTCGGGGCGAGGGCCAGCGACACCCCAACAAGGTTCGCCGTCACGGAGTCGAGACTGTCGGTCTCGGTGTCGACGGCGACGTAGCCCTGTTTCTTTGCCCGGGCGATCCAGTCTTCGAGCTCCTTGAAGTCACGCACGCAGGCATACTTCGTGCGGTCGATCGGGTCTTCCGCAGGCGGAGCAGCCTCCAGCGCGCCTTCCTTTTCCATCATCTCGCGTACGCGGCGGGTGATGGTCTTGAACTCCATCTCCTCAAGGAAGCCGAGCAGGGTGTCCGGCTCCGGGTCCTGCACGGCGAGGTCTTCCAGCGAGATCTCCAGTGGTACGTCATCCTTCAGAGTGACGAGGTCGCGTGAGAGCCGGATCTGGTCGGCGAAATTGATCAGTGTTTCGCGGCGCTTGGGCTGTTTGATCTCTTCGGCGCGGGCGAGCAGCGTGTCGAGATCGCCATACTCTTCCAGCAGGGTCGCGGCGGTCTTCACGCCAATGCCGGGGGCGCCGGGGACATTGTCGACGCTGTCGCCAGCCAGCGACTGGACGTCCACGACTTTCTCCGGGCTGACGCCGAACTTCTCGAACACTTCGTCCCGGCCCATCGTCTTGTTCTTCATCGTGTCGAGCATGACGATCTTGTCTGTGACCAGCTGCATCAGGTCCTTGTCGGATGAGACGATTGTGACGCGCGCGCCCTTGGCTTCGGCCTGACGGGCATAGGTCGCGATCAGATCGTCCGCTTCGAAGCCTTCCATTTCGATGGCGTGGGCGGCGAAAGCTTCGGCGGCGCGGCGGACCAGCGGGAATTGCGGGCGCAGCTCTTCCGGCGGCTCATCGCGGTTCGCCTTGTACTGGTCGTAAAGCTCGTTCCGGAACGTATGGGACGAAGCGTCGAAAATGCAGGCGAAGTGCGTCGGCCGCTCGTCGCCTTTCAGGTCTTCCAGCAACTTGAACAACATGTTGCAGAACCCGCTGACCGCGCCAATGGGCAGCCCGTCCGAGGAGCGTGTCAGCGGTGGCAGCGCATGGAACGCCCGGAAGATGTAGGCGCTGGCATCGACCAGATAGAGGTGGCTGTCCTTGGTGACGGGGGCAGTGGCCATGGGCGGGAATCCTTTTCTGCCCGATGGTTTAGCCGCCAGAACGGGGCGCGTCACCCGCCGGAAAACCGGGGAACGATTCTGCTTGTGGATTGCGTTCCCTTAGGTAAGCTTTCCCGAAAACATGCCGGGGAGGGCAGATTATGAGCGGATCAATCGTCAAAACACCGTGGCACCTGTGGGTTGTGGGCGGACTGGGTGTCTTGTGGAACGCCTTTGGCTGTTTCGATTTCACCATGACGGCGACCAACAATGCCGCCTATCTGGAACCCTATCCGCAGGAACTCCGGGACTATTGGCTTAACATGCCGGCCTGGACCTGGGTGATCTGGGCCATCGGCGTTTTCGGGGGTCTGCTGGGGAGTATCGCGCTGTTGCTCCGGCGTAAGTTTGCATATCCGCTGTTTGCCGCCTCATTTCTGGGGGCGCTGGTCAGCATGGGGCGCAGTTATCTCGACAAGGAGGCGCCGGCCGTGGAGGGCATGGCCTTCATGAGCCTGGTCATTCTGGCGATTGCGCTCTTGCAGGCGCTCTATGCCCGGTGGTTGTCGCGCCGGGAAGTCTTGCGCTGACGCCGCAAGGCTCTAGCCTCTTCCCAAAAGGGAGAGAGACATGAGCGAGATGAACCAGACCTGGGTGCTGCGCCAGCGGCCTGTCGGAGACATCAAGGAGGGGGATCTCGAACTCGTCGAGACTCCGCTGGAGCCTCTGAAGGATGGTGAGGTGCGGGCGAAGACCGTCTATCTCTCATTGGATCCGACCAACCGCATCTGGATGAGCGATGTCGACGCCTACCTGCCGCCGGTCGGCATCGGTGACGCGATGCGGGGTGGTGGCCTCGCCGTGGTTGTGGAAAGCAAGCATGACGGCTTCCAGCAGGGCGATGTGGTCAACACCGGCCTTGGTACCTGGACCATGTATCCCACGCTGCAGGGCGAGGGCCTCGCCAAGTTGCCGATCCTGCCCGGCGTACCGCTGACGGCCTATATGGGGCCGCTGGGTGCCACCGGCATGACGGCCTATTTCGGCCTGATGGACATCGGCAAGCCGAAGGCGGGCGAGACGGTGGTTGTCTCCGCCGCAGCGGGAGCCGTTGGCTCCATGGTGGGCCAGATCGCCAAGATCCAGGGCTGCCGCGCCGTCGGGATCGCGGGCAGCGATGACAAGTGCAAATGGCTGACGGAAACCGCCGGCTTCGATGCGGCGATCAATTACAAGACCGAGGATGTCGGCGCGGCGCTGGACAAGCATTGCCCGGACGGGATCGACGTCAATTTCGAGAATGTTGGTGGGCAGATCATGGATGAAGTGATCGCCCGTCTGAACGATTTCTCGCGCATGCCGCTCTGCGGCCTGATCAGCACCTACAACGCGACCGGGCCGGTTCCGGGACCGTACAATTTCTCAAACCTGCTGATGCGGCGCACGCTGGTGAAGGGGTTCATCGTGATCGACTATTTCCCGCGCTTCCCGGAAGGCATCCAGCAGATGGCCCAATGGCTGATGGAAGGGAAACTGAAGTTCGAGACGGATGTGGCGAAAGGTTTCGAGAATGCCCCAGCCAGCCTGTCGCGCCTCTTTGAAGGCAAGAACCTTGGTAAACTCGTCGTTGAATGTAGCCCGCCGCCAGCGTGATTGCGTTGCTGTTCATCCCTCGTTCAATTACAATGCTTTGTTATTGCAGGTGAATTGGCTGGAGGGGTGACATGGCGCAGGCAAGGCGGCTGAAACTGGCAGGGGCGGCGCTCTCGGCAGCGGGGCTCATGATGGTGGGCGCCTGCACCAGCGAAGACATGGCAATGTTTGCCGATGCGATGGCGCAGGCGTCTGATGAAATGGCCGTCACGCTGACTGCCGTGCCGAGCTTTGGCTGCGACTACAATGTCGATGGCTATCTCGTGTGCGACGACACGGGCGATGGCTTCGCGGACCGCTACGCTGACGCCTACGATGTCGCGCCTGTGGCCTATGTGCCGGTTACGCCGCCTGTCCGGGTCAATGATTATGGCGAAGCCTATCAGTATGATGGCGAGTGCGATTGCTGGCTGCGCGAACCGTCACTGGATGAACTTCCATCACGGCGCGGCCATCACGACTAGAGCACCGCTGGTGCAATCCAGTAGCCGACGATCGTGATGATCACGACCCCCATCAGATTGATGCGGAAGCCCTGCTTGATCATTTCGCTGATAGGCACTTTGCCTGTCGCATAAATGACGGCGTTCGGCGCGGTCGCCACCGGCAACATGAAGGCACAGCTCGCAGCCACGGCGGCCGGGGCAAAAAGCGATTGCGGCGCGGCGCCCACAGCGACAGCAAGCGATCCGATGATCGGCGACAGGGTCGTCATGGTCGCCACGTTCGAGGTCACCTCCGTCAGGAAGATCACCAGAAGCACCATGATCGCCACGATCACCAGCGGCGGGAAGATGCTCAGCATCTGCATCTGCGTGCCGATCCAGTCGGACAGACCGGTGGCGTGCATCGCCTTGCCGAGAGAGATGCCGCCGCCGAACAGGACGATGACGCCCCAGGGCAGTTTGACCGCTTCCTCCCAGGTCATCAGGGCGCGGCGTTCCTCGCCGCCTGCGGGGACTAGGAAGACCAGAACGGCCCCGAACAGGGCGATCATCATGTCGGTCTGCCCGCCATAGGCTTCCAGCAGGGGATACCCCATGGAGGTCAGCAGCTTGGTCGCGGGCAGGCGCAGCACCCACATCGTGGCGATGATGCCAAACACGATGGCGATGCGCTGTTCCGGCGTCTTGATCGGGCCGAGTTCCTTGAGGTCGTGATGCACGGATGCGGCCATCGACTCGCCATGCTTGTATTTCGGCAGGCCGCGCGTGACAGCCCACCAGGCCGCCGGCACGAGCAGCGCGGCGGTCGGGATGCCGAAGGTCATCCACTGGCCGAAGCCAATGCCTTCGCCTGTCTCTTCCTGCAGCCATTTCAGGGCAATCAGATTGGTCGGCGTTCCGATGGGCGTCGCCACGCCGCCAATGGAGGCGGAATAGCAGACGCCGAGCAGGATGGCGGTGGTGAACTTGCCTTCCTTGTCCTGCAGCGCGGCCGCAGCAGAGATCGCAATGGGCACCATCATCAGAGAGGTCGCCGTGTTGGAGATCCACATGGAGAGGACCGCCGTGGCCAGCATGAAACCGAAGATCAACGCCTTGGGGGAGGTGCCAACCCGGTCGACAATGTTCAGGGCGATCCGCTTGTGCAGGTGCCAGCGCTCCACCCCCAGCGCGATGATGAACCCGCCCAGCAGAAGCAGCACGATCGGATCCATGTAGCTGCTGCTGACCGCGCGGGGCGACAGGGCGGCCACAGCCACGGCATTGGCGTGTTCGCCATGCCCGATGATGGCGGCGCCGAATGGCAGCACAATTAGTGGCAGCAGGGATGTCGCCGGAATCGGGATGGCTTCGGTCGCCCACCAGATTGCCATCAGAACCAGAAGGCAGCCCGTCAGCCAGGCTGGCCAGTTCAGGCCAGCAGGCGGGCCAGCGAGTAGCATGAGCGCCGGAAGAACAATCCCGAGTATGAGGCCGATCGTCCGGTGCGAGAGCGTCATGCAGGGCCTTTCAGGGCGGCGAAGGCGGAGTCGAGCTCTGCCTTGAGGTCTGAGACGGCCTCCAGGCCGACATGGATACGAAGCAGCGGCCCGGCCCGTGTGGCGGTCCAGCTGTCCTTCGAACGGGTCAGCTGGTGGTCACACGGAATCAGCAGGCTTTCATAGCCGCCCCATGAAAAACCCATGCCAAACAAGTGCAAAGCGCCCAGAAAACGGTCCATGCCGCCTTCCGGAATGGCATTCAGGACGACGCCGAACAGGCCGCTGGAGCCGGTAAAGTCCCGCTTCCACAGGGTGTGATCCGGGCTGGAAGGCAGGGCAGGATGCAGCACTTCAGACACTTCAGGGCGCTCGGCCAGCCAGGCTGCCAGGTCCAGCGCAGCGGCTTCATGCGCGCGGAGACGTGTGTGCAGGGTCCGCATGCCGCGCAGGCAGAGATAGGCATCATCGGGGGCAAGGCTGATACCGAAGTCTTCCGAGGCCATGGCGATCCGGTTGTAGAGGCGGTCGTCAGATGTCATCACGGCGCCGCCGAATGCATCCGCATGGCCGACGATATATTTCGTCATTGCCTGAACGACGATGTCGGCACCAAGCGCCAGTGGCTTGTGGAAGTATCCTGCGCCCCAGGTGTTGTCGGCGATGGTGGTGACGCCGTGTTCGCGCGCCACGGCCGTAATTGCCGGAATGTCGGACACTTCAAAAGTGAGGGAGCCAGGCGACTCCATGAAGATCGCCTGCGTTTCCGGTCGGATCAGGTCAACAATCCCGGCGCCGATGCGCGGATCGTAGCGGGTGGCCGAGACGCCCATATATTTCAGGCGCCGTTCGCAGAAGCGCGCAGTCGGGCCATAGGCGCTGTCGGGGATCAGGATGTGCCCGCCGGACTTGACGCAGGAGGCAATCGCCAGCACGCAGGCCTGCAGCCCATTGGACGTCAGGCGCACATGGCTGCCGCCTTCCAGTTCGCTGAGCGCGGCTTCCAGTTCCCGGTGCACCGACAATCCCATCCGGCCATAGCCGGGCTTGGAATCGTAGAGGGCCTTTTCCGTCTTGAAGAGGACCGTGGAGGCACGCTCCACCGGCGGGTTCACTGTTACAGTGCCGAGCCGCGCCCCGCGCGTGTGGATAATCCGCGTTTCAGGCCGTTTCATGCCGCGCCTGTTGCCACCGGACGGGAGGGGTCAGACGCCCATTCGGTCCACGATCCGTCGTAAACGGCCACGTCCCAATTGCCGAGCCGTGCATAGCCGAGCGCGAGAATGGCCGCCGTCACACCGGATCCGCAGGTCGTGATGATCGGCGCGTCATGGTCAGGCAGCAGGCCTTTCAGTTCGCTGACGGATTTCAACGTGCCGTCGGGATTGATCAAGCCGCTCGACGGCGCACTCATGCTGCCGGGAATGTGACCGGAGGCGAGGCCCTCGCGCGGCTCAGGCGCTTCACCTGTGAAGCGTCCGGCGGGACGCGCATCGACGATGCCATGCGAGCGGCTTTCGGAGGCCGCCGCGACCTGCGCAGTGTCCTTCACCAGGTCGCTGCGGACACGCGCGGTGAAGTGGCGCTCCACGGCGACGGGCGGCATGTCTTCCAGCTCTCCACCTTCAGCCTTCCAGGCATTGAGCCCGCCATCCAGCACTGTCACGTCATTGTGGCCCATGACACGCAGCATCCACCAGACACGGGCGGCTGCGCAGAAATTATTGTTGTCATAGACGACCACGCGGTTGCCATCGCCGATCCCCAGCTTGCGGACGCGGGACGAGAACATGATCGGGTCGGGCAGCATATGAGGCAGGTCGGTTCCGCCAGCCTTGATGGCATCAATATCGAAATGCACGGCTCCGGGGATGTGGGATTCCGCCCACTCTTCCCGGCCGGTTTTCTCTGCCTTCACGAAAGGGGCGTAGTACGTCGCATCGACGACCCGAATGTCAGGGGCCGAGATGTTCTGTTTCAGCCAGTCTGCGGTGACGAGGGGATCGCCCGTTTCCATGCCTTACCCTTTGATCCATGGCGGAACCGGCAAATCTTTCGACCGCAGGAATTCCGGATTGAATAGTTTCGACTGATAGCGATTGCCGTAGTCGCAGAGTATCGTAACAATCGTGTGGCCGGGGCCAAGGTCCTTCGCCATTTTTACTGCGCCGGCGATGTTGATGCCAGATGAGCCGCCAAGGCACAGGCCTTCGTGCTGGACGAGGTCGAACAGCACATTCAGGGCCTCTGCATCGGAGCAGCGATAAGCCCGGTCCACCACGATGTCTTCGAGGTTCGCGGTGATCCGGCCCTGGCCGATGCCTTCGGTGATCGAGGTGCCTTCGGACTTCAGCACGCCATTGGTGAAGTATTCGTACATCGCTGCACCGCCCGGATCGGCGAGCCCGATCTGGACCGACTCGCGCTTCTCCTTAAGCGCCAGAGAGATACCGCCCAGCGTCCCGCCGGAGCCGACTGCGCAGATAAAGGCGTCAAGCTTGCCGTCTGTCTGGCTCCAGATTTCCCGGCCGGTCGTGTTGTAGTGCGCCTTGCGGTTCGAGACATTGTCGAACTGGTTGGCCCAGATCGCGCCATTGGGCTCGCTCTTGGCCAGGTCTTCGGCAAGACGGCGCGAATAATGCTGGTAGTTGTTCGGATTGGCGTAGGGCACCGCGTCCACTTCGATCAGCTCGGCGCCGAGCAGGCGGATGGCGTCCTTCTTCTCCTGGCTTTGCGTGCGGGGCATCACGATGACGACGCGGTAGCCGAGCGCCGCGCCAACCAGCGCGAGGCCAATGCCGGTATTGCCCGCTGTGCCTTCCACGATGGTGCCGCCGGGTTTCAGCTCTCCCGCCGCTTCGGCATCGCGTACGATGCCCAGCGCCGGGCGGTCCTTCACCGACTGGCCGGGGTTCAGGAATTCACATTTGCCGAGGATCTCGCAGCCGGTCTCATCCGAGACCTTGTTCAGGCGAAGAAGCGGTGTGTTTCCAATGAGGTCGATGACGGATCGGTAGGTTTGCATACGGGCGGTTCCAGGTCGGTTTCCGGGGTAAACCGGGAAGCTAGGGTGCCCTGCGGCGCAGGACAACCGTCCCTGCATGGGCTTCCCCTAAACTGATCCATCATCTGTCCTGTTACGTAAACTGGCCATGCAGACACTGGCTTTCCGCTTTTCAGCCTTTTTGACCGTGCTGGGCCTTGCCCTGTCAGGTCAGGCAAATGCTGACAATGCGCCGACCCAGACCGGCCGCGTCCCGGGGCTCGTCTGGACCCCGGATGACGGAGATGTGATCCGCTTCGACGTACGCCGCCAGGGTAAGCCGTTCGGCACACATGAGGTGCGGTTCGATGTGCTGCCGGACGGCACGATCGAGGCCCATACGGATGTGAAACTGCGCGCCGGCTTCGGCCCGATCCCCCTTTACCGTTATGACCTGAAGGCGACTGAACGCTGGCAGGACGGGCGTCTGATGGAGCTGGAAGGCGAAGTCTACAAGGACGGCAACAAGGGTTCAGTCACTGCAGAGGCGGAAGACGGCATCATCGAAGTCGATGGCACTGCGTATCGCGGCGAGGTCCCCGCAACCACCATCCCGGCCAGCCACTGGAATATCGCCAGCATGGAGCAGAATACCCTGCTGTCGTCTGAAAACGGGCAGCTGATTGATGTGTCCATCCGGCCGATGGGCCGCGAAACGCTCACGATTGCCGGCGAAGCCATTGAAGCGAACAAGTTTTTTCTCGATTCCGATATTGATGTGACGCTCTGGTATGACGACGCAGGCCGTTGGCTGAAACTGTCGTTCTCGGCCCGTGGGCAGGCGATCGACTACATTCTGGAAGAGCCCTACTGGCGCTGAGGTGGGCGGTTTCGCCGCCCCTCCGAACACGAAATCGATAAAATTTCATCGATCCGGCTTCCACCCCGTTCACCCGGATTTCGTAAAAATGATTCGTCCCGAGATTCTTCCGGTGGGAAGGAGGAATACGGGTGCTGCCCGGCCTTCCGGGCGATGTGATGGGGATCAGACATTGACCGGATTTATGAAGCGCGCTGCTGTACCTGATAAGCATTCAGCCAGCCTGCGGGCCAGACAGTTGGACATGGTGCGCCGGATCACGTTCGTCATGATCCTTGCGAACCTGATGAATGCCTGCATCGTCGTCATCTGCTTCCACGGCACAGTGGCCAGCGACTTGCTCTATGTCTGGGGCGCGGCGATCCTCGTCTCGAGCATGGTTTCGGTCGGGACCCAGTTCTTCATACCGCGAGACATGGATCCGCTCGACCAGCGGTCCCAGGCCGCGCTGGACAATTTTACCCGGGGCTCGCTGCTGAATGGCATTCTTTGGGGAATTGTCCCTTTCATCGTCATGAATGCGGCGGCGCCTCAGGGACAGATGATCCTGGGCGTGATCGTCGCCGGCATGATGTTCGCGGGCACCTTCCTGATGGCGCGGACGCCCGCTGCGGCGATCTCTTTCCTGCTGCCGGTCGGCGCGGGTGTGGTCGCGGCCATGCAGCTGCTGAATGACCAGACCTATCAGTTCATTTCCCTTCTTACGCTCGCCTATGTCTGTGCGCTCGTCCTGGCGGTCAGCTGGTCCTACAAGCAGTTCGTCGAACAGCACCTCAGCGAGTGTGCGGTCACCGAACAATCCCAGCTGATCGGGTTGCTGCTACGCGATTTTGAGGAAAGCACGTCCGACTGGCTCTGGCAGACCAATACGGACGGCCAGTTGCAGGATATTCCGCTCGTCTTCGAAGGCCTGAAGGGCGCTGACAGCGTGATGCGCAAGGGGGATCCTCTGCTGGAGCTCTTCATGGAGGATGAGGCGCATTATGTCCTCAAGACCAGCCTGATGCGCCGGCAGGCTTTCCGGGATCTGGCCCTTCAGGTGAAGACGCCGGAGGGCGGTCAGGAGTGCTGGTGGTCTGTCACCGGCAAGCCGATCTTCGAGAACGGGAAGTTCCGGGGCTTCCGGGGCGTGGCGACCGACATCACCCAGTCGAAGGAAATCGAAGACCGCATCGCCTACATGGCCCATTATGACGGTCTCACCGGACTGCCGAACCGGATCACCATGCAGGAGCATCTCGAAAAAGCGGTGCGCATGCCGTTGCCGCCGAAGGCCAGCCGGGCGCTGGTCTGGATGGATCTCGACAATTTCAAATGGGTCAATGACACGCTCGGCCATCCGGCGGGCGATGAGTTGCTGCGCCAGGTTTCCGGACGGCTGACCGGCGTGTGCCGGGATGAGGATGTCGTTTCCCGTATCAGCGGAGATGAGTTCGCCCTGATCGTCGAACGTCCGGACTGGGAGCAGCTGGAAGATTTCCTCGACGACCTCGTGGAACGGATGTCGGAGCCCTATGACATCTGGGGGTCAACCGCGAACTGTTCGGCCTCTGTCGGCGTGCGCCTGTTCGACTCCTTCACCCAGGATGCGCGCGCCTTGCTGAAACATGCCGACCTAGCCCTTTATCAGGCCAAGAAGCTGGGCAAGGGCAACTGGTGCATGTTTACCGATGAGCTCGACGAAAAAGCCCGCGCCCGCCAGCAGGTCGAGACGGACCTTCACCGCGCACTCGACAATCAGGAACTGCGCGTCTTTTTCCAGCCGGTCGTGGATGCCGAAACGCTTGAAGTGTCAGGGTTCGAAACCCTGCTGCGCTGGGAGCACCCGACGCGCGGCCTGGTCTATCCGGGGGAATTCATCGAGCACGCCGAAGACATCGGCCTGATTACGCGGATTGGCGATTGGGTCATCCGCGCGGCGATGGCCGAGGCCCGCCGCTTGCCGGACCATATCGGCATTTCTGTGAACATCTCGCCGCTGCAGATCCATTCGCAGAGCCTGGTGCCGACGATCATGCAGGCGATTGCGGCAAACAATATTGCGCCTGAGCGGCTGGAGCTGGAAATCACCGAAAGCGTGCTGATGTCGGATACCGAGTTCACACTGCAACGCCTGCATCAGATCAAGAAGATTGGTGTACGGATTGCGCTGGACGACTTCGGGACAGGCTTCTCGTCGCTGAGCTATTTGCGCAGCTTCCCGTTCGACAAGATCAAGATCGACAAGAGCTTTATATCTGATCTCGAAAGCCGCGCCGACAACCGCGCCATCGCGATCGCCACGCTGGAGCTCGCGCGGTCGCTCGGCATGAGCTGTACAGCAGAAGGTGTAGAGACCGGCTACCAGTCCGATTTCCTGCGGGAGAATGGCTGTGACAATCTGCAGGGCTTTTTCATCAGCCGGGCCCAGCCGCTGGACAAACTCGGGCATCTCGTTGAGCTGAAGGACAGCGACGCGGCGCAGGTTGCGCCGGCGCCCCGCCCGAAGCTCCGTATTGTGGAGCCGGACGAAACGCCGGACAGAACGGCGAAAGTCTCCTGAGCCTTCGGGCTACCGGTCTATTCGTCCGGCTTGTCCTCGGGTTTCTTCTTGCCGAACAGAAGGCCGCCAATGGCCTCCCGGGCAGCCTGTTCTGCCAGGTCTTCCGGGGTTTCTTCTTTCGCAGGCGTGTCAGCCGCGTCATCGGTGGATGATGTATCCGGCTTTGTACTGCCCGAAGTGCCAAGAATGTCCGCCAGCGGATTGGCCCCGCCGCTGCTGCCGGATTTGCCGGTAATGCCTTCGAGAAGCTGACCGGTCAGGTCCTGTTTCAGATGATTGGTGACGCCCGACAGGTCCGGAGTCACTTTCGGCTTGTTCCAGCTGCCAGACAGGCGGATTGGCACAGGGATGCCATTCAGCTGTACCACGCTGCCGGACCCCTGACCTTTCTTGTCGATACTGGTCGCGAGGCGCAGGTCGAGCGTCTGGCCGCCAAGATTGATGTTGCCGGTTCCGTCGATGCCAAGCACCGGGCTGAGAAGCTTCATCAGATCCACATTCGCAACGCCATTCTTCACCGACAGGACGGTGTCGAAGCTGGAAAAATCCGTCTTTGCTTCCGGAGACAGGGCAGAGGCGAAGTCGAGGCTTTGCAGCTGGCCTGACGTCACGGCCTGGAGCAGCGAGTCCTTGCTGCGGACCAGCTGGGCCACGTTCAGGCCCTTGATCGCGCCGTCATTCAGCTTGGTGCTGAGCTCGCCATTCAGGCCTTTCATGATCTCGTCGATCGACGTGCCGCTGGAGGTCGCCGAGACAGCGAAAGAGCCCGTGCCAGTCAGCTTGTCGAAACCTGCCAGCGTTCCCAGCAGGGACGAGACGCCGACGCTGTCACCCGTCATGTCGAGCGACAGGGCAGGTTTGGCCGCAGAGGCATCGAGGTTCATCTTGCCGGCCCAGCTGCCGCCGAACGCGTTGAAGGCGGGCAGGTCGGCTTTCAGCTTGCCGTTCTTCAGAACCACATCCATGCGGGCATCCTTCAGCACCACATTGCCGAGCGTCAGCGTGGACGTCTTGATCTTGAGATTCGCATTCACCGCGTTCAGGCCGGCCAGGTCCAGCGGTTCCGTACTCCAGCCCTGCATCGGTTGTTGCGGCTTCTTCTCCTGGTCCTCAGCGGCGAGGAAGGGGGACAGGTCCAGCTCGCCCATGTCGAGATCACCTGTCAGCTGCGGTTTCGCTCCGCCAAGGTTCAGCCCGGCCGTCCCGGTGGCGCGGATGTCGTCGAGCGCGAAATTCAGGTTGGAGATGGAGAGCTTCTTGAACGAGCCGGAAATGTCTCCGGCGGTCGAGAAGGTCTTCAGCGTGTCGCCTTCCGGCATCTCTACATCAGCAGCTTTCAGCAAGGCACGCAGTTCATTGCTCGAGGCGTCGATTGTGCCCTTGATGCTGCCATCGCCCGCCAGAGACGCCTGTCCTTTATAGGAGGCGTTCAGCAGGGCACCGCTGTGCTTGATGTCCAGACCGGTCAGGGACAGCGCGTCAGCTGGCCCGCTGACCTTGCTGGCGATGTCCACTTTCTCAAGCGCATCTTCCGCGGGAACTTCGATACCCATCTGCTTCAGCAATTCGCCGGTATTGGAAGCGGCCGCCTGAAGCTGTCCATCCACGACCGGGGTCTCCTTCAGGTCGACCGATCCCGTGAAGCCGAGGTCCAGCAGGTCGCTTTTCAGGTCGAGCCCGTCAAACTTGATCATCAGCGCGTCGAAGGGGCCGGAGACGGTCCCGGACATGTCGCCTGCACCGAGCGGGGCGAGGTTCACCGGGAGGTCCAGCGAGGCGAAATCTGCGACAGCCGCCAGATCAGGCGCGTTCAGGCTGAATGTGCCGTCAAGCGCCGGGGCATCGCCCAGCGTGACGGCGCCACCGAACTTGCCCTTGGCCAGTTTCGAGTCAAACGTCGCGTCGATCTTTGCCGGTTGGCCGCTCTGCAGCAGCTCGGGCGTATCGACAGCCAGGTCGATGTCGAAGGCCTGGTCCTGGAAGATGCCGTCGGCCCGGGCCTTCAGCGGCTTGTCGAAACCCTGCATGGAAGCATCGAGGTTGAGATCCTTCAGCGCGTATTCGGTGCCGGCTTCCCGGTCAGTATAGGTCAGGGAGGCATTCTTCAGGCTGGCCTTTGCGATGCTGGCGCTGACGCCGCCGCCTTCACCGGATTGGGCCGGCTGTTCCGTGTCGCCGGATCCGAACTCCCAATTGGTCTGGCCATCTGCCAGCTTCTCCAGCTGGACGTTCGCATCGACGAAGGAAAGCTCCTGCACTTCCACCCGGCGGGAGAGCAGGGGCATCCACTTCACGGAGCCGCGCAGTTCACCAGCTTCGATCATGTTGGGCGCGGAGAAGCCTTCCGGGTTGGCCACCGTCACACCGCCCACGCTGGCGGAGATTCGCGGGAAGACCGAAACGCTGACATCGCCTGTCAGGACGACATCACGCTTGAGGGCGCCCGTCGCGGCTTTTTCGATCTGCGTCTTGTAGACCGATTTCGGGACGAAAAACGGAACAGTCAGGGCTGCAACGAGAAGGAGGCCGACAATACCGGCCAGGATCAGGAAAATGCGCTTCATTTCGGTCGCCTTGGAGTGGGTCTCGACATACTACATGGGCATTATGTCGGAGGAATGGCTGCAGAAAAAACGAAATAGCTGATTCCGCATGAAGTTCCCCGCTTGACCCCATCTGCGCCCGCGCATAAAGAGGCGGCTCGCCGCAACGCGGCCCGGAAAATGCGCGGGTGTAGCTCAGCTGGTTAGAGTGCCGGCCTGTCACGCCGGAGGTCGCGGGTTCGAGCCCCGTCACTCGCGCCATTTTCTCCAAATGATGGCTGCAAGCCACAAAAAAGCCGCCCCTCGGGGCGGCTTTTCTGGTTTCCGGGTCGGATATTCCTGATTGGTCTAGCGGTAATAATCGCAGAGCGTGTTGATCAGGGCGCGGCCGACGCCGCCGCTGCAGCGATAATAGATCGTCTGCGCGTCCCGGCGTGATTCCACCAGGTTTGCCGCCCGCAGCTTTGCGAGGTGCTGCGAGACGGCCGAATGGGACTGCTCCGTCAGGCTTGCGAGTTCGCCGACCGGCATCTCGCCGCCTTCGCTGAGGGCGCAGAGGATTTTCAGCCGCGTTTCGCTCGACATGGCTTTCATGACTTCGGACGCTTCATGGATGCTATCCGAAACCACTTCATAGGCGTCATTGGCGGCTTTCTTTCGTGCGGCCATCAGTTGTGTACCTCCTGTCCGGTTCCTGCCGCATCAGCAGGTTCCGTGCCTTTCTGCTCTGGCAGCCAGTCCGGGCCGCGCAGGGCGATATAAATCGCGGGGATTACCAGTACGGTCAGCGCTGTCGAAGATGCCAGCCCGAACAGCAGTGAGATCGCCAGACCCTGGAAGATCGGGTCCGTCAGGATCACCGCTGCCCCGATCATGGCCGCCAGGGCGGTCAGCAGGATCGGTTTGAAGCGGATGGCCCCGGCGTGCAGCAGCACCTCCTTCAGCGGTGTCTTGCCGTCTTCGAGGTGACGGACAAAGTCCACCAGCAGGATCGAGTTGCGCACGATAATCCCGGCGAGCGCGATGAAGCCGATCATCGACGTGGCCGTGAACGGTGCCCCGAACAGCCAGTGGCCGATCATGATGCCGATCAGCGTCAGCGGCACCGGCGTCAGGATGATGAGCGGCACGCGGAAGGTGCCGAACTGGCCGACCACGAGAATGTAGATCGCCAGCAGGGCCACGGCGAAGGCGGCGCCCATGTCGCGGAACGTGACATAGGTGATTTCCCATTCGCCATCCCAGAGCAGGGTCGGCTGGGTATCGTCCTGCGGCTGGCCGTACATGCGGACCGCCGGCGCGGTGAGGCCTGCAGCCGCCCAGTCAAAGCTCTTCACCTTGTCCTGGATTTCGAACATGCCATAGATCGGTGCCTCGAACCGGCCAGCGAGTTCACCCATCACCATGTCGGCGAAATAGCCATCGCGGCGGAAGATGACCGGCGAGCCGCTTTCTTCCGAGACATCGACCAGCGCGCCCAGTTCCACAGGCGCTGCGTTCGGGCCAGCCAGGCGTGCCGGCACCGGAATGGCGGCAATCTCCTGAGACCAGTTGCGTTCCGATTTCGGCAGGCGGATGCGGATGTCGAGCGGATCACGGCCTTCGCTGCGCGGGCTGACGCCAACTGTCTGGCCCGCAAAGGCGAGCGCGATCGTATCCAGAATGTCCTGCTGCTGGACGCCGTAGTCGGCGGCGCGCGGCTCATCCACCGAGACGGTCAGGCGCGGGGCCGGATCGCCGATGGAATTGTCGACGTCGACGATGAAGTCGGTGTCCTTGAAGAACTGTTCGACAATGGCGGCCGTCTCGCGGCGGGCTTCGGGTGTTGGGCCATAGATCTCAGCCAGCAGCGTGGAGAGGACCGGCGGTCCGGGCGGAACTTCCACCACTTTCACGCTTGTCCCTTCCGGCATCGGCAGGGCGAGCAGGCGCTCGCGAATGTCGAGGGCAATCGGATGGCTCGCCCGCTTGCGGTGCGACTTTTCGGAGAGGTTCACCTGCAGGTCGCCAAGCTCCGGCGAGTTGCGCAGGAAGTAGTGGCGCACGAGGCCGTTGAAATTGAACGGCGCAGCCGTCCCGGCATAGGCCTGAATGGTCTCGACCTCATCAACGTCACGGATGGCATCGGCCAGCGCAAAGAGGGCGCGTTCCGTGTCCTCGACCGAAGCGCCTTCCGGCAGGTCGACCACGACCTGGATTTCCGATTTGTTGTCGAAGGGCAGCAGCTTCACCGGCACAACCTTGAAATAGAACAGGCTGAGCGAGGCGAGCGTGGCAACGCCAACGGCAATCAGGAAGATCCACGCATTCTTGCGAGAGGCCACGATCGGGCTGGCGACCTTCGTATAAAAGGCGGCGAGGCGTGTCGCTTCAGCACCTTCAAGGTGATCTTCTTCGCCGCTGGCGCCATGGCCGTGCAGCGGGGCCTTGCCAGCAATCTTCATCATCAGCCATGGCGCAACACCGACGGCGACGAAGAAGGAGAACAGCATGGCGGCCGACGCGTTCGCCGGGATCGGCGCCATGTAGGGGCCCATCAGTCCGGATACGAACATCATCGGCAACAGGGCCGCGATCACGGTCAGCGTCGCGATGATGGTCGGGTTGCCAACTTCGGAGACCGCATCGATGGCGGCCGCCACGCGGGAGCGCCCATCCTTCATGGCCCAGTGGCGGGCGATGTTTTCGATAATGACGATGGCATCGTCCACAAGGATGCCGATGGAGAAGATCAGCGCGAACAGCGAGACGCGGTTGATCGTGTAGCCCATCATCAGCGACGCAAAGAGCGTCAGCAGGATGGTCGTCGGGATCACAATCAACGTCACCAGCGCCTCGCGCCAGCCAATCGCAAAGGCGATCAGGATAACGATGGAAATGGTGGCGAGGCCAAGGTGGAACAGGAGCTCGTTGGCCTTGTGGTTCGCCGTCTCGCCATAGTCGCGGGTGACCTCGACGCGCACGCCTTCCGGGATCAGGCCGCCCTTCAGCAGGTCTACCCGGTGCAGGATGGCTTCGGCCACGTTCACGGCATTGGCGCCGGGGCGCTTGGCGAGGGAGAGCGTTACCGCCGGGCGGGCGGCAAAGCCGTTGCCGTCCTCGCGCCGGTCGAGCGTCCAGACGCGCGAGTCGTTTTCCGCGCCTGCCACGCGGATTGTCGCGACGTCGGAGAGATAAACGGTGCGGCCATCGGCGCCCGGAATTTCGAGGCGTTCCAGTTCACCAACGGCATCGATCCGGTCACCCGCCTGCACGAGCAGCGTATTGCCGTCCTGGCGGGCGGCGCCCACGGGCATCGCGGCGGCGGCCTGTCCGACCGACTGGACCAGCGTCTGCAGCGGCACGCCATAGGCGGCCATCGCCTGAATGTCCGGCTCCACGCGCAGTTCCAGCGGACGTCCGCCGATGATCGTGGTCAGGCCGACATCGTCGATCTTGATGAGTTCGGACTGCAGCTCCTCTGCGAGCATGCGCAGCGTGGTGTCTGTCCAGACGTCCCCGGTCCATTCTTCCGGTGACAGGGTCAGCGTGACGATAGAGACGTCATTGATGCCCCGGCCCACGACCAGCGGCATCGGCACATCCGGCGGGATGCGGTCCATGTTCGCGCGGATCTTTTCGTGCACGCGCAGGATCGCGTCATCGGCATCGGTGCCGACATTGAAACGGGCCGTGACCATCGCGCCGTCATCGCGGCTCTGCGAGTAGACATGTTCGACGTCCGGGATCGCCTTGATGATGTTTTCCAGAGGCTCGGTGACCTGTTCCACCACGTCCGGCGCTTTCAGGCCCGGCGCCTGCACGATCATGTCGACCATGGGCACGGAAATCTGCGGCTCTTCCTCACGCGGGATGGAGAGCAATGCAACAAGGCCGACCGCGAGCGCCGTCAGCAGGAAGAGCGGTGTCAGCGGCGACCGGATGGTCGACCGTGTGATGGAACCCGAGACGTCCGGTTTCATGCGCGGTTACTCCGGCTTTTCGATTTTGTCCCCGGGCTTCAGACCGGTGAGCACTTCATATTTGCCTTCGGTGTCAGCCAGCGGCGCGGCGAGCGCGATTGGCGCATCGACGAACCGGTCACCCACCTGCACACGGACGAAGTCCACGCCATAGCGGGTGGAGACATAGTCCTTCGGCACGAGGATGGCGCGGCGTTCGCCGACCGGGGCCAGCACGTCGACGCGCTCCCCGACAAGGGCGTCCAGCCCGCCGGGAACCGTGGCATCGGCGATCAGTTCGCCATTGCGAAGTTCCGGATACACTTTGACGATGGTCGCGGTGCGCAGGTCGCCGCCACGGGTCGGCAGGCGCAGGGCAAAGGTTTCGCCTTCGCTGATCTGGGCCGCGTGGCGCTCCGGCAGGGAGAGACGCACGACGCCGTTTACGGTGGCAAAGGTCGCGATGACTTCGCCGGGCGAAACAACGGAGCCCTCGACCACATTCACACCCGTGACCTTGGCATTGGCTGGCGCAAGAATGCGGCCCTCTGCCTGCCGGGCGCCGAGCGCATTTCGCTCAGACTGGGCAGACGACAGGTTGCGCTTCAGCACGTCCAGATTGGTGCGCTGTTCGTCCAGGCGGGCCTTCGGGAAGAAGCCTTGCTCGAACAGGGCTTCGTTCCGGGTCAGGTCTTCCTCCGCCTGACGGATCTGGGCCTGCAGGCCTTCGATGCGGGAGGCGAGCGCGGAAATGCTGGGCGCGATGGTTGCGTCGGTGACGACCGCCACCAGTTCGCCGGCATCCACCACATCCCCCTCATCGATCGACAGGCGCGAGACGACACCCTGCAGCCGCGAACGGGCCGTGGCGGAATCTGCCGCCTCGATCCGGGCAACCGCCGGACGGTAGTCCATGACCACGGATTCCTCGACGGTCATGACCTCCGCCGCTGCCTGAAGGGAGAGAGCGGCAAAGGCTGCGCTGAGAAAGAGCGTTCTAGTAACGGCCATGGTCTTCCACCTTGCCGGTTGCCGGATTGATCTGGACGCACGGGAAGCCATCAGCCTTCCACTTCATGATGCCGCCTGCCATGTGCGCGGCGTCGGCGCCGGTCGCAGCCATAAAGGCATCAAGGGCAGCGCGGGAGCGTTTGCCGGATCCGCACTGGAACACGATCTTGCGGCCCGGTGCGGTCGGGATGGCTTTGGGTTCAAAAGTCGAGAGCGGGTGGAGCAGGGCGCCATGAATGCGCTCGAACGCAAACTCGTTCGGTTCCCGCACATCCACGAGCATGATCTCATTGGCCTTGAGGCCTTCGCAAACAGTTGCGGGGGAAAGGTCACGGGGATCGGCCATAGGGGACTCCTCTTATGTGCGATCGTGCGCACGCCTGTTATTTTCATCCGAGATACATGCGCACGGTCAGATTAAACATGCGACATAATGCGCATTTTATAAAACACGAATATAAGGGATAACGCATACAAAGAATTAATCCCCCAGGGAGTAGGGCCATGGCTAAGATCGTAGTGTTAGGTGCAGGTTTGGGCGGTGTGATTGCCGCCTATGAGATTCGGAAGAAGGTCCGGCGGCAGGATGAAGTGATCGCCGTCAACGAAACGGACTTCTACCAGTTCGTCCCGTCGAACCCTTGGGTTCTGGTGGGCTGGCGCGACCGAGAAGACATTGTCGTCGACCTTGAAAAACCGATGAAAAAGCGCCGTGTGCAACTGGTTGTGGGCGCCGCAGAGAAAGTCGAGCCGGAGAACAAACGCCTGCGCATGGCGGACGGCTCCTTCGTTGATTACGACTATCTTGTCATCGCCACCGGCCCCGAACTGGCCTTCGACGAGATCGAGGGGCTCGGCCCGAACGGTCACACCCAGTCGGTCTGTCACATCGATCACGCCCTGGCTGGCTACAAGGCGTTTGAAGAGCTCTGCGCCGATCCCGGCCCGGTGATCGTCGGCGCGGTTCAGGGCGCCTCCTGTTACGGCCCGGCCTATGAAACCGCCATGATCATCGAGACCGAGCTCCGCAAGCGGAAGATCCGCGACAAGGTGCCGATGACCTTCGTCACCTCCGAACCGTACATCGGCCACCTCGGCCTGGATGGCGTCGGCGATACGAAAGGCCTGCTCGAAAGCGAGATGCGCGACCGCCACATCAAGTGGATCTGCAACGCAAAGGTCCAGAAGGTCGAAGCCGACAAGATGATTGTCGAGGAAGTGAACGAGGACGGCTCCACCAAGCAGATCCACGAACTTCCGATGAAGTTCTCCATGATGCTGCCGCCGTTCCGCGGTGTGCCGGCGGTGCGCGACATCGAAGGCCTCGTCAATCCGCGCGGCTTCGTTCTCACTGACAAGCACCAGCGCAATCCGAAATACCCCGAAATCATGGGCCTCGGCGTCTGCATCGCCATTCCGCCCGTCGGCAAGACGCCGGTGCCGGTCGGCGTGCCGAAGACGGGCTTCATGATCGAATCCATGGTCACAGCGATTGCTGAAAACCTCGGCCAGATCGTGCGCGGCAAGGAGCCGACCCATGAGGCGACCTGGAACGCGATCTGTATTGCCGACTTCGGTGATGGCGGCGTCGCCTTTATCGCGCAGCCCCAGATCCCGCCACGCAATGTGAACTGGTCCGTCTCCGGCGGCTGGGTCCACACGGCGAAAGTCGGGTTCGAGAAATACTTCCTCGGCAAGATCAAGTCCGGCCGGTCCGAGACCTTCTATGAGAACGCCGCGCTGAACCTGCTGAAAACGCACAAGCTGAAGTAATCCGCAGAGGAGTCCGTCATGGTGGACACAACCGTCAAAGGCCGTATCGCCATCTGCACCAGCTGCGGCGCGCCCAATCGCGTCGCGGCGGGCAAGCCGCTCTCGGCAGGCAAATGCGGCAAGTGTAGCCAGAAGCTGGCCACGCCGAAGCCGGTGGACATTGACGGCGCCATGCTGGAACGCCTCATCGCCCGTGACACCGGCGCCTTCGTGCTGGACGTCTGGGCGCCCTGGTGCGGCCCGTGCCGGATGATGGCGCCCGCCTATGAAGCGGCGGCCGGACGGTTTGCCGATCAGGTCCGCTTCTTCAAACTGAATTCCGACCAGAACCAGGAGGCTGCAGGCAAGCTCGGCATCCGGGGCATCCCGACCCTGCTGGCCTGGGAAGATGGAAGCCTCATCGCCAACCAGGCCGGTGCCCAGACGGGCGAAGGCCTTGCCCGTTGGATCCAGTCAACCTTCAGGCTGAGCGCCTGATCACAACCCATTCAGGCGGAGTGCCTGATGCAACTCAGAGGATGTTCAAGATGAATGTCGATCGTGCTGTCTTCGCTTTCGCTGGCGTCGTCGTTTCGCTGAGCCTCGCGCTTGGCTATTTCGTGTCGCCTTACTGGTTCCTGCTGACGGCTTTTGCCGGGCTGAACATGTTCCAGGCCGCCTTCACGGGCTTCTGCCCCGCGGCGATGATCTTCAAGGCCATCGGCCTGAAGCCGGGTAACGCGTTCAAATGAGCATGACATTTGCCCGCCGGCTTTCCGTCAGCCTGCTGGCGCTCGTCGCACCGGTTGCGCTGGCCCAGCCGATCTCGCTGCGCGATGCCGTGCAGCAGGCGCTGAGCCACGACCCGTCGCTGGAGCAGGCCGAAGCTGGCGTAGAGCGCAGCCGTGCCGGGGTGGACGCCGCCCGCGCTGGCCGTGGCCTCCAGGCCGGGCTGCAGGCGGAAGTCGGCGCGGTCGAGACGGACTTCACGCAGGACCGCATCTCCCAGGTCCCACGCTCTGCCGGCCTCCAGGCCGAGTGGACCGTCTTCCAGTCCGGCGCGCTCGGCGCCGCCGTCGACGCGGCCAAGGCCCAGCGTGACGCGGCCAGCTACCAGATGCTCGGCGCACGTGAGAAACTGATCCTCGACACGTTCGAAGCCTATGCCAATGCGTGGCTTGCCGAGCGGACAGTCGAGGTCGCCGAAGCCCGGGTCGCGACCTTCCGCATCCGGCTCGACGAGACACAGGCCCGGTTCGATCAGGGGCAGGTCACCCGCACCGACATCGCCCTCACCGAAGCGCGGCTCGCTTCCGCACAGGCTGAGCGAGAAGCCGCCCGGGCGGCGCTGTCCGGGGCCTGGGCGCGCCTTGCCCGCCTGACCGGCGTCGACCATGCCGTCACCTCAGAACCGCCCGCCCTTGGTGAAATCGTCGGAGGGGACATGCAGGCCGCCTTGTCGCGTGTCATGTCCCGGAACCCGGACCTTGCCGCCGCCCGCGCCGCTGAAATTTCCGCTGGCCACCGTGTGACCGAGGCAAAGGGCAAGTTTGGCCCGAAAGTCTCGCTGCGTGCCCGTGCCACAACCGGGGAAGACGTCTACTTCTTCTTCGAGGACCAGATCAGCGATGTCGGCGCCTTTGTGCGCGTCGAAGTCCCGCTGCTGACCAGCGGCCTGCGCAACGCCTCCAAGCGCGAAGCCATTGCCGGGCGCAGCGCCGCAACGGCCAATGTCCGTGCGGCAGAGTTGCAGCTGCATGAAGCTGTGGCCGGTCTCTGGGGCGACATCGAAGCCCGCCGCCTGTCGCTCGCGGCGGCCGAACGGGCCGAGAAAGCTGCAGAGCTTGCCGCAGAAGGGGCCCAGAAAGAGCAGGAAGCCGGCATCCGCACGCTGGTCGATGCTCTGGATGCGGAGAATGAATACCGCGACGCGCAGATCGCCCGCTACCGTGCGGCGACCCAGCTGCAAATTGCCGAAGCCCGCCTCCTGTCCCTGTCCTCGGAACTGGAACAGCAGCTGGCCACGCTGCCCTGATCCGGCATAGTCCGGTATAGTCCGTTATAATCATGACTGGTCATGCCTCGTCATGACGAGGTCATGCCAAGTGCGCCACTGGTCATGGCCGGACAAGCGGCGCGGACAGACACGCGCCAATCCCTCACCTCCCACACAGCTTCGCTGTGTCTCCCGGAGCGGGAGGGATAAACCCGGCGCCTTCGTGCATCTGTTGCCGTGACGAAAGAAAATCCCTCTCCCGCTTGCGGGAGAGGCGGGGCCCGCCGCCGGAGGCGGTGGGAGGTGAGGGCACTTCCTATCCGTCTGATACGCGCCCATGCCATGCTTCCCGCCATGACAGACCTCACCGTTTTCATCCAACATGCCTTTCGCACGATCGCCCGCGCCGTCGCAGAGACCGGCGTGAATGCGGGTCTGTTCAGGCATCCGGAACTGATTTCGAAGACACTGAAGCGCCGCGCCTCGGCAGAGCTGAAACGGCTGGGCGTTCTGCTCCGCCGTCTGATCTTTCTCATGGC
>NZ_ARYJ01000003.1 GCF_000685215.1 Hyphomonas jannaschiana VP2
GAAGAGACTCCCCCACCGGATGGCACCTGCCACTCCGGCCGCACGTGCTGGGCGGGACCTAGGCGCCCTCGGCCCAGCGGCGGATGAGGTTGTGATAGATGCCGGTCAGGCGGATGACTTCCGGGTCCTTGTGGCCCCGCTCCGCCACCAGTGCCTGAATGGACTGGTCGAGGTCGAACAGCAGAGTGCGCTCGCCATCGTCGCGCACCATGCTCTGTAGCCAGAAAAAGGACGAGATGCGCGCGCCGCGCGTGATTTCGCTGACCGAGTGCAGACTGGACGCGGGATAAAGGACGAGGTCGCCCGCTTCCAGTTTCACTTCCTGTGCCCCGAACAGGGTCTCGATCACCAGTTCGCCGCCGTCATAATCTTCCGGTTCGGTCAGGAACAGTGTGCAGGAAAGGTCGGTCCGGATGCGCTCGGAGGAGTTCTTCACCGAACGGATCGCATTGTCGACATGGGCACCGAACTGGTCGCCGACGACATAGCGGTTGAACAGGGGCGGAAACACTTTCTGCGGCAGCGCCGCCGCCAGGAAAATGGGATTGTTGCCGATGGCAATGCTGACCAGCTGCTGCGCCTTGCGGGCCGCTTCGCTCTCTTCCGGCAGCTGCGTGTTGCGCTTTGCCTCGGCGGACTGGACGCCCGCCGTGACGCGGCCATCGACCCACTCCGCCGCATCGATCAGCTGGCGGATGTCTTTCACCTGAGCTTTGGTCAGGACTTGGGGAATACAGATCAGCATGGGCGGACTCTACAGGAAGGATGAAAGGCGGCCCCGGCAAGGGCCGCCCCTCTTTCGGATGATCAGAAGTCGATGTCCAGTGTCACAAGGGCCGAACGGCCCGGCGCAACATAGGAGAACGGCGTGCCGGAGCGGTAGAGCGCGTCATAATAGAGCTCGTCCGTGGCGTTCAGCACGTTGAAGGTCACTTCCATATTGTCGGTCAGCTGGTAGCCGCCGAAGAGGTCGAAGCGCCAGTAGTCCGGCACTTCGGTTGACCCGGCCGCGACGGTGCCGCCGAACTTCTCGCTATTGTACCCGGCCGTGCCGCCGAGGTGCAGGCGGTCGGTGACCTGATAGCGGGAGGTCAGCGTGAAGCTCTGTTCCGACACGTTCGGGAACATCTCGCCGATCTGGGATTCGATGGTGCTGTCGGTCACTTCGGTTTCGAACAGGGTCAGGCCGCCGAACAGGCTCCAGTTCTCGGTGATGTTGCCGGCCACGCCGAACTCCACGCCGGTCACTTCCTGTTCCTGGACGCCCAGCGTGGTGGTGCCCCGGCCAAGCGAGATCGGCACGCCGTCGCGTGTGATCTGGAACACCGCCGCAGTCAGGTCCAGGTGGCCACCCAGATTGTACTTCGCGCCGAGTTCGAAGGAATTGTTGTCGATCGGGTCCATCGTGGTGATCCGGTCGTCACAGCCGCCATAGTCCAGCGCGAAGGCGTCGAGCTGTTCGCAGGGCGGGTTCGAGGCGGAGGAGTAGCTGGCATAGATGGAGGCATTCTCCACCGGCTTGTAGACAAGGCCGGCATGCCAGTTGAAGAAGTCGCTGTCGGCGCTGCGATCCGGTGCCGGTGTGCCGTCACGATTGGTCAGGCCGGTGACGTCGGCGGAATAGGAGTCGACGCGGATGCCGAGGAAGGCCTCCCATTGGGGGCTGAAGGTCAGCGTGTCGAGGGCATAGAGCGCGGCCGTTTCCGTCTCGATCGTCGGCCGGCCGGTCACTTCGGTATCGCTGCCCCATGGAATGGAATTGTCCGGATTGTCGAGGTTCAGCAGCGGGTTGGAGGCTTCGCCGGTGCAGGGCAGTTCGGCACATTCGGTGAAAGCGCGCTGGCGGTTCAGCGTTTCCTCACGCGACAGTTCGATGCCGGTGACCAGCGTGTGGCCGATCGAGCCTGTGTCGAAGCGGAAGGTGAACCGGCTCTGGTTCGTCCAGTAATCGGTGACAGCATCGCGGCGCTTGGCATTGGCGCTGACCGTCCGGGCGACGGGATCCGGACGTTCCGGGGCCGAAGCGGTGTAGGCATTCTTGCTCTGGCCATAGCGCAGGATCGAGTCGAATTCGACGGTGTCGGAAATGATCCAGTTTGCATTGGCGGTGTAAACATCGGCGAAGGTCTCACCGAAGTCGCGCGACAGGACGCCGTAGAAATTGTCCCGGTTCACCGCGAACGGGCGATTGTTGTCGATGTCGTAGGGGTGGCCCCAGTCGGGCATGTAGTCGGTGGAAAGATGGTAGTAATCGAAGCCCAGTGTCAGGGCGTCCGTCGGCGTCCATTCGGCTGCCGCGGCGATGCCCCAACGGTCGTTGAAGACATTGTCGCGGCCGGCAACTTCGGAATCGTGGGTCATGGCGTTCAGGCGGACGGTGAACGTGTCGGTGACTTCGTGGTTCACGTCGAGGGTTGCCCGGCGGGTAGCATCGGAGCCGAGGGTGAACTCGACATCACCCCAATCGCCCTCACCCGGCTTCTTGGAGACGAGGCTGACGGCGCCGCCGGTCGTGCCGCGGCCGCCAAAGGCCGAGGACGGGCCTTTCAGGACTTCGACCTGCTGGACGGCAAAGGTCTCGCGCGAGCCGACGCCCGGATCGCGGACACCGTCGACATAGACATCGTTGCGCGCATCGAAGCCACGGATGAAGATCCGGTCGCCGAACGCATTGCCGCCCTCGCCGGTGCCGAGCGTGATGCCGGGCTGGGCACGGAACAGGTCGCGGAAGGACTTGGCGCCGAGGTCATGCAGCGTTTCGTCGGTGATGACCGTGATGGTCTTCGGTGTGTCCAGCAGGTCTTCGGTAAAGAGGCCGCTGGCCGACCGAATGGCGCGGTAGGGCGCATCCGGGTCACCATATGGGTTGGTGTCCGCCGTAACGTCGGTCACGGTGATGGTCTCGTTGCGAAGTTCGGGCTCCTCGGACTCGTCCGCGAATGCGGGGGTGGCGGCGGCAACGGCAACAGCCGCATACATGCCGACCTGCGCGCGGAGGCTCCGCGGTTTGCGAATGGCTTTTCTCATATATCTCTCCCTGAGAACCGGTTTTGCGGTCTGAGGAGACGGCCTAATGAAAGTGAGAATGAATCGCAAGTAATAATGCAAATAATTCTCATACGCATTCGCATTTGTGGTTTTTGTGCAACCGGAACGAAAAACGCCCGGTCCGTTATCGGGACCGGGCGCTTGTCTTTGCCTGCCTCAGGCAGGGGTGTCAGCTGGCAATCAGGCGTCGAGACGCTCGATGATGATGGCCGGGGCCATGCCGCCGGCGGCGCACATGGTGACCAGGCCATAGCGGCCGCCGGAACGCTCAAGCTCGTCCAGTGCGGTGCCGATCAGGATCGAACCGGTTGCACCGATCGGGTGGCCGAGGGCCATGGCACCGCCATTGATGTTGACCTTTTCACGGTCGAGATCGAGGTCGCGGATGAACTTCTCGGCGACGACCGAGAAGGCTTCGTTGATTTCGTAGACGTCGATGTCGCCGGTCGTCAGGCCAGCCTTGGCGAGCACTTTCTTCGCGGCCGGAACCGGAGCGTTGAGCATCAGCGTCGGGCAGTCGCCCATGTTCGCCGTGGCGACGATCCGGGCGCGCGGCTTCAGGCCGTGCTTCTTCATGTAATCTTCGGACGTGATCAGGACAGCGCCGGAGCCGTCGACAACGCCGGAGGAGTTACCGGCATGGTGGACGTGCTGGATCTTGCCTTTCAGCTGCGGGTAGACCTTCTCGATCATGTTGCCATAGGTCAGGCCCTTGTCGTCGACCGGGATGTCCCAGAACATGTTGAAGACGGTTTTCAGGCCAGCGAGGCTTTCCATTGACGTGCCCGGACGCGGGAACTCGTCCTTGTCGAGCGCCAGCGTGCCGTCGCGGTTGTAGACCGGCACAACAGACTTATCGAAACGGCCTTCTTTCAGGGCGCGGTCTGCGCGCTCCTGGCTGACCACGGCCAGCTGGTCGACGGCTTCACGGGTGATGCCTTCCAGCGTGGCAATGGCATCGGCGCAGCAGCCCTGCTGGGACTGCGGGTGCAGTTCACGCAGGTGCAGGTTGCCGGCGTCCATCATCGGCGGGTTTTTCGGGTCTGCCGTAGCAGCCGTGTAGCTCATCATCTCGCAGCCGCCGGCCACGATGCAGTCTTCCATGCCCGACATGATCTGCGCCGCGGCAAGGTTCACCGTGGTGATGCCGGAACCGCAGAAACGGTCCAGCGTCACGCCGGAAGCCTTGACGTCATAGCCGGCGTCGAGCGCTGCCATACGGCCCATGTCGGCGCCTTGTGCGCCGCGCTGGCTGGACGTGCCCCAGATCACATCGTCGACCGTCGCCGTGTCGAGCTTGTTGCGCTCGGCGATCTGGCCCAGCACGGTGGCAGCCAGGTGTTGCGGGTGAAGGTGGGCAAGCGAGCCCTTGCCGACTTTGCCGATACCGCGCGGTGTACGGCAGGCATCAATGATGAAGGCGTCAGCCATGATGAGTCTCCGGTTTCCTCAGTTTGTATGCCGCGGGTTTACGCGAACGTAAGGGGCAACGGAAGTCGTGACGCCGGGGCAGAGGACCTAACGTCAATTCAGTGTGATTTTGAATATTCTATCGGGTGTGGGATATTGGCCATATGACGAGGGAGTCGAAACGCCGGGCGACCAAAATGGCGTCCGGGTGGCATGTCAAAGGTGCCTTGCTGATTTTGCTGGCCCTGACGGGTAGCCTGCCGGCGCTGGCGAGCGAGCGGCAGGTTATTCCATTCGAGGTAAATGAGTATGACCACATGGTCGTCCGGCTCGAAGTGAACGGAAACGACAAGGCGACCGGTGTCATCGACACGGCGGCGACCTTTCCGATGATCAACCGCCGGACGGCGCGCCTCGCGCAGCTGCCGGACCTGGAAGAAAACCCGCCCATGATCAATGTGCTCGGGCTGACCGGGCAGGAGATCTACCCGATCGTCGAGCTCGATACGCTGCAGATCGGGAATGTGATGAAGCGCGGCGTACAGGCGGCGCTGAATGTCGACCTGAATGTCACCGGCGCGCAGAACGTGCTTCCTGCGAATGCCTTTGAGGGCGATGTCATAGACTTCGATTTCGAGAATTTGCGCGTCATGGTCTATGACGGCCGACCGGACAGGTCTTCCCGGCTGGTGCCGAGCTCCCTGAAGTATGACGACGAGAATGGCCTTATCTTCGTGGATGTCCGAATCAATGGCCGCAAAGGCCGGGCCCTGGTCGATACCGGTTCCAGCGTCACCTTCATCAACAGCCGGTTTGCGGAATCGTCCCACACCAAAGCCAATGAAGAGAAGACCAAGATGCTGCAGGGCGCCACGGGCGGCGACCAGTCCCTGCGGATCGCGTCAGTCCGGATGCTGGCCATCGGGGATTACCGGGTTTCCGGTATCGATGTTCTGGTCAGCGATCCGCCATTGTTCGAATATCTCGGCCTTGAGGAAGAACCGGCTATGGTGCTCGGGCTGGACCTGTTGTCATCCTTCCGGCTGCAGATCGACCGTCGCCGGAACCGGGTGGTGCTCAGCATGCCGGACAGCGGCCGCTACTCCAGCGGCGTCAATCTGAACGCACGTGACACGCGGATCCCGGATTATCGTTAGCGCCTGAGACACCCGCACGCGTAAGCCTGAATGACCCCGGGCCCTTCAGGGCGTGTTAGCGCCGACGGACAAATTTGATCGCGCCGAACAGGCCCGCGAGGACTGAGCCGACACCGCCAAGGAACACGGCCAGCGGGTTGGCCTGGTCGGCAAAGGCGATGGCCCGGTTGAGGCCGGTCACCTTCACGGTGACCGTATTATGGAATGTCCGCAGCGGCACGGCCGGACCGTCATCGATGGCATAGATGTCGAAGGTCAGTTCCTGATTGCCGGCCGTCAGAGGCGTGACCGACCAGCGCCAGGTGTTTTCAGTCAGCGGGGAGATTGTCTGCTGTTCCGGCGTCATCGCCTTGATCGCAAAGCCGGAACCGGACAGGCGCGCTTCCACCGTTCTGGAAACCTGCGCCGTCCCTTCGGAGATATTGCCATGGCCCGGCAGGGCATCGACGGCGGTATCGTCGCCGGTCGCGTCGATGGCGAGCACGGCTTCGAAGGGGCGCTTGTATTCTGCGGCCGAAGGCGTCTCATGCGCGACCGGGACGGACTTCAGGCTGTTGATAAAGGCATCGGAGGCATCTGGCGCCATGACATCGGGGGCGACTGCGATGCCGGCCATGGTTTCCGTGTCCAACGCGCGCGTCTCTTCCGCGCCCTGGGTGGAGAACATCGGCTCGTCCAGCGTCGGGGCAGGAATGGAGCGGGACAGTTTCGGCGCGGAGGCCGTTTCGGCGATGATTTCTTCCTCCGGGCCAGGCGGCAGGGCTTCTGCATCAGGCAGTGCTTCGACCAGCACGTCATCCTCTATCGCCTCAGGTGCCTCAATCGGAGCGGCGGCGACCGTCATTTCGGATTTCGGGGAATACACCTCCATAAGGCGCGCCCCGCCATATCCCGCCACCAGAAGGCCTGCCAGAAGGACGAGGATCGAGAGGAATCTCAGCATGGCGAACAATGGCTCCGTTCGGTGAATCCCGGGCCGACCCTAGCAGAGGTTCAGTCGCCGGGAAAACTGTTCCGCGCTGCTTCGTAAAACGCAATTGCGGCAGCATTGGACACGTTGAGACTTTCCATGGTCGCGCTGATCGGGATGCGGGCAAGTTCGGCGCAGGCCTTGGCCACGCCGGGGCGCAGGCCGGGGCCCTCGGCGCCCAGCACGATCGCCAGTTTGCCGGCGCCTTTGACGGCCTGCGCGATGTCCGCTTCGCCCTCACCCGCCAGGCCGACCGTGTGGTACCCCGCCTCGCCGAGCTGTTCGAGCGCGCGGGAAATGTTCACAACACGCGCTTCGGCCACGGTTTCGATGGCGCCGACGGCGCTTTTGGCGACGATGCCCGTAATCGGCGGGGCGTTCCGGGTCTGCAGCACCAGTCCGCCGAAGCCGAAGGCGGCTGCCGAGCGGTAGATTGCGCCCAGATTATGGGGGTCGGAGACCTGATCCAGCACCACAATCCGGTCTACACCTTCATGGATCAGGTCTTCCAGCGCGACCGGGTCCAGCGGCTCGGCGCGCAGGGCAAGCCCCTGATGGACCGATCCGGGCGGCAGCCGGGTGTCGATGTCCCTGGCTGTCACAATATGCGGTTTCGGTGCGTCAGCGGGCAGGCGCGCTGCGGCATTTTCGGTCGCCAGCAGCTCGATCAGCTTGCGCTCAGGGTTTCCAAGGGCAGCCTCGACCGCATGGATCCCCCAGATCCAGACGCCTGAATCGTCGTTTGTGTGGCCCTTGTTGGGATGCCGGGGGCCGGGGCGGTGACCCTGCGGCGGGCTGCCGTCCTGTGGGCGTCCCTGGCGGCCTTGTGCATTTCGCCGTCTTCCATGGTTGCGCGCCATTTGGTGTTTCCTTATAAGGCCGCTTCCGGTGTGGATCGGCGGTGCTGCGGCGCCTATGTGAAGCCCCGGCCGGACGGCGTCAACGCCGTGCAGCCCGTGAGGTCCCGTGGAGGGATGGGTGAGTGGTTAAAACCGCCAGACTGTAAATCTGGTCCGCAAGGTACGCTGGTTCGAATCCAGCTCCCTCCACCACCTCATGCCGCTGCATGCTTGTGACGCGGGTATAGCACAATGGTAGTGCAGCAGCCTTCCAAGCTGAGTATGTCGGTTCGATTCCGTCTACCCGCTCCATCCTCTCAATGTGTAGCAAATGCGCCAGATTGAGGGGGTGGGACAAAGCCAGAAAGCAGGATTTTCAGAGTCGAGTTTTACAGGCGGTATTACACGCCTGTGCTTTTTCCGTTCTCAAAACTCTGAATTTATGGCGCGTGTATCGCCAGAATGCTGGTTGCCTTGTGATCCAGATAAGCCTTTTCAACCTGTTTGAATTCGTACTGAGCGAGCTTTTGAATTATGGCATGTGCCGCATGAAGAAGCGCTTTTTCGGCGTCAGGGAGAGTCCGGTTAGGGTCGTGACGGACCATGAGTTCCACTTTGGCTGCTGGGCCAATTGGCGATCCATCTGGCGCGGACAATGTGAAGTTCACCACACCTTGGTCCCAAGGGGAACTGGCGTCGCCCGGTTGCCAGGACACAGAGTACACATCTGCTGCGGTAAGAGTGCGGTCCGAGTATGGATTGCTCATTTGGGATGCTCCTTGATTCCCGTTATGGGCGTGATGGCAGATTCGGAACATAACGTAAACATGCGAGTTCAGAACCTTTGTCGAGCCCAAGCGCTTAGCCGGGAGCGCGTGACTTAATGTGTGGGCCCGTTCCGTAGGGGCGAGTGTTCCTATTGTTGATTCACAACTCGTCTTACCTCGTCCAGACTTTCAGCGACCGCAATCGAACTACCATCGCTCAGATGAATGATTGCGCCTTCGCCATCATTCACTTCATTGACTTCAAAAGTGACGATCTTGTCGATTACAACATCGACTCTTGTGTCATTTTCAATTCGTGTGAACTGGTGCGTTTTCGGCATAATCCGATCCTTGTTGAGAGTGGCATCAGCGTAAAACAGAAAAGGGGGGCGTCAACTTTTTGTTGCAAAGTCGATCTGTCGCCTTTCGCCTTTTGCGGATAGAGCTTGAAAGGCAGATACTAATTCGAGGACCATTCCGAATGCCAATGCACCCTTATGTCAAAGCCATCTACGATATTGCGGCTAGTGCGCTTGCGGGCGAGTTGTCTGATCGCGAGTTGGCAGATATGCGCACGCGGATTGACTCGCGCCTAAACGCACTTAAGCAGCCAGCGTTGCGATCTGAATATCAGGCTGCCCCCGGTGAAGATTTTGAGCACTATTTTATGAGATTCTCGATGTGGGTAAAAACAGCACTGGGAATCTTTGAGGCGAAGGGGGCCGATGTTGATCGACTGCCGCAGTTCCTACTTGAAGATGGAACGTTGCTCAGCGACTTTCTAATTTGAAAGCCATTTCGATTTTACCGCACCGTTGCCCGATGCCTTGGGCGCATCTTTCGTCTCAGTGGACCTGACCCCGGCAAGCAGGCTTCTCACAGCCTATCCGTACACAACGCAGTCGAGCGACTCTGACCGGCGGCCCACGATCCGCTCCCACTGCCTACAGGCGCGCCGCGTGAATATTTGACCACCAGCCGTTCGGGCGTGATTTCCTCATAGAAGCACGGCTTAAGCGTATCGCTGAAACGAATGGAAACCGTCTGGCCGGTGAGGTGAGCCATGACTTCCAAGCTGAGTATGTCGGTTCGATTCCGTCTACCCGCTCCAGCCTTTCACCTTCGTTCGCTCTTGCCCACCCTGTCGTCTGCAGCTTCAGGGTACCTGGGCGCTACCGGTGATGGTTGCCATGTTCAGGAAGGATGCGGGGCGGCGGTCAGGGAACCAATCCGACAATGACACGTTGTCTCAGCATGCTGACAACGGGCTGAACCATGACCTGGAGAATTGAATTAGGCGCTGCCGCAATCACCATGGGCGTTGCGCTCATGTGTGGCGCGGGCGCGGATTCCGTGCTCGGCGAGCCGCGACTTGAACGGCCTGATCACTTTACACGCGCGGACTACCAGGCGTTCGACCGGGACTTTGTATTCGATGGAGCTGTTTGCGAGGTCGGGCTGAAGCGAAAGAAAATTTGCTTCGATGCTTCACCCTTCGAAAACACCCTCGCGAAAGGCCAGCCTGTTCCATCCAGCCTGCCTGACATGCCCGCCGAATTTCCGGTGATCCTGAAGACGCAGTTGAAGGCCGACGGCCTGGAAACATGGCGCTTCGGCCGCTCGCTTGTTCTGGTCGAATCCGGGACGCGGGAAATCGCAGACGTCATGCAGCTGATGGCGCCTTATCGTGAGCACGGCGAAACTGTCGTGGCCTCCCGGTAGAGACCAATCCGCAAACTCATGTTCTGTTCAGCCGGGCCGGGCTGTTGGGACGCATCAACTCAGGGCAAAAAAAGAGACGCCGCACGGGCGCCTCTTGTTTCTTGCGTGTCGTCAGTGACCGTCAGGTGACGCTGCGCCCGTTCACCGCGCGGACCACGAAGGTCAGCACAAGGAGGGCGAGGAAGACGAAGAACAGGATCTGTGCGATGCCGGCGGAAGCGCCGGCGATACCGCCAAAGCCCAATGCCGCAGCGACAATGGCGAGAATGAAAAATGCAATGGCCCAGCCAAGCATGAGAGTCTCCTTTATTTGTTCCTGTCGGCGTTGGTGCCGATAGTCAAGTAACGGATGCAACGTAAAAGTGTTCCGTGAAAAGATTCAGGAACATTCCCGCTGGCAGGGCGTTGCTGGGGCATAGTTAAAAAGAAAGGATATATTCATGAAAACCGCCAAGAATGCCCTGAAAATCGCTGGTCTCGGTCTGTTCACTCTGATGGCTGCTGCCTGCAACACGGTTGCCGGTGCAGGTGAAGACATCCAGGCCGGTGGTGATGCGATTGAAGACTCGGCTGATGAAGTCAAGGAAGAGATGTCGAAATAAGGTTTCGGCATCGGGGAGGAAAGGGCGCGCCGGATTGGCGCGCCCTTTCTGTATGCGGAAAACAGAATGCCTTCAGGACCGGGTATGGCTGAGCAGCAGAACGGTGCCTGTCGTGTCACGCGGCGTTGTGTTTGCTCCGCCGGCGCGCAGACAGGTCAGAAAGGAAAGAACACCCGCCAGCATCAGGGCCGTTGCCGCGCTGAAGGCACGGGGTCCCTTTATCCGCGCAAAAGACCCTAAGGTCGCCTGCCAGGCCGAACGGATTGGCAGGTGGCAGATCGGGCTCAAACGGATGGGAGATGTGTTCTTCATGGCGGAGCAACGCGCGCTTCCGGCATGAGTTCCGCGCCAGCATCATGGAACATGATCTGGCATCGCGCGTTAGAGCCGTGTTGACGGAGACTCCATCATGAAATTCTCAGTGGTCATCAATCCATTGTCCCGGACCGTGCCGAAAGGCGCTGCGGACGAGATCGAGGCGGCGATACGTGCATCGGGGCACGACATTACCCGGCTGCATTGCAGTTCCGGTCAGTTGGCGAGAGGTGTCCGTGCAGCTGCCGACAACGATGCGGATGCCGTGATCGTCTGGGGCGGCGACGGCACCATTGCTTGCGCGCTGAATGCGTGCGGCGTTACCGGCCTGCCTGTTCTGGCCTTGCCGGGGGGAACGATGAACATGTTGCCGAAGCGGCTGCATGGGGATGGCCCCTGGTATGAGGTTCTGGAACGCGTCCTGTCCGGGCCGGTAAGCCAAACACTCGCGGCGGGTGATGTGGACGGCCAGCGTTTCTACATTGCGGCCCTGTTCGGCCGGCTGACCGGGCTTGCTGAGACCCGCGAAGCAGTGCGCAAGGGGGAACTGGTCAATGCCGCACAGGCGCTTGTGGAAGGTGACGTGCTGGATGTGGAAACCCGGCTCAGACTGTCCTGGACCAAAATGTCCGGCAGGCCCGGGAATACGGAGCAGACGATCAGCGCTGTGGCGGCGGCCGTCGCCCTGAACAGCAGCCCCGTGCCGGCTTTCGAAGTTGCCGCCATAGATCCGAACAACACGATGGATCTTGTTTCCACCGCGCTGGATGCGATGGTCCATGGCTGGAAAGAAGCCGGGCCCGTTGAGCATGACGTTTCCGAAACCGTCACCGTTCATGAGCTTGAAGGGGGTGATATTCCTGCGACGCTGGATGGCGAGCAGGTCAGCTTCACCTCCCCGGTTCATATTCAGCTCGTGGAAGAGGCGGCGCGGGTCCTGTGTGCGGAGACGAGCCATTGAGGCTTGTTCACCTGGCAGATATTCATTTCGGCGCGGCAGACCCGCATGTGCTTGAAGCTGCGGTCCGGACAATCGGGGATGTGGCCCCGCACATGGTCATCGTCTCCGGCGACCTGACACAGAGCGGGAAACACCGGGAATTCGAGGCCGCGGAAGAATGGCTCGGACGTCTTGGGCTGCCATGCGCCTGTACGCCGGGCAATCACGACACGCCGATGTTCAAATTGCACCACCGTGTCCTGAACCCGTTTGGACGTTATCAGAAATACCTGTCCGGCTTTGCCTTCCCCGTGCGTACCGGACCCATCCGGATTGACGGATTGAACACAGCCCGTGGGTGGCAGGTCCGGCGGAACTGGGCGGAAGGCTCTGTTGACCTGGACGATCTGGATGCGGTGCTTTCAGAAAACGCGCCGGAGAAAATCCGGCTGCTGACCTGCCACCATCCGTTTGTGCCGCCGACGGATGCGCCGCTCCATACGGAGACGCGGCGGGGCCGGCGGGCCAGCCGCAAGCTCGGTGAGAGCCCGGTACAGGTCCTGCTGACTGGCCATGTGCATGCGCCGCAGGCAGAATTAATCCGGACAACGGAAGGTGGATATGTCTCCGTGACGGCCGGGACGCTGTCGATGCGCCTGCGCGATGTGCCGCCATCCTTCAACGTCCTTGATTTTGATGGAGACATCATGAGCGTCGCTGCCTTCATCCATGATGGAAGGCGTTTCGTCCGCAAAATAAACAGTGCGTGGAATCTCTCAAGGATGGAACAGTTGCGTCCGCCGGGCGTTGTATTGGCGTGACTCTCAAGGGGGCACATCATCAAAGGAGATTTGAGATGCGTATGAAGATTATTGCTGCTGCACTTGTCGCAACCGGTGTGCTCGCTGCCTGCGACACGAATGACGGCCCGATGGAAGAGGCGGGCGAGTCGATCGATGAAGCGGTCGATAATATCGATCAGCCCGATACGATCGGCGAGTCCATCGATCAGGCAGCTGAAGATACGGCAGAGGCTGTCGAAGATGCTGCAGACGATGTGGATGGCGCTATCGACGAAACCGGTGAGGCGATGGAGGAAGCTGCCGATCCTCCGCAGTAAGATCCGGCAAATATTCACTCAGGACACGAAAGGAGATTATCATGGCCACCGAGGCCCTGAATATTAGCAAACCCGACTTCAACACCCGTAACGGTATTTCCACGGAAGACCGCAAGAAGATTGCCGATGCGCTCGGCGTTGTCCTTGCCGATACCTACATGCTGTTCATCAAGACGCAGGGCGTACACTGGAATGTGACCGGTCCGACCTTCATGGGCGTACACAAGCTCACCGAAGAGCAGTACGAGAACATGTACGAAGCCATCGACGAGCTTGCCGAACGTATCCGTGCCCTCGGCCACAAGGCGCCGGCGAGCTACACCAAATATGGCGAACTGTCGTCGATCAATGACAAGGACGAAGAGCGTTCGGTTGAGCAGATGCTGACAATGCTGATTGCAGACCACGAAACGGCCGTTCTGAACATGCGCGCTGCAACGGAGTGGTGTGAAGACAAGAACGACTATGTGACGGCAGATATGCTGACGGAGCGCATGTCCTGGCACGAGCAGGCCGTCTGGATGCTCAAGTCACTGGCTGCCGAGAAATAACAGAGAATCCGGACAACGGATCATCAAACAGGCCCCGCGCCCCTCAAAGGCCGGGGCCTATTTGCTGCCTGGCATGAATAGCGTGATACGGGTGCCTTCGCCTGGCGCTGAGTCGATTGTCAATTCTGCGTGCAGCTGGCGGGAAAAGGCTTTCATCAGTTTGGAGCCAAGGCCGACCCGTGCGCCGCCGCCTGGGTCGAAGCCGACGCCATCATCCATGACCTTCAGGATGATCCCGCCGGTATTGTCTTCTTCCAGGGTGATGGAAATCATGCCGCCTTCATCATCGTTGAAAGCGTATTTGGTCGCATTGGTTACAGCCTCGACCAGGAAAAGCGCAAACGGGATGGCATCATCTGCCGGCCGCTCAAGATCTTCGTAAGTCTGGGAGAGGCCGATATTCCGTGTTTCCGTTCCCAGCGCTTCTGCCAGGTGGTTGATCAGACCTTCGAGGAAGGGCTGCATGCTGACGAGTTCGAGACGTTCATGCTGGTAAAGGGTCTGGTGCACGATCGCCAGGGCATCGATGCGGTGCCGCGCGGCGGCAATTGCCTGGCGGGCCTCAGGGTCCTGCAGCTGGCGGCCCTGCAGATTGAGGAAGCTGGTGACAATCTGGAGGTTGTTCTTCACCCGGTGGTGAATCTCTTTCACAGCAGCGTCCCGGACACTGATGGCTGATTTCAGGTCGCTGTCGCGCTGGTCGATGTCGGCGGCCATGTCCTCCAGCGCGTCTGCAAGCTCCTTGATCTCCGCAGGCGCGGAGGCCATGGCATCGCCAGCGCGGAATGCGTAGCGGCCGGCCCCGTAAACCCGCGCGATGCGGATGAGGCGGGAAAGCCAGCGCAGGACAAGGCTGTCAATCGCGAGCCAGACGGCCAGGAGCGCAATCGAGAAAGCAAGCAGAGGCAGGCCGAAAGACGACACCGGCTGCAGGGTGAACTCGCTCCAGAAGCCGGGGGATTCCCTTGAGATCACCGCAAACACATTTGCCGGTCCGACCGGCCGGATCACCACATCCATCGGGGAAGCATCCTTCCGGCGAAGGACGAACATTTTTGATGACCGGGTTTCAGCCGCTTCAGTCACCCATTTCTGATCGATCTGAGAAAAGTGTGTAGAGCCGAAGACGCGGCCATCCCCATCAGCGATCGCAACTTCCACATCATCCGAGAGAACGCTGGCGCGGGCGAAGCTTGCAAGAGAGCGGGACCGCAGCCCGAGGGCAACCGATCCGTCGAACGTGCCGTCGGCTTTGTCCACCCGCGAGAAAATACCGAAAACCCAGTCTTCCGTAGCTTGCCCGAAGAAGGCATCGGTTCTCAGACTGGAGACTTCGTGTCTCAGTCGCTTGTTCCAGTCCATATCGGACATCGTGAAGCCGGCATCGCGGTTGGACGCACAAAGGGCTACACCGTCGGCATCGAACCGGATGATGCTTGAAAGGGCGGGAATGCTGGGGAGGAGTTTGTTGTAGACTTCCGAACAGTTGCGACTGCCGACCTCATCCTTGAACAGACCAAGCAGGAGCTCGGCCTCATCAATGGTCTGGTCGACCCCGTCAACGGAGGCACCAGCGATCAGGAGCAGTTCATTGCTTCTGGTCCTGAGCGCTTCACGTGCGTCCATATAGGCACTGGCTGCGCCTAGCAGCAGCACCGGTGTCAGCGCAATTGCCAGCGTCGCGACCAGGCGCCGCCGCAGGCTGGATGAGGCGGCCCTGTCAGGCACGCAGGGTCAGCTGCCATTCGCGGCAGAGATGGCCGCTGCCTGGTTCATGATGTCGTCGAAGGCTTCGCCCGCACTGATGTCGTCATCACTGCTGAAGCCGGTCTCGTTGTTTTCAAGCAGCTCGGCCACGGCCTTTCGGGCGCGGGAAACGCGGCTCTTGATCGTGCCGACGGCACAGCCACAGACTTCGGCAGCTTCTTCGTAGGCAAGCCCGCCGGCACCGACGAGCACCAGCGCTTCCCGCTGGTCGTCGGGCAGCATTTTCAGCGCGTTCCGGAGGGCAAGAAGGTCCAGTTCATCCCCGGCATTCGCGGGCGAAACGAGGGTTGCTTCGGCCACTTCCGGATCCAGCGATGAGCGTCTCCAGGAGCGGCGCTTCTCGGAATAGAATATGTTCCGCAGTATGGTGAAAGCCCAGGCCTTCATGTTTGTGCCTGCCTGGAAGCTCTGGCGGGCGTGCCACGCCTTCAGCATGGCATCCTGAGCCAGGTCGTCCGCGAGGGTCGAGTCACCGCAAAGACTTCGGGCAAAGGCACGAAGGTGGGGGATGAGGGACGCCAGTTCCTGTTTGAACGTGGCGTCGTCAAGCCGTTCGGTGGGTTCGCTCATACGGTTCACCTACGAAGGCTTAGACGAAGTGTCGGGGGTACGGTTACGGTCTGCCTCTTCCAGCAGGCGCATGAAGTCGTCGGGAACGCTCTCATGAGTGACGTCGTCATAAAGACGGCGGAGCTGTTCCCCCAGGCGGTCACCGCGACGCTTTCGTTCCGTATCGGCCTCCTTGCGGCCGTCGGTTCTCTTATCGTCCATAATTATCTTGCCCTAAGAAATTCGGTATCAGAGCGCGCGGAGAACGCGCTTTCCTGCCATTATAAATCCTGAATTCACCAAAGGTTCCGCGAAAAATGCAAAAAATTTGATTTTGCATGCAACCAATTCGCGGCACGCGGGTTGTTAACGCAGAGTTGATGGAGTTTTTCCCATGAGTCTTGTTAAAAATCTGGCGCCGCACCTGCCTTATCTGCGACGCTACGCCCGGGCACTTACGGGCAGGCAGGAGAGCGGCGACGCCTATATCCGAGCGTCTCTGGAGGCCCTCGTGGCCTCACCTGACAAAATGGACACCGAGGGCGACCCGCGGGTGGCATTGTATCGTTTCTTCCATGTCGTCTGGGGCTCAACCGGTGCCCAGCTTGAAGGCGGGCAGGAGGGTGGCGATGCTGCCACGGCGCGTCTGCGCAAGCTCGCCCCGATCCAGCGCCAGGCCTTCCTGCTGACGTCGCTGGAAGGATTTTCCCGGGCTGAAGCCTCCTACATTCTGGGCGTCACCGAAGGTGAGCAGGCCGAGCTTGAGCGCGCAGCGATTGCTGAAATCGAGGCCGAACTGTCTACCAAGGTGCTGGTGATCGAGGACGAACCGATCATCGCCGCGGACCTGGAAAGCCTGGTTGAGGAACTTGGTCACGAGGTGACCGGCAACGCAACGACCTATACCGAAGCCATGGCGATGGTGAAATCCAATCCGCCGGGACTGATCCTGTGTGACATCCAGCTGGCGGACGGGTCGTCCGGAATCGACGCGGCAAATGACATCCTGAAGGAAATGGATGTGCCGATCATCTTTATTACCGCATTCCCGGAACGGCTGCTGACGGGCGACCGTCCGGAGCCGACTTTCCTGATCCCGAAGCCCTTCCAGGAAAATACGGTGAAAGCGGCGATCGGCCAGGCCCTGTTCTTCCACCCGGCCCGAGAGACCGCCTGAGGCAGTTGTCACCACAATAGCAAACGCCCTCCCTGATTCAGGGAGGGCGTTTTGGTTTCAGGCGTCAGTGCCCGGTCTAGATGGCCTGTAGCAGCATGACCGCGCCAATGCCCAGAATGGCAATCAGCGTACCGGCGGTCAGAACCCAGACCAGACCCACACGTTCACCCTGGCGGGCTTCATTGGGCGTCAGGTCAGTATCTTGTTGCGTCTGCATGTTCGTCTCCTTTCACGTCATCAACGCGCCCAAAGGGCGCGAGTTCCAGTAAATCTGTAAACTGAGTAATTAAATTTGAGCCATCATGGAACTGTGTGGCGGTGTGTCCGTTGATCGTGCAGGAAAACGGAAAGGAACAAGACATGAGCACGGTTGCGAAAGAAAAACAGACGGCTGCCAACGATGCCGGCCTGCAGGATGATCTCAATGCGCTCAAGGAAGATATGGCGACCTTGCGCAAAGATCTGCAGTCGACATTTGGCAGCCTGAAGGGGCTCGCCGAGTCCAAAGCCAGCGATGGCGTCAGCAAAAGCAAGGAATTTGCAGCCGGTGCAGGTGAACAGATCAAGTCGGCTCGTATCGACCTTCAGTCCCAGATTCGCGAGAAGCCCATGGCGGCTGTCGGCATGGCCTTTGGCGCCGGTTTGCTGATTGCTCTGCTGGGACGGAAATAACCGTGGACCAAACCAAGCTCCGCCTCTTTGCAGCCACCGTCGGCGTCCTTCTCGGGCTCGGCGGTGTGCTGGCGCTGTTCGTTGCGTCGACAATCGCGCTTGCCGAGGTCATGGGGCTGGCGGCGGCAGCATTTACAGTCGCCGGCGTCGGCCTGCTGCTGGCAGCGGCGTGCCTGCTGTTCTGTCTTCAGCCTTTCCGGTCCATGGAGGACGAAGTGGATGAAGTTGAGGACGCCACTGCTGACGCCCTTGCGGACCTCCCCATCGACGCGCTCCGCAGCTTTGTTGAGCGCCGCCCGCTGACGACCACGGCGCTGGCCATGGTGCTCGGCTATTCGGTCGTGCGGGACCCGCAAACGGCTCAGCGTCACGCCGAGCGCTTCTTCATGTCCATGCTGTAGCGATACTGCAGGCCTGCTGCCTGATTACGGCGGCGGGTGAAGGGCAGGCGCGACATTTCCGGCGACGCACCCTACATAAAACGCATGCGCGTACCTCTCATGATCCTCTCAGCGCTTGGCGCCGGGCTTGTGGCCGGCCGCAAACTGCTGGGCAAGGAGATCAGCGGCCGGAAAAACAAGGCGATCGAGGCGGCCGCTCAGGAAGCGCGCCACCGGATCCGTGCCGACACGATGCTGTTTGTCTCACGCAGTTTCCGGCGGTTTGCCATCGCCACAGGCATCAAACTCCTGATCCTGCTGTGGCTCTGGGGGCTGCACCATTTCGCCGGTATGCCGCGGCCTGTCTTTGCAGCGATCACCGTGATCACGCTCGCGGTCTTCATGATCCGCGACCTCTGGATCAATTATCCGGCCATCAAGCTGACGCTCTCAGAGCTGCACCGCCATGGCTGGCACCCCAAACGCGCGCTGAGCGAGACGATCGCCGCCCGTGTCTTCGAGGAAGTGCTGCTGGAGGCGGGAAATCAGAAACAGACGCGCACAGGGGCCATCATGCTGATGCTGGCTGGTGAAGACCGCAGCCAGATGCACCACGACGTCGCCACAGCTGTTGCCGGTGTTGCCCGTGAGACGAGTTGGGACGACATCCGGCCCCACATCATTTCTGCTGTTCTGCGGATCGGGACGCTGGCCCTGATCTACAGCGCCAGCGTCTGGATCCTGGTGCACTACTGATCAGTCGAGATCGAGTGCTTCGGAGATCGCGGTCCAGTCGACCATCTTGAAGTTCTGATTGAACTCGGAGACCGGGTTGGCATCGTCCTGCACAACCAATAGTCCGCCAGGAAGGCCCGGCAGCGGCGCGGAGGTGATGTCGAGACCGTCCGTGTGGGTCACACCGCCAATGCCGGTGGCGTCATTGTCGACAATCGAGAACACGCCGCGCGGTGCGTAAGGCGGAGCGCGGTCATACACGACATAGCGGTCAGCCTCTTGTGCCGAGACCACCAGATAGCCCGACTGGGCATCGTCACCGAGCCACAGGCTCATGCCTTCGACATCCTCGACCAGTCCATTGGCCGCCGCAATCGTGTCCACAACGCGCGGGTCAGCCGTCTCGTCCTTGAGGTCCACGGCCCACACGCCGAACGCTTCCTCGCCGACGAACAGGCGCTCATTCGCGTCATCGAAGACGCAGCCTTCCAGTTTCGAGGGCAGTTTTACAACGCGGTCCAGAGAAGGCGTGAGCTTGTTCACCGTTTCCCAGGTGGCCGACCAGAGCTGGACCGTACCGTCCTTGTAGGTCACCGCGGCGCGATAGGTCTCACCGGTCAGGCCTGCACAGATGCCGTAGGGTTCTTCCTTGCCGGTCGGGGAGTTGCCGATGTGGGACACGGTCAGGGTTTGCGGATTGATGTCGAACCAGGAAATCACATTGTGCGAGTCATTGGAGGCGATGGCGATATTGCCGCGCAGGTCGACATTGTTGACCTGGCCGACGGGCAGTTCCTGAAGCTCGCCGCCATCGAGGGCGTAGACATAGACGCCCTCATCCTTGTTGGTGCCGAGGATCAGGGAGCTTGCCGGATCGGCCGTGTTGACCCAGATGGCCGGGTCGTCTGCAAGGTCGCCTTCGCCGTTCATCGGCGCGGTTTCGTTCATGGGGACGACGGCGGCGATCTCGCCGGTATAGGGCGGCGGAGTGGTGGCGCAGGCTGCAAGCGGCAACAGGGCGGCGATCAAGTAGGTGGATTTCATTGAATAATATCCTGATCTTGTGTGACCGGGCCGGAATCCGCATGGCGAATCCCGGCCCCCTTGAGTCTGATTATTAGCGGAGGCGGATTAGTATGTCAGCCGCACGCCGAACACGCCGGTCCAGCCGAACTCGTCATACTGCGACAGGCGGCGCTCGCTGCCATGGTAGTAGTATTCCGGTTCGTCGGTCAGGTTCTTGCCTTCGATATAGACCTGGACATGGTCGTTGATCTCATACTTGGCAGAGGCTTCAACAGACAGGTGGCCGTCCGTGTAACGGTCGATATTCTCGCCAAAGAGTTCATCCAGATAGTCGCCGCGATAGTTCGCCGACACACGCAGGTCCCAGGGGCCCTTGTCGTAGGCGAGGGCGACGTTCCACACGACATCGTTCTGTTTCAGCAGCGGCACTTCGCGGGTGCCGCGCGGGTCATCCTCGTCCGGGATCCGGGCCTGGGACTCGACCAGGGTCAGGTTGCCCGAGAGCAGGAAACCGTCGAGGCTTTTATTGATGAAGCCAAGGCCCTGAACATAGTTGAATTCCACGCCGCGGACATAGGACCGGTCGACATTGATATAGGTCGAGACTTCTTCGAGGTTCGCCACATAGGACGCTGGCAGGAAGGAAAGGTCGACCTCAGCCGGAAGCTGGCTGATGTCATACGTCGCCGGGAAGATCGCATTGTCGATCGACTTGTAGAAGACGCCCGCCGAGAGAACGGCCAGCTTCGTCGGATAGTACTCAATCGACAGATCGTAGTTGTCGGCTTCGTAGGGCTTCAGGTTCGGGTTGCCCATCTCCAGCTCGTCGCGGTCATCATTGAACAGGGCAATCGGGGCCATGTCGCCAAAGGCAGGACGTACGACCGCGCCATAGTAAGCGGCGCGGGCAAACAGATTGTCCGAAAGCGAGTACTTCAGGTTCACGCTCGGCAGGATGTGCTGGTAGTCGTCCGAATAATTGCGCGTCAGCACATTGCTCGGGTCATCTTCTTCCGCGAAGATGTAGCCGGTGGAGTCGACGCTGGTGCCTTCGAAACGCAGACCGGCCACAACCGTGACATTGTCGATCTCGAACGTCCCCATGCCGTAAAGCGCCAGGATCTGTTCGTCGATTGTGTAGTCGCCGGCGATGGTTTCGACATTTGTGTCGTCTTCGTTCAGGTCGTCGGCCGTGACGACCGAGCGCAGGCCATAGGTCAGCCCGGCATCCGGCCAATTGAACATCGGGTTGTTCATCCGCCAGCCGGAAATTGCGGCGTTCGGGCGGATATAGTCGGTCATCAGAACATCGTCGATTTCATACACGTCGAGGTTCTGGTCCCGGACTTTTTCACGGTCGCGCAGTTTTACGCCGCCTTTCCAGGTGACTGGAATGTCGCCGATCACGCTGTCGCGGGAGATGTCCAGCTTGCCGGACCATTCGGTGTCTTCGTTCGTGGTGTATTCGCGCTCGAAGGCGTCCATTTCATACGACGACGGGTCGAGCAGGAAGTCGAAGCCAGGGCCCGACAGGCGCGGCTTTTTCGGGTCGGACAGATCGAACTGCAGGATGCCGTCGCCTTCCATGTCACCGGATCGGAACGTGACGTCGTGATTGTTGGAGTCGTCTTCTTCCGCATAGGCGTAGGAGACTTCATAGTCGAATTGCCATGCGCCGGCATAGGTCTGGCCGCCGAGCGCATAGGTCTGGATGTTGCGGACCTCTTCACGCTGGCGGACTTCAGCGTCCGCTTCAGCATAGTCGAACGCGAAGCCGTTATCGGTAACCGTCGGATCTTCTTCGTCGAGGCTGCGGAACTCAAATTTGTTGCGGACTTCGTCGTCGGTGTACTGGTTATAGAGCGTCCGCAGGTAAAGCTCGGTGTTTTCAGAGGCTTTGAAGTCGATGTTTGCGACCAGACCGATGCGCTCGCGGGTGAGGTCGTACCAGCGCATTTCGTAATCGTCGTCCGGGACGATTGCGCCGACGTCGTCGTTGAAGCCCCAGCCGCCGGTTTCGTTGTTGTGTGCCTGGATGCGGCGGTCCTGATAGTTGGCCGACACCGCGACGCCGAGGCGGTCGCCGAACGTGTTGGAATAGGTCAGCGTGGCTTTCGGCGAGACTTCTTCGGTGATCTCGTTATAGGCGCCTTCCAGCTTGGCGCGGACGAACTGGCCGTCGCGGTCGAAAGCGGAGATTGTTTTCATGTTGATGATGCCGCCCAGCGTGTCGGCGTCGACATCCGGTGTCAGCGATTTCTGGACTTCAATTCCGTCCAGCAGGTCGGACGGCACACCGTCCAGAAGCACGCCGCGGCGGTCTTCCGGGGACGGGGTCCGCACGCCGTTGATCGAGGAGGCGATCAGGTCGGTGTTGAGACCGCGGATCGAGACGTAGCGGCCTTCACCCTGGTCGTTTTCGATGGAGAGGCCCGGGACGCGGGAGAGCGAGTCGGCAACGGTTGTATCCGGGAAGTTGCCGAGACCGTCGGAGTCGATCACGGAGATGATCGCATTGGAGGCGCGCTGCTGGTTGATGGCGCCAGCCTGGGCGGCGGTGGAGCCGACCACGAGGACGTTGTCCATATAGCGGGTGTCGCTGCCGACCGTGAAGTTCACGGTAGCCGAGCCGGAGAGCGAGACATCGGAGGTGACTTTGTCCGCGCCGATATAGGACACGGACAGCGTGTAGTCGCCGGCCGGGATGTTGGTGAAACGGTAGTCACCATAGCGGTCGGAGGCGGCGGTGCGGCCGAGTTCCTCAATGGTGACGATGGCGCCCTGCAGCGGCGCTTCGCCGGATGCGTCGGTCACCTGACCGGTGATGATGTCGGCGGAAGCCACCTGGATAAGCCCGGCGGACGCAACCCCGAGCGCGAGTAGTGAACGATAAGATTTTGGCATGACAGACCCCTCTGTTCGGTGAACCGAGGCGGCCTTCCCACAGTTTCTTGACGGGCCTGTATCGGATTTGTCACCGTTGTGTGACGCGCTCTGGTTGCCGGGCATCGGGCGGCCCAAAAGTCGCTTTTGGCCCGCCTGTGCGTCTTTCCGGCAACAGGCCGGGCTCGGGGAGCCTGAAACCTGGATGCCGATTCAAGCCAGTGGATTTGACGCAGGGTTTCGCCTCTTGGAATCTGTTAGTTTACACTTATGTAAAGTGTAAAGTGAGACCAGAGAGATCAGGAAAATGATCAGGGACAGTGAGAACATGGAGCCGCTGGTGGCCGAAGCGACCAGCCTGCTCAAATCCCTCAGCCATCCGGACCGGCTGATGATCTGCTGCCAGTTGCGCGGCGGGGAAATGGCGGTTTCGGAGCTGGAGGCTGACCTCGGCATTCCGCAGCCGCGCCTGTCGCGGGAACTCGCCAAGCTGCGCGAGGAGGGCGTGCTGACGGCGCGCCGGGATGCGCGGCAGGTTTTCTACACACTTTCAGACACGCGCGCGCATTCCATGGTGGATGCCATTTGCTCGGTCATGCTGGGCAAGCAGGCCGATCCGGATGTGCGCATGACCCAGACAGCCAAAGCCAGAAATTAAGGAGCCCCGTGATGACCAATCCTGTTGTGACAGCTTTCTTCGACGAACCCACTTTCACGGTCAGCTATGTCGTGACCGACCCGGAGACGAAGGTCTGCGCCGTGGTCGATTCCGTGCTGGATTTCGATCCGGCGTCCGGCCGAACAAACACCGAGTCCGCCGACGAGATCATTGACTTCATTCAGAAAAATGACCTGAAAGTCGAGTGGATCCTGGAGACCCACGTCCATGCCGACCACCTCTCGGCGGCGCCATACCTGCAGGAAAAGCTGGGCGGCAAGATCGCCATCGGTGCCGAGATCCGCACCGTGCAGGACACGTTCGGCAAGATCTTCAATGAAGGCACGAGGTTCCAGCGCGACGGCAGCCAGTTCGACAAGCTGATGGTGGACGGCGACACGTTCCGTATCGGGAATATCGAAGCCCACGCCCTGCACACGCCCGGCCACACCCCGGCCTGCATGACTTATGTCGTCGGCGATGCGGCTTTCGTTGGCGATACCATGTTCATGCCGGACTATGGCACGGCCCGGGCAGACTTTCCCGGCGGAGACGCCCGGACGCTCTACCGTTCGATCAAGAAAGTCCTCAGCCTGCCGCCTGAAACCCGCCTGTTCATGTGTCATGACTACAAGGCGCCGGGCCGGGACGAGTACAAGTGGGAAACCACGGTCGCGGAGGAGCGCGCGCACAATGTCCACGTCCATGACGGGGTGACCGAGGACGAGTTCGTCGCCATGCGCGAGGCGCGGGACGCGACGCTGGACATGCCGCGGCTGATCCTGCCCTCGATCCAGATCAATATGCGCGCCGGCCAGATGCCGGAGCCGGACGACAATGGCACCAGCTATCTGAAAATTCCGCTGAACGCTCTATAGTGCCTGAAAAAGCCGGGGGCTGAACGCGTGAGACTGTCCGATCATCTGCCCATTCTGCAATGGGGCCGCACCTATAATGGCGGCACGTTCGCCAATGACATGGTGGCGGCGGTGATCGTGACGGTGATGCTGATCCCGCAATCGCTGGCCTATGCGATGCTGGCAGGCCTGCCGCCGCAGGTGGGGCTTTACGCCTCCATCCTGCCGCTCATCGTCTATGCCATTTTCGGCACCAGCCGGACGATGGCGGTCGGCCCGGTGGCGATCCTGTCTCTGATGACGGCGGTCGCGGCGGGGAAGGTGGCGGAGCAGGGCACGCCGGAATACCTGACTGCCGCGATCATCCTCGCTATCATTTCCGGCCTGATGCTGGTGGTGATGGGCATTTTCCGGCTGGGCTTCCTCGCCAATTTCCTGAGCCACCCGGTCGTCTCCGGCTTTGTCACCGCGACCGGTATCCTGATTGCCGTCAGCCAGCTGAAATACCTGCTGGGTGTGCAGGCGAGCGGTCACAACATCATCGAGACACTGGCCAGCATCATCAGCCATCTCGGTGATGTGAACTGGTACACCGTCGCCGTCGGTGCCCCGGCGGTGGCCTTCCTGTTCTGGGCACGCAAAGGCCTGAAGCCGCTGCTTCTGGCACTGGGCCTCAAAGAGAATATCGCGGGCACGCTGGCCCGGTCCGGGCCGGTTCTGGCCGTGGCGCTGGGCGGTGTGGCCGTCGTGGCCTTCGGGCTGGAAGCCAAGGGCGTGCAGATTGTCGGCGACATTCCGAAAGGCCTGCCGGGCCTGACGGTGCCGCAGTTCGACCCCGGCCTGTGGCAGTCGCTGCTCGGCTCCTCCGCCCTGATCGCGATGATCAGCTTTATCGAATCCGTCTCCATGGCGCAGACGCTGGCCGCCCGCCGCCGCCAGCGGATTGACCCGGACCAGGAACTGGTCGCGCTCGGCGCCTCCAGCCTCGCAGCGGGCTTCTCCGGCGGCTATCCGGTGACCGGCGGCTTTGCCCGCTCTGCCGTGAATTTCGACGCAGGCGCCGAGACGCCCGCCGCTGGCGCTTTCACCGCGGTCGGCATCGCGCTTGCCGCGCTGTTCCTGACGCCGCTGCTCTACAACCTGCCGCAAGCCGTGCTGGCCGCGACGGTGATCGTCGCCGTCCTCGGCCTCGTGGACCTGAAGAAACTCGCCCACACGCTCAGCTATTCGAAGCGGGACTTTGCCGCCATGCTGGGCACGATCCTCGTCACGCTGCTGGCGGGCGTGGAACTGGGAGTCACCACCGGCATCATCGTCTCCATCGGCCTGCACCTCTATGTCACCTCCAAGCCGCACTTCGCGATTGTGGGGCAGGTGCCGGGCACCCACCATTTCCGCAATGTGAACCGCCATGCGGTTGTGATCCCGAAGCACATCGTCACGATACGGATTGACGAGAGCCTCTATTTTGCCAATGCGCGCTTCCTTGAGGATACGGTCTATTGCGTCCTCGGGAACCGGCCGGATGTCGAGCATATCGTGCTGATGTGCCCGGCGGTGAACCATATCGACGTCAGCGGCCTGGAAAGCCTGGAAGCCATCAACCGGCGCCTGAAGGATGCGGGCGTGACGCTGCATCTCAGCGAAGTGAAAGGGCCGGTGATGGACCGGCTGAAACGCACGCATTTCCTCGAGGAACTGACGGGCAATGTGTACCTGAACCAGTTCGATGCCATCGTGGATCTCGACTATGATTGTGCAAAATCCGCCATCGAGAAGACAGGCGACGTAACCGACCCGGCCTCCGACCCATGCCCCTCGCAATGCATCGCGGGCGTCAGGGAGATGAGCTGAGGGCGAGAGCCCGCGCGCGTGCTTCGAGCCCTGCGCTTACGCTTGGGCCTTCTCGGGGAAATCGCGGTGCGATTTCTGATCCTCGGCAGCCCTCACCTCGTGCGCCTTTCAGGCGCCCCTCACCGACCCGCTTTGCGGGCCACCTCTCCCAGAGGGAGAGGGGTGCGTCGCGGAGCACGGATAATCCCTCTCCCTCTGGGAGAGGAGGGGCCCGCGCCCAAAGGGCGTGGGAGGTGAGGGGCTTGGTGAGAGGAAAAAGAGCGCTCTCTCCCCCTGTCATCCCGGAATTTGCGGAGCAAATATCCGGGACCCAGCTTGAGACATCGCCCACAAATACTGGGTCCCGGATAGACGCTGCGCGTCTTCCGGGATGACAGCGTAACTCTTCCAATTCACCCCATACGCACTTGCATCACACTCCCCGCATGGCGAAGCGAACACAAAGACGAGACATCACCGAGCGGGACGGGCGGGCGATGCGGCTGCTGTATCTCAGCGGGCGCAGCGTGGCAGAGATCGCGCGGCAGCTCGGCCGCGATGCGGCGGTCATTTCCCGTTACATGAAACGGCACGACCTGAAGCGGCCCGAGGCGCCGCTGGAGCGCCAGACGCTGGCGCTGGAATACGCATCTGATCTGCAGATCGATGCGCTGGTGAGCGCTCAGGGAACGGATGAGATCAATGCCGCAGCGGCCATGATCGTGCGCACCGCAGGGGAGGTGCGCCGGATGCATGAGGCAAGAGGGGAGCAAGCCAATGCGAATGCAGAAGCCGCAAGGGAGCGGAGGGAGCACCTCGACAGACTATTCGGATCTCTGGACTCAGGGATCGAGACAAAAAGTGCAGGACTGGGTGGCCGCTGGGGCGACAGGCCAGCTGAAGCTGAGGGAAATGGTGGAGTATTTTCCCTTCCTGCTGACTTGCCGGGACGCGCAGGTGAACCCGCCGGGAAACTGGCGCACCTGGCTGTTCCAGGGCGGACGCGGGGCAGGCAAGACGCGGGCCGGGGCCGAATGGGTGCGCTGGCGGGCGATCAGCGGCGCAGGGCGGATCGCGCTGGTCGCACCGACGCTGCACGATGCGCGCGAAGTGATGATCCATGGCGAAAGCGGCCTGATAAATGTGGAGCCGGAAACCCGCTGGCGCCCGGTTTATCATGCTTCCCGCCGGATGCTGGAGTTTGTGAACGGGGCCCGGGCCTACGTCTTCTCGGCGGAAGATCCGGACAGTTTGCGCGGGCCGCAATTCGACGCCGCCTGGTGCGACGAAGCCGCGGCTTGGCGCTATGGGCAGGCGACATGGGACATGCTGCAGATGGGCCTGCGCCTTGGGACAGATCCACGCGCGCTGGTCACGACGACGCCCCGGCCCACGGCGCTGATGCGGCGGCTGCATGCGGCGCCGGATACGGTGGTGACGCTGAGCACGACGCGGGAGAATGCAGGCAATCTCGCCCCCGGCTTCCTGAGAGCGATGGAGGCGGCCTATGGCGGAACACGCCTCGGGCGGCAGGAACTGGAAGGGCGGATGGTGGAGGACCCGGAAGGCGCGCTGTTCCTCCGTTCCCGGATCGATGAGGCGCGGATCAGTATTGTGCCGGCGCTCTGGGATGTGGTCGTGGCGGTCGATCCGCCCGCAACCAGCGGCGAGACGGCAGACGCCTGCGGCATCGTCGCGGCAGGCCGGGCGGGGAATGATGCCTATGTGCTGGGCGACGCTTCCGCGCGGGGGTTGCGCCCGCTGGACTGGGCCGGGCGGGCGGTGGCGCTGGTGCGCCGGACGGGCGCGCGGGAAGTCATTGCGGAAGCAAACCAGGGCGGCGAAATGGTGCGGCAGGTGCTGGAGACGGCCGGGTGCCCCGTGCCGGTGCGGCTGGTCAATGCGCGCCTGTCGAAGCGGGCAAGGGCGCTTCCCGTGGCGACGCTCTACGAGCAGGGCCGCGTGCACCATGCCGGGCAGCTGGGGGAGCTGGAGGACGAGATGTGCACCTTCGGCGCAGACGGCTTCACCGGCTCACCCGACCGCGTGGACGCGCTCGTCTGGGCCGTCTGGGCATTGATGATGGACGAGGCCGTGCTCGGCGTGCGGCAGTTGTGAACCTGTGCCTCCCTTCTCCTCGGGGAGAAGGGCGGGGGATGAGGGGTAAAGGCGTTGCGGCGATGTGTGGATGTGCGGAAGCTTTGCTGCCCCTCACCCCAACCCCTCTCCCCAGGGAGAGGGGCTTAACCGCCGGTGCGGAAGCTCTTGCGGCCGAAATAGGAACCGGAAGACGCGGGCTTTGCCGGGGCTTCGGGTTCGGCTGGTGTTTCAGCTTCAGTTTCCGCGGGCGTCTCGGGCGCCGTCTCAGCCGGGGCTGGCGCGGCCTCCGGCGTCTTGCCGTCCATCAGATCGCGGATCCAGGCGCAGGCGGCGCCGGCGGTGGAGACTTCGATGTCCGGCACGCTCTTGTCGAGGCGGCGGGCGAGCAGGCGGGCCTGATGCGCCGTCAGCGATTTCAGCTGCGCCTCGAAAATGTCCTTGCCGACGGCGTCGCGCAGGGCGCGCATGACGTCGACCGTCTGCCCGGCGGAGATCATCAGCTTCTTGGTGAGCAGGCCTGCGGCGGCGGCGTATTCCTTTTCGCCCAGCGCGCTGAACGCCATGGCGAGGAGGGATTTCAGCGCCTCGGCGCCGGCCTTGTGTGCGTCGCCGGTCATGCCAGGGCCGCTTTCACTTCGGCCAGCAGATCCTTGATCACGGGCAGGGCGCCATCGGCCCATTTTGCCTCGATCGTCGGCTCGGGGCCGAGCTCGATCGGGTTGGTGGCAAAGCCCGTTTTCATCGGGATGATGGTCTTGAACATGTCGAACTCGGCTTCCTGCGCGGCGGCCGCTTCGCGCATGGCGTTGAGGACGACCTGTTGGTGGGAAGAATTGTCATACCGGGTCGCCAGCACCATGGGGAGTCTCTTCACGTCGCGGTCGCGCAGGCCTTCCATCACGTCGCCGGTGAAGAGGTCGAGGCCCAGCGTGGACATGAAGTCCGGAATGGTGGGCACGATCACGAGGTGGCTGGCGGCCAGTACGGATTCGGTCATGGTCGAGATGCCGGGCGGGCAGTCGCACAGGATGACGTCGTATTTGGCTTTCAGCAGGTTGAAGTCGTCGCGCAGGCGCCGGCCGACCTGGTTTTCCAGGGCCTGCATGGAATAGCCCTGCTCGGTGAGATGGTAGATCAGCTCTTTCTCGGTCTTGCGCAGGCGCGGGCTGGACGGGATCAGGTCCAGCGGCAGCGGCTTGCCGCCCGAGGTCACGTCCGAGGCGTCGGTGACGATGAATTCCGACAGGCGCTTCTGCTCGTTCGCCTCGAAATTCTCAAGCAGCCAGTCGGAGATGGTGGCGTAGTCATTGATCGCCTGGAACAGGTGTTCGTCGCCCTCATGGCCGAAGACGAGCAGGGACGCGTTGGCCTGCGTATCGAGATCGACCACGAGCACGCGGCGGCCTTCTGCGGCAAAGGCTTCCGCGAGGCTGACCGTCGTGGTCGTCTTGCCGACGCCGCCCTTGGAATTGGCAATAGAAATGACGCGCGCTGACATGGCTGCAGCTCCTCAACCCCTTGAACCGGAAGCCTGAGAGAAAGCAGATTTGCGCCCCGGTGGCTACGCCCGAACGCTGCTGTTTTGTGGGACAATTCAGCGCCTCTCCCACAGGGTTTATCAAGAAGTGCTTTGTAAAAATTGAAGTATCTGGAATCCAATCCTCCGGAGGCGCCTGCATCTTAACTTACCGTCATCAGATGACGGAGGCGATTGCGGCGGCATGGCGTGGAACTGGAGACCCGGAAAAAACAGGCATGAGTCGAAATCGGCTCCACCGCTGGTAGCCCTGACGGGGCCGGGTGGTCCGAACTGGGGCGCGCGGGACGGTTCGGCCCTGACGCGGGACGGCTATCTGCGCAACGCCGTCGCCTATCGCTGCATCCGCATGGTGGCTGAAGCCGCCGCCTCCGTGCCGCTGGTGACGGCGCACGAAGCCGCCGCCCGCCTGATCCGCAAACCCGCGCCGGACATGGTTGGCCCGGCCTTCCTCGAAGGCGTCTACACCCAGCTGCAGCTGCACGGGAACGCCTTCATCGAGGCGGTGACCTTGCCAGATAAAGGGGCTGGCGAGGAAGACGGCATCGACGCGCTCTATCCGCTGCAGCCGGGCCGCGTGCGCCCCATCACCGATGGCCGCGGCTGGGCCGAGCGCTGGGCGGTGCGCGAACGGCGCGGGGAACGCATGCTGCCGCGCGAGGCGGTGTTGCATCTCAAACTGTTCCACCCGCAGGACGACATTCTCGGCCTGCCGGCGCTGGCCCCGGCCCGCCGCGCGCTGGACCTTCACAATGCCTCCGCCGACTGGGCGAAGAGCCTGATCGACAATTCGGCGAAGCCCTCCGGCGCGCTGATCTGGTCCGGTCATGGCCGCATGCCGCCCGAACAGTTCGACCGGCTGAAGCAGGATCTCGACGCGCTCTATTCCGGCGCGGCCAATGCCGGGCGGCCTTTGCTGCTGGAAGGCGGGCTCGACTGGCGGCCCATGTCGCTGTCGCCCGCGGACATGGATTTCCTGGAGGCCCGCAACAGCGCCGCGCGGGAGATTGCGCTGGCGCTCGGCGTGCCGCCGCAACTGCTCGGCATTCCGGGGGACAATACGTATACGAACTACAAGGAAGCCAATCTTGCCTTCTGGCGGATGACCGTGCTGCCGCTGGCCGAGAAGATGGCGGTCTCGCTGTCCGTCTGGCTGGACGAGCCGCTGGGCGGCGATGTGGAGGTACGCTGCGACCTCGACCGCGTGCCCGCGCTCTCTGCCGAACGCGAAACCCTGTGGGCGCGGCTGGAGGCGGCCTCCTTCGTGACGCCGGACGAGAAACGCAAACTGGCGGGGCTCGGCTGATGGAGATCGAGAAGAAAGTCACGGTCGGCCTGATCGTCGCGATCCTCGTGCAGACGGGCGGGGCGCTTGTCTGGGCAGGCTCTGCCGCAGAGCGCATCCGCGCCGTGGAGACCGAGCTGGACGACCGCAAGATGGTCTCCGAGCGCCTCGTGCGCGTTGAGGCCCAGCTGGAAGCTGTCAGTGGACAGCTCAACCGGATCGAGCGCCGCATGGAGGCGCGCGATGAGTGAGTTGTTGATCGAAGGCTATGCCGCCCTGTTCGGGATACCGGACCAGTCGGGAGACGTCGTGCGCGCGGGGGCGTTCGCGCACTCGCTCCGGTCCGGGGCCGCCCTGCCGATGTTGTTGCAGCATCGGCAGGGCGCGCTGGCCGGGCGCTGGACGCGGATCACCGAAGACGGGCGTGGCCTGTTCATGCGTGGGCTGATCGAAAAGCCGGGCGTGCAGCAGCTGGTGCGGGAGGGCCTCAGCGGTCTTTCCATCGGCTTCCGCCCGCGCCTGTGGAAGCCGCTGCCCGGCGGCGGGCGGGAACTGATCGAAGTGGATCTTGTGGAAGTGTCGCTGGTGCAGGCGCCGATGCAGGTCAGGGCGCGGTTTGGTGTGGTGGGGGCGGAGACACGCGCCGCCTGAGTGTCATCCCGGACGCTGCGAAGCAGCGATCCGGGACCCTGCGGCGGCAGGAGCAAATAAGGTCCCGGATAAGCGCTGCGCGCTTTCCGGGATGACAGGGAAGATTTTTCGAAGGAGTGGCAATGACCAAGGAAACCAAGATGGCAGGCGGCAACAAGGCGGCGGAGGCCGACCTGATGGCGGCGTTCGAAGCCTTTCGCGAGGCGAATGATGCGCGGCTGGCCGAGATTGAATCGAAAGGCGCAAGCGATCCGCTGACGGATGAGCGGCTCGCCCGGATCGACCGGCGGCTGGAGGCGCTGAGCCTGAAGATGGCCCGGCCTGAGGCAGGCGCAGCACCGGCGGCTGAACCCGATGCCCGCACCGAAGCGTGGGGGCGTTACCTGCGCCAGGGTGACGACAGCGGCCTCGCAAAGCTGGACGTGAAGGCGCTGAACACCGGCACCGATGCGCAGGGCGGCTATGTCGCTCCGCCGGAACTCGACCGCCTGATCGAAGCGCGCCTCTTGGCGGCAAGCCCGATGCGCCAGATCGCGACCGTGCGGCAGACCTCTGCCGGCACGTATCGCAAGCCGGTCAGCCTCGGCGCGGCGGCGAGCTGGGTGGCCGAGGAAGGCGCACGGACGGAGACGGCGCATTCCGGCCTCTCCCTGCTGGAATTCCCCGCGGGCGAGCTCTACGCCATGCCCGCAGCGACGCAGGCCCTGCTGGAGGACTCCTATGCCGACATCGACGCTTGGCTGGCGGACGAGGTGGAGAATGCCTTCGCCGCGCAGGAATCTGCCGCCTTCGTGACGGGCGATGGCACGAACAAGCCGAAGGGCTTTCTCGATTATGAGATCGTCGCCGAGGCCAGCCATGTCTGGGGCAAGGTCGGTTCCGTCGCCGGGGATTTCACGGCGGCCAATGCCGCCGACCAGCTGATCGACCTGATCTACACGCCGAAATCGCAGTTCCGCGCCAATGGCCGCTTCGTGATGAACCGGCGCACGGTGGCAGCCGTCCGCAAGCTGAAGGATGGCGATGGTCGCTATCTCTGGCAGCCGGGCACGGGCGGGGACCCGGCGACCATCCTCGGCTATCCGGTGACGGAAGTCGAAGACATGCCGGACATCGGCACGGGCAACGCGGCCATCGCCTTTGGCGACTTCCGCCGCTTCTACCTGATCGCCGACCGGCAGGGCGCCCGCGTCCTCCGGGATCCGTTCAGCGCCAAGCCCTACGTCCTCTTCTACACGACCAAGCGTGTGGGCGGCGGCGTGCAGAACTTCGACGCCGCGAAAGTCATGGTCTTCTAGCGGCGTCCCTTATCGCGTCATCCCCGACCGCGCAGCGGTCTGGGGATCCATCTCCGGTCACTTCCTCATGTGCATGAGGGGCCGGCAGGAGATGGGCCCCAGACGGGCGGGGCCCGTCGGGGGTGACGCCACCACAAAACTCTCTCTCAACAAAGGAAACCAACATGTTCGAATCTGTCATCGTCTCTATCATTCGTCAGGCCGCGCTGCTGACCAAGGCGCAGCAGGACGAGTTCACCACGAAAGTGGCCGAAGCCGTCGCCACCCTGATCAATTCGACCGAGACCGAAATCGACGACGAACTGATCCGCTCCATCGGCCTGCCGATCGGCTCGGCCGTGGTCGAGAAACTGGGAACGCTGGTCTAGGCGGTGTCGTCGGGCGCAAGTGGATCGCTCTTCCTTGCCCGGCGGCGAAGATAAACCCTGATCGTGATGGTCAACAGGCTGGCCGCGATCAGGGGCACGCCGAGGAAGAGGGCAATCGTCCGGTCCTCTATCGATAGCAGGATCGCGACGCCCAGGATCAGCGGTCCGTAGACGAGATTGAAGACGGCGTTCTTCCACAAAAAGTCGAGCATCGCCCGACACTAACAAGGAATTTGAAATGAGCAATCTGACGGTGATTACACCGCCAGCGGAGGAGGCTTTGTCTCTTGGCGCGGCGAAGGAGTATCTCCGCATCGGGCATGATGGGGAGGATGGGCTGGTGGCTGCGCTGATCCCGGCGGCGCGGGCGCGGCTGGAGATTGTGGGCGGGTTTGCCCTCGTGACGCAGACGCTGAAGCGCGGCTGGGATTGCTGGCCGCCGGGCGTGACGCGGCATGGCGTGCGCCTGCTGCCGGGGCCGGCCTCGGCGCTGGTCGCGGTGGAAATCATCGGGCTGGAAGGCGGCACGGAGACGGTCACCACGCGCTTTGTGCTGGAAGACGGGCGGCTGAAGCTGAAGCCTTTCGTGCCGCTGCCGGGCATTCCGCTTGGCGGGCGCGTGGAGGTGACGTTCGTGGCGGGCTATGGCGCGGCGGCGGATGTGCCGGCGGATCTGGTGCAGGCGTTGAAGCGGCTGGTGCTGGTCGCCTATCAGCGCGGCGAGGGCGCAGACCTGCCGGAAGACGTCGCGGCGATCCTGAACACCCGCACTGAGGTGCGGCTGTGAGTGGGCGGGCGGAGGAGGCCGTGCAGGCGGCACTGATGGCGCTGCTGCGCGCGGATGCGGGCGTCAAGTCCGTCTTCGGAACGCCCGCCCGCGTGCTGGACGCGGAGAGCGAGGAACCGCTCTACCCCTACGCGCTGATCGACCGGCACGAGACGAGCCCGGCCGGGGCGAGCCTGGTGGACGGGCTGGAGCATCGCATCACGCTGGCCTGCTACTCACGCGACTATGGCGTGCGCGGCGCGAAGGAATGTCTCTCGGCCCTTCGTGCGGCGGTGGAGGGCGCGGACTGGGCGGTGGAGGGCCAGCATGTGGTGCTGTCGCAGGTGATCTTCGCGGACGCCATGCGCACGCCGGACAAGCGCGCCTTTCGCGGCGTGGTGCGGGTGCGGATCATTTCAGAGGAGGCGGCCTGATGGCGGGGCAAAAAGGCAGGGACATCCTGCTGAAAATTTCAGATGGCGCGGGCGGCTTCGTCACGCTGGCGGGCATCCGCGCGAGCCGGATCCAGCTGTCTGCCGCTTTGGTGGACGCAACCAGCGCCGACAGCCCGGAGGCGTGGCGCGAACTGCTGGCCGGGGCGGGCGCAAAAGCGGCAAAAGTCACCGGCCGGGGCGTGTTCAAGGACGCGGCCAGCGATGCGCGGATGCGGGCCGTCTTCTTCGCAGGCGAGACGCCGGGCTGGCAGTTCATCCTGCCGGACTTCGGCACGCTGTCAGGCGCCTTCCAGGTCAGCGAACTCAGTTGGAGCGGCGAGCATGATGGCGAGGCGGAGTTCTCCGTCACGCTGGAAAGCGCGGGCCTCGTCAGCTTCGAGGCGATACCATGAACGCCGCCCGGGGAGAGACCAGCCTGATGATCGGCGGCACCGAGCGGCGGCTCTGCCTGACGCTCGGTGCGCTGGCGGAGATCGAGGCGGCCTTTGGCTGCAAGCGGATGAGCGAGCTGGACGCGCGGCTGCGCAGCCTGTCAGCGGCGGACCTGATGCTGGTGCTGGCCGCCCTGCTGCGGGGCGGCGGTGAAGACGAGGCCGCAACGCGTCTCGGCAGCGCAGACGTCTCCCCCGGTGCAGCGGCGCGGGCGGTGGCGGAGGCGTTCCGGCTGGGGCTCGCGGCGTGATGCTTCCGTGGGCGGTGATGTTGCGGGCAGCGCTGTCTGCGGGGGTCACGCCGGACGCGTTCTGGCGGCTGTCCCTGCGCGAGTGGCGGTGGCTGGCCGGTGAAGGTGGCGAAGCAATGAGCCGGGGACGGCTCGCGGCGCTGATGGGGGCATATCCGGATGGGGAGGTGCGTGCCGCTTCATCCTTCGACTTCGCTCAGGATGAGTCCCGCACTTTTTGAGCGCTCATGCTGAGCGAAGTCGAAGCACGAGCGCGGGTTGTTCGGAATCACGCAGCAATTGGAGAAAGAAGTGGACAATTTCGAGAGTGATCTCGCCTCAGCCGCCGATGCGCTGCGGGCGCTGGCAGAGGGGCCGGGGGCGGAAGCGGCGGGCGCGCTGGAAGAGACCTTCGGGCAGGCCGGCGCGCGCATCGAGGCGACGCTGGCACAGGCGGCGCGTAGCGGCGAGCTGGATTTCCAGCGCATGGCCGATGCCATCCTGCGCGACATTGCGCGGGTGGCCGCCGAAGCCGTGTTCAATGGCGGGCAATCCTCTTCCGCCCTGAACGTCAACATGAACTTTGCGCAGGGTACGGAACAATCTGCCGTGACCGGGCGCAATGCCATCGGCGCCGTGCTGGCACGTCTGGTCAGTCAGGGAGGGCGGTTCCTGTGAGCCTCAGCAATTTTCACGAAGTGAGCTTCCCCGTACCGCTGGCGCTGGCGGCAAGCGGCGGGCCGGAGCGGAAGACCGAAGTCGTTACGCTGGCGAGCGGGGCGGAGGCGCGCAATGCGCTGTGGGCGGGGTCCCGCAGACGCTGGGATGTGGGCAGTGCGATCACGCGGCTGGACACGCTGCAGTCGGTGGTCGCTTTCTTTGAGGTGCGCGGCGGCCGGCTTTTCGGCTTCCGTTTCCGCGATGCGCTCGACGACCGCAGCTGCGCGCCGGGCGTGGCCGTGAGTGCCACCGACCAGGTGATCGGTACGGGCGATAGCGAGACGGCGGCCTTCCAGCTGGTGAAAGCCTACGGCACTTATGCCCGGCGCATCCTGAAGCCGGTGGCGGGCAGCGTGCTTGTGGCGGTCGATGGCGTGCCGGCCTCCGCTGACGTGGACGAGACAACCGGCATCGTCACGCTGGCCTCCGCCCCGGCAGAGGGCGCGAGCATTACGGCAGGCTATCGCTTCGATTGCCCGGTGCGGTTCGACACGGACAGGCTGGACGTAAACCTCGAAGCTTTTGGCGCGGGCCGTGTGCTGAGCATTCCCCTGATCGAACTGGTGGGCTGAGTCATGCGGCTGATCGATAATGAACTTACGGCGCGGCTGGAAAGCGGCGCGACGATGACCTGCCTCTGCTGGCGCCTGACGCGTGGCGACGGTTTCGTGCTGGCGGCGACGGAGCATGACCGCGCGCTGCTTGTGGACGGCGTGACCTATTCACCGGGTGGGGCGCTCAGCGCGGGCAGCTTCACGCAGAGCGCAGGCCTGCAGCCGGGACAGGCCGCGGCGGGCGGTGTGCTGGCCGACGACGCGATCACCGAGGCGGATCTTGCCGCCGGTCTGTGGGATGGTGCGCGCGTTGAGGTTCTGCGCGTGGACTGGGAACGGCCAGACCTGTTCGTGCAGGTCTGGAGCGGGCGCCTCAGCGAGGTGACGCGCGGCCCTGGCGGGTTCGAGGCTGAGCTCATCTCTCTCAAGGCCGATCTGGAGCGGCCAGTGGGGCGCGTTTATGCGCGGGCCTGCGATGCGGTGCTGGGCGATGCGCGTTGCGGCGTGGAGACGGGCGCGTTTCCGGGCCTTGCCTGCGACCAGCGCTTCGCGACCTGCCGGGATGTGTTCGGCAATCAGGAAAACTTCCGGGGCTTCCCGCATCTTCCGGGGGCGGAGTTCGTGCTTGAAGGCCCGGCGGCGACCGGTAACACAGGGGGCAAGCGATGAAACGGGCAGAGATTGTGGCCGCCGCACGCGGCTGGATCGGTACGCCTTACCGGCATCAGGCCAGCCTGAAAGGCGCAGGCTGTGACTGCCTGGGCCTTGTTCGGGGCGTCTGGCGGGAACTGGTCGGGGCGGAGCCGGAAGCGGCACCTGCCTATTCGCCGGACTGGGCCGAGGCATTGGGCGAGGAAACGCTCATGGAGGCGGCGCGGCGGCATCTGCTGGAAGTGCCAGTCGGGGCAGCGGGTGCGGGCGATGTGCTCCTGTTCCGCATGGCGGCGGGCGTCCCGGTAAAGCATTGCGGCATCGCCACCGGCGAAGGCACGCTGGTGCACGCCTATTGGGGGCGGTCGGCAGTGGAGACGCGGCTGGTGCCGTGGTGGCAGCGGCGCGCAGTGGCGGCGTTCCGCTTTCCGGGGGTGGAGGAATAGGCATGGCACAGATCGTTCTATCCCAGGCCGGGGCGGCGCTGGGGCGGCATTTGCTGCCGCAGGGGCTGAAACTGCTGGGCACGCAGGTGGCGGGCGCGGCGATCGGGCGGACTGTTGGCTCACTGGCGGGCAGGCTGATCGATGCGCGTCTCGTCCCGCCGGTGGAAGGCCCGCGCGTGAAGACGCTGCCGGTGATGGAGTCGCGGGAGGGCGTCGGCATACCGTCTGTCTACGGGCGGATGCGGGTGGCCGGGCAGGTGATCTGGGCGTCAAGGTTCCGGGAGCATCGTACGACGCAGTCCAGCGGCAGCAAGGGCGGCCCCCGCGTGACCAGTTATGACTATACGGTGAGCCTCGCCGTGGCGCTGGGTGAGGGGCCGGTGCTGGCCGTGCAGCGTGCCTGGGCAAATGGCGAGGCGTTCGACCTGTCGCAGGTGACGCATCGCCTGTATCGCGGGGAGGCGGATCAGCCGCCGGACCCGCTGATCGAGATGATTGAAGGCGCCGCGCCGGCCTATCGCGGCACGGCCTATATCGTGTTCGAGGACCTGCCGCTGGGCGATTTCGGCAATCGTATCCCGCAGCTGAGTTTCGAAATCGTCCGTGTGCCGCCGGGCAGTGACACGCCGGGGCTGGACGCGTCTGTCACCGGGGTGAACGTCATCCCGGCGTCCGGCGAGTTTATCTATGCAACGGAAATCGTGCGCGAGCGGGTGCGCCGCGGGCAGGAGCGGGCGCTGAATGCCAATTCCGGTGAGGCGCGGGCAGACTTTCTTGTGTCACTGGACCAGTTGGAGGCGGACCTGCCGCGCGTGAACCGGGCGGCGCTGACGGTTGGCTGGTTCGGCACCAGCGTGGCGGCGGGCGATTGCCAGATCCATCCGGGTGTGGAGACGCGGGAACGGGTGACTGTGCCGCAGAGCTGGCGCGTGGCGGGCATCGGGCGGGCGGAGGCGTATCTCGTCTCGCGCGATGAGAGCGACCGGCCGAACTATGGCGGCACGCCCTCCGATGCCAGCGTGAAACAGGCGATTGCGGAGATGACTGCGCGGGGGATCGCGGTAACCTTCTCGCCCTTCCTGTTCATGGACAGCGAGGGATTCCCCTGGCGCGGGCGGATTGGCGTGAGCGCCGATGGCACGGCGGCGGCGCGCAGCGAGATCGACGCCTTTGTGAATGGGGCGAACGGCTTCCGGCATTTCATCCTGCACTATGCGAACCTCTGCGCGGCGGCGGGCGGCGTGGAGGCGTTTCTGATCGGCAGCGAGATGGTGGGGCTCACGCGTGTGCGGGACGAGGCGGGTGCGTTTCCTTTTGTAGAAGCGCTGGTGTCGCTGGCGGCGGAAGTGAAGGCGATCCTGCCGGGAGCGAAGGTATCTTATGCCGCGGACTGGACGGAGTATGGCGCCTATGTACCCGGCGATGGCAGTGGCGATGTGTTGTTCCCGCTGGATGATCTGTGGGCGAGCGCCGACGTGGATTTCGTCGGGATCGACTGGTATCCGCCCATGGGGGACTGGCGCAGTGGAACGGATCATCTGGATGCGCTGGCGGGTTATGCCGGACCGGATGACTCGGATTACCTCGCCTATCAGATCAGCGGCGGGGAGGCCTATGACTGGTATTATGCCAGCCAGGCGGACCGGGACGCGCAGGTGCGTACACCGATCAATGACACGGCGTATGGCGAGCACTGGGCGTTCCGCGCGAAGGACCTTTCGGGGTGGGCCGGGAACCTGCATTACCCGCGCCCCGGCGGTGTGCGGGCGGGGGCGCCGACGGGCTGGGTGCCCGGGTCGAAGCCTGTTCGTCTGAGTGAGATCGGCTTCGGCGCGGTGGACAAGGGCGGCAATGCGCCGAACCTTTTCCATGATCCCAAGAGCACCGAGAGCGCCCTGCCGCCATATTCCAGCGGATCGCGGGATGATTTGTTCCAGCGTCAGGCGCTGGCGGTGACGCTGGCGCATTGGGAGGCGAGCCCGCTGGTGGAGGCCGCGATGGTCTGGGCCTGGGACGGGCGGCCGTTCCCGGCCTGGCCGCTGCGGGATGACCTCTGGGGCGACGGGGCCAACTGGGCGCTCGGGCACTGGCTGAACGGGCGCGCGGGTCTTGCAGCGCTTGGCGATGTGGTGCGGGACATCTGTCTACGCGGCGGCGTGGAAAACGTGCACGCGAGTACGCTCGACGGTGTGGTACAGGGCTTCACGCTCGACGGCGTCTATAGCGTGCGCGGGGCGCTGGAGCCGCTGAAGCTGGCCTTCGGGTTTGAGGCTGTGGAGCGGGATGGCGCGATCGTGTTCCGTATGGAAGGCGATGGGTCGGTTCACGAAATCGACAGTGAGCGGATCGGTGAGGACGGCGTCTCTGCCACAAGGCACCTGCTGGACAAGGCGCCCGGCCGGCTGCGCCTGCAATTTGTCGACGGGGCGGAGCGTTTCGGTCCGGCTCTGGCGGAAGCGCGCCGGACGGTCGGGGACATGCGGCTGGTCGCCGATGCGAGCCTGCCGCTGCTTCTCTCATCCACCGAGGCGGAGGAAATTGCCGGGCGGCTGCTGGCCCGGGCCACACAGGGCGAAACGGCGGAGGTGACGCTGCCACTGTCCGGTCTTGCGGTCGAACCGGGCGATGCGCTGCGGCTGGATGGCGGTGCGCTGTGGCGGGTGGATGAGGTGGTGGACCGGGGCGCGGAACGTGTCCTGTCGCTCAGGGAAGACCCGCCGGAAGCGAACCGGGTTCGCGCGGCCGGGATCGGGGGCGTGCCTGCGCCGGCGCCAGTGTTTGGCGGCGTGGACCTCGTGCTGATCGACGGCCCGCGTCTTGCTGGTGAGGCGTCCGGTGTGCGTGTCGCAGCCTGGGCCGATCCCTGGCCGGGAGAGGTCGCCATTCTGGCCGGGTCGGACGCCGGCGCGATGACCGAACGGGCGAGGCTGACACGTCCGGCTGTGACCGGAACTCTTGTCGAAGCGGCGGCCGCAGGGCCGGTCGGCCGGTGGGACAGGCGCAATATGCTCCTTGTGGAAACATCCGGCAGCTTCGCCAGCCTGCCGCGGGCGCAGGTGCTGGCGGGGGGCAACCTTTTGCTTCTGGAAACCGCCGAAGGATGGGAACTTCTTCAGTTCGAGACAGCGGAGCTGGCCGGGTCGGACCAATGGGCGCTATCAGGCCTGTTGCGGGGGCAGCGGGGCTGCGTCAGCGCGGCTGCTGCGGCCGGGGCGCGGGTCCTGCTGCTGGACGGCGCGGATAAACTGGCCACTGTGTCCCCGGAGGAAATCGGCATCGCGCTGGACTGGCGCAGCCCCTGGGATGAGCCTCAGCCGGTCTCTTTCGCTGACGAAGGCGGGCGCCCCTGGCCGGTTTGCCATGTTCGCGCTGAGGACGGACAGCTGAGCTGGGTGCGCCGCGGGGCGGATTTGCCGGAAAGCTGGGCCCTGCCGGAGGGCAGCAATACGGGCCAGTTTGCCGTTCAGTTCGATACCGGCGCAGGCTTCGCGGACGAGACACGGCTGCAAACGCCGCTGGCCGCCATCCCGGCGGAGGCCATTGCGGCGCGCGTCGCTGAAATCGGCGCAGATGGCCGCACCGGTCCATGGGTTCCAATAAGCCTCGGGACACCCTAACTGTATGTCAGCAAATGAAATACCAGAAGGATCCGACTCACTTGGCCATCGACCCCTATATCGTGCTCGGCGTTCCGCGCTCGGCGACGGAGGCCGAGATCAAGAAGGCTTACCGGGCAAAGGCGAAAGCCCTGCATCCCGACCAGCACAAGGACGACCCGAAAAAGGCGGACGAGTTCAAACGCGTCTCTGCGGCCTACGAAATTCTGGGCGACAAGGAAAAGAAGGCGAAGTTCGACCGTGGCGAGATTGACGGCGACGGCAATCCCACCGGATTCGCCGGAGGCGGTCATCCGGGCGCTCATCCCGGAAGCGGCGGTTTCCGCTGGCAGAGCACGTCCGGCCGCAGCCCGTTCGAAGGCGCGCAGGGCGACCCGTTTGAAGACATTCTCTCCGGCATGTTCGGCGGAGGCCGGTCGCGCCGGGGCGGACCGGGGCCGCAAAAGGGCCGTGATGTCCGCTACCGCGTGCAGGTCGAGTTCGAGGACGCCGTGCTTGGCGCACGCCGCCGCATGACCATGGCGGACGGCCGGGCGCTCGACGTGAACATTCCGGCCGGGATCGAGTCCGGACAGACGCTGCGCCTGAAAAGCCAGGGCCAGCAATCGCCTTATGGCGGCCCGCCCGGCGATGCGCTGCTGGAAATCGAGGTGCGCCCGTCGAAAGTGTGGGAGCGGGACGGCAAGGATTTGCGCATGAAGCTGCCCATCGGCCTGAAAGAGGCTGTGCTCGGCGGCAGCGTAGAAGTGAAAACGCCGTCTGGCCATGTCACCCTGAAAGTGCCTGCGGGCTCCAATACCGGGGCGCAATTGCGCCTGAAGGGCAAGGGCGTGAAAACCACACCGCCGGGCGACCTTTATGTCCGGCTGGAGATCGTGCTGGAAAACCCGAAGGACGAAGGCCTGCGCAAATGGGCGGAAAAGTCCTGAGCGTGCCTTGAGGCTGGCCTCCCTTGTTCCGGGGATAGGCGGCCGGGCGCTTGCCCTTAAACAGGATGGTTCCGGAAACTGATCCTGAAGGGGGCGCCTGTCATGCGCGTAGTCATCATTGGCTTGTCCATACTCACACTTTCGGCCTGCGGGGCGGCCGGTTCCGAAACCGGGACCCAAGACGCAGTTGGGCCGTGCGGCAATATCCAGCCCATCCTCAACGCGCGCAGCGAAGGCGAACCCTTTGGCAGCCTGCAGGGCGCCAACAAGATGATGGGTGACACGCCGCTGCCGGACACGTTTATCGGGATGCACAAGGCTTTCGGTGCGGCCTGTACCGCCAGTGTTATGGACGGTTTTGGCGCCGGCTCGACGATTTACACCTACAGCTGTCCATTGTTCGAGGGTAATTCCATGGGCCGGGATGCCGAGCGCGCAGACGCTGAAGCGGCGTTCGCTATGGCAGCCAGTGAAATGCGGGCCTGTCTTGGCGAGGCATGGGAAACCGCCGAGGACACCGAGAACGGGGATTATCAGGTGTACCACAAATTCACCTACAAACCGGTGGCCATGGCCGACAGCGCAAGCGGTTTCACGGTCGATCCCGCCTTTCTGGAGATGAGCTATACGCCCTTCATGCGCGGGCGGGGCGGGCCGTCGGGCTGGCAGGTCGTGTTGCAGTTTCAGGCGCAGATCGACGCCCCGGCGGAGGAGTAGGAAGATGCGGAAACAAGCAGGAATTCTCAGAACGGCCTTCGTGCTGGCTGCGGCGCTTGTGCCGGCAGGCGCGGCGCTGGCCGATTGCGCGGAGCTGAAGCAGGTCGCAGACAAGCTGGAGGCCCCCCGGCCGCTGACGGCGGACTTTCCGCTGGCCACTGGCTGGCTGCACCGCGATGTGGCGCTGACCGGCAATTGGGTTCTGGACGGGTTCGACGACTGCCGTCTGGTGGATGGGCCGATCGGCAAGGCGAACCCGAAATATGTCACGACGGCGTATGAGTGCCACTTGCGGGAGATGCCGGGCAGTGAAGACGGCGCAGAGATGATGGTTTCGGACCGGGCCGCATTCGAGACGCGGCTGAGGTCAGCGCTCGGATGGCTGCAGCCATGCCTGGAGAGCGGCGAAGCCGGCTTTGAGCGGGATACAGGCAGCCAGGGCACGACGGAGCGATTCGTGAGAATCCAGAGGGAAGGCGAGACGCTTGGCCTGTACGAAAGAGCGCGGATTGCCCTGTCCATGGAAAGCTGGAGTGACGCGCGCCCGTACAATGATCCGAGGGCCGGATTTACCATGTCGATGACACCGCGGGACATGAAGCTGGTGATTTTCAGCCCGTCCTGGACACTTGGCCCGCCCTGAGGCGGGGTGCCGGGGCTTTATATGCCCGCATCTGAGGGCCGGTAGGCACTGAATGAAAGTGAACGGTATCGTTCACTTCACATTCAGAGCTGCGCCCTTATACGGCAGGGTATGAAACGGATTGCTGCCCTTTTTCTGGCACTCGGCCTCGTCGTCGCGCCCGCCGCGTCGGCGCAGGGCTGGATGAACCAGTTCTCGCCCGGCCAGGCGCGCGATTCGCGCAATCAGGGGCGGACGGTGCCGCTCAGCCAGATTTTCAATAAACTGAAGCAGCAATATGGCGGCTACCAGCTGAGCGCCGATCTGTACGACAAGGGCAATGGTAAATCGGTCTATGAGATAGACTGGATGACCAAGGATGGCCGCAAAATGCATTTTGTGGTCGATGCCCAGACCGGCGCTGTCCTTGACCGCCGCGGCGCCTGAGCCGACATTAGCCTTTTCAGGGAGTAGCTGAACCATGCGTATCCTGGTTGTTGAAGACGATGCGGACCTGCGCCGCCAGTTGGCCGATGTGCTGGGCCAGTCAGGCTATGCTGTGGACCTGGCCGCCGATGGCGAGGATGGTCACTTCCTTGGCGATACCGAGCCGTATGACGCGGTGATCCTTGACCTTGGCCTGCCCAAGATGGACGGGGTGAGCGTGCTGAAAAAGTGGCGCGCAGACGGGAAGTCTTTCCCGGTCCTGATCCTGACCGCCCGCGATTCGTGGAGCGAGAAGGTGGCAGGCTTCGATGCCGGGGCCGATGACTATCTGACCAAGCCTTTCATCACCGAAGAATTGCTGGCGCGCCTGCGGGCCCTGCTGCGCCGCGCGGCTGGCCACTCCGCTGCGACGCTGGAAGCCGGCAAGCTGATGGTCGATACCCGCGCCGCGCGCGCCATGATCAATGGCGAGCCGGTGAAGCTGACCGCGCATGAATATCGCGTGCTGTCCTACCTGATGCACCATCAGGGCCGCGTCGTTCCGCGTACGGAGCTGGTCGAACATATCTACGATCAGGACTTCGACCGCGACTCGAACACGATCGAGGTGTTCATCGGCCGCCTGCGCCGGAAGATCGGGCAGGACCGGATCCAGACCGAACGCGGCCTCGGCTATCGCCTTGTCGTGCCGGAGAACGAAGCGCGCGTGGCTGGCTGATGCCGGCCCGTGCTGAATGCCTTGTATGAGCGAGGCCGATCCCAAACCCGTGACATTCCTCGACCGCTGGACGCGTCTGTCGCTGGCCCGGCGGATCATGCTGGCAGCAGCCATCTGGGGGCTGATCGTTCTGATTGGCGGGGCGCTGGCCCTGTCGGCGCTTTACCGGGCGCAGACGCTGTCCCTCCTGTCGGATGAGCTGGATCAGACGCTCATCACGCTGACCCGCGATATGACGCGAGAGGGGGCTTTCCTGCCGGATGGGCGGGTGACCGATGACAATCACGTCTTCCTGTCGACGGATTCCCGCTACCAGACCCAATATTCCGGCCGTTACTGGGCGATTGTCGCGGTGGATGAGAGTGGCGACCCGGTCGGCGATCTCAGGTCTCGCAGCCTGTGGGACGAGCCGGTACCGATGTCACCGCGCCTGCTGAAGCGCGCGCTCGCCACGCCGGGTACGACTCAGTTCGGCATCGGACCCGGGCCGGCCGGCCAGAGGACGTTCGCAGCGGCCAAGGCCATTCTGGTCGAGAACCGGGAGACGCCGCTCGTGCTCGTCGCGGCGGCGGACAGGGCGCAGAACGATGCGGCGGCGACCCGGTTCCGGAACCTGCTGATCGGCACAATGGTCGTTCTCTTCGGCAGCGTCTTCGCGGCCATGGTGGCCGGTATCCGCTATTCCCTGCGCCCGCTGGTGAAGCTGGGGCACGACATTGCCGAGATCCGGGAAGGCACGCGCCTGAAACTGGCCGACGACTACCCGTCCGAAGTGCAGCCGCTGACGGAAGAACTGAACAAGCTGGTGGATCACAACCGGCAGGTGGTGGAGCGGGCGCGGACGCATGTCGGCAATCTCGCCCACGCGCTGAAGACGCCGATCGCGGTGCTGCGCAACGAGGCGACCGGCGAAACCCAACTGGACGATGTCGTGCGCCGCCAGGTCGATTCCATGCAGACCAATGTGGAGCACTATCTGAAGCGCGCCCGCATGGCGGCCCGGGCCGAAGCGCTGGGCGCGCGGACGGAGGTTCGCCCGGTGCTGGACGGCATCGCCCGCCTGATGAACCGGCTCTACGATTCCAAGGGCATCGATGTGACCGTGACCGGCGCGGAGGCCGCTGTCTTTCGCGGGGAGCAGCAGGACCTTGAGGAAATGGTCGGCAACCTCATGGAAAACGCCTGCAAATGGGCGCGGGCCGATGTGCAGGTGAATGTGGCGGACGATGCGGCGGAACTGCGTATCGAGGTCGACGATGACGGGCCCGGCCTGACCGGGGAAGAACGCGAAGGCGCCCTCAAGCGCGGGGTGCGACTTGATGAAACAACCCCGGGCACCGGGCTGGGTCTGTCGATTGTCACAGAGCTGGCAGAGCTGCATAAGGGCGTGCTTGAACTGGATGTGGCCCCGGCCGGGGGCCTGCGCGCACGCCTGAGGTTTCCGAAACGATGAACCGCCTGAATATTGCTGTCGCCGGTATCTGTCTGGCCGTCGCGGTGGCGGGCTATCTGGCTATCGGCAAGCCTGGCATGCCGGACAATCCCATGTCGGAGCGCCAGGCAGGCCTGGCCGAGAAGATCAAGAACGCCCCGGAGACGCTGACCCCGGCAGAAACCCTGTCGCGCCTGGAACTGGCGACCCAGAAACGCCCGAACGACCCGCAGCCGCATTTCTTCATCGGCGAGATGCTGCGCGCCGAGGGCCGCCCGGAAGATGCCGCGCGGGCCTATCAGTCTGCCTTGCGCCGCGATGAGAATTTCGTCCCCGCGCTGGTGGCGCTCGCCGACACGCTGGTGGCCCTGTCGGGCGGGGGCGTCAGCCCGCAGGCGACCCGGCTGTATGGCCGGGCCTATGAGCTGGACCAGACGCAGGTGCGCGCCGGTATGTGGGCCGCGATGGGCGCCGCGCAGGCGGGCGATCAGGACAAGGCCGAACAGGCCATGCGCTACATCTACAACAACCTCCCCGAGGGCGACCCCCGCCGCGACCGCTTCCGCGGCATGATCGAAGCCATCGGGCAGGGAGATGAAGCGGCTCCGGCGCCTTGAGTCGTACCGACTGACGACTGCCCGCGTGAGCGGACTATCAAACCGGCTGCAACTTCTTCGGTGTCGAGGCGCGGCGGGTTCTGGTCGTTGCCTTTGGTTTCGGCAGGTGGCGGAAGCGCGTCTGGCACCAGGCGAAGCCGACGCCGACATCCAGTAGCGCGTCCGACCGCCCGCACGGGCAGGCGAAGTCCATCACTTCGAGAACGCGATACGTCTCGCCCGCCACGAGCGGCACAGGCTGTCCGGTCACGTGGTTGGGGGCCGCGTTCACGCAGAGAACCAGTTCGCCGGGGCCAAGGGCATCGCTCATTGCCCTCATTGTTTAGCACAGAGCGGGCACCTGGAACAAACAATCGGAAAGCAGGAGCGGGTGCGATGCATCTGCCGCACTCCCATTTCGGTGCGGGGCGCATTATAAGACGGGCATGCGCGCACGGACTCGACGACTCTATACGTTTGGCATTGCTGCCGTTCTGCTGCTGGCTGCGGCGGGGCTGGCCTTTGTGGCCCTGCGCCAGAATGCCAACCTGTTCTACACACCGCAGACGCTGGCCGAGAAAGGCCTGCCGAAAGCCGGACGTGAGGTGAAAGTCGGCGGCTGGGTCGAGCCTGGCTCGCTGACCTATTCAGATGATGGCGCGACCATGCTGTTCAGCGTGATGGACAATGGCGATGCCGAGATCCTGGTCTCGTTCACGGGCATTGCGCCGGACCTGTTCCGCGAAGGGCAGGGCGTTGTGGCCATCGGCCAGTTCAATGAAGACGGCACGTTCACGGCCCGGCAGATCCTGGCCAAGCACGATGAAAACTATCAGCCACGCGAACTGCGCCCCGAGGCAATCGGCGGATGATCGAAGCCGGTCATTTTGCGGCGTTCCTGGCGCTGGGCGCCACGCTGGCGCAGACGATCTTCGGCCTGAAGGGCGACCGCCGCTGGGCGGGCATGGCGGCCGTCACCGGTTTTGGCCTGATGGCCTTTTCCTTCCTGACGCTGGTGCATGCCTTTGCCGTGTCGGATTTCTCGCTGGCACTGGTGGCCAATAATTCCCACACGCTGAAGCCGATGCTCTACAAGATCGCCGGCACCTGGGGGAATCATGAAGGCTCCATGGCGCTCTGGGCGCTGGTGACGCTGGCGTTCGGCGCGGCTGCGGCGGCCCTGATGAAAACCGGCCGGGAACGCTTCGAATCGCGCGCACTGGGCGTGCAGGGATTCCTGTCCGCCGGTGCCATGGGCTATTTGCTGTTCGCTTCCTCGCCTTACCTGCGGCTGGATCCGGCGCCTTTCCAGGGTGCGGGGCTGAACCCGCTGTTGCAGGACCCGGCGCTCTCTTTCCATCCGCCGATGCTGTATCTCGGCTATGTCGGCTATTCCTTCGTTTTCGCGCTGGCAGCGGCCGGCATGATGGAAGGCCGGATTGACCGGGTCTGGGCAAAGGAAGCGCGGCGCTGGTCGCTGGCCGCTTTCGTGCCGCTCACCTTCGGCATCGCGCTCGGCTCTTACTGGGCCTATTACGAGCTTGGCTGGGGCGGCTGGTGGTTCTGGGATCCGGTCGAAAACGCCTCGCTGATGCCCTGGCTGATCGGGGCGGCGCTGCTGCACTCTGTCATCGTCACGGAGAAGCGGGAGAATTTCGCCGCCTGGACGGCGCTTCTCTCGGTGCTGGCTTTCCTGTTCTCGATCATGGGCGCCTTCCTGGTACGCTCCGGCGTGCTGACCTCGGTGCATGCCTTTGCTGTCGATCCGACGCGGGGCACGATCCTCCTGTTCGGGCTGCTGGTTTATGGCGTGCTGGCGCTCGGCCTGTTCCTCTGGCGCGGGCCATCCCTCAAAGGGGCAAAGCCCTGGCTGATCGGCAGCCGGGAGGGCGCGCTGATGGCCAACAATATCGTCCTGATCGTGGCGGCGCTGACCGTTCTGCTGGGCACGCTGTTCCCGCTCATGGCCGAAGCCGCCGGGCGCACCATGTCTGTGGGCGAGCCATATTTCCGGCTGACCTTTGTGCCAATCCTGGCGATCCTCCTGCTGCTGTTGCCGGTCGCCCAGAGCTGGGCCTGGGGCAAGGCGGACATGAAGCAATGGACGCGCTGGGCCATCGCCGGCGCCGCGTTGGTTGCCGTGTTTGCCGCGCTTGGCATTGCCGTCTGGGACATTTCGATCGGGGCCGCGTTCGGCCTGGCGCTCGGCGTCTGGCTGATCGGCGGGGCCCTGTGGGAACTGAAGCGCCGGGCTGTCACGCTGAACCGCGTGTTCCGTGTCTCACCGCGTGTCTGGGGCATGACGCTTGCGCATATGGGCATCGGCCTGTTCATCATCGGTGCCGTTGTGGAAACCACGCAGCGTTATGAAACCACCGTGGCCCTTGCCGAAGGCGGCTCAGGTCAGGCGGCTGGCTGGACCTTCACACTGGATGATGTCGGCTCTATCGAAGGGCCGAACTGGTATGCCGACAAGGCCGTGCTGACAGCGGTCAAAGGCGGCACGAAAACCGTGCTGGAGCCGATGAAGCGCTACTATCCGGCCGCGCGCATGCCGACGACGGAGACGGCCATCTTCAAGACCGGCACGGGCGACCTCTACGCTGCGCTGGGCGAACAGCGTGTGGTGGACGGGCAGGCGCGCTGGGTGTTCCGGGTCTACTTCAATCCGCTGATCGATTTCGTGTATCTTGGCGTTCTGCTGATTGGCCTCGGTGGTGCGCTCAGCATGGTGAAGGGGAAACGATGAAGGCGCTCTTCCTGTCTCTCGTGATCGCGCTTGCCGCGGATGTCCCGCTCGACAATGCCGACGAAGAGGCGCGGGCGCAGGCCCTGATGCGGGAGCTGCGCTGTGTGGCGTGCGAGAACGAGCCGGTCTCACAGTCTGCCGCGCCGATTGCCGAAGACATGCGCACCCGGATTCGCGAAATGGTTGGCGAGGGTTCGACAGACCAGGAGGTCCGGGACTGGTTCGAAAGCCGCTATGGCGAGTTCGTCCTGTTCCGCCCGAAAGGGAACAGCCTGAGCGGTGCATTGCTCTGGGTCGGTCCTTTTGCCCTGCTGGCCATTGGCGGGCTGATCGGTTTCCTCACAGCCCGGCGCAAACGGACCGTGGCCCGGGACATCGAAGCCGAGGACGTCTGACCGAATTTGCTTCCGCAAACTGGCCTCTGCCGAGCCTTTATATATACCATTTAAGATAGTTATTTTTTCTGTTCCGGCAACTTGAAGGAGGAGGCGCCATCGGGCATACGCTGCCTGTATGGTCCTGAATTATTCTACCGAAGGTGTCCGGCGTCGCGCGGGAGACCAGGAAGCACAGCTGCTGCACCGGGCGAAAGAATTCCTGCAACAGAAGCAATACAAGGAAGCGCTGGATTGCTGCAGGAGGGTTCTGGAGCAAAATTCTGAAAGTGCAGAGGGCTATTTTCTCATGGGCATTATTGCCTGTGAAAACCATGATTACCGGAATGCACTTGGCCTGTTCGAAGGCGCCGTTCGGAAAGGCTATCCAGGGGCCGGTCCGTTTGTTCAGGCGGCGCGATCCCTGGTCGGCCTCAACCAGCCTGCTCAGGCTCTTAAATGTCTGGAACAGGCGAAGAAACGGAATCCGCGCGATGGATACACGCTTGCCCTGATCGGTTCGACTCTCAGCAAGTTGGACCGCCATGAGGAAGCGGTTGCGTTTCACCGAAAGGCTACGCAGGCATCGCCCGGCGATGCACTGAGCTTCTTCAATCTCGGATCTTCCCTTCAATTCCTTGGGGATTTTGAGAACGCCCGGGAAGCTTATCGGACTGCGTTGAAGCTGAATCCCGGCTTCACCGCGGCACAAATGCATTTGACGCAGATCACAAAGCAGACGCCTGAGCGAAATGACCTGGCCGTGCTTCAAAAGGCCTGGGCAGAACGCAATCCACGGGATGCCGAAGGTGGCCTTGTTCTGGCGCATGCGATTGCCAAGGTTCACGAAGACCTCGGAGATCCGGAGTCGGTCATGCTCTGGCTGGACCGGGGTAAGGCACTTGTCCGTCCACAGCTGCCTGACCGGCAGATGGAAGATCAGTTTATCTACAAGGCAGCCGGGGCGTTGGCGGGGGCGTTGCACGTGGAGGGTTCCACACCCGCTGATGGCCCGGTGTTTATCGTGGGCCTGCCCCGAAGCGGCACGACGCTGGTCGATCGGGTACTTTCCAGCCACTCACAGATTGTGTCTGCCGGAGAACGTCACGAGTTTGGAGCTTGCCTTCATCGTGCCACCGGAGTGAGCGCAGGACATACATACGATGCAGAAGTAATTTCCCGGGCAGCGAATACAGACCTGACTGCCGTCGGACAAGCTTATCTCAAAAGTGTGCGGGCCATCCTGGAGAGTCACCAGCGTTTCACTGACAAGATGCCTGTAAACGCGTTCTTCGTTCCTGCCATCCTTGCGGCGTTGCCCTCGTCTCGGGTGATTTGCCTCCGGCGCCAGGCGCCTGACAGTGTGCTTAGTATTTACAAGCAGCATTTCTCGGCGTCAGCATCGCTCTATAGTTATGCCTATGATCTTGAGAGGCTGGCTCGATACGTCGCGGACTTTCATGATCTCGCCGACACATATGAGCAAAAGCTGCCGGGAACGAGATTCCGTATTGTAAATTATGAGAGGCTCGTCGGGAGTCCCGACAGTGAGATCCGGGACATTCTGGCATTTGCCGGGCTTGGTTTTGAGGCGGCCTGCCTGGACTTTCACAAGAATGAAGCCCCGGTCGCCACAGCCAGCGTCAGCCAGGTGCGTCAACCAATCTACACATCTGCGATAGGTCGCTGGACGCAATACAAAGCTGCGCTTCAGCCAGCCCTTGCCGTCCTCCGTGATCGTGGACGCTTGTAGCCAGAATACGGCGGGAGATTTTCCGTCGCTATAAAGCGATCATCTACAACCATGTCGGATTCGGGACGAAGGGTTTGCCGGCGCCGCACCCCCGTGGGAATAGCCGTCAGGCTGGGTGGGGACATTGCTTGACGTCTGAATGGGACTTCCTGAGCCACCTTGGCAGTAGGCGGGCATCACGAAGTGGTGATTGACACCGGTGGGCCCGGGGATTGGGCCTTTCCAGCGCCGGCAACTGTTCCGAGGCACAGGCGCGACGACGCAATAGCCTTTTTGGCATGCGGTGTATCAAGCGCACTAATCAGCCCCTTCTGATCCTTATTGAAAATCAGTATGTCTCGCAAACTGTAGTATTTCAAGGGATTTTTCGTTATTTTGCTTCCGACGGTATGAATAACCGTGATTACACTCGAAGTGTCAGTATATTCGTGAAAGTTACACAGAGCCTTTCAGTGATGATACAGGTGAATAACCGAACTTCCAGGCCTCGCCCGCTCTGACGGCAAGCCTGATGAGGCCGTGCGCAAAGCTGGGCAGGACCGTCTGACGGCTCGCTGAAGGCCTGAATCCATTCGACTTACTGTCTTTTAATGACCACATTCGGTCTCGTATGATTATGTAACGGTCGTCCGGACAAACGACGATTTTTCAGAGAGTTGGAGAGAGAAATCATGAAACTTGGCATTTCTCGGCAGGCACTGGTTGCAGCGCTTTTCGGAGCCGCCGCGGTTGGGACCTTGTCGATCGCACCTCAGATTCTCAGTCCTGAGGCAGGCGCCCAGCCGATTGCGATCCAGCCGCCCGCGGGCGCGCCCATGAGTTTTGCCGATCTGATCGAGCGCGTTGAGCCGGCGGTCGTCAGCGTCAATGTCTTGTCCGAGCGCGAAGTGAATGATCTCGGCGACATGCAGGAATTCTTCGAGCAATTCCGCGGGCTTCCCGGCCTTGACGAATTCATGGAACAGCGCCGTCAGCAGGAAGAACAGGGCGACGAGCCTCAGACCCGCGAAGCGCGGTCGCTGGGCTCCGGCTTCTTCATCTCGCAGGACGGCTATATCGTCACCAATAATCACGTGGTCCAGAATGCCGTTCAGATCGAAGTCGTCACCAAGGACGGCGCGGAGCTGGAAGCGGAACTGGTGGGCACCGACCCCGACACCGATCTCGCCGTGATCAAGGTGAAGGACAAAGGCACCTATCCCTATGTCCGTTTCGGCAACTCTCACAATCTGCGCAAGGGTGACTGGGTTGTCGCCCTCGGCAACCCGTTCGGCTTCAGCGGCACGGCAACGGCCGGCATCCTGTCAGCTGATGGCCGTGAGCTGGGCAATGACAGCCCGTACACAGACTTTCTCCAGATCGACGCAGCCATCAACCGGGGCAACTCGGGCGGGCCGACCTTTGACCTGCACGGCAATGTGGTCGGCGTGAACACGCAGATCCTTTCGCCGACCGGCGGGTCTGTCGGCATCGGCTTTGCCATCCCGGCGGAACTGGCGCAGGAAGTGACCCAGGCCATCATCAAGGATGGTCATGTGTCCCGTGGCTGGCTGGGCGTGCAGATCCAGGACCTGACCGAAGACATGGCCGAAGCCCAGGGCATGCTGAACAATGACGGCTCCATCATCGCCGACGTCACCGAAGACAGCCCGGCCGACAAGGGCGGCCTGCAACGCGGCGACATCATCCTGTCCGTGAACGGGCAGAAGGTCAGCGATGCGACCTCCACCACGCGCCTGGTTGGCCGCCTGATCGCCAACACGTCGAACAAGTTCGACATCATGCGCGGCGGCAAGCGCCAGACGATTGATGTCGTGGTCGGTGAACGGGGCGACAGCCTCAATGCCCGCCGCATTCCGGCCTCGGCCCTGTCAGAGGATTCCGGCGATACGGGTGCTGAAGCCACCATGTCGTCCCTCGGCGTGACCTTCGTGCCGCTGGATGACGAGATGCGCCAGCGCCTCGGTCTTGATGAAGACGAAGCCGGCCTCGTGATTTCCGAAGTCGAGCGTGGCGGCGCCATCGAAGAGGCTGGTCTCCAGCGTGGCATGGTTATCCTGGAGGCCAATAATGAACCGGTCTCCAGCGTCGACGTTCTGAAGAAGGCGATCGATGCGGCCAAGAAGGCCAACCGGACCAAAGTTCTGATCGCCGTGCGTGTCGGCCAGATTACGACCTACCGCACGATCGACATCAGCGAAGACTAAGTGAGGCGCATATGCTAGACACAGTTCAGGAGGATCCCATGCGTGTGCTGGTGATCGAAGACGACGCAGAAATGGCCGGCTTCATCGAGAAGGTCCTCACTGAGGCCGGACACTCGGTGGACAAGGCAGACGATGGCGAGCGCGGCCTTGCCAAGGCCCGCTCCGAAGAGTTCGACGCCATGATCGTCGACCGGATGCTGCCTGAAAAGGATGGCCTGACCCTGCTGAGGGAATTCCGCGATGCAGGCGGCACAACGCCTGCGCTGTTCCTGTCGGCCCTGGGCGATGTTCAGAACAAGGTGCAAGGCCTGAAGGCCGGTGCCGAGGACTATCTCGCCAAGCCATTTGCCCCGGCAGAACTGGCCGCCCGTGTCGAGGCCCTCGGCCGCCGCACACCTGGGCAGGAACCGCCGGTCACCGTGCTGAAGGCGGGCGACCTGGAGATGAACCTGCTGACCCGCAAGGTCACCCGGGCCGGCCAGAAGATCGACCTGCAGCCGCGCGAATTCCGCCTGCTGGAATATCTGATGCGTCACGCCGGACAGGTCGTGACCCGCACCATGCTGCTGGAAAAGGTGTGGGACTATAATTTCGATCCGCAGACCAATGTGATCGATGTTCACGTCTCGCGCCTGCGGGCAAAGATCGACAAGGAATTCGACGAGCCGCTGCTGCACACGGTCCGTGGGGCCGGATACCGGCTGCAGGGCTAGACGGACGGGCAGGGCGCTGGCACTAGCGAGCCATGAAATTCGCCCTCCCGACTTTCCTGCGAACGACGACCTTCAAATTGGCGCTGCTCTACAGCGCCATGTTTGCGGCGTTTTCAGCGGCGCTGCTGGTCTACCTCTATTATTCGACGGTCTATTACATCCGCGCTGAATCCGACCGGCGGATGGATCTCGAATTTGAGCAGCTGGGCAATGCCTACTTCACCGGGGGCATGGAGCGTCTCAGCGAGTCGGTGTTCGAGCGGATGACCCGTAACGGGTCGACTTTCTTCTACTATCTTGAAGACGCATCGGGCCGCCGGATCGCCGGCCACTTCCAGCGCATGCCGGAGCACAATCCGGACCTGGATGTTCAGACGATCTATTTCGAAATCACCCAGACAGAACCGGACGGCTCTGAAGTTGTCCGCCCTGTCGCTGGCCGCATCGTGCGCCTGCGGGATAATGGCGGCGCGCTGCTGGTCGCCTTCGATACGGCGCAGCAGACAGCGATTGTCGGGCGTATCCAGAACGCGATCTATATCGCCGCGCCGATCGGGCTGGTCCTGTCGCTTCTGGGCGGCCTGCTGATCTCCCGTGGGGCGGCAAGGCGGGCGGACGAACTGGCGCGGACGGCAGAGATGGTCATGGGCGGCGAACTTGGCCGGCGTGTGCCCGTGCGCGGGTCGGGTGATGAGTTCGACCGGTTGGGCCAGCGCATGAACGCCATGCTCGACCAGATCGAGAAGCTGGTCGAATCCACCCGCAATACGGGCAATGCCATTGCGCACGATCTGCGCTCGCCGCTGTCGCGCCTGCGTAACCGGCTGGAGATCGCGCTCTCCGAGCCGATGTCACGCGAAAGTGCCGAGGCAACGCTGGGCGAAACGGTCGAGGAAGTGGACCGCGTGCTGGGAACATTCAACGCCATCCTGCGCCTCGCCCGGCTGGAGGCAGGTGCCGAAGGCGAACGTGTGCGGATGGATGTGTCCGAACTGGCAGAGGAACTCGCCGAACTGTTCGAGCCGGCCAGCGACGAAGCCGAACAGAGCTTCCGCAGCCAGATCGCAAAACACCTCATGGTGCTGGGCGACCGGGACCTGATCGGGCAGGCGCTCTCCAACCTGCTCGACAATGCGATCAAATACACGCCCGCCGGAGGAACGATAAACTTCACGGTCGCACGCGGGCCGGAAGGCACGGTCGATCTGACGGTTGTCGACACGGGCCCTGGCGTGCCTGCGGATGCGCGCAAACGCGTTGTGCAACGCTTCCAGCGGATGGATTCTGCACGCACCCAGCCCGGCAGCGGGCTTGGCCTCGCGCTTGTCGTGTCGGTTGCGGAAATGCACGGCGGGGAACTCATTCTGTCGGATGGCAATGGCCCGGCAGAATCGCCCGGCCTGAAAGCGACGCTGAGACTGCCGAGGGCCTAGGCATGCTGAACGTAAGACCGGTTGCGGACACGCCTGAAGCCGCCCTGAAACTCGCCTTCGACCGCGCGCCTTATCTCCGGCGGCTGGCCGGCCGGGAACTGGAAGACGCCGACTGGCGCGAGGCGCTCGAAACAGTGCGTATGCTGCCGAAACTCGGACAGCGGCCGGTGGAAGAGGTCATGCGCATCCTGCGCCGAGCCAAGCAGGCGACGCATCTGTCCCTCGCCGGGGACGACCTGTCCGGCAGTCTGGATGTGATGGACGTCACACTGGTGCTGACCGAGCTTGCCTGCGAATGTGTCGATACGGCGCTCAAGGTGGCGCTTGCGCATTATGGCCTGTCGGGCGACGGCATTTTTGCCATCGCGCTTGGCAAGATGGGCGCGTTCGAGCTCAACTATTCCAGCGATATTGATTTCTGCATCTTCTACGATCCGGTCGTCTTTGATGGCGGGGAGCGTTCCCCGGGTGAAGCGGCCCAGCGTGTCGCGCGGGAGATCGTGCGGATCTTCGATGAGATTACAGCAGACGGCTACATCTTCCGCACCGACCTGCGCCTGCGGCCGGATCCGTCCTCGACACCGCTGGCTGTGTCCACGGCCATGGCGGAAGTCTATTATGAGAGCGTCGGCCAGAACTGGGAGCGGATGGTCTGGATCAAGGCGCGGCCTGCTGCCGGCGACATTGCTGCGGCAAAGCGTTTCCTGAAGGGGATGGAGCCCTATGTCTGGCGCCGGAACCTCGACTACTGGGCCATCGGTGACATCCAGGCGATCAAGCGGATGATCAACACCAAGGCCAAGGCCCGGGAGTTCAGTATTCCGAACCCGGACATCAAGCTTGGACCCGGCGGTATTCGCGAGATCGAATTTTTTGTCCAGACGCAGCAGCTGATCCTCGGCGGGCGGCGCCCGGAGCTGCGCGACAACACGACCCTCGGCGCAATGGAAGCCCTGCGCACCGGCGGGGTGGTGGCCGATGAAACGGCACGTGACCTGACCGAAGCCTATCGCCAGCTGCGCAATGTCGAACACCGTATCCAGATGCGGAATGACGAACAGACCCACACGCTGCCGAAAGATCCGGAAGCGCGCGAAGCGGTCGCCTTCCTCAGCGGCTATGGCAATCTGGAGGACTTCGACCGGGACCTTCTCGAAACGCGGCGTCTTGTGCAGTCGGCCTATGACGCCCTGTTCGCGGCGGAAGACCGGGCGGCGGGGGAGTCCCGGTCCGGGAACTTTGTCTTCACCGGCGTCGACGATGATCCGGGGACGGTTGAAACCCTCAGCCAGCTCGGCTTCAGCGATCCGAGCGCGGCGATCGAGACCATCCGAAACTGGCACCGCGGCCGTGTGCCTGCGACGCGCACGGCGCGCGGGCGCGAGCTGCTGACGGCGATCCTGCCGCGCCTCCTGGAAGACATGGGCAAGACCGGTGAGGCGGACGAGGCCTTCCGCTGGTTCTCCCGGTTCTTCAGCGGCCTGTCCTCCGGTGTGCAGACGCTGGCCATGCTTCTGGCAGAGCCGGACCTGCTCGACGATCTCGTGGCCACTCTGGCGCTGGCGCCGCGCCTTGCGGAAATCCTCTCGCGCCGGCCGGACCTGTTGGAGTCGCTCGTCAGCGGACAGGCGCCGGTGCGCCCGGAACTCGGCCCGGACACAAGCTTCGATACGGCGCTCGACGCCTGGCGCCGGTATCACCGCGACCAGCATTTCCTGACCGGCCACCGGTTGCTGCACGGACTGATCCCGGCCCGGGACGCGGCAGAATACTGGACCGCGCTGGCCGATGACACGATCACCGAAATGGCCGCTGCCGCAAAGTGGGAAACCGAACGGCGCAACGGACCCCAGCCGGGCGAATGGGCCGTCTTCGCCATGGGCAAGCTTGGCGGGAAGGAACTGACAGCCGGTTCCGATCTCGACATCCTCGTCATCTATGATGCCGATCCGATGGAGGCACAGACCTGGTACACGCGTTTCACGCAGCGCCTGATCACCGCCCTGTCAGCGCCGACGGCGGAGGGCGCGCTCTACGAAGTCGACATGCGCCTGCGTCCTTCCGGACGGGCCGGGCCGGTGGCTGTCAGCCTGCCGGCGTTCACCTCCTACCAGAACAAGGATGCCTGGACCTGGGAGCATATGGCGCTCACCCGCCTGCGTCCGGTGACCGGCGATACGGCGCTCGGCAGCAAGGTGATGGAGATCGCGATCGACGCCATCACGAGCCGTGCACAGGCAAATGCGGCCTCCATCCCGGCCGACATCACCGACATGCGCCAGCGGCTTTACCGGGAAAAGCCCGGCAAGGGCCTGTGGGACCTCAAGACCGCTGAGGGCGGCTTGATTGATGTGGAATTCATGGTGCAGCAGGACATGCTGCTGAGCGGCAGGCCGGATGCCATCTGGGCCTCGACGCGGGATGCCATTGCCTATGCGAGCTTTAATGTCGAGGAGCGCCTGGTCCTTACCGAGGGGCTCGGCCTGCTGCAGGCGCTGCAACAGGTTCAGCGCATCGCCATCGGAACGGAAACGCGCTCGGATGCGATGCCGGCCGGCCTGCGGGACCGGCTTTGCCGCGCTGTGGAGGCGGACACGTTCCGGGATCTGGAAATTGAATTATCTTCCACAAAATCAAGGCTTCATCAGATGGCTGTGGAAAAACTGCACCTCGATGCGACGGAAAGCTGATCCTCCTCCGTTTGATAAACACTGGCTGCCCTGAACGAGCGGTAGCCGCAACGAGAGGAGTTACCCCCTATGAAACGTATCTTTCTCGCGACAGCTTCCTTTGCTGCAGTGGCGATGATTGCTTCGCCTGCAATGGCTGGCCCGCGCGGCGGTGGCCCTGGCTCCGGCCCGGGCATGATGAAAGACCGCATGGTCGAAATGATGGACACGGACGGTGACGGCAAGGTCTCCGACGCGGAAATCAAGGCGCACAAAGCGGCAATGTTCGTGGGGATCGACACCAATGGTGACGGCCAGCTTTCACAGGATGAGCTGTCTGCGCATCACGAAGTCATGCGCGCCCAGATGCAGGCGCGGTTCGAGGAACGCCGCGGCGACCGTGTCGACAACATGTTCGAGCGGTATGACACCAACAAGGACGGATCGATCACGCGCGACGAAGTGACGGCTGTTCAGGCGGCACGAGCGGACGACTGGAAGGCAAGGAAAGCCGATTGGGCGCAGAAGGGCGCCCAGATGCAGGCCGAGCGGTTTGCGGACATGGATAAGGACGGGAATGGCACGATCAGCCAGGAAGAGTTCGAATCTGCCCGGATGGGTCCTGGCGGCCGCGGTGATTTCGGCCGGCGGGGCATGAATGGAATGATGCCGCCCCCACCGCCGGAAGACGAATAAGAGATCGGGCTCAGGCCCGGTAGGGCGGCTCTGCACGCATTCAGCCGGCAAGATGTGTTGAATGCGTGCACCCGCGCCTGAACGGAGTAAGCTCGGTTCCGTGGCTTTCGTATCGGATCTCGACCAGATCACACGGGCGGCGGCGGGCGATCCGTCTGCCGTGGCGTGGCTGGTTGACCGGTACTCGCCCGGTGTTCTTGGCCTGACGACGCGGATGCTCGGTGATCGGATGGAAGCAGAAGACGTGACACAGGAGACTTTTCTTCGCGCCTGGAAAGCACTGCCGGGCTGGGAGCCGAGGGCAAAGTTTTCGACCTGGCTGCACCGGGTCGCGCTGAACCTCTGTTACGACATCCTGCGCAAACGTCGGGAATCTCTTCCCGGAGAATTGCCGGAGATGACGGACCCGGAATTGACCCCGCCTGAACGCCTGATGCAGAGCGAACGCGTGAAAGCCATTGAAACGGCAATCGCCGCCCTGCCGGAGCGTCAGGCAGCTGCCTTGACGCTTTGTGCCCTGCAAGGACACTCTCAGGTCGAGGCGGCGGAAATTATGGAAACAAGTGAAGAGGCGCTGGAAAGCCTTCTGGCACGCGCAAGGCGCAGCTTGAGGGCGACACTGGCCGAACGGAGCGTGGCATGAAGGATCGCGGGAACACACCCATCGTGTCGGATGAGCGCATCATCGCGCTGATCGAGACGTACGGGTCAGATATTTCTGCCTATCCTGAGGCAGAGCAGGGCGCTGCGGCGCGCCGGATGGCTGAAGCGCCGGGCCTGTTTGCCCAGGCGCTGGAGGAAGCCCGCCGTCTGGACGATGTCCTGAATCTTGTGCCTGAAGTCGACGTTCCCGCCTCCCTGCGGAACAGCCTGATTGCCGACGCACCGAAAGCGGCACGCACCGGACGGGCGCAAACCGGCTTCAGCAGGTTCCTGCCGGGCTGGTTGCCGGCCGGCGCGGTGGCTTCGCTGGTCATGGGGCTGTTGATCGGTGTGAACGTGTCGTTGCCGGCTTCCGTCGCGAATGCCGACACCAATGATGAGGCGGATGCTGTGATGTATGCCGCGCTCGGTTTTGGGAACTACGAACTGATGAATGAGGCCGCAGAATGAGCGATGCGCCTGAAACTTCCCGCCGGTGGCCGCGCTGGCTGATCGTGTCGCTTATGGCGAACATGATCCTGCTTGGCTTGCTGGCCGGTTTCCTTCTGCAAGCTGGCCCAACGGGGAAGCCTCATGGAGCGCCATCGGAACGGCCCTCCTGGGCCTCCCGCGATGACGGGAGCCGGGACATCATGCGGCGTGTGTTCCGGCAGGCGTTCGAGGCATCCGGCGAGGAACGTACAGCGCGTGCAGAAGCCCGTGCGCGTCTGGGAGATGCCGTGGCGGCTGACCCATATGATGCCGATGCCGTCCGCGAGGCGTTCCGGGAATTGAGGGCGGCAGACGATACCGTCAATGAAGCGATGCATGAGGCCATGGTGGATCTCTTCGCCACGATGCCCGTGGACGAACGCGCAAAGATGGCGCGGTTTCTGAAACATGGCCCGGGGGACAGGCGGGCGGAGCGCCGGATGCGGCCCGGTCGACCGGGCGACCCCGGGGAACGCGGCCCGCCCCCCCCACCTGAAATGGAGCCCTGATCAGGGTTTCCTTTCGGCGCCTGCCGTTCCACAGTGGTGACAGAACGGGAGGGCCGAATGAGAGAATATGCCGATTATGATGGTCTGGGGCTGGCGGAACTTGTCCGCAGCAAACAGGTCAGCGCCGCAGAACTTCTGGATGCAGCCGTCACGCGGGCCGAAGCTGCGCAGGAGACGCTGAACTGCTTTAGTGCGCTCTATCCGGATCTTGCGAAAAGACAGCTTGAAGGCGGGACCGGTGACGGGCCCTTTGCGGGCGTGCCCTTCGTCACGAAAGACCTTGCCGTCGAGGTCAAAGGCGCGCCGCTTACCAATGGCTCCGTCGCATGGAAAGGCAATGTGGCCCAGCGGGACTCGGTCCTGACCGGGCGTTATCGCGAGGCGGGTCTCGTCTTCTTCGGCCAGACGACCAGCCCGGAATACGGCCTGACGACGACAACCGAGTCCACGCTTTACGGGCAGACACGAAACCCATGGGATCTGACGCGCACCTCGGGCGGCTCGTCCGGCGGGGCGAGCGCAGCCGTGGCGGCCGGTGTGCTGCCGGTGGCGCAGGCCAGCGATGGCGGCGGCTCCATCCGCATTCCCGCCTCTTGTACGGGCCTGTTCGGCATCAAGCCGTCGCGCGGCCGCGTGCCGATGGGCCCCGGCCGCACCGAAGGCTGGAATGGCATGTCGACCGTCCACGCCGTCAGCCGCAGCGTGCGCGACAGTGCCGCCCTGCTCGATGCCTGCCACGGCCGGGAAACGGGCAGCCGCTACGTGGCCCCGGCGCCGGACCGTCCGTATCTGGAGGAAGTCTCCCATGGGCCCGGCAAGCTGCGCATCGCGCTGTGGAAGCGGGCGCCGAACGGCACCATGCCGGACGCCGATGCCGATGCGGGGCTTATGGCGACCGCGAAACTGCTGGCAGACCTTGGGCATGAAGTTGTTGAGGCAGGCCCGGAACTGGATGGCGAGCAACTGGCGAAATACGCCCTGTTCACGATCTCCGCGAACATCGCCGCGGCTTTCGATGATCGCTCTGACATGCTGGGCCGGCCTGTGCGCGAGGACGAGATGGAGCCGATCACCGCCTCGATGGTGGCGCTCGGCCGGACCGTGCCGATGGTCGAACTGGCCAAGGCGAACAACCTCTTCAATTCGGTGGCCATCGACTATGAGCAATTCCTGATCGATGGCGGCTTCGACCTGACCCTGTCGCCGGTAACGCATCGCGCGCCGGACAAGCTGGGCACGATGGCGCTGACGCAGGACGGTGATGCGATGGGCAAGGCAATTGCCGGCTTTGGTGCGCATTGCCCCATCTTCAACCAGACCGGCTGCCCGGCCATGTCCGTGCCGCTGCACTGGACCGAGCCGACCGAAGAAGCGCCAGGCGGCCTGCCGATTGGCATGATGTTTGGCGGTCGCCTTGGGGCTGAAAGTCTTTTGTTCCGCCTGGCTGGACAATTGGAGCAGGCCCGGCCATGGGCAGGCAAGCGCCCGCCGCACTGGGTGGGCTGAACCAGACGGACGAAAGACGATGAGCGAGTTGAAGACGCATACCGGCGGATGCCATTGCGGCGCTGTGCGGTGGGAAGTGGACCTGCCGGATGCGTTCGAAGTGGAGGACTGCAACTGCTCCATGTGTGCGATGTCGGGGAACATCCACATCATCGTGCCGTCCAGCCGCTTCCGCCTGACTGAAGGCAATGACAATCTCGCCGAGTACACGTTCAATACGGGCGTGGCCAAACACCTGTTTTGCAAGACGTGCGGTGTGAAGAGTTTCTACATCCCGCGCTCCAACCCGGACGGTGTCGCCGTCACCTGGCGGTGTATCGACGACTGGCAGGACCTGAATGTCACGGTGAACAAGTTCGACGGGCAGAACTGGGAGAAGCACGCCCACACGCTGGCGCACAAATCGAAGGACTGAGGCGTCAGTCCATACTGTCCAGCAGGCGGTGCATCTCTTCGTCGGACCAGCCGAAATGGTGGCCGTATTCGTGGATGGTGACGTGGCTGACCAGCTCGTCCAGCGTAACATCGCCCCGCGCCGCCCATTCGAACAGGATCGGCAGACGGTAGAGATAGACCAGCGGCGTCTGCATCGACGGGTGTGTCACGCTCTCATGGATCAACGGTACGCCGGAATAGAGCCCGCTCAGTTCCAGCGCGTCATCAATCTTCATCTCGTCGAGAATCTCGTCCTCGGCATAGTCTTCCACGATGATGCGGACCGCCCCGGCCGCCGCCTGCATGTGGCCGGGCAGGCGGGCGATGCAGGCCTCGGCGAGGGCGAGGATGTCCTCCACCGTTGGAGCGGTCTGGTCGAGCATGTTCAGGCCAGTGTCACGGCCGTGCCAGAGACGGCCACCATCATCATCGAACCGCCCTGGCCGATGACGGTGTAATCGAACTTCGCGCCGACAATGGCATTCCCGCCGAGCTTGCGGGCTTCTTCCATCATCTCGGCCAGTGCGTTATCGCGCGTCTCGCGCAGCGTGCTCTCATAAGCGTTGGACCGCCCGCCGACGATATTGGTGAAGCTGGCCAGGATGTCCTTGCCAAGATGCGCTCCGACCACGACTTCGCCGCAGACGACGCCGAGATATTTCGTGATCTCATGGCCCTGAACCGTGGGCGTGGTGGTGACGAGCATGGGCGGCGATCCTTTTGTAATTATCGAATAACGATATATTTGGGAAGGCCGCCCGTCTGTTTCAAGAGCCTTTCGGTGTCGTCATTCCGCCGCCGTCTTCGCCCCGTCGTCGCCGTCCGTCAGGATTTCCAGCATCTTCAGGGCGCTGTCGGCGATGACGGTGCCGGGCGGGAAGATGGCGGAGGCCCCGGCGGCGTAGAGCGCGTCGAAGTCCTGCGGTGGGATCACGCCGCCCACGATGATGCGGGCGTTGGCCGCGCCTTCATTGCCGAGCGCGCGCTTCAGTTCCGGCACCAGCGTCAGGTGTCCGGCGGCGAGCGAGGAGGCGGCGACGATGTCGACGCCCGCTTCACGCGCATCGGCGGCGGCCTCTTCCGGCGTCTGGAACAGCGGGCCGATCACAACGTCCCAGCCAAGGTCCATCAGCGCGGAGGCGACGACCTTCTGGCCACGGTCGTGACCGTCCTGGCCCATCTTGGCGATGTAGACTTTCGGCTTGCGGCCGTTCTGCTTCTCGAAGGCTTCGGCGAGGCTGAGCGCTTCGTCGGCTTTCTCCGTGCCTTTCACGCCGCCGCCATAGACGCCCTTGATGGAGCGGATGACGGCCTGGTGGCGGCCCTGGCTGCGTTCGACCGCTTCGGAGATTTCGCCCACGGTCGCCTTGGCGCGGGCCGCATCCACGGCGAGGGCGAGAAGGTTGCCTTCGGTGCCGGCTGCGGCCTCGGCAATCGCATCCAGCTTCGCCTGCACTTCGGCTTCGTTCCGTTCGGACTTCAGGCGCGCCAGCTTGTCCAGCTGCATCTTGCGCACGGCGGCATTGTCGACCTTCAGCACCGGCACGTCTTCGTCTTCGTCCAGCAGGAACTTGTTCACGCCGACCACGGTCTGCGTGCCGCTGTCGATGCGCGCCTGCGTGTTCGCGGCGGCTTCTTCGATGCGCAGCTTCGGCAGGCCTTCCTCGATGGCTTTCGCCATGCCGCCCATTTTCTCGACTTCCTCGATATGGGCGAGGGCCTTGGCGGCGAGGTCGTGTGTCAGGCGTTCGACATAGTAGGAGCCGCCCCACATATCGACCGTCTGGCACGCGCCGGCTTCCTGCTGCAGGAAGAGCTGCGTGTTCCGGCTGATGCGGGCGGAGAAGTCCGTCGGCAGGGCGAGGGCTTCGTCGAAGCTGTTCGTGTGCAGCGACTGCGTCTGCCCGCCCGTGGCCGCGATGGCCTCAAGGCAGGTGCGGATGACGTTGTTGTAGACGTCCTGCGCGGTCAGCGACCAGCCGGATGTCTGCGAGTGCGTCCGCAGGCTGAGGGATTTCGGGTTCTTCGGGCTGAAATTCTCTTTCACGAGCTTCGCCCACAGCAGGCGCGCGGCCCGCATCTTGGCGACTTCCATGAACGTGTTCATGCCGATTGCCCAGAAGAAGGAGAGGCGCGGCGCGAAGGCATCGACGTCGAGACCCGCGGCCACACCGGCGCGGATATACTCAATGCCATCGGCCAGCGTGTAGGCCAGCTCCAGATCCGCCGAAGCGCCCGCTTCCTGCATGTGATAGCCGGAGATCGAGATCGAGTTGAACTTCGGCATATTCTGCGAGGTATAGGCGAAGATGTCCGAAATGATCCGCATCGACGGCTTGGGTGGATAGATATAGGTGTTCCGCACCATGAATTCTTTGAGGATGTCGTTCTGGATCGTCCCGGCCAGCTTTTCCGGCCCGACGCCCTGTTCCTCAGCCGCCACAATGTAGAGCGCGAGGATCGGCAGCACGGCGCCGTTCATCGTCATCGAGACGGACATCTTGTCCAGCGGGATGCCGGAGAACAGCGTGCGCATGTCATAGATGGAGTCGATGGCCACACCGGCCATGCCCACATCGCCCGACACGCGGACGTGATCGGAGTCATAGCCGCGGTGCGTGGCCAGGTCGAACGCGACCGAGAGGCCTTTCTGGCCGGCGGCGAGGTTCCGGCGATAGAAGGCGTTGGAGTCTTCCGCCGTCGAGAAGCCCGCATACTGACGAATTGTCCAGGGCTGGTTCGTGTACATGGTCGGGTAGGGGCCGCGGCCAAACGGGGCGAGGCCGGGGAAATCGTCCAGATAATCCAGCCCGGCGCGGTCGGCCTCGGTATAGGCGGTTTTCACTTCGACGCCTTCGGGGGTCTCCCATGCCTCGCCAAGTTTTGGCACAGCGGCTTTCGCATGAGGCGTGCCAAGGTCGAGTTTCGTGAAGTCAGGGAACTGGGTCATTGAGACGTCTCCAATTTCGCCATCCAGTCCGAGGTCGGAGTTGTAAGGACTTCGACATCATCGGACGTGGTTACGTAGTGTTGGCCGCTTTGATCGATCGCGCCTATTATATATGTGTCAGAGGTGGGAGAGATTTGAGCTTGAAGGATCAATACTGGGACAGTCTCGCCATCGCTGTTTTTTAAGACGCCCGGGAGAGGGCAATGCAAAGATGCAACATCCTCCACGGTAGAGTTCGGAACATAAAAGGTCGCGCGGTTCTCTATTACATCCTGTTCGATTGCGGGGCGGCCATTCACGCAAGGATGCGATTGCCAGTTGTCCGGTGTGAACGCCAACATCAACTCAGCCCCAGTTCTGCGTGGGCGAGTTTCAATGTGTGCAGCACGTCGCAACCCATGAAGATGTTCGAGTCGATGCCGTCGCCTTCATGCTTGCCGGCGATCCAGACATGCTGTGCGCCCGCGTCCTTCAGGGCCTTGGCGGCAGCGTCTGCCTCGTCGGCATAGCGGGCGTCGGCGCCGCAGATGCAGGCGATGCGGAGGCCGGACGCCTTGAACGCGGCCGCGATCTCGGCAGCATCCTTCGGCGGCACCGGGGCTTCCTTGGCGGCGAGTCCGCCAGCGGCGAACAGGTTGCGGGCAAAGTCTGCGCGCGCCGTGTATTCAGCGAGCGGGCCCAGCGTGGCGAGGAAGATCGCCGGCTGTTTCGCAGCGGCGGCGGCCTTGTCGCGCAGGGCTTCAAAGTCTGCGCCGAGATGGATTGGCTCAAGCGGCTCGGCCGTGGCATCCGCACCCGTGACAGGCGGCAGGTCGGGCACCAGCGCCTGCAGCGCTTCGTCCGTCAGTTCCGCGCCGGAGCGCAGGTGCGGCGCGTCAGCGACCGGTGCGGCGATCTCTTCCAGCAGCGGGAATTCGGAAACGCCCGTAACCGGGATCTTGCGTTTGGCGATGTCCTTGGCGCGGGCGTCGCGGATCGCTTTCACGCGGACCTGGAACGCACCGGAGGTGAGGGAGGCCGCATAGCCGCCTTCGCCTTCGATTTTCTGGAATTCGGCCCAGGCAGCTTCGGCCAGTTCATTGGCGAAGGTCTCGGTGAACCAGGCGCCGCCCGTCGGGTCTGCCACGCGGCCGAGCTGGCTTTCTTCCATGGCGATCAGCTGGGTGTTGCGCGCGATGCGGCGGCCGAGTTCTTCCGGCGTGCCCAGCGGCTCGTTGAAGGCGCGGATGGTCAGGATGTCCGCCCCGCCGACAGCACCGGCAAAAGCGGCGGCCGTATTGCGGAGCATGTTGGTCCAGGCGTCATAGCGCGTCAGCATCCGGGCAGAGCTGTAGCCCTGAAGGCGCATCGGCTTCGCGTCGAGGCCGAGGGCCTCTTCGACGCGCGCCCACAGGCGGCGGGCCGCGCGGAGCTTGGCAACGCCAATGCCGTAATTGGCGTCGAGGGCGAGGCAGAAGATCGTCTTCGCGGCAACGTCCGCGGCCTCCATGTGCGGGGCGAGGCGGCGCAGCGTGTCGACGGCAGACGCGATCAGCGCGGCCAGTTCCTGCGCTTCCGATCCACCCGCCTCGTGCACGGCCCGCGCGTCGATGCGGAAGAGGTTCGCAGCCGGGTATTTCGCGGCCAGCACTTTGGCCAGCGCGCCTGCCTCGGCGAAGGCGGCGTCGAGCCCGCCAGCGAGCGTGCCGGTGCGGGCGAGGGCGCCGAGTGGGTCCATGTTGAAGTCGAGTTTCGCGTCGGTCTTGTTTCTGGCCCACTCGGCCAGGAAGGCAGCTTCGCGTGTGCCGGAAGTCATGACCGGGTCAAGCGCAACGCCGGCGATAGACGCGTCTACGCCGTTCAGGGCAATGTCATAGTCCGGCATAGTCATGGCCTGGACACCGTTTCGTCCGGTCGGATCGACGCAAAGTTCCACCGAGCTGACGCCGCGCTCCAGGTCACGCAGCACCTCGCCATGCGTGTGCGAGGGGGAGGCGTGCGTGAAGGCCTGGCGAATATCCCAGGGCAGCCACTTGTCCGGCGCTGCCGTCGGCCCGCGCAGATAAGGCGCCTCGCCGGGCGTGCCCAGCGGGTCCTCAGAACTGGGGAAGTCGCTCTCACGGTAGAGCGGGCGAATCTTCAGCCCATCCGCCGTGGTGCGGGTGATTGCGTCAATGCCACGGCCCTTGAGGGCCTTTTCGACCGAAGCCATCCATTCGGCTTCGGTGGCGTCGGGAAAGGTGCTGGAAAGCGGGAGGATGTCGTCAGCCATGATGGCCAGTTATTGGCGCAAAGATCGGGAAAAGTGAACCACTTCCTTGGCGGCATTCCGTAGCGCCCGTTCAGCGGCTTGACGGACATCCCAATAGATGCGAATGAGAATTAGTCGCAAATAGGAGATTCCCATGAGAAACGCACGTGCAGTTCTGAGGCTCATTCCTTCCGATCCTGCAGTCAGTACGGGCGATTCCGGGGATTTTGGAATTGGCGCGCGCCGCAGGGAAACACGCCAGGATGGGAGTGCGGGATCTGTCCCGGCGGACGCTTCCAGTCCGTGTGGCAGGCTGCAGAGTGACGGCGATGCAGCCCGCGGCGTGCGCCATGACCTGCTGAAAGAATGGATGGGGTCTCACACCCGCATTCTGGGGCTGTGGCTGGACCGCCTTCTTGAGGAAGGCGACGATGCCGATCTCGTCTCCATGATTCACCGACAGCACGCCTGGCTGTCCATGATGCAGGCCCGCATGGACCGGGGCTGACCTCACGTCCGGCTTGCGGTGTCCCGGGCCGCCGGGTTTAGTTCCAGGTAGACAAAAAAGCCGGGAGGAAAGCCATGAGACTGAAGACGCCGCGTATCGCGCCACTCACCGATTCGGAGATGGGGCCGGAAGTGAAGGAAATGATCGCGAACCGTTTCGGCGATGCGCCTGTGTTCAACGTCTTCCGCACGCTCGCCCGCGCGCCGAAGGCCTACAAACGCTTCATGGGCTGGGGCGGCTATATCCTGTCCAAATACAACGACCTCAGCGAGCGTGACCGCGAACTCGTCATCCTTCGTGCGGGATACAACTGGAAGTCCGGCTATGAATGGGCCCAGCACAAGCGTATCGGCCTCGACTGCGGCCTGACGGAAGAAGAGATCGAGCGCATCAAGGCCGGACCGGACGCGCCGGGCTGGAGCGCCAATGACAAGGCGCTGCTGCAGGCGACGGACGAACTGACATCCGACGCCTTCATCACTGATGAAACCTGGGCGGCACTCTCCGGCTTTACGCAGAAGCAGAAGATGGACCTGGTCATGACCGTCGGCCAGTACACGCAAGTGTCCATGATGCTGAACTCTTTTGGCGTCCCTCTGGACGATGACCTGACGCTCGATCCGGATCTCGCAAAATGAGCCTCGGCGACGTAACCGGCCGTCTGCCCGGCAAGGTCGCCATCGTCACCGGCGCAGGCCAGACGCCGGGCGAAACGGTCGGCAATGGCAAGGCGATCGCACTGCTCTTCGCCCGGGCCGGGGCGAGCGTCCTCTGTGTGGATCAGGACAAGGACCGCGCAGAAGCCACCGTGTCGGAGATTGTCGCGGAGGGTGGCAGAGCGCAGGCTTTCGCCGCAGATGTCAGCGATACGAAGGGCGCCGCATCGATCGCGGAGGCGGCTAAAGCGGCGTTCGGCCCGCCTGACATTCTTGTCAACAATGTCGGTATTGGCGACGCTGGCGATGGCCCGGCGCACAAGCTGACGGAGGAGGCCTTCGACCGTACGCTGAATATAAACCTGAAAGGCGCCTGGCTGGTTACCAAAGCCGTGCTTCCGGGCATGCGGGAGCGCCATGCGGGCGCCATCGTGAATATCTCGTCGCTGGCTTCGCTGGCAGGTGGCTTCCAGATGGCCTATGAAATGTCCAAAGCGGGCATGAACCGGATGACGCAGAGTGTCGCCATGTCCGGGGCATCGCGCGGTGTCCGGTGCAATGCGATCCTGCCGGGTCTGATGGATACGCCCATGGCGATCCGGGGTATTTCAAAGATGCGGGGCATTCCGGAAGACGAGCTTCGGAATGAACGTGCGGCCCGCGTGCCCATGGGGTTCATGGGCTCCGGCTGGGATACGGCGCATGCAGCCCTGTTCCTGGCCAGCGATGAAGCGCGCTTCATTACCGGGGCCTTGTTGCCCGTGGATGGCGGCGGCAGCGTGCGGGTCGGTTGAGATCGGTCAGGGAACACGCTTGCCGCTTGGGCATTGAGCCCGGAGACCAAGGTCTCTAGGCTTCGGTCTTTCATCTTTCTGCGCCATCGCGGCGTTCTTGCCGGTCGGGGCTCGCCCAGGCTGGTCTCCTCTGTTTGAAAGGCCCGGCCTGACATGATCGAATTTTTCATTCTCCTCGGTTTGATCGTGGTGAACGGCGTGTTTGCCATGTCGGAATTGGCCATCGTTTCGGCCCGGCCTGCGCGGCTCCAGACGAAGGCGGACCAGGGCGACCGGGGCGCGCGGACGGTCATCAGCCTGCAGGATGACCCGTCGCGGTTCCTGTCCACGGTCCAGATCGGGATCACGCTGGTCGGCATCATTGCCGGTGCCTATGGTGCCACGGCCATAGCGGACGAACTGGCGCCCTTTATCGCCAAACAGGTGCCAGCCATTGAAGCCGAGGCAGGGGAGATCGCGTTCGCGCTGGTGATCGTGTTCACCACTTTCCTGTCTCTGGTGATCGGCGAACTGGTGCCCAAGCGGATCGCACTGATTGCGCCCGAGGCAATCGCTACAATCATGGCGCCGCCGATGGCCTTCATCTCCAGGCTGGCCTTTCCGGTAGTCTGGTTGTTGCGCGTTTCGACAGACGGGCTGCTCAGCCTGCTGGGGTTGGCCGGTATCCGGCAGGAGCCTGTGACCGAGGAAGAGATCCACGCCATCCTGGATGAAGGCGCGACCAGCGGCGTGATCGATCTGGAAGAACAGCGAATGATGCGCGGCGTCATGCGGCTGGCCGACCGGGATATTCGTTCCATTATGATCCCGCGGCCTGACATTGTCTGGATCGATACAGATGATCCGTGGGCAGAGATCAAGAAAGAAATTCTTGAAAGTGGTAAATCGCGTTTCCCGGTGGCCGATGAACGGTTGGACCGGGTGTTCGGCGTGGTTCAGACAAAGGACCTTCTGGCCTGTGACCTCAGCGGCGACGGGCCGGACCTGAAACAGGTGGCACGTCCGGTCACATTCGTGCCGGAGACGCTGTCGGTCATGCGGCTACTGGAATCGATGCAGGAAAGCGAAGTCCGCATGGCGCTGGTGGTCGACGAGCATGGCTCCATTCAGGGCATGGTCACGGCAGCGGATCTGCTCGGAGCCATTGCCGGCGACAGTGCATTCTCACCCAGTGAAGGGATCGACCGTCCGGCGCGGCGTGCCGACGGGTCTTGGCTGATCGACGGGCTGATGCCGGTCGAAGACCTGGAAATCCTGCTGTCTGCGCCGGACTTCGGCGAGGCCGATGGCGGCGCGGTGACGGTAGGCGGCATGATTATCCACCACCTTCAGCGCCTCGCAGCGGATGGGGATGTCGTCCACATTTCGGGATACCGGTTCGAGGTGATGGACCTCGACGGGCGCAGGGTCGACAAGGTGCTGGTCACGCCGCCGGGCGCCGGTGAGAACGTCTGAGTCGTCTGAACGGACAGCCGGTACGTACTTAGCTCGCTGTAGCTTCTCCCCACGTTAAGACTTGCGAGGGCTGGCTCATGCGTTAAATTTCAGGGTCAATGTAAACACTGTTCACTTTAAAGGGAAAAGCCCATGGCCGTGCCGCCCGTGCTTCAGAATCTGCGCCTGCCGCTGATCGGATCGCCGTTGTTCATTATTTCCGGTCCGGAACTGGTTATCGCCCAGTGCAAGGCGGGGATTGTCGGCAGCTTTCCGGCGCTGAACGCCCGCCCTGGCCCCGTTCTGCACGAGTGGCTGGACCGGATCACGACGGAACTGGCTGAGCATAACGAGAAGAATCCGGACCGCCCGGCTGCGCCCTTCGCCGTGAACCAGATCGTGCACAAGTCGAACGACCGTCTGGAGCACGACGTTGAAGCCTGCGTAAAATACAAGGTGCCGTTGGTGATTACTTCGCTCGGTGCACAGAAAGCGGTCAATGATGCGATCCACTCCTATGGCGGCGTGGTGATGCACGATGTGATTGACACATTCTTCGCGAAGAAGGCGCTCGAGAAGGGGGCCGATGGCCTGATCGCGGTTTGCGCCGGGGCGGGCGGTCATGCCGGCCGGTTGTCGCCATTTGCCCTTATCCAGGAAATCCGTGAATTTTTCGACGGGCCACTGGCCTTGTCGGGCTCCATCGCCAATGGCGGGGCAATCGCCGCTGCAATCGCGATGGGGGCGGACTTTGCTTATATGGGGTCTGCCTTCATTGCCTGTGACGAGGCCAATGCGGTCGAGGGCTACAAGGACGCCATCGTGTCCTACGGGGCTGAAGACATCGTCTATTCGAACCTCTTCACCGGCGTGCACGGCAACTATCTGAAGCCGTCGATCGAGGCGGCCGGGCTCGACCCGAACAATCTGCCGGAAAGCGACCCCAGCAAGATGAATTTCGGTTCCGGTGGCAATACCAAGAGCAAGGCCTGGAAGGACATCTGGGGCTGTGGCCAGGGGATTGGCGCCGTGAAGAAGCGCGGGCCGGTCGCTGACTATGTCGACCAGCTGGAATCGGAGTACAAGGCCGCGATCAAAAAGCTGAACCAGCCGCGCACCTGGGGCGCAACGCCTGTAACGGCAGGCTGAGTTTTAAGGGGATAAAGCCGGGCCTATCCGACACCGGCAACTGGCGCGGCCTGCGGTGACACGGGCCGCGCATTTCTGTCCAGACGATCCTTATCCACCTGATACAGCAAGCACGCAGACTTGTGCGCATGCTGATAGAAAACGTCTCTGACTTTGATGCGGACGGCTGGCGCTGGCCGCATTTCACGCCGCGGGAACTGGCCTGCCATTGTGGTGGCCGGTTCTGCGCGGGCGAGTACTGGCACGCGCCGGATTTCCTCGATGCGCTGGAGGCCCTCAGGGCGGACGCCGGCCAGCCGCTTATCGTCAACTCCGGCCATCGCTGCGCCATCTGGAACAGCTATGTGGGCGGGGCCCGCTTCAGCCTGCACCGGGCGATGGCTGTGGACATCTCATTGGCCTGGCATGACCGCCACATGCTGCTGGCGGCGGCGGAGCAGCATGGCTTCACCGGGCTCGGCCTCGCGAAGACCTTTCTGCATCTGGACCGTCGCCCGCGTCCGGCCCGCTGGTTTTATCCGGGGAGCGAAACATCATGGCGGACATAGCAGGACTGGCGGCGAGTGCCGCGGGCGGCGGCCTGTTCGGTCTTGTGGGTACGGTCATCGGCCGTATCGCCGGCGTGGTGGAAGCCCGGCAGGCGCAGGCACAAGAACGCGCGCGCTGGGTGCATGAAGCGGAGATGCAAAAGCTGAGGGTCGAAGCTGATGCCGCCGGGCGCGCGGCTGACCTTCGCCAGACGGAGACATCCGGTGCCTGGACTGGGCTGTCTGCATCGCTGGCTGCCGAGGCGGCAATCGGTGAGAGCTATAAATGGGTCAACGCCGTGCGGTCGCTGACCCGGCCGGTTCTGACTGTTCTGCTCTGGGGGATCACAGGTGCGGTTTTTCTGGGCGCAGATGAGGCGGGACAGGCGGGCATTGTGGATACGGCCACCTTTGCGGCAACGGCGGCAACGCTCTGGTGGTTTGGAGACCGGGGCCCACGCCGTGACATGCGTTGACGGAACCGGGCAGACCAGTCCATCCTCCCGGAAAATCCCGGAGGAACAAACACATGGCCGATGCTATCCTGGTGATCGATGAGGGCACGACTTCAACGCGGGCCATTGTTTTTGACCGGGACTTCAACCAGGTCTCTTTGGCGCAGGAGGAAGTACCGCTGGCCTATCCAGCCGATGGCTGGGTCGAGCAGGATGGTGAGACTATCTGGGAGAAAACGGTTGAGGTGTGCCGCAAAGCCCTTGCGGAGGTCGGCGGTGTGGAACGGATCGCCGGGATCGGCATCACAAACCAGCGCGAGACGACGCTCGTTTGGGACAGGAAGACCGGCAAGCCGCTGGCCCCTGCTATCATCTGGCAGGACCGGCGAACCGCCAGCGCCTGTGACGCGCTGAAGGCGGCCGGGCATGAAGATGCTGTCCAGGCCGAAACCGGCTTGCTGATCGATCCGTATTTTTCAGGAACCAAGATCGCCTGGATACTCGACACCGTCACCGTCACCGGCGCCCGCGAACGCGCCGAAGCGGGGGAGCTTGCGTTCGGCACCATCGAGACTTTCCTGATCTGGCATCTGACAGGCGGGCGGGTTCACGCAACAGATGTGTCGAACGCCTCGCGGACCTTGCTCTATCGTCTCGGCCTTGGCGAACAGGGCGGCTGGAGCGAGGCGATGTGTAACTTGTTCCGTGTTCCGATGAATATGCTGCCGGATGTCAGACCCAACGCGGCAGATTTCGGTCTCAGCGATGAAGCCCTGTTCGGCAAGGCGCTGCCAATCCTTTCAGCTGCCGGGGACCAGCAGTCCGCGCTGGTGGGGCAGGGCTGTCTCTCGCCCGGAATGGCGAAAATTACTTATGGTACGGGCGCGTTCCTGGTCGCCAATTCCGGTACTGAAAAGCCGGAGTCGAAAAACCGCCTCCTTGGCACCGTCGGCTATGAGACGGCAGTAGCTGGCGCGATGGCGCTGGAAGGCTCCATCTTCAATGCGGGAACCGTGGTGAAATGGCTGCGCGATGATCTGGGACTCATTTCCGATGCGGCCGAGAGCGAAGCCATGGCCGAAGCGCTGCCGGGCAATGGTGGTGTATATATCGTTCCGGCCTTCACAGGACTTGGCGCGCCGCACTGGAACGCCGATGCACGCGGTACCATCAGTGGCATCACCCGCGCGACCACAGCCGCCCATCTTGTGAGAGCTGGTCTCGAAGCTGTTGCGTACCAGACGCGGGACCTGCTGGACGCATTTGAGGCCGATGGCGTGGAGATCCGGGAGCTGCGCGTAGATGGTGGCATGGTGGCCAATGACTGGCTGATGCAGTTCCTGTCAGACATCTGCGACCGTCCGGTCGTGCGACCTGACTACCGGGAAATGACGGCGCTTGGTGCAGCTGCGCTGGCGGCGATGCAACTCGGCTGGCTGGACGCCGCTGCCTGGCAGGCGCGGGAAGCGAAAGGTGTCCGGTTCGAACCCGAGATGGATGAAGAACAACGTGCTGCCTTGCTGAAAGGCTGGTCGGCGGCACTCCGCCGGACACTGGCCTGAGTTCTCCCGGATGGATGTAAAAAGGGCGGCCCTCTCAGGCCGCCCTTCGTCTTTGGTTCCCTGAGGTTGCTTACATACCGCAGGTCGTATTCAGGAAGCGTTCGATTTCCTCGAGCACTTTCTTCTTGTTTTCCGGCGGCCATTTGACCGACTGGTGACCCATCTTCTCCATCACGAGGAACTCGCTTTGCGGCTCCCGTTTCTTGATCGCGTTGTAGAACTCGCGACTGTGGAAGATTGGCACCCGGACGTCATAATCGCCGTGGTACAGCATGATCGGGATGTTCACCTTGTCGGTGTTCTGCATCGGGTCCATGCCCTTCACCGTGTTGCCCTGAACGATGCGCTGGATGCGGTTGTCGCCCCATTCATTGCCCAGCTTGGCAAGGTTGGACACGCCGGCGCCGGCAATGGCGCAGCGATACGGGCTGTTCGGACGAACGGAGGCCGCGATGGCTGCGAAGCCGCCATAGGAATAGCCGTGGATGGCGATTTTGTCGGCGTCAACATAGCCTTGCGAGACCAGCCAGGCCGCACCATCGTCCTTGTCGTCCTGCATCTTCTGGCCCCACTCGCCGTCACCGGCCAGCCAGAGTTCACGGCCCCAGCCGTCGCTTCCGCGATACTGCGGTTGCAAGACGATGTATCCGCGGCTTGCGAAATACTGGGTCCAGCCGGAGTCGTCCCAGCCGCCGCTGTCGCGGGCCCACGGGCCGCCGTGCGGAACGATGATGGCGCCTTTGGCCTTGTCGCCTTCTTTCCAGCCGGCAGGGAAGGTGACGAAGCCCGGAATGCTCATGCCGTCGCGGGCCGGATAGTGGACAAACTCGCCCTTGCCGAGGGAGTTCTGGTCGATCCACGGACGCAGCGAGCCGATGACAACCACTTTGGTCTTGTCCAGCAGCAGGTACCAAGCGGGCGGCATGTCTGCGGCCTGAACCTGGAACAGCACACGGCTGAGGTCATTGTTGTAGTCGACGATGGAAACGTATTTGTCCTTGAAGGCGGACTCGAGGCCGTCCTGGATCGCGCGGAAGTCCGGATCGATCCAGTAGGTCGAGGAGACCGGGCCGGCATAGCTGAAGCCGAGGATCTCGTTGAAGTCCTGCGGACGGTGCGAATAGACGAGGCCGGAAACGTTGTACTCCGGATGGGCCACCAGCGGCTGGTCGCTGAACGAGTCGGTGGAAGGGTCATAGAGATACACCGCCGACTTGTCGGAGAACTTGTCGGTGACGATGTAGTATTTGCCGGTACCGTTTTGCCGGCCATCCACTTCCATCGTGTAGCGGTTGGCGATCTCGGTCGTCAGCGGCGCTTCGGTCGTCATTTCTCCGCTATTCTGATCGATCAGGCTGAAGTACTGGCGCCATGCGCCATCTTCGTATTCGAGCTTGGTGAGGGCGATCTGGCTGCCGTCACGATTGCTGATCAGAACCGATTCGGTGTCCGAAGCCTTGAACAGGAATTTCTCGCGGCTGTTGGCGAGATCATGCTCGAAGAAGCTCGTGCCGTTTTTGGTCGATGCGCGGGAAATCACGATCTTTGTCGGATCCAGCGGCAGCAGGGATTCGATATTGGTTTCACCGACCAGTTCGAAGCAGCGGAGTGTATCCTTGTTGGCGCCAATTTCTGCCCGGCCATCAGGAAGATCGTCGATCTTCTTGATCTTTTCATTCCCCATATAGACCTTCTGGAGGTATTTTTTTGTCGCGCCGGTGTCGCGTCCCTCGCCGCAACCGTACAGAGCGCCGATATAGGGCTGGACCGTAAACCAGAGAGATTTTTTGTCCTTTAGCGCCGTCGCCCCGTAGAAAAGGGTTTTGCCGCTTGTCGGGGTCACGTTGGAGGGAAGGAGCGGCTTGCTCGGATCGATGTTTCCGGTGAGGTCCCAATAGGCCGCCGCACGCATGTCACCGTCCTGGGTCGGGTCTGCGATCACGCCGACGAGCATGTCGCCTTCCAGAGACATCGAGACGCTTGAAACAGAAGGTGCTTTTGAAAAATCTTCGGCCGGTATCGGGTCTGCGCTGGCGCCTGTTGCGCCTGCCAGCAGGGCCACTGACCCGGCTGCAAATAAGCGTCTCATCATGTGGAACCTCTCCAAGTTGCAAGTATGCAATATTTAAAGGGGCGCGAGGCAGGTCAAGCGCCCACGACAGGTGATTGCCACAGTCATCTTCCAGACCAAAGGGGGCTTACGGGCATATTGTGATAGAAAAGGCACACTATGTGGGTGAATTTGTCCGGAAGATGAATTTAATGTCACGAAACCTTGTCAGTTCGCAATCTGCCGGACAAACCTTGCACCAAGCGCCAGCGTCCGCTGGTTGCATCCGCGTGTGAGGCGCGGACTTGAGCAAGCTCAGGCTTAATTGGTTAGGGGTAATAAAATGAATAAGAGACTGTTCCGTCGGTCTGTGTTCAGTGGTGTCGCTATTGGCGCGCTGATCATGACGGGTGCTGCAAACGCACAGGAAACGGATGCGGCTGACGAAGACGTCGTCACGACGATCGACACCACGCCGTCCGAAAGCGAAGCCCGTCAGGAAAAAATCGTTGTCACGGGCTCGCTGCTCGCACGCGACGAATTCGCATCTTCTTCGCCGATCCAGGTGATCACCGCCGAAGTGGCAACGCTGGAAGGTCTCGTCGACACGGCTGCCCTGCTGCAAGGTTCCTCCCTCGCTGCCGGCTCGACCCAGCTGAACAACACGTTCCAGAACTACGTCACCAATGGTGGCCTTGGCGCGCAGACGATCGACCTTCGCGGTTGTGGCGACACGCGTACGCTGGTTCTGATCGACGGTAAGCGCCCGGGTGCTTCCGGTACGCGTGGTGCGATTGCGGCGCTCGACCTGAACGTCCTGCCGCAGTCGATCATTTCCCGCGTTGAAGTCCTGAAGGACGGTGCGTCCACCATCTATGGTTCAGACGCTGTTTGCGGCGTGGTCAACATCATCACGCGCGACTCGGTCGACAGCCTCGAGCTGAATTTCGACGTTTCGCGTCCGTTCGACTCCGGTGGTGAACAGTATGGCGTCAGCGGCGCATGGGGCTTCGATCTCGGCGACAGCGCAAACTTCACCATCTCGGCTGAATACCGTCTGTCCGAAGAACTCGACGCTTCTGAGCGTGATTACCTCGAGTGCCCACGTGATTATGTTGCCGACCCGAACGGCGGTGGTCTTCTTGACCGCCTGAACTACTCGGCGACCGCAACCAACCCGAACCGTAACTGTAGCAACCTTTACTACAATACGGTTATCGATGCGTTCTCCGGCGAGCGTCTTGTCCCGTCTCCGAACGGCGCGACGATTCCGTCCATCTACGGCACGAGCATCCCGGGTTACCGCCCGCGCGTTGGTACCGGCACGGACCCGAACACCGGCGCTCTGTACTTCGAAGACATCCTCGACTCGCCTCTGCTCGACAACGAAGACTTCTTCCCGCGCAACGAGAACATCTCGCTGTTCGGTACGGCTGATGTCGATCTCGGCGGCATGGCCTGGGATACGGAAGTCCTGTACAGCCGCCGTGAAACCGAAGCGGAAGGCTGGCGTCAGTTCTTCCCGGTCATCGGTACCGCTGACAACGCGGCTGGCAGCCCGTTGTACAGCTACATCCTCGACCCGGGTTACCTGAACTCGGCCGGTGGCCTTGCTCAGATGGTTGCTCCGTTCCCGACCACCGACAAAGTGACGATCGATTACTACTACGTATCGTCGTCGCTTTCTGGCGGCTTCTCCCCGGGCTTCATGGACAAGTGGTCCTGGAAAGTTGACGGCACCTATTCGCGCGGCGAAGGCACCTATGAGGGCAATGAAATCCTGCTCTCCAAGTCGGGTGACTGGAACTATGACGGCGTTGCCGACTACAACGGCGACGGTGTTGCCGATGCCCTGGCTCCGCCTTCGATCGACTTCCTGGATCCGGACATCCTGTCTGGTGCCCGCGTCGACGATCTTGTCGCTGCCGTTGGTGGCTACCAGACCGGCAACACGGTTTACGAGCAGACGACCTTCACGGCCGTTCTTGCTGGCGAACTGTTCGATCTGCCGGCCGGTCCGCTGGGCCTCGGCCTCGGTGCTGAGTACCGCGAATTCTCGATCGACGACAAACCAGGTGAGCTGACCCAGACTGGCGACATCTGGGGTTCCTCGACCGCTGGTCCGACCAAAGGCACGAATAGCGTGTCGGAAATCTTCGCAGAAATCAGCGTTCCGCTCATCAAGGGTGCACCGCTGGCTGAAGATGTCGAGTTCTCGGGCTCTGTCCGTGCATTTGACTACGACCTCGGTGGTACGGACTCGATCTACAAAGTCGGTCTGAACTGGCAAATCACGCCGACCGTCCGTGCACGTTCGAGCTATGGTACGTCCTACCGTGCTCCGGCGCTGTTCGAACTGTTCCTGGAAGACCAGACGGGCTTCCTGAGCCAGACGAGCATCGACCCATGTATCAACTGGGCTGACTCAACCAACCCGAACATCCGGGCAAACTGTGCGGCTGCTGGTATCCCGGACAACTACACCGGTACCGGTTCCTCGGCGCTCGTGATTACCTCTGGTGGTGGCGATCTGCTCGAGCCGGAAACCGGCGACACGTTCACCGCTGGTGTGATCTGGACCCCGACTTTCGCAGACATCAACATCGCGCTTGATTACTACGAAATCGAGATCTCCGATCAGATTACCAGCCTGACCGGTGCTCAGATCGTTGGCGGTTGTTATGCAACGACGACCTATCCGAACGATTTCTGTGACCTGTTCGATCGTAACCCGGGTGATGCCACGATTGGTGCCTTTAACCTGGACAACATCCAGGCGCCGACTCTGAACGTTGACTCGCAGTCGCAGTCCGGCCTCGACCTCGAGGTCCGCTACACTGGTGAGTTCAACTTCGGTACGGTTACCTTCGACAGCTCCGTCAACTGGGCTCTCGAGCGTTACATCAACGTCTTCGGTTCGGACTTCGTCTCTGGCATTGAGGATAATGACTTCAACGGCACGATCGGTTATCCGAGCGTTGTCGGTGACGCGTCGCTTCGCCTTGACCGTGGTGACTGGACCTACACCTGGTTCACCGACTTCACTGGCCGCCAGGACGACAACCGTTACTTCGCTGCTGACTACAACGATCCGCAGAACTACTTCGGTCTGACTGGTCTGTACAAAGTGTACACCGAAGCACAGTGGACCCACGGTGCGTCGGTTCGCTGGCAGGGCGATACCTGGTCGATCACCGGTGGTATCAGCAACATCTTCGACGAGCATCCGCCGCAGGTGTCTGACATCGTTACGACCAGCGCCGGTAACACCCCGCTGAACGCGACAGCGTACGACCTCCGTGGTCGCCGCGCCTTCGTCAGCGTGTCGAAAACCTTCTAAGTCCATCCGGACTTTGGAATTGAAATCAGGGAAGGGCGGACCGGAAGGTCCGCCCTTTTCTTTTTGATTTGCACCCAGGCTCATTTTGTTTGAAATTGAGGAATAAATTAAACAGGTTGTGGGTTGCGCGCTTGCCTGTCCCGGAAATCCTGTTGATATAAAGTAACGAAACGTTTCGCGGCGTATCGCGCTGCCAGCCCTCTACGACACCAGACACAGTCAGGACCTGCCATGACCCGTTCCAGAACTTTTCTGTCCTTCATCCTCGGTTCCACCATGATGACCGCCTGCGCGGGAATTACACCGGAAGACGCAGGTGGCAGCGATCCGACCGAGCTGGCAGGCACGACCCGACCGTCATCGGAGGAGACCGCAGAAACGGTGACGGAAAAGGCGGCCTGGAGCCCGGGCGATGTATTTGAAGGCCCGTATGGCGGTGTGCCGGCGTTCGACAAGATGGACATCGCGCTGATCGAACCGGCTCTTGAAAAAGGGATGGACGCGGCGCAGGCCGAGATTGACGACATCACGGCGAACCCGGATGCGCCCACCTTCGAAAACACCATTGCCGCCATGGAGGACAGCGCGCGCGAACTGGAGCGGGCACTGGTCTACTATTATCTCTGGGGCTCGAACCTCTCGACACCGGAATTCCGCGAAATCGAAACGCGGATGGATCCGGAGATCCAGGCTTTCTACGACTCGATCAACCAGAACCAGGCCCTGTTTGCCCGCGTCGATGCGGTCCGGACGGGCGATGAGTATGAAACATTGACCCCGGCGCAACAGCGTCTGACGGAAATTATCCATCAGCGCTTCACCCGCAACGGCGGGACACTGACGGGGGAAAAGGCGGAGAAATTCGCTGCGATCAACAAGGAACTGGCGGGGCTTTACGCCGAGTTTTCCAGCAACCTTCTGGCTGACGAGGAAGGCTGGGTCACCTATCTGACCCCGGAGCAGACAGGCGGTCTGCCGGAGTCTTATCTGAGCTCTGCCGCGGCCGCGGCTGAAGCACTGGGCAAGCCGGGCATGTACGCGGTGCGCAATACGCGTTCGTCCATGGACCCGTTCCTGACCTTCTCTACCGAGCGTGACCTGCGCGAACAGGTCTGGCGCAATTACTATAATCGCGGCGACAATGGCGATGCGCACGACAACAATGCCATCATTGCGGAGATCCTGAAGCTGCGTGATGAACGGGTCGGGCTGCTTGGCTACGACAATTATGCGGCCTGGCGCCTGGAAGACCGTATGGCCAAGACGCCGGAGCGGGCGTTCGACCTGATGCTGCAGGTGTGGAAAGCCTCCGTCGCGCGTGTGAATGAGGAAGTTGCCGACATGCAGGCGCTCGCCGATGCGGAGGGCGCAGACATCACGATTGAGCCCTGGGATTATCGTTTCTATGCAGAGAAAGTCCGCAAGGCGAAATACGAACTCGACTCCGAGGAAGTGAAACAATACCTGCAGCTCGACAATCTGCGCCGCGCCATGTTCGACGTGGCCGGTCAGTTGTTCGGATTTGAGTTCGTGCCGATCACAGATGGCTCAGTGCCGGTCTTCCATCCGGATGTCACGGTGTATGAGGTCAATGACAAGGCGACCGGCCGCAATGTCGGCCTCTGGTACTTCGATCCCTTTGCGCGGGACGGTAAACGCTCCGGCGCCTGGGCGACGACCTATCGTTCTCACGAAAGCTTCCGGGGCGAGAAGAACGTCCTGGCGGCCAATAATTCGAACTTCGTCAAGCCGGCGCCGGGCGAGCCCGTACTCTTGTCCTGGGACGATGCCGAGACCATGTTCCACGAGTTCGGCCACGCGCTGCATTATCTGTCGCTGCAGGTCGAGTATCCGAGCCTGACCGGCGGCCTCCGCGACTATACCGAGTTCCAGTCACAGTTGCTGGAGCGCTGGCTGTCGACCGATCATGTCATCGACACTTATCTCGTCAGTGCAGAGACGGGGGAGCCGATGCCGGAGGAACTGGTTGAGAAGATCCGCAAGGCGTCCACCTTCAATCAGGGCTTTGCGACGACGGAATATCTCGCCTCAGCCCTGATCGACATGAAGCTCCACATGGCGGATCCGGAAGGCCTGGACCCGGACAAGTTCGAACGGGAAACGCTGGATGAGCTGGGCATGCCGACGGAACTGGTGATGCGCCACCGCACGCCGCAATTCGGACACGTCTTCTCGGGTGAGGGCTATGCCGCCGGCTATTACGGGTACATCTGGGCCGATGTGCTGACGTCCGATGCCGCAGAAGCTTTTGCCGAAGCCTCGGGCGGTTTCTACGATCAGGATGTTGCCAGCGCGATGGTGAAATACCTGTTTGCCGCCGGCAATTCGATGGACCCCGCAGAGGCCTATCGCCTGTTCCGCGGACGCGATGCCGAGATCGGCGCCCTCATGCGCGACCGCGGTTTCGCAGAGTAAGGCGCTGCGGCCGGTCAGGCCGGGCTATCCGCCGATACATTTTGCGCCGGGACCGGAGCCTCCTCTGGTTCCGGCGTTTCATTTGTGCGCTGCCCTTTCGGCGTCACGATGCGACAGAGGACAAGGTCGCCGGTCACGTTGACCAGCGTGCGCGCCATGTCGAGGATTCGGTCGACGCCCATTACCAGCGGCAGGCCTGTCAGCGGCACGCCGAAACTGGTCGCCGTGGTGGCGAGGATGGCGATACTGGCCCCAGGCGCGGCAGGCGCGCCAATGGAGGCGCCGGTCAGCGTCACCATCACCAGTGCCAGGTCTCCCGGCGACAGGGGCGTACCGGAAATATCCGCCAGGAACATGATCGCCACGGACTGGTAAAGCGCCGTGCCGGCCATGTTCACCGTCGAGGCCAGCGGCACCACTGCGCCCGCGAGCGAGGCGGGCGTTTTCAGCTTGTCGATCGCCGTCTTCATGGTCAGCGGCATCACGGCGGCCGAACTGGATGTGGAGAAGGCCAGCAGCTGCACTGGCACGACCGCCCGGATAAATCTGACCGGGTTCATGCGCCCTAACACGGTCACGATGACAAGGTACAGCGCCAGCAGGCAGGCAAGGCCTGACAGGACAATGCCGCAATAGGTGGCGAGGTCTCTCAGCGTGCTGAGGCCGTTTGTGGCGGTGGTCTCGGCGATCAGGCCAAACACGGCCAATGGGGCAAACCGCATCGCCGTGCGGATCACCGTCATGGAGACTTCCAGCATTGCCTCGGCCAGCGCCACCAGCGGGCGGGTCAGTTCCTTCTTGTCAGCCGTCACCGTGGCGATCCCGACGAAGAGGGAGAACATGACAATGGCCAGCATGTCCTGCTCAAGCAGGGAAGCGGCAATGTTCTGCGGGATCAGGCCGGTGATCATGTCCGGCAGTTCCCGCGTGATGCCCTCCAGCGGCGAGACCTGCGGCTCGGCCAGTTGCAGGTTTTCCGGTTTCAGGCTGGGCGCGGAGGGGTAGGTCTGCTCCAGGCCCCGGCCCGGACGGATGAACCGTGCCAGCGAAATACCGATCATCGTGGCGCTGACTGTTGTCAGCAGGACGAAGGTCAGCAGTTTCCGGCCCACCGTGCGCAGGGCTTCACCGCCGCCTGTCCCGGCAATGCCCAAAATGATCGAGCTTGCCGCCAGCGGGATAATGACCATGCGTACCAGCGCCAGGAACAGATTACCCGGCAGGCCCAGCCAGTCGCCAATTACGGCGGCCTGGTCGCGTGGGACGAAATCCAGGTCCGGCCCAAGGATCAGGCCGACCCCGATGCCGGCCAACAGGGCCAGGATCACCTGCAGCCACAGCTTGCCCCGGACAAGCACATCCAGCCGCCGGTTGAGGCGGTTATAGGTGAAGCGGGGCTTCTTTACGGAGGCCATGGGCTTGTGTCTCGTGGATTGGATACCCAATCCATATGAGCCCGCCACGGGGAATGAAAGCCTGTAAGGCCCCTTAGGTGGCGTGAATTTTCCGGAGGGAAGCTGGTGCCGCGAGAGAGAATTGAACTCTCGGCCTCATCATTACCAATGATGCGCTCTACCACTGAGCTACCGCGGCATTGCAGGTGCGGAAAGCGGCGTTTAGCTTAAGCCACTCGACATGAAAAGACCGTTTCGCCGCGAATTGCACCTGACATGACAGACAAATCCCCTCCAAAGGACGAGAAAGCCGAACGACTGGCCGCCGCGCTGCGGGCCAATCTGCGCCGCCGCAAGGCTGCTGCCCGGAAGCCTGCAGCTGATTCTGCGGCCAAACCGGGCAAACCCAAGTGACGCTTTCCCTCTCATCGCAGGCCTATCTCTCGGCCCCGCATGAGACATTGGCCGCGATTGTGGCCGGCGACGCCTGGTGCCGGACAAAGATGCCGATTCTGGGTAAAATCGACCTCGTCACCCGGCACGGAGCGATTCATGCTGTGCTGAAGGATAAAGAACGTTTCGTCGTGGATGCCCGCCATGCAGGGCACAAATCGCCGTTCGGCATGCCGCTCCTGCCGAAGTCCCTGAAAATCATGGCGGACAATGTCCTCTCCATGGACGATCCGGACCATTCGCGCCTGCGACGCCTCGCCGATGCCCCGTTCCGCCGCGCCGCGATCCTGACCCAGCGCCGGAAGATCGTCGCCTATGCGCATGAGCTGCTGGACCTGATGGAAACGGACGGGAACACGGATCTCGTGTCAGGCTTCTGCCGTCCGCTGCCACTGAAAGTGATCTACGGCCTGCTCGGCTTCCGGCCAGAGACCGAGGCGAATCTCTCCCGCACGCTCAGCAACCTGACCGCCACCGATTCGCCGCTCACCATGCTCTGGGGCCTGTTCCGGCTCGGTCACATCCAGGACATGCTGCGCGAGGAATTCCGCGCCCTTCACGTGCAGCCTCGCGAAGGCCTCGTCTCGGAACTCGTCCATGCCGAGGCCGATGGCCAGAAGATGAGCGAGAACGAGCTGCTCGCCATGGTCTTCGTCCTCTTCGTGGCGGGGCATGAGACGACGACGCATCTGCTCTCGTCCGGCGTCTGGACGCTGCTGACCCAGCCCGGCGTCGCCGATCAGGTCCGCGCGATGGATGAAGACGCCCGCCTCGTCGCTGTCGACGAGTTGATGCGCTACTGCACGCCGGTCCAGATGACCAAGCCACGCTTCGTGAAGGAAGACATGGAGTTCGAGGGCCGGGCGCTGAAACGGGGCGACCGCGTCTTCGGTTTCCTCGCTGCCGGCAACATGGACCCGGCCGAGTTCGACGACCCGCTGACGCTGAAACTCGCCCGCCGCCCGAACCGGCATGTCGGTTTCGGCTCCGGCCCGCATGTCTGCCTCGGCATCCACCTCGCCCGGCTGGAAGCGGAGGCTGCGTTGGACGTCCTGCTCAACCGCTATCCGGGCCTCGCCATCGAAGGCGCCGCCGATAATGTGAAATGGATCTCCCGCGCCGGCCTCAGGGGGCTGAAACGTCTGCCGCTCGTGCCTCGCTGAAACCCGCTGAAAATCAACACATTCCGGCCCTCCCAAAACCGCGAAGCACGGTATAAGAGCCCTCATGGACAGACTCGTTATTCAAGGTGGCCACAAGCTGAATGGCCATATCCCGATCTCCGGCGCGAAGAATTCGGCGCTGAAGCTCATGGTCGCCTGCCTGCTGACGGACCAGCCGATCACCCTTACAAACATGCCGAGCCTGGCAGATACGCGCTTCCTGGCGCAGCTGCTGGAGACGCTCGGCGTGGAAGTCTACTGGCCGAAGGGCGAGTCGACCTGCCACCTGAATGCCGCCGAGCTGAAAAGCACGATCGCGCCCTACGACCAGGTGCGGAAGATGCGGGCGAGCTTCAACGTGCTTGGCCCGCTGATCGCGCGTTCTGGCCACGCCACTGTCTCGCTGCCCGGCGGCTGCGCCATCGGCGCCCGCCCGGTAGACCTGCATCTGCAGGCGCTCGCCGCCATGGGCGCGGACTTGAAGGTTGAGCAGGGCTATGTGAAGGCCGCAGCCATCCATGGCCTGAAGGGCGCGCACATCAACTTCTCCATGCCGAGCGTCGGAGCGACCGAGCATGCGATGCTGACCGCCACGCTGGCCGAGGGCGTGACCGTCCTCGAAAACGCCGCGCGCGAGCCGGAAATCGAAGACCTCGCCGTCTGCCTCAACAGCATGGGCGCGGATATTTCCGGTGCCGGCACGTCTGTCATCCGCATCAAAGGCGTAGAGAGCCTGAAAGGGACGACCCACCCGGTCATGCCCGACCGGATCGAGGCGGGTACCTATGCCATCGCCGCGGCCGCTGCAGGCGGGGACGTCACGCTGGACGGTTGCCCGGTCGATGCGCTGGGTGCCCTGATCGCCAAGCTGCGCGAAGCGGGCGTGACTGTGGACGCGGACGAAGCCGCCCACACGCTGCGCATCCGCCGCAACGGGACGCACCTCAAAGCCGTGAACCTGTCGACTCAGCCGCACCCCGGCTTCCCGACAGACCTGCAGGCCCAGTTCATGGCCCTGATGGCGATTGCCGACGGCACCAGCGTCATCCGCGAAACGATCTTCGAGAACCGTTTCATGCATGCGCCGGAGCTGTCCCGCCTTGGCGCAGACATTACCGTGCGCGGGCAGGAAGCCATCGTGAAAGGCGTGCGCCAGCTGACGGCGGCGCCTGTCATGGCGACAGATTTGCGCGCATCGGTCTCGCTCGTCATCGCAGGGCTTGCGGCAGAGGGGGAAACCGTGGTGAACCGCATCTACCACCTCGACCGGGGGTTTGAGCGGCTGGAAGAAAAGCTGACCGCCTGCGGCGCGAAGATCGAGCGCCGGTCTGGGGAAGAGGAATAATCTGGGTCTGAAGGGGCTGGCATGTCTGAACTGAAACCACTCCGCCTCCTGGCTGAAGAGGCCGAGGATCTCGAAATCATCTCCGCCGCGGTGCAGGATTCCGTGGTGAAGGCCGAGAACCTTAATTACGAGGCGCGCATCCGCCGCTTCTCGCTGGAGATCAACCGTTACCGTTGGGAAGAGGGCGTTACGAAGCGCCGTGATGGCGAGCGCGTGCGCTCGCTCCTGGCCTTCGACGGCGTGCTGGGCGTGAAGACCCGCGCCGTGACCAAGGCCGACCCGGAACTGATCCTGTCATTGCTTCAGGTGACCTTCACGCCGGACGCCGAACCGCCCGGGGGCAAGATCACGCTCCTTTTCGCCGGCGACGGCGAAATTGAGCTGACCGTCGAAGCCCTCGACGCGACCCTGCTCGACAGCGACTACATCTGGAACACCCGCCACACGCCCAGCCACGAACGCCGGAAGCGGTAGGGTTTACTCCTCCGCTTGGGGGTAACATCGCCGGGAAGCGGGGGCGGCCAAGCCCGCGGGGCGGGATGCGCCGACTCAGCGCCTTGCCAGCGGCGGATGGAGAGTCCATGAAGCGGGGTTCAGACAAACGGAATTCCGCGCCCATGGCCCGTACATTCAACACATCCGCACCGGATTTCGAGACCCGGTTCAGCCGCTTCCTTGGGGAACAGCGGGCGGACGGGCATGATGTCGGCGGCATCGTCGCGAAGATCTTGGACGAGGTTGAGGCGCGAGGCGGCGAAGCCGTGGCCCGTTATACAGCTCAGTTCGACGAGCTGCAGATCGACCCGACCACGCTTCAGTCTGATAATGTGGACCTTGCGGCCCTCGCTGCCGAATGCCCGGCAGACCTGAAAGAAGCCATCGACTTCGCGCATGATCGCATTGCCGCCTATCACAGCGCCCAGCGCCCGTCAGACCATTCGTTTACGGATGAGGCTGGCGTCGAGCTTGGCTGGCGGTGGACGTCGCTGGAAAGTGTCGGCGTCTATGTGCCGGGCGGACGGGCGAGCTATCCGTCCTCGGTCCTGATGAACACGGTCCCGGCTAAAATCGCGGGCGTGGACCGGATCGTCATGGTTGCTCCTGCACCGAAAGGAGAGATGGCGCCTGCCGTCGCCTATGCGGCGCTGCGGGCGGGTGTGGATGAGTTCTACCCCATCGGCGGCGCGCAGGCCGTCGGTGCGCTGGCCTTCGGGGCAGGGCGGCTGAAGCCGGTCGACAAGATTGTCGGTCCCGGCAATGCTTTCGTCGCGGAAGCGAAGCGGCAGGTGTTCGGCCGGGTCGGCATCGACACGATTGCCGGGCCGTCGGAAATTCTCGTGATCGCGGACGAGACGGCCAACCCTGACTGGATCGCGGCAGATCTGCTGAGCCAGGCCGAGCATGACCCGTCTTCCCAGTCGATCCTGATTGCTGTGGACGAAGTTGTGGGCAGGGCTGTGGATAACGCTGTGGATAAGCAGTTGAAAACGCTGGCCACGGGCGAGCGCGCAGCGCGCTCGTGGTCGTCCCACGGGGCGATCATCATTGCGCGCGACCTGGATGAGGCGGCCACCATCGCCAACCGGATCGCGGCAGAGCACGTGGAACTCGCTGTGGCAGATCCCGACGCCATGCTGCCGAAGATCCGCCACGCAGGCGCAGTGTTCCTCGGCCACCACACACCGGAAGCGCTGGGCGACTATGTGACCGGGTCGAACCACGTGCTGCCGACCAGCCGCGCGGCGCGGTTCTCCTCCGGCCTTGGCCTTTATGATTTTCTCAAGCGGATGAGCGTGCAACGGGCGAGCCCCGAAGGCTTTGCTGCCCTCGCGCCGGCTGCCCTGCGCCTGGCCGAGGCTGAGCGCCTGCCGGCGCATGCGCGCTCCGTTTCCATTCGCTCGAACGCAGGACCCGGTGATGTCGGATAAGAACCGCCTCATCGCCGTCGAGATCGACGAGGATACGCTTGGCGCGTCCGGCCCGGATGCGGAGCATGAGCGCCGCGTCGCCATCTTCGACCTGATCGAGCAGAACAGCTTCGCCCTGCCGGAACATGGCGAAGGCCCGTTCATCCTGGCCCTGTCGAAGGTGGAGCGGCGCCTCGTCTTCGCCGTGCGCGACGAACACGGCAAGGATGTGCACACCTTCATCCTTTCGCTGAACCCGTTCCGGGGCGTGATCCGCGATTATTTCATGATCTGCGACAGCTATTATGACGCGATCCGGACCCAGTCACCGCACCAGATCGAAGCGATCGACATGGCCCGGCGCGGGGTTCACAATGAAGGCTCGGAACTTCTGGCCGAGCGCCTGCAGGGCAAGGTGGAAGTCGATTTCCTCACCGCCCGGCGCCTCTTCACCCTGATCTGCGCCCTCCATGCAGGGCAGGCGAGAGCCGCGGGCTAGGCGGCAGAAAAGTCCTCCTGAATTCACAGAGCTTCTTCGCGTCTCGGGTGAAACCGGGTTGCGACCTGAAATTGTGCGTGCCATTTCTGGCTAGCCTGTAATTCGCAATGAAACCTGCAGGAATCCAGGCGCGCAACGGGGACGCTTTTCATGACCGAGATTACTGGCACCAGCGGCAATGATACGCTGGACGGTACCAGCGATGATGACACAATTTCTGGCGGCGATGGGAATGACCGGATTGACGGTGGGTATGGAAACGATCTGCTGGAAGGGGACGCGGGTCACGATGTGCTGATTGGCGGTGACGGGGATGACACCTTGGTCGGTGGAGACGGACAGGACATTTTCTTCGGCGGAGCCGGAACGGATACGTTTGATGGCGGAGAGGGAACAGATTCCCTCTATTTCGGGGCTTACGAAGACTTGGAAGACGGTGGTCAGGATTCTGACATTGTTGTCGATGTCACAGCGGGCACCGCATCCCATAATTGGATAACCGAAACATTCACCAGCATCGAAACATTCTGGCTGGCGAATGGCAATGACACATTTGTTGGCTCGAACGGGAACGACACCGTCTACGGCCAGACCGGTGATGACTACCTGAGCGGCGGTGACGGCGACGATTTCCTCGGCGGCGGATCAGGTGATGATACGCTTGTCGGCGGCGCAGGAAATGACCGTATCGCTGGTGGTATGGGCACGGACATCATCGATGCAGGTGCCGGTGATGACACCGTGTCATTCCTGTCGAATGAAGGCGAAATCCTGGACACGGTCGACGGAGGCGATGGAACAGACCGGATTCAGTTGGTCTGGGTCGCGCAAGGCCCTGGCTATTATTCATTCGATTCTTCCATCAGCGGATTTGAGGAGATCAGCATTGTTTTCGGTGCGGGGCAGCAAGATCAGCGCCTGATATTCGATGCCGAATTTTTCCGGAACAATTCGATTACGATGATTGATCCTTGGCAGCACGAGGTTCAGGGACAATCCGTGAGTATCGAAATCGATATGGACGAAGAGGTCTTTCTCGATCTCTCCGCTTTACAGTTCAGCGAGAACTGGAACGATTTTGCCTCGAATGGTGAGGTGGGCGACACTCTGAAAATCATAGGTGACGACTCATCGGAAACCATCATCGGGTCCGAGGTCAACGCTGAGATCGATACCGGGGGCGGCAATGATACAATTTATGGCGGCCTCGGTGATGACACTCTGATCGGTGGGGCCGGGGACGATTACCTGTCTGGGGGCTTTGGTAATGACGCGGTCTTCGGGGGCGAAGGCAACGACCGGATCGAAAACGGATCTGGTCAGAACACGATCGATGCAGGAGCCGGCGACGATATTGTCAGTTTCGGAGGCGATGATGGCGAGGTCGATGATTTTATCGACGGTGGTGATGGCGTCGACACGGCTCAATTTGTCGCTTTCCCGGCGAACGGGGACTATGTTCACGTAAATTCATCCGTGGTCGGCTTCGAGGTCATCGAGGGCTTTTTTGCCACAAGCTCTGCAAATATGCCGGCTCCGGTTCTGAACCTGCAATTGGACGCCGCTTTTTTTCAGGCCAATCAGATCTCAAACATTCGTTCGAATGCGCATAACGCAGATGGCTCGCACTTCAACATCACGGTTTTGATGGGTGATGAGACAACAGTGGACCTGTCCGCGCTGCAATTCGATGCCAACTGGAATAACTACACGCCTTATGGCGCGACCGGCGATTCCCTTATGATCATTGGTGACGATGCGAACGAGACCATCATCGGCACTTCGTATTCCAACATCATCCGCGGTGGCGGGGGAGATGATCTGCTGACCGGTGGCATAGACATGGACCGGTTCGAGTTCTTCCATGGCGACGGAAACGATACGATCACGAATTTCGACCCCTTTTGGGATCTTATTATTCTTCGTGGGTTTTCAGACGCTGAAATTGATGCTGCTTATTCAGGGCGCCAGATAGAAGGCAATGATATTGTCTTGTCATTTTCCGATGGCGATTCAATCCGTCTACAGAACGTAAGTTCTGAAGACTTCTCCAAAAACCAGCTTGTCGGGGCGCCCGCTGAACCGGATATACCAGGCGATACCAGCACGGATGCCTGGATCGTCCCGGGGGAGACGCTCTCGTCTGAAATCGAGAGCTCAGCCGATTCCGACTGGTTGCGGTTCTCCGTCGGTGCCGACGAATATTTCGCAATAGAAATTTCCGCTGAGGGTAATCTCGAAACGACGATCCGGGATGCTTCAGGAAATGAGCTGAACCTCTCGACCACGCGGTTCCAGACAATTTACGACCCCGTTACCGGCAATCAGGTCCTCCTTCTCAAGCATCTACCCGAAGGTGACTATATCCTGGATCTCAGTGCTTACAGTTCGCGGGCATACACGATCGATGCGCGGATACTGGAAGACGAATTTTCTGCCGATACCTCTACCACTGGCCACATTGCCCTTGGCGACACACTTGAGAGCACCTTTGCATTCGAAGGTGACAAGGACTGGATCAGGTTTGACGGTGTCGAGGGACAGGTGCTCCGGTTCAGTTTTAATACGTCTTCCAGTGTTATAGATGGCTATGGTCCCGCGCTCTATGACGCATCCGGGAATTTGGTGGATTTACCGGGTTACCTGGGCCAGAATGTCACGACCAATCCGGCGACTGGCGAGCAATATTTCACGTTCGAGGTGCCATCAACGGGCGAGTATTTCCTCCGGCTCTATGGGAGTTTCTCCGAGCCCGGTTTTGATGCCTCCTATACAGTGTCGATGTCCGAACTGGATGACATTCCGGCCGATGTCAGCACGACCGCCATATTGGTCCAGCCCGGCGAAACCATTCTTGGTGAACTGGAAATCGCGGGAGATTCTGACTGGTTCGCCATCGATGTGGCCGGGCCGCAGACGATCCGTTTCCTGGCAACGGGTGACCAGGATAGTCTGTGGACGTCCAGTTTGACTCTGACATTCTATGATGAGGCGGGCAATGTTATCGGTACAGGCAGGCCGGAATATGACGGGAATTACGACCTCATCGGAAACGGCTTCCTGCACGCTGACCATGCAGGGCGTTACTATGTGGCCGTGGAAGGCGGCAACACGAATACGGGCTTCTACAGTCTGACGGCAACGCCGCTGGATTACGGCACGCCTCTGCCCACGAGCGATGGCACAAGTATCCATGCCGGAGGGGGGATTTACGGTTCGATCGGCACAACAGGGTTGCCGGATGGGCTGCTGGCAACTGCACTCATCCTCACGGGAAGCAATGGCGATCTGGAGTTGAGTGTTGGCATTATTGATCCGGTGGCGGATCAACAGCTTTCGTCTGTCAGACTGGGGGTCGATGGGGCGAATGTTACGGCCTCCTCCCTGCAGAGCTTCGATGGCGGTTTTGCCGCTGTCTACATCATCGCCGACTACGATACGTCGACATCGACATTGATGGCCGCCTTTTTTGACGAGAGCGGGACCCAGACGGGAGAGCCAGTCGTCCTGGGCGGAATCACAGGCACGCAGAGCGGACTGACTCAGGAACTGGGCGTTATCCGGAATGCAGACGGGTCGATTGGCATCACGGCGGGGATCAATACGCCTGACGGGGCGCAGCTCTACCTGCTTGACGTTGCAAGCAGCGGAACGGTCCAGGCCGTAACGCTCGTTGCGTCTCTTGATGGCGCCAGCGTTTCAGACCCGACCCTTGTCCTGCTGGAAACCGGCGAGCGCCTTGTCACCTGGATCGAAAGTTCGGCGACAAGTGGACTGACCCAGCACACGAGCTTCATCGACCCCGCTGGTTCGGCAAATCCCGGCGTTCTCGCTGGGCCGGACCTGAGCTTCTCGGATCGTGACGCGGTTGTTACCTCGGTGAACGGTGGCTTCGCGGTCCTACGCTCCATGGGCACACATTACGAGCTTCAGCTCTTTGACCTTGATGGCACTGCTCGTGGCGGACCAGTGTCGATCGGCACGGTCGGCGGTACGCCAGGTACTTATGATTTTGATGTGCTCGGCATGGCGGATGGCACCATCGTCACGGCCACGACCGGTCCTGACGGTGTCCAGATCAGCCGCTTTGATAGCGATGGCACGCTGCTGGGGGAAGCAACCCAAGAGTATTCGAACTGGAACGCCTCCCGCAACGTGCATCTGACGGCCCTGTCGGACACCTCGTTCTCGCTCCTTTTCGGCAGTGGTGCCGGTTACGAATTTCAGGTCAACACGTTCGACCTGCCACCCGTCATGACTCGGCTGGATGGCAGCGATGGCGCCGAGCATCTGGATGGCTCAAGCCTGGCCGATTTCATCCGGGGCTTTGCCGGCGATGACTATTTGACCGGCCTGTCCGGCGATGACGACCTGTTCGGCGGCACAGGCAACGACCACATTCTCGGTGGGGACGGGCTGGACCGGCTGACTGCCGGCGGCGGCAGCGACAAGATGCTGGGCGGCAAGGGGGCGGACACTTTTGTCCTCACGGCCGACGGCATTGCGGACACGATCTCCGATTTCGACTTCCGGGAAGACCATATCGAGATTGTCCGCGCCGACGGTCTGCAGGGCATGAACGATCTGACCATCACGCAGGACGGGCGGGATGTGGTGATCACCGGGCAGGGGCTGGAAGTCCGCCTGTACGATACATCCGCCGAGGCCCTGCATGCCGGGCATTTCGTCTTCGTGGATGACATTGACGACAGTTTCATCGCCCTCCCGGAACCGGCCAACACCGCCGCAGAGGCGCAATCCGTGGACAAGCCGGTCGTGTTCGAGGACCTGTTCCCGGACGGGTTGCCTGAGCCGGCAGATCAAGTCGCGATTCACCCCGTCCTGACTGTCGATTACGAACTGGATGCCCATGATCATTGGGTCATCACGCCGGGTGACACCCCCCTGGATCCGGGCTGGTTCCTCAACTGATCGGTTGGCGCGACGGCCTAGAGCCCCAGGGATTTAAGAGCACTTTCGATCTTTGACCGTTGGATGGGGTCGTTGAATGGGAACGCTCTGAAGAAGCCGTCAACGCTAATATCCGGATCACGCTTGCGAGCCAGCTCGATCCAGCGGGCGGCGGCCTCATCGTCTCCTGCCAGTTTACGGGCCATACCGGCGATAACGGTGATATGAACGTGTGCGCCTGGTGTGCGCACAGCCCGTTCGGCCCATAGCGTGGCGTCTTCGTGATGATCCCTGAGAAGGTGAGTCAGGCCGCGTGTCGACAGCATGGCATAGTGCAGCGGATCCAGTGGGCTGAGGCGGATCGCAAGATCAACATCTTGTTCGCCTTCGGCGCCGCGTCCGGACATGGTCTGCGACAGGGCGCGCAGGTACACCGCCTGCGCATAATTGGGATTGAGGGAGACGGCCCGGTCCAGCCAGTGATAGGAGCCGTCGAGGTCCTTCTCGATCCAGTGGGTGCGGCCCATCACCAGATTGGCGAACGGGTCCATCGGATCGCAGGCCATGGCGTTCTCGGCTGCGGCGCGGGCCCCGGCGATCTCTGCATCCGTATCCGGAACATAGTGAAGGAACGCATTCTGGAACCGGGTAAAGGACATGCCGGCATGTGCGCGTGTGAAGTCCGGCGCACGCTCCAGCGCTTGCTGGAACAGGCCCTGGGCGATTTCATTGTCCTTCTGGGTGAAGCGGAACATGTGGTTGAGGCCGAGGTGGTAGGACGCCCAGGCATCTAGGCTGGTGGCGGGCAGGGTCCTTGCCAGGCGAGCCTCGTTGAGCGGGATGTGCACGTCGAGTTCTGACACGATGGCGGAGACGATCTGTTCCCGAAACTCATGTACGTCGCCAACCTCGCCGGCATATTGCTCGCCCCAGAGCACGCCACCATTCTTCGTTTCCGCCAGCTCGACCGTGACCTGCAGGCGGGATCCACGAATCTCCACGGCGCCGGAGAGGACATAACCCACGCCGAGTACTTCGCCGATATTGCGCACATCCGGTTCCGAGCTGCGGAAGCGGAAGGTCGATCCGCGCGCGATGACGAACAGCCAGCGCAGGCGCGACAGGCTTGTGATCAATTCGTGCGGGAGGGCATCAGCCAGCGGGGCGTATTCGCCCGCAATGCCAATCAGGCGGAAGGGCAGGACCGCAATTGCGGGTTTGCCCCCGGATACCGGCGCAGCCGGGGTTGGCTCAGGCGGCGCCTCCATGACTTCCGTCACCACCGCCAGCGGCGTATTTGCGAGCTGGATGTCCGGCGCCAGCGCAAAGCGGAAGCCGACCCCGTGTATGGTGCGGATGAGGCGCTGGGCCCGTCCGTCATCGTTAAGGAGCTTGCGGGCCGACTTGATCCGGCTGGAAAGGGCCGAGTCCGAAATTGCCCGTCCGTCCCAGATCTTTTCGATGATCTCATCCTTGCTCACCAGCCGGTCATGGTTCGCCGCCAGCAGGAGCAGCAGGGACAATACCTGAGGTTCGGTCGGCAGCGTTTCCCCACCGCGCCGCAACTCGAACCTGGCCTGATCCAGTTCGAAATCTTCAAATCGATAGATCATCCGGGCCAGATTAGACGGAATCCGGAATTTCTCCACAATTTCTCCAGACCCCCTCCAATTCTGTCCGGCCGGCCTGCCGTAAGTTCCTCTCATCGGCGCCGGGATGGTCCTGGCTCCAGACAAAAAACAAAAGGAAATCAACATGCCACTCGTTACGATCGATATCATCAAAGACGTCTTCACCCCGGCCCAGAAGCAAGACCTCGTCGAGCGCGTCACCGACGCCATGGTCTCTGTGGAAGGCGAAGCGATGCGCCCGGTGACCTGGGTCCGCATCATGGAAGTGGAGCAGGGTGACTGGGCCATTGGCGGCCAGGTCCTGAAAGCGGCGGATGTTCACGCATTGGCGTCAGCCAACGCGGCCTAGCAAATCCAGTCCCTGCACCTGTAGTTCCCCCGCGCCGGATGAGAGGTTTCCCGCCTCTCATCCGGTTGCGTTTTTCGGCGCAGATGCGGCGTTCCGGGCCGCCGGATGACTCGAATCCTTGCCGGAATCCCTGCAAAGCTGTAAGGCGCACCCTACATTAACGGATGGCGGCGCGTTGGACCGTCCTGTTTTGGAGACTGCATGTCGAAGGAAGAACTGATCGAATTCGAGGGAACGGTAGTGGAATTGCTGCCGAACGCGACCTTCCGCGTGAAACTCGAAAATGACCACGAGATTATCGCCCACACCGCGGGCAAGATGCGCAAGAACCGCATCCGCGTGCTGACCGGCGACAAAGTCATGGTCGAGATGACGCCCTATGACCTGACCAAGGGCCGCATCACCTACCGCTTCAAGTAAGCGTCATGGCGTCCACCGGGGCCGCGCGGCTCATCCTTGCCAGCGCAAGCCCCCGGCGGCGGGACCTGCTCGCCCAGATCGGCATTGTGCCGGACGCCATCTGCCCCACAGACATCGACGAAACCCGCCGCAAGGACGAAAGCCCGCGCGCGCTGGCCGAGCGGCTTGCGCGCGAAAAGGCGCTGGCCTGCCCGGAAGAGGGCTATGTGCTGGCCGCCGACACGGTCGTCGCGCTGGGCAGCCGGAACCTCGAGAAGGCGGCAGATGCGGCCGAGGCCGAGGCCTTCCTGCGGCTGCTTTCCGGCCGGGCACACCAATGCCTTACCGGCATTGCCGTACGCGCGCCCGATGGCCGCCTCAGCGCCCGCACCGTGCTTGCCCGTGTGAAGTTCAAACGCCTCACCGACCGCGACATCGCCGACTATGTCGCCAGCGGCGACTGGAAGGGCAAGGCCGGCGGCTACGGCATCCAGGGCGCCGCCGGCGCCTTCGTCACCGGCATCAATGGCAGCTACACCGCGATTGTCGGCCTGCCGCTGTATGAGACGAAAGCCTTGCTGGAAGGCATGGGCTGGAAGAAGGCCTCTCCCTGAAAACGGGTGGCCCGGGGCAAGCCCCGGCCCTGACCTGAATGGAAATGGCTTTCGCTCCGTAACTCTGCCAAAGTAATCGCAGAAAAATCGGAGGGAGGTTCGGGACAATGGCGCATGAAGAACATGGGTGCCCATGTTGCCAGGCAGGATTGGGCAATCTCTTTGCCTACAATCCTGCCGATGCAACGGCTGCGGAGATAAGGATTCTTCCAATCGGCCGCCGCCAGTTCATGGCCGGGGCGTCAGCCCTTGCCGGCACGGTTGCGACCACCGCTTGCGGAAGCAGCCTCTTTTCTGAAGTCCCGATTGGTCCTGAACTGGAAGCCCGCACCAGGATTTATACCAGGGGAACGGTCATGACGGTCGATCCCGGCTTTTCCAAACCCGAAGCCATGGCGGTGAAGGGCAATCGCATCCTGGCAACCGGCAGCCTCGAAGACGTCCGGGCCGCAGCGGGCGAGGACGCGGATATTATTGACCTCAAGGGCCGCACGGTCATGCCCGGCCTGATCGATCCACATACCCACATTCTCATCGGTGCCCTGATGGACCAGGCGATGGACTATGTCGGGATCACACGTTTTTCTACAACGGGTGAAATCCTGGGCTACATCCGGCACCTGGATTCAGAGCGTCCGGAAAACGAGTGGATCGTCTGTCGCAACTACTACCCGATGTTGCAGGCATTTGAGGAACCGCTGGGGTTTTCCTCACTCGACAGGATTTCCAGTATACGCCCGATCATGGTCCTGAATGCGTCCGGCCACATCGCCTATGCCAATCGGGCTGCGTTTCAGGCGGCCGGCATTCCGGAGGATGTCGCCAACCCGGCCGGCGGCGAATTTGTGCGGGATGCGAACGGGAACCTGACCGGCGAGATGCGGAACCAGACGACCTTCTCAAAAGTGCTCGGCGCGCGTCCCAGCGGGGCCGGCTCGGCGCCCGCCGACGCAGTCCTGAAAACCTGCAAGCGATTTGCCTCGCTCGGCCTGACGACCGTGTCAGAACTTGGGCTTGGCGGACTTCTACGCGGCGCGGGGGACTGGGAGGTCCTGAAACAGGCAGGCGCAACGGGGCGTTTGTCTCAGCGCATTCGGGCTTACCCGATGTATGTGTTCGATGATGCGTGGGACGAAGCGGGGCTCAGCCCAGGGGAGGGCGACGACCTTGTGCGGATTGCGGGCTACAAACTGATCGCCGATGGATCCAATCAGGGATTCACGGGCCTTCAGCGCGAGCCTTACTACACAGTCGACTCGACCGGGATTGCCTATATGGCGCCGGAAGAACTGACCGCGCTGATGCGCAAGAGAGCCGCTCAGGGCTGGCAGATCGCCGTGCACGGCAACGGTGACAAGGCCATCGACAATATACTCGACGCGGTCGAACAGGTCGCCTCGGAAGGGATCGATGTCAAATCCCTGCGTATACGAATTGAACACTGCTCGATCCTTCATGACGAGCAGATCGAACGCATGAAGGCCCACGGCGTGTCGGCGAGTTTCCTTATCGGCCACGTGCATTATTGGGGCGTTGCCATGCGTGACAGGATTTTCGGACCCGACAAATCGCGCCTTCTTGACCGCTGCGCCAGTTGCGAGCGTGCGGGCGTCGGCTACACAATTCATTCGGACTTCTTCGTGACCGATCCGAACCCGCTGCACATGATCGAAATGGCGGTAACCCGACAGTCATGGAAGGAACCGGACTTCGTCCTTGCGCCCGAAGAGTGCGCCAGCCGCGAAGCCGCGATCCGCGCCATGACGTCAGAAGCTGCCTGGCAACTGGGGTCCGATCATGAAATCGGCAGCCTGGAAGCGGGCAAGTTTGCGGACTATGTGATTCTGGATGGCGATCCCTCGTCTGTGCCTGCAGACGAAATCAAGAACATCAAGGTGCTGGAAACCTGGATGGGCGGCACGCAGACCTTCCTGGCCTGAGGCAAGGCAATATCGGGGACCGTGTGCCGGGGACAGGGATCGCCCTATCCACACCTATAACCCAACAGCCATGCCGCATCCAAGCATCCGAATCCGACAGGCCCACGCAGCCCTGATCCTTTCCTGCATGGATGAGACAGGCGATTTCTTTTCTGAGGCGGTAAATGTTGCGCAGGACGTGCTGGCCGATGTGCTGGTGCGGGGCGGGCTGCATTTGCGGCCCGGCATGTTGCCCCGCGGTGTGGCGCGGCAGTGCCGTGTGCGTCTCACCTTCCTGATCAATTATATCCGTCAGCTGATTTTCCTTCTGGCGGCCGGCATGATGAACACGCTGCCGCCGGTGAAGCCGCGAAAGCGTGCTGCGCCTGCGCCGTTGCCGGATGGCGTGGAAGACGTGACCGCCAGCTTTCTGGCGGCGTCCGGCCCGCGCCCCTGGCGTCTGGCGCTTGCGCCGCCGCCTTATACGCCGATGCCCGCCATGCCGGATGTGCCCCGCAAGCCGGAGCCGGAAGAGGTGCCCGCCTGGCGCCTGATCGACAAGGTCATCGCGCTGAACGCCATCCTTGCAGACCCGGAACCCTATGCGCGCCGTATGGCCCGCACGCTGCAGCGCTGGCGCGATGCGGGGGAACTGTCACCGGTCAGCCTCGATGTGATCCCCGGCTTTCGCGCCGGCCGCCTGACCGAAATATACGGACGGGCCGTCAGTTTGCGCCTGAATGATGTGCTCGCCGTCGCGTGGAACGACACGGGCTGAGCTTCTCCTGAATTTTGGAATTCTTGCCGGAGCGCGACAGCGTGTCCGGGCAAAGGTGCTGGGCCTTCCTCGGCATCATCCCGGAATCTGCAAAGCAAATATTCTGGGTCCAGTTGGGCGTTGGTCCCGGGGGTATCCTTCGACTTCGCTTAGGATGAGTCCGTTATTCGAAGCGCTCATGCTGAGCGAAGTCGAAGTACGAGCGCGGGCTTCGTTCAGCTCCGCGACTTTGCCGGACGGCCAAAGGGCTTGCGCATATTGATGCCGGTTGGAGCGAAGCCTGCGCTCAGATACAGTCGCTGGGCGATGTCATTGTCAGCGGCGACCCGCAGCCGGACTTCGCTGTGTCCCATCCCGGCATAGATGTCTTCCAGGGCAGAGAGCGCAGCCTTGGCGTGGCCCTTTCCGCGATGGGCTGGGAGAATGCAGAAGTCGCTGATGAATATGCACGGGCCGTCCGCGTCCGGTTTGCACCAGAGATAGCCGAGGGGCGCGGTATCATCATCGCCGACGATGCAGAAAATGTCCTGACCCGGCGTATCGACGCCTTGCGGAAAACTGCTCTCGACATCCTGTTGTGCGGTCGCCAGCGCGCTGTCCATATCCTGACCATAATTCGCGGAAATCTCCGCGGCATAGTCGGGGATGAAATAGGCGAGATAGTCGGCGAACTCGCCGGCCAGCATCGGGCGGAGGCGTATCATGCGTTTCCTTCGCTCACCGGCCAGCCGGTTCCTATGTCCGTTCCAGCGTGGTCACGGCGGCGACGCACAGGCCGACGACCGCGACGATGCCCAGCCAGAGCGGATCGGCATTGGCCAGAAGACCAGCCTGCTGCTGGGCCGAGGAGATCGTGTTGGTCACGGTGCTGTCCAGCGTCACCCATTCGCCGAGCAGGCCTGGCAGCTGGAGCGCGGCGACCACGGCGCCAATGCCGCCCACGGCCAGCAGAACGCCCCGGCGGATGAGGGCGCGGCGGCGTACCTTGCCCATCACCTCGTCCACGAAGGGCTTGGCCTCAAGCTCTCGGTCTTCGGCGGCGAACAGGCTGGATAGGTCCTGGAAGGTGTCTTCTTCGCGCATGCTTCTACTCCATCACGCCACTTCGGGCTTCGCAAGGTGTTTGCGGAGGGCTTCGACGCCTCGCAACACATGGGATTTTACGGTGCCAAGCGGCCAACCGGTGGCTTCGGCCGCTTCGCGGTGGGTGAGGCCGGCGGCGACGCACATGACGACGCACACGCGCTGGGCCTCTGTCAGTTTCTCCAGCGCCCGGCTGAGATCCATCCGGTCGTCCTGCTGGTCACTTGGGCGGGACCCCTGAGCGCCGAAAGGGATGATCTCGGCGGTTTCGTCAAACTCGATCTCCGGCCGGGTTTTGCGGCGCACCTGCAGGAACTCCCGCCAGCAGATGGCGCAGATCCAGGCGCTGAACGTGCCGCCGGCATAGGTGGCGATTTTCTGCCAGGCCGTCAGGAAGGTGGCCTGGGCAATATCGTCACCCGAACTCGCCGATCCGGTCAGGCGCCGGGCCATGCCGCGCACGCGGGCCTGGTGGCGGCGGACGAGTTCAGCGAAAGCCGCCTCGTTGCCGCGTACTGCATCTGCAGCCAGGTCCGGATCCGTGCGCATGTCCCGTCCTTCGTCCGTGACCAGAAAGAGGTCAGGCCTTCCGTTCATTACGACCCGACACCCACAGGCCCAGATATGCAACACCCAGGAAAACCGGGAAGGCGGCAACGCCCAGCATCGGACGGATCGCTTCACCGTCTTCCATGCCCACCATCGTACCAAGGAAGGCAAAGGCAAGACCGGCCGCAATGAACAGCACGCCGCGGCGCAGGTCGGCCCGCACCGGGTCATTGGCCAGCGACAGGCGGACCATCATGTCGTCGGACAGGACCTGTCCCTTGTCGATGGCATGGCGCAGCGTCTCATGGATCGTGTTGCGCTTGCGGGAATTGAAATAGCTGACCAGCCACACAATCCCGACGATAGACCCGAACAATATGGCGGGGACAAAGATCTCTTCGGCCATCTCTGGCTCCTTCTTGCAAACTCGTGCGGCGGAATTGCCGCTGTTTGACTGTCAGATGCAGTGAAGGGCCTGAATGGATGCAGGCGATGTGATTTTTTTTAGAGGTGGTTAGTTCTGCCCACCGACCGGGAGGGTGAGGACGGCCACTTCGGTGCCGGCTTCGGTCTTCACCTTGTGAGCCGGAAGCGCCTTCTCGCCGCGGGTTGTCTGCGGGGCGAACCGGTTGGTCAGGCGGATTTCGATTTCCGGGCTTCCGGGAAGCGGCTGGTCCAGCGGGATCAGCAGGCTACGCGCCCCCCCATCGGGCACGATCACACCGCGGAGTGTCTGCGTCAGAACAGTTTCTGCGCCGCTGCGGATCTCGATAACGCCATCCAGGCGGGCATGGGCGTTGCCGGTATTGGTCAGGTCCAGTTCGATGGCCGGCTCGCCGTCGGCGGTGACCGTCAGCCGGCTGCCGGTAATTCTCGGGCGGGAAGCGGCCTGGCCAGCCGTCAGGCTGAAGAGTGACGCGATCTGGTGTTTCTCCCACTGGCCAGTCTCATCTTTCAGAACGGAGGAGACGAGGAGGGCGACGCGGTGGTCACCGGTCCGGGCCAGCTGTTCTGGCGTGGAGAGGTTGACCGCCACCTGTTTCGACTGGCCAGGCGCGAGTGACAGGGTTGGCGCGCCATAACGGGCCCAGCCGGCGGCGGAGGCGTCGCTTTCTCCGGCGGGGGTGAAAACCGGCGCGCCCTCGGCGTCATAGGCCCAGTCGGCGAGCGCCAGGGAAACGGAAACGGGATGCGCGGGATCGAGGTTCGCGATGGTGACGACCTGGCGTGTGGGCTGGCCGGGATCGAGTTCCAGTTCCACGCTGGCGGGCTGAAGCCCGATCCTGCCTTGTGCCTCCGCCATGAACGCAGCGCTCCCGGCGGCCAGGATTGCCGCAAGGAAGGTGCGAAATGGCATTTTGGCAGGCATGGCTCAGGTTCCCGGTGGGCCAGCAATTCATGACATGATCGTAAAAGAACCTTACCGCCCGGTTTAGATTTCCCTGCGAACCGGCGCTTGATGGAAACAGGGGGGAAGGCTAAGCGCGAGGGTCCATGGTGAAACTGACTCCCAAAGCAAAGCGCAAGAAGCGCAAGCACATCGCCGCCGATCTCTCGACCCGCGAGGGCCGGGCGCGGGCGCGGCGCGAAATGGTGTGGCAGGACCATGGTTTCCTGCGCGCGATCTACCAGAACCTCCACCAGATCTCGCCGGACATGTACCGGTCGAACCAGCCGTCTCCGGCCAAGGTCATGAAATACGCCCGGGAACTGGGTCTGCGGACGATCCTCAACCTGCGTGGCGAAAGCACCAAGGGCTATTACCTGCTTGAAAAGGAAGCCTGCGAACAGGCTGGCATTACGCTGATCGACTTCCAGGTCTTCTCCCGCGACACGCCGACACGCGAAGCAATCTTTGCGGCGCGCGACCTGTTCGAGACGATCGAATATCCGGCGCTGATGCATTGCAAATCCGGCGCGGATCGGGCCGGGCTGATGTCTGTACTGTATATGCTGCTGAAGGAAAAAGTGCCGTTCCATCAGGCGACTGAGCAGCTTTCCCTGAAATATCTGCACGTCAAACACGGCAAGACGGGCATGCTGGACGCCTTCTTCCAGGCCTATGCCGACTTCAATGCCGGCCTGCCGGAGGAGGAGTGGAAGCCCTTCCTCGACTGGATCGCCGAAGACTATGACCGGATGCAGGTCAAAGAGGATTTCCTGCGCGAGTTCGGCAAGGGCATCCAGGTCGACAAGATCCTTCAGCGCGAATAGGCGCGCACGCGAGGCCGCTTCCCCAAATGCGGGATTCATGCTTCGCTCCGCAATCTGTACGGTGAGGGAGACGCCGATGCGTGCAATGACTCTTGCAGGCTGGGCCCTGGCAACGGCCGGGGCGGGCCTGCTGGCGGGATGCGGCGGCATGAAGGACGGCCACGACCAGCTCGTGCGGACCTGCATTACGGAAGGCGAGGTTCCGGAAACCTGCAGCTGTATCGTCGATGCGATGGAAGCGAAGCTCAGCGCAGACCTGTTCAAACGCTCCGCCGTCGCCATCGCCCGTGAGAAACGGCCGGTCGGCGACTATATTCTGAGCCTCTCCGACGAGGAGAAGATGCAGTTTTTCGAGGCCGAGCAGGAGATGGAAAAGTGCGAATTGTCGGCCACGGAGGGCGACTGAGCGCGCAGGATAGTGCAAATCTGCACCAGCTGACGGGGGACAGGTTCGTTTCTGACGAGTATTTACGTGACGAACAGGGTTAATCCCCTTAGATTCCGACTTGCTCCAGAAAGGGGAAGACCATGAAGTTCTTTATTATCAACAGCTTCCGCACGATGATTTATGTGGCCTATATCGCCGTCATCGTGTCGGGAATCGCACTGGGCATCTACAACAAGGGCGAATTCACGGGCGAACTCATTGGCCTGACGGGCACGCTGGCCCAGGTGGCCGATTTCGCGGTGTTCACCGTGGGCGGCTGGATCGCGGCCAGCCTGATCTGCGGCCTGATCGTGACGCTGCTCGACATCCGGGACGACATCAACGACCGGCTGCCGGATGCGCGCCGGGACGACTGATCCGTCTTTGCGGGGGTAATTGGGCCGCCGGCGGCAACGCTGGCGGTCTTTTATTTGGCCTTTTGACTGGAAAGGGACCGGGATGAATTCGACACAAGTGGCCGCGCTTTATGTTGGCCTGAACCTCGCACTTCTGGTGTTGCTGGCGGTGCGGGTCGTCGGGCGGCGGCGCTCGGCGCAGGTTTCGCTTGGCGATGGCGGAGATGACGACCTTTCCCGGCGTATCCGCACGCATGGCAATGCCAGCGAATACGTGCCGGCCTTCATGGTGGGCCTGTTCATGACAGCGGCGATGGGTACGTCTGCCATTCTGGTCCATGCGCTGGGCGCCAGCTTCACGCTCGGCCGCCTGTTGCACGCCTTTGGCCTGTCAGCTTCGAAGATGGGGCCGCGGGCATTGGGCATGCTGCTGACCTGGGTGCCCATGCTGGTTATCGCTGGCTTGCTGGTCTGGCAGGGCAGTTTCTGACGCGGCCATATCTGACAGAGGGGATTGCGCCTGCAGGGCCCGCAGGCCATCTAGCGCGCATGGCTGATTTCAGAATTCCACCGGCAGACCTCCTCGCCGGACTTATCGAACAGTGCCGCAAAGCCGGCGCGGACGCAGCAGACGCCCGGATCGGCGAAGCCGACGGCGTCGGCGTCGCGGTGCGCGACGGCAAGCTGGAAAGCATCGAGCGCGAGGAAAGCGTGTCCGTCGCGCTGCGCTGTTTCTACGGCAAGCGACAGGCGCACGTTTCCAGCGCGGATCTGTCGCCGGACGGGCTGAAGATGCTGGCCGAACGCTGCGTTGCGATGGCGAAGGCGGTGCCGGAAGACAAGTATTGCGGCCTGCCGGAGGCTTCGATGCTCGCCACGGGCGATCTGGACATGGATCTGTCGGGTGAGCCGGAAATGCAGGCCGAGACACTGGAAGAGCGCGCGCTGGCGGCTGAAGCCGCTGCGCTGGCCATTCCGGGCATCAAGACAGTGGCCGGGTGCGGCGCCTCCTGGAACCGCTCAAAACGCTGGGTCGCTGCGTCGAATGGCTTCTCCGCCTGCAAGACCGGGTCGTCCACCAGCCTCGGCCTGTCCGCCGTTGCGGAGAAAGACGGCAAGATGGAGCGGGACTATGATTCCTGGTCCGTCCGTTTCTCGAAGGACATGCCGCTTCCGGAAGACATTGGCAAAACGGCAGGGGATCGGACCATCGCCCGCCTTGGCGCCCGCAAGCTCGGCACGCGCAAGGCCGCTGTCATTTACGACCGGCGCGTGTCCGCCAGCCTGGTAGGTGCGCTGCTGGGCGCGATTTCCGGGCCGTCCATTGCGCGCGGCGTATCCTATCTGAAAGACCGGATGGGCGAGCAGGTGTTCGCCAAGGGCGTCTACATCACCGATGACCCGTTCCGCGAACTGGGCATGGGATCGCGCAGCCATGATGGCGAAGGCTTGCCGGTGCGCGAAACGCACCTGATCGAGGATGGCCGCCTGACGACCTGGCTGCTGAACACGCCATCGGCCAAACAGCTGGGGCTGGAGCCGAATGGCTTCTCCTCGCTCGGCTTCGGCGATCCGCCGGGCGTGACCACATCGAATATCTATCTGCGCGCCGGAGAGAAGACGCCGGAAGAGCTGATGGCCGGCGTCGGCGAAGGCTTGCTGGTAACCGACATGTTCGGCCCGTCGATCAATCCGAACACGGGTGACTATTCGGTCGGCGTGGCCGGTTTCTGGTTCGAGGGCGGCGAGATCGCCTATCCGGTGTCGGAAGTGACGATCGCAGGCGACCTGCCGTCAATGTTCTCGCGGCTCGTCCCGGCGTCGAACCTCGAATTCCGAGGGACGCGCGATGCGCCCAGTATTCTGGTGGAAGGAATGAGTCTTGCGGGCAGCTGAGCGAACGCTCCTCGAAGACATGGACACGATGCGGGCGCTTGCCCGTGAGGCCGGCGAGCTGGCAGTCTCCTATCAGGTCCGCAGCCACAAGAACCGCGTCTGGCACAAGCAGGGCGGCAGTCCTGTTACTGAAGCGGACATCGAAGTGAACCGGCTGTGCGCCGCGCACCTTCAGCGCGCCCGCCCTGAATATGGCTGGCTCTCCGAAGAGACCACCGACAGTCTCGATGCGCGCCGGAAGCAGCGTTGCTGGGTCGTCGATCCCATCGACGGCACGCGTGCCTATATGCGCGACGATCCGAACTGGTGCGTCGCGCTCGCCGTGATCGAGGAAGGCCGCGCCGTGGCCGGCGTACTCTACGCGCCGCGGCAGGACCGCTTCTACGAAGCCTGGCATGAAGGCGGGGCCTTCCTGAACGGGCAGGCGATCCGCGTGTCGGCCTGTGTGGCAGAGTCTGGCTGCCGGCTGATCACCAATGAAGGCATGATCGATCACCCGGCCTGGCCGGAACCCTGGCCGGAGGTCGTTATCGCCCGTCCGAAGCCGAACTCGACCCTTCTGCGCATGGCCCTCGTCGCGACCGGGGAATGGGACGCAACGGTGACGCTGGCGGGCAAGTCCGACTGGGACCTTGCCGCAGGGACAGTGCTCGTCGAACAGGCAGGCGGCGTGGTCACCACCCACAAGGGTGAACCCCTTGTGTTCAATCAGGAAGTCCCGGCACAACGCAGTGTCATCGCGGCTGGCGCCCGGCTTCACCCTCTGTTAGTGCGCAGGACAGAATTTGTGGGTATACCTGACCCACAGGAAAGGGCGGCCTGCACCGCCACAACCACGGAGCAAAAGAATATGGGCGACGCCCCGAAAAGCCAGCAGCAGCTGTTGCACATCGTATTTGGCGGTGAGCTGAAGGACGTAACCGGAGTCGAATTCGAAGACCTGTCCAAGATCGATTTCATCGGCGCCTTCCCGAACTACAAAGACGCCTACGACGCCTGGAAATCGGCGGCGCAGCGCACGGTGGACCACGCCGAAATGCGCTATTTCATCCTGCATGCCCACAAGCTGCTGGATCCGCTGACAGGGGATCACCATCACGTCTGATCCGGAACACCCGAAGGCGCAGCGGGGGAGCCTGCGGAGATTGTTCGCGGCCTATTTCCGGCCGCACCTCGGCTGGTTCGTCGGCGGCACGCTGATGGCGCTGGGCACATCTGTATGTGCCATGGCCTATACCTATGTGCTCAAGCTGATGGGCGACCGGCTGGAGGCCAGTTTCGGTGAAACCGGAAATGCCGATTCCAGCTGGATCCTGCATATCGGCGCGGCCATTGTCGGCCTCGCGGCGGCGCGCTCGCTGACGATGTATCTGATGACGCTGCTGAACAATACCGGCGTCCAGCGCGGTCTCGTCACCATGCAGACGCATGAGTTCGAAGCGCTGGTCGATGGCGATTTCGCGCGCCTGTCGGCAGATGCCTCCGGCGGCTTCGTTTCGCGCTTCATCAATGACGTGAACGCGATCCGCGACGCGGCCCTGCGCTTTGCCAACAATTTCACCAAGAGCACGGCCACGACGATTGGCTGTCTCGGTGTGATGGCCTGGATCGACTGGCAGCTGACCCTGCTCATCCTCGTTGCCTATCCGATCGCTTTTGCGCCGGTCATCAGCCTCGGCAACCGGGTGCGCAAGCGCTCCCGCAAGGCGCAGAAACAGGTCGGCGAGATGACCTCTCTCCTGTCCGAAGGGTTTCAGTCCGCGCGGGTGATCAAGGCCTATGGTCTCGAATCCTATCAGAAGGGCCGTGCCCGCGGCGGCTTCGCCGAACGCTCGCGCCTGTTCCTGAAAGTGCTGGCAGACCGGGCCGCTGTCGATCCGATCCTCGAGATCGCGGGCGGCGTTGCGCTGGCAGGTATTCTGGGCTTTGCAGCCTGGCGCATTTCCCAGGGGCAGATGTCGCTTGGCGACCTGCTGGCCTTTATTGCCGCCCTCGGCGTGGCCTCTCCTGAGATCCGGGCGCTTGGCACGCTGAATTCGGTCGCGCAGGAAGGCGGCGCGGCAGCTGATCGCGTGTTCGAGATCATCGAGGCAAAACCGGTCATGGCTGACAAGCCGGGAGCAGGGCGCTTCGGCAAGGTGTCGGGCGATGTCTCCTTCGACGATGTCATCTTCTCCTATCCGGACGGTACGCCGGCCCTGAAGGGATTGAGCTTCAAGGCGGCGCCGGGCGAAACGGTCGCCATTGTCGGCCCCTCCGGTGCCGGCAAGTCCACCATCTTCAACCTGCTCCTGCGTCTCTACGATCCGGAAAGCGGCGCGATCCGTGTGGACAATCAGGACATCCGCGACATGACGGGCGAAAGCCTGCGCGCAAATATGGGCCTCGTGGCACAGGATTCCGCCCTGTTCGACGATACGGTGCAAGCCAACATCGCGCTCGGCCGGCTCGGCGCCACCAAGGCAGAGATCGAAGTGGCTGCCCGCGCAGCCTTTGCGCATGAGTTCATCATGGCCCTGCCGCAGGGCTATCAGTCGCCTGCCGGCGAGATGGGCCGGAACCTCTCCGGCGGCCAGCGCCAGCGCATCGCGCTTGCCCGGGCGATCCTGCGGGGTGCGCCGATCCTGCTGCTCGATGAAGCCACCTCCGCCCTCGATGCCGAGAGCGAGGCCCGTGTGCAGCAGGCACTCAGCGATTTTAGCCGCGGCCGGACCGTCCTGATCATTGCCCACCGCCTGTCCACCGTCCGCGCCGCTGACCGCATCCTGGTGGTCGAGGATGGCCGTGTGGTGGAGCAGGGCAATCACGAAGACCTGCTTGCTGCCGACGGCGCCTATGCCCGTCTCGTGAAGCTGCAGCTGAGCTGACACCGGCCTATCTTTTCATCCTCCCCCGTTTCGCAGGGGAGGAATTGAGGAGACACCAAACAAAAGCCCCGCGAAGCAGGCTTCGCGGGGCTTTCTGTATCGTTTGCCGGAAGGGACCTTAGTTGGTCAGGGCCTTCTCGATTTCACGCGCGGCTTTCTCGAACTGGTCGACAGCCGTGTCACCAGCGAGCAGGCGGCGGGCCGCCTCGGTCGCAGCATCCGCAGCGGCGCGGCGGACTTCTTCAGTCGCTTCTGCTTCAGCGCGCGCAATGCGGGCTTCTGCAAGGGCTTCACGGCGGGCGAGGCGCTCGGCGATGTCCTTGCGGGTCTCTTCCATGATGCGCTTGGCGTCGGCTTTGGCCTGTTCGATCATGGCCTCGGCTTCCTTGTCGGCATCCTGGGCCTTGCGCTCAGCTGCGGCGAGGGCATCAGCCGCCTGTTCGCGCAGGCTGGCCGCTTCTTCCAGTTCCTTGCGGATGGCGTCTGCGCGGGCATCAAGGCCGCCCAGAACCGTCTTGAAGGCACCCATGCGCCAGGCAATGGCAATGAAGCCACACAGGGCCAGGAAGGCGGTGAAGGTGACAGGGTCGGTCGCGGCATAAGCCAGGCCGCCCAGGAAGCCGCCACCGCCATGGCCGCCAGCGGCGCCATGTTCGGTTTCAGCGGCAAAGGCTGGCAGGGCCGAAGCAGCAATGGCGGAGAAGAGGACAATGCGTTTCATGGTCTTACTTCTTCTCCATCGCGGCCGAGACGGCAGACTTCAGATCGCCGGCAGAGGCTTTCAGACCGAACCGGGCGGTCATGGCCTCAGCCGTATCGATGGCGATCTGCTCGACATTCGTCATGGCATTGGACCGAAGCGTTGCGATACGGGCATCGGCAGCTTCGAGTTTCTTGGCGATCTCGGCATCGACGCGAGCGGTTTCGGCGGCCATTTCGGCCTCCATCTTCTCGCTGGCTTTTTCCGAGGTTTCGCGGGCCTTGTTACGAGCCTGCGCGACACGCAGTTCGAGGGCCTGTTGGGCTTCGGTGGCCTGATCGTTCAGGCGGGCCGCCTGATCGAGATCCGAAGCGATCCGGTCAGAACGCTTTTCCAGCGTGTCAGACAGTTTCGGCAGGATCCAGCGCGACATTGCCAGGTACAGCGTCGTGAACAGGATGACGAGCCAGAACAGCTGGCCCGGCATGTGCCAGGTCTCGAACGGCGGGAAGGCCGGCGGTGCGTCGTCCGGCGTGTGCCCGTGGGCAGCGCCTTCAGCAAGCAATGCGATCAGCATCAGGTTACCTCTGCGTCGGAATACGACAGGATCGGGCCGGCCGGCATGAATGCCGCCGGCCCGTTCAGAATGTGCGTCAGTCTAGATTAGACGACGAACAGGATCAGGATGGCGACGAGGAACGACAGAATGCCGAGAGCCTCGGAGAGGGCCATACCGATGAAGAGGTTGCCGGTCTGCTGCGGAGCAGCGGACGGGTTGCGCATCGCGGCGTCGAGGAACGAGCCGAAGATGTTGCCCACACCGATTGCAGCACCGATCATGCCGAGCGTTGCGAGGCCAGCGCCGACATATTTGAGGCCGAGGGTGATATCGCCTTCCATTGGGTGTCTCCTTGTTGGAATGCTTAAGGTTTCTAAAGTTTGCCGCCCGTGAAGCGTGTTCGGTGGGAGGCGTCAAGCGGTTTTGGTGCGGCTGAGACGCCGCACCGGCGAACAGGGTCCTAGTGTGACGGGTGCAGCGCGTCGTTGATGTAGACGCAGGTCAGGATCGCGAAGACGTAAGCCTGAAGGCCGGCGACCAGGAGTTCCAGTGCGTTCAGTGCGACGCCCATGCCGAAAGCGAGCGGCGCAACGAGATAGCCGATGCCGCCTGCCGTCAGGCCGACCACCGCGAAACCTGCGAAGAGCTTCAGCATGATGTGACCAGCCAGCATGTTGGCGAACAGACGCAGCGAAAGGGTCAGCGGACGGGCGACGAATGAAATGATCTCGATCGGGATCAGAATGATGTAGATCGGCCAGGGAGCGCCCGAAGGTGCAAACAGTTTCAGGAACTTCAGGCCGTTCTTGTAGAAGCCGTAGCCGATCACGATCGAAATCACGAGCAGAGCAAGGGCGCCAGTCACGATGATGTGGCTCGTCGTGGTGAAGGCGTATGGCACCATGCCGATCATGTTCGCGAAGAAGATGAAGAAGAAGAGCGTGAAGACGAACGGGAAGAATTTCAGGCCTTCTTCACCGGCTGCGCCGCGCACCATGTCGGCCACGAAGCCGTAACCGATCTCGGCCATCGACTGCAGGCGGGATGGTACGAGCAGGCCTTTCGAAGCGGCCACGCCAAAGAAGGCAATGGTCAGCACAACGCCCAGCAGCATGAAGCCGGAAGCGTTGGTGAAGGACAGGTCAACACCACCGATATTCAGCTCAAGCCATTTGCTGACCTGGAACTGGTGAATCGGATCGATCGCGGCGCTCGGCATCAGGAAGGTCATTCGTCCTTGGTCCCGTCTTCTTTTTTCGGGGCGGCTTGCCCCTCAGCTAATTCCAGCGCCCGGGCATTCAGCTCCCGGTAGGCGCGCATTATGGAGCGGATTCCTGAAGCGAACCCGAGAGTTCCGCCGATCAGCAATCCCCAGGGCTTTGTTCCTGCGAATTCGTCGATCCAGAAGCCGAAAAAGCCTCCGACAAAGACATTGGCGACGAATTCGGCGCCGTATCGCAGGGCATAGCCCCCTGCCGAGAGACTGACACCGTCTGCCTGCTCATCGCGCCGCTTTCTAGCCTCACGCTCATCGCGGGCCGCCTTTGCCTTGGCGATGCGTTCGCCGAGGTCGTTCGGTCCCTCGCTGGACATGATTTCAGATGCTCCGCAGCCGCGAATCCTTGACGACGGGGCTTCCCCCCGGATTTCGGCGCAAACTATGTAGGCAGGCTGTGCAAGTCAACCGGATATGCAGAACGCTACATCCCTGATTTTATTAAGTTTGTGTTGCGGATGTGTGCGCTACTCCGCCGCAACAAGCTCTTCGGCGGCCTGAAGGTCCACGGAAACCAGCTTTGAAACGCCCTGTTCGCGCATCGTAACCCCGAAAAGCCGGTCCATCCGGCTCATCGTGACCGGATTGTGCGTGATGACCACGAACCGCGTGTCGGTACGCTGGCGCATCTCGTTGAGCATATTGCAGAAACGGTCGACGTTTGCGTCATCCAGCGGGGCATCCACCTCGTCCAGCACGCAGATCGGGGCCGGGCGGGACAGGAAGACGGCAAAGATCAGCGCCGCTGCCGTCAGCGCCTGCTCACCGCCGGACATCAGGTTCAGCGTGCCGAGCTTCTTGCCGGGCGGCTGGGCGAAGATTTCGAGGCCGGCCTGCAGCGGATCATCGGCATCGACGAGGCGAAGCTCGGCCTGGCCGCCGCGGAACAGCGCCGTGAAAAGGGCCTTGAAGTGCTCGTTGACCTGTTCGAACGCCTTCACGAGCCGGTCGCGGCCTTCTTCGTTCAGGGCTTCGACGCCCTGGCGCAGCTTGGCGATGGCCTTGGTCAGGTCTTCCTTTTCGGTGATCTGTGCGCCGAGGCGCTCTTCCAGCTCCGCGGCTTCTTCCTCGGCGTCCATGTTTACGCCGCCCAGCTGGTCACGGGTGCGGCGCAGGTCTTCGACGCGGCGTTCAATGTCGCGGGGCGTGAACTCGCCCATGTCCTCTTCATCGAGGCCGGCCTCGGCAATCGCCAGCAGGCCTTCCGGCGTGCGCTGGAAATTGTTGCGGGCGATTTCGACCGATTCTTCGAGGCGGCTTTCGGCCGTTTCGAGCTTCACTTTCCAGCCGGCGAGGGATTCGCGCGCTTCAGAAGCGGCGGCGGAGGCGCGGCGGGCAGCAAACTCTGCCTCGCGGATCGCGGCTTCCTTTTCGGCGAGCCGGTCAGCGGATTTCTGACGCTCGGTCTCCAGACCGGCCACTTCAGCGGAGAGCGTCTCGATCTCGGCGGCGAGTTGCTCCGGGCGGACCTTTGCTGCCAGTGCTTCAGCAGCAGCGGCAGAGCGGCGTTCCAGCAGGCGGCCGACCCGTTCGGAGGCCGCAGTGATGCGGCTGGTCCAGGTCTGCACATCCCGTTCCAGGCCCTGACGGCGGGCGGCGGCCTGTTCCCGGCCGCGCGTGATGTCTGTGAGACGGCCGCGGGCTTCGATCTCGGCAGAGCGGGCTTCGGCCACGGCTGCGCGTGCTTCGGCGAGGCGGGCCTCCAGCTGGCTTTCCTGCTCGCGGCTGTCGGATGGGGCGATCAGGGCGAGGTTTTCATTGACGATGGAGAGTTCCGACTCGGCGCGGGACAGCGCTTCGCCGGCTGTGTCGCGTTTCATCGCGGCGCGTTCGGAGGCCTGCGCCGCTTCGGCGACCGTGCTGCGAGCAATGTTCAGGGCGCGCTGGGCCGGGGCGACCTCGTAGCGGCAGTTGCGCAGCGCTTCTTCGGTAGCGACCCGGGCCTCACGAGCCGAGGCGAAGTCCGCTTCGCGCGCTTCCAGCGTTTCCTGCAGCGGGCCGAGTTCGGCAAGGGCCGCTTCGAGGCGGGCCTGTTGTTCCAGGCGTGCTGCCGCGCTGACCGGCGCATCGGGTGTGCGGGCAAATCCGTCCCAGCGCCAGAGATGGCCTTCGGAGGAAACCAGACGCTGGCCTGGCTTCAGCAGGGTTGCCAGGCGCGGGCCGTCCGCCGCATCGACCAGGCCGCACTGCGACAGGCGGGCAGCAAGTTCACCCGGTGCGTCTGTATACTGAGAGAGCGGCGTTGCGCCATCAGGCAGCGTCTGGGCAACAGCATCGGCGCCGCCCCAATACATCGCAGCGGCCTTGTCCGTCGAGGCTTCGATGTCGTCCCCGAGGGCCGCTGCAACGGCTTTTTCAAATCCGTCGCGTGTCCGGATACGCTCGACAACCGGTGGGGCGCTAGGGCCTTCGGCTTTGCGCAGCAGTTTCCGCAGTCCGCCGATTTCCGCTTCCAGCTCGCGGACGGCGCTTGTCGCTTCGTCGCGTGGCGGCTGCGCAGCTGTTTCCATATCGCGCGCGGCGGCCAGACGCTGCTCAGCCTCTTCTACGGCGCGTTCCGCTGCCTGTAGCGCGGCTTCGGCCTCTTCCTCTGCGGCCTTTGCAGCCTTCAGCTTACTGACGAGCGTGACGGCATCTTCCAGCGCGGCCATGTCGGCGCGGAGGCGTTCGACTTCTGACATCAGCTGGGCCTTGCGACGGGTCTGGGCAGCCGCTTGATCTTCCGAGGCCTGACGGCGGGCGCGGGCCTCGGACAGGCGCGCCTGAGCATCGTCAGCGGCCTGTTCGGCTTTGACCAGTTCGGCGCGGGCCGCTTCCAGCGCAGCGCGGGTCTGTGCTTCGGTCTCGGCATTGGCGGCGTCGTCTTCGACCGGCAGCGCGGAGAGCTCGAACTTTGCATGCGCCAGCGCGTCTTCAGCTTCAGTCTTTGCCGTCTGTTCGCGCTCAATGTCTTCCATCAGGCGCGTCGCTTCCGCCTCGAGGCGGGCATGGGCGTCTGAGGCGGACTTGCATTCGGTTTCCAGTTTCGCCAGCGCGATGCGGGCCTGGCCAAGTTTCGCTGACACGATGCTTTCAGCTTCGCGCAGTGGGGCAAGACCCTCGGCAGCTTCGATGCGGGCCGCTTCGCAGGTGGCGTCCTGACGGGAGGCATCCTCGACCTGGCGTTTGGTCTCTTCCAGTTTTGCCCGTGCCGTTTCGCACGCGAGCTTTGCCTCGTGCCAGCGCAGATGGGCAACCAGCGCGTCGAGCGCGAAAATCTCTTCGGAGAGTTTCTTGTAGCGTCGGGCCTTGGCAGCTTGGCGTTTCAGGCTTGCCAGCTGGCGCTCCACCTCGGCGGACACTTCGGACAGGCGTTCGAGGTTTGCCTCTGCCGCATTCAGCTTCAGCTCCGCTTCGTGGCGGCGGGTGTTGAGGCCTGCAATGCCCGCGGCTTCCTCAAGGATGCGGCGGCGGTTCTGCGGCTTCGATCCGATCAGTTCAGAGATCTGCCCCTGACGCACCAGCGCCGGAGAGTTCGCGCCCGTCGAGGCATCTGCGAACAGGAGGGTGATGTCCTTCCCGCGAACGGTGCGTCCGTTCAGCTTGTAGGATGTGCCCGCACCGCGGCGGATGCGGCGCACGATTTCCAGCGTGTCGGAGCCATTGAACTCCGGCGGCGCGGTGCGCTTCGAATTGTCGAGGATCAGCGAGACCTCTGCGGTCTCCCGCGCCGGACGTCCGGCAGAACCGGAGAAGATCAGGTCATCCATCTCCCCGCCACGCATGGCACGGGCGGAACTGGCGCCCATGGCCCAGCGCAGCGCTTCGAGGAGGTTCGACTTGCCGCAGCCATTCGGCCCGACGATCCCGGTCAGGCCGGGTTCGACGGGTAAGTCCTGCGGGTCGACGAACGACTTGAAGCCGGCAATGCGGAGTTCAGTGATCTGCATTCCGGCTCCCTTGTCTTATGGTTGGTCGGTTGTTTCCGGCACACCGGCATCGTCACCGGCCGCGGTCGGCTGCGGGGCCGCATCTTCCGCCGGAGCGGCAGCTTCGGTTTCAGCCGGGGCCGTTTCGCCGAGCAGGCGGTCGATATATTTCGAGAACGCGTCTGCCGAGCTGGTCTCGCCCTGGAACAAATGCTTCTCGCCGTTCACGATGAAGGTCGGGGTCGAGTCGACGCCCCACTTCTCGGTGGCGACCTGGTATTTGTCGGCGAGCGCCGTGCGGTATTCGCGGTTTTCCATACAGGCGTCGAACTGGGCCGTGGTCTCGATGCCATGGCGCTTGCCGATCGTCTGGAGCGCGCCTTTCAGCGTACCGTTCTGGGCAGCGGTCACAACGCCGACCTGGTTCGCGAACAGATCATCCAGAACGTCGAAGAACTTGTCCTCTCCGGCGCACATCGCCAGCACATAGGCAGGCACGTCCGGCTCGTGGATCGGGTATTCGCGGAAGACGAATTTCACCTTGCCGGTGTTCACATATTTCTCGGTCAGTTCCGGAAGGATGTCGTCATGGAAATAGCGGCAGGCCGGGCAGGTCGGCGAGGCGTATTCGATGATCGTGACCGGGGCGTTCTCCGATCCCTTCACATGATCGCCCTTGGTGATCGCGGCAACGCCGGTTGTGGAGCCGTTATCGCTGCCGCCACAGGCAGCAAGCATCAGCGCCGAAACGGCGGCCAGGGCGGAGCGTCTCGAGAGAAGGGTCATGGTCATGGCTTTCGCGTTAAGAATTGAGTCGATTGGGTTGCCAACTGGTTAACGGAAGCGGGGGCTGCTGTTAACTTTTGGCGCGCATTCAGTTGGTTGGCGGGGTGGCTTTGGCCAGTTCCTCATCGAGGAAGGCGGAGAAGCCTTCCGGCGTCATCATTGTAAGGGTGGCCGCATGGCTGACGCCGTCGACGATAAAGGTCGGCGAGGCGTGGATGTCATAGTGCTCGGCCGACTTTTCGACTTCGATCATGTCGAAGCGCGTATCCATATTCTTGTAGCAGGCATCGAAAGCCTCGCGGTCCGCGACGCCATAGGGGGTGCTGGCGCTGATCAGTGTGCCGGGCAGTGTGCCGATCTGGGCGGCGACGAAGATCTCGTCCTGGCGCGCAAAGATGTCCTTCAGATAGGCGAGCCCGTCTTCATCCGGCAGGCAGCGGGCCTGGGTCAGGATGGTCATGTCGACCGAATTGCGGACCCATTCGCGCATCACGAATCGCACCTTGCCGGTTGAAATGTACGCCTCCTCAATCACCGGGAGGACTTCCTCAGCGAATTCCTTGCAGTGGCTGCAGGTGGGCGAGAAATATTCAATCACGGTGACTGGCGCATCGGCAGAGCCTTCGACCCAGCCGAGTTCATTCTCCGGCGCCCACTCGCTCCAGTTGTCTTCTGCAATGGCGGGGGCGGACATGGCGGCGCAGGCGAGCGCGGCGATGGCGATGCGTCGGATCAGTCCCGTCATGATTTCTCCGGTGCTTTGTCGGTGTCTTCTGCGGTTAGCATGGCCGCGCCGAGCGCAACAATTGCCTCTCGCAGCCGCTTGTCCTGAATGCCCGCCGTGCTTGCTTCCAGCTCGGCGCGCTCTTTCGGCGTGAGCGGACGGATCACGCGGCGCGGCTTTTGCGGGGCTTCGCTTGTGGTCAGCGGTCCCTGAACCAGCTTGATGGAGACGACATCCCCGCCCGCCGCGACCGAGACGCGCTGGCGGATGGTTTCGGACTGGTGCTGTACCATCGGGGCCGCCTGAGGCAGCACGCGCAGGGTCAGCACCCGGCCATCCTTGCCGCCGCTGAGCCGTTCGGGCCGGCAGAATTTGTAAAGCTGTTCCCCGGCGATCTCCCGCCAGCGGGCTTTCAGGACCTGGATCGGCGGCAGCTTCTTCGCACCGGACTTGCGGGTCAGGCGCTCGGCTGCAACGCCGATCTTCGGCATGCCGGGATTGACCGCCCGGCCGCGCATATAGCGCAGACGGACCCGCGCGCGGGCCTCCTCAATGGGATCGATGCTTGATCTCGTGACCATTGATCTGAGATTGCACGGGAATGAAGACGACGAAAAGGCAGGCTGTGACGAAACACGGGGATTTGAACGGACTGCCTGCAGACTTGCTGGCCTGGTTCGACCGGCATGGGAGGGACCTGCCCTGGCGCACGGCGCTGGGCGAGCGGCGCGACCCCTACCGTGTCTGGCTGGCGGAGATCATGCTGCAGCAGACGACCATTCCCCACGGCACGCCTTATTTCCTGACCTTCACCCAACGCTGGCCGACGGTGGAAGCGCTGGCGGCGGCGAAGGATGAGGAGGTCATGACGGCATGGGCCGGCCTCGGCTACTACGCCCGGGCGCGGAACCTGCTGAAATGCGCGCGGGAAATCGCGGAACGTGGCAGCTGGCCGGAAACGGCAGCGGAGCTGAAAAAGCTGCCGGGCATCGGACCCTACACAGCGGGCGCCATCGCCGCGATTGCGTTCAATCAGCCGGCTGCGGCGGTGGACGGGAATGTCGACCGCGTCTTTGCGCGCCTCCTGGCCCTGAAGGGCAACTGGGCGGATGAGAAAAAGCGCCTCCATGCTGAAGTGGAACGGCTGGTTCCGGCAAAACGCCCGGGCGATTTCGCCGAAGCGCTGATGGACCTCGGCGCGACGGTGTGCACGCCGACAAAGCCGAACTGCCTGATCTGCCCGGTCTCGGACTATTGCCTCGCCAAAGCGGAAGGCGAACCGGAGCGCTACCCGATCAAACCGCCCAAAAAGGCGAAGCCCATCCGGCGCGGTGCGGCCTATGTGGCGGTCCACAAGGGCGAAGTTCTGTTGCAGCGGCGGCCAGACAAAGGCCTGCTCGGCGGCATGCTGGGCCTGCCCACAAGTGACTGGGTGGAAGGCGAGCGGCCAGAGCCAAGCCCGCCCTTCAAGGCGAGTTGGGAAGAGATCGGCGACGTCCGTCACGTCTTCACCCATTTCGACCTGCGCCTCACCGTGCAGCGGGCTGATGTCTCCCGCCGCCCGAACGCGGACGGCGTCTGGGTGCCATTGGACGAGGTTGAGGGCCTGCCCAGCGTCTTTGCCAAGGCCTTCCGGCTGGCGACTGCAGGCTGATCGCAAGAATCGGGTCGCGGGCGGCGGCGCGGATCGGGAGAACCCGGGAACACTCCCGGAGGTTCCTTCATGATCGCATCGATGCTGGCACTGCTCGTTTTCCTGTTTCCGCTCGCCTACAGCCCCGGCCCGGGCAACATGTTCTTCGCGGCGAATGGCGCGCGCTTTGGTGTGCGGGCCACCATCCCGGCGAGTATCGGCTATCACCTCGCGACATGGATCGTGACGGCGGCCATCGGATTCGGGTTCATGGCAGCGCTGGAACGTCTGCCGGGCCTGTTCATGGCGATCAAATGGGCGGGGTCGGCCTATGTGCTCTATCTCGCCTGGAAGCTGTTCCGGGCTGGCGCGGTCGAGACCGCCGAAGACGCGCGGCCGGCGGGGTTCATGGACGGGGTGGTTCTGCTGGTCCTCAACCCGAAAGCCTATGTCATCATTGCCTTGATGTTCAGCCAGTTCCTGAACGGGTCAGGCGGTCCCTACACTGGAGCCGTGCTGTGGATCACAACAGTATTCACGCTCAACAATCTCGTCGCCTTCACGGTGTGGACGCTGATCGGAGACAGGATTGCGGCGCAGTTCAGTGAGGAACGCCATGCGCACCTATTGAACAGGTTGTTCGGCCTTGTCCTGGCCGGTGTCGCCATCTGGATGATGGTGGGCTGACGCCGTTTGCAGGCGGTCTTGCGGCGCTTAGTTCAGGCCCATTTCTTCCCGGTACCGGCGGCGCAGCAGGTCGATCGGCGCAAGGTCGCGCTTCTCGGTCTCATAGTGCCAGTAGGTCCAGCCGTTGCAGGCTGGGGCCTGCTGAACGTGGGCGCCGAGGCGATGGATCGACCCCGAATGGTTGCCGGTGGTCAGCGAGCCGTCGACCCGGATGCGGGCCTGGTAGCGGCGCTGCGGGCTGAACAGACGGTCGCCCGGTTTCAGCCAGCCGCTTTCCAGCAGGGCGCCGAACGGCACGCGCGGCAGCGACTTCTTGCTCTTCTCGGTTTCGAGGTCTTCGCCATTGATCGGCTCGATGGCCTTGAGGCGCGCGCGGGACAGGCGGACATAGGTCTCGTCCCGTTCGATGCCGATATAGTTGCGGCCGAGGCGCTTGGCGGCGGCGGCCGTGGTGCCGGTGCCGGAGAACGGGTCGAGCACCGTGTCGCCCGGATTGGTCGTTGCCAGCAGCACGCGGTGGAGCAGGCCTTCCGGCTTCTGTGTCGGGTGGGCCTTCTTGCCTTGTTCGTCCTTCAGGCGCTCGCCGCCGGTGCAGAGCGGGATCATCCAGTCGGACCGCATCTGCTTGTCTTCATTGAAGACTTTCAGGGCGTCATAATTGAATGTGCATTTGGACTGTTCGGACTTGCCGGCCCAGATCAGCGTCTCGTGTGCGTTCTGGAAACGGGTGCCCTTGAAGTTCGGCATCGGATTCGACTTCAGCCAGATCACGTCATTCTGGATCCAGAAGCCCTGATCCTGCAGGATCGCGCCGACGCGGAAGATGTTGTGATACGAGCCGATGACCCAGATCGCGCCGTCATCCTTCAGCACGCGGCGGCATTCTTCCAGCCACTGATGACAGAAGAGGTCATAGGCGTCGAAGCTGTCAAACTTGTCCCATTCATCGTCCACACCATCCACGGTCGACTGGTCCGGACGGGTCAGCCCGCCGCCGAGCTGGAGGTTGTAGGGCGGATCGGCAAAGACGAGATCCACCGACCGGTCTGGCAGGCGGGAGAGGATGTCGATGCAGTCGCCCTGCATGATGACGTTCTTTTGCAGTTCCATAGTACAGCCCCGAATACGCAACGCGTGAAAGACAGAAGCCCGAATCAGTGCGTTGCACCGGTTAGTGATTTCCTAACCGCGCCGCTTCGTTCCGGCTTCGAATCGTTCCGGAGGCGAAACTAGTTGGTGATTCGCGCTGTGGATAGAGCTGTGGGTAAATCTGTGGAATTTGATGTGAATCGGGGTGGAAAATCCGTGTTGCGTCCCGGGATTGGAAGTCGGCACGAAATCGGATTAGGAAGCGGCCCATGACACTCGACCTCGATCTCATCCTCACGCTCGTGAATCCTGTCGGCGCATTCGTGTTCGCCTTGTCCGGCGGCATCGTTGCCGTGCGCAACAAGATGGACATCTTTGGCGCGGTTGTGCTGGCGATCATCACGGCGGTCGGCGGCGGCACGATCCGCGACATCATCCTGAACCAGCCGGTCTTCTGGCTGAGCGACCCGCTGACCATCTGGTGCGCGATCGCGGGTGGGGTGATCGCGTTCTTCCTTCACAGCCTGGTCGATGCGCTCAAACCGATCCGCTGGGCAGACGCTGTGGGTCTCGCCATATTCGCCATCGCCGGCGCGGCCAAGACCGCCAGCCTCGGGCACGACCCGCTGTTCGTGGTGATCATGGGTGTGCTGACCGGAACGGGCGGCGGTGTGCTGCGCGATGTCGTCGCCAACCGCGATCCGTTGCTGCTGAAAGAGGACATCTACGCGACTGCGGCACTGGTCGGCGCGGGGCTATATGCGGTGCTGCATTTTTCGGGCGTTCCGGAAAGCTGGGCGTTCGCCTCCGGCATGCTGGTGGCGTTCGTTCTGCGCGGCGCCGCGCTGATCTTCGGCTGGCACCTGCCGAAGAGCCAGCCGTAACATTTGCTGCAGAACCGGCATACAACCTTTCGGTAAGGTGCGTTTGCCGGGCGCTCGTGATAATCTCTTTCACATGAAAAGGGATGATCCGCCGGTCAGGCACGCCGAAAAGGTGCGCTCTGTGGCCCTGTCGCGAAGCGCGGCGGCGCAGTCGAGCCTTGCGGCCTCCTGGGCGCGGTCAATGAAGACCTACGGGCTGGAGCCGGATGCGCCGGGCAATTCCGACGCGCGGCTTGAACAGACCGAACTCCACCAGCGCCGCGACGGGCTCGGCCGTATCCTTGCCACCTCCGCGCCGGTGATGGACCGTCTCTATGCGAGCCTCGGCCTCGCGGGCTGCAGCGTGTTTCTCTCAGATACCGAAGGTGTGGTGATCGACCATCGCATGGCTGACAGCGATGGGGCTTTGTTCCGGTCGGCAGGGCTCTGCGAAGGCGGCGTCTGGTCCGAAGCGGTGCAGGGCACGAACGGCATTGGCACCTGTATCGCCGAGCAGCGCGCCGTCACGATCTATCGCGACCAGCACTTCCATGACCGCAACACGGTGATGAGCTGTATGGGTGCGCCCATCTTTGACGAGCATGGCGCCATTGCCGCAGTGCTCGACGTCTCGTCCTGCCGGGATGACCTGACCCAGCCATTTGCGACACTGATCGCGCAGACGGTGACCGACGCGGCCCGCCAGATCGAGGCCGATCATTTCCAGAGTGCATTTGCCTCGCGGCGTATCCTGCGCGGGTCCGGCGACGGGCAGAAAGGCGCGGTGCTGCTGGCCGTGGACGGGGACGATCTTGTCGTCGGCGCAACACGCGCGGCCCGGGCGATTTATGGTCTCGGCCATGACAACCGGATTGATCCACGCCCGGCCGGTGACCTGTTCGGGGACTCCGAATCCCGCGGTGTGGGCCTTGAAGGGGCAGAGCGCCGCGAGCTGCGCCGGGCCATCGCCCGGGCCAATGGCAACATGGCCGCCGCGGCCCGAGCCCTCGGCATCAGCCGGGCGACGCTTTACCGCCGGATGGATCAGCTGGGCCTGTCCCGCGACTGATTTCCACCAGATGTGTCTCATTCCTGAGACACATTCCGCATTTCACCGGATTGACGCGGGCTGACAGTGACCCGCAGCAGGCAGAACATTCCTCCCAGTCTTCGCACCCGACGAAGAGCGCCAATGATCTGGAGGAAATGACATGGCCGACACACAGATTCTCGACACGTCCGACATGAAGGCACCGTTCCGTGAACGGTATGACAATTTCATCGGCGGCAAGTTCGTCGCCCCGAATGGCGGGCGTTATTTCGACAATACCTCTCCCGTAAACGGCAAGGTGATCTGCCAGATCGCCCGGTCCGATGCCAGCGACATCGATATGGCGCTGGATGCCGCGCACGCTGCGAAGGATGGCTGGGGCCGCATGTCGGTGGCCGAGCGTGCCAACATGCTGAACAAGATTGCAGATGTGCTGGAGGAGAATCTCGAACTCGTCGCCACCTGCGAAACCTGGGACAATGGCAAGCCGATCCGCGAGACGATGGCGGCAGACGTTCCGCTGGCCATCGATCACTTTCGCTATTTCGCAGGCTGCATCCGTGCGCAGGAAGGCAGCATTTCCGAAATCGACCACGACACGGTCGCCTATCATTTCCATGAACCGCTCGGCGTGGTCGGACAGATCATTCCGTGGAACTTCCCGCTCCTCATGGCGGCATGGAAACTCGCCCCGGCGCTGGCCGCCGGGAACTGTGTGGTGCTGAAGCCGGCCGAACAGACCCCGGCCACGATCATGGTGTTCGCAGAACTGATCGCCGACATCCTCCCGCCCGGCGTGCTCAACATCGTGAACGGCTTCGGCCTGGAGGCGGGCAAGCCGCTCGCCTCCAGCAACCGCATCGCCAAGATCGCCTTTACCGGCGAGACGACGACGGGCCGGCTGATCATGCAGTATGCGTCCGAAAACCTGATCCCGGTCACGCTGGAACTGGGTGGCAAGTCGCCGAACATCTTCTTCGAGGATGTGATGCGTGCGGACGATGATTATCTCGACAAGGCGATCGAAGGCTTCGTCATGTTCGCGCTGAACCAGGGCGAGGTCTGTACCTGCCCGTCGCGCGCGCTGATCCACGAAAACATCTATGACCGCTTCATGGAACGTGCCCTGAAGCGCGTGGCGGAAATCAAGCAGGGCAACCCGCTGGACCCGGCCACGATGATCGGCGCGCAGGCAAGTTCGGAGCAGAAAGAGAAGATCCTCTCCTATTTCGACATCGGCCGTCAGGAAGGCGCCGAAGTGCTGATCGGCGGCGAGGCAGCCAATCTCGGCGGTGATCTCGCCGGCGGCTATTACATCAAGCCGACGGTCCTCAAAGGCCACAACAAGATGCGCGTGTTCCAGGAGGAAATCTTCGGGCCGGTCGTCTCGGTCACGACGTTCAAGGACGAAGCCGACGCCCTCGCCATCGCCAACGACACGCTCTACGGCCTCGGCGCCGGGGTGTGGAGCCGCGAGGCGAACACCTGCTACCGCTTCGGCCGCGGCATCCAGGCCGGGCGCGTGTGGACCAATTGCTACCACGCCTATCCGGCCCATGCGGCCTTTGGCGGTTACAAACAGTCCGGCATCGGGCGTGAGAACCATTCGAAGATGCTGGATCACTACCAGCAGACGAAGAACATGCTCGTCTCTTACTCTCCGAAGAAGCTTGGCTTCTTCTGATCCTGCCGTGGTGTGACGGCAGAGGGGCGGTCCCGGTGGCAGCTTAGGCCGGGGCCGTCCGCTTCCTTTCGGAGGTAATCCGATGACAGATGAAAACAAAATGCCCCCGCGTGTGACCGCGACGGATACCGCCCGGCGCCTGATTGCGGACATCCGGCAGGACTTTCCGGACATCCTGTTCCATCAGTCCGGCGGGTGCTGCGACGGGTCGAGCCCGATGTGCTATCCGGCGGATGACTTCAAGGTTGGTGAGCGGGACGTGAAGCTGGGCGAGATTGACGGCGTGCCCGTCTATATTTCGGCCAGCCAGTTCGAGGCGTGGAAGCATACCCAATTGATCCTGGATGTCGTGCCCGGCCGCGGCGGCATGTTCTCGCTGGATAATGGGCGCGAGCAACGCTTCCTGTCGCGCAGCCGTGTCTTCGATGCCGCTGAACTGGCTGCGCTGGGCATTGCGCCGGATTGAGACCTAGAGGTCCAGCGCCATCTGGCCGCCCGGCTGGACCGGTGGGGCAAACAGGTCCGTGCGCAGGGGTGGGCGTGTGTTTTTGAGCCCGAACCGTTTTGCCGCGCGGGCAAAACGCTGCGCGATCAGCTCCGCCACCGGGCCGCGTCCGCGCATGCGCTCGTGCCAGTTGGCATCATAATCCTTGCCGCCGCGCATGTCGCGCATCGTGTTGATAACCTTCGCCGCCCGGTCCGGTACATGCTGGACCAGCCATTCATGAAACAGGTCCTTGATCTCATATGGCAGGCGCAGCAGCACATAGCCCGCACCGGTTGCGCCATGTGCGGCGGCGGCTTCCAGCAGGGCCTCAATTTCATGGTCGTTCAGGGCCGGGATGATCGGCGCGGTCATCACGGTCACCGGGATGCCGGCCTCGCTGAGGGCGCGCACGGTTTCCAGCCGCCGTTGCGGGGTGGCGGCGCGCGGCTCCATCTTGCGGCTGAGCGTGCGGTCCAGCGTCGTGATCGAAACGCCTGTCCGCACAAGGCCCTTCATGGCCATCGGGGCCAGCAGGTCTATATCGCGCTGGATCAGGGCGGATTTCGTCAACAGCGTTACGGGATGGTTGTGTGCCGCCAGCACTTCGAGGATCCGCCGCGTTGCCTGCTGGGTCCGCTCCACCGGCTGAAAGGCATCGGTATTGATGCCGAGGGCGACAGGCCGGCAGACATAGCGCGGCCGTGACAGTGTCTGCTCCAGAAGTTCCACGGCATTCGACTTGTAGAAAAGCCGGCTTTCGAAATCGAGCCCGGCAGAAAGCCCCTGATACGAATGCGTCGGCCGGGCAAAACAATAGATGCAGCCATGCTCGCACCCGCGATACGGGTTGATGGAGCGGTCGAAAGAGATGTCCGGTGAGCGGTTGAAGGTGATGATTGTCCGCGCCGTTTCCGGCATCAGCAGCGTCTCGATCCGCACAGCGTCCTGCTCGATCGTGTCCCAGCCATCATCGAAGGCGAAGCGGGTTTCCCGTTCGAACCGGCCGGTCTGGTTCGAGACGGCGCCGCGTCCGCGCTGGGTGGCGCGTTCGGCGGCGGCGGCTGTATCGATCAGGCTGACGCGGCCCCTTGGGGAGAGTTTCTGTCCGGTTCGCATGTGCCAAGAAAGCCACGACAAACAGAACAAATCAAGAACAAAATTGGCAAGAGAAAGCCCTTTCCTGTGGATGGAGGTCCGCGGGACGTCAGGTAGGACGATCAGCCTTTGAGCGTGTCGAAATTTCCGAAGACGCGGGACAGGTGGTCCGGCATGGCGCGGTTCATCACGTCGGAAAAGTCTGCCCCGGAGGCGAAGTCCGGATTGGCGGTGGATGGGCGTGTCTTCAGCTGCATCGACCAGTCAGGGAACACGCGGGCCTCGGCAGCTTCCTGGAGGACTGTCACAACAGATGTGTGGCGCGGATCCCGGACAATGCGATTGAACACATCCAGCACGTCCCGCTGCACACCTTCCAGCATTTGCAGGAAGTTCAGCCCGTTAAACAGCAGGACACCGGTGATCCCGTGCCGGGAATTGGTGGCGGTTGCTTCCGTCAGAATGTCGGACAGATCGGTTTCGGTCAGGCCATCATTGGCCGTGCTGACATAAATGAGCCGGAACATGTAAATCCTTGAATTGGATGGTCTTCGGCTCTGTTGTCCGGTTGCTTTTCAGAGAGGCGACTTTTGTCTGCAGGTCAAGCAGGGCGCCTGCGGTTCCAGGCCCGCCAGTCGCTCAGCTGGTCGATGTCCATCAGCATGGGCAGAAGGCCGATGTCGGCATGGCCGGGCAGGTTCGACCAGACATCCTGCATCGCATGCGGGCCGGACCAGCGCACATTGCGGAAGGGCGAGCGGGTGCGGCCGCTCTTGTTGATGCCGAACAGCCAGAAGCCACCATCCTCCGCCGGGCCGAACACGGCGTCGTGCCGGGCCAGCAGGCGCACGGCCTGGCGCAGCAAGGCGGCGGAAACGTCCGGCGCGTCCGTCCCGATGAACAGGACCGGGCCGGGTGGGGCCTCGTTCAGCCCTTTTTCCAGCCGCTCCGTCAGCGTGCCGTGACCCTGGCTGCGGCGTGGCAGGTGAGCGGGCCATCCTGTTGTGGTGACAGCGCGCAGCGCACTGTCAGGCGCGGCATAGATAATCGTGTCGCAGCCGGACTGCGTGGCGGCGCGGAAGGTGCGGGCCTGCGTGAAGCTGGCGATGCGCCGGGCGGCCGCCGGCCCGATGCCTTTGGCGAGCCGTGTCTTGGACAGGCCCATGCGCGGTGGCTTGGCGAAGACGAGAAGAGTTGGATGTCGCATGCCAATGCCTTACTTTCGTCTGGTGCCCGGTGAAAGATGCCGGCACCAAATCCGGGGCCAAAAAGGAGGCTTTCCGATGCAACGCCTGAAATCCGGCCTGAATTCCGGACTTAAACGTGTTCTGGCGGTCAGCGCCCTTGCCCTGCTGCCAGCCTGCTTCATGAGCGAGACGCCCTTCATTTCACCGGACGATGCCGTCCGGCTGGATGAGGCCGCGGTCATCCTGGTTTGCAGCGCCGAGGACGATTGCGCCCGCACCGTGCCCAACCGGGGCAACAAGGGCTATTTCATGATGCCGCCGGAAGATGAGGACGAGGACGAAGAGCCGGTGGCCGTCCGGTTCGCACCCCTGATGGAGACGGCGGTTGGGCCGGTCTGGCTGACCGAGATCCGGATGGTGGAGGATGACGAGACGGCCTATGTCGTCGGCGTCACCCGCCGCGCCCCGGAATTCGACGCCGATGGCCTGAAGGGCTTCGATGTCGAACTCCCCTGGTGCGGCGATGTCCCGGAGGAAGAGCGGGAAACCTGGGGCATCGAAAAGCTTGATTCCTATACCTGCAGCCTGCCGTCAGAAGCCTCGATCGCGGACTATCTGCGCGCGGCGCACAAAGCCTATTTCGACGATCCCGAATGGTGGAACGGCGACTAGGTGTAGCGCTTCGCCAGGTCTTCCGGGCTCGCACCCAGCAGGAAGCGGGTCAGCAGGACGGCGTTGTGCCATGACCGTTTGCGCCAGCCATCGCGCTCATACTTGGCGGCGGAGGTGCGCGCCTCGGCGTTCAGCTGGACGAGGCGCGGCTTGCCGATGGCGCGGACAATCATCACGTCCTCCATCAGCGGCACGTCAGGGTAGCCGCCAACTTCGTCATAGAGCTTCCGGCTGATCAGCAGGCCCTGGTCGCCATAGGGCAGGCCCAGCATCCGGGCGCGGCGACCCGCACGCTTCTCCAAAGTCCTGGCTGCGCGCGCATCGGACCGGAAACGCAATTCGAAGAACGCGGCATAGTCCGGTTTAGTCATGACATGATCCGATGTGCGCTCGGCCCAGTCACGGGAAAGCGCGGTATCGGCATGCAGAAACATGAGCCAGTCACCCCGCGCGGCCGCTGCGCCAGCCGCCAGCTGCGCCCCGCGTCCGCGCGCGCCTGTCACCAGATTGGCGCCCATTGCCCCGGCAATCTTCGCGGTCGCATCCTCAGATCCGCCATCGGCCACGATGACCTCCCGGATCAGCCCGGCCTCCAGCCCCGGCATAAGGCTCTCCAGGCAAAGCGGCAGCTCCGCCTCTGCGTTCAGCGTTGGAATGATGATTGAAAGGGGGGCAGGCATCAGCCGCCGAGCTCGCCCAGCCGCTGCTCTACCAGCAGCAAATCCCGCCAGGCACGGCTTTTTTCCTGCGGGCGGCGCAGCAAATAGGCCGGGTGCAGCAGCGGGATCAGCGGCACGGAATAGCCGCCTGCCGTTGTGAACACATGCTCTGAGCCGCGCAGGCGCATGATGCCGTCCTGCGTGTCGAGCAGCGCTTTGGCCGGCACGCCGCCGGCGGCGACGATCAGCTTCGGCTTTGTCAGCTCGATCATCCGGTCGACGAAGGGGCGGCAGACGTCCAGCTCTTCCTGGTCCGGGTTCCGGTTGCCGGGCGGGCGCCAGTAATTCACGTTGGTGATAAAGGCGTTGGTCTCACGGCTGCGCTCGATGGCGGCCAGCATCCGGTCCAGCAGCTGCCCGGCCTTGCCGACGAAAGGCAGGCCTTTGCGGTCCTCCTCGGCGCCGGGACCCTCGCCGATCACCATCAGGCTGGCCTCCGGCGTGCCGTCGTAAACCACGGTGGAGTGCGCCGCAGCCTTCAGCGGGCTGCCCTCAAATGATTCGATGGCAGCCTTCAGGGCGTCCAGAGTGTCGCACCCTGCGGCCTGAGACCGGGCCTCCTCGACCCAGTTCGTCGGCTTCCGGCGGCGCGGGCGGACAGGTGCTGTTTGCTGCGGTGCAGCAGGATCTGCAGTGTCTGCGGCCTTCAGGAAGGCATCGACCCGGGCGTGATCGACGTCCACGCCCATTTCTTCCCACCAGTCAGTGAGGGCATCGATGGCAGTGATTGACGCAGGGGCGGGCATTCAGAAGCTCTGGACCTTCGCGGCAGACATTGTAAGTGCTTAAGTAATTGCAGATATGGGCGGCAAGTCTAAGGCCGAAGCGAGGAGAAACCAATGGCGGATGACGCTATGGAACGGGAATCGATGGAGTTCGACCTGGTGATCGTGGGCGGCGGCCCGTCCGGTCTGTCAGCCGCCATCAGGTTTAAACAATTGGCGAACGAGGCAGGCGAAGACCTGTCTGTGGTCGTTCTGGAAAAAGGCGGCGAGATCGGCGCGCACATCCTGTCGGGTGTCGTGATGGATCCGGTCGGCCTCGACAAGCTGATTCCCGACTGGCGCACCCGCGACGACCGTCCGCTGAAAACGGAAGTGACGGCGGACAAATTCCTGTTCCTCGGGCCGGAGGGCGTGGCGGACATGTCGCTGCTGCCGATGCCGGGCTTCATGAAGAACCATGGCAACTATACCGGCTCGCTGGCGAACGTGACCCGCTGGCTCGGCCAGGAAGCCGAGAATCTCGGCGTGGAAGTGTTCCCGGGCTTTGCCGCGTCTGAAGTCGTTTATGGCGAAGACGGCCGCGTGAAGGGCGTCGTCTCCGGCGTCATGGGTATCGCCGCCGATGGCAGCCACAAGGGCGACTACCAGCCGGGCATGGAACTGCTGGGCAAATATGTCCTCTTCGCAGAAGGCGCCCGCGGATCGCTGACGAAAGAACTCATCGCGAAGTTCAATCTCGATGAAGGCCGCGAGCCGCAGAAATTCGGTATCGGCCTGAAAGAGCTCTGGTCCGTGCCGGAAGAGAATTTCAAGGAAGGCTATGTCCAGCACACGATGGGCTGGCCGCTCGACAACAAGACCGGCGGCGGCAGCTTCCTTTATCACTTCCGCGATAATGGCGAGCCGTTCATCTCGGTCGGTTTCGTGGTTCACCTGAACTACGCCAACCCGTACATTTCGCCGTATCAGGAATTCCAGCGCTTCAAGCACCACCCGGCCGTGCTGCCGCATCTCGAAGGCGGCAAGCGCGTGGCCTATGGCGCGCGGGCGATCACCGAGGGCGGCTTCCAGTCCGTTCCGAAGCTGGCCTTCCCGGGCGGCGCATTGATCGGTTGCGGCGCAGGCTTCGTCAACGTGCCGCGTATCAAGGGCAGCCACAACGCCATCCTAACCGGCATGATGGGCGCAGAAGCCGCCTTTGCCGCCATCAAGGACGGCCGTCAGGGCGACACGCTGGAAAGCTATGAAGAGGCTTACACCCAGTCTTCGGTCTACAAGGAGCTGAAGGTCGTCCGGAACGTGAAGCCGCTCTGGTCGAAACTCGGCACCGCCATTGGTATCCCGATGGGCGGCATCGAGATGTGGATTTCCAGCCTGCTCGGCGGGTTCTCCTTCTTCGGCACGATGAAGCACGGCAAAACCGATGCGGCATCGCTGAAGCCGGCGAAGAACTTCAAGCCGATCGACTATCCGAAACCGGATGGCGTGATCAGCTTCGACAAGCTGACCAACGTCTCCTTCACCAACACTTATCACGAGGAAGACCAGCCAGTGCACCTGAAGGTCGCTGACCTTGCCTTGCAGAAATCCTCTGAGCACGACGTCTTCGACGGTCCGTCTGCCCGTTATTGCCCGGCAGGCGTCTACGAGTGGATCGAGGAAGGCGGCGAACTGAAGTTCCAGATCAACTCGCAGAACTGCATCCACTGCAAGACCTGCGACATCAAGGATCCGAACCAGAACATCAACTGGACCGTGCCGGAAGGCGGCGGCGGTCCGGCCTATCCGAACATGTAATCTGGCCGTTTCTGGCGATCATGGTACAGCCCGTTCCCTTTCAGGAGCGGGCTGTTCTGCATCGGCACACGGCGAAGTGATGCAACAAACAGGGCAGATTAAGCCCATGTTTATGAACAAGGCAGCAAACCTGTCCTCTACAACACGTGGCCGCCTTGCTCTTGCCGTATGGGGCTGCTTCACTCGGCGCCACCTGCGAAGCTGGAGACCGGAGAGTCCATGCGCCTGAAGAATTCTGTCGCGGCAAGCGTGCTTGCCTTGTCCCTTTCCCTGTCTGTCTCGCTGGGCGCATGCGCTGCGGCGCCGCCGTCTGCGGCGCTTGTCGAAACCCAGGCCGAAGACGCAGTGATCGCAGAAACCTATGCCAGCCTGTCGGATGCGGCGCGGGCAACCTCGGTCCTCGATGCGCGCGGCAAGCCGGTCGGTCCGGATGCCTATGATGTGCCTTCAGATGCGGTGAAAGCTGGCGATATGGCCGCCTTTATAGCCAAGACGCGCGACCTGGATATGGAAGACCGGGACGTCAGTCCACTGTTTGACGCCTTCATCGCACTTGACCAAGCCGCCGCCGGCCGGCTGGAAGAGGCACGCCAGACCCTCGCCGATGCCGGCGCCCGCTCGGGCGAAGACGGCGAAACCAGTTTCTACATCTATCTCGACGCCTGGCTGCTTGCCATGGAAGGCAAGGCCGATGAGGCGATCAACCGGCATCGCGGCGCCGCCGGCGGCATGCCCGGCCTGACCGGCGATCTGTCTCTGGCGGCCATGCTGGATGCGCTCGGCAGGCCGGAACAGGCCCTTGCCGTGTATGAGGCAATGACCCCCTCGAAGATCGAGGCCCCCGAACACCAGTTCGACCCTAAGGGCCTGATCTATAGTCACATCCGGACGGTGATTTCCCGCCATGCCCTGCTGCTGCAGCGGCTGGGCCGGATCGACGAGGCGAAGGCGGTCTATCAGCAACTGGCGGATGCCGAGCCGGAAGAGGCGATCAGCTATGCCGCCGCCATGGACAGCCTGGAGACCGGGAAGAACCTGAAGAATGAGCCCCAGTCCGTAGCCGAAGCGTTCAGCCAGTCGCTCGCCGATGTGTCCCGCACCATGCAGGAGCAGCGCGTCATCCGCCGCATCATGATGGGCGGACGGATCGAAGGGTTCGACGACCAGCGCTCCGCGTTCGATCAGGTGGCGCTGCTGATCTCGCCGGAAAATGAAGATCTGCGCTCTGCCATCATCGACGAGATGTATGCCAGCGCCCTCTATGACGGCGTGGCCCACGTCGCCACCACGGCGCCGGAGGCGACAGCGTCCCTGCAGATCGCCGCGGCGCAGGCGAAGCTCATGTCGGGGCAGGAAGACGCCGCTCGCGCCGCCATCGACAAGGCCCTCAGCCTGACCGATGACGACAACCGCCTGTCGACGCTCTACGGCGCGCTTCAGCTGCACTCGCGGATGAATGACGAGAAGGCCTCGAAGGAGCTGATCGAGAAGGTCATCGCCCTGTCGGAGAACCCGGCGGAGCAGGCGGCAGCCCACGGTCTCGCCACCAGCATCTACAATCAGTTCGGGGATTACAAACAGGCGGTCAGCCATGCCGAACAGGCCCGGGCGCTGGACGATACGCATGACCGGCGGGTCGTCCTGGCCGATGCCCTCGGCCGCAATGGGCAGATCAATGAGGCGCTGGCGATCCTGCGTACCGAGCGCCTGACCCGTCCGAATGACCCCTATATGCTAAATACGCTCGGGTATTTCCTGATTGAGCGGACGGACAAGCTGGACGAGGGCTTCAAAGTGCTGAGCCGCGCCCGCGCCATGGCAGAACGCGATCCCTATATCGCGGACTCGCTTGGCTGGGCCTATTTTAAGCTCGGCCATATCAATGAGGCCAAGCGCCTGATCGAACTGTCCCGCCAGGAACTCGCCCCGCACCAGCACTGGGAGATCGAATTCCATCTCGGCGACATCTACTGGTATCTGGATGACAAGGAGGCTGCTGAAGCCGCCTGGCAGACCGCGCTCGACAACGGCCCGCCCGCTGCGGAAAAGGCTGCCCTGACCGACCGGCTGGAAAACGGCCTCAGCGAACCGAAGCCTGAGCGCCAGCCATTGCCGGACGTGTCGCTGACCGATGGCGAAGTCGACCGTCAGGACATCTGACACCCGCCTCTTTAACGCGCCTGCGGTGCGCCTTACTATCGCCTGAAAAGGCTGCGATTCCGTCAGCAGACGGCAGGGAAAGTGTTCATGACTGACGGCAGATACGAAAGCGTCGAAAACCGCTTCGGAATCAACGGGTTTTACCTGCCAGGGCCACGCTGGGTGTGGATCTGGCTGCGCCGTTTGATTGTGCTCGGTTTTGTTCTGGGTGTGATCGGGATCATCGCCCTCTGGCTGTATTTCGCGGCATTGGGGCGGACCGTGCCCTCAATTGCCAAGCTGAAACAGTATGAGCCGCCGATCACCTCCCGCGTTCACGCCGGCGACGGCACACTGATCGCGGAATTTGCCGATCAGCACCGGGTCTTTGTGCCATATGAATCGATCCCGACCCATGTGGTCGAGGCCTTCGTCGCGGCTGAGGACAAGAACTATTTCAAGCACCACGGGCTCGATTATGTCGGCATCCTGCGGGGCGGCATCAATTCGGTGAAGAACAAGATCACCGGCAAGGGCGGCTTGCAGGGCGGCTCGACCATCACCCAGCAGGTGGCCAAGAACATGCTGCTGACGCGTGATCAGAACCTGACCCGCAAGGCGAAGGAAGCCATCGTCGCCCAGCGCATGGAAAAGGAATTCACCAAGGGGCAGATCCTCGAACTGTACCTCAATGAGATCTATCTCGGCGGTCGGTCCTATGGCGTCGGCTCTGCCGCGCTCAACTATTTCAACAAATCCCTGCCGGAGCTGGACCTGTCGGAGGCGGCTGTCCTTGCCTCGCTGGCAAAGGCGCCCTCCGCCGTCAATCCGTACACAAACCCGAAGCGGCTCCTTGCCCGCCGGAACTATGTACTCGGCCGCATGGTCGAGGATGGCTACATCACTCAGGAAGAGGCCGACGAGGCCATGAGCAAGCCGCTGACCACGACGCGGCGCCTGAAAGGGCCGGAATATGCGGCTGCGACCTATTTCGTTCAGGAATTGCGCCGGGACCTGATCAAGTCCTATGGCGAGGAAACCCTCGAACAGGGCGGGCTTTCGATCCGCTCGACCATCGATACGCATTTGCAGCTCGCCGCGCAGCAGGCGCTGCGTAATGGTTTGATCGCCTATGACCGCCGCCATGGCTGGCGCGGCCCGGTCACCACGATCGATACGGGCGATGGCGCGCTGGACGCCCTGAAAGAGGTCAAGCTCCCTGGCGGCTACGGCACCTGGGAAGCGGCCATGGTGCAGAAGGTGGCATCATCCGGTGCGACGCTGCTTCTGACGGATGGGGCAACGATCAAGCTGCCGGCCGAGGAAGTCGAATGGGCGAAGACCTACAAATCCGAAGATGGGAAAACCGGTCTTCAGGTCGGTCAGGTCATTTTGGCAGAGCTGAAGCGGCAGGTTCTGAACGCCGATGAAACGCTCGCACCGCGGTCGGAAGAAGTCGAGCTCGACCCGGAAGGCAACGAGATCGACGAAGGCGAGATCGAGCCGATGCTGGTGCCGGTGGGCAATGCCACGCTGCGCCAGGTGCCGGAGGTTGACGGCGCGCTGATCGCACTCGACCCGCACACCGGCCGGATCCTGGCGATGCAGGGCGGCTACTCCTTCTTCAAGTCGAGCTACAACCGCGTCACCCAGTCGAAGCGCCAGCCGGGCTCCAGCTTCAAGGCGTTCGTCTATGCGGCCGCGCTTGAGAAAGGCTATACGCCGGCGACGAGGATGCTGGATGCGCCGTTCGTGTCGTTCGATGTGTCGACCGGCGACTATTGGCGCCCGTCCAACTATACCGAAGGCCGCTCCTACGGCATGGTCACGCTGCGGATCGCGCTGGAGAAATCCCTGAACCAGGTCACCGCGCGCGTCGCGCAGGACATCGGTATGGAAGCGGTCAGCGACCTTGCCGTGCGTATGGGCGTCTATGAAAACCTGCCGCCTTATGCCGCCATGTCTCTCGGCGCGGGCGATGCCTATCTGATCGACATGGCACGCGGTTATGCCGGCTTCGTCAATGGCGGCAAGAAGATCACGCCGACACTGCTCGACCGCGTTCAGGACCGTCATGGCCGCACCCTGTTCCGGCACGATGAGCGGGTCTGCGAAGGCTGCCAGGCCGAGGAGTGGGATGGTCAGGAACCGCCGCAGCTGGCCGAAGTCGGCGAGCAGGTGCTGGACCCGATCGTCGCTTACCAGATCACCCATATGCTGGAAGGCGTGGTGGAGCGCGGCACTGGCCGCCGGGCGCTGCGCGTCGGCAAGCCGCTGGCCGGCAAAACCGGGACAACCGACGATTATCGCGATGCCATCTTTATGGGCTTCTCGCCTGACCTCGTGGTCGGCGTCCGGGTCGGCTTTGACGACAATCGCAGCCTCGGCGAAGGCGAAGCCGGCGGCTCGGTCGCTGCGCCGATCTTCACCGAATTCATGGAAAAGGCGCTGGCGGACCAGCCTGCCATCCCGTTCCGTATTCCGCCCGGCGTGCGTCTGGTGAAGATCGATGCCCGCACCGGCGAGCTGCCGGGGCCGGATACCAGCGTCATCATCGACGAGGCCTTCCGTCCGGGTACGGAGCCGGGGCTCTCGGTCTTCAACAGCAGCGATGACTGCCTGTCGATCTCCGGCAGCTGCGGCGCAGGCAGCAGCTCGGGCAGCGTGTCCGGCTTCGACCCCGAACGCGATGCCGGTGTCGTGCCGGAAGACCCGATGCAGCCGCAGGAGCAGGCTGTCACCGGGGATCTCGACGGCACATACTGACCTCAATCCGTTTTGACCCTGCGGGGCGGCTGCGCTATAGGCCCGCCTCGCAGTTTTTATTCTTTCGAAAGGCCGACCCCATGTCCGCAGAAATCAAGTCTCTGATTGACCAGATCCGCTCCTCGGCCGCTCTGCTACGGAGGCGTCTTTGACTGGGATACAGCCACAAAACGCCTCGATGAACTGACCGCGCTCTCCGAGAAACCGGACTTCTGGGACGATCCGCAGGCCGCCCAGGCCATGATGCGTGAGCGCCAGAAACTGGCAGACGGGATCGAAACCGTCGAAGCCCTCGAAAAGGAAGCCGAAGACGCCGGTGAGCTGCTGGAGCTGGCCGAAGGCGACGATGACATGGTCGCCGACCTTGAAGCCTCGCTGACACGCGCTGCCGAGCGGGCCGAGAAGGCCGAACTGGCCGCGCTGCTGTCGGGTGAGGCCGACGGCAATGATGCCTATATCCAGATCAATGCCGGCGAAGGCGGAACCGAGAGCCAGGACTGGGCCTCGATCCTGCGGCGCATGTATGTGCGCTGGGCCGAAAAGCACGGCATGAAGGTCGAGGAGATGGACGAGCGCGAAGGCGAGGAAGCGGGCATCAAGTCCGCGACGCTCCAGATCAAGGGCGACAGCGCCTATGGCTGGCTGAAGTCGGAGCAGGGCGTGCACCGCCTCGTCCGGATTTCGCCGTTCGACAGTTCCGCGCGCCGCCACACCAGCTTTGCCTCTGTTACGGTGACGCCGGTGATCGACGACAATATCGAGATCGAGATCGATCCGTCTGACGTTCGCACCGATACGTACCGGGCCTCCGGCGCGGGCGGCCAGCACGTCAACCGGACCGACTCCGCCGTCCGCCTGACGCACGAGCCGACCGGCATCGTTGTCCAGTGCCAGAACGACCGCTCCCAGCACCGCAACCGCGACCAGGCCTGGCAGATGCTGCGCTCCCGCCTGTATGAGCTGGAACTGCAGAAGCGCCGCGAAGTCGCCGATGCGAGCTATGCCGGCAAGACCGACATCGGCTTCGGCCACCAGATCCGCTCCTATGTGCTTCAGCCATACCAGATGGTGAAGGACCTGCGGACCGAGGTGGAAACCTCCGATACGCAGGGCGTGCTGGACGGCGACATCGACCGCTTCCTGTCGGCCTCGCTGGCCGCTTCGGTGGCAAAGGGCGAAGACGACGCAGAGGCCTAGCAGGTTTTCTACGCTTGCACTGAAGTGTCATCCCGGAATTTTCGCAGCAAATCTCCGGGACCCAGCGCGGGGTGGCAGACTCAGCCTCCCCCCTCCGACCCGCTTGCGGGGGAGGTGCTGAGCGCAGCGAAGCGGAGGAGGGATGCAGCACCTGCGACCGGAAACGCGGTTCGCGTTCCGGCAAATGTTCTGATTGTGAGGGAACTCAGCTAGAATCCGGCCAAGCCTTCAGCGCCTCGATCAACTGAACCGTCAGCCCGCCGGAAACGAGGGCAATGGCTGCGGGCAAGCGGTGCGTGTCCGGAACCGGCGGCACATGCGGCCGTGCTTCGCCGGCCGCCTTCCAGCGCTGGATCGTGCGGGCAAGGCATCTCGCGCGGCGCTGGCGGTATCTCAGCGTGTCGAGCATGGCTTCCCAGCGCGCGATCAGCGGCGCAGCGGGCACGGGGGCACGCGTCGGCACAATGATCGGGCCATGCAGGAAGTCCGGCGCTTCGGTGGCGGGCACGGGCAGGACGGAGAAGAACGCCTTGCGCGGCTTCGGTTCGCCTTCTGTCTTTTCAAAATAATTGCTCACCGGGCGCGGCACCAGGGGCGCCAGCTCCATCTGCAGCGCCATGAGAAAGATCAGACGACGGAGCAGCACGGCGAGGCGTTTCAGCTCCGCCGAGACGCGGCGCTTCAGTGTCTTCGAAATCAGTTCCGGATGCCTGAACAGACCCGCATTCACACCGGTCTCTGCGACGGCGCGGGCGATCGTGCGAAAGGCATGAAGGATGAAAACGGTGAGGTCTGTCATGGCGGAGAGTGTGGCGCAGGTACTTTCACGGTGGATTAAAGACCTCCGTATGCATCTTATATGCCTTGAAATCAGAAGGAATTTCCATTGGCGGACCTGCGGATTGACGCCGCGCTATCCCCGCAGATCACGTTCTTGTGATTGTTTCATCTGCATAGGTTGAAGGGCCGTAAGCAAGGTACCGGTCAGGAGGACCGGTCAACAAAAAGGGATCATCTTATGCGACTTGGAGTTTTAGCCACAGCGTCAATGATTGCTGCGCTTCTGGCTGCCCCGGGCCATGCACAGGGATTTTATGTGTCGGGTACGGTTGGTGCAGCCATGCAATCAGACAGTGACAATACGGGCGCAACCAGCGCCGATTTCCTGACCGGGAACGGCGGCGCCTTGCCGGCCGGGACGCCGATTGCGTCCGGCACGCCGGTTGGCTGGAAAACGGAATTCGACAATGGCATGTCCTACTCGGCTGCCGTCGGATACAGCTATTCTCCGGCATTCCGTGGTGAGGTCCAGCTCGCCATGTCGAAGGCCGATGTCGACACGCACAAGAGCGTGACGCTGGGCGGCGGTTCCATCGATGCGCTCGATGCGGGCGCACTGACCGGCTCTGCCGACACGCTGGGCGTGACGGTTGCTGATGTCGTGGCCGACGGCCGCGGAGACACCAAGACCACGGCTCTTTTCGTCAACGGCTATTACGATTTCGTCAATGACTCCGGTTTCACACCGTATGTCGGTGCAGGCATCGGCTATGCGAAGACGGATGTGACGTTCAAGCCGTCCGGCGTGGGCATTATCGATGATGATGATAGCGGCCTGGCCTATCAGGTCATGGCTGGGGCCACCTACAGCTTCAATGAGCGCTGGGATGTCTTCGGTCAGTATACCTACCGCTCGGTTGAGGACGGCAAGTACAAGGTCGACCTGTTCCCGGCGAACCTCGAAGTAGAGAACAAGGCGAACCTGATCGAAGTGGGCGTCCGTTATCGCTTCTAGAATTCTGCGCCAACACGCAGAGGCTCCCGTGAGCTTGACCTTGCGCGCCAGCTGGCGAAGCATGGCCGGGTAATCACGGGAGCTTCTCATGCGTGCAATGGTGTTCGAGAAACCCGGTGCGCCGCTTGTGCTGAAAGAGCTGCCGGAGCCTGTGCCGGCAGAAGGGCAGATCCGGATCAGGGTGACGGCCTGCGCCGTGTGCCGGACGGATCTGCATGTGGTCGATGGGGACCTGACGCAGCCAAAGCTGCCGCTGATTCCGGGCCATGAGATCATCGGCGTCGTCGATGCGCTGGGGCCGGGCGCGGCAGGATTTGCTGTGGGCGACCGGGTTGGTGTGCCATGGCTTGGTCACACTTGCGGGACTTGCGTCTATTGCAAGCGCGGGCAGGAGAATCTCTGCGAGGCGGCGGAGTTCACCGGCTACACCCGCGATGGCGGTTTTGCCGATTATACGGTGGCCGATGCGCATTACTGTTTCCCGATCCCGGACACCTATTCCGACGAGGCGGCCGCGCCGCTGATGTGCGCGGGGCTGATCGGGTACCGCTCTTACCGGATGGCAGGCGATGGCAAGCGGCTCGGCCTCTATGGCTTCGGCGCGGCGGCGCACATTATCGCGCAGGTGGCCGTGCATCAGGGGCGGGAAGTCTATGCCTTCACCAAGGTCGGCGATGAGAAGGGGCAGGCATTTGCCCGCTCGCTCGGCGCCGTCTGGGCGGGCAGCAGCGAGGATATTCCGCTGGAGATACTGGACGCGGCGATCATCTTCGCGCCAGTTGGGGCATTGGTGCCCGCCGCTCTGAAAGCGGTGGACAAGGGCGGCGCGGTGATCTGCGCCGGTATCCATATGAGTAACATTCCCTCCTTTCCGTATGCGGACCTATGGGAGGAGCGGCGCATCCAGTCGGTTGCGAACCTCACCCGGCAGGACGGGGTTGAGTTCCTGAAGATCGCGCCGGAAGCGATGGTGAAGACCTCGACCCATGCCTATCCGCTGGAGCGCGCGAACGAGGCGCTGGACGATCTGCGCGCCGGGCGTTTCGAAGGCGCGGCTGTGTTGCGGATGGACCTTTAATGGAGGGTGGGGCAGGTTCAGGCAGCGCCGGTGCCCTCCGGATTGCTTCAGCATGACCTGACATGACGATACCGGATCATCCCGGACTATACCGGACTATGGCGGATCATGAGCGATCAGGCTCGGCGCTGCCCCAAAGAAAAAGCCCGCCGGAGGGCATTCCGGCGGGCTGAACAGGGATGAGGCAGTTTTATCTCAGAGGACGCCGAGCATGTCGGCGACGAGCGGGTGGCGGACGACGTCCTGGCCTTCGAGCGTCACCACGGCGGCGCCTTCCAGTTTCTCCAGCCGCTCACCCGCTTTGGCGAGGCCGGAGAATTCCGGCAGCAGGTCCGACTGGGCCGGGTCGCCGGTGATCACCATGGTGGAGTGCCAGCCAAGGCGCGTCAGGAGCATTTTCAACTGCGTGTAGGTGCAGTTCTGGGCCTCATCGATGACGATGAAGGCGTTGTTGAGCGTGCGTCCTCTCATGAAACCGATCGGTGCGATCTCGATGACGCCTTCTGCCAGCATGTGTTTCAGTTGTCCGGGCGAGAGCCGGTCGGACAGCGCGTCGTAAAGCGGGCGCAGATAGGGCGCGAGCTTGTCTTCCATGGCGCCGGGCAGGAAGCCGATCTGCTCGCCCGCCTCGACCGCAGGACGCGAGAGGATGATGCGGGAGACCTTGCCCTTCTGCAGCGCCTCGACCGCCTTGCAGATGGCGAGATAGGTCTTGCCCGTGCCCGCCGGGCCGAGGGCGGCGACGAGGGCGTATTCGTCCATGGCCTCCATCAGGCGTGCCTGATTCTCGGAGCGGGGCTTTACATTCTTCTGATAGCGCTGGGCACGGTCGCCCTCGGGGGCTGTCGCGGCGCGCTTGTATTGTTTCTGGTCAGCATCGTCGGGATGCCAGGACCGACCTCCATCAATAGCCTGCAGCCGCGGACCCCTTACACGGCCGGTTTCTTCAAACCAGGCAGAGGTGTTCACTTCCGAAGCGGTTTTCATGCGCTTGGCTGCGTTGCGTTTTCCCATGGGAGGTCTCCTTGCTGCAGGGACTAAAAAAGCCGCTGGCAGGAATGCGCAGCGGCTGGCTGGAAACTTGGGGGGAAGGGGAGGCAACACGCCCGATGGGCGGCAGGACCTCAACCCGGTATCTTCCGGGCGGCGGGGTATGACACAGTCTCAGGATGACCGTACTCCACGTCCGAATCTGTTGATGAGTAGACATTACCAGAGTTATCAGGTGGTAAACATTAAATCCGCAAGCGAAATAAAGGACACCGGCATGGCAATTTTCGAAATGGATGGAAAACGACCAGACCTGCCTGAAAGCGGGAATTACTGGGTCGCCGAGACGGCCCAGGTGATGGGCAATGTCATCCTCAAGGAAAATGCCTCGATCTGGTATGGATCGGTCCTGCGCGGGGACAATGACCCGATCACAATCGGCGAGAACTCAAACATCCAGGACAATTGCGTTCTGCATACGGACGTTGGCATGCCGTTGACCATCGGCCGCGATGTGACCGTGGGTCATATGGTGATGCTGCACGGCTGCACGATCGGCGATGAGACGCTGATCGGCATCGGTTCGATCATTCTCAATGGCGCGAAGATCGGCAAAAATTGCATTATCGGGGCGAATTCCCTTATCCCGGAGGGTAAGGAAATTCCCGATAATTCATTGGTGATGGGCGCACCGGGCAAGGTCGTGAAGCAGGTTTCGGATCATCAGATCCAGGTCATCAAAATGTCGGCGGTGCATTATGTTGAAAACTGGAAGCGCCACAAAAGCGGACTGAAGCGGATCGACTGATCCGCCCTGACGCCGGGTCAGGCCTCGCCGCGTTCATCTTTCTGGAGATAGCGCACAGCAAAGCCGCCGATACCGGTGCGGACAACTTCCGCCGGGATGGAGCCTGCGCTGACGATCTCGCCGAGTTTCGGTGCGGCGACGCCCTTGCACTCGAAATTGGCGCCGGTGAGGGAGATGTCGAGGACTCGGCAATAGAGCGTGATGCCATTGGCGCGCAGCACCTGGGCCGGCACATCGGCGGCATAGCGCGGGGCTTCGCGCTCCTCGGTAAGATTGAGCAAGTCCTTGTTGAGCAACCAGGTCAGACGGTCGGCAATCTTCTCGCGCTTGTGCGAAGCGACGTTGAATTTGAGGGCAAAGCCTTCGCCGGTGTGGCGCACGACGGTGGCGACCACGCGGCCCAGATCGTCGAAATAGCAGACAAGTTCGGCGCCGGGATCGGGCAGGCTGCTGGACTGGACGAGGGCACCTGAGCACGACAGATTGATCGTCGAAAGCGACTCGTCATTGCCAATCTGAGTGAGGAATCGCCCGGGCAGGCGCAGGTCGACGCGTTTGTGACGGCGGCGGTCGAAGTATTCTTCTGGCGTTTCTGATGTCATCAGAGCCTGAGAAGTGGAGAAGGTCATGAATCACTCCTTGAGCTGACCCGTCCTTTCGGACTACTTCTCCCCACGCTCTTTACTTAGCACGCTTTCGTTCACAAAGTGTTGCCCGAACCGTCAAAATTCTACCGTCAGACGAAGAAACCGAGACCTCATGGAACGCTATGATTATGTAATCGTTGGTGCAGGAAGCGCCGGATGTACCCTTGCCAACAGGCTCTCCGCTGACCCGGCGGTGAAGGTATGTCTTATTGAGGCAGGCAAAAAAGACAAATCCCTGATGGTACGCATGCCGGCGGGTGTCGGGAGCCTCATTAAAGAGGAGAACGATTTCAACTGGGGGTTTTGGACCGAGCCGCAAAAGCACATGAATGGCCGCAAGCTCTACTGGCCACGCGGCCGGGGCTGGGGCGGATCGTCGTCCATCAACGGCATGATCTACATCCGCGGCCATGCCGGCGATTATGACCAGTGGGGCCAGATGGGCCTGAAGGGCTGGGACTATGCGAGCGTCCTGCCTTACTTCAAGAAATCCGAAACCCTGGACAAGGGCGAGGACACCTATCATGGCGGCAGCGGCCCGCTGCGCGTGTCGTCCGCGCCGCTGTCCAGCCCGCTCTATCGTGCCTTCATTCAGGCCGGTGAGCAGGCCGGCTATGCAACGACCGACGATTTCAATGGCGCCCGGCAGGAAGGCTTCGGCCCTTACCAGCGCACCATTCACAAGGGTGAGCGCTGGAGCGCCTCTTATGCCTATCTGCGCCCGATCGTGGATGTTCGGGACAATCTGACCGTCATCTCCACCGGCCGGGTCACCAAGGTCCTGTTCGACGGCACCCGCGCAACTGGCGTGGAAGTCGTGGAAGGCAAGGGCGGTCTGCCGCAATCGATCTTCGCCGACGGGGAAGTGATCATCTGTGCCGGGGCGGTCCAGTCGCCGCAGATCCTGATGCTGTCCGGCATCGGCAATCCGGAGCATCTCGGCCGGTTCGGCATCAAGACCGTTGTCGAGTCCAAAGGGGTCGGCCAGAACCTGCAGGACCATCTGGATGTGACGGTCATTCACGAGATGACGCAGCCGATCTCTGCCTATTCCATGCAGAAAGGCATCAAGAAACTCGGGGTTGGCCTGCGCTATCTTTATAATCAGACCGGGCCGGGCGCCGACAATTTCCTTCAGGCGGGCGCCTTCCTGAAATCCCGCCCCGGCCTTGAGATGCCGGATCTTCAGTTGCACCTCGTCAATGCCATCATGATGGATCATGGCAAGCACGACCCGCAAAAGGATGGCTATACGGTTCACGCCTGCCAGCTGCGCCCGGAAAGCCGGGGCACGGTCTGCCTTGCCTCGGACGATCCGTTCGCAAATCCCAGCATTGACCCGAACCATCTGGCTACGGAAGAAGACCGCCGCGCGATGCGTGAGGCGGTGAAGATGGTGCGCGAAGTGTGCCAGCAGGATGCGCTGAAGCCCTTTACCGGGGCAGAAATGTTGCCGGGGCCGGGCGCGACGTCAGACGATGACATCGACTCCTTCATCCGCCGTACGGGCGAGACGATCTATCACCCGGTGGGTACGGTTGCGATGGGCGTCAGCGATAGCCAGCCGCTGGACGGCGATCTGAGGGTGAAGGGCACCGAAGGCCTGCGCGTGATCGATGCGTCGGTCATGCCGACCCTGATCGGCGGCAACACGAATGCGCCGACCATCATGATCGCCGAGAAGGCCGCAGACCTGATCCTGAAGAAGCCGCTTCTGGCGCGGGCGGACCTGCCATCGCTGGCAGACGCTGTCTGACGACAGTTTATCCGGCCGGTCCGAAAACGGGCCGTTCCCGCCTCAAATTCACCGATCTTGGCCGGTATCGCGATATGCATTCGCTATACTGGTCGGCATTCTGATCGATGAGCTGAACGCATAGTCCCAGGCAAGGGAGACCGGACATGAGATTTTATATCCTTTTCGCCGCAGCAATGCTGTTCGTACCTGCGGAGGCGCAGACGTCACCGGATATTGCTTCGGTGCTGACGGCGCCGGTCGGGATCGAGCGCCGTGAAGACGTGACTTCGGTGCCGTTGCGTCCGCATATGGGCAAGGTCGCGATCATGGCGAGCCTCAATGGCGCGGAGCGGGAATTTGTGTTCGATACGGGCTCACCCAGCATGATCTCCCGCGCCCTTGCGGACGAACTGGGTCTGGAGCTCGTCGGACAGAACCGGGGACGTGATGCGAACGGCGCCGAAGTGGTAACCGATGTGGCCATTGTCGACCGGCTGGATATTGGCGGGATAAGCTTCCGCTCGGTTCCGGTGCTGATCCATGACTTCACGGCTGTCGATCCGGATGGGTGCTTTATCCGGGACGGTGTCATCGGCTCGGAGATCTTTCCCGGTAGTGCATGGCGGATGGATGCAGGGCGGCAGGTGCTGGAAATCGCTGGCGATGCTGCGTTGCTGATGCCGGAGGATGGCGCAGAGCCGCCGGTGGCCGGTCCGCTGGAGGATTTCGGGTATCCGCACGCGCCTGTCTTCCGCTATTCGATCGGCGGCTTCGAGGATCGTGGGCTGTTCGATACCGGGAGTTCGGACAGCGTAACGCTGTTCAGTCAGGCGGCCGGAAACCGGCAGGTGAAGAAGGCGATGGTGCGCGGCACGCTGCGCACGGGCAGGGGGTCAGAGGGTATCTCTGCGGGCGGTGCGGGCGAAGAGACCGATCTCGCGCGGTTCGACCTTGAAGGCATGAAAATCGGCGAGGTGGATCTTGGCCGGCAGTCCGGCACGCTGCGGCAGGTGCCGCCTTCGTTGCTGGGGCTCGGCATTCTCGACAACTATCGTGTGACGCTGGACTATCCGGGCGGGCGTATCCTGTTTGAGCTGCGCGAAGAGCCGGCGCGGGGCCGCGTCCATCCGGGGTATGCGCTACAGGAGACAGCGGATGGCGTGCGCGTACTGCAGCTATACAAGGGCTCGGCGGCAGCAAAAGCAGGGCTGAAACTTCACGATGAAGTCGTCGCGATTGACGGACAGCCTCTTACCGGGGCGCAGGATCCGTGCGTCACAGCACGTTGGCTCGCCGAGGGCCGACCGGCAGAGACCGCGCGAACACTGACGATCCGTCGCAGCGGTAAGGCGATCGAAATCAAAATTTCCGGTGATTAGTCGGGCGTCACAGGTGCGCCTAAAAATATTTCATAAAATATTCCTAAAAAATTGAGCAGTATTCATTTCGTTGTCATACAGCCCGGTTAGATGATCTCACACGTAAGTATTGGCTGGCGGCGAAGGTGCCGTTGGCTGGTGCTGTAAACATCCGGGAGCAGATCATGACGACGGACCGCCGCGAGTTTTTGCGTATCATGGGGGCAGGGGCCGCCGCAGGCGTTGCCTCCAGCACGTTTCCGGAAGCCATCGCCGAGGCGCTGGCGACGCCGGCTGCCAGTGAGACCGGAACGATCCGGGACGTGAAACACGTCGTTATCCTGATGCAGGAGAACCGCTCCTTCGATCACTATTTCGGAACGCTGCGCGGCGTTCGCGGTTTTGGTGACCGGCACATAATCCCGATGGAAAGTGGCAAGCCGGTCTGGTTCCAGTCGGACGGGCAGAAAGACGTGCCGCCCTTCCACCTCGATACCAAGACAACGAACGCGATTGCGCATCCGGGCACGCCGCATTCCTTCGGGGATTCTCAGGCCGCCTGGAACCAGGGCAAGTTCGGTTCCTGGCCGAAATACAAGAACCCCTACTCGATGGGCTATTTCAGGCGCGAGGACATCCCGTTCCAGTTCGCGTTGGCCGAGGCGTTCACCATCTGCGACGCCTATCACTGCTCGATCACTACCGGCACCGACCCGAACCGGATCGTGTTCTGGTCCGGTTCCAACCATGATCCTGAGTTGCGCGCACGGGGCATCAACGGCACCGAAGCGGACAGTGAGCCGAACAATCTGCGCTGCTGGATCAAGGGCGCCCTGCCGGAACCGGGCTATACCTATCAGGGCTCGGCACTGCCATGGAAAACCATTCCGGACGTGCTGGAAGAGGGTGGGGTGTCCTGGCGGATTTATCAGGACACGAATGATAACTGGACTGGCGCCATGCATGGCGGTCTGGCGTTCAAGAGCTTCCGCGAGGCCCAGCCCGGCTCACCGCTCTATGAAAAAGGCATGACGGATTATTCGCTGGAACGGTTCGCTGCCGATGTGCAGGCGGGCACGCTGCCGGAAGTCTCCTGGATCCTGCCGCCGAAGGACTGGTCGGAGCATCCGAGCGCGTCGACGCCGCTGCAGGGGGCCGAGTTCACCGCGCGCATCCTGAAGGCGCTGACGGCCAATCCGGAGGTGTGGAGCCGGACGGTGTTCTTCCAGACATTTGACGAAAATGACGGCCTGTTCGATCACCTGCCGCCGGCCGCGCCCCCATCCTATACGGCAGAGGGCGAACTTGCAGGCAAGTCGACGGTGGACGTGACGGGCTTTTACTTCTCCGATCCGGAGAGGAAGCTGCTGGAGGAAGACGACACGATTAGCGGCACGGTTCGCCCTTGGGGGCTCGGGCCGCGTGTGCCGCTTTATGTCGTCTCTCCGTGGAGCCGTGGCGGCTGGGTGAACAGCCAGGTCGCCGATCACACGTCGGTCGGCATGTTTCTGGAGCAGCGCTTCGGCGTCACCGTGCCGGCGATCAGCCCGTGGCACCGTGCCGTGTGCAGCGACCTGACATCCTGTTTCGATTTCCAGACGCCGAACGCGCCGGTCTTCCCGGATCTTCCGTCAGCGGAAGGCTCACAGAAGGCCGTGCTGGCGCAAATCCACCGCAAGCGTATCGAGCCGCCGGCCGAGCCGCAGCAGCTGACGCAGGAGCCGGGCGCGCGGCCGTCGCGGGCGCTGCCCTATGCGCTGGATGTCACCGCGAGCACCGAAGACGGCGCTGTTTCGCTGAAGTTTTCCAATACAGGTAAGGCAGGCGCGGTGTTCCACGTCTATGACAAGCGGCATCCTGAACGCATTCCTCGCCGCTATACGGTCGAAGCAGGCAAGGCGATTTCGGATACGTGGCAGCCTGAGGCGGATGCGGGACAGTATGATTTGTGGGTGCTGGGGCCGAACGGCTTCCTGCGCACCTTCCGCGGCGACGCATCGCAAGCGATCGAAACCTCGGCAAAAATGAACCTGCGTACCGGGATCGTTACCCTTATGATCCGGAACAAGGGACGGACGAAGCAGGAATTGTCCGTATACGCAGGTGTCTATGATGGCTCGGAACCGGTCAAGGTGTCCGTCGGTGCCGGCCGGACGCTGAAGCGGGAAGTCGAGACCCGCGACAGCGGCGCCTGGTACGACATCACCGTGTCAGCCGATGGCTTCGAGAGGCGTCTGGCTGGCCGGATCGAAACCGGACGTCACGGCATCAGCGACCCGGCAATGGGCGTCTAGGCGTTCGAGGCCACCAGCTTCATGCGGGGTTCGCTGACGCGGGTGTCAGGTGGCACGAGCATCGAGACGCGGTGACGCCAGACCGGGCGGCCCTTCAGCAGCGGCTCACCGCCCAGCGTCTGGTAAAGACCCAGAAGGCGGTTGCTGTCGGGGCGTTCGGTCTGCTTTGCCAGCGGCATGATCGTTAGTTCAAGCTCGACGCGTTGACCGGTCAGGGTTTCCCCACGGCCCCGGATGACGCCCGGTGCGCCGTCCAGCTGAACGGCGTCCAGAAAGGCGGACATCATCGTTTTGTCCGGCCCGCTCCAGAGGTTGAGGAAGTCATGGTCCACCAGTGGCCGGCCGAGCAGGTCGGTCAATGATCCGCCAGCCGTACGGAACAGCCAGGCGCCGTCGCGTTTGTTCTCGAGAACGAAGAGGCGATCGATGAGACCCGGATGGTCTTCAACGCGCGGCGATTCGATGGTGCCGGGCGCGCTGTTCGCGTTCATGCGGCGCCAGGCGTCCAGCAGGACTTTGGTGTTGGGATGAATGGACCGATCATTCATAGCTGGGTGGAACTCCGAATTTGCTTCCTGGCCCCCCGCGGGCCGCTTCGGGGCTCTCTTGCGCAATAACTGTTCCAGAAGCGGCTTTTCTCTCGCTTGGAGAATTCCGGGGCCGAACCCGCCCGGCTTTTCCCCTGTGAGGGAATGAATCTGCCAATTCACGCGAACCGGTGCCGCTGGCTCCCGCGCAGCGTGTGCGTATGGTTTCCAAAACGTGTCTCTCGACGGGACTCGCCCGCGATTCGCCCGCTCGTTTCACCTCGGTGGCGAAGTTTTGTTGGATAAAGGTTTCGGCTTGAGAGGATTAATGGGGCAAAACGGGCTGCATTCGGCCTAAAAGCGCGGCGCTTCTTCTGCCATTCGTGGCTTTCCAGCAACGGATTTCCGATTTGGACACAATTTGTGGGCGAATGACTTGCCGTTGCTAACCTTAAAGATACGAAAGACGTGCGAGAAAACTCGCAAAGACTGGCGTTTCCTCCACTCACTTCAGCAGTCTTTCAAAAATTAATTGTCCAAGGGAGAGCGACCTCGTGTCTACATCCAAATCCTATTCCCGTGCCGGCTTCAAAGCCGTTCTCAGCCTCGGTGTCGGTTTGTCTGCGCTCGCAGCGAGCCAAGTTCCGGCCTATGCTCAGGAAGCCGGCGACGAAGATTCGTCCCGGACCCTGCAGACCGTGACGATCACTGCCACCAAGCGTGAACAGACGCTGCAGGACGTGCCGGTGGCTGTGTCGGTTGTCGACAGCTCGGTGATCGAACAGGCTGAAATCGTCGACCTGAACGATCTTCAGTCGATCGTTCCGTCGCTGCGCATCGGCCAGTACCAGACCTCGGCCAACACCAATTTCATCATTCGCGGCTTCGGCAATGGCGACAACAATGCCGGTATCGAACCGTCGGTCGGTGTCTTTATTGATGGCGTCTACCGTTCGCGCTCTGCAGCGCAGATCTCCGACCTGCCGAACATCCAGCGTGTTGAAGTCCTGCGCGGCCCGCAGTCGACCCTGTTCGGCAAGAACGCATCAGCTGGCGTGATCTCGATCATCACCGAGAAGCCCCAATATGAATGGGGCGGTTCGGCTGAAGGTACGGTCGGCAATTACAACATGTTCCGCGTGGCTGGAGACATCACCGGCCCGATTACGGACAAAGTCGCTTTCAGCCTCGGCGCCAATTACAATACGCGCGACGGCTATGCCGACGACCTGAACACCGGTTCCGACATCAATGATCGCAATCGCTGGGGCGTGCGCGGCCAGCTGCTGGTTGAACCGACTGAAGACCTGAGCTTCCGCATCATCGGCGATTTCGACAAGATCGATGAAACCTGCTGTGTGGCTGCGAACGTCGTCAACGGCATGACCGGACCTGCAATCTTCGCGCTTGGCGGCCAGCTCGATCCGGAAGCGCCGTTCTCTTATGAAGTCTACAACAACCTGGATTCTTCCAATGATGTGGAGAACTCCGGTCTGTCGCTTCAGGCCGACTATGCGTTTGGCTTCGCTGACCTCACCTCGATCACGGCCTATCGTTCCTCGAAGCTGAAAACCAATCAGGATTCCGACTTCACCAGCGCGGACCTGCTGGCCCGCAACTCGAACGACACTGACATCGACACGTTCACCCAGGAGGTCCGTCTCACCTCGAATGGCGACGGCGCTGTCGACTGGATGATCGGCGGTTTCTACTTCGATGAGTCCGTCGATATTGAGAACCAGATCCTCTATGGCGACGACATCCGTGGCTATATCGACTTCCTGTCCCAGGGCCTTCTGACGGGCCTTGAGCCGCTCGTCTTCGGCGTTCAGCCAGGCTTCTTCTTCCAGCCGGGCCAGGGCATGACCGAAGCGTACGGGCAGGACAACACGGCGTTCTCGCTGTTCGGCACCGTCGACTATCATATGACCGACCGCCTGACCGCGACCGTTGGCCTGAACTACACCCAGGATAACAAGGACGCGTACGGCAACGTCGTTTCGACCGACACATTCTCGGCGATCGATCTTGATCCGCTGTCGCCTTACATCTCCCAGATTGCGGCTGGCGCGCTCCTGCAGCAGGCTGGCGTGGACCCGACGAACCCGGCAGCGGTCGGCGCATTTGCTGCAGCTTATCCGGACGCGTTCGCCCTGATCCAGTCGACGGCAGCCGGCGCAACGTCCCAGCTTCAGCTGCTCCAGTTCTTCCCGCAATTCGTGAATTTCCCGAATGCGGTGGAAAGCGGTTCGACCAATGATGAGGACACAACCTACACGCTGCGTCTTGCTTATGATGCGACGGACAATGTGAATGTCTACGCATCCTACGCCACGGGCTTCAAGGCATCGTCCTGGAACCTGTCGCGTGATAGCCGCCCGACCGCTGTCGGCTACGCCAATCTTGTGTCCGCCGGGCTTAATCCGCCCAACCTGACCACGGGTACCCGTTTCGCCGGTCCGGAAGAATCGGAAGTGTTTGAGATCGGAATGAAAGGCGCCTGGAATACGTTTGCTGTGAACCTTGCTGTCTTCGACCAGAAGATCAAAGGCTTCCAGTCGAACATCTTCACGGGTACCGGCTTCGCGCTGGCGAATGCGGGGGAGCAGTCGACGCAGGGGCTTGAAGTCGATGCGACCTGGAACCCGACCGAAAATCTGACCCTCGGCTTTGCCGGGACGTTCCTCGATCCGGTCTATGACAGCTTCGAGAACTCGTCGGCAGGGGACATCTCCGGTGCCAAACCCGCTGGCATCTCGGAAGTCTCGACCTCGGCTTCGGCACTCTACACCTTCAACTTCGAAGGTCTGGATGCGTTCATTCGCGGCGACTGGCAGTATGAAGGCCCGTCGACCTATCGCGACGACCCCGCCGAGCAGGCCATTATCGGCCAGGAACGCGAATACAATCTGTTCAACGCCTCGGTCGGCTTCACGTCGGAAAGCGGCATCAGCTTTACCTTCTGGGGACGGAATATTTTCGACGAGCAGTACATCATGGCGGCCTTCCCGTCGGTGGCACAGCTGGGATCCTTCTCCGGCTATCCGAGTCAGCCGGCGACCTATGGCGTCACCGTGCGCAAGACCTTCTAAGGTCTGTTGCTTATGTAATTCAGGAAAGCCCCGCCAGACCGGCGGGGCTTTTTTTATGTCGGGCGGTCGGCTGCGCTGGCCATTCTCAGGCCGGGCGTCTAGCCTGCCGGGATGAGTGTTCTGCAGACAAGGCCCGAACCGACCCACTGATGCGTGCATCCCGAACGCCCCCTATCATAGAAGCGCCGCCTGCAGTGACGGGTCTGGCCGCCTTTATCGTGTTGGCGCATGCGTTGCGGGTGTTCTCTCCTATCAGCTGGCAGGGGCACATGCTGTCTCTGCTTAGCCTGCAGCCGGACCGGTTCTGGGCCTGGGCCGGGCAGGGGGCGCCGGGCGCAGTGCCCTATACGTCTCCTGTGGAGGCGCTGGTGCCGTTTCTGACGGAGGCTTTCCTCCATGATGGATGGGCAGCAGCGATTCTGAATGCGGCGCTGATCGTGATTTTCGGCCGTCTGGTGCACGCATCCCTTTCTATAGGAAGGCGGAGCGGTGCGATTCCCTTCCTTATTGTGTTCTCGGTGGCCGTGATGGGCGGCTCGCTCCTGCATCTTCTGACGCAATACCCGGCCGGAAGCGGGCTGATCGGCGCTTCCGGCGGGGCCAGCGGTCTGTTTGCGGCCTGGGTGCTGATCCAGGAAGGGCGGGGCGGGCAGATCCTGTCGAAGCGATTCCTGGTCGTTTTTCTTTTCTTTGCGGCGGTGAATCTGGCGCTGTGGCTGATGGGGCCGTCTCTTATCGGTGTGCGCATGAGCTGGCAGGCCCATCTGGGGGGCTTCCTCGCAGGGGCTTTGATGTTCCAGTTTTACCGGGCCCGGCGACGTGTTTTGTGATTCTGGTCGCTAGATAGAAGCCTTTATGATAGCTTTCCGTAACGGCGAGGCCGGTCAGCGGCCCGCTAAAACGGAGGACGCGCATGACAATAGACCAGATCCTGAATGACAAGGGGCGCGAAATTATTTCGATCAAGGCCGATTCGAGCCTGTCGGACGCTGCCCGTATCCTGGACGAGAAAAGAATCGGCGCTGTGGTGGCTTTGGGTGACGACGGAGAGATCGTCGGTGTGCTTTCGGAGCGCGATATTGTTCGTCATGTCGCCCGAAATGGAGAAGCCGCCCTCAAGATTCAGGTCGGAGATGCGATGACTCGTGACGTCATCACCATCGAGTCAGTCACAAAAGTGGATGATGCGATGCAATTGATGACCGACCGGCGCGTCAGACATCTGCCTGTTTTGCGCCAGGATCGGCTGATTGGCGTTGTTTCCATCGGCGATCTTGTAAAATGGAAGATCGCTGAGACAGAGGCTGAAGCCGAAGCGATGAAATCGTACCTCTCGGCACAATACTTATTTTTCAAGGCTCTAGCTTTTCAGAGCCGGAAGTTCGGCAGGAATGCATGGCCGGTCTGCAGTGAAATCGCATTATTTCCTGCGATTTGCTGCAGAAGGGGGTTGCGGCCTCCGCGTGCCTTGAGTATCTCCCGGCCTCCGCTGAAGACGCCCTCGGGCTTCGGACGCGGCGCCCGCGAATGGCGCCCCTGAGATGAGAAAAAGGCTTGTGCCTTTCACCGAACAGGGGCTATATATGCGGTTCCTCGAAACGCTCGGACATGCCGGGCCGGTTACCGGCCCACAGTGTCTTTTGCGCTGAAAATTCGGCAGTTTAGCGGCTCAAACCGGTATCTGCAGAAAGCGTAAAAAAGAGTGTTGACGGGAAAAACGGCGGTCCATATAAGCCGCCGCTTCCTGATGAGGTTTCGACCTTCTGACGGATCCGGAACTTCGGTTCCACCTGATCGCTCGGACACGCCGGGCCGCATGTCGGTCCATAGTGTTTCTTGTGCTGGAAAATCGGCGGTTACACGGTTCACACCGGAAACTGCAGAAGGCGCAAAAAAGAGTGTTGACGGGCAATTCGGCGGCCCATATAAGCCGCCACTTCCGGACGGGCCCACCGGCTTCTGAAGGGCTTCGGAACTCCGGTTCCTGCTGTTTGACATCGTAAGAGATTAAGGAAGAGAAACGCAGGCGGCGTGATGGCTTGCGAACCTCGCCAGAGAGCAATCGACGGCAGGTTCATACGATCACGACGGATGCGTTTCTTGAGAGAAAATTCTTTTATCCATCGAATGGGTTTCGGCCCGTTCTTTGTGACAAAGGGTTTCTCGTCAAAAGAACGCAATACTTATGCTTAACAGCTTGAGTAACCGTCCATATTCCAATGGATGGTTTCGTCAGATCAACACTCAACTTGAGAGTTTGATTCTGGCTCAGAACGAACGCTGGCGGCAGGCCTAACACATGCAAGTCGAACGACATAGTGGCAGACGGGTGAGTAACGCGTGGGAACGTACCTTTCGCTACGGAATAGCTCTTGGAAACGAGTGGTAATACCGTATACGCCCTTCGGGGGAAAGATTTATCGGCGAAAGATCGGCCCGCGTTAGATTAGGTAGTTGGTGGGGTAATGGCCTACCAAGCCTACGATCTATAGCTGGTCTGAGAGGATGATCAGCCACACTGGGACTGAGACACGGCCCAGACTCCTACGGGAGGCAGCAGTGGGGAATCTTGCACAATGGGCGAAAGCCTGATGCAGCCATGCCGCGTGAATGATGAAGGCCTTAGGGTTGTAAAATTCTTTCGCCAGGGATGATAATGACAGTACCTGGTAAAGAAGCCCCGGCTAACTTCGTGCCAGCAGCCGCGGTAATACGAAGGGGGCTAGCGTTGTTCGGAATTACTGGGCGTAAAGCGCACGTAGGCGGACTTTTAAGTCAGATGTGAAATCCCGGGGCTCAACCTCGGAACTGCATTTGAAACTGGAAGTCTGGAGTTCAGGAGAGGTTAGCGGAATACCGAGTGTAGAGGTGAAATTCGTAGATATTCGGTGGAACACCAGTGGCGAAGGCGGCTAACTGGACTGATACTGACGCTGAGGTGCGAAAGTGTGGGGAGCAAACAGGATTAGATACCCTGGTAGTCCACACCGTAAACGATGACAGCTAGTTGTTGGCAGGCATGCCTGTCGGTGACGCAGCTAACGCATTAAGCTGTCCGCCTGGGGAGTACGGCCGCAAGGTTAAAACTCAAAGAAATTGACGGGGGCCCGCACAAGCGGTGGAGCATGTGGTTTAATTCGAAGCAACGCGCAGAACCTTACCTACCCTTGACATCCCGATCGCGGTTTCCAGAGATGGATTCCTTCAGTTAGGCTGGATCGGTGACAGGTGCTGCATGGCTGTCGTCAGCTCGTGTCGTGAGATGTTGGGTTAAGTCCCGCAACGAGCGCAACCCTCATCCTTAGTTGCCATCACGTTTGGGTGGGCACTCTAAGGAAACTGCCGGTGGCAAGCCGGAGGAAGGTGGGGATGACGTCAAGTCCTCATGGCCCTTACGGGTAGGGCTACACACGTGCTACAATGGCAGTGACAATGGGATAATCCCAAAAAGCTGTCTCAGTTCAGATTGTCCTCTGCAACTCGAGGGCATGAAGGTGGAATCGCTAGTAATCGTGGATCAGCATGCCACGGTGAATACGTTCCCGGGCCTTGTACACACCGCCCGTCACATCATGGGAATTGGCTCTACCCGAAGACGCTGTGCTAACTTCGGAGGCAGGCGGCCACGGTAGGGTCAGTGACTGGGATGAAGTCGTAACAAGGTAGCCGTAGGGGAACCTGCGGCTGGATCACCTCCTTTCTAAGGATGCATTGGATTGCTGCGCTCACGCTCAGCTCCAAGGCTTCTTAAAATAGCTCCCATTGAGGAGCAAAACATATGCGGCTATCGCGCCGTCTCCGTTTCTCTTCCTTCGTTCGTTGTTTGAACTGGCATCTGCCGGTTCGAGCACTAAGCGAGCCCCGCGGGCGCTTTATCGCCTGTCTTCGACTTTGACCGCGATGGGCCTGGCCCTGACCAGTCATGGGCCGGTAGCTCAGGTGGTTAGAGCGCACGCCTGATAAGCGTGAGGTCGGAAGTTCAACTCTTCCTCGGCCCACCATCGAAGCCTGCGGCAACGCAGGGCAGGGCATGCGACCTGGCGGGAAGCCGGGGTTACGGGGCCATAGCTCAGTTGGGAGAGCGCCTGATTTGCATTCAGGAGGTCGTCGGTTCGACTCCGTCTGGCTCCACCATCGCCTTTATGGCGGGCACAACGATCGAAAGAAGAACGTCCGTTTCCGGAGCAAGCTCCGGGATATTTGTTATCGTAAGGGAAAGATTGATCCGGCAGCCATGCCGCTCGACCCATTGGGTCTGGCCTGGTTGCTTCAGCCGATAAAATGATTGCCGTAAGGCATTCATCCAAAGGGTCAGTCTGCAAGAAACCAACATGTCTGATCGAGATCCATGTGGTGGGTTCGCGTATGCGTTTTCCACTGCACATGGGTTTCAAAAACGATCAAGCGTCAAAAGGGCATCCGGGGGATGTCTTGGCGGTAAGAGGCGATGAAAGACGTGGCACTCTGCGATAAGCACCGGGGAGGCGAGAGCATCCTTTGATCCGGTGATTTCTGAATGGGGAAACCCACCTCCGAGATGTTGGATAAATCTTCCGTTCGCGGACGATGTATCTGACATTTCAATAGCGAGGTATTTTAACCTGAATACATAGGGTTAAAAAGCGAACCCGGGGAATTGAAACATCTAAGTACCCGGAGGAAAGGACATCAATTGAGACTCCGTTAGTAGTGGCGAGCGAACGCGGACCAGGCCTGGTCTGAAATAAGGAGAAGTATCTGGAAAGGTACGCCATAGTGGGTGATAGCCCCGTATCCGTGCAATGAAGACCTTTTAGAGTAGGGCGGGACACGTGAAATCCTGTCTGAACATGGGGGGACCATCCTCCAAGCCTAAGTACTCCTTACCGACCGATAGTGAACAAGTACCGTGAGGGAATGATGAAAAGAACCCCGATGAGGGGAGTGAAACAGATCCTGAAACCGGATGCCTACAAGCTGATGGAGCTCTTCGGAGTGACATCGTACCTTTTGTATAATGGGTCAGCGACTTAGTGTTGCGTGCAAGCTTAAGCCGTTAGGTGTAGGCACAGCGAAAGCGAGTCTGAATAGGGCGACCGAGTACGTAGCATTAGACCCGAAGGCAGATGATCTAGGTATGGGCAGGCTGAAGGTGCGGTAACACGCACTGGAGGGCCGAACCGTTGAGCGTTGAAAAGCTCTCGGATGACCTGTGCCTAGGGGTGAAAGGCCAATCAAATCTGCTGATAGCTGGTTCTCCGCGAAATCTATTTAGGTAGAGCGTCACGATTAGACTCTGGGGGGTAGAGCACTGAATGGGCTAGGGGTCCTCACCGGATTACCAAACCTTCTCAAACTCCGAATACCCAGAAGTTATGCGTGGCAGACACACGGCGGGTGCTAACGTCCGTCGTGAAAAGGGAAACAACCCAGACCGCCAATTAAGGCCCCTAAGTAATAGCTAAGTGCGAAACGATGTGGAGGTGCTGAGACAATCAGGAGGTTGGCTTAGAAGCAGCCATCCTTTAAAGAAAGCGTAACAGCTCACTGATCTAGCGCCTCTGCGCGGAAAATGTAACGGGACTAAAGTTATTCGCCGAAATTGCGGACTCGAAAGAGTGGTAGCGGAGCGTTCCGTAAGCCTGCGAAGGTGAACCGTGAGGTTTGCTGGAGGTATCGGAAGTGAGAATGCTGACATGAGTAGCGACAAAGAGGGTGAGAGACCCTCTCGCCGAAAGACCAAGGGTTCCTGCGTAAAGCTAATCTGCGCAGGGTTAGCCGGCCCCTAAGGTAAGGCCGAAAGGCGTAGCCGATGGGAACCACGTTAATATTCGTGGGCCAAGGGATGAGTGACGGATTTCGAAAGTTGTAGCCCCTTATTGGATTGGGTCTGCAGCCTGGAAGTTCCTGGAAATAGCCTCCCACTAAGACCGTACCCGAAACCGACACAGGTGGTCAGGTAGAGCATACCAAGGCGCTTGAGAGAACTATGTTGAAGGAACTCGGCAAATTACCTCCGTAACTTCGGGAGAAGGAGGCCTCAACCTGGGCAACCAGGTCTGAGGGGCACAAAACTGGGGGTTGCGACTGTTTATCAAAAACACAGGGCTCTGCGAAGCCGCAAGGCGACGTATAGGGTCTGACGCCTGCCCGGTGCCGGAAGGTTAAAAGGAGAGGTGAGAGCCTTGAATTGAAGCCCCGGTGAACGGCGGCCGTAACTATAACGGTCCTAAGGTAGCGAAATTCCTTGTCGGGTAAGTTCCGACCTGCACGAATGGCGTAACGACTTCCCCACTGTCTCCAACATAGACTCAGCGAAATTGAATTCCCCGTGAAGATGCGGGGTACCCGCGGTCAGACGGAAAGACCCCGTGAACCTTTACTACAGCTTCACAGTGGCATTAAAGAACTTATGTGTAGGATAGGTGGGAGGCTTTGAAGCTTTGGCGCCAGCCGGAGTGGAGCCAACCTTGAAATACCACCCTTAATTTCTTTGATGTCTAACCGCGCCCCTGGATGGGGCCGGGACCCTGTGTGGCGGGTAGTTTGACTGGGGCGGTCGCCTCCTAAAGAGTAACGGAGGCGCGCGATGGTAGGCTCAGAGCGGTCGGACATCGCTCGATGAGTGCAATGGCATAAGCCTGCCTGACTGCGAGCTCGACGGAGCGAGCAGAGACGAAAGTCGGTCATAGTGATCCGGTGGTCCCGAATGGAAGGGCCATCGCTCAACGGATAAAAGGTACTCCGGGGATAACAGGCTGATGATGCCCAAGAGTCCATATCGACGGCATCGTTTGGCACCTCGATGTCGGCTCATCACATCCTGGGGCTGGAGCAGGTCCCAAGGGTTCGGCTGTTCGCCGATTAAAGTGGTACGTGAGCTGGGTTCAGAACGTCGCGAGACAGTTTGGTCCCTATCTGCCGTGGGTGTTGGATACTTGAGAGGATTTGTCCCTAGTACGAGAGGACCGGGATGAACACACCTCTGGTGGACCTGTTGTGGCGCCAGCCGCATTGCAGGGTAGCTATGTGTGGACGGGATAACCGCTGAAAGCATCTAAGCGGGAAACCCACCTCAAAACCAGGTATCCCTGAGAGCCGTGCAAGACCAGCACGTCGATAGGCCGGGTGTGGAAGCGCTGCGAGGCGTGAAGCTAACCGGTACTAATTGCTCGATCGGCTTGATCGAGAAACTCGTGTGTAGTTGAAAGCGCATCCGCTTCAACTCCACTGATCTCAACAAGACATATTGGTTTCAAAACTTGCAACAGTCTGGTTTCCGCCGACCCGGTGGTTATGGCAGGGGATCCCCACCTGATCCCATCCCGAACTCAGTCGTTAAGTCCCCTTGCGCCAATGGTACTACGTCTTAAGGCGTGGGAGAGTAGGTCGCTGCCGGGTCCGCAGAGCCCAGACAACGCAAGCATCTTGCAGACATTTCTTTCCTTTACGACGACATCTGCCGCAAGCCGGCAGTTGCTCCGGCCTCAGCCTCTGGCGGGCCGGATTTGCATTTTAGGGGGCAACGCCTAGAGTGCAGACACCAGTTTGACGCGGGATGGAGCAGCCCGGTAGCTCGTCAGGCTCATAACCTGAAGGTCGTAGGTTCAAATCCTACTCCCGCACCCATTGAACCCTCGATTTCCTCGCGGAATTCGGGGGTTTTTTGTGTTTGGGCTCTGGAGCCAACCCGGAGGATGCTGAGTGCTTGCGTATTGCTGCAGGAATATCAGCCTGCTGAGCGCCTATCAGGCAGTCTCTTACTCAGAACGTTCCCCGGATTTCCACGGCACGACCGGACACGGTCGCTCGTACGCCGTATATGTCGGCGAGCCGCTCTGGCGTAAGCGTATCTTCCGGCGCACCATCAGCGACGATGCGGGAATCCTTCATCCATACGATGCGCGTCGCGTAACGGGCGGCGAGTGAGATGTCGTGTAGCACAACGAGGGCACCGCACCCGCCGTCCACATATTCCCTGACAATATCCATGATCCGGAACTGATGCCGGGGATCGAGCGCCGCCACGGGCTCGTCTGCCACAAGCAGTGGGGCATCGGCCGCAAAGGCACGGGCACAATGAACGCGAGCCAGTTCGCCGCCGGATAGTGTGTCTGTTTGGCGGTCTGTCAGCTCTGTCAGGTCGCATCGCTTTATGGCCTGGTCGACTGCGGCAGCATCTTCCGGGCTCAAATGGCCCGGCGCAGCGCCATAGGCGTACCGGCCAAGGGCGACGACATCGCGGACTGTATTGGGCCAGGCCAGCGGACGTTGCTGGGGCAAGTAGGCTACGCGGCGCGCCCGTTCAATTGGGGAGAGTTTCGCGCTGTCGGATCCGTCAAGCCTCGCAAAACCCGCAGAGCGCTTCTCCAGCCCGAGCGCTGCCTTCAGCAGGCTGGTCTTGCCGGCGCCATTCGGGCCGAGCAGGGCGACGAGTTCTCCCGGGACAAGACGCAGATTGGCTCCGTTCACCAGCGTGGTGGCGCCTGCCTTTACAGAGAGATCCTTGGTCAGGAGTTCAGCCATTGAGGGCGCGCCTCCGCATAGCAATCCAGACGAAGGCCGGCGCACCGAACAGCGCAGCAACAACACCAAGCTTCAATTCAAACGGCGTGGGCAGGATGCGGACACCAATGTCCGCGACAACCAGGAAAAGCCCGGCCAGCAGGGCGGAAGGAACAAGCGACCGTGCCGGATCATGTTTTACGAAAGGCCGGATGACATGCGGGGCGACAATACCGACAAAGCCAATGGCGCCGGCAAGGGCAACCGATCCGCCGGTTGCCAGGCCCGCGCCGAGGACGGTCAGGATTCTCTGGTTGCGAAGGTTGAGGCCGATCCCGCTGGCGGCCTCTTCGCCAAGCGTCAGCGCCGAAAGCCCGCGCCGGGACGCCAGCAGAATACCCCCTCCGGCGAGCAGGAACGGAAAAGCGAAGGCCAGATCCTCGAAACTGCGGTTCGCGACAGAGCCCAACATCCAGTTGATCATGTCGGACAGGGAAAACGGGTTGGGCGCAAGGTTCATCAGAAGGCTCATCGCTGCCCCGGCGAAACTGGACAGGCCGACGCCGATCAGGATCAGCGTCACAACGGAGCGGGTGCGAATCGCTGCGAGCGCGATGAGCGCCGTTGCCGCTAATGCTCCGAGTATCGCAGAAACCGGCAGGGCCCATGGAGAAAGTGCCGTCAGACCATAATAAAGTGAAAAGGTTGCGAAGAGGGAGGCTGAGGCTGAAACGCCCAGCACACCAGGCTCTGCGAGTGGGTTCCGCAAAAGGCCCTGAAGCGCCGCACCGCTGATGCCGAGGGCCGCTCCGGTCAGATAGGCTGCCAGCGCGCGCGGCAGGCGGATCTGCCAGATGACAAGACGGTCGCCGGCGTCTGCGCCGCCAAAAAAGGCCGAGAGGACCCGGTCAGCTGGCATTAGGGTCGACCCCAGCAGGCAGGCGGTGAAGATCGCGCACGCTGACGCGGCAATCAGGCCCGGGATCAGCAGGCGGCCAGTCACTCTTCACCGCCTTTCGCCAGTGCTTCGATCGCGTCCATGATGAACCAGCCGCTGCACGCGGTCCATGCGCCTTCCAGCTGGACCACATTCTGACGTTCCAGCTGATGCCGCGCCATAGGGTGATTCATCGGGCTCCACGATCCGGGCTGGTTTTCAAAACGGCGGAAAACGGCCGCTGCGATGATGTCCGGTTGCTCATAGGCCAATTTTTCAAGGGGAATATCGCGCCAGCCGGGGGCCTCCTCGAAATTCTGAAGCCCGGCGGCTTTCAGCATCTCGTCGACCATGGACCCCGGCCCGGAGGTGACCCCGCCGGGGGTGACATAAAGGGCGGACTTATGATCCGTCCGCTTGCTGATCGCTGCAAGCCGCGTGCGGAATTCCGCGATCAGCTGGCGGCCGCGCTCGCTCTGGCCGAGGCCGTCGGCCATATGCTGGATCAGTGCCGGGATCGAGCCGACTTCGCCATCATCGACATTTGATGTCCAACCGACGGTCAGAACAGGAATGCCGGCACGCTCAAAAAATGCTTCGGCATTCGGGCCGCCGCCATAGGCGCGGACAACGAGGTCCGGTTTCAGGACGAGCACATCCTCTGCGATGGGGCGCACTGTCGGCACGTCTTCAGCCGCTTCGTGCATGTAGGAAAATTCTTTGTCCCCATCGGGAGAGATGGCGAGGATCTGCTCGCGGTCGGCGAGTTTCAGGACATATTGGTCGGCACAGTAGTCGAGACTGACGATCCGCATGGGCCGGGCAGTGCCTGGTGCCTGCGTTTGGGTGGGGACGCCGCAGGCCGCCAGGCCGGTCAACACAAGCAGGATCATCAGTCTCGACATTGCGTCACCTAGTAACGCAACCGGATGCCGACAGACCCGGACAGGCCGGGAGTGCCGTAACCAAGGACTTGCTGATAGTCTTCGTCGAACAGGTTTTCGATCCGTCCGTACAGTTCGATCCTATCGGTCAGGTCGTAGCCGCCGGTCAGGTCGATACGCGTCCAGCCGTCCAGCGTGGTGCCGTCCGTATTGCTTTCGTCGCCATTGTAACGAACCAGGACGGCACCGGAGAAGGGGCCTTCCGGGTCGAGGGAGACAGTGACGTCACCGGAGTTTTCGGGCAGGCGGTAAAGCGGGCTCCCGTTACCATCCTCGGCGTCGATATAGGCATAATTCGCCGAGATACCGAGCCAGTTGGTGAATTCATAGGATCCGAAGAGTTCGACACCTTTCGACTTCACCAGAGCGATATTGTCGTATCCGGCCGTATAGGAGAAATCGATCATGTTCTCCGTATCCTGGTCGAAATAGGTAATGCCGGCGCTGGCGCGGCCGTCTTCAGATGTCCAGTCGATGCCGATGTCGAAGGCTTCGGAGGTTTCCGGTTTCAGGTCGGCATTCGGTTCCGTCAGGCCACAAAAGGTACAGATATAGGTCGACTGGAAGATGCTCGGTGCCTTGAAGCCCTGGCTCCAGCTGGCCCGCATCACGATCTGTTCGGTCGGCTGGTAGGCTGCCGCGATTCGCCCCGTCGTTTCCGATCCGAACTTGTCGTGATCATCCAGCCGGATGCCACCTGTCAGCGTCAGCGTCTCTACGGGTTTAACTTCATATAGGGCAAAGTATCCGTCGATAGACGAGTCTTGCCCATCCGCCGATGTGTCCTCGTGCTCGGCGCCGAAGGACAGCTTGTTCCGGTCGTCGACGGTAAATGTACCTTGGTAGCGGTAGATCTGGCGATCGCCGTCTGCGGAGTAGCTGGATGCGGCATTGGTGAAGTTCTCACGGCTGATGTCGGAATAGCCGATCATCAGCAGGTTTTCGAACCGCTTGTCGAATAGAGGGGCCTTGAGGGTGATGTTGCCGGACAGTGTCTCGTTCTTTGTGCTTTCGTCGCCATCGCCGACGCTGCCCTGGGCGCCGAAGACATAGCTGTCATAGTCTGCCTCGGCATCGTTCCACAGAAGGCTTGCTTCCAGACGGGTATCGGACGGCAGGTTGAGCCCGCCTTTGGCAGAGAGCGTGGTGGCGTCGTAGCCATCGTCTTCATTGTTGCCGTTGGCTTCATCCGCCTTGGAGATGCCATCGGTCGAGATGCCGCTGGCGGAAAGGCGGAAGTCGCCGGTTTCGTTCGCATTGCCGACAGAGGCGCCACCGCGCAGCGTGTTGAAGGAGCCGTATTCAGCGAATGCGCTGCCGCCCAGTCTTTCCTCTGCATCCTTCGTCGTGACGGAGACGACGCCGCCGATTGCATCGCTACCCCAGAGGACAGATTGCGGGCCTTTGAGGACTTCGATGCGTTCGATGTCCGACGTGTCGAGAAAGGCGAAGTTGAAGCTGCCGTCCGTCAGGGACGGGTCGCCGACAGGCACGCCGTCGATCAGGACGAGGGTCTGGCCGGTTGAGGCGCCGCGGATGCGGACGCTGGCTGCGCCGCCATAGCTGCCATTCTGGTTGATCGTGACGCCAGGCGCCGAGGCGACCGCGTCCAGAACAAAATCGAAGTCCAGTTTCTCAAGGTCTTCCGCGGTGATGATGCTGACGCTGGAGCCGATTTCTGCCTCGGTCTGATTTAGGCGGGAGCCTTCGACAGTGATCGCTTCAAGCCTGTTTTCCCCCGAATCGGAGTCCTGCGCTACGCCCGGCAGGACAAGGCAGACAGCCGCTGCGCCGAGTAAAGCCGTTTTATACGACATGGGTATTCCCCTTATGGCACCCCGCCGCCCGAAAGACAGGTGCGCTTTATAACGACAATTACTGGCCACATGGACGTACCATGCGGGCGGCCAGGCCGGATTTTCGGATGTCGTTACAAAAGGAGAGGCTTATGCCTTCCCGCCCGCTGAGAACTGGTCCCGGTCTCCGGACGAACGACGCGATGGCAGGTCTCCTGGCTCACCGATCAATGCTTCTGGCCGCCTTCCCAGAGTCAGAGACTCCAGTGACTTAATTGGCCATCAGCTCCTGGCTGACAGTTGCGGGTACAGCACCGGATTTACACCGGCTTCCCTCTTAGCCTCCTGTTACAGAGGCACCATCTACTGTGTCTGATGTTGCAAGCGCGAAGACCTGTCAATAGGTGTCGCGTTGGGTAAGGGACTGGAAAAGTGCAGGAATTCCGGTCCACTCGGCATGGCTAAGGCCGTTCGGACGGTGTGCAGATATGCGTCGGATGTGCTTGGCGACTAAAATCGCGGCGCTTTGTCTCCGGGGTTATTTGTCCTCTGGTTTCACCCGCGCTGGACGCGCAGGAAAAAGCACCGACGGAAATTCCCTTCCGAATCGTTGGAATGGTCAGACGGACAAAAGGGGCTTTAGTCATGCGGCGTATATTCTTTTGGGCACACTTTGCGATGGGGCTCGCGGCTGGTGTGTTCGTGCTGTTGATGTCCGTGACGGGCGTGCTGCTAACATATGAGCGCCAGATGGTCTCGGCTGCGCAGAACGCGGCGGTTGAGGCCCCTGCAGGCGCCGAGCCTCTTTCCGTTGAAGCGCTCGCCGAAGCAGCCTTTGCCGCTGGTGGTACCCCGGGGAACACGCTCACGGTCCAGCGCAATCCGACCCATGTCGCGACGCTTTCGAAAGGCCGCCGGGACAATTCTCTTCTTGATCCGTATACGGGTGAAGTCTTGGAGCATGCCGGTGAGGGGGCGGAAGCGTTCTTCGGGCGAGTGATGCGAATCCACCGTTGGCTGGCCTTCACGGGCGGACGGAATGATGTTGGCGCGGCGATCAATGGGGCGGCCAATCTGACCTTCGGGGCTTTGTTGATCTCAGGCGTTGTTCTCTGGTGGCCGCGCAAGTGGAAGTGGCCGCTGGTCAAGACCCAGCTCTTCTTCCGCCGTGGCCTGCCGAACGCAAAGGCGCGGCATTATAACTGGCACCATGTGCTGGCCGCGTGGAGTTTCTTGCCGTTGTTTCTCATCATCATTTCGGGCGCGGTCTTTTCCTATGGCTGGGCGAACAAGCTCGTCTATGCCGCTTTTGGCGAAACGCCAGGCGGACAAGGCAAGGGACGGGCCGTGGTTGTTGCGCCGCCACCGGAACTGGCTGGCGACGTGCTGCCGCTGGACCCGCTGATCGAACAGGCGACGGAAAGCTTCGGAAACTGGCGCCGGGTGACCATCACCTTGCCGGAACCGGATGCTTCGACGCTGGATGTCTCCGTCGATTGGGGGAATGGCACGCAGTCATCGAAGAAGCGCAATGTGACCGTGGCGCGGGATGGTTCCGGTCTTATCGGCGCGCCGGTCGGTGATGTTTCCAGCCCGGCCCAGAAAATGCGCCGGTACCTGCGCTTTGTGCACACCGGTGAGGTCTATGGCTTCATCGGTCAAACTCTTGCGGGGCTGGCGTCGATCGCTGCAATCGTTCTGGTCTACACAGGTATTTCGCTGGCGGTCCGGCGGCTCCTCCGGATGAAGCACGCTGCGCGGTCGTGAAAGGGCTAGGCTGGCTCGCCGCCGACGCGGACAACTTCCTGTCGTAAGCCATCGAACGACATGTCGAGGCGTTTGTGAGCCAGAACGACAAGGGCGCGAGGTGCTTCCTGTGCCCAGTCGGTGAGGTTGCCTGCAAGCCGGCCGGCAAGCTCGGCTTCGAGCCCGGCAAAGGGTTCGTCCAGGATCAGGATTTCCGGCTTGGCCAGAAGGGCCCGGGCAAGTCCGATGCGGCGGAGTTCACCACCTGAGAATGGCGGGTCGTTTTCTCCGAACAGGATCTCCAGGCCTTCCGGTTTTGCAGAAACGAACCTATCCGCGCAGGCGGTCTGCAGGGCGTTCCAGATCTGCTCATCTGTCGCATCCGGTGCGGCGAGGCGCGTCTGGTCGGCGAGTGTCCCCGGCAGGAAAGCAGGGAATTGCGGGCTGATTGCTATATGCGCAAGGACGCTCGCAATGCGCACGGTTTCGGCTGGCGACTGTCCATAGCGGAGCATGCCCGGAGATACCGGATGCAGGCGCATCAGCGCTTCGGCGACTGTGGTTTTGCCGCTACCCGATGGTCCGATCAGCTGCAGCAGCGTACCGGGCTCTATCGAGAAGCGCAGAGGGCCGACGATGGGAGCCGTTGGCGCGGCCTGGGCCATCAGGCCTTCTGCTGTAACAGGGAAAAGACTGCTGGGAGCTTTGGCCGATTCCAGTGGAGGATCCCAGCTGGCTTCCTCCGGATAGAGGCGCGCAGCGAGCCGGTCTGCCGCCACGCCGGACCGGGCGCGGGCATCGAAAACCTTCAGCATCGCGCCGATGGATTCAAAGGCGGCCATCAACGCCAGCGCGGCGCCGGTTGCCATCGCGATACCGGACTGTACCTCACCCGCGCGCCAGAGGACGAGCAGGGCGAGGGCCAGCCCGACGGTTGCGGTCAACGTGCCAAGATTGCGGTAAGGGGCCTCAATGGCATCGCGCGCTGCGACTTGCTGTTCCAGCTTGTTCTGTGCCGTAGCCGCTTCGCGGCCAATCGCACCCAGAATGTCCAGCTCCATCGCGTTTTCTATGAGGCGGGACGTCTGCTCTCTTGCGAGTTCCGCCTGTCGGGCGTGTGATTCAGCCGCCTGATGTGACCGTCTCACGGCAGCCGCCGGGAAGGCCCAGCCGGTACAGAGGAAGGCGCCAAGGGCGATCAGGCCGCTGATCCAGTCACTGGCGAATACAAAGCAGAGCGCGACGAGCACGCCTGCCACAACAGCGGCGGCAGGGCTGTAGACGCGCAGGAAGCCGGCCTCTGCTGCGTCGACATCATCGATCAGGGTACTGAGTTCATTGGCCGGCATGGAAGTGAAGCCGCGCTGCGTTGCGGCGCTTGCGGCGAAGAGGCGGGGGCGGAGCCGCGCGGACAGGCTGAGCGTCGCGTCGTGGCCAATCAGCTGCTCGCCATATTTCGTCAGCACACGTGAGAAGGCTGCGGCGCGGACACCGGCGCTTGGATAAAGGTGATTGAAAACATAGCCCGCGCCTGCCGACCCGGCGATGGCGGCAGCGGTGAGAAACCAACCCGAGAGACCCAGCAGGACGATGCTGGAGGCGCCCGCCAGGGCCGAGAGCAGCAGGGCAAGGGCGAAACGGCGCTTCGCCGGACGGCCTAGAAGGCGCCAGAGCGTCAGCATTCGCTCACCTCCGGCACGTTTTGAGGCGTTAATCGGACAACTGTATCGCACGCCCTGATCAGCGCATCTGAGTGGGTGGCGACAAGAACGGTGCGGGAAGTGGCCAGCGCCTTCATTTTCTGCAGGAAGCCGGCTTCTGCGTCGGGGTCGAGATGCGCCGTAGGTTCGTCCATCAGCAGGATCGGAGCACTGCGGAGCAAGGCACGGGCAAGCGCGATCCGCTGGCGCTGACCGCCTGAGAGGCCAGCCCCGAAACGTGCGAGTTTCTGGTCAAGACCGCCGCGGCTGTCGTCCGCAAAGTCGAGAATGCCTGCCTCACGCGCAGCATCGGCGATGTCGGCATCGGTCGCCCCCGGCCGCGCGATCGCGATATTCTCCCGGATGGTCCCTTCCATCAGCCACGGCGTCTGGCCGATATAGGCAATGGACTCTGCGAGGCTTTCGCCGGTGTTCAGGTGCTCCGCCCCAATCCGGACAGAGCCGCTGACCAATCGCGCCCGGCCGATCAGGGCCAGCAGGACGGTCGATTTGCCGGAGCCGGAAGGGCCGCTCAGGGCGGTGACCTTGCCCGGATATGCTTCAAAGGTGAGACCGGAGACCACGGGTGATCCGTCGCCCCAGCCAAGCGATACATCTTCAAAGATAAGTGCAGGCGCAGATGGGAGCGGTGAAAGCTTCTTCACCGGGACCGCATCGCTGCGGTCCAGCCAGGCAGAGAGCATTCCTGCTGCAGCGGAAGCATCGGCACGGTCGTGATGCAGGCTGGATAGTTTGCGGATCGGGCTGAAGAATTCCGGCGCGAGGATCAGCGCAGTCAGCCCTTCTGCCAGCGTCAGGGTTTCGCCGGTGCCGAACGGAAACACGCCAAGCAGTTTGAAGCCGATATAGACGGCAACAAGGGCAATGGACACCGAAGCAAAAAACTCAAGCACGGCCGTGGAGAGAAATGCGACTCGAAGGATCGCCATGGTCCGGTCCCGCAACTGGTTGGATGCTTCCTCCAGCGCGGCCGTTTCCCGGCGGATGCCGCGAAAGGCGCGGATCAGACCGGATTGGGCGGCGCGGGACTGGAATGCACCGGAGAGACTGTCCAGCGCGGCCTGCTGCGCCCTAGCGCGGGCGGCGGTCTCACTCGCTGTCAGCCAGATGAACAGCGGCAGTACCATGACCGACACCATTAACAGTACGGCGGAGAGCCACGTCTGTGTGGCGACGGCGATCAGGATCAGTACCGGTCCGGCCACCGCCAGACGCATGCCTGGCAGCCAATGTGCGGTATAGCCTTCAAGTTTCGCCGTCCGGTCGATGATCTGTGCCGTCCGGATGCCTGTGTCGGCGCCGCCCAGCCAGCCGGCTCCGGCGTTGGACAGGGTTTCGAACAGATCGGCCCGCGCCGTATTCACCATGGTTTGCCCGGCGCGCGCGAGCAGGATATCCCCGGCCCACGCGGCGATACCTCTGACCAGAACCCCGATTGCGGCGACCAGCAGGCCCATCCCTGGCGGGCGGCCTGCGGCCATGGCGCTGACACCGTGTCCAATTCCCCATGCGATCGCGATCCAGCCGGCCATGGCCGCCAGCTGGCACAGCAGGCCCAAGTTGACAGCGCGCTGCGACGGCGCTGTCCACCGCTTAAGGGCGGCTCGGGTCCGTATTTTGTCAGAAATATCAGAGGTTTCCGGCATAGCGCACAGTTAGGTCTTATAAGTGTTATATTGCATGCGACTTTTTGCGCTATCGTTTGTTAAAGCTGCCAGGCATAAATGTGCCGACATGAAGACGAGAGACCGCGGGATTATGCGGTCAGGAGACGACCATGCCTGAATTATTAGTTGCTGACCTGTCGCGCTGGCAATTTGCGCTGACAGCCATGTACCATTTCCTTTTCGTGCCACTGACGCTTGGGCTTTCCATGCTGCTGGTGGTCATGGAAGGCGCTTATGTGATGACCGGCAAGGAGGTGTGGCGACGCACCACCAAGTTCTGGGGCAATCTGTTCGGAATTAACTTCGTTCTGGGTGTCGCCACCGGTATCACGATGGAATTTCAGTTCGGGATGAACTGGTCCTATTACTCTCACTATGTGGGCGACATTTTCGGGGCGCCGCTGGCCATTGAGGGCCTGATGGCCTTCTTCCTGGAAGCGACGCTGGTCGGCCTGATGTTTTTTGGCTGGGACAAGCTGTCCCGTCCGGCGCACTGGCTGGTCACCTTCCTCGTCGCGCTCGGCTCGAACCTGTCGGCCCTGTGGATCCTCATCGCCAATGGCTGGATGCAGAACCCGGTGGGCTCTGAGTTCAATCCCGACACGATGCGGATGGAAGTCACCAACTTCATGGAAGTGTTGTTCAACCCGGTCGCGCAGGCAAAGTTCGTGCACACGGTCAGCGCTGGTTATGTGACAGCGTCTGTTTTCGTTCTGGGCATTTCTGCTTGGTACGTGTTGAAGAACCGGCACCTCGGTCTTGCGAAACGCTCGATGGCTGTTGCTGCCAGCTTCGGCCTCCTTTCGGCGCTGTCGGTTGTCGTGCTTGGTGACGAGAGCGGTTATGCCCTGACGGATAACCAGAAAATGAAACTCGCCGCGCTGGAAGCCATGTGGGAAACCGAACCGGCCCCGGCAGGCCTGACGCTGATCGGTATTCCGAACCAGGCTGAGCACAAAACCGAATATGCGATCCATGTTCCCTACGTGCTGGGCCTGATCGCCACGCGGTCTCTGGATGGTGAAGTGGAAGGTATCCTGCCGCTGGTCGCTGTCGCGGAAGACCGGATCGAAAATGGTATCCGCGCCTACAAGGCCGTGGAAACGCTGAACGACGATCCGAACAATATCGAGGCCCGGGAAATCTTTGAGCAGACGAAGCAGGACCTTGGTTATGCGATGCTGCTGAAGCGCTATGTCGACGATCCGGCAACGGCGGACCGTGCGACGATCGAGAAGGCCGCCATGGATACGGTTCCCAATGTGGCCATGGCTTTCTTCTCATTCCGCTTCATGGCCGGGATTGGCTTCCTGTTCATCGCGGTGTTCGCCGTGGCGTTCTATTTCGTCAGCCTGAAACGTAATGTGCCGCGCTGGTTCCTGTATCTGGCATTGTACTCAATCCCGCTCCCATGGATTGCGGCGGAACTCGGCTGGCTCCTTGCTGAAACCGGTCGCCAGCCCTGGGTGATCGATGGTGTGCTGCCGACCTTTATGGGCGTCTCCAGCCTGTCGGCAACGCAGGTCATCATGACCATGGTAGGCTTCACGCTGCTTTATGGCACGCTCGCCGTGATCGAGATCTCCCTCATGATCCGTGCTGTGAAGCTTGGCCCGGGGGCTCGCATCCTGCCGAAGGGCATCGGTGGCGGAACCCAAGATACTTCTGATCAAGCCGTGCCGGCACGTCCGCGCACAATCCAGTTCGACAAATAGGAGGACAGGACAATGGAACTTCCTCTCGACTATGCAACGCTGAAAGTCCTCTGGTGGGGCCTCGTCGGCGTGCTACTCATCGGCTACGCTCTGACGGACGGTTATGACCTTGGCGTCGCATCCTTGCTGCCCTTCGTGGCAAAGACGGACAAGGAACGACGTCTCGTCATCAACTCCATCGGCCCGATGTGGGAAGGTCACCAGGTGTGGTTGATCACGGGCGGCGGCGCCCTGTTTGCCGCATGGCCTTATGTCTACGCCATCAGCTTCTCAGGGTTCTATCTGGCCATGTTCGTAGTTCTGGCGGCGCTGATATTGAGACCGGTCGGGTTCAAGTACCGCTCCAAGCGGGAAAGCACGACCTGGCGCACGTCCTGGGACTGGGCGTTGTTCGTCGGCGGCTTTGTGCCCGCACTGATCTTTGGCGTGGCACTCGGCAATGTGCTGCAGGGCGTACCGTTCGACATCGACCGCACGCTGCGTGCGACCTATTCGGGCGGCCTGATCGGCCTGCTGAACCCGTTCGCCCTGCTTTGCGGCCTTGCGTCGGTCGCCATGCTGGTGGTGCACGGGGCTTCCTGGCTCGTCGTCAAGATCGAGCATGGCCATGTGCTGAACCGGGCGGCGAAGTTCGGCCAGATTGCGGCGCTGCTGGTGATCGTATTCTACGCGGCGGCAGGTGTCTGGCTGGCCATGGCCGGCATGGGCTACCGTATCGTGACCGACATGGACCCGAACGGTGTCGCCAATCCGCTTCGCAAGGACGTGGTGGTTGAGGCAGGTGCCTGGCTCACCAATTACGGAAAGTATCCGTGGATGATCCTCGCTCCGGCGCTTGGTTTTATCGGTTCGGCGCTCGCTTTTGTTGGGTTGAAGAACAAGACATCTCTGTCGCTGATCGGATCGGGCCTCGCCGCAACGGGTATCGTTGCGTCGGTGGGGGCTTCGATGTTTCCCTTCATCCTGCCCAGCTCGATCAATCCGGATGCCAGCCTGACGGTGTGGGACAGCTCATCGAGCCACCTCACCCTGTTCATCATGCTGATCGTGACGGTGATCTTCGTTCCGATCATTCTGGCCTATACTGCCTGGGTGTTCAAAGTCCTCTGGGGTCGTCTGACCACAGAAGAAGCAACCGCCCCAGGCACCTATTAAGAGGAAGGACAAGCATATGTGGTATTTCAGCTGGATCCTCGGCCTCGGCCTCGCGCTGACCTTCGGCATCCTCAATGCCATGTGGAACGAAGTGTCCATGGGCGAAGCGGGCGAGAACGATTTGGAGATCGACTGATCGCGGTATGCCGGCGGCGCTGGCCCGCCGCCGGATATTGCGTCTGTCTTCACGGTAGAAGGCGCGACGGTTCTGAGCTTCTGAAAGGAGCGCTACAGACATGAACAAGACACTGGCAATCTTTGGCTGGATCTTTTTCGGACTGATCATGGGCGTTGGCCTGATGCGCTTTATGTCCACAAGTGACGACCTCGGCGAGCTGGCGGCTGAAACGGCGCGTCCGGAACGCACGGCCGATGGCCGTATCGCACTGTACTATACGGCGGATGACCGGGCGCATATCAGCACCGAAATGCTCGGTTTCCTGCAAGGGCTGCAGACAATCAGTGCGGCCATCGCGGAAGAAGACCGGGAAACCATCCGCGATACGGCAGGCGCCTTGCGGCGCGGCAATGGCCAGGGACAGGCCGTGCAAATGAAGAGCCCGGAAGGGTTCCGCGTGCTCGGCCGGTCACTGCGTCAGGACTTCAGTGACATTTCGGATATGGCCATGACGTCGGAGATGGACGAGATCCAGCTGGTTGTCAGCAGCGCCATGGGGAAATGTTCTGCCTGCCATGGCAGCTTCAAGGCGGTGGAAGTGAAAGACGGAGCCGCCGCTGACTAGCAGCCCGACTCCAATGCCTCGCGATGGGTCTCCAGCCGTTCCATCAGTACGGGGCCGTTCGTGATCATGTCGGCCAGGGTCACCTTGTCCAGTTCCGCGAAGAAAGCGCGCAAACCGGCACGGAACAGCGTGCTGAACTTGCAGACACCGATGAGCGGGCAGGTGTTTGTGGACGGATTGAAGCACTCGACGACTTCCAGGTCGCCTTCCGTATGGCGCACGACTTCACCGATAATGATACGTTCCGGCGGACGGCCGAGGCGCACACCGCCGGTTCGGCCGCGGACATTCTCAAGATAACCTAGCTGGCCGAGCTGGCGCGCGGCTTTCAGCAGATGTGCCTTGGAGATGCCGTGCGCGTCGGCAACATCCTGAATGCGCACAAGCTGGTTCGGGTGTAGCGCGCAATACATCAGCGTTCTGAGCGCGTAATTGGTATAAGCCGTCAGTCGCACGTTTCCAGTTTCCTCCCGGCAGTTCCGCTGCTTCGGTCGTCTGTGACATACAAAAGTGTCAAAACTATTGCCACTATTACGACCGAACGGGCAATGCATGTCAATCCGTAACTCTACGGGTACGAAGCAAGAAAGTGGGTGGGTGATCCGGTGATCGCTAGAAATATGATGATTTATCAAGGTTTGTGAGTGCGCCCGGAGAGCTGTCCCAAGACTGCTTCCCCCATAAATCCATTCTATGGCAGACATCGGTAGAATGAGTTTGAAAAGTAATATATTAAATAGCACATAAAGCTCAGGAGGCGGCCCGGAATTCAGAAGGGCCAAACCCGGACACAGGATCAACAGTTCAATTCAAGGATATTATGCCATGTCATTGCGTATCGGAGACACCGCTCCTGACTTTACCGTCGCCACCCAGAAGGGAGAGATTTCCTTCCATGACTGGGCAGGCGACAGCTGGGTGTTTTTCTTCTCCCACCCGGCGGATTTCACACCGGTCTGCACCACGGAGATGGGACGAACCGCTCAGCTGGCGGATCAGTTCGCGGCGCGGAACGTGAAGCCGCTCGGCCTGTCGACGGATACGGTGGAAGAGCACGTCAAGTGGATCGCCGATGTCAACGATACCCAGAATACAGACCTGCAATTCCCGATCGTCGCCGACAAGGATCTGAAGATCGCGCAGACCTATGACATGATCCATCCGGAGCAGAGCGACACGCAGGCCGTACGCTCCGTCTTCATTATCGATCCGAACAAGAAGATCCGCTTGACCATGACCTATCCGATGTCCGTCGGCCGGAACTTTGATGAGATCCTGCGGGTCATCGATGCCCTCCAGACCAGCGACGCCAACAAGATCGCAACGCCAGCCGACTGGGTGCCTGGCAAGAAGGTGATCATTCCGCCGTCGATCAAGGATGAGGAAGCCAGGACCCTGTTCCCTCAGGGCTGGGAAACGCTGCGCCCCTATCTGCGCCTCACGGAGGTGAAGGCCTGACCGGACTGCTGCCCTAACGACCCCCTTCCAGCAGGGCAGCAAGGATCGCGCAGGCGCCCGCCGCCTGCGCGATTTCCTTTTCAGGCGTCGTCGAACAGGTCGCCGGTCGCTTCATCCCGGACATTGGCGATGTCTTCGCCGATATAGAAACAGGGATGCTTCAGGCGGGAGAGGCCAATCCCGCGCTCGAAATGAACCCAGCCGCCATTCGGCATGCGCAGGCTGAGGATCGGGGCATCGCAGACCGGGCAGGCGGAATGGAAGGACGCGCCCTTCGCGTCCCCGCCCTTGTCTTCAACGGGGACCCAGCTGGGGGCGACCTGCACGCTGTCACCCGATGAAAGCCGCCGGACATGTGCACGGCGCCGAACCCATTTGATGGACATACCAGCCTCCTTCCGGTGGGGATGGTCCGACTGTGCCGCCGATTCGGTTAAGGGCGGTTAAGCGTCTCCCCGCGGACCTCGTAGAATTACGTATCCTGTTGCAAATACAGGGGAAGCCGCCGCCCAGTACAGCACACTCAACTGGCAAGAAAGTTGCGACTGACTTCACCGGAAAGTGACCGGAAATTGATTCCGGAGCGATTTGGCACAGGTAGGCACAGCGGCTTCATGGGTACTCAGGGTGATATTCTGATCGTGGTTCATGGTCCGGGCCGTGGCCGTGGCGTGCCGACCGGGAATGTGTTCATGGAGCGCCTTCAGGCGACAGATCGTGCTTTCGCGGCACGGTTTCGTGTGCATGAAACAGGTTCCGGCGCCGCCGACCTGACCAATGTCGATCTCATCCTGTTCTGGCTGGGCGATCCGCTGCGGGAGAAGTATCCGGCCTGCTTCATGGAGGCGATGGAGATCGCTGCGGCGGCGCGGTCAGCCAATATCCGTATCCTCAACAGCCCCGAAGCGCTGAGCAATACGACCAAGACCCGCCAGTCGGCGATCTGGCACAAGGAACGCGTGCCGTCGGCCCGGGCGCGGATTGTGAACAAGCCGGAAAACCTTGCGCAGATCTGCAAGGATCTCGGCGGCACCTGTATCGTCCGGTCGGATGTCGAGCATGCGCAGCGCGATGTACTGATCGTCCGCAATGAAGCGGATGTGCGCCGGGCCGTGGAGACGTGTGAGTTTCCTGTCGCGGTAATCCAGAAGTTCGACATCCGGGGTGAATACCGGGCTGCAGGGGCGGAACCGTCCAGCCTGTTCCGGCGCTACCATCACAAAGCCCGCGCCTTCGTGTTCGGCGATGCCGTGATGCCGAGCCATCTGTTCTTTGCGTCTGGCCCGGTGGTCGGCCTGTCCAACTGCCTTCTTAAGCGCGAAGCCCGCCCGCGCCGGCGCCTGGCGCATCGGATCGGCTATAATCGCAAGCTGTTCGACGACATGATCCGCGAGGACAAGACCTATTTCGAGACCGATCCGCTCTACGCCAGAACCCTGGCCCACGGTGTCCGGGCGCTTGGGCTGGATTTTGCCGCGGTCGACTATAGCATCCGCCCCGATGGCAGCGTCGTCCTCTGGGAAGCCAACCCCTATTTCTGGCTGCCGCGCGGCGAGGAAAGTGTCCTCAGCGAGGAGCGCAATGCTGTGGAACGCGTGAACAAATCGCTCGACTGGATGGCTGACCAGCTGCGGATGGCCGTCATGGATGTGCATGACCAGACAGACCTGATGCGGGCTTCCTGACTGTCACATAAGATTAATCGCTCGGACAAAAAACCGTTCACGAACAGACATATTGAGAGGCCCAAGGTACGGGGCGTTCCGATATGTCTGGCGATCCTCAGCTTGTGTATTCCCTTGAGATCAAGGTCCTGGACCTTGAGGCGAAAGTGGCGTCCCTGGAGAAAACCCTGGACCGTCTGGCCCGGGAGGTCAGCGCCAGCGATCCGGCCAATGTGCCCGCAGATGTCCTGGACCTGATCGAGCAGGGCGAGCATCCGGTCCGCGCGGTCCGGCAATACCGGCTCCTGACCCAGAAGGAACTCGGCGAGCGGAGCGGCATCCGCGCCAATCACATCTCCGCAATTGAGCGTGGCATGCCCTATGGGCTGAAGACCGCCAAACGCCTGTCAGACGCGCTGGACGTCCCGGTCGGACTGCTCACCTGAGCTGTTTCCCCTAGGAAATCCCCACGCGGCAGGCCTTGCCAAGGCTGTCGGGGCTGGCCCATTGAGTACCGAAAAACAGGGAGATGCCCATGCCGGGAACCAATGTGCTGTCCGACATTCGTATTGCTGACATGACCACAGTGATCTTCGGGCCGTATTGCACACAGACCCTGGCTGACATGGGCGCCGACGTTGTGAAAGTGGAGCCGGCCGGCGGCGACGATTTCCGCAATGTGGGCAAATACGCGAAGAACCGGCACATGGGCCCCTGCCATATGACGATCAATCGCGGAAAGCGGTCTGTCGTCTGGGACATGAAATCCGAGGAGGGCCAGGAAGCGATCCGGCGCCTGATCCAGCGCAGCGATGTGTTCATCCACAATATCCGCCCGGATGCCGTGGCCCGTCTGGGGCTGACCTTCGAGGAAGTGAAGGCGATCAAGCCGGACATTGTGTATGTCCACTGCCTCGGCTTTGGATCCGAAGGCCCTTATGCGGGGCGGCCGGCCTATGACGATCTGATCCAGGGCCTGTCTGCGGCGACCAGCCTGTTGCCGAAAGTGGATGGCAATCCGCGGCCGCGCTTTATCCCGACCGCCTTTGCCGACAAGGTCTCCGGCCTGCACGCGGTTTATGCGACCCTCGCCGCGCTGCGCCAGCGCGACCGGACCGGTGAGGCGGTGCATGTCGAAGTACCGATGTTCGAATGCATCACGCACTTCCTGCTGGAAGAGCATTTCTACGAAGCGGCGTTCGACCCGCCGGTTGGCCCCTTCTGCTACCAGCGCCAGGTTGATCCCTGCCGCCAGCCTCTGCAGACCGCAAACGGCTATATCGTCATCGCGCCTTATGTGGACCAGCGCTGGGTGAAGCTGTTCGATGTGATGGGGGCGCCGGAAGAACTGAAGGACGAACGGATTGCCGACCGGCGCGGACGCTTCTTCAACATGGATTACATGATGGAGCGAGTGCAGCACTATTTCGTCAATCACACGACCGAGCACTGGCTGAAGCTGCTGGCCGAGGCCGATATTCCGGCCGCGCGGGCGAACGATTTTCCGGACCTGCAGGACGATCCGCACCTCAAGGCGGTCAACTTCTTCCAGCACCGCGAGCACCCGACGGAGGGCGGCTATTGGGAAACCCAGCCGCCGGTCCAGTTCGTTGGACAGCCGAAGCGTGAAATCACACCCGCGCCTTCGATTGGAGAGCATACCGATGATGTGCTGTCGGAACTCGGCCTGAAGGAGGACTGACCGGCCTACTGTTGCGAACGATTCACAGTTTTCCTTTCAGTTGAAATTGACAGCGCTCTTTGCGGGCATCAGGACTGTTCCGGAGTTTTCCGGGAGAGGTGTGATAAGCCGTTCATGAGCCAGGTTGAAAACTTTGGCCCTCTTGTGCTGAGGGAGCCAACCATGGACGACGTCGGGCGCCACTTCGACATTTATGGCGACCCGGAAGTGTCCGCCTATGCGCCGTCCGGGCCGCTGGCCGACAAGGATGCCAGCCGGCGGATGCTGCAGGCGATGAAGGACCATTGGTGGAAGCATGGCTTCGGTAACTGGGCCATTTCCACGGCTGAGAACCCGGGCCATGTGATCGGCTTTGGCGGGCTGGCTTACCGGCAGATCAATGGCAAGGAGCGCCTGATCTTCCGGTTCCGCTTCGCCTGGGATACCTGGGGCATGGGCTATGGCCACGATCTCGGCCGCGCCTGTTTCGGGGTGGCTTTCGGGGAGTTGCGGGCGGATGCGGTTCACGCCCTGGTCCGGCCGGACAATGCGCTCGCCGTCCGGATTCTCGAGCAGCTGAGCATGCGCCAGACCGAGACGCTCGACGATGTGCCGGAGGCTCCGCCCAGCCTGGTCTATGCGATCACCGCGGACGAGGCCCGCGCGGCCGGCTTCTAGGCCGCGCCGATTCCCCGCGCCAGCGCTTCGCGGGCATCGCGCGCGAATTGCTTCGTGACCCGTGCAGTCGGCACCCACATGAAGCCATGCGGCGCGCCCGGATAGACGTGCAGCTCCACCGGCACCCCGGCGGCCATCAGGCGGCGGGCATAGTCGAGATTCTCTTCGGTGAAGAGATCCATCGCGCCGGTCGAGATGAAGGTCGGCGGCAAGCCTGACAGGTCATCGGCGCGCGCGGCGGCGGCATAGGGCGAAACATCATGCCCGCCCGGCGCTTCGCCCAGCAGGGCCGACCAGCCGAAATAATTCTTCGCCCGGTCCCAGACATATTCGCCATACATGGGCGAGAGGTCGGCGCGGATCGTGGTGCGGTCGTCCAGCATCGGGAAGATCAGGTACTGGAAGCAGAAGCTGAACTCTTTCCGGTCACGGACAAGCAGCGCCAGCGCAGCGGCGAGGCCGCCGCCCGCACTCTCCCCTGCCACGGCGATCTTCGATGTGTCGACGCCCAGCTGATCGGCATTTTTGTAAAGCCAGGCGAGCGCGGCATAGGCATCCTCGACATTGCCGGGATAGGCGGTTTCCGGCGCGAGGCGATAGGCGGGCGCGACGACGACCGCGTCCATGCCCTTGGCCCAGGCGCAATGCTGCGGCGCGTTGCTTTCCGGGCTGCCCAGCACATAGCCGCCGCCATGCAGGTGGAGGATGGCCGGGCGGTCCTTGCGGTCAGACGGCGTGCGGCAGATCTTCATCCGCACATCCGGCGCGCCGTCGCGTCCCGGTGCCATTTCCTGCACGATGGAGACTTCCGGCGGCAGCGGCGGCATCTGCTCCTTTGCCATCTTCTCGCGCGCCTCGCGGATGGCGGGCATCGCTTCCCGCGACAGGGTCAGCGGCGGCATGGACAGGAAGAAATCCTTCAGCTCCGGGTCCAGCAGGTGTTCGGACGACATCACGGGCCTCCGTCGACGCGGATGATCGAGCCGGTGGTGAAGCTGGAATGATCGGAGGCGAGATAAAGCGCGGCGGTGACGATCTCTTCCGGACGACCCGGCCGGCCGAGGGCATTGTCGGATTTTTCCCGCGCCTCTTCCGTCCAGGCCTTGGAGATGTCGGTCAGGAAGGGGCCGGCTGCGATACAGTTCACGCGCACTTCCGGGCCGTATTCCCGGGCAAAGCTGGTGGTCATCGCGTTCAGCGCGGCCTTGGCACCGGCATAGGAGACGACGCGGGGCATCGGCACCAGAGAGGCGATGGAGGAGATATTGATGATGGAGCCGCCGCCATCCTTCTTCATGCGGTCGCCGATGATGGAGGCAAGGCGGTAGGGCCCTTTGAAGTTCAGGTTCACGACACTGTCGAACAGGTTTTCCGGCACTTCATGGCTGGGCACCATCGGGCCCATGCCGGCATTGTTGACGAGGATGTCGACGCGGCCGAATTCCTCATAGGCCATGTCGATCAGGCGGTCGATGTCGTCCCACTTGCCGCAATGCGCGCCGACGGCGAGCGCCTTGCGGCCCATGGCACGGACTTCCTCGGCGACTTCCTCGCAGGCCTCGACCTTGCGGCTGGCGATGATCACATCGGCGCCACGCTCGGCGAAGGCCTTCACCATCTGATAGCCGAGGCCGCGGCTGCCGCCGGTGACGAGGGCGACTTTGCCTTCCAGACTGAAGAGCGGATCTGCCATGGGTTCCTCCTGATATGTTTCACGCCAGTCTGGCCCGGGACGGACGCGCGCACCAGTCGTGACCTATGGTCAGGACCTAGAGGAACGCTTTCAGGTCCGCGACGAACTCGTCCAGCTTGTCATGGTGCAGCCAGTGGCCGGCATCCTTGTAGAGTTTCACGGTCGCGTTCCGGAAATGCTTCACGCGCCCGTCTTCGGCCGGGTTGGAGGCCCAGCTCTTCTCGCCATAAGCCAGCAGGGTCGGGCAGGTAATGTTCGCCCAGAGTTTTTCCAGCTCTTCCTGCGGCATGTCATAGGGCGTCATGACGCGGAAATAATTGTCGAACTTCCAGGAGTAAGTGCCGTCCTCATTCTGGCTGATGCCGTGAATGGTCAGGTGGCGGGCCTGCTCGCTGGTCAGATAGGAATTCTCCTCTTTCATCCGCTTGTAAGCGTCTTCCAGCGACGGATATTTGCGCGGCACCCGGCCGGCGGCGGCGCGCTTGCCCTCGATCCAGTCCCGCATCCGCTTGTCCGGGTCGATGGCGAAGCGTTCGGCGAGCATTTTCGGTGACGGCCCCAGCCCTTCGATGGCGACCAGCTTTTTCACCATCTCCGGATAGATTCCGGCATAGCGCAGCGAGATGTTGCCGCCATAGGAGTGGGCGACGATGTGGACCGGGCCGACATTCAGCTGGTGGATCAGCTGGGCGAGGTCATAGACGTTTGCGCGGGGGCTGTACTCCCCGTCCGACGACCAGGCGCTGTCGCCATGGCCGCGCAGGTCCGGCGCGATGATGTGCCAGTCGTCGCGCAGTTCCTGGGCCACCCAGTCCCAGTTGCGGCAATGGTCGCGCCCGCCATGCAGCAGGATCAGCGTGGGGGCGCCTTCATTGCCCCAGTCGACATAATGGAGCCGCAGGCGCTGCGACATGAACGAGTGAGAAGTCGGTCCTGTAATCATGGCGCGAATGTCGGGCGCTCTGGCGGTCTTGTCCAGACATGCCGTCGCGCCCAGCACGTACGACGCCCGTGAAGGCGCTTGGTGTAGGTCTGGTTTTTTGGATTAGCTGCGGTTTCAGGTTTCCGGCAGGGGGAGGTTTAAGCCCCTTCTCCTTGGGGAGAAGGGGTTGGGGATGAGGGGGTAAGCCATATCCGCACGTACAGCACTTGCGGAAGCGCCTTTGCCCCTCACCCCAACCCCTCTCCCGAGGGAGAGGGGCTGCAAGTGGAGATAGGCGGGTGCTGCCGCACGACCGTCGCACGCAGCGGCGAGGCGATCATTGAAATGCTCGCGCGGCTTCAGCCATGCGCGTTCGGTTTTCTGCCCCGGCATCCACTCGATGCTGACCAGATAGACGCGAAGATTATCTGTCACGCTCCAGCGATACACCACCCCGCGGCCATAGGCGGCGCGGATCTGCGCGCGCAGCATCAGCACCTGGACCCAGATGATGGGCCAGAGGAAAGCGAGCTGCGGCGGGAAGTGCGAGGGAGGGTGAAAGAGTGACATGGCCCGCACTATACGTCAGGGGACGGAGGTGTTGGATAAGTTTGTCTTTGGGGGCGTGGCTGCAGCAGGATGGGGTGGTTTGGGTGGTGGATAGCCCCCTCCACGCGTCATCCCGGAAAGCGCGCAGCGCTTATCCGGGACCCAGCCAGCCCGCGCTCGTGCTTCGACTTCGCTCAGCATGAGCGCTTCTGAAGTGCGGACTCATCCTGAGCGAAGTCGAAGGATGAAGCGGCATGAGAGAAGGTCCCGGATATTTGCTGCGCAAATTCCGGGATGACACGTGACCGGGGGTGGCTGCCACAGGATTAAATCCGTCTACGCCATGCCCCTGCATGACCAATCATGACTATACCGGACTAAGCCGGTCTATGCCGGACCTGCCTCAGGCGTCGCCCCAGAGGCGGAGGAGGTTGGAGATCGTTTTCGCGACGGTCAGCATTTCCGGCGACTGGGGGTCGTGGGTCTGGCCGAGGGTGGCGCGGAGGTTTTCGAGGTCGAACAGGATTTCGCGGGCCGCTGCGTCGCGCACGGCGCTTTCGATCCAGCCGACGCAGACGATCCGCTCGCCGGATGTGACCGGGCGCACTTCATGCAGCGTGGTGGAGGGATAGAGGACGAGATCGCCCGCGTCCGGTTTCACGAGGTGCTCGCCGGCCGCGGTCTCGACGGCCAGTTCGCCGCCTTCATAGGTGGAGGGGTCGCTCAGGAAAAGCGTGAAAGAGAGGTCGGTGCGCAGGCGGCGGTCGCCCTTGCCCATAAAGGCATTGTCGACATGCCGGCCATAGCCGCCGCCCTTGCTGGCGCGGCTGATCATCAGGGGCGAGAAGCGGCGCGGCTGGGCAGCCGCCTGCAGCACGGGGTGCCCCTCGATTGCTTCCTGCAGCAGTTTCTTCACCGCCGTGCCGGTGGCACCGGAGAGGTCTGCCTGTTCGTTGCGCTTCACCTGGCGGGCGACAGCCCCGGCGGTGGTGGCGCCATCACGCCAGCTGAGGCCGGAGGCGAGGCGGGTGACTTTGTGCACCTGGTCGGGCGTGAGAACGGCGGAAACGGTGATCATCATGAGACTGGGCGCGGCTTTGGCTGGATGTGGCGTGATCAGGGCGGGACAGGCCATGACGATGGCATGACCATAACGGACTTCGCCTAGCCCAGATCCGGCGCTGCTGAAACCCGGGGACTTTCCCTAGAGGGTGGCTTGACGGCGTCTGCCGATAAGGTAATGCAATAATATAACAATTAAACAAGCGGATCCTCCCTCCCTCATGAAACAGCTCCTCCTCCTCGCTGCCTCGACGGCGGTCCTCGCCGGTTTTGCCCACGCCGATGCCCCGGACGACAAAGACCTGCGCCAGCAGTCGGTCATCGTGACCGCACCGGGGCCGGACAGGCTGGAAGGCGAACTGATCGGCAATGCGACCTCGATCGGCCGGGAAGGCATTATCGAGACGCTGGGCCCGACGCTGGGCGATACGCTGGACCGCCAGCCGGGTGTTTCCACCACCTTCTTCGGCCAGGGCGCGAGCCGGCCGGTGCTGCGCGGCCTCGGCGCAGAGCGGGTGCAGGTGCTGACCAATGGCATCGGCGTGATCGACGTCTCCGCCGCCTCGCCTGACCACCAGGCAGCGGCCGACGGCATCGACGCGGAGAAGATCGAAATCCTGCGCGGCCCGGCGGCGCTGGCCTATGGCGGGCAGGCGATTGGCGGCGTGGTCAATGTGATCGACGGCCTGCTGTCAGAGAGCCTGCCGGAAGACCCGGCCTCGGTGGACCTGTTCAGCGCCTATAACAGTGTGAGCGAAGGCACCGAAGTGGCCGGGCGCGGCCAGATGGTGCAGGGGCCATTCGTCTTCACCCTGACAGGCTCAGCCCGCGATTTCGGCAATTACGACATTCCGGGCATGGCCGAGTCGGCCCGGCTGCATGCGCAGGAAGAGGCCGAGGAAGGCCCGGCGCATGAGGAAGAAGAGCACGCCTCCGGGACGCTGGAGAACTCCTTCGCCCAGACGACCTCCATGGCCGGCGGCGTTTCCTGGATCGGAGAGAACGCCTTCCTTGGCGTGGCCGTGCGCCAGCAGCAGGCGCAGTATGGCCTGCCGGGCTCTGCCCATGAGCATGGCGACGAGGACGGCGATGCCGGCGACGCCGAAGCCGCAGAGGAAATGCCCTTCATCGACATGGAGCAGACGCGCTATGACATGCGCGGCGGCATCCAGTTCGACAACAGTTTCCTGAAAGAGATCACGGCGACCGTCTCGCAGGCCGATTACGAACACACCGAGTTCGAAGCGCCGGGCGAGCCGGGCACGGTCTACAAGACAGACGGCACCGAAGCCCGCGTCGAGGCGAGCCACGAGATTGGCCTCGTGAAAGGTGCGTTCGGTGTGCAGTATACAGACAAGGACCTCGGCGCCTATGGCGATGAGGCCTTTATCACGCCGACCTCCTCCAACAGCCTTGGCGCCTTCCTGTATGAGACGATCGACTGGGAGAACGGCTTCGGCCTCGAAGGCGGCGCGCGGATCGAGAATGCCGAACGCGGCAATGCGGCAGGCGATACCGATTTCGACCTGTTCAGCGCATCCGCCGGGGCGCACCAGCACTGGGACAATGGCTGGTTCGTCGGCCTGCAGGTCTCCCACACGGAGCGCGCGCCGAACGAGAGCGAACTCTATGCCGATGGCGCCCACCTCGCGACGGCGCAATATGAGGTCGGCAATCTGGGCATGGACAAGGAAAAAGGCCTCAACATCGAGGCGACGGCGCGCTGGGAAAGCGCCAATGCCAGTTTCGGCGTGAACCTGTTCCGCACCTCGTTTGACGGCTTCATCTATCTCGCGCCCGGCCTCTATGAAGGGGCTGCAGAGGTCGATGGCCTGCCGGTCTACCTGTTCAGCCAGGAAGACGCGACCTTCACCGGCGCGGAGATCTATGGCCAGGCCTACATCCCGCAAGGCCTGCTGAAGGCAGACTGGACGCTGGATGGCGGCATTGATGTCGTCGACGGCGAGCTGGATTCCGGCGGTAATGTGCCCCTGATGCCGCCGCTGACGATCAATGCCGGTGCGAAAGCGGACTGGGGCCTCTGGTCGGCCGGCGCCCATGTGACGTGGGCGGACGATCAGACCGACATCGCGACGGGCGAGCTGCCGACCGACGGCTACACGCAGCTGGATCTGCGGGCGGACCTGAACCTCGCCGAGCTTGGCTTCGGCAAGGATGGCACGACCCTGTTCGTCGACGCGCGCAATGTGACGGATGAGGAAATCCGCTATTCCACCAGCGTGCTGAAAGACGTCGTGCCTGCACCGGGCCGCAACATCCGCGTCGGCATCCGCGCGGCATTCTAGCTTCCTCCCGGAAGACCCGCCTCGCCCTCACCTCCAGCCGCTGTTCCCCCGTAGCGGTGCCTCCCCCTCCCGGAGGTGAGGGCTCAGGCGGCGCCGGTGAGCCGGGCGGCCGAGTCCGCGAACAACTCATCCAGGAAATCGCCCACCGCCCGTACGCGGGAGGTGGCGTGGACGTCTTCATGCACGGCGAGCCAGAAGCTGCGCTGCAGGGAGACGGCCTCCGGCAGAACGGAGACGAGCTGCGGATCGTTCCCGGCGATGAAGTGCGGCAGAACGGCGATGCCGGCGCCTTCGCGCGCCATCTGCCACTGGGCGACGATGGAGGGGCTGCAGAAGCGCGGCGTCAGGCCTGGCGCGATGTCTTCATGATAGCGCAGCTGCGAGGAATAGATCAGGTCATCGACATAGCCGATGAGGTCATGCTCCGCGAGGTCGGCGACGGCGGTGACCGCGCGCGTGCGGGCGAGATAGTCCGGATGGGCGTAGAGGTGCAGCACATAGTCCGACAGTTTGCGCACTTTCAGCCGGCCGGCTTTCGGCCGCGTCAGCATGATCGACATGTCCGCCTCGCGCTTCGGCACGGAGACGAAGCCGGAGACGGCGATGATGTCGAGCCCCACATGCGGCGCCTGAACGGCGAAGCGGGCCATGGCCGGGGCGAGTAGAAGACTGCCAAGCCCCTCGGTGACGCCAAGGCGCACGCGCCCCGTGGCGAGCGGGCCTTCGCTTTCCGACAGGCTGGCGATCTCTGCTGCGGAGTGTTCCAGTCCTTCTGCCTTGTCGGCAACGGCCTGACCGGCAGGCGTCAGCAGATGGCCTTTCGGCGTGCGTTCAAACAGTTCAAGGCCGAGGTCTGTTTCCAGCCGTCGCAGGCGGCGGCTGATCGTGGTGGCGTCGAGGCCCGTGCGCGCGGCGACATCGGCCAGGCGCGGATGGCGGCTGACATCGAGGAGGAGGCGGAGATCGTCCCAGTTCATGGTGGCCTGTTCTTTCGCATTTTGCCTGCAAATACGCAGCTGGTAGCTGCGATATTGTCCATTTACCTGAAATTACGCGCGCTTTACGGTCCCGTCAAAGTCAGGGATCTATGCCCGTGAAAATTCCACGGGATCCATTCCCGTCATCATTCAAGGGAGTTCATTATGCGCGAAGTGCATCATTTCATCGGCGGCAAGAGCGTGACCGGCACGTCCGGCCGGTTCGGCGACATCTACAATCCGAACACCGGCGAGGTGCAGGCCCGTGTCGCGCTGGCGACCGAAGGCGAACTGGATGCAGCGGTGGCGAATGCCGCAGAGGCCTTCCCGGCCTGGTCGGTGATGAACCCGCAGCGCCGCGCCCGCGTGATGTTCGAATTCAAGCGCCTGCTGGAAGCGAACATTAATGAGCTGGCCGAGCTGCTCTCTTCCGAGCATGGCAAGGTGGTGGCCGACTCCAAGGGCGACGTGCAGCGCGGCATCGACGTGGTCGAGTTCGCTTGCGGCATCCCGCACCTGCAGAAGGGTGAGTATACCGAGGGCGCCGGCCCGGGCATCGACGTCTATTCCATGCGCCAGCCGCTGGGCGTGGTGGCCGGTATCACGCCGTTCAACTTCCCCGCCATGATCCCGTGCTGGATGGCCGCCGTGGCGATCGCCTGCGGAAACACCTTCATCCTGAAGCCGTCGGAGAAAGATCCGTCGGTGCCGATGCGCCTGGCGGAGCTGCTGCTGGAAGCCGGGGCGCCGGAAGGCGTGCTGAACGTCGTCAACGGCGACAAGGTGGCCGTCGATGCCATCCTGAAGCATCCGGAGATCAAGGCCGTCAGCTTTGTCGGATCGTCCGACATCGCACAATATGTCTACGCGACCGGCACGGCGCACGGCAAACGTGTGCAGGCCATGGGCGGCGCGAAGAACCACGGCATCATCATGCCGGACGCGAACATGGAGCAGGCCGTCAAGGACATCGTCGGCGCGGCCTATGGCTCGGCTGGCGAGCGCTGCATGGCGCTGCCGGTGGCCGTGACCGTGGGCAAGAAGACGGGCGACGAATTCGTCGAGCGCATGCTGGACGCGGCGCGCGGCCTCAAGGTTGGCGTCTCCACCGATCCGGACGCGCATTACGGGCCGGTCGTTTCCGCCGCGCACAAGGCGAAGGTGGAAAGCTACATCCAGATGGGTGTGGACGAGGGCGCAGACCTCAAGCTGGATGGCCGGGGCCTGACCATGCAGGGCGCCGAGGGCGGATACTTCATCGGGCCGAACCTGTTCGACAATGTGAAGCCGCACATGCAGTCCTACAAGGAAGAGATCTTCGGGCCGGTGCTGCAGGTGGTGCGCGCGGAGTCTCTGGAAGAGGCCGCGGCGCTGCCCTCCAATCACCAGTACGGAAACGGCTGCGCGATCTTCACCTCGAACGGCCGCGCGGCGCGTGAGTTTGCGGCGCAGGTGAATGTCGGCATGGTCGGCGTGAACGTGCCGATCCCGGTGCCGGTCTCCTATCACACCTTCGGGGGCTGGAAGCGCTCGGCATTCGGCGATACGAACCAGCATGGCCCGGAAGGCGTGCGGTTCTGGACGAAGATCAAGACGATCACCCAGCGCTGGCCGGAAGGCGACATCGGCGACCAGGCCTTCATCATTCCGACGATGGGATAGGATTTCATGAACACCTACGACACCATAACTTTCGAACATAATGATCGCATTGCGCTGGTCACGATCAACCGGCCGGAGAGCCTCAACGCGCTGAACCAGGAAGTCATGAGCGAAGTGGCGCATGTCTTCGGCGAGATCGACCGGAACAAGGACATTGCTGTCAGTGTCCTGACGGGTGAAGGCCGGGCGTTTGCCGCGGGCGCGGACATCAAGGAGATGCAGCCGCAGAGCTTCTCCGATATGTATGTCGACGATTTCTTCGGCCTGTGGGACCGGTTCGCGGCGTGCCGCAAGCCGGTGATCGCGGCGGTGAACGGTTTCGCACTTGGCGGCGGCTGTGAGCTGGCCATGATGTGCGACATGATCATCGCGTCCGAAAAGGCGAAGTTCGGCCAGCCGGAAATCAAGCTGGGCGTGACGCCGGGCATGGGCGGCTCCATTCGCCTGACGAAAGCTGTCGGCAAGGCGAAGGCGATGGATATGGTGCTGACCGGCCGCATGATCGACGCCGCAGAAGCCGACCGGATCGGGCTCGTTTCCCGCGTTGTGGAACACGACAAGCTGATGGACGAGGCGATGGCAGCGGCGAAGGAAATCGCCGGCTTCTCCATCCCGTCGCTGATGGCAGCGAAGGAAATGGTCGGCCGGGCGCTGGAACTGCCGACCACGGAAGGTGTGAAGTTCGAACGCCGCCTGTTCCAGGGCCTGTTCGGCACCGCCGACCAGAAGGAAGGCATGAGCGCGTTCGTTGAGAAGCGCGCGCCGGACTTCAAGGATAAGTGATGCCGGAGGAACTCATCCTGAGCGAAGTCGAAGGATGGGTTCCGGTTCGTGTGGCGGGCTCAGGAGAGCCCGCGCACATGCTTCGACTTCGCTCAGCATGAGCGCTCGTGAAGGGCCCAAAGGGAGAAAAACATGACAAAGATCGCATTCATCGGGCTCGGCAATATGGGCTCGGGCATGTGTGCCAATCTCTGCAATGCCGGGCACGAGGTACACGCCTTCGACCTGAACGAGGCGGCAGTGCAGGCCGCGGCGGCGCATGGCGCTCTGCCCGCGCTGTCGCTGGCGGACGCCGTGAAGGCGGCGGATGTGGTCGTCACCATGCTGCCCGCGGGCAAGCATGTGCTGTCTGTCTATTTCGGTGACAATGGTGTCGCGGCGAATGCGAAGCCGGGCATGCTGTTCATCGATTGCTCCACCATCGCGGTGGAGGATGCGCGGGAGGCAGCCAAGCAGGCCGAGGCGGGCGGCTTCCTTATGGTCGACGCGCCGGTCTCCGGAGGCACGGCGGCGGCGGATGCGGGCACCCTCACCTTCATGGCGGGCGGCCCGGATGCGGCCTTCGCAAAGGCCAAGCCGATCCTCGACGCGATGGGCAAGAACATCTTCCATGCCGGTGGCAGCGGCAACGGGCAGGCGGCGAAGATCGCCAACAACATGCTGCTCGGCATCTCCATGATCGGCACGTGCGAGGCGTTTAACCTCGCTGAAAAGCTGGGCCTCGACGCGCAGACCTTCTTTGACATCTCGTCGGTCTCGTCCGGCCAGTGCTGGAGCATGACGAGCTATTGCCCGGCGCCGGGGCCGGTGCCGACCTCACCTGCGAACCGGGACTACAAGCCGGGTTTTGCCGTGGCGATGATGCTTAAGGACCTGAAGCTCGCACATGAGGCCGCGGTGGCGGCTGGCGCGAAGATCACGCTCGGCGAGATGGCCGAGAAGGTCTATGGCGACCTCGACGCGCGCGGCCATTCCGGGCTCGATTTCTCCGGTGTGATGAAGGATCTGAAGGGCGCGCTCTGACCTAGAGAGTGCGTTCGTGGCGGAGGCCGCTAGCGCGGGCCTCGGCCATGTACAGGGCGCCTGTGATGCCGGACCGGTCGCCAAGAGCCGGCGGCACGAGATAGTCCGAGAGGTCCCCGCCCGCCGGGCTGCAGGAGAGGTAGTCGGCCAGCAGGGCGCGGGTTGCCGTGCGGACCCGCTCCAGCAGGCCGGGCGCTTTCATCACGCTGCCGCCGAAGATGATGCGTTCGGGCATATGGGTCAGGACGATCGTCGCGGCGAGATGGGCGAGGTAGCCTGCCTGAAGCTCGAATGCGGGGTGGCCGCTCGGCATTTCCGACAGGGTCAGGCCCCAGCGGTCCGTGATGGCCGGTCCGCTGGCGAGGCCTTCCAGGCAGTCATTGTGAAACGGGCAACGGCCGGGGAACGGGTCGGACTCATAATCATGCGGCGGGTAGATGTGCCCCATCTCGAAATGCCCCATGCCGGACAGCGGGCGGCCATGGTTCAGAATGCCGACGCCGATGCCTGTGCCGACCGTGACATAGGCCAGCGTGCCAAGGTCTTTCCCGGCACCGAGCTGCCACTCGCCGAGCGCTGCGCCGTTGACGTCGGTGTCGACTGCGACCGGGCAGGGCAGGCGGTTCAGCCCGTCCATCCAGTTTGCGCCGGACCAGCCCGGCTTCGGGGTACGCTTGAGGGTGCCATAGGCCGGTGAGCCGGGGTCTGTGTCGACCGGGCCGAAGGTGGCGACCCCGATTGCGGCGATCCGCCCGTGATGGGCCTGCGCCTGGTCGAAAAAGGCACACACCCGCTGGAAGGTCGCGGCCGGGTCTGCCGTCGGGACGGTTTCGCTGGCCAAAATTTGGTCATGGCTGCTTCCGACTGCACAAACGATTTTAGTGCCGCCTGCTTCGATCCCACCCAGCATGGTTCCTCCTAAAGTAACGCGTCCAATGCGTTCATTAGCACGTAATAGGTATGAGTTCGCCTATCTTGCAACCTTCAAGAGAAAAATGAATCCGTATAAGCCGCAAATTCACGAAAAATTGTGCAGGCGCAACAAACCTCTTCTGGACTTTGGTCTGTTTGGACTATCTTTGCAGGTACGGGCGATTTGGAGGCTGGTTGTGCAATGCATGGCCGGCCCGAACCAATATGGACAGGCGGTGTAACCGCCGGACAGGATAGAGTAATTATGAATTTCCGGATTTTCGGACACTGGCAGGTGGCTGCGGCTGCGCTGGCCGTGATCACCACGGCGGGTGCGCAGGTGGCAGAAGCCCAGCGCGGCCCGGGCGCGGCGAGTGTGTTCACGTCGCCCGTGCAGGAAACCGAATTCTCCATGCACATCGAAGCCCTCGGCACGCTGGAAGCGCGCGAAAGCGTGGACCTGACGCTGAACGTCGCCGACCGTGTGACGGCCATCTATTTCGACGATGGCGACCGGGTGACCAAAGGCAAGACGCTGCTCTCCCTCGCCCAGGGTGAACAGGCTGCGCTGGTCGATGCTGCCGAGGCGACTGCCAATGAAGCCCGTCAGCGGTTTGAGCGTACCCAGCAACTGGCCAAGGAGCGCACCGTCTCCCAGTCCGCACTGGACGAGGCCGCACGTGACTTGAGCGCCGCGAACGCCCAGCTGCGCGCCGTGCAGTCGCGCCAGAAGGACCGTGTCCTGGTCGCGCCGTTTGACGGCGTGCTCGGCTTCCGCCTTGTCAGCGTCGGCTCCTACGTCCGCGCCGGCGATGTCGTGGCCGAACTGATCGACGACAGCGAGATGAAGCTCGACTTTTCCGTGCCGTCCATTTTCCTCCGCTCCGTCCGCAAAGGCACCGAGGTGCAGGTTCAGACAGACGACCTGCCGGGCATGTCGTTCGACGGCACGGTAGACACGGTCGGCGCCAGCATCGACCCCGTGACCCGCTCGATCCGCGTGCGGGCCATCCTGCCCAATCCGGACCGGCTGCTGAAACCGGGCATGTTCATGAAAGTGACGCTGCTGGCCGATCCGCGCCGGGCCCTCTCCGTGCCGGAAGAAGCCATTGAGCCGATCGGACCGAACAGCTTCGTCTATGTCGCCGCCGACAAGAATGGCCAGCTTGTGGCCGAGCGCCGCCAGATCCAGGTCGGCCTGCGCCAGGACGGCCAGGTTGAGGTGATCGCAGGGCTGGAGCCGGGCGAGCAGATCATCACGGACGGCCTGATCCGGGTGCGCGATGGCGCACCGATCGTCGTGCGTGACCGGACTGTGCTGCAGACGGGCGGCGGCGCTGCGTCTCCTGGCGCAGCGAACGGCGGGTAAGCGCCATGCTGCTATCTGACGTTTCCATCAAGCGGCCGGTTTTTGCATCGGTCCTTTCGCTGGTCCTTGTGATTTTCGGCATCGTGTCGTTCATGCGCCTGCCGCTGCGCGAATATCCGGACATCGATGCGCCGGTGGTCAACATCCAGACCAACTATCCGGGCGCTTCGGCCGACGTGGTCGAAACGCGTATCACGCGGATCATCGAGGATCAGATCGCCGGTGTCTCCGGGATCCGCTTCATCGATTCCAACTCCACCGACGGTCGGTCCAGTATCAGCGTCGAGTTTTCGGTGAATGTGGACATCGATGCGGCGGCAAACGACATCCGCGACCGCGTGTCGACCGTGCTGAACAATCTGCCGACCGAAGCAGACCCGCCGGAAATCCAGAAAGCCGACAACAACGAAGACGTCATCATGTGGCTGAACCTGGCCAGCGACAACATGACGACGCCGGAATTGTCGGACTATGCCGACCGCTACCTGGTTGACCGGTTCTCCGCGCTGGATGGCGTGGCGCGCGTGCGGGTTGGCGGCGACCGGTCCTATGCCTTGCGCGTCTGGATCGACCGGCGGTCCCTGGCCGCTCGGAACCTGACGGTTGCCGACATTGAGAACGCCCTGCGGCGGGAGAATGTCGAAGCCCCGGCCGGCAGCGTCGAGTCCGGCGCGCGGAACTATACCGTCCGGATCGACCGGGCCTTCCGGACACCGGACGAGTTTGCGAACCTCGTCATCGGGCGGGGAACCGACGGCTATCTCATCCGGCTGGGCGATGTGGCCCGGGTTGAGCGCGGCACACAGGAAGACCGGAACCTGTTCCGGGGGAATGGCGTCCCGCAGGTCGGCCTCGGTGTCGTCAAACAGTCGACGGCGAACACGGTGTCCGTCGCTGAAGAAGCGCGGGCGCTGGCGGAACAGTTGAACACGACCCTGCCGGACGGCATGACGATTGTCGTCAACTATGACAGCTCCGTCTTCATCAGCGCCTCGATCCGTGAAGTCTGGGTCACGCTCGGCATTGCCGTTGGGCTGGTGACGCTGGTGATCTTCCTGTTCCTCGGCAGTTTCCGCTCCACCATCGTTCCGGCGATCACGGTGCCGGTGTCGATTACGGCGACCTTCATCGTCCTGTTCGCCCTTGGCTTCTCTGTGAACCTGCTGACCCTGCTGGCGCTGGTTCTGGCCATCGGCCTGGTTGTGGACGATGCCATCGTGGTGCTGGAGAACATCCACCGCCGGATGGAGGAGTATGGCGAGACACCGCTCGTCGCGGCCTTCCGGGGCACGCGGCAGGTGGGCTTTGCCGTGGTTGCCACAACACTGGTCCTGATCGCCGTGTTCGTGCCGATCACGTTCCTTGAAGGTGACCTCGGCCGCCTGTTCACAGAGTTTGCGCTGGCGATTGCCGCGGCGGTGGCGTTCTCGGCCATCCTGGCCCTGACGCTGACGCCCATGCTGGCGTCGAAGCTGCTGACCGCTACCCCGCCGCGCGGCGTGTTCGCCATCCTGCCGAACCTGATCGATGGCGGGTTCAAGAAACTCCGGGGCGGCTATGCCGTCCTGCTGAACCAGCTCATCAAGCGCCCGATTGCCGTGGGGCTTGTCCTCGTGGCCCTGTTCGCCGGTGCCTACAGCCTGTTGCGCACCGTGCCGCAGGAATATGTGCCGCGTGAAGACCGGGGCAGTTTCTTCGTCATGGTCCGCGGCCCGGAAGGCGCCTCGTTCGATTACATGAAACAATATGTCGACGAGATCGAACGCCGGATGCTGCCCTATACCGAAGGGGAAAATCCGGAACTGCGGCGCGTGCTGGTGCGGGCGCCGGGCTTCGGCAGCAACGCCTTCAACCAGGCCTTCGTGGTCGTCTCGCTGGCAGACTGGGGCGAGCGCCGCCCCGCAGATGAAATCATCGGGGAGATCAACCGGAAGCTCAGCGACCTGCCGGGAATCCGTGCCTTTGCCATCATGCGGCAGGGCCTGGGCGGCGGGAATGGCAAACCTGTCCAGTTTGTGCTGGGCGGCCCGGATTACCAGCAGCTGACCGAGTGGCGGGACACGTTCCTGCAGGCGCTGCGGGAGAACAATCCCGGCCTTGTGGACATCGACTGGAACTATAAGGAAACCCAGCCGCAATACCGTGTGCAGATCGATTACAACCGGGCGGCAGACCTTGGCGTTACCGTTGCCGACATCGGCAACACGCTGCAGACCATGCTCGGCTCACGCCGGGTGACAACCTATGTCGACAATGGCGAGGAGTATGACGTCATCCTGGAGGGCCTGCGGTCTGAGCAGAATTCACCGAATGATGTGCAGAACATCTATGTCCGGTCCTCAACGTCCGGCAGCCTGATCCCGCTTTCCAGCCTGGTGCAGATCGTTGGTATTGCCGACAGCCCGCAGCTGAACCGCTACAACCGCGTCCGCTCCATCACGATCGAGGCGGGACTCGAGGACGGGGCGTCGCTCGGCAATGTGCTGCTGGAAATGGAGCGTATCGCCCGCGATGTGCTGCCGGCCGAAGCGCAGATCGACTTCAAGGGCCAGTCGCTGGACTTCAAGAGCTCCGGCAGCTCGATCCTGTTCGTCTTCGCCATTGGCATGATCATCGTGTTCCTGGTTCTGGCGGCGCAGTTCGAGAGCTACCGGCACCCGATCATCATCATGCTGACGGTTCCGGCAACGCTGGCGGGTGGCCTGCTTGGCATTTACCTGACGGGTAATTCGCTGAACATCTACACGCAGATTGGCTTGATCATGCTGATCGGCCTGTCGGCGAAGAACGGCATCCTGATCGTGGAGTTTGCGAACCAGCTGCGCGATCAGGGGATGGAGTTCCTCGATGCCCTGAAGGAAGCGGCCCTGACCCGCCTAAGGCCCATCGTCATGACCAGCCTGACCACGGCAGCGGGTGCGGTTCCGCTGATCCTGACCAGCGGAGCAGGGGCCGAGACCCGCCAGGCCATCGGCGTTGTGATCCTGTCCGGCGTTCTGGCCGGCATGCTGGTGACGGTGCTGATCGTGCCGACAGCCTATGCGCTGATCGCGCGCGGCTCCGGTTCACCGAGCGATGTCGCCCGGCGTCTGGAGGTTGAAGAGCAGGAAGCCGACGAAGCGGCGGCGGCCCCGGCGGAGTGAATGCGGATTTGCGGGAGGGCGCTGTCCCTCCCGCGGTCCTGTTTCGGAAATCATGATGCAGGGCGGCAGGCGTTACGCCATGGCCGGGGCGCGGACGATAGCGGCAATCGTCTGGACAAAATGTTCCAGAACGCGCTCGCTCGACCAGGTCGTGTGAGTCCGGCTTGAGTCGGCCAGGCGGGTCTCCCGGGCGGAGAGAACGCCGCCGAGATACGCCTCTATGAAAACAATCCGCTCGGTCTGGTCGCGTTCCGGAATGTGCGCCATCCAGCCGCGCAGCCATTCGATGCACCGCTGGTAGCCGGTGTTCCAGCGGTCTTCGAGCGCGCGCATGAACAAGTCCCGGTGGGCCATGGCGAAGAGAACAACGAACCGGTTGTAACACTCTTCCGCACCGGGCGGCGCGAGGTTGATCGACGGATAGACGAGGATCCGGATGATCTCTTCCAGTTCGGCTGGCCGGTCCATGGCGAGCAGGGCATCAAGCGCCGCGTTCCGCCGTGCGTCGATCAGGCTGGCGCCGTCAACGATCAGGACCCGTATCAGCTCTGCCTTGGAGCCGAAATGATAGCCGACGGCGCCGTGGTTCTTCTGGCCGGCCGCCGCCGCGATTTCGCGCACGGTGACGCCATCGACCCCGCGCTCGGCAAACAGTTTCAGCGCCGCACGCTTCAGCGCATCGACGGCATCACTCTCATTTTTTTCCTGCAGGCGGACCATGGGGAAGGCTTGCAATCCGTTCGTCTCCACGTCAACCATATTATCCAATTGACTTAATCGAGGGATGCGAATGGACGCGCCTGTAGATCTTGACGTGCTGGCCAGCTGGATGGACGTAAACGGCCTGGGAGACGGGCCGATCGCGGACGTCGAGCGCCTGGCCGGCGGCACGCAGAACATCCTGCTGAAATTCAGCCGGGCCGGCCGGACCTATGTGCTGCGCCGCCCGCCGCCTGTCCTGCGGGCCAATTCCAATGAGACGATGCGCCGGGAGGCGCGCGTTCTGGCCGCGCTGAAGGGCACGAACGTGCCGCATCCGGGCCTGATCGCCGCCTGCGAGGATGAAACCGTCCTCGGCGCCGCCTTTTACCTGATGGAGCCGGTAGACGGTTACAATGCCACACAAGGCCTGCCTGAGCCGTTCGCGCATTCACCTGAGCTGCGCCACCAGATGGGGCTGTCTCTTGTCGACGGGATCGCCGCACTCGGCGCGGTCGACTATGTGGCCGTCGGCCTGACCGGGCTGGGCAAGCCGGAGAATTATCTCGAGCGTCAGGTCAGCCGCTGGAAGGGGCAGCTGGAGAGCTATGCCGACATTCCGGAATGGGATGGGCGCAAGGATTTGCAGGGCGTCAACCGGATCGGCGACTGGCTGGACGATCATCGCCCGTCGGGTTTCCGCGCGGGTATCATCCATGGCGACTATCACCTCGCCAATGTGATGTTCCGGTTCGATGAACCGAGGCTCGCCGCCATTGTCGACTGGGAACTGACCACGGTCGGGGACCCGCTGCTGGACCTTGGCTGGCTGCTGGCGACCTGGCCGGACGAGGCCGAGCGCTCCGATGCCGGCACTGTCGCCGTCCAGCCCTGGGAGGGGTTCCCGGCGGCGGAAGAACTGGTTGCGCGTTACGCCTCGCAGTCGGACCGCGACCTCTCCGGCATCCACTGGTATGGCGTGCTCGCCTGCTACAAGCTGGGCATCATCCTTGAGGGGACTTATGCGCGTGCCTGCGCCGGCAAGGCGCCGAAGGCGACGGGCGACGATCTGCACAGACGAACCATATGGCTGCTCGAGCGCGCCCTGCGCTGGATCAGCTGAACACAGACGAATGAGACGGAGGAAGCCGGATGCTGTTCGAGCATAGCCAGAAGACCAAGGATCTGATCGCCCGCGTGGAGGCGTTCTTCGACAAATATGTGTATCCGACAGAAGAAGAATACCATGCCTGGGACGAAGACCCGGCGAACCTCTGGAAACGCTGGCCCGGGATCGACAAGATCAAGGAGCATGCAAAGGCTGAAGGCTTGTGGAACCTGTTCCTGCCGGAAGAATACGGCGAGTACAGCGCCGGCCTGACCAATATGGAATATGCGCCGCTGGCCGAGATCATGGGCCGGGTGCCGCATTCGTCGGAATTTTTCAACTGCTCTGCGCCCGATACGGGCAATATGGAAGTGCTGGCAAAGTATGGTTCCCCCGAACAGAAAGAGCGCTGGCTGAAGCCGCTGCTCGCCGGTGAAATCCGCTCCGCCTATGTCATGACCGAGCCGCAGGTAGCGTCGTCCGATGCAACCAATCTGGAGCTGACGATCCTGCCGGATGGCGATGATTATGTGATCAATGGCCGGAAGTGGTGGATCTCCGGGGCGATGAACCCGAACTGCAAGATCTGGATCGTCATGGGAAAGACGCTGCTCGACAATCCGCGTCACCAGCAGCACTCGCAGATCTTTGTGGAGCCCGACACGCCCGGGATCACCATCGTGCGTCACCTGACCGTGTTCGGTTCGAAGAACTCCCCCGGCGGCGAGTGCGAACTGCGTTTCGAGAACGTCCGTGTTCCGAAGGAGAACATGATCCTCGGTGAAGGCCGCGGGTTCGAGATCGCGCAGGGGCGTCTTGGCCCTGGCCGGATTCACCATTGCATGCGCTCGATCGGGCAGGCTCAGCGGGCGTTGGAGATCATGTCACGCCGCGTCGAGAACCGCGTGGCCTTCGGCAAGAAACTCGCCGATCAGAGCTCCATCCGTCAGGACATCGCGCGCAGCTTCTGCGAAATCGAAATGGCGCGCCTGCTGACACTAAAGGCCGCCGACGCGATGGACCGTTTCGGCAACAAGGATGCCAAGGATCTGATCGCAGCCATCAAGGTCGTCGCCCCGCAAATGGCACAGACCGTGTGCGACCGCGCCATTCAGGCTCATGGCGGCATGGGCGTCAGCGACGACACGCCGGTGGCGCGCTTCTTCACGCTGAACCGCTTCCTGCGCATCGCGGATGGCCCGGATGAGGTCCACATGTCCCAGCTCGGCAAGCTGAAGATCCGCGAATACAACGCCATGCCGGTTCGCTGAGGCACGGGAGGAAGATCATCATGAAAGCACTCGTCTATCGCGGACCGAAGGACATTGGTTTCGAATCCGTTCCTGACCCGGTCCTTGAGGATGACCGAGACGCGATCATCAAGGTCGACAAATGCTCGATCTGCGGCAGCGATCTTCACATCTATCACGGGGAGACCTTCTCTGAGGATGTGGGCTATTGCGTTGGCCACGAAGCGGTCGGTGAAGTGGTCGAGATTGGCCGGTCCGTCCGCCAGCTGAAGGTTGGTGACAAGGTGATGATCTCGGCAGCGGTCGGCTGCGGGCAGTGCCGCTCCTGCCTCGCCGGGAATGTCGTCAATTGCGAAACGAATTCGGGCCGCTGCTATGGTCTCTCCAGCGCGCTGCAGGGATGCCAGGCCGAAGCCGTGCGCGTGCCCGCGGCGGACTTCAACGCGGCGCGTATTCCGGAAGGCGTCACGGCGGAGCAGGCGCTCATGCTGACAGATGCGCTTGCCACCGCCTGGTTCGGCGCGCGCAATGCGGACATCGCGCATGGTGCAACCGTCGCTGTTGTCGGGCTCGGACCGATCGGCCTGATGGCCGCAGAGGGCGCGCTTGCGATGGGCGCGGCCCGCGTGTTTGGCATTGACCTTGTCGAGGAACGCCGCGCCATGGGGCGTGCCATCGGGCTGGAAACGCCTAATCCGGCCGAGGCACGGGAGTATATTCGCGAAGCCACGCATGGGCGCATGTGTGATAGTGTGATCGAGGCGGTGGGGCATTCCGCGACGATCCGTGCGGCGCTCGGACTTACCGGGCGCCGCGGGACTGTGTCGGTGATTGGCGTCAACCAGGACAGGTCCATGGATTTCCCGATGGCCAAGGCCTTCGCCATGGGGCTGACCTTCCGGATCGGAACCTGTTCGGTGCCGCAGGAATGGCCGGAACTCGTGCCGTTGATCCAGTCAGGCCGGATCAAGCCGGAGCGCTATATCAGCCACACGCTGGACCTCTCGGAAGGCGCGCGGGCCTATGATTTGTTCGACCGGCGGGCCGAAGGCGCCATGAAGATGGTGCTGGACATCTGATCGGAGCAGGAGAGGGATTGTGGGCAGGTTCCGGCCTGCCCATCCGGAAAACTGGCCCGAAAGCTGGCCCGAAAGCTGGCAGGCATCTGGCGACCCCGGCAGGATTCGAACCTGCGACCGTCCGCTTAGAAGGCGGATGCTCTATCCAGCTGAGCTACGGGGCCGAATCCGGACCCGGATGCGCGACTAGTGCGTCCAGGGCTGTTTCCGGTTGGCGTCGAAATTAGCACTATACGACTTTACAAGGCGTTTGCGCTCGTGGGTCGGTTCGACGCGGAAGGTGATGCCCTCGCGCTTGGCGAACTCGACAGCCTGCTCCTGGGTGTCGAATTCGATGCGGACCTGGCCGGACGTGTCGTCGATGCTGGTCCAGCCCATCAGCGGGTCGGCGGTGCGGTGGACGTTTTCCTTAACGAATTCAAGCACCCAAGCCTTGGTCTTGCCGCGGCCCGAGGTCATCGCGCTCTTGGAGGGCTTGTAGATTCTCGCCTGCATTTGCCTGTCCCTGTGGGCCACTTAGAAAAATGGTCGGAGCGATAGGATTCGAACCTACGACCCTCTGGTCCCAAACCAGATGCGCTACCAGACTGCGCTACGCTCCGGACTCCCGGTGTAATGATCGCGCTCGCTGGTGCAAGCCCTTTTCGCGGTTGCGAACAGTGATCAGCGCTTTTTCCGGGCCGGACGCATCAGGCCTTCCTGGGCCACGCTGGCGACCAGACGGCCGTCCTGAGTGTAGATCGAGCCCCGGTTGAAGCTGCGCGCACCGCCGGCATAGGGACTGTCCATGGAATAGAGGTGCCAGTCGTCGAACTTGATCGGTGCGTGGAACCACATCGCGTGGTCGAGGCTGGCGGACATCAGCTCTCCGGTCATCCAGGAAATGCCGTGCGGGCGATTGCCGGTGCCCAGCAGGGCCATGTCGCTGGCATAGGCCATGAGGCAGTGGTGCAGCCACGGCGCCTCGTCGATCTCGCGGGCCACGCGGAACCAGAGATTCTGCTGGTCGGAGACTTTTTCCGGCTTCAGCGGGTCCAGCGGATCGATTTCGCGCATCTCGATGGGGCGCGGGCGCAGGAAATGGCCGCGATGGCGTTCCGGCACTTTCTCAGCGAACTTGCGGCGCCACTCGACGCGGTCACCCAGGGTTTCCGGGCCCTGGACTTCGGGCATCGGGTGCTGATGGTGCCAGCCCTCTTCGACGACCTGGAAACTGGCGGCGAGGTTGAAGATCTGCTTGCCGTGCTGGATTGCGACGACGCGGCGGGTGGTGAAGCTGCCGCCGTCACGCGAATGGTCGACCTGGTAGATGATCGGCACATTCGGGTCACCGGGCCGGATGAAATAGCAATGCAGCGAGTGGCAGGGCCGGTCTTCCGGCACGGTGCGGTAGGCCGCGACGAGGCTCTGCGCGATGACCTGGCCGCCGAAAACGCGCTGGCTTTCTTCCTCATCCGGGCTCTGGCCGCGGAAAAGGTCAGTTTCGAGCCGCTCGATGTCGAGCAGGGCCAGCAGATCGCCTACCGGATCAGTCATACTTGTTTGCCTCCCATTGTGCACTGCAGCAAATACAGGACCCGGCCGCAGATGCAATCCCTGCCTGTTTTTTGGGTCCTGTGTGCGGGCAAATCGATGAAATTTCAACGATTCCCGAACCGGCCCATTCACCCTGTTCCGCTAGAGTCCAGACAGACGACATTCTGGTGGTGTGTGAGGCGGTTGTCGATGAAGGCCCTGTCAAATCTGCAGCGTGATGCGAAATTCCTGACGGGGGCGCTTAGCCTCCTGAAATGGACGAAAGGTATTTCGCCCGACAGCGATTTCCTCGTGCCGGATGATTTCGAGCGGGCGGTGGATGACCACGAGATCCGCATAGCCTTCCGTTTCGAGGGCCGGCTGACCACGTATGCCGAGTTTGACGCCCGCGCGAACCGCTACGCCCACTGGGCGCTGCAGCGCGGCCTGAAGAAAGGTGATGTGGTTGCGCTCCTGATGGAGAACCGGCCGGATTATGTTGCCGCCTGGGTCGGCTTTTCCAAGGTCGGCGTGGTGACGGCGCTGATCAATACGAATCTCGACAGCGAAGCGCTGGCCTACAGCCTGAACATTGTTGGCGCGCAAAAACTGATTACGGGCACCGGGTTTGAAGCGGCGGTGCACAGCGCCCAGCCATTCCTGGAGCAGCCGCTCGACGTCTGGTCCCTCAACAGCCCTGTTTTCCGCGACATCCGAACGGATCTGAAGGACATGCCCACGCACAGGCCGACGCGCCTGCGCCGGGCGGGCCTGAAGGGCAAGGACACTTGCCTCTTCGTCTATACGTCCGGCACGACGGGCATGCCGAAGGCGGCGAAGCTGACCCATGCGCGCGTACGGACGCTGATGCGCAATTTTATCGGCCCGTGCGAGATCACGCCGAAAGACCGTATCCTGGAGGCGCTGCCGCTCTATCACGCAACCGGCGGCGTGTGCGCGGTCGGCGCGGCCCTGATGTGCGGCGCGAGCCTGATCCTGGAGCGTAAATTCTCCGCCAGCCGGTTCTGGGACGATGCGGCGCTGAACGGTGCGACCCTGTTCGTCTATATCGGTGAGATCTGCCGCTACCTACTGAACCAGCCGGAGCGCCCTTCAGACAAACAGCATCAGATCCGCGGCGGCTTCGGCAACGGCCTACGCGGCGATGTCTGGGCGCGTTTTGCCGACCGGTTTGGCGTATCGGATTTCAAGGAATTCTACGGCTCCACCGAAGGCAATGTCAGCCTCCTGAATATCGACGGCAAGATCGGTGCTTGCGGCCGCATTCCGCCGTGGATGAAAAAGCCGTTTGCACATGTGGCGTTCGTGAAGCCCGACATGGAAACCGAACAGCCGGTTCGCGGCGAAGACGGGTTCTGCGTGCGGGCAGGCGTGGACGAAGTTGGCGAAGTGCTGGGCCGCATCGGCGACGACAACCGCACGCGTTTCGAAGGTTATACCGACAAACGAGATACTGCCGGCAAGGTACTGCATGATGTCTTCGAGAAAGGTGACATGTGGTTCCGTACGGGCGACCTGATGCGGAAAGACAAGGACGGTTACGTCTATTTCGTCGACCGGATTGGCGACACGTTCCGCTGGAAGGGCGAGAACGTGGCCACGAACGAAGTTGGTGAGGCCTTCTCACGCATTCAGGGCGTGGAGACGGCAAATGTTTATGGAATTGCCGTACCCGGCGCCGATGGCAAAGCGGGCATGGCGGCAATCACGGCGTCGGATGAACTCGACATAGCTGGTCTTCACCGGCTGTTGGCAGAACGCCTGCCGGGATATGCCATTCCGGTCTTCCTGCGTGTGCAGAAGGAACCGGAGACCACCGGCACCTTCAAGTATCGGAAGTTTGAGCTGGTAAAAGACGGGTTCGACCCACACCAGGTGCGTGACCCGCTCTATGTCTACAATGCCGAGGAAGACCGTTACGAGCCGATGACCGAAGAGGTCTACAGGAAGGTTGTCAGCGGCGGTGGCCGGTTCTAGGCGATCCGGCCCATGCGTTGTTCAAGGCGTGTGGAGAACCAGGAAATCAGGCGGCGCCACAGTTCGTCCTTCAGGACAGCGCCTTCGACGTCATGATCGATCGACGGGTTGTCGTTGATCTCAATGATCATCACGCCCCGGTCTGTCTCTTTCAGGTCCACCCCATAAAGACCATCGCCGATGAGGCGGGCGGAGCGGACGGCTGCGTCCACGATCGCTGGCGGGGCATCTTCCACAGCGACGGTCTTGAAACCGCCTTCGGTTGTCTTGCCGTCTGGCCCGTGTTTGACGATCTGCCAGTGACCGCGTGCCATCTTGTACTGGCAGGCATAGAGCGGCTCGCCATTCAGCACGCCGATGCGCCAGTCGAACTTCGTGGGCACAAACTCCTGCGCAATGACGAGTGCGGTGGTCTGAAACATCGCCTTCACGCCCTCCTTGAGTTCTTCCAGCGTCCGGGCCTTGACCATGTTGGAGCCGAAAGAGCCGTCCGGCGTTTTCAGGACGACGGGAGAGCCGAGCTTGTTGAACACGGCTTCCAGGTCTGACTTCTCGTCAAGGATCTCCGTCTGCGGAATGGGCAGGCCGGCCTTTTCCAGAATCTCTTTGAGATACACCTTGTTCGTGCAGCGGATCATGGAATGCGTGTCGTCGATGACGGGCATGCCTTCCTGCTCCGCCCGGCGGGCGAATTTGTAGGTGTAGTTGTTGATCTGCGTCGTCGCGCGGATGAACAGGGCGTCGAACTCGGCGAGGCTGGTCAGGTCCGACGGGTCGATGATCTCGACTTCCACACCCATCTTGGCGGCCACGTCGGCGAGGCGCTTGATCGAGGCGGGCTTGGACGGGGCGGTGTGTTTTTCGTTCGGGTCCACCAGAACGGCGAGGGCCCATTTGGCGGGGGCCTTGGTCTTCGGTTCGCTGATGCGGCCGCTGGTATAGGTCTCCATCGCGCGCAGGAAAAAGTCACGCCGCTCACCTTTCAGCTTTTGCGGCGGTACCATCCGCACGCGGGAGATGCCATGCGGCGCGGCCGGATCGAACTCGACCTCCAGCGCCGGGACGCGAAACCAGTCCGAGACTTCGCGGGCGAGGCGTTCGTATCCCGCTATCTCCGGCTTCGAGAAGGCGACGAACAGGCTTTCGACTTCCGGCGCGCCCTTGGCCCGGGCTTCACGGAGGCGCTCGCCAAGGTCGGGCAGGGCGTGATTGTAGAGGCCCTTGGCCGACAGCTCGACCATGGTCTGCACGCTGGGGCTGACGCGGTGGCCGCGCGCCTCGGCCAGCAGGGAGGCGTAATAGCCTTCGGACTGATAGCCATAGGATCGGCAGAGATTCAGGATATAGGGGCGCCGTCCGGCAAACAGGGCCGGCCGGGTGATATAGTCCGCCACGCGGAGCACTTTGTGCGGCGTCTCGGCCTGTGAAATATCGTTCGCGTTTTCAACGAGAATGACCCAGTCGGTCATGAATCTGCTGTGCCTCAGGGTTGGATGGGCTTTTCCATCCGGGCTGCCGTTTCCCCGTCCGGATAATAAGACGGTATTTGCGCCATTACGCGGAAATCGTGGCGTTCGTAAAGCCGGATTGCAGTGGCATTGGATCGGCGCACTTCAAGGCGCACCCGGTCACAGCCGCGCGTCTGGGCATCGGTCTCCCCGGCGGCCAGAAGCGCCGACGCGATGCCTTTTCCGCGATGGCTGGGCGCGACGGTCAGGGAGTAGAGCCGCGCGACTTTCGTCCCTGTGCGGTAGAGGTAGACAGCCGCGCCGCAGATTTCACCATCGGAAACAGCGACATAGGCCATGGATTGCCCGCGCAGCAGGCGCCGCCAGGTGCGGGCGGGGAAGCGGTCTTCCTCGGGAAAGCTTTGCTCCAGCGCCACAAGGGCGGGGATGTCGGTTTCGGTAGCGGGCCTTATCCGGACGGCTGTCACGCGCGGACCATGTCGTCACGGTGGACGATGGCCGGGCGGCCGCGATAGCCGAGAATCGTCTCGGTCTCTTCGCTCTGGCGTCCGGCGATGCGCTGGATGTCGGCGGCGGAGTAGGCGGTGACCCCGCGGGCGACGATATTGCCGTCCGGTGCCTTGATGGCGACGGCGGCACCCTTGTCGAAATTGCCTTCCACGCCGGTGACGCCGACGGCCAGCAGGCTGGCGCCATCTTTCAGGGCACGCGCGGCGCCCTTGTCGACCAGGATGAAGCCTTCCGGCTGCAGGTGTCCGGCGAGCCATGCCTCACGGGCGCGTGCGGGTGTGGTATTGGCGCGGATCAGCGTTGCGCGGGCGCCTTCGGAGAGGGCCAGCAGCGGGTGCTCGCGATTGCCAATGGTGATGACTGTGGAACAGCCCGCGGCATGCGCAATGCGGGCAGCGGCCAGCTTGGTGACCATGCCGCCGGAACCGACACCGGCCGAAGCGTTCGCCCCGGTCGCCATGGCGTCGTGTTCGGGGGTCAGCGCGTCCAGCACATCAATATGTGTGGCGTCGGGGTTGCTGCGCGGGTCGGCGGTGTAGAGGCCATCAATGTCGGACAGGAGAACCAGCAGGTCTGCTCCCATCATCTGGGCGACGCGGGCAGCGAGCCGGTCATTGTCGCCATAGCGGATCTCTTCGGTGGCCACCGTGTCGTTCTCGTTGATCACCGGGACGACACCCGCTTCCAGCAGCGTTTCCAGCGTGGCGCGGGCATTGAGCCAACGGCGGCGGATCTCTGTGTCGGTCGGCGTGAGCAGCGCCTGGCCCACGGTCAGCCCATGCGGGGCGAAAGCGGCGGCGAGCGCGGCCATCAGGCGCGGCTGGCCTATCGAGGCGGCGGCCTGCTTCTGGTCCAGCCGTGCTGTGCCCGCGGAGCCGAGTTCTGCCCGGCCGAGCGCCACGGCGCCGGAAGAGACGAGAATCACATCCTGCCCGCGCGCCCGGCAAGCGGCGATGTCGGCCGCCAGCTTCTCAAGCCAGGCATGCCGGGGGTGTCCGTCCTCGGCGATCAGGGCCGAGCCGGTTTTCACGACGATGCGTCTGGCGTGGGCGAGGGCGTCAGCGGTCATGGCGCGCAGCGATACATGAGAGCGGGCTTTCCCGGAAGGAAAAAGTCGAGCGTTGACAAGGCGGGCCGTTGCGCCTCAGTGGAGCGAAAAGAGAGGTGCCCATGCCGCAGTTCAACATGATCCTGATTACGCCCGAACAGGCCGCTGGCCACGACGTGCTGGAGCACACGGCGGGCACCCCGCTGCGCGAAGGTGGCGGGGACGAGACCTATCGTTGCGGCCGGTGCAAGACGACACTGCTGGTGGACGTGGCTCATCATGATGCGCATGGCGTGATCGTTAAGTGCGGCAAGTGCGGCGCGCTGAATACCGAACCGCACCACCATCACCACTAGACTCTAAAGCGGCGTCCAGGAGTCATCCGCATCCGGATTCTCCTCAGCTTCCAGTTCTGCCTGGATGCCGAGGTGCCGTGCGATCTCGTAGAGCGCCAGTTTTACGCCCTGACCGGTCACGCCGGAGATGAGCAGGGGCTTGCCCTTGTATTCGGTCGCCAGCTGTTTTGCCTGTTCCTCGACGAGTTCCGGCGTCAGCGCGTCGATCTTGTTGAGGCAGACGATTTCAGGCCGCTGGGCGAGTTCCTCATCATAGGCTTCGAGTTCGCCGCGAATGGTGCGGTAGGCACCGGCGACGTCATCCTGCGTGCAGTCGATCAGGTGCAGCAGCACCTTGCAGCGCTCCACATGGCCGAGGAACCGGTGGCCGAGGCCAGCGCCTTCCGCTGCACCCTCGATCAGACCCGGAATATCAGCCAGCACGAAACGCGTGCCGGGGCCGAGATCCACCACGCCCAGGCCGGGGTGAAGCGTCGTGAACGGATAGTCTGCGATCTTCGGGTGGGCCGCCGTCACGGCCGACAGGAAAGTCGACTTGCCGGCATTCGGCAGGCCGATCAGGCCGGCATCGGCAATCAGTTTCAGGCGCAGCCAGATCCACGCCTCTTCGCCTTCCTCGCCGGGGTTGGCGCGGCGAGGAGCCTGGTTGGTTGAAGACTTGAAGCGCATATTACCCCAGCCGCCATTGCCGCCCTGCGCGAGCAGTACGCGCTGGCCGACTTCGGTCAGGTCCGCGATCAGGGTTTCCTGGTCTTCCTCGAAGATCTGTGTGCCCACGGGCAGTTTCAGGACGACATCGTCGCCCTTTGCGCCGGTGCGCTGCTTGCCCATGCCATGGCCGCCGCGCTTCGCCTTGAAGTGCTGCTGGTAGCGGTAGTCGATCAGCGTGTTCAGCCCTTCGACCGCTTCGGCCCAGACATCGCCGCCCCGGCCGCCATCGCCACCATCTGGGCCGCCATATTCGATATACTTCTCACGCCGGAAGGAGACACAGCCAGAGCCGCCCGTTCCGGACTGAATGTATACCTTGGCCTGATCGAGGAACTTCATGATGCTCTCTTACGTGTATCAGCCGACGCGCGCCATGTCGAAATGATCGACGCGCTCGCCGCGGCCCATGCAGAAAATAGGGCGCCGGTCCGCTTTCATGAACTGCAGTTTTTCAAGCACCCGGCCGGAAGCGGGATTATCGGCCAGGTAGCCTGAAACAAAGCCACGTTCTCCCCGGTCACGCAGCCACTGGATCAGGGCGCCCGCCGCTTCGGTCATGATGCCCTTTCCCCAACTGGCGGGGGCCAGCCAGTACCCGATCTCGAACGGGAGTTGCAGCTCGTCCCGCTCTGCGCCGACAATGCCGATCAGCTCGCCATCCTGTTCAATCGCGAAGATGTGCGCCGCATTCCGATCCCGGCGGGCTGGATGCTTGGAAATCCACTCTGCCGACTGCGCCACGGTCTGGTGCGGTGGGATACGGGCGACCATGCGGTAGATCTTCGGATCGTTGACCAGGTTGGTGATGGTTGGTGCATCGTCCACGCGGAGCCGCCTCAGGGCGAATCTGTCGGTCGTTATGGCTGCACACATGCTGTGACTCCTTCCTGAGTCGTAAGCGGGCAGGGGAGACATGGAAAAGGGGGAGACAGTGGCCTGCCTCCCCCCGGAAACTGATCGTCTGGTGCGATCCGGCCACGTTCCCGCGGCCGCGCTGTCAGCCGCTATTCTGCTGCTTCCGCCACCGGTACAATGTTTACGTAGACGCGGCCCTTGGCCTTCTTCGCAAACTCGACCTTGCCCTCGGTAAGCGCGAACAGGGTGTGATCGCGGCCCATGCCGACGCCTTTGCCCGGCCACTTCTGGGTGCCGCGCTGACGAACGAGAATGTTGCCCGGGATGACGTGCTCGCCACCGAACTTCTTCACGCCGAGGTACTTCGGATTCGAATCGCGGCCGTTACGGGACGAACCACCTGATTTCTTATGAGCCATAGTCTGCTCCTGATCCTTTAGCGGAGGGCCTTATACAGGCCTTATGCGTCTTTTGCGAGTTCTTTTGCCTGCTCGACCCAGCCGTCCTTGGCGAAGCGGCCGGAGAGGCTGAGCTGTTCTTCCAGCTCGGCGATCTGAGCGTCGGTGAGGGCAGCGATCTGAGCGAAGGTAGTGATGCCTGCGCCGTTCAGCTTTTTCTCAAGTGCCGGGCCGATACCGGTCAGCTTCTTGAGGTTGTCAGCAGCGCCGGCTTCAGCGGCCGGGGCAGCAGCAGCCGGAGCCGCTTCAGCCTTCGGGGCGTCTTCCGTCTTGGCAGCAGCCTTCTTTGCCGGCTTCTTGGCACCGTCAGCGCTGATTCCGGTGATTTTCACCACGGTCAGGTGCTGTTTGTGGCCGATCGTGCGGCGGTAGGTCTGGCGCTGGCGCTTCTTGCGGGTGATGACTTTATCACCGCGGGTCTGCTCAGCGACTTCACCGGTCACGGCAGCGCCGGCCACGAGGGGCGCGCCAACGGTAACATTTGCGCCTTCGCCCAGCATCAGGACGGTATCGAACACCACATCCTTGCCAGCCTCGGCATTAAGCTTTTCGACAACAATCGTATCGCCTTCAGCGACCTTGTATTGTTTGCCACCTGTCTTGATGACCGCGAACATGTGGTCTCATCCTTCCGGCGTGGAAATAAACGGGATATGCACGGGAGCCGTCACCGGCCCCGCGCCTGAAGCGGGGGGTAAACACTAAAGCGGCAGCGCTGTCAAATATCATCTTCAGGCGTTTTCAGGTGGTTGAAATCCGCGCGCAGTCATTATAGGTGACGGCGCTTCAACACCGGCGCGGAGAGGTGCTAGAGTGGTTGAATAGGCTAGTCTCGAAAACTAGTGAACTCGCAAGGGTTCCGAGGGTTCGAATCCCTCTCTCTCCGCCATCCCTTCTTTTAGCCCTGAAATATCCTGTAGAAGACTGAAAACGCTGGAAAAATCCGGGGTTCGAAAACCCTCATTCTTCTTGTATTTGAGAGGCGAGGAAAACACCAGTTTCAGGACGGTTTGTTTGTCCTCATAGCGCTCACTTTTCCATAGATTACAAGGGTTTGCGAGGAATGACATGGTGAGTTCGAACATTTCGCCGAATGGGCGCTTAGGCTTGCCCGTTTGAGAAAGCTTGTCGGTTAGCGCCAGCTTCTCCTTTTCCAGCTTCGTGATGCGGGTTTCATAAGCCGATACGACGCTGTCGCTTGAAGCCTTCACGATGCGGTCAAGAAGCTGGGCAATCTGAGTCTCACATTGTGTGATCGAGCGCCGGATTGTCTGAGCCATTGCCTGGCCACTTTGGCGCTGTTGCTCCCAAGCGTTCTTGAACATGGCTTGTGTCATCGCGAAGAGCGTCTCCGATGGCTGCAGGTTTTGGAGCAGCGACTCAAACTCGCCTTCAATCTCGGCCTTACGGATCGACTTGCCTTTGGAGGGGCAGCCCTTCGTGTAGCAGTGATAGTAAGGATGTCGCTTCCCGGTCTTGGATTTGGAGTGACTGGCGGTCAGCGGATTTTCGCAATCCGAGCACACAACACTGCCCCGAAGTGGGAAATAAGTATGGAGGTCGGCGCGGGCGGGCGCGTACTTCTTGCCGTTGAGGCGATCTTGAGCCTTCAGAAAGACATCATAGCTCACCAGTCCAGCATGCTTGCCTTTGCGAAGAGGCACACCCCATGTCGGACGTTCGACCATGCCGCCATAAAGAACCCTATTCAGAATGTGCGTGACGCGCTGAGGATGGACTTTGCCATTTGAGCCACGTGGAAATTCCGGGAAGGTTTCGAAGAAGCGGACGATCTCGGCCTTTGACTGGAAGCGCCCGCTGGCCAGTCCTTCGAAGGCGGCCTGAATGATGCTGGCGACAGGTTCGTCGCGCACGAGCACATTGCCATGACCGGGTGTGTGTTTTTGCTTGAAACCCCAAGGGGCCGCGAATGGATAATACCCGCCCAAAAAGCGCGCGCGTTGACGGTGCTTTGTCTGCTCAGCATTCTTCATACGGAAGTGTTGAGAAACCGAAGCCATCATGTTTTCAAGAAGCTGGCTGTCGCTATCCTCACCGAATTCAAAGTTCGGGCTTTCGAGTACACCACCCGCCTTTGCAATTGCGCCGCGTAAGGCCCAGTGCGCATCCGTCCCGCGTGCGAGGCGACTGATATCGTCGATAATGACGCGGAGGTGGTGTTTGCGATTTTTGCGCAAATAGGCGAGCAATTGCTTCATGCCCGGGCGCTCAATCAATGCGCCTGAGACGGCCTTGTCCTCGAAGACCTTCTCTACGCGATAGCCCTTCATGCGGGCATACTCCTCGCACCGGACAGCTTGGCTTTCTGCGCCCTGGCCCTTGGCGACCTGAGCCGCCGAACTGACTCTCACATAGGAAACGGCGCGTTGAAGGGGTGTGAATTGTCCTGTCATGCTGAGACTCCTTCCTCGTCATCCGCGCAGGCAGACGTGACGACATTCTCGGTGATTGCATGAGAATATTCTACCCGATTATGAGCCGGAAGTGGGCTCTGATCGTGGTTTTTCGGAAGTTGTCCACAGGCCGAGCTGGCAGACGGTCTGGCGTCCAGAACCTGCTGCACAGGTGTCAGGCCGTAGCCCAGCTGGACGAATGAGACGACAATCGACCAGAGCATTTCAATGAGCTGGTGTTTGTCTTCTTCGGATATGTCTGCGCTTTCAAGGAACGGCGCATAGGCTTCAAAATTGAGTTCAAGTGTTGGGGTGTATGGTGTTGGCGGGTCTTGGCGATGGTGCACGTGTCCTTTGTCCTATCGTTAGCGGTTATCTTTCATGCGGGCTCCTTTCCTCCTTGAACCACAGCAAATAGGACCATATTCCTATATCAAAATTGCTTATTTTTCAAGGAAAAACTGAATGCTGGCGAGCAACTAGCGTTCTCGGCGGCCTTGGCGGCGGCTGCGTTCGGGCGGGCGATCCTGAGCCGTTCGGGACAAAGCCAGTTCGCGGCGCAGTTCATTCACGCGGTGATGAGCCTGACGCCCCAATTCACTGACGGGCAGCAGATCGCCTGCACTGAAGGCGTTGGTATCGCGCAGCTCGCCGCGCTCATCCTTGTAAGTTTTGGATAAGACCGTGATGAAAAACGGGCCGTTTTCACCTTCGTTGCGGAAGATGCTGGCCTTGAGCGGACCATCGCGCAGGGTCTCGACTGGGGGATTGTTGCTCATATTTTGCCTCCTTGGCTGAGCGGTTGGGTTGGTGAGTTAAATCTGTGGCCGGTATCCTTCGACGTAGGACCAGATGCCGGCAGCGTATTGCGGATAGTGGGCAAGTTTTGAGGGAACGGGCTCGGTGATCACACGCCGCCATTCAGGGCCGTTTGGCGTGGCGATCTGAACGAGGTCCGAGGGCGGATGATATGGATTGGGCAGGTAACGCCCCGCCATCATTGGCTGGGCATAGTAAGGGACGCGATCCGCATAGATTGGCCGGGGAACGCCATCCATCTGAACGTACATCTTGCCGGGCGGTGTGTGCAGGATCTCGTCGGGCGCTCTTAGATGCCGCTGCTGTTTGGAGCGCATGCGGGAGACGCGGCGCTGATGCCTGTATTCCAAAGCGGACCCAAGAAAATCGCCACCGCGAAGAATTGCCTGCAAAGCGCGCTTTCCGGCCTGCCTGGCCTGCGCCTGACGCTGGGAATCGTCATATTCGAGTGTCTGTACGCCCAGTTGCTGGCTGAGGTTCTGCGCCGAGGTGATATCGCGTACAGCGAAATGGACCTGAAGCGCGGCAGATGAAGGGATAATGTGCTCGGCATCCTGACCCACGGCGCGCATTTGCTTTGCGCTCTGGAAGATCGCGACGGGGCGAATGCCAATCCCTGCGCCCACGGTGAAGGCTTCCGTGAGCAAAGGGAATTTTCCGAGCAGCGCGCATTCATCAAGTAGCCATGTCTGGCGCGGGGCGGACGGGGCGCGGGACTTGTACGTGCGCAATGTGAGCAAGATGGCCTTGATGACCATCGACCACTGGCTCAGGAATTCAATGGGTGGGCAAAGATAGATATTATAGGCTTGCTGCCCTTTGGTGACATCCGACAGCTTTGCCGTGAATGGCGGCGAGACCGAGCGCAGCAAAACCGGATCACTCAGGCAAGCAAAGGCTTTGGATAGCTCGCCTAGAATGCCCTGAAACCCGTTGGTAGGGTTTTCACGGGCGGAGAAAATTTCGGCCTCTATGGTCTTTGCATCTTCGTTGCCGGAGCTCCGCATATGCCGGGCGAATGCGTACCATTCCTCATTCTCGCTGATGAGCCAGCCAACGATGCGTTTGACCAATGGCAAGTTGAGCGGCCCGTAGACATCCACAGCTATGCGGCAAACCGCAAACAGATACTCCCGAGCGCGCAGTTCGAAATAAGAGCTATTGGCTGCCCCCGATTGCACGATGGTATTATCAACGAAGCGCTGGATGTCTGACTCGATCAGCGGGTTGTCCGGCGTCAGATGTTCAAGCGGATTGAGTGTGTGTGAGGGCATGCCGTTCAGGCGCGCCGGGTTCCAGTGAAGCGTGTGTTTGCAATCTTCAATCTGGTTTTGGCTGATCGGCGCGATCTCGCACTTGGGGTCAAGGATCACCTGCGTGTGGCGGCAGATGCCAGGGCATACATTGTAAGCCAGCCAGTCCCGAAGTTTTCCGCCTCTGGCCCCGGCTACGAGAATGCAGCCGCCCGCGCCATCATACCAGAGCGGGCGGCCCTTGAAGAACCCGGTGAACAAAGCACCGGGTGTTTGCGTGAAGCCGTCCGCGCGCTCGATCATTGCAGTATTTGCAAAGCCTGCCGAGCCGAAGCGGTCCCTCGCGTTGTTGAAATCCTCGTAACCGTAGGCGTCCACTCTTTAAGGCCTCAGTATTCTGTATCGATGTTGTCGCGATCAAGGATGAGCAGTCCAATCAAGCGCACGCCGAAGGTCATGAGGACAGTGAGACCGAAATACCCGGTCGTGAGGCATAGGCCGCAGATTGGGAGCGCCAAATATTCTGCATCCGGAATGCTTGAAGAGAGGGCGACCCAGTAGAGCCAGATGGAGAAATTCCAGATGCCGGGAAGGCAGAAGAAGAGAATGAGCGATGAAATCGCCTTGGCCAGATAGGTGCCGTTGCCTTCATGCGCATTCCCGCCGGAATTAGAATTATAGGTCATCGCTTGAATATCCTGTCAGGGGTGTAAGGCCGGGCGGCGACATATTCGCCGCCCGTGATCGGGATTCAGCCAGCGGCTGCCTGGCGAAGCTTCCGGTTCGTCATCGCAACACCCAAGAAGTTCATTGCGAAGAGTGCGCTCAGGAAGAACACGGCTGAGCCGAAGCTCGAAGTCCGCTGCGCCCAGGAGGCGGCAGCCCAAAGGACATTGGAGAGCGAGAGCGCAAACAGGACCCATGCGGAGATTTCACCGCGCCTGTAGAGCGCGAGATAACCCGGAATGGCGAGCATGAGACTGCAGAACAACAAACCCGCTACGCCCCCTGTGACGTATGCGCTAAAGCTATTCAGAGCGAAGAACCCGGCGAAGGTGAGCCAGCCGCTATTGCGCTTCCTGTGCTCCTCTTGGAGCTGCCGATTAATCTCGGAGAGTGCTGAGCGATGGCCAGCCGTCTCCGTTCCCGCATCATGCGGGTTGAAGTGTGGTGTCGATGTCATATGATCAGCCCCTCCTATCGGGCTATTTCGACGGTCGCGAAGGAATGGCGGTGGGGGAGCTGCAACTTCCCCACTGCCGAGTTCAGAACGACTAGTTTTTGCCGTTCTTCAGCTTTTTCGCTTCCATCTCGTATTCCTCACATTGTTTCTTGTTGAAATGCGAAGGAGGTTTCGGATGCTTGCCGTTCACATGGTCTCTCCGGGCTTGTTCTGAAGCAGTACTCATTTTGATAGCCTTTCCATTACATGGAGTTGAGGTTGCATCGTCGTCGGTAACGACGATGGTTGCAGTGTACTCATGCGCAAAACGTCGTGAGGGGATTAAGTCGATAAAAACAACACGAATGACAACTTCACTTTGAAGCTTGCAGTTATCAGTGAGCGACCTCGGAATTTGCATTCACACAACCAAAAATGGTAAAATTATCAAAACCCTATAGAGGTGTGTGTGGACAAGGAAATCAGCGAAAAACGGCAGATAGACGCCGATGATTTGAACGTGGAACTGGCCGGACTGAATAATGGCCGGATCGCGCGCTTCCTCGTGGGGGATGATGACCGCCCGAATGGGCAGGAATCCAAGAGAGAGAAGCGCTGGCGCGAATTCCGCACCCAGCTCGATATGCTTTTGAACGATCCCGCGTACAGGGAAGCCTGGGACCGGGCCAATAATCTGCTTTCCAATACGCAAAACAAGTTAGATGCCGCCCTCCTCAAGGTGACGGCGAACATTGAGCGTCTAAGCGAGCTGATGGAAGACTTGGAAGACAAGGCCACAAAGTTGCCGGATGGAACAGCCGTGTTCCGGGCGGCAGACGGGTCTGTCTGGACCAAAGACGGACGAAAGCTTTCGGATGAGGAAGCCTCTAGGCTTGATATTGATGAGAATGCGCCATCCTGGGAGCAGTACAAAGGCGCAAATGATGCCTTGGATAGCGCGCGTACTCGCAGAGATAAATTGATCGGTATTCAGACCGATGTCCTTGATCCAGCGCGGCACAAGTTGAACGATCCCGACAATCCATCCAGCAAAGAAGAAATCGATGACATCGAGAAGAACCTCAAGAAGGCTGATCACGATATCGACGTGATTTCCAATGCCTCCAGCAAGGACCTCTTCGCTTCGGTTTCAGCCGACGAGCCAGAAATGGCGAAGGAACCATTTGAATTAGATAAGTCAGTAAATAAACTCAAAATCCCAGAGCTGCCGCTGTAGGGCGAATCCTATTCACGCATAGCGCCGGGACACTTCATGTTGGCGACAGCCAGAACAGTCGATGATGGCCTTGCGTCCGGATAGCGGCTAAATGCTTTCTCAGTGACAGAAAATACATCGGAATTTGGCGCGGAGGCCCAATCCCATACACATTTCCCCGCACTATCCCCACGATTGACTAGGGAGGTTGCCATGGTCGTGACAGCGCCATGAATCCAATAGCGTCTTTCTGCGCTTGGCAGCTTCATCACATCGGCATTGGTTAGGCGTTCGGAGGGCGCTGAAGCACTCTGCCCAACTGCCACGCCGGGCACAGTCGCTGCAAGCAATGCGGCGCATACAATAGTATTCAGCTTTCTCAATTTCCTTCCGTAAAGAGACGGAATGGAGTAGGGTGAACTCACCGCCGGAAGCGATTGAAATCCTATGGATTTCAATTTGCGAAGGGCTTCATAGGCACCAGTCTCGAAAGGGAAGCCTTGAGAGACGGCAATATGCAGCCGCCAGCGCTATTTTTGACAACTCGCAGGAGATCGCCATGCGCATTGGCTATGCCCGTGTGTCCACGGGCGATCAGTCTCTTTCGCTCCAACTGGACGCGCTTGAAGCGTTCGGATGTGAGCGCATCTATAAGGATCACGGTGTCAGCGCCCTGGCCAGCCGCAGGCCGGGATTGGAGCGCGCTCTCAGAAGGCTCTCGCCCGGTGATGTATTGGTCATCTGGCGGCTGGATCGCTTGGGTCGAAGCTTGCTTGATCTCCTCGATATAACCACAGCCTTGCAGAACCGGGACATCGGCCTCCACTCACTGTGCGAGAGCATCGATACAGCCTCGGCATCCGGGCGATTGATCTTGCAGGTTATGGCCGCCGTAGCTGAGTTTGAGCGGTCTATTCTGATCGAGCGCACTCGCGCCGGGATGGAGGCGGCCAGAGCGCGCGGAGCGAAGTTCGGACGAAAACCTGCACTGGATGGCGAAGAATTGCGTGAGGCATTGTTTCTGCTGAGGCGCGGTATGAAGGTGCCGGAACTCGCAGATCATATGGGCGTCGGGAAATCCACCATGTATCGCTATATTGCCGGATCACCGGGAAGTGATCGGGCGGCTTAGCGTGTGGCGCGCTGGCCCTAGGATATCTTAAGGTGAGCAGTCCTATTAGTTCGTTCTGAACAAGAGGCATTCGGTTTCGGCAGTGAAGAAGTTTACTAGCGAATTACTCCGGGGGCGTCCTTGATCTCGGCGATCATTTTTTCGGCATATCGTGAGAAAAGCTCCGCAACCTCATTGTTCTGAAAGTCCGCCATAGAAGAAGCAATACGTCCGGCAATTTGCAAGGGCGTCTCGTGGGAGTGAAAGTGCAGAATTCTTTGTTCAGTATCCTTGATTTCATCATCCTCTAGGTACATTGCGCTGATTTGAGCGCGGCCCTCTGCGAAAATCTCTAAGACCATTTCGCTCATTGTACCGAATTTGTCCGGTTCTTTCATGCGTATTGTTGAGACTTGCCTGTTAGCTGGCGTATCGGTGAATCCGTCGGAGTTTTCAAGATTTGAGCCAAATTCACTACCAAGAAACGACTTTACAACCTCATCGACGTGTGAGGCGACTTCTTGCGTTCTGAACTGATTTTGAGCGTAGCTCTCAAATACCCCGGATAAAACTTCGTTGCCCATTCATTCCCATAACCTTGTTGTTAAACAATTATATAGGAAATAGAATGTCCGTGCACGAAATAATATTTCGCCTGTTCATAACTTTATTGGGGCATTGTCATTTGCAGGGCGAACACCCCAGAGCATCGCATGCTCGGGGTACTTGGCCTTCAGGACTGTGCCTAGCACGCGGATGCGCTCCCGTGACTCCTCTCTAACGCGTGGGCGAACATTCTGATCAATTGGGCTGCACGCCCAATCGCGGAACCACTCCCGAATGTAGGGGACCTCAAAATGCTCAAGGTCAAGAAATAGCTCTCTTCCGTTCCTGTCCACAATTGAACCTGGATACTGGCAGTACATGTTATAGAGCGCCTCAAGCCACGAGTTTGGATCAACGGCGAGACCCGCGGAAAAATTTCTGACGTCTCTCACGAAGTCAGGGTTTGACAGTTCCTCGTCTGAGACAATTCTGGTCTGGATTTGCTCGCAAAATCCCTTCGACAGGCATTGAACGCACAGGTTCATGGCACACCTCCAATTAAAGCGGTTGAATTTGTTGACAGCAGTAGGCGGAAGCGACGATTTTTGAGTTCCGGAAAGTTACGGAAACAGATTAATGAGTTTTGGCGAGGCCTTTGGAAGGCTAATCAAACAAAAAAGAGGGGTTGAGGGACTGACACAGCAGGCGCTCGCTGTACTTGCGTTCGGCGATGAAGCTTACAAAACGCGGATTTCCGAGCTTGAAAACGGCCGAGTTCTAAACCCTCAAGCTAAGACCATAGATGCTTTGGCTGTTGCTTTGAATATTGCAGAAGATGAGATCAATCAGCTAAGCGCACAGCGCCATGATCCGTATATCGTTGACACTCTAGCTGACTATTTCGACCTCACCAAAAGAGCTGACGCCGAGCTCGAATTGCATACGATGATGGATGGAGCCGTGGCTTTGAGTTACAATTGCCCCTTAAAGGTCCGCATCGTCAGGTTTGAATACTTTGTCGATATGTGTTCACTCGTGATGCTTACCGAAAACAATTCGAGGAGACCTGTGGGAGACAAAGTTCCCGGCCATATTTTGCGACACCTCAACAAGGTCAAATCAATTCGGGTTATTCGATGGGAGCATGGTCCTCAGCCCATGGCTCTTGAGCACACTGAATATCCATTGAAACGAATATCATAACCAAGTGGCTGTTCACACAGACCGCTCTGAGCATAGTTTTCACTTTATCCTCGTATTACGGCATTGCCGTCGGAATTACCTTATATGCGATGCGCGCAAGATGTGCGCTGTAATACAGCGCTATCTTGCCAGGGAGGCGCTGCGCCCTCCCGTGGACCCTCCAGCCATGGCGCATTCCGGCATCGAGCCTTCATGCGCCAGCCAAACGTCCGCCGTTTGATCGCGCTTAGGAAAGGGCCTCCGTGCCCCTTCCCAAGACCCATCCCAGGTGAGCGTATCGCCGCCCAACCACTCGCAAGGAGACTTCGCTCTCCTCTGCACACCATCGACCAAGGGGCCTTCGAGCCCCTTTGGAAACCCTGACCATTTCATGGAGACGCTTTCAGCGCGACCAAGAGCCTGCCCGTGCTCTTTGGAAACATGGGCCAACCCTGCGCGGATTGGATGCCGCCAGCCTGTCTAGGCTGGACCCGATCAACGGCTTTGCTGCTGTTGTAATTGAGCTTGCTCCAAACATGGATCAGTACGCACAAGAATCTGCTATAGGTAGCAAATGGAATCGCCGCCCAAGTCGTTAGGTCTTGATGCCCTGTTTGCTTCTACACTGCTAGGAAGCAGTTTGACGCTTTCAAGCATATCCAATGCGCATCCAGATATCGTTTCTGGAATGGCCTCATGTCACCCAACTAAGACAGCGTCCATCTTTTCGGCATTATTGACTGAACCCCGTCTCCAGGCATCCTGCTTGTTTCTTGAGGTGCTCGTTGCTCTCTCTCTTGTTCATTGCCGGGGCACAAGAAAACCAACGCCAAAAGAAATCCGACGGTGGTTCAATGCTCTTAATGATGGTCCCTGCGGAACAATGCTTGACCCTTCAGAAGACATATTCACGAACACATTGTGCTTGGACGATGGCGAGTACACAATTTTCGAAGGCATTTGGGAAGGTGCGGGATTTTATACTCAGCTAGCGGTTCAAGCTATTTCTTTCCCCCGCTCATCAGACGAAATTTCGTCACTGCGCAAATCAATAACTGCGCTACTGAAGCTTTCTTCTGAAATTGTCCGCCGGAGGATGCTGTCTCGCTATGAGTACGGGGCGAGCGAACCCATCAGGCAAATCAGCCTCAAAGATGCGGAATGGGGGAGACGAAACAGAAGATCCGTTTCTTTCACCCTGCAGGAACTGAAGACACTTGAGGTCGAGCTTGAGGACTTAGCCGCTTTTGGCTTTCTTCCCGATTATAAAAGCAAGCTGGTTGATAGCGTAGTTGGGAACTCTCCGCTTGATCGATACCCACTGGGATATCACAATGAAGAGGTTGTCGTTTTAGCGCCAACGGCGATCTCATCTGCTATACGATATTTTGTCATAGAATTCTTTCAGGCGAATAATGCACTAGAGCACGGGTCTGGCCTTCTCGCATATGCATATCGTGACCTGTTAGATCGTATAGGAATATTTGGAGCATCAAATCGTCCCGATTTGGAATTTGAAAAAACTGACAAAGGATTTTTCTCAAGTGTTGTTAAGGAAGTTGATCTTGGGCGGTGGCTGAACATCGTATTTGTGGTGGATGCTTTCGATGGCTTTGAGGAAGGTGGGCTAGTTGAGCCAGCTAATGACCCTCATCGATTTGACAAAGAAATCAATGCCTCTATCGACCATGCGTATAAAATCGCTGCTAAGTCGCCGAATTTCCGGGAGATGATTACCTTAACTGTGGGGTGTGGTCTTGGTCGTGCTATCAGTCACGCCATCACGGCGAAAAATAGAGAGAAATGGCGACAGTGCTCCCTTTCCGCCTATGACTTGGTAGTTATCAGCCAAATCGACCAGCCCGACCCATTGCTCATCTGGCAGCTGCTTGATGCTCAAGATGCTGTGCATCGCAATGGTGTCCGCCTTCAGAATATCAATGGCTTGATTAACCTTCTGGCGTGGTCGCAATCCCTAGACGGACATCTTGTTCCACATGAGTCTATGCCTGATGACTTCTTCGGCGATAACACCTTTCTCGTCATCGATCAGAATTCGCAGAAGCAACTAAGGTACGATGTTGCGGTCAAAACCGACCGTAGGTTGCTAACTAGTCCCTATGGCGAGCAGCTGGAGATGCGAAAGATCTCGGACGAGCAATTTCCGACGGAACGACACCTCCCGCTATATGGATACGAGGGCTTTCTTGATGGACGTGGAATACCCCTCGCCTATGTGATGAGTGCAGGACAGGTCTGGTGGGGCGAGGTCAACACCCCGACGGCTGAAAGACGTGACCATGCATACGCTCGCTGGCAACTTTTGAAGACGTGGCTGCCTCGACTTGCTGACATTCTTACTCGGCATCTACCTGAGGCTCGCTTGTCTTTTTTGCTGCATCTTACATTCAACGGGAATGTCGGCGATAGCGGTGGTTACGATGCGCCAGGAACGTATGATGCATCTCTGGATGCAATTTCCATCAGCACAGATGCGGATAAGAACGCTGTCTTTTTGGAAATCGGAGAAGGTTTCGAGCATGGTGTTTTTAACGCTGAGAACGTTGCCGAGCGCGCTCTTATGGTCCGTGCAATCCAAGGATTTTTTAGACTCTGTAACGAGCCGCTCCCAGAAGATTTGTTAGAGGAGATTGTATCGGGAGTTGTTCCAAACAGTGATGCACGTCAAACACACCGATATGCATCAATGGAAATACGTGACCTGTTACGCAGTAGACTCCCAAGAAAGCTGATTAAAACAAGTAGAATTGATGAGGGAGCGTTGAAACTTGGTTTGGGCTGGCGCTTTCGAGATCGCTCAGAGGGCGCGTTGATTGAAGGTGTGGAGCCTTGCACTCAGTTTTTGAATAAGGTCACAAGAGAACTTACGAATGATTTGAGAGCAGAAATCGGCAAGTATTCAAAAGACGCGCTCCTAAGGCTTTGCCTCACCAACCATGAGATTGCGGCAGTAGATCGGCAGCAATGGCGTAGAACCTCTAGAGCTATCCTCGCCCTGAGGGATCAATCCCCAGACGCACGCAATGTAATTATCAACAATGAGTTCGAACTCAATGGGATATTTGCTTCGTGCAGAAATGTTGCAGAGATGGCGGTGTGTGACGCGCTGGATGAAGGAGGTTTGCTCCCTGGCAAGCTTGATTTTGCTCGAATGCTCTCAAGAGCCATGCTCATTTTTCACCTTGGAAACAATTCAAACTGCATGCGTTGGGGAGCGATGGAGCCAACAATTAAGATAACACCTCAAGGTGACATCCACGCTAACCACGACTTTTCAGACCAAGTAATTCAGCCCTACGCTCACGCAGGAACGAGCAGCTCTATTGATGAGGATATCAAACGCTATCCGGAGCGGATATTTGACGGACAGCGACCCAAAAAGCAACAAGCGCGCAGCATTGATTTGGAGTTTGAAGCGGCCTTTTTAGCGGAGATGGGGGGATCAATAGAGGAGTATAAAATCCTCATTGAAAGCATAGAAGACCGTGCTTTTGTCCAGCAAAGCCCGATCATAACAGAACGATTGTCGGAATTATCTCAAGTATCAACAGATATAGGAAAGCTCGCCCCTGAAGTGGCGCGCAGGATTATTCAGAGGATGATGCTAGTGCCGCGGCAAACTTGGGACACCATACCCAACGGTTGCTTGGACAAAGATATCCGCTTTTGGCGTTTTAGGCGTCAACTCTCGATTGTGCGCCGTCCATTCTTGGCGCTCAGTGAGCAGAGCGATCCAGTTGTCATGGTTGCGCCTGGCATGTTGCGGGATTCATTCGCATACCTTGTCAGCAACTACTACTCCGCCAGTTTTCCGTTGGAGCAAATTGAGAGTGTAGAAATGCGGCGCTACAAATCGCATACAGATGATATTCGGGGCAGTGAGTTTGAGATTAAGGTTCAAGAGAAATTCGATCTCTTGGGGTGGTCGACCTATCGCGGAAAAACCCTGTCGGAGATACTCGGAGCCAACCTTGACAGGGATTATGGGGATATTGATGTTCTGGCAATCTCTCCGGGGAGAGATAGAATTTTAGTAATCGAATGCAAAGACCTTCTTGAGCGCAAAACACCTGGCGAGATTGCAGAACAGATCAGCAAATTCCAAGGAGTTTCGGCGAATGGAAAGCGGGATTTGCTGCGCAAACATTTAGACCGCTTAGAAAAGCTTCAAGCTGAATCGGGCGCTGTAAAGACGTTTTGTAATGCGGAACGGGATGCGGAAATAGAGGGCTGGCTCGTCTTCAGTAATATTGTCCCTATGCAGTGGGCATGGGGAGAACTTCAGAGTAAATCAAAAATCGTTGTATTTGACGATATTGCTAGGATTTTCCAGTAGAGTTAAGTGCCTTAAAGGTGCGGTCTTAGCTGGTATCGCCGATGATCAAAGCTCTGACATGCAGGCTTATTAGGCTCGAAACCCACCATTGCAATACCATCCGCTTTGAGCGGCTGCCTCATACAGTGCACCTTCCCATGAATTGATACTGAATTCACTACAGCTCAGACTTCGCGTTTCGAGATCTTGCTGTACCGCTTGTGCTCCTACCGCATCATACATGCTGGACAATGATCGGCGGATATTCTGCAGTTGCCGCCCCGCTTGTGAAGCATACAACCTAGAAAGCTTCAGTTTGTCGAAGTGGTTTTGAACTCGTCTTACGGTTACTTGGTCCCAATTGTTTGGGGGATGAACAAAATACGTGGCTCCAGGTGGGCTGCCATTGACAATTTCTGCATACAGCCAGCGATCTGCCGTGATGTCGTCGTAGTACGCATTGAGAAATTGCGAAACTGCATCAGCGGGTGCTGAAGTTCCTTTGTTGTGATTGCAGTCTTTGCAGCAGGGGATGAGGTTAATTGGGGTGACCGCGAGTATCGGATGCCGCTTCTTTGGTAGCGTATGGTCTAGAGTAGAGACCGTATGGTGCCCGCAGAATGGGCATTGGCCATGCACAGCGCTTGCCATGATCTTATCGTACACAGAGTGACCTCGGCTTTTTTGCCGCGCCATATGCCGCGTATAGAGCTGTTCCATCTCACTTGCAGTTACGTCTCCCGCAGCGCCGGCAATGGTATTTGTTCCGGCGGTTAGATAAATCTCTTGAGCTACCCCCCTCGCATCGAACTCGATTTCTGCTGCTGCGATTTGGGGGCGAATACCTTCCAACCGTGTTTTTTGACCCGCATCACTGATACCCTCAATACAGGTATCGAAGGTGCTGCTAGCTGTGATTGTTGGTTTTTGAATTGTCCACATTGCTAGCGGCCCGCTCCATTTCGGGCGGCAATTAATGACCTAGCAATCCCCCTTGCTTCGTCCCCTAGCTGCCCTCCAAAGCGCTCTAGGATTTGTTCGTATGTCAGGTTTTCGTCCACAGAATCGCTAATCATTTTGTAGAAGCCGGAATTCGTGACTTCGAGTCCAAATATCGCGTGCGTCAGCGTGCCTACGTTTTCGCCAAATGTTTCTGCCGCGGGGCGCTCAATTTGCTTCTCAGTCCCGTTGCGCCAAAGTCGCCAAACACATGTCTTTGGGACCTCTTGTAAAATCACAGGGGAGTGCGTTGCGATGATGGCCACCCCATTTCTATTTATTAGTAAGTCTGACAAAGATCGGATGAATGCTGAAAGGAGCGGTGGGTGTAAGTGTGCTTCTGGTTCATCCAGCAGGACGAGTGAACGTTCCTCTATGGTTTCGACAAGCCGCGTTATCGTCAGCACAACAATCTTGTGACCTGAACTTAGCTTTGAATAGAGTTGTCGAGCACTTTTACGCACGAGCTCAAACGCTTGACGACGTTCAAACTGAGTTCGTAGTTCGCCGAATTCCTCAATTAACTGCCAGATTTCTGCCTGTTTAAATATTGGGTCCGATTCCAAAAGTTCCAAAGCACGTCGCCATCTTTCCTGCTTGGAGATTTGGGTTAGGATAAGCTGTACTGACTGCCCAAAATCGGCGGCCAGGTCATCTGGTGACTTCGGCGGCTTCGCTTTGCCATCTTCGTTTTTACTGGTGTGTTTCAATCCTATATATTGATACCTAACGGCAGACAGCTTGTTTTCTCTGACAGGCAGCGGTTCGAATGGGTCAAACGCACTGAACGTCACAGAAATGATGTTGGAGAAGTTTTTTGAATCCTCGAAATCGTGATCATTTTCGTTCCAACTGAAGTCGCCAAAATTGCCATCTTCAGGACGAACCAGTGCTTTGGTCATCTGATCGACAGTGTATGTCTTTCCGACGTTATTTCGGCCGATTAGTACGTGCACGTTTGTCGGTGGGTATGCGCCTGGTATGACTTCAAATTCAAATGTTGGGGGAACATTCCCTCTGCCCCAAGGGGGAGGTGTATATGAAAAAGAATAGTCGGTAAGCCGTGCGCCTCCCTGAGCCATCCGTCGATATTGTCCCCTTACAGATTGATCAGAAACGGACCGAAGCAGAGAGACACCAGTAACATTTTCTTCAAGAGCACGTTCGAATAGATTTAGGTCTCTGGCCACATCTTTCATGGCCACAAGATAGGTATCTCTGAAATCATCACCCAGCTCATTGAGCGCTTGATAATAGCTGTCGTCCTGACCGAGCGAGAAATACTGTTCGTCTAGCTGCTCAAATTGAGCTGGGATGTTGGCGCGTCTTTGATCTGGCTCCATATCGAATTGGCCTATCTTGACCTCGCCTATCCGGTGCTTTTCACCCTCAGCATCAAAATAGAACACCACGTACATGGTGTTGTATTTGAACCAATCGTCCCATGCGTCTGTAAGAAGAACCACTAAGTCCTTCGCATCGCGTGGAAGCGGTCCCTGATTTGGAATCACTTGAAACTTCATAGCGCAAAAAGTGTATCAACTTATCATTGTATTCCCAAGCAAGAAGACGCTAAGCGGAATGCTGACATCAAGGGTCGCTTGAGGCGCTCGCTATCAAATGTTCCGCAGCCTCAAAACTAAAGGCAAATTGATCGTCGAAATTAGTGCGAAACAACTCGACCTCTTAACCTTGCAGGTAAAATAGAGCCCGGCTCTAAGCGATAATGGCCGCATCGACATCAACACGGTTGACCCGGTATTCGTCGACGCTTTCGATAGTGCCGGAACTGGGCTCGAATAGCGCTATGTTCACACCATCGCTGACCGAACTTGAGTAAAGAACGCCAGCGTAACCGCACCGTTTAATGTACTCGCAAAGATACTGGCTTGGTATGTAATCTATAGCAGCAGCGTTCGGTAGGACGGGAGTTGTTAGCTCAGCCCCTAACCTTTCCAGAAATTCTATATCTCCTCGCATGAGTCCAATTTCACCTTCTCCCTCTAGGAGAAATGGTGAAATTAAAGCTCTGGGATTTCTAAGATCGATAATAGGCAGGTCATCCTCGACCCGATATTTTGCTACACATACGTGCTCCCCAGGATGCGGTCTTACTTCAGCAATCGCTGTAAACGGCGTTGACCCCAAATAGAGGTAAGGAATGCCGGCAGGATTGGCTCTTCCATGCGCAGCGAGTTCTCTTGGAGGGGCCCCCATTTCGGACGCTTTGTAGGCTTTTCCGTTTGTCTCAATCCGTGCACGGTACCATTCTCTTGGCCATTCATCGCGTGTTATCAGAAGGCTAGAGAAAAGCTCTTCAAGTCTATCAAGTTCAAAGTCTGTTTGCGGAAAAAATCGATTTACATGCCTTAGTTCTTCGCGAAGTGCTTCCCAGCCATCCAGATTGCGCGTTTCACACAGCTCAGATGGCACCACCAACTCGCGAACGCGTTCGCCATCATCCAGAATCTCGACGAGAAGACTATTCGCCAATGCACGATCAAGATTGAATAAATTCCAATCTTCGATCAACCAATCGACCAAGACCCGACCGCTCTCGTCACGCTTATAGATGCCGCATAGGACCTCGAAATAGTCGCCTAACTTCTTAGCTTCGACCAAAGGCTTATTCTGAGCATTGCATAGAGGGCAGGTTCCTGTTTGCTCCGATATTTGCGGGATAATTTCTCTTTCAAGCCCTCTGTCTCTGAAGCAATTTGGGCAGCAGAGCATTAGTCGTCTTCCTCGAAGTACTCAGCCAACGTCTCGATGTGGTGCTTCATGGATAGTTTCTTCACATATCCAAGACCAGGATAATGACCCCGCCTGTGTAAATCTCTAAATTCTTCAATCGCACTGGTTTCAATGTACTTTGAATTTGGACCATTGAGCAGAGAAATGAGCTTTTCGAGCGCTTCCGCAAATTTACCCGCTGGGTCTTTTGGCGTATCCTGCCTATCCGACTTAAAATGCCTGATGTGCATTTCTTCGTCTTTATCGTAGTCAATGTAAGTCAGATGGATCGCAACGGTATACGCTGGTCCTCCACTTTCTCGATAGTCATCTCCGACAATGAGATAATCCCCGAAGCCAGTCATATTCTCTAGTTCGTAGGTGGCATGAAGGTCCGAGAAGAACTCTGGCGCGTCAGGATGATCCCGATTTCGCCTTTGTTGAAATCCATCTCTAACAAGAATCTTATTTTCATGATCCGCGAAATGCCGTTGGTAGAGTTTTCCGCAAAAATCTTCCAGAAAAACGCTTGTTTTAACCTGATCAAAATCTGCTGTTTCGTCTGCTAATGCTCGTCCATCTGCAAACCCGGCATGGATGAATGCGAGGTCCTTTTCTTCAAAGTCCTCACAAAGACTGATCACGTCCGCAACGGTCATCTCCTCTGTTAGAAGCAGTCCGTATATGAGATTCTCGCGGTCATCGAACTCTTCTTGTAGCAATTCGACGATACTCGCGCCGTCATGGCTGTGATCGCCAATTTGCGGGTTGACGATGACAATCGCTTGTCCTCCGGCGTCACAAATTTCTTGGAGAGCTTTTTTTAGGCCACTCATCTGTTCACGGACAGGCTCAATGATTGGGGTGAACCCGGCCTCCGCTAGCAATTCCGCAGTTTCTCGAATTGTGATCAGCTCATACTGCTTTCCGCGAAAATACGGATGGTACATCTTTACCCCCAACCCAATGCATCAACTGCTGGTGCCTGCAATGCTGCAACTAGGCGACCATGATCTTTCTGCCGCAGCCTGGATGTAAGCGAAATAGAATAAAGACTCGGCGGAATATCATCCAGAAGGGACTGAAGAGGCTGCAAATTGCGCGTGCGCTTCAGTGTACGCACCATCTCTCGGTGCGCGTATTCCGAAGGTAATTGCACGAACAGCTCACGTAAGGCTGTGTAGCGCATTGTGTTGGGAACGTCGGGGGCGTCGATTCCAGCGCTGCTTAGTATCTGCTGCGCTTCCGTCAGATTAATCGAGTCGAATATTGCACCAGAACTTGTCCTTTGCGGCAAGTCTCGCGCTTCCCGCAAAGTGGAAATGCGGTGCCTGGGGCAAAGCAACATTATGCCAACATCTTCGGGAGTCTTTGACAAAGCCTCTTCGGCATGGTTCTCGCCAACAATAACATTTACTGACGCAAACACTGTTCGATATGCATCAACTTGATCACTCAATCGGCTTAACGTGTCTCGCTCCGATTTGATTTCGTAAACAGTGCCGGTTCCGTTAAGAATCACGACATCCGCCTTGCAAGAACCAACTCGAAACTCCGTTACCATCGAAGCTGTATTCAATGAGTGCGTGCCCAGAAGCACCTTGTGAGTAATGGCTGACTTATAGACATATTCATGTCGATTGCTTTTCAATCGCAGGTGCTGAAAAGCGCGCTCAAACAGATCACCTACACGTTCACAGGCAAGTGCATCGACTGGCAGACCAGATTCTCTGATAAGGCGAGCCAGAAGCGGTGATCTGCCACTCTTCGACAGCTCTTTAAAGACGCTGGCAGAAAAGAAACGTGCAACAGCAGAGGTCTCGATGTGCTCCTTAGTTTTCATACCAATTCAATTCGGGCCAACATCATTGATGCGGCCCCTCCTTTAGCCTGATTCTATGCCACAGACGCTATGATTGAAAGAACAATTTAAGAACTTGATAACGACTATCACATGTCTCCGCACTATTTGACCTTATGACTTTTAGCCTTGGAGAGCCTACAGTCACATCCGGGATTTTGGCGTTGTAGGCAACCCGATTATAGCGCGCCCACCGGGCCGGGCTGTCGTGACCAGGCCCGCAAGCGGTCCCGGCCATCCGGCTTCCATCCCTCGCGCAAGACTTAGGGCTTCGCCCTCGGCGCACTTCGAGAAGAATAGACGGTCTCCCGAGGCTCAGGCTGCGCCTTGCGCCCGCCGTCGATTCTTCCCTCCGTTTGCACACCCACTGTTCGCCACGAGGCAGGGTTTCAGAAGCGAAACCCATACCCATTGGAGGGACAGAGAAGATGACGGACGAGATCAGAATTTATGTGGCCTGCTTGGCCGCCTACAATAACGGCATATTGCACGGTGCTTGGATCGACGCACAGCAAGGCGTTGAGGCCATCAATGCGGACATTCAAAAGATGCTTAGAGCCTCCCCAATAGAGGGGGCGGAAGAATACGCCGTGCATGACTACGAAGGCTTCGAAGGCCTGAGCCTGTCTGAATACGAAGGTATTCAGCAGATCGTGGATAAGGCCGAGTTTATCGCCGAGCATGGCACGCTCGGTGCGGAGTTGGCGAACTATTTCGGCGATCTGGAGAGCGCACAAACGGCGCTTGAGGATCACTATGCCGGAGAGTTCCACTCGGTCTCGGAGTTTGCCGAACAGATTACGGAAGAAACGACAGAGATTCCCGAAAGCCTGCGGTTCTATATCGACTACGAACGCATGGCCCGGGACTTGGAAATCAACGACATCATAGCGATCAAGTTGGGCTTCGACTGTGTCCATATCTTCTGGAGTCACTGATCATGGCCCGGAACTACAATCGCAATGGCTATTCGCCGGGGCATCCTTGGTTTTACGTGCTGGGCGGTCCCGTTTTGCCGCCAAGCGTCATCTTGGCCGAAGTTGTGAGCTGCAATTATCGCGGATACATGGAGCGCGATATTTCGCGGATCGATGCGCTGGCAGAGCCCAAGCGCTCTGAGGAGCTTCGCAAACTCCGTGGAAAGGTGCTGGTCGATTATAGGCGCGACCTTTCCGGATACCGGAAAGCGGCGCGTGATCTAAACGCCTTTCGCAGAGAACATCCTGAAGCCGTGGACGAGCCCTTTCATGACTCCGTACACACTGCGCTGAGCCTCAAACACAATCATCTGTTCAACGACTTTGCTCACCTGATCGTTCTGGATGAATTACTCTCCGTTCAACCCGACCTGTTCGGAGTCTGAGCGCGGGGAATTCCTCAGACTCTATTGTTACCGTTCCGGACCACGGGGCCGATCTCGCCCTGGCTCTTTGCCCCGCTCTTCTCGCCGCCGTTGTTTGAAGGCTTCGCGCCGATCTTCTCGTGACGGCTCAGTGGTTTCCCGATACCGGAGCGCATCCTGGCGGAGTTCCTGCTGCCGTTCAGCAATGTGTTCCTGCCGATGCCGTGCGCGTTGCTCTAGCAATCGCCTTTGCTCAAGCTGGCGGAACACCAGAGTGTCGCGTTCGGCGCGGTCGCGTTTGAAGCATTCATAGGCGCGGCGTTCGTTTTCTTCACGAATGCGGGCATGCTCGCCGCGCAGTTTGTCCCATAGGCCGCGCAGTCCGGCAGAAAAGCGCGCTTGGCGCTCGCGGGCTTCTATTGCCTCACGCTGAGCGATCCGTTCGAAGGCTGCCGCCCGTTCGGCGCGCTGGCGCTCGATGAGGATTTGTTTCTGGCGCTGATGTTCTGCTTTGGCCTGTGCAGCACGTGCATCGAGTTCCTGCTGGAACTGGCTGAGCTTGCCCTGCATTTCGCGCGCAGTATCCCGTTTCGCCTGTTCGAGGCTGGGAAGCTCTTGAGCATCGCCAACTCTATCGCGTATTTGTTTGGGCTTGATGCCGGCCCATCGGGACAGCGAGTAAACCTCGCCCCGATAATCCGTCACTACGAAGCCGCGCCGATCACCGCGCGCCAGCTTGAAGCCGCGCTCCTGCAAAGCATGTCCGAGCGATGCAGCGGAATCGGATATGGCCCACGCATCCTGAATGGCGGCCTTGATGTCCTTCGGATCGCGTTCCACACGCTTGGCTTGCTGCCATTCTTCCAGCGTAAAACTTCTCGGGTCGCGCTCGCGCGAGTTCACCAATCCGCGCGGCATTTGCCAACCATGTTCGAGGTAGAGGTCGCGGGAGAGTTCCTGCATCTTGCGCTTGGAGAATGAGAGCTGCACCGCTTTTAGGTTTTCCGCATCAATGCGGGACCATACCGCATGTGCATGGCGACGACCTTCTTTTTCGTGGAAGACAATAGCGCGCGGTTGTCCTGTCAGGCCCAGCCGCTCCTCAGCTTGCTCAATGGCGGCTTCGAACATTTCCACCGTGACCTCTTTCTGTGGTGGCGGGTTGAAGCTCATGGAGAAGAGAAACTGCTTGCAGCGCGTCCCCCGGCTGAGGGCGTAGGCTTCCTGGAACGCTTCATCAAGGTCATCGCTCGCGAAACCCCGCACCTCGTGGACATGCACATGGTCGTTCTCATCTTTGAGGAGATGGCGGGCGAGATCACGCGCCCCGCCGCGCTGGTTGCCAACGAGGATCACGGCTTGAGCCCCATCTGCCTGATGAGCATGAGGCGCATACGCTTGATGTCTGCGCAGGCGTCATGGAGTTCCTGTTGCAATTCCGGTGTGACGGGCAGTGCGCCTTGATGGGCCAGCTTGGCAATCTGGTTGAGATTGGAAGCCAGCCGCGATTGACCGAGCCCAGCCAGCGCCTGCGCCCATGCCTTATCGCTTTCGCTCGGGCTGCGGGCCGAAGACTTGCGCGGCGTGGCATCATCGCCCAGCAGCTTGTGGCGAATGTAGGAGCCCAGAGGCTTAGAGCCCGCCTTACGCTTGAGAGACGCACGCTCAGCTTCCGTTAGCCGGATCGAAAACGGTCTGGCCTGTTCGCCAGGATTACGGGGCGCATTGAAGCTTTGTTTGAGGGAAGGGGCACTCATAGCTCCGGCCCTCCCAATTCATCCCCAATGGATTCGGGGCGGTTTTGCTCCAGATGTTGAAGCTGATGTTCCCAATCGGCTAGGGTTTCGAACAATTCGGAGTGTGAAGGAAGTCCTCCACTCTCCGCCAGTTTTGCCTTTCAGTGCATTGTTATTGCTTGGTTTGTTTGGTTGCCGCCAAGGGCATTATGCAATTCTGCCCACAAACAGGAATTCTGCTCTTATGGTTGGTAGGGCATTGTCAAAGGAACCGACCTTGAGGTGGGCAATTCTGACGTTTAGCGTCCGGAAATGACGAAATCACCCTTCCGCTACTTCAAGACGTCGCCGGAGATTATCCAGCTCGCGGTGATGATGTAAGTCCGATTTCCTCTGTCTCTGCGGAATGTCGAAGACCTGCTGCACGAGCGAGGCATCGATATTTGTCATGAAACGGTCCGCCACTGGGTGGATCGCTTCGGGACTTACTTCGCTCACAAGATCCGGAAGCGGAGGTCCGAGGCGATGCGGCAGAGTCCTCAATGGCAATGGCACCTGGATGAGGTCTTCGTGAAGATCCGTGGGGAGACTCACTATTTGTGGCGCGCCGTGGATCACGAAGGGGAAGTATTGGAATCCTATGTGACGAAGAGGCGCGATAAGGCTGCTGCGTTGAAATTCCTCAAGAAAGCGATGAGGCGATTTGGAAATCCACATATCGTGGTGACGGATAAATGCCCGTCCTATAGGGCCGCGATGAAAGTTATTGGGAACGAAGGTCGCCAGGAAACAGGGCGCCATCTTAATAACCGGGCCGAAAATTCACACTTGCCATTTCGACGGCGGGAGCGAGCTATGTCCAGATTTCGCAGGATGCGAAGTTTGCAGAAGTTCGTCTCAATCCATTCGTCAGTGTACAATCACTTTAACTTCGAAAGGCATATCAACTCCCGAATACGGTTCAAACAAAAACGAGACGCCGCGCTTCGCTAATGGCGCGACCTTCTCGTCGCTTAGGATCTGCTCGTCCGCGAAAGACGGAGACTGTTTCGAGTTTGTCTGACACCACCGGTTCGAAGTAGTCTGACACCAGCCCTCTGACAATACCTTTATTCTGGCGCCCGCGCTCTGTGATCAGACTGTTCGGGCGGTGAGCTGGTGAAAGGCAAATTCGGCGATGGCGGCGTCGAGGGCGCCGATGCCTGTCAGGTCTGCCACGGCGATGGCTTCCGGCGGCAGGTTCAAACAGAACGCGTTGTTCAGCGCCTGGCCAATCTCCTGTATCCGCTCCCGGTCCACGATGCCTCTGGCCAGGGCCGATGCGGTGTCGCCGTATTCAGAGCATTGGTCGAAGGAGTCGACGAGTATGGCGTCGGCAGCCGCCATGACTTCATCTGAGACTTCCTGCTTGCCGGGCGTGTCTGTGCCAATCGCGACGACACGAAGACCGGGCCGGATCATCGCCTTGGTAATGAGCGGGGTACGGCTTGGCGTTGTTGTGACGACGAGATCGCAATCCGCGCACAAGGCTTCCATCGAGGCCTGAGGCGTTGCCGAGAGGCCGTTTTCGCTGAGCGTTGTCGCCAGTGTGGAGGCTTTTTCCATGTCGCGCGCCCAGATCTGAACGTCGCGGATGCCGAGAACGCGTGCGATCCATTCTGCTTGGACCCGGGCCTGCGTGCCCGATCCGATGACGCCTAGGCGCTCTGGGTTTGCGGGGGCGATCAGCCGGGCAGCAACGGCGCCGGCAATGGCGGTCCGCATATCAGTCAGGGCGCCTTCGTCGAGCAGGACGCCTTCGGGGTGCCCTGTCGCCGCATCGAAGACCATCATGATCCCGTTGCTGGAGGGCACGCCTCTGGACGGGTTCTCGTAAAAGCTGCTGGCCATCTTCACCACAAACACCGGCGCTCCGGCCAGATGGGCGGACTTTATATGAAAGTCGCCCGGTGGATCTGTGAATGCCAGATGCACGACGGTGCCCGATTGGACGGTTTTGTCTGAATAGCTCTGAAAGGCCTTTTCGATGACGCTGATAATGTCAGGTGAGTTGACCACCCGCAGGATATTCTCGCGATTATAGAGTCTCACGTCGAGCTGCTGCCTTGTTTCAGGGCGGCGAGTTCGTTGTACACGGTTGCGCGGCTGACGCCGAGAATGCGGGCGATGTAGGCAGACGCGCGGCGCTGTTCCAGCGCGCCGCTATCGCGCAGGGCACTGATCAGCTCACGGCGAGAGGCCTTGTCGATCTGCTCGATGCGGATATCGCGCGTGGCGCACCATTCCGCCACGAACTGGTTGATCTTCTCATGCCAGTCGTGAACGAACAGGGCCTGGACGCCTTCATTGCGCGGCTCAGAGCCCAGAAATCCGTCGAGCGCGCGCCGGACCAGGTCAAACTGGGTGACGTCCACGTTCAGGCACATCAGGCCGATCGGCGTATCGTTTTCGCGAATGACGATCGAAATGCATTTCATGCGCCGGCCGTCCCAGTTCGTTTTCTGGTAGGGGCCAATGACGCGAAGGCTCGGGTCGAAGCTTATTTCGTCGAGTTGCGACGGGTCGCCTGCAACGCGGCGGGATAGATCATTGGAAATATAGGCGACTTCTTCCGTCGCCAGATCATGGATCACCACTTCTACATAAGGCGCGAACAGGGCGGCAATGCCATCGGCGATTGCAAAATGCGCCTCAAGGCCCGGAGTGAATGCCTGGGAGTCGGACAGTTCGGTCAAAAGTCTCTCCTGAATCGTGGTTGACAAAAAATCTAATTTAGAAATATCGTCAATTCATCAGCGAGGCAAGCCGGAATCATGACCACGACCAAACAGGACAAAACAGAGGGCGGGAAGGGCGGCGCAGCACCCGCTGCTGACACCCTGTCTCTTGATGTTGTGGCCGCTCTTGCTCGCGGCGCGGTGGCCCGTTTGCGAGATCGCGCGCTGCCCAGCCCATTGGTCGAAAGCGAATTCCTGTCACAGCGTTTCGGCTGCCGCGTGTTGCTTAAGTGCGAGCAATTCCTGCCGACGGGCTCTTTCAAGTTCCGCGGCGCCTACAACAAGCTTTCCAACATGTCGGCCAGCCAGAAAGCGCTTGGTATCGTGACGGCTTCGACGGGCAATCATGGCCTGGCTCTGGCGACTGTGGCGTCGGAGGAAGGCATTCCGATTACAGTGCATGCGACGCAGAATGCTTCACCCCGGAAGATCGAAGCGATCCGGTCGCTGGGGGCGAAAGTCGAACTGCACGATGCGGACCCGCTGACGGTCGAGCTTCTGGCGCGCCGGCTGGCTTCTGAAAGTGGCGCCGTTTACGTGTCACCTTACAATGATGTGGACGTCATCGCCGGACAGGGTGGCTGCGTCGCCGAGATCCTTGATGATGGCCGCAAAGTCGATGCGGTCGTGGTGTCCGTTGGTGGTGGCGGTCTGCTCTCGGGCATCGGCGCTGTCCTGCGCAAGGAAGCACCGGATGTCGAAGTGATTGCCGCCTGGCCTGAGAATGCGCAGAGCCTGCTGCATTCGATGCGCGCCGGGCGGGCGGTTGATTTCGACGAGACGCCAACACTGGCAGATGGCACGGCGGGCGGCGTTGAGCCGGGCGCCATCACGATCAACCTGGCACACACACTCGACCCCACACCTGTACTGGTGAGTGAAGCGGAAATTGCCCGCTCCATGAAAGATCTCGCCATGGGCGACGGGCTCATTGTCGAAGGCTCGGCAGCTCTGGCTCTGGCGGCACTTGAAAAATGTGCTCCGCGGCTTGCGGGCAAAACAGCCGTGGTCGTGCTTTGCGGAAAGAATATCGCGCTGGAGAAATTCAAGGCGATCCTGGCCGCTGACGCGGGAGGCGGAGCGTGACGCAGGCAAGAGACGTTCTGTTTACGAATAATATTGCTGGCCTCGGGAGGCTTTCATCATGCCAATCACTCGAATGTTCCAAATCGGGCTGGCTGCAGCAACGGTGGCCGTCATGACTGCGTGCGCTACCCCACCGGCAGAAAGCCCGGAGGCCTCAAAGGCTGACGCGCTCTGGATCGCTGATAGCGTGTCTCCGGAGGCGAAAACGGCCATGACGGCCCTGCTTTCGCTTGTCGGCACGACGCAGCCATCATCCGATTATCCGAAAACGCCAGCCGAGTGGGCCGCCAATCGTGAGCAGGTCGAGCAGTTCACGCTGGCCTTCACACAGCCGCTTGTTGAAACGCTGTCTCCGGATGTTTCAGAAATTGAACTTGGCGGCGTGCCCGCCCTGAAAGTTGTTCCAAAAGGCGGGGCGACGAAGTCCGGCGTACTGATCTATGTGCACGGTGGCGGATTTACCAATCTGTCGGCCAGGTCGACGCTGTCGGGGGCTGCGCTTATGGCGGCCAAGACCGGGCGCGTGATCTACTCGCTCGACTATACGCGGGCGCCAGATGCCAAGTGGGACGAGATCACGGATCAGGTTCTCTCCGCGTATGCGGCGTTGCTGGCAGAAGGGAATTCTGCAGATCAGATCGGGATTTTCGGAGACTCTGCCGGCGGCACGATTGTCGCGGCGAGCATGTTGAAACTGAGAGACAAAGGCGGGCCGATGCCGGCGGCAATCCTGCTCCAGTCTCCGGTGACAGACCTGAAACTGGCGGGCGATACGATCCGGACGGTGGCAGCGTTCGACCCGGCGCTGGATGTCGGCTATGCGCGAGCGCGATTTGCACAATATGCGTCCCCATCCGAATTCACGAACCCGTATGTGTCTCCCGTCTACGGAATATATACTGCTGAGTTTCCTCCAGTTCTGATTCAGGCCGGGACGCGGGAAATCGTTCTCAGCGACTCTGTCAGGCTGTATCGGCAGATCAGCAAAGGCGGAGGTGATGTGGTCCTCGATGTCTATGAGGGCATGCCCCACGTCTTTCAGTCCCTACTGCCCGGAACACCGGAATCGGACACCGCTTATGCGCGCTCCGAAGCCTTCTGGGATGAATACATCGAATAACAAAAAGAGCGGGTGAAAATCCGTCGAAAAAGGTCCCCCGGTCAGGGGAGGTCAGTCGAGAAATGTGTGCCGTCCATTGGGAAAATTCCCGGACCGGCCGCCGGAATGAGGAGGAAGATTGTTTCGTGAAGCAGAGCTTCAGAGCCTCGCGTGCAGGTGCTCGCAAGAATGAACAAATAGCCCAGATTCAAAAAAGGGGGAGAGTGGCAATGAAAGTATTCAACATGTCAAAGACCAAACTATTTCTGACGACAGCGATGCTGCCGGCAATCGCGCTGATTGCGACCTCGCAGGTCGCGCAGGCACAGGAAGATTCGAGCACGGAAAATCCTGCCGATGAGAGATATGTCCTGCAAAGCGTCACAGTGACGGCGAGCAAGCGCGAAGAAGACATTCTCGACGCGCCGTATTCCATCTCGGCGCTGACCGGCGACGCGCTGGAAAAGATCGGCGCCAACGAATACCGCGACTATCTGACGACAGTGCCCGGCGTGGCGCTCGTTGATGGCGGCATCGGGATCAGCAACGTTATCATTCGCGGGCTCGCAACCACACCGGGCGGCAGCAATCTCGGCGGTACCGTTGTGACGTATTTCGATGAGGTCGCCCTGAATGGGGGGCTTCGGGCAATCGAGGTCGAGCCGGTTGATATTGACCGGATTGAGGTCCTCCGTGGTCCGCAAGGAACATATTATGGCGCCGGGTCTCTGGGCGGCACGCTGCGTGTGCTCCCCAAGCATCCGGACCTCGACACTTACTCTGCAGAACTTTCCGGCACCGTCAGCTCCGTCGATGGGGCAGATGATCTCGGCACGAACGTGGTTGGCACGGTAAACCTTCCGATCGCCGCAGGAAAAGCCGCTCTGCGTGGCAGCCTGTTCCAGCGTGACGAGGCGGCCTATGTCAAGAATCTTGAGACCGGACAGAAGGTCGGCAGCGGCACGATTGAAGGCGGACGTATCGCGCTCAAGATGGAGCCGACGGACAATCTCGACATCCTGCTTCAGGCCGTCACACAGAGCACGGTTGCCGATGGGCGCCGGGTGCGTGAGCCGTATGAAAATGCCGGCAATGCTCAACGTCGTCGCGGCGACGAGCGGGACGATACGGACCTGACGCTGTACAACGCCAATGTCGGATACGACTTTGGAAAAGTTCGCCTCGACTCTGCTTCCGGCTATTACCAGACGCAATATCAGGGCCGTCAGGACGCCAGCCTGTTCGATGGAAACGTCATCGCGCTTGCCGGACCTCCGGGGCTCTATGGCCTGTCGAACTATGACCTTTACTCCGACGACCATGTCGACAGTGAGGTGTTCTCACAGGAACTGCGGCTGACGTCCGAAACAGACTCCCCGGTGCAGTGGATCATCGGTGCCTATTACCGGCACGAAGACTCCGTACGTCAGACTGTGTTCACGGAAGGGGCTCTGTTCGGCCCGATCCTGGTGATCGACCGGACCAATGAGACGACGCAATGGTCGGGCTTCGGTGAAGCCAATATCGACCTTCCGGGCGCCTGGGGGCTCGATGTCGGCCTGCGGTACTCTGACTACAAGCAGGATATCACGGTCGACAGTGAAGCGGGTAATCAGTCCGAGAAGGTCTGGACGCCGCGGGTCAACCTGCGGTTCGAGCCGAATGAAGACCAGCTCTACTATTTCCAGATTTCCAAGGGCTTCCGTCTCGGCGGTTTCAATGGCGGCCCGCCGAACCTGCCTGGTATCAACATCCCGAATGTTGACCAGTACCTGGCGTACAAGTCTGACTCCCTCTGGAACTATGAAGCAGGCACCAAGCTTGTGCTGGCCGATGGCAGGGCAAATCTCAGCGGCGCAGTCTTCTATGCGGACTGGACCGAGATCCCTGTGTTCCTCACCCTCGCAGGGGGCGCCTATACGCCGCTCGTCAACCTGGGTGACGCCACGAGCAAAGGCGTCGAGGCGGAATACTCCGTCGCTGTCAACGAAAACCTCACACTGTCGGTCAACGGATCTTATACGAAGACCGAATTGCAGGGGAACGCACAGTACCAGAAACAACGCCTCCCGGCTTCACCTGAAACCATGCTGAACGTTTCCATGTCTTATGAGCGTCCGCTCAAGAATGGCTGGCAGGTCTATGCCAACGGCAACGCGAACTATGTCGGCCCGTACAAATCCACGTTGATTGAAGAGTTCACAGACAACGTGGCTGCGAACGAACTGGATACAAGGTTCGGCATAACGAAAGACGAGGAAGTCGGCGACTATGTACTCGTCAATCTCCGCATCGGCCTCAGCACCGATGCCTGGGATGTGTCTGCATTCGCAAAGAACGTGTTTGGGGAAGATGCGGCAACGCTGTCAAACACGTTCTCGTATGCAGGGGCGCCTTCTGAGTCCTTCGTGACCCCTCGGACTGTAGGCGTAAGCCTGAAGCGGTCCTTCTAGGTCACTACCTGTCAGGCGGAGCGGAGGGGTGTGACCCGCTCCGCCTGACCATTTTCTTTCTTGCGTGAGATCAGACGCATGTGAAACCTGCCATGAGGATTGGCGAGCACTGGGAATTCTTATGCACAACGAAACCAAGCGTGGCGGCGATCTCCCTCAGCTCTGGCAAGGCGCCATACCCTTGCTGGTCCTGTTCGTGGGTCTGTTTCTCGCTGTTATGACTTTCGGCGATGAGGCGACCGGTGGGTCTGTTCAGATCGTCCTGATGTGTGCCGGTCTGGTGGCCGGCATCGTGGGGTTGAGCAACGGGCTTGGCTGGGGAACGCTCGAGAAGGCGGTGTCTGAGTTTTCCAGCATGGTCATCATTCCCATCATGCTGTTGTTTTCAATCGGGGGGCTGATCGGTGTCTGGCTGGCATCGGGTGTCATCCCGACACTGATCGTGTATGGATCGGAGATCCTGCACCCTTCCATTTTTTACGCTGCAGTTCTTGTGCTTTGTTCGGTTGTGGCCATGTCCAGCGGCAGCGCCTGGACGACCGCCGGCACGATTGGTGTTGCCCTGATGGGCATTTCGCAGGCATCGGACCTGTCGCTGCCGATCACTGCCGGGGCGATCATCTCGGGCGTGTATTTCGGTGACAAGCTGTCGCCGCTTTCCGATACAACCAACCTGGCATCCGGCATGGCGGGGGCGGAATTGTTCGTGCATGTGCGCTATATGCTGTGGACGACGGTTCCGGCATTCCTGATCGCGCTGGCCGTCTTTCTTTTTCTCAGCCTGCGGGCAGGTCAGCAGGTTGATACGGCGCAACTGGCCCTGTTGACCGGAACGCTCAGCAGTAACTTTACGATCAGTTGGGCCTTGCTGTTGCCCATGGCAATCCTGATCGGTCTGGCGATCGCGCGCGTACCACCTCTGCTGGCAATTGTCATTTCGATCATTGTGGGCGTGGCGTTCGGGCTCGCCTTCCAACGCGGGGACCAGGTGTCCTTGCCCCAGCTCATGGTCGACTATTGGCGCACGGCGGCGACTGGCTATGAGGCGCATACAGGCGTGGCGGATGCGGATGAGCTGCTGTCCCGTGGCGGTATGGCGAGCATGATGACGACCGTCTGGCTGATCCTGTCTGCTATGTTCTTCAGCGGGATGATGGAGCGGACGGGCTGCCTTCAGCGTATCCTGACGTCCGTTCTGGGCCTGATGCGGAAAGACCGGAGCATTTTTTTCGGCGTAGCTGCGACCGCCCTGTTCGGCAACATTGTCGCGGCCGATCAGTATCTCTCAATTGTTCTGTCGACACGCATGTATGCAGACGAAGTTCACGCGCGGGGATTTCGTCCGGAAATGCTGTCAAGGACAGCCGAGGATTTCGGCACGGTGACATCGCCGCTTGTGCCCTGGAACACGTGCGGCGCCTTCATGGCTGCAACGCTTGGGGTCAGCACGATGGTGTATCTGCCATTCTGTATCTTCAATATCGCGAGCCCGCTGGTGGCCTGCATCTATATCGGATCCGGCATCGCCCTGCGGCGCCGGGCAGTCTCGCCCAAACCGGACCTGATTCCTGGCCAGCAAAAGGCCATCTGAGCTGGACCCGTCACGATAGAAAAGTACGTATACATAGCATTGGAGTAACCTCATGTTTTCGGGAAATAAGTATCGCAAGGCGCTGGTTGCGCTTGCCTTGATGGGCGGGGCCTTTATTGCGCCCGGCTGTTCAACAGCTGAGCCTGTGAGGTTTGATGTGACGGATGGGCGGGTTTCAGACTTCTATGTCTTGAACGAAGAGATCCCAACCACGCCAGGCGTGCTTCTGCGCCAGGAAAAACTGCCGGAACCGTTCATGATTCCGGGTGCCGCGAAGGCCGAGCGCATCCTGTACTCCTCTGCCAGCGGCGTGGATAAGACACCTGTTACCGTATCTGGCGCACTGTTTGTTCCTGAAGGCGATATGCCTGAGGGCGGTTGGCCTGTTATCTCTTTCGGGCATGGTACAGTCGGGATCGCGGATATTTGTGCGCCGTCCTGGGCCGGGCGGTCGTGGCGCGATGTGGCCTACATTTCACGTTGGTTGTCTGAGGGGTTTGCAGTCGTCGCTTCCGACTATCAGGGAATTGGGACGCCGGGGCGCCACCCCTATATCGACGGGCTATCCGGAGGCTACTCCATCATTGATGCGGCACGCGCCATCATTGGTGAAGGAACGGACTTCAGCAATCAGGTCGTTTTCGTCGGACAGTCTCAGGGCGGGCCTGCGGTTCTCACGGCGTCAGCACTGGCGGGCGACTACGCACCAGATCTCAACGTTCTCGGTACAGTGGCGACAGGCGCCGCATTGATCGACGTTTCTTTGATCGCCGATATCGGGGGGACGCGGCCGGAGATAGAGGATGAGCCGGATCCGGTCTCTGCTGTGCTTCTCTATATGGCCCTGGCATTGGATGGGCTTCCTGAGCCGGTCTCGCCAGAAACGACCCTGACGGAGAAGGCTCTGCCAGTGCTGGAACTTGCCAAATTCCACTGCGTGTACGCGCTGGAATACGATACGCTCATGGCGGACCTGTCGATGAAAGACACGCTGACGCCGGAAGGCTGGAAGGCTCTGGCCGCGCAGAGGGATACACTGGTTCCTCCGCCGACTGGCTATACAACGCCGATCTTTCTCGGGACGGGCGACATGGATATCGATGCCGCGCCTGAATTGCAGGAGGCCATGTATGATATGCTCTGCGCAGGCGGCGCAGCGGTTCAGCATCACATCTACAAAGGCTTCGATCACAGCACGGCTGTGAATGAGTCGCTGAAGGATTCCGTCCCGTTCGTCAGGCGCCTGATGCAGGGGGAGCCGGAGCCGGGAACCTGTAAGGCGCGACCTGCCAGCCTCGACTAGTCACGTCTGATACTGCGCGACTTAATCCTACAGATGGGAGATAACATGAACGAACAGTCAAGTGGCTGGGATTCAGAAGCCCCTCTCACGCTGCTTCTGAACGAAGCAGATGATGTGGTCATCGCGCTTCGCGATATTGCTGCAGGGGAACAACTCCTGGAGGGGTTGTTCGCAAGAGATCCGATCCAGCCGGGGCACAAGATTGCGCGTCATGCTATCCCGGAGGGTGGGGCGGTGCGTCGCTACAACTCACTCATCGGAAGGGCAACAGCGCCGATCGCTCAGGGGGAACATGTTCACACCCACAATCTGGACATGGTCGATTTTGCCCGGGACTATGACTATTGTGCTGAGGTCCGCCCAACGCCAGTGCCGCAAGTTCACAGGACCTTCAATGGATTTGTGCGGGCTGACGGTCGAATAGCCACCCGGAACTACATTGGTGTTCTGTCGAGTGTGAACTGTTCAGCAACCGTTGCTCGCGCAATCGCTGACCATTTCAGAGGGCGGCTATCAGAATATCCGGGCATTGATGGCGTTGTTCCACTGACGCACAAGCGCGGGTGCGGACTCGATGCCAGAGTTGAAGGCGTTGAATCCTTACGAAGATGCATTGCGGGATATGCCGCTCATCCCAATTTCAGCAAAGTCCTGATGATCGGGCTGGGGTGTGAGGTCGGGAATCTCGATGATGTGCTTGGCGGTGCGGAAGGAGATGCGCTGGTTATCCAGCAAACAGGTGGAACAGCAGCGACGATCCGTGCGGGCATAGAGCGTGTTGAGGCCTGCCTTGAAGAGGCAAATAACGTTCGTAGACAGCCGGTTCCGGTCAGTGAACTAAAGCTTGCATTGCAATGTGGTGGATCGGATGGATATTCCGGTGTCAGCGTCAATGCCGCATTGGGTGTGGCTGTTGACCTTCTTGTCTCGCATGGCGGTACGGCAATCCTTTCTGAAACCACGGAATGCTATGGTGCAGAACACGTTCTCACGCGGAGAGCGATCTCACGAGATGTGGCAGAAAAATTCGTGAGCAGAATTAAGTGGTGGGAAGAGTTCGCCGCCAAGAATGGAATGAAGATAAACAATAATCCATCGCCCGGAAATAAGGCTGGTGGATTGACGACCATTGCCGAGAAGTCGCTTGGCTCAATTGCCAAGTCTGGCACATCAAATCTGATGGCGGTCTATGAGTATGCAGAGTTCGTTGCAGAAAAGGGACTGGTCTTCATGGATGCGCCCGCGTTCGATCCGGTTGGCGCGACTGCGCAGGTCGCAGGTGGTGCAAACATAATGTGCTTTACGACCGGGCGCGGGTCGGCCTTCGGATGCAAGCCTGTCCCGTCTTTGAAGCTCGCGAGCAATACAGCGCTTTATGAGCGTATGCGGGATGATATGGACATAAATTGCGGAACAATACTGGACGGGCAGGAGGTCCTGGAAGAGGCGGGAGAGCGCATCTTTGAGGAGATCATTGCAACGGCATCCGGGAAAATGACCGCGAGCGAACGTTTGGGGTATGGGGACGAGGAATTTGCTCCCTGGGATATGGGTGTGATGCTTTAGGTGCGCATCCGTGCAGCATCACATCCATAAACGATGCCGTCCCGTTGTCCGGGGCTTCATTTCGAGCGCCGCCCTGTCGATTTTCCGCTTCATGCCGGTGGCTTTGTGACGCCTCGCAAAGGTGGCTGAGGAACTTTATGCTTGCCGAACCGGGCGCTGATCGACAAGACAGCGCCAATCCGGTTGTGCAACATACTGTCCGTAGGTCGATGCGATGAAAGAAACGACGACGCCGATTATCTCGACACGCGAGCGGCTATTGCTCGCGGCGCAGGACATCATGGCCGAGTCCGGGCTCGAGGCGTTGAATTCCAACGCGATTGTCGAGCGCGCGGGTGTGACGCCGCCCTCTTTCTATCACTATTTCCAGAACAAGCACGCCCTGCTGCGTGAACTTGGCACCCGCATGATGCTGGCGCAGAGCGAAGCGTTACGGGCCGATACCGGCCTGCGGATCACCAGGGAAGCGGACCTTCACGCCGCTTCCCTGCGCACGCTGCGCGAGTCCTTCAATATGACGCGCGCGTTTCGCGGCGGCTATGCCCTGCTTGTCTCACTCCGCGCCATCCCTGAGCTTCGCGATGTGCGCCTGGAGTCGCACGCGGACATGTCCATTCTCATAGCGGAATACCTGAAGGGGCAGGGCCTGTCGGACAATTTCGACGACCTGGTTGTCCGCGCCCGTCTGGCTCTCGAGCTTAGCTATGCGGCCATTGAGATGCTGTTCGAAACGAACTTCAAAAATCAGGACGCCATATTGTCTTATACGGCTGACGGATTGGTGAAGATCTACGACCTGTTCTGATCAGGAGATGCCCGACCGTTCAGGGCCGCGGACGCTGAGCATGATCAGACTGCCTGCCAGAAACAGGATGATGAGACTGCTGAAGCCCAGTTTCTGACTATGTGTTGCGAACGTTACCGATGCCACCAGTGCCGGGCCGATCCACACTGTTACCGTGCTGATCATGGCGTAAATTCCGAAGAATTGGCCAAGCTTGTCGGGTGGGCTGAGAAAGACCAGCAGCGAGCGGCATGAACTGTACGCCCCGATGATGAAGGCGCTGAGCGGGATGATCGTTGCGAGATAGATCACATCTATGCTGCGCGGCATGATCTCCCAGCCTGTGGCGGCTGCAGGTGCGCTGAGCAGGCCAAAGAGCAGGGCGTCCTGCGAGATGCTGATCTGAAAACAGAAAATCGCCGTGATCGAGAACAGCTCGATGAGAATGGCATTTCGCGGACCGAAAGACCGGTCCAGAAGGCCGCCCATGAACCCGCCGGCGACCGCCGAGACGGTTGCGACAACGCCCATCAGTGCCGTCTGGCCTTGTGACCATCCCAGCGTGCCGGCGACGTAAACCGCGCCGATTGCGAACAGGGCTGTCAGTCCGTCCATGAAGATCATGCGGGCCATCAGGAAGCGCATGATGGCCGGATAGTCCCGGAACAGCTGGCGCGTGTTGCGCAGCGGTGACCAGGATTCCGGAAGGCGGCGGGCGCCTTTCCAGGTCGCGCCTTCGCGGAAAAGATCGGGCATGCCCAGCCAGAACGGGATCAGGAACACCAGCATCCATATCGCGCAGATCAGGCCTGAGCCGCGTGCGATGTCGTGCGTTTCCAATCCGAATGGTGGGGTGTCGACGAGATGAATCACCAGAAGCAGCACCACGACGGCTGCCAGACTGCCCATGGAAAGCCCGAGCCCCGATATGAGAGGGATCTGGCGGTTGTTTCCCGCCGCCGGCAACAGGGCATTGTGAATGAGTTCCGATACGGAATAGGAGCATCCTGCGATCACGAGCAGCGTCATGCCAAGCGGGACAGAATAGAACGCCCCGGGAATGACGAAGACCAGGGCAGCACTCGATATTGCAAGGACAAGCATCAGGAAGAAAAGCACGGGCTTCTTGGCACCGCCTCTGTCCATGTATCCTCCGAGCAGTGGCGCGATGAGCGCCATGATCAGGCCACCGATCGTAACGGTCGTGCTGACAATCGCCTGACCCCTGGCGCTATCGCCGATCACGGTCTCGGCAAAATAGGTCGTGAACACATAGATGATGACGACATAGTAGAACGGGCTTCGTGCCCAGTCGAAGCTGGCCCACCAGACTCCCGAAAGCGGTAATCCGCGTCTGCTTTCCGTCGTCAGGTTTGTCATGCATGTCTCACTTTTTGCGGCTCGTATAGTATTTACTATAGACATCTTCCGACGCACCTGTCATCTCTTTCTGCAGACGCAGGCGTGGGTAATGCGAGGGACGAGTCGTGGAGGCCTATCTTTTTCACAACGGCTCTATTGTGACGATGGCGAAGGACGGGGACGTTCCGGAATGCCTCGTGACGGAGGGCGGACGGATCGGTTTTGTGGGTGGACTGGAGGCAGGCCGCCAATGGGCCGCCAGTCGCGAGATTCAACCAATCGATATCGATCTTGCCGGGGCGGCGATCCTTCCGGGTTTTATTGACGCTCATCTCCATCCTTTGCCGATGATCTTCTTCGCGATGAGCGCCGACCTCGACGGTGCAACGGATATGTCTGACATCAGCCACCGCTTGCTGCAGCACGCGGAACGCGTGGACAGGTCCGAATGGGTCGTCGGTGTGCAGTTCGAAAGCAAAAGATTGCCGCAGGGCGAACAGCTTACGCGGTATGAGCTGGATGCGCTCTTTCCTGGCCGGCCGGTGCTGATCTATGCGCGCGACGGCCATTGCGTCGTGGCGAACACATGCCTTCTTGAGGGCGCAGGCATCGGGCCGGAGACGCAAAGCCCCGAAGGGGGCGAAATCAGTTACTATGCCGACGGAACGCTCAGCGGCGTCTTCAACGAAAAGGCCGTTGGCCTACCACTCGCGCACATGCCGACACCGTCGCCCGCCCGTATGATTGAAGCGAGCCAGGGTCTGTTCGACACGCTGGCGCGCAATGGAATCACCTCCATCGGTGCGATGCTTCAGAGCGATGAAGAAGGCCCCGGTGGCGCCTCCGCCAGTATGGAGAGCATGGTGGTTCAGGCACTGCGGGAAAATATTCCGCAGTCGATCTATGCCATTGTCATTGGCAAGACCCTGGACGGGATTAATGCCCTGATCCAGAGCCCGCTGAATGCACCGGATAACAAGGCGAAGACGCGCGCGTTCAAGATATTCGCGGATGGAACTTTCGGCTCCTGCACCGCCTGCATGAGCGAGCCTTACACCGACAAGGCCTGTACGCATGGCTACATGACGCTGGACGAGGATGAGATTTACAGCCGGATGTGTTCGGCGCATCTGGCGGGATTTCAGGTTTGCATTCACGCGGTGGGGGATCAGGGGATCGCGAACTGTGTGCGCCTGTTCGAGCGTCTCCTGACGGAGCATCCAATGCCGGATCACCGCCATCGTATAGAACACGCCTCGATAGCGCCTAAGGATCTCGTCGCGCGAATTGCTGAGCTTGGTCTGCAAATTTGCACCCAGCCGCTGTTCATCCGGTCAGAGAAAGACTGGCTGCCGGCACGTCTTGGGCCAGGCAGGTCGGGCATGGCGTATCCGTTGCGTGACTTTTTTGATGCAGGCGTCCCGGTAGCTGGATCGTCAGATGCGCCGATTGAACCAACGGATGTGATCGCGGCTTTGGACTATGCCGTCAATCGTGGTGGCTTTCACCCGGAGCAGGGGCTGACGCCAGAGGAAGCGCTGGCGATGTTTACGCGCAATGCGGCCTTTATCCAGTTTGAAGAGGCTGAAAAAGGCACGCTGGAAGTGGGCAAGGCGGCAGACATCGTGATGCTGGATCAGAACCCGCTGGCTGTCCCCGCTTCTCAGATACCGGACCTGAAAGTCCTCCGCACCATGATTGGCGGCGCTTTCTTTAGTGCCTGAGGGGGGCGTGACGCTCAACACGGCAAAGACTCAATACAGGGAGTGAAACGTGTCTTCATATTTTTCATCGGACTATCGGTCCGCCAGGAATCTGCTCTTGGCTCACACAGAGAAGGCCGGCGGCTGGCAGCATGCGAGCCATGAGCACCCTCTCAAGGGACTGGATGGTCTTCCCATCTACATCGATACGTTCTGGAAGGGGCCTGAAACGGCATCGCGCGTTCTGGTCATTTGCAGCGGAACCCACGGCGCTGAAGGGCTTTGTGGGTCTGCGCTCCAGAGCCAGTTTGTCGAGCAAGTGCCGACCCTGCCGGACGATGTCGCAGTTCTTCTGATCCACGGTATCAATCCGCACGGGTTCTCCCATGTGCGGCGCGTAACAGAAGACAATGTCGATCTGAACCGGAACTTTATCGACTTCTCGAATGACTTGCCGGCCAATGAGGCCTACCGGGATCTCGATGCCTTGCTGAACCCTGTCGACATGCCGCCCGGCGCGATTGAGGCGATCATGGAGAAGGTCCAGGCGCTGCAACGCTCCATGGATTTCCTGAGTTTCATGAAGGCCATTTCGGGCGGTCAGTACGAGTTCCCGCAGGGCGTTCAGTATGGTGGCGCCGCGCCTGTCTGGTCGCGCCGCACAATCGAAGCCATCTGGCAGGACTTACTCGGTCAGGCGAACATCGTTGTTCAGATCGATGTGCATACAGGCCTCGGACCGTCCGGCTACGGCGCGCTTATGATGGCCGCCAATCCGGACGAGCCCCACAAGAAAGTCACCACCGAATGGTTCGGTGACATGTTGGTGACGCCGCGCCCTGTCAGCCAGGCTGACACGATCCTGGGCGGCTATCTGAATGGCGGATTGGAACAGCAGCTGGATAAGGCCTGGGTCATCCCAATGACGCTGGAATATGGCACGGAGCCGCCGGAAATCGTGTTGCGGGCAATGATCGAAGACAACTGGCTGGTGCATCATGGGGATGTGAACAGCGCGCTTGGGGCAGAGATCAAAGGGCGCGTCATGAGCGCATTTTATCCGGACAGCGACACGTGGCGAGACGCAGTTCTGACGCGGGGTGAACAGGTTTTCAGCCAGGCGCTCGGCGGTCTGGCAGAACTTCAAAGGGAAGAGGCATAAGATCATGAGTACATCACAGGATCCGATCCGGAAGGTAGAGCTTTTCACGGTCTTTGTTCCTTTCAAGGAATATATCCGCGACATGCTGCAAGGTGGCAGCGGTAAGGTCGCCATGGGGCTCAAGGTGGATGACCACTGGCTCGGCGGAGATTTTCTCGTCTGCCGGATGACGACTGAAAACGGCGTCGTGGGGATCGGGGATTCCTATTCCTGGCTGGTCGAAAGCGCGGCCTCGCCCGCCATGATGGCGGAGGTGATCCGGGACCACCTTGCGCGGTTTGTGCTGGGCCGGTCCGCCTTCGACATGGAGCTGATCAATGACAAGATGGACAACAATGTCGCCCGGAATGAAATGGCGAAGGGCGTACTGGACCTGGCGCTGTATGACGTTGCAGCCCGGACGATCAACCGTCCGGTTCATGACCTGTGCGGCGGTAAACAAATAGACCGCATTCCGATGAGCATGGTGTTGCCGCTCACCAATGTGGACACCATTCGGCATCTGGTCGGGCTTGGCCTTGAGGCAGGCATCAAGTCATTCCGTTGCAAGCTTGGTGATGGGGCGCACAAGGACGTCGAGATCATCAAGGCCGTTCGGGAACTGATCGGGCCGGAAGCCGGGCTGCGGGTTGACTACAATCAGGCCTACAATGCGAACGAAGCCCTGGCGGCGATTGAAGCCATTGCGCCATATGGGATCGACTATGCGGAACAGCCGGTCAAAGGCGATGATTTTGTCGGCATGGCGTGGGTCCAGTCCCGCACCAATGTGCCGCTGATGGCCCATGAAAGCGGTTTCGGTCTGCGCGATATCGTGACGCTGGCAGAAATGGGGGCGGTGCGAACCTTCGGCATCAATCCGGAACGCCCGGGCGGCATGACGGGCGCATTGAAAGCCATTGACTATGCGGCGGCGAAAGGCCTTGATGTCGTGCTGCACAACCAGCCCTCAGGCATTGGCAGCGCAGTGATCCTGCACATGCATGCGGCCCGAGCCCGCAACATCTGTCACGCGACGGAGCTGCAGGGCCATATCATGATGGAAGACGATCTGATCAAGGACGAGATCGTCTATGAAGATGGCTTCGCGCATCTTCCCGAAGGGCCTGGCTGGGGCGTGGAACTCGATGAAGACGCGATCGACAAGTACCAGATCCAGGACACGATCGTGATCGAGGCCTGATTTCCGGCGTGGGCTGGCAGACGGGAAGCTCCCTCATGGAGGCCACTCTCCCGATGCCAGCCCCGCTGCTTACCGAAGGCTGGAGGGGGCCACTTGCGAGGCCTGCGGCCAGGCGCAATAGTCCGCCGCATAATAGGCGCCCGGACGGAAGTTTCCTGAAGCGCCCGGTCCACCGAAAGGCATCTGGCCACTGGCCCCGACGGTCGGCCGGTTCAGGTTGAGGATGCCGGCGCGAAGCCGGCCTTTAACCCCTTCCCATGTCGGCAGGTCGTCACAGACAAGTCCGCCCGCCAGTCCGAACCGCGTTGCATTTGCCAGCGCGATAGCCTGATCGATATCACCGGCGCGGTAAACCTGCAGCAGTGGACCGAACATTTCCTCATCCACTGGGGCTGCCCCCGACATGTCGATCAGCCCGGCGGAGACAAAGCCGAGATTTTCGTCTTTCTGTTCCAGAGGGAGGATGGCGCGCGCGCCTTCCGAGATCAGCTTGTTCTGGAACGTCACGGCCTGCGCCGCCGCATGTGCACTGACGAGCGGGCCCATGAAGGCGGTGTCGTCATTCCATGGGCCGACGGCGAGATGCCTCGCGCGCTCTGCGATAGATTCCACAAGCTGATCTCCGAAACGCCCTTCAGGCAGGATGAGGCGTCTTGCGCAGGAACATCTCTGCCCCGTGGTCAGATAGGCGGACTGTATCGCGATCTCGGCCGCCGCTTCCACATCCGTTGGTTCCCAGATGATCAGGGGATTGTTGCCACCCATCTCCAGCGCCAAGATGACCTCGGGGCGGCCCGCAAAGTAGCGGTGAAACATGCGGCCGGTGTGTTCAGAGCCTGTGAACAGGAGGCCGTTGATATCCGCCGCGAGCAAGTCCGCGCCGGTATCCCGTCCGCCCTGAACAAGGTTGACGCAGCCAGCCGGGAGGCCCGCTGCCTGGAAGGCGTCCATCATGAGGGGGGCAACGGACGGCGCCAGTTCCGACGCTTTGAACACGCACGTATTTCCGGCCAGAAGGGCAGGAACAATATGACCATTCGGCAGGTGGCCAGGGAAGTTGTAAGGCCCGAAAACAGCCATCACGCCGTGGGGCCTGTGTGTCAGATCCAGATGTCCGAAGTCGGCCGGCAGGCTGTGCTCACCTGCGCGGTCGGCCTGGGCTTTGATCGAGACGGCAATCTTGGCGACCATTGTGTCGACTTCGATGCGGGCTTCTTTGAGCAGCTTGCCCATGTCGCGGCTGATGGCGAGCGCCATGGCTTCTTTGCGGAGGCGCAGTTCCTCAGCATACCGTTCAAGCACGGCCTGCCGGGTGGAGAGGTTCGTTTGCTCCCATGCATCGAATGCGGCGCGAGCAGCCTCGGCGGCCTGTCCTGTCTGCGCGGCGGAAGCCGCCCGGCCCGTCCAGACCACCTCGCCGCTGGCCGAGCAGGTCTTCTGGAAAGGTGCGCCGTCTCCCGGCACCCATTTGCCATTGATATAGCAGTCGCCTGAATGGGGCTGAGCGGTCATTGTGTTTGCTCCGGGGAGAAGTGGACGCGGCCCAGGCGCTTTCCGGAGGTCACAGCCTCCAGTGCGGCGGAGAAGCGTCTCGTTTCAGCAGATGCGTAAGTGTCAAAGTAGCGGAAGTTTACCGGGCCGATGCCATGTTCCGCGCTATAGCTGCCGTCAAAATCCTCGACGGCGGTTTTGATCACGGTGTCGCGGATCATCCGCTCACGGTCCGGAGTCCAGTCGCCGGGGGCGAGATGATCGACAAGATTGAAGTGAATGCCGCCATCGCCAACATGGCCGAAGTCGCAGATCTCCACATCCGGGAACAGTTCGCCGAGTTGGGCCTTCATGGCCGCCCTGAAGCGCAGCACATCGCCCCGCCGGAAAGACAGATCGAACGCGTAGAGACGGCCCCGCTTGCGGACGCCTTCAGACAGAGCGTGCCGGATGGCCCACACTTCCTCGGCCCGTCCGATCACGACATCGCCCATGTTCGCCGCGCCGCTCTCCGCGATGCCGACAAGCCCGCCGATGAGAATGTCATCCAGCGACCGGTCCGCCTCATCCAGAGGCCAGTCGCAGGAAAGCTCAACCAGCAAGGCAATGTCAGGCAGGTCGCCACCAAATGGCCTTCTCAGCGAAGGGACGTGAGCATGCGCCGCGCGCATCGCATTGGCTGACATGAATTCAAGCGCGGAGAGAAGAGAGCCAAACCGGCGCTCCAGTTCCAGGAGGAGGTCTGGCAGTGCGCTCTCGTCAGGCAGGGCGATGAGGGCGGTTGCTTTATGCTTGGCCGTCGGTTCGACGTTGAAGGTGCATTCGGTGATGACACCGAAGCTGGCACCTGTGCCGACGAAAAGCTGCTTCCAGTCCGGGCCGGTCGCGGTCTTGCGCAGGGCGCCGCCCAGCCGGACAATTGTTCCGTTCCTGTCGCCGAGGATGACGGTCAGGCCGAGAACGTGACGCCGGACATCGCCGTAGCGCATCAGGCGGCTTCCGCCGGTATTGGTGGCCACCATGCCACCGATGCAGGGATCAGACCCGAGATCAATCGGCATGTAGAGTGCTTCAGGCGAGAGACGGGCGTTGATATCCGACAGGCGAAGGCCTGCGCCGCATGTGACGGTTCGGTTGATCCGGTCGAGGTGAAAGTCGCCCGTCATCCGCTCAAGACTGAGAACGGCGTGGTGCCCGTCCGGGTCCGGAACACTTGCGCCGACAAGCCCGGTCCTGCCGGATTGCGGCACAAGCTGAATGCCCTCCTGAACGCATAAGGCAATGATGTCAGAGGCGACCTGCGTCGATCGCGGGCGCGCCACGAACAGGGCGGAGCCTTTTTCACCGCGTCCGCCCTGGCAATAGGTTTCGATGATCTGCGGATCGAGATCTATATCGTCTCGCTGGGTCAGGGAGGCAGGCAGGGACCTATTCATGGATCGCGAGTTCTTTCGGCTGCTCATGCGCAAACAGTTGCTGCAGCGATGCGCGGGATTCCTGCTCATACAGGGCCTGAGCCTGCGAGACGGGGCAGCCGAGCGCTTCTTCAAAAGCGGCCTGATTGCCTTTCGTGCCGGTATTCGTGCTGCCCTGTGACCTCAGATTGGAGCGGAAGATGCCCGCTGCGCTGACCGGCAGGAAATCCTCATAGGTAATCGGTTCCGGGATGATCGAACCGTCCGCGATGAGTTTCTCCAGGGCGTCAGAGCTTTCCGGGGGCGCAGCAGGCAGGCATGCGCCCGGTGCTGCGCGGTATTTGAACCAAGCGAGCTTCTTGATCCGCAACGCATTCCAGTCGGCTGGAATGGCGTCAAAATCCCCGCTCGCCAGACAGGCATTGTAGAGATCCATGCCCGCGCAGGTGAGCGCTGCCCCACGTGACTCGATTTCGCCAAAGCGGGCGGTGTGCACGCCAGCCGCATCGACACCGTCCAGATTGCGGAAGGTGACGGATTCCTCAAGCGCCCGGAAGGCCGTCTGGCGCAGCAGGATCGGGCATTTCCGCCGCGGCGGGCCTTCGATGACGGCCTTTGCGGGCAGTCCCAGATCGATCATCTTTTGCTGCGCCGCGTCGATGTCACTGACGCGTGGGGTCAGGTGATTGATGTGCGGATTGGGGAAGCAGACAACGTCAGCCAGCAGAGGGTGTTCGTTGAGCAGCGCATCATAGACGCGTTTGGTCGACAATGCTTCGCCGCGCCAGCGGAAGGTCTCGATCAGAGCGTCCAGGAAGGCCTCGCCTTCCGCGTCGGTCAGTCCGCCTTGAGCTTCTGCCCGTTCAATATAGCGCAGCGCGACGGGAGACATCACGGATCGCTCACGGGTGAGACGTTCCACTTCATCCTTCAGCGCAGGAGAGGCGATCTGGTCAAGTCGCACGAGCGAGACAAAGAGACGAAACGGACTCCGCTCAATCGCGTCGCCATTGATGGGGCGGAACGCGGTTGAGTGGACGGGCAGTCCGGCCGCGGCGAGATCGTAATAATCGACCGGGAACATGCCCAGCACGCCAAGGGCTCTGCGCAGGAGGGAGAGTTCTTCCGGCAGGGCGAGACGAATGGCGCCGTGCCTTTCCTGACCGAGCCGCGCGCCGGAAAAGGTCGAGGCCTCGGCGTCTGCGATATTAATGTTCTCGACCAGGTCCACCAGCGTCCCATAGGCGGGCACTTCCTCGCGATACATCAGCGAGAGGCGGTCTGCGAAATTCTGGCGCAGGCGCCATGGCGGGGTGAACTCAGACATTGTCGAGGCTCCAATTGGTGTGGGCATGGGGTTCTTTACCGGGGTTGGAAGGTGGCGGTGTGCTGATCAGAAAGCGCGTATCCTGGCCCGCATTGAGTTGGCTGATCGCAGACGCGTGGCAGGTGACGCGATCTTGGGCATCGATGCTGACGCAGCCGACATAGGCCCGGAAATCCTGAAGGGAAGAGGAGGCAAGCAGCGTCATCTGTGCGCCGGGTTCAGGATGTCCATCCATCAAGCTGACCTGCCGCGCCGTGCGTGCACTGTTCAGTTCACCGAGCGTCGACAGAACAATCGGGCCACCATCCGACATGTCGATGAGGGAGGAAGGGTGAAACCCCTCCTGAACCAGCAGGCGCAATGCGCCGGCGGCCGTGTCGTGTGGGCGCCCAATGGCGTGCAGGGCCTTTTCGTCCAGTGTGTCGAGCGGCACGTGCAGGCCGTCGAATTCCGACAGGATGAACCCGGCACCGTCCCGCGCGAGCCGGGCGTCGGACTCCTCATAGGTCTGGCCGAGGCGCGGTGACCAGATCGCGTCATAGAAGGGCGAGCATTCCGCCTCATCACACCAGCCTCTCAGTTGCGAGACGATGGGCTTGTCGAACAGGTCCGGGCGCGTGGCCATCAGCATATAGCGCGCGCGCGCCAGATAGCGCCCGGCGCCGGAGGCGCGGTGAGCGGGGTGCAGAAACAGGGAGCCGACTTCCGTAAAGCCCTGCAGTGTCCGCCGGAGGGTCAGGGCATCGGGGCGTTCGGAAGGGCCGTTCATTTCGAAGTCAGCGCACATGAACGCATCTGATCCGACGCCGGTCTTGACGCTTGCGCACCCGACAACATCGCCGGTCTCGCAATGCTCCATCACCAGGAAATAGGTGCCTTTGGGGCTGCCTTCCGGCGAAGCGAACGAGGCTTCGCTGCAGGCGATCAGCGCGCGCAGATACGTTTCCTCTGCCTGCAGACTGGTAAAACCAGGGCCAGCCTGCAGGCAGAGGGCGAATAACCCGGCCAGATCACCAGAACTGACGGGCCTGATGATGTATCCGGGGGGGACCATTATTGCGATGAACCGGCGGCTGCCACCGGTACGCGTTGCAAGCTTTCCAGAGCGCCATCAATGATCGCGATGGCCTGCTCGATCTCTGCCGCGCTGACATTCAGCGGCGGCGCGAGGCGGACCGTGTTGTCACCAGCCACGCCCGCGAGCAGACCGTTTTCACGAAGACGGTCACGCATTGCCGTGTTGAGGCCGCTGCCGAGCTTGAAGCCCGCCAGAAGGCCCTTGCCGCGAACTTCTGTCACCAGATCCGGATATTTCGTTTTCAGACGGTTCAGCTCGCCGTGCAGCTGCGCCGATCTTTCGCGGACGTTTTCGAGAAAGCCCGGTGCAGTCAGGTGATCGAGCACCGCCGTGCCGACTGCCACTGCAAGCGGGTTGCCGCCATAGGTCGTGCCGTGTGTACCGGGCACCATGTGGCGCGCCACGTCGCCGGTCGCAAGGCACATGCCGAGCGGGAAGCCCCCGCCGACGCCTTTGGCCGTCGCCATCAGGTCCGGCGCGGCGCGCTCGCTCCATTGGTGTGCAAACAATTGCCCGGTACGTCCGGCGCCGCATTGCACTTCATCATAGATCAGCAGGATGCCTTGCGCATCGCACAGCTCCCGCAGGGCTTCCAGATAGGAGGTGGGTGCAGGCCGCAGGCCGCCTTCGCCCTGGACAGGCTCGATCAGGATAGCGGCTGTGTGTTCGTCCGTCATGGCACGGAGGGCATCCATGTCTCCGAACGGGGCCTGTTTGTAGCCGGGAAGGCGGGGGCCGAAGCCTTCGAGATATTTCGGGTTCCCGGCTGCGTTGACCGTCGCATAGGTGCGGCCGTGGAAGGCACCTTCGAAACCGATAATGTCGATGCGTTCCGGATGGCCCTGTTCGGCGTGGAATTTGCGCGCGCTCTTGAGGGCGCATTCGATCGACTCGGCGCCGGAGTTCGTGAAGAAGACGCGATCTGCAAAGGTCAGCTCGCAATACCGCCGCGCCAGTTCGGCCTGGCCGGGCACATCGAACATGTTGCTGAGGTGCCAGATCTTCTGCGCCTGCGTGTGCAGCGCCTCGACCAGATCCGGGTGCGCGTGGCCCAGCGTGTTGACGGAAATGCCGGCAATAAAGTCGAGATACTGGCGGCCGGACGTGTCGGTCAGCCAGCTCCCTTTGCCGTGAGAAAACTGCAGTTCTGGCGGGGCGTAAGTCGGAAACAGGCTGTCGCGGTTCATGGGGACCTCTTTTCTGGTTCGCCCATGGGTGCCGCATCTGCCTAATCATTGTAATCGTCAAACGGGGCAATATAATGCATATGATCAGGCAATATGGTGCCTCAGATATGCAAAGTGACGAAATACGATGATCAGGCTGACGGACAGTGACTATGATATGATCGAGGTGCTCAAGCGCTCGGGCCGCATCAGCGTGACCGATCTTGCCAAAACGCTCTCGGTCTCCCGCTCCACCGCGCAGAAGCGGCTGGAACGGCTGGAGACGTCGGGCGTGATTGATTCCTACACCTGCATCCTGGCGGCGCCCTACCAGCGGGACTGGGTGAGCGCGCATGTCCTGGTCAATGTGGCGCCGAAGACGATGGACGCCGTGGTGCAGAAACTGTCGCGCGTGACGGGAGTTGAGGAAGTGCACTCGGTCAGCGGAGAGTTCGACCTGATCGTCGTTATCGCGGCCCCGTCCGTGCAAAACCTTGAAGCCTATGTCGACACGGTGATCGCCATTGACGGCGTCGAGCGCACCCGCTCCTCCGTCATCCTCTCCACCCGTATCAACCGGCGCTCTTGAAACGGCATGGCCGCCGACTGAAAATGCGAACCTGCTTGAGGGTGTTGTCAGGGGAACCGGGCTTGAGTTGGCCAATCCGGGCGCTTAGCCTCAGGAAATGACAAAATCACCCTTCCGCTACTTCAAGACCTCGCCCGAAATTATCCAGCTTGCGGTCATGTTGTACGTTCGCTTTCCGCTATCTTTGCGGAATGTCGAAGATCTGCTCCATGAGCGAGGCATCGACATCTGCCATGAGACGGTCCGCCACTGGGCAGATCGTTTCGGTACTTATTTCACCCATAAAATCCGCAAGCGCCGATCTGAACGAATGAGACAATCGCCACAATGGCAGTGGCACCTGGACGAGGTGTTCGTGAAGATCCGTGGGCAGACCCACTATCTCTGGCGAGCGGTCGATCATGAGGGCGAAGTGCTCGAAACCTTTGTCACGAAGACTCGGGACAAGGCTTCCGCATTGAAATTCCTCAAGAAAGCAATGAAGCGGTATGGTAATCCGCATGTTGTGGTGACGGATAGATGCCCGTCCTATCGCGCTGCGATGAAAGTGATTGGGAACGAAGGTCGCCAAGAAACAGGGCGCCATTTCAACAACCGCGCCGAAAACTCACACTTACTATTCCGAAGACGGGAGCGGGCCATGTCACGATTCCGGCGCATGCGAAGTTTGCAGAAATTCGTCTCAGTCCATTCATCAGTGTACAATCACTTCAACTTCGAAAGGCACATCAACACCAGAATTCGGTTCAAGCAGAAACGAGACGCCGCGCTTCGCGAATGGCGGGCGCTTCTCGTCGCTTAAAACCGGCTGGTTCGCGAAAAGCGGAGACTGTTTCGAGTTTGTCTGACAGCACCGCCAGCCGGTCTGCTGATATGGCAGCAAATCCCGCAGCATTTAATTGCTATCGCAAAGGCCAGCGTATCTGTGGTTGGGCTATTATCTGGCGACACCAAGCAACGTAAATGTCAGCGATGTCCTCAATCGCATAGATTCAATGTCCGCAGCGGCGGGTCAGCGTTTGTAGGTCGACAACTCTATCATTTCCGTTGTCATCTGCTCCTGTCGGGCCTGCTGGTAAGCCTGCTCTACTTCCGTCCGGCGCTTGCGAAGATTGTTCTGCGCCCGCGCCATGGCTTCAACTCTTGCGCGGGCTTCCGTTTCGGCTCCCTGCATCATGACCCGGGCGACGCTGGCAAACAGTGCTTCCTGAAGAAGGCCAGTCAGTAGCTCGGCCGCGGGCAGGGTCATGATAGGCGGGATCTGCGACGTGCCCCCCTCCGGTGGGGCTGGCGGGAACAGGCGGGATAGGGTCTGGTTGTGTCCAGCGTGTACCGATCCGGTCAGGGCGTGGATCACACCGGGATAATGTACCGATTGTTCAACCAGCACATCTGTCGTCTGGCTGGCCAGTGCCGGAATGGCCGCAGGATGCCCCGGCAGGTCAGCCGACCAGAGGGGCGTGTGGCCGGCGGCTTTCAGCATGTCTTCAGTCCGGGCGCCGATCACGACCAGCCCCATGCCAGGCTTGAGCGTGGATTGCGCAGCCACGGCAATGTGTTCCGGATAGGCACCGCAAAAGCCCTGCGCTGCACCGACCACAAGCAGCAGGCCTGGTCCTTCCGTCTCCATCTGCGGGGCTGACGCAGCGAGCGAAGTCGCCAGCGCGTGTGTCACTGTCCCGGCATAAGCATCGATCGCCCTGACGGCGGTATCTGCGGAACTAGCGTGACCGGCCGCGATAGCGCGCAGCGCGCCGACAACATCACCTATCTCGTCGAGGCTTTGCAGCCGTTGTTGGATTTCTTCTGGGCGCTGGCTCATGCCTGTTTCAGTGCAGACTGCACCACCTCCAGAATTGCGGATCTCTTCTCGTGGTCCAGTTTGGGGGCTCTCAGGTCCAGGTCGGATAATCTTGAGTCGTTTGCGAGCATGGATGGCAGTTTTGTTTTCAGATGGGCGATCTCTGCCAGATCAACATCGTCCAGCATGCCGTCATTCAGGGCGCTGAGAAGCGCAATCTGTGTGAGCAGGTCCAGCGGTGAAAGGCGGGGCTGCGCCAGCAATGCGGCGATGCGCTCGCCTCGCTTCATACGCGCGGCCATGGCCTCGTCGCCGAAGCCGCCGAACCGCGAGAACATTTTCATTTCGAGATATTGGGCATAGTCAAGCCGCAATCGTCCGGAGACGGATTTCATCGTAGCCCGTTGCGCCTTTCCGCCAACCCGGCTGACAGACAGGCCGATATCGATGGCGGGCCTCTGATTTGCGGCGAACAATGATTGCGACATGACAATCTGGCCGTCCGAAATGGAGATCAGATTGGTTGGAATATACGCCGACAGATTGCCGGCCTCGATCTCGGCAATCGGCAGGGCGGTCAGCGATCCGCCGCCGCGCGCTTTCGACAGTTTCGCTGCGCGCTCCAGCAGGCGGGCATGAAGATAGAAGATGTCGCCAGGATAGGCTTCCCGGCCAGGCGGCTGGCGGGACAGGAGCGCCAGTTCCCGGTGCGTGGCGGCATGCTTGGTCAGATCGTCATAGACGATCAGCACATGCCGTCCCCTGTCCCGGAACCATTCGGCAATTGATGTCGCTGAGAAGGGCGCCAGCCATTGCAGGCCCGGTTCTGCAGATGCTTCTGCAACAATGAAAATCGTCTGATCCATGCGCCCATGTTCGCGCACCGCGTCGATCACATGCCTCACGGCAGACGTTCGCTGGCCGATGGCAACATAGATTGAAATTATGTCGCTGTTGGCCTGGTTGATGATTGTGTCGACAGCGATGGAAGTCTTACCGGTCTGGCGTTCTCCGATGATCAGTTCGCGCTGTCCGCGGCCAATCGCAAACAGCGCATCGACGACCAACAGGCCCGTTTCAACAGGTTCGCTGACAAAGTCCCGGTCGATGATGGATGGGGCCGGGCGTTCGACGGGCAAGCGCTCTTCGCTGTCGGGCAAGGGGCCATCATCGAGCGGCCGCCCCAGCGGATCCAGCACCCGGCCAAACAGACCCTCTCCGACCGGTACGGAGGCAAGCAGCCCCGTCCGTGTAACGCGCGTTCCCGCTGCGACATCGTCGGCCGGGTCGAGGCAGGCAACGTTAAGATGGTCTTCTTCCAGTGTAAGGACAAAGCCGCGTGCACCAGTGGCAAAGGTCACGATCTCATTGAGTTCTGCGCCGGGCAGGCCGTCCACCATGGCCAATCCATCGGCAATGGCGATCACCTTGCCACGTTCTTCAGCCTCGGCGCCAAGCTGGGCGCTGGCGATGCGCGCCCTCAGCGGATCGAGGGCGGGATCAGTCTGGTCCGTCATCTCGCATCGCTTCGGTGATCTGTTCCAGGTCGTGGGCGAGAGAATTCCGGATAGCGCCGCTGTCGGATTGCAGCTCAAGCCCGGCAATTAGCTGCGGCGCTACGGAAAATTCCGGGTTGATCTCGAATGGCGCCAGCGCCGATTTCACGAGAGCCAGGTCGCTGTCCGAAAGCGGTGCTGCACTCATCAGCGTCAGGTTCCCGCCTTTCAACAGGGCGCCCCGTTCGGTCGGAGGCATTTTCTGGAGAGAGGCCACCAGCCGGCTGAGATAGCTGCCAACATCCTGAGGCTGCGCCGTCAGGGCGCGTTCGGCAATGGCGGCGGCGAGGTCCCGGACGCGGGCCATTTGCTGCGCCTTGTTTTCGTGGATATTGCGCTCGTGCGCGGCGTGCCCATCAGACACAATTTTCTCTGCTTCGGCGTGGGCTTTCTCCAGCAGGGCAAGTCGTTCGGCCTCCGCGTCCTTGCGCGCCTGGTCGAGAACGTCCTGACGGGCCGCAGCGGTTGCGTCCGCCTCGGCCTGCGCCTTCTGGGTCGCGGCCTTCGCTTCCGCCTTCGCTTTTTCGACCGCTTCCAGGGCTGCGTCAGTCTCAGCCTGCCGGCGTGCAATCACGTTCGCGACCGGCCGGAAAAGGAAGTATCTCAGGATCGCCAGCAGCAGCAGGACGTTGACGATCTGGAAGCCGAAGGTGACCCAGTCGAAACTCATTGAGCGAAGGGGTTGGCGAACAGCAGCAGCAGGGAAACGACGAGGCAGTAGATGGCCGTCGTCTCGATCATGGCGAGGCCGACGAAAAGCGTGCGGGAGATTGCTCCGGCAGACTCCGGCTGGCGGGCAATGGCCTCCAGCGCCGCCGCAACGGCCCGTCCTTCTGCCAGCGCAGGCCCAATTGCGCCGAACGCGACGGCAAACGTCGCCGCAATGATGCTGATGGCCGGAACATAATCAGTCATGGGTCTCTTCCTTTTGTTGTGTTTCCGGGGGCGGTCCCGCTTCGTTGACCGCCGATCCGACGAAGACGAGCGCCAGAGTAGCGAAGATATATGCTTGCACCGCGCCGGTCAGCATCTCCAGCGCCATCAACGGGATGGGCACCAGCAGCCCTGCGAGCGAAAGGACGATGCTGATGATAAATGCACCGCTCATGACATTGCCGAACAGGCGGATCATCAGGGAGAAATGACGCGTGATCTGGCCGACAAGGTTCAATGGCAGCATGAACCAGCTGGGCCGGACGAACGATACGAGCCAGCCGCCTACACCCAGTGACCGGATGCCCCAGATGATCGACGCGGCGAACACGATGACAGCCAGCGCGGCATCCGTCTCCAGATGCGCTGTCGGCGGTTCGACGCCCGGCACCAGAGAGCTCCAGTTGGCCGCGAGGATGAAGATCAGCAATGTGCCGATCAACGGGCGGAACCGGGCAGGGTCGCCGGGCACGGTCGCGCGGATTTCGCTGTCGAGCGTGGTGACAATCAGTTCAAGGACGGCCTGCGCCCGGCCAGGCTTGAGGCTCAGCTGCCGGGTGATCAGGAAGGATCCGGCGGCCAGCACCGCCATAATGACCCAGGTCACCACGACCGGCCATGTAACGCCGAGCGGACCAATCGAGAATGCGGTCTCCACATTGAACGGAGAGGCGCCCATCACCGAGCCCCCCTCAGCACGATGAACCTGCCCAGCAGGATACCCGCCGCTCCGGCCAGCAGAACCAGCGCGCCGCCTTGCGCGAACAGGAACAGCACGCCACCCAGCAGGACCAACCGTCCAAGCTGAGCCCCGACAGCAGACAAACGGCCTTCGACGATCCTGTTCGCGACCCATTCGAGGCTCGCAAAGTGCAGCCATCCGGCGCCGATCCCGGCAAGGCCGGCCAGTAGGGCGAGTATCAGGGCGCTCACATCCGGCATCATTGCTCCTGTATCCACCGCCAGGCCAGCACGAAGCCGAATACCGCCCCGGCCATCAGCAGCGCTGCTGACATCGTGATGCCCGTATTCAGCCAGTCGTCCAGCCAGTGCCCGATGAACAGCCCGGTCAGGATAGGCACGACGATGATCCAGCCAAGTGCGCCTATAGTCGCGAACCGGCGGGCGAGCGACGGCTCCGGGTCGGCCTTGCCCGCCTTGTCCAGCGCGTCCGCACGGCGGGCGGCTTCCTCCGTGCGGTCGCTGTCGTCGTTCATTTGTCGGCATCCGGCTGCAGGCCGAGCGTGTCCCCGCCCGCGGCAAGTTCGTGCATCAGGCGGCGGACGGCATGCGCATAAAGCTTCACGCCCTGCGCCCGTGCCCGCCTGGATTCGTCCAGCGCCTCCTTCCGCGCTGCAGCGACACGCGGCCTGAGCGTGGCGAGATCATCGCTGAGGATCGCCTCCCGGCACGCAACGCGCACCAGGTTGCCGCTGGTCACGCTGAAGATGCCGCCTCTGAGTGCACAATAGCGCCACGGTCCTTCTGCCGTCCGCCAGCGCATGACGCCGGCATCGATCACAGTCAGGAAATCCGTATGACCCGGCTTGATCCCGAAATCACCGCTCGCGTCCTCGGCACGCAGTGAGACGATATCCTCCTCTTGCAGGATGATCCGCAGCGGTGTCGTCACGGTGAGCTTGAGCACTGCCGTCATGGTACTGTCTTCCGAGACGCTTCTTCATGCGCGCGGGCCTCTTCCAGCGATCCGATCATGTAGAGAGATCTTTCATCCCAGTCGTCACAATCGCCGGAAAGGATCGCGCGGCAGCCCTTGATTGTATCCTCTGTAGAGACGCTGCGCCCCTCCATGCCGGTGAAGGCCGCCGCCACGAAGAAGGGTTGTGTCAGGAACCTCTGCAGCTTGCGCGCCCGGCCGACCAGAAGCTGTTCGTCACTGCTCAGCTCCTCTACACCCAGCAGGGCGATCACATCGCGCATTTCGCTGTAGTGTTCGATCAGCTTGCGGACTTCCGTTGCTGTCTGCACATGGTCCTCGCCCACGATCATCGGATCCAGCAGGGTGGAAGTCGTGCGCAAAGGGTCGATCGCCGGATAGATGCCTTCGGCGGCGAGATCCCGCGACAGCATAACCATACTGTCCATATGCGTGCTGATCGCGGCAATGGCAGGATCGGTGAAATCGTCCGCAGGCACATAGACGGCTTCGATAGCGGTGACGGCCGCGCGGCTGGATGAGGTAATGCGTTCCTGAAGATAGGCCACCTCGGTCGCCAGTGTCGGCTGGTAACCCACACGCGACGGCATCCGGCCGAGCAGTCCGGAGACTTCGGCTCCCGCCTGAACGAAGCGGAATACATTGTCCATCATCAGGAGGACATTGCGCTGATCGGTGTCGCGTACATGCTCGGCTATCGTCATCGCCGTCAGCGGCACACGCCAGCGCGCCCCGGGCGGCTCATTCATCTGACCATAGACGAGAATTGTCCGGTCCAGCACGCCGTAATTCGTCATGTCGTGGAGCATCTCATGCCCCTCGCGAGAGCGTTCGCCGACCCCGGCAAAAACTGACACGCCGTCATAGTCTTTCACCATTGCGTGGATCAGTTCGGTGACCAGAACCGTCTTGCCAACGCCTGCGCCGCCGAACAGGGCCGCCTTGCCGCCCTGTGCCAGCGGGGCCAGCAGGTCCAGTACTTTGATGCCGGTAGAGAACAGCCGGACTTCGGTGCGTTGCTTGGAAAGCGGCGGCGACGCCTGGTGAATGGACCGGCGCGGTGTATCCTCCGGCAGCGGTGTGCCGCCATCGCCGATGTTGCCCACAACGTTCAGGAGGCGGCCAAGCACCGCATCGCCCACTGGTACGGTAATGGGCGCGCCCGTCATCCGCGCCTCCATCAGCCGCGATAGGCCCTGCGTTGGCTGCAGCGCGATGGCGCGAAAATGCCGGGTGTCGAGATGCGCCTGAACCTCGCACATGACGGCAGATCGGTCCGGGTCCACGATTACGGCATCGTTGATGGCCGGCAGTGCTCCGTCACAGACAAAGTCTATCACTGGTCCTCGAACAGATGTGACCCTTGCCATTTGGTCAGGCAAAACATTCTCCCGGTTCCAACACAGACCAGATCGCTTCGCAGGCCCTTGGTTCTACCGATATTATGATAATACGCGGTTGTTTTGAATGCCGGTCTTTCCGGCAATTTACGTCCAACCCAGACATCCCGCCCACAGGCCATGGGCAATGAATCTTTTAGCTGGGTAGTGTCGAGAAAGCAGGCTCGAACGTGGTTGTGATCCAAGCTTCCATAATGAAGGGGTCAGGTAGTAGGGTAACGCAAAATAGCTCGCCAAACCTTCGTCGGCGCGCCCGCGTTCATCAAATGAAAGACAAATCCATGCCCGCTATTTCGATTACACCAGAGCAAGTGTCCGACTATATCGCACAGGCGGGGCGCGATGCCTGGATTGTGCCTGATGTACCCGCTGATACCCAACGCCGCAAAATCCAGAAAGTCGGCGTCATTGGCGCCGGAACAATGGGCGGTGGTATTTCAATGAACTTCGCCACTGTGGGCATTCCGGTGCTTGTTCTGGAGCAAAAGCAGGAAGCCCTTGATCGGGGTCTCAGCGTGGTGCGTGGTCATTATCAGCGCAGTGCCGACAAGGGACGGTTTCCGCAAGACGAAGTCGAGGCGCGTATGGCGTGCCTGACTGGCACACTGAATATGGAAGACTTTGCAGACTGTGACCTCGTCATTGAGGCCGTCTTTGAAGACATGGATCTGAAGAAGAAAATATTCTCCGAACTGGACCGGATCATGAAGCCGGGCGCGATCCTTGCCACCAATACATCCGCATTGGACATCAACGAGATCGCCAGTGTCACCAAACGGCCGGAAGATGTCATCGGACTACACTTCTTTTCCCCCGCCAATGTGATGAAGCTTCTCGAAATTGTTCGGACAGACCACACGGCAGATGATGTGATTGCAACCTGCATGGACCTGGCCAGGACCATCAACAAGATCGCAGTGCTCGTTGGTGTCTGTCCTGGCTTTGTGGGTAACCGCATCCTGTTTGCCCGCCAGGCCCAGGCGCAGAAGCTCGTCGCTCAAGGCGCCATGCCCTGGGATGTCGATGCGGCCCTGAATGCATTCGGGTTTCGAATGGGCCCTTATCAGATGTCAGACCTTGCCGGTCTGGATATCGGCTGGAAGAAGGGCGCAAAAACTGCCAACCCAATCCGCGACGCACTTTGCGAACTTGACCGGCGTGGCCAGAAAACCGGTGCCGGCTATTATGACTATGATGAAAACCGCCGTCCGATTCCGTCGGAGGTGACGGCAAAAGTCATTGCAGACATCACGGGCGTGGAAGCGGGATCGGCGCCGGGCCAGGAAGACATTATCGCGACCTGTATTCACCCGATGATCAATGAAGGGCTCAAGATTCTCGAAGAGAAGAAAGCGCAACGGGCTTCAGATATCGATATTGTCTGGCTCAATGGTTATGGCTGGCCATCAGACAAAGGCGGGCCCATGCTCTATGGGGATATGGTCGGGGCCGAAGCGGTGCTCGCCACCATGGAGCGTCTTGGTGCAGAAGATGAACGCTTTGCGCCGAGTGAAACGCTCAAACGGCTCGCTAAGGATGGCGGCCGCTTCATCGACGTTCAACCCGGTTGATGAGGCGACCTTATAGGCGCTTGGAACCTGTTCGACCGCGAAAAGCGGAGACTGGTTAGAATTCGTCTGACTGCACCGCCAGCCACACTCCCAAGCAGAAAAAGCTAAACTCGCCTCCGTACAAACCCGCACACACCGCGGGCTTTGGCGCCAGGACCGCGTCTCTGTTCCGGAACAGGGCAGATTTCAGGCCCGAAATCTGCCGCCATCTCCAATCGTCAAATGCAACAGCACCCTTAGGCCCGATTTCCCTGATAAGGCATACTCAGCGGAGCCGAGCCTGAGGGTGCCAATCTAGGCGTTTAGTCTCTGGAAATGACCAAAACACTATTTCGCTATTTCAAGACGTCACCCTAGATCATCCAGCTTGCGGTGATGCTGTATGTCCGTTTCCCGTTATCTCTGCGCAATGTCGAAGACCTGCCCCATGAACGAGGGATCGATATCTGTCGCGAAACCGTCCGTCACTGGGTAGACTGTTTCGACACTTACTTCGCGCAAGAGATCCGCAAACATCGATCTGAAAGAATGAGGCAATCGCCGCAATGGCAGTGGCATCTGGACGAAGTCTTCGTGAAGATCCGTGGGCAGACTCACTACCTTTAGCGCGCGGTTGATCACGAAGGTGAGGTGCTAGAGTCTTTCGTCACAAAGACTCGCGATAAGGCCTCTACATTGAAATTCATGAGAAAAGCCATGAAGCGGTACGGCAAGGCTAAGGTCGTCGTCACGGACAAGCTTCGCTCGTATAGGGACTCTGGACGAGATCGGAAATGCCAGGCGCCAAGCTTGGCCTATTGCCGAAAAAAGAAGCACCACCATTCGAAGCGTAAAATCTTGCACTTGAGTCAATAATTAGAACGTGTTCTAAATTTATCGGATGAGCAGTGGAGGAAACCTTGTCCGATAACAATCTGTCAGTCGTCCGGAAATCAATCCTTCCGCGAGCCGGAGATAGCTGGGCGTCGATCGCAGAGCGCGAGCTCCCCAAGTTGAAGATCGAGGACGCAATCTCAAGCCTGCAGAGCTGGAATCTCCATGTATTCATGCGTGCGCCTGCTCCAGAGGATAGCCCGCGGGCTGGCAATCCCATCCTGCCGAGCGACGTTATCTTCATCGAGCCGCCTCTGGCCGCTGCATGAGCAGCGCCGTAATCAGGCATGTCCAGATCGCGGCAGCCCATGACGGGATCGCCGAACTGATCGTAACGCTCGCGTTCGAGAATGGCGGGCGCTCACTGGTGACGCTCGATGAGTACGCCACGAGCAGGCTGATGGAATCGACCGGCGTCGAGCGACCCGAAGACCTCACCGGAACCGGCTGGGAGCATGTGCGCGACGCGCTCGCCGCTTCTTCGGCTCGCTTTCTAAAAGACCAGAAAAAAGACCAAAGGGAAACGCCCCATGTATGATCTCATTATCCGCAATGGCACCGTTGTCGACGGCTCCGGCTTGCCGGGCTATCAGGCCGATGTCGCGATCACCGGCAACCGTATCGCCAAGATCGGCAAGATTGCCGAAACCGCCGACAGGGAAATTGACGCGAGCGGCAAGGTCGTTTCTCCAGGTTTTATCGACCCGCACACCCACTTTGATGCGCAGCTTCTCTGGGATGGCGCGGCCAAGCCCGCTCTCTCACATGGCGTCACCACGATCGTGCCGGGCAATTGCTCGCTGTCACTGGCGCCTCTGAAAGCTGACCACCGCATGCGCCTCGTCGGCATGTTCAACCAGATCGAAGAGATGCCCTACAAGGCGTTCCGCGAAGGGGTCGTCTGGGATTGGGAGACATTTTCGGAGTATATCACGCGCATCCGCAAGGGCCTGGCGATCAATGTCGCCCCGCTCGTCGGCCATAGTGTGATCCGTCTCTGGGTCATGAACGATGCCGCAACCGAGCGCACTGCAACGGATGCGGAAATCGCCGAAATGCAGGATGTTCTGCGTGAATGCCTCGACGCGGGTGCAGCCGGTCTGTCGACGAGCTATGTCGACATGGATGAAACGCTGCAGCCTGTTCCGAGCCGTTATGCCGATGCACGCGAAGTTGACGCGCTGGCGGCTGTGCTCAGCGAATATGGCCGCATGCTTCAGATCGTGCCTGAATTCTACGATCCGGACCTCACGATCGCCAGGCTCGACCAGCTGGCTGATCTGTCGATCAAGTACCAGATTCCGACCACCTTCTCGCCGCTCTTCGTCAATTCCGACAATGTGGACGCGGTCGACAAGGTGATGAAGCGGGTCGACGAGCAATTCGCGCGTGGTGCTCGCGTCTGGCCGCAGGTTCAGACCCGTCCGATCGACATTTCATTCTCGTTTGCTGTGCCGAGCTTGCTCTTCATCCGCTTCCCCAATTGGTACCGCGTCATGCGTTTCGGTACACCTGAACAAATCAAGGCGCACTTCGCCGATCCCGAGAATCGAAAAGCCCGCGCCGCCGAGGTGGCTGATTTGAAGGATCTCTGGCCGCGTCTCGTGCTACGTCAGGTAAAGACCGAGGCCAATCAGAAATATGTCGGCCAGACGCTCGCCGAAATCGCAAAGGAGCGGGGTGTGACGCCGGTTGAGGCGATGATCGACCTTTCGGTCGAGGAAGACCTTGATGCGCATTTCCTGGCCGCTGACATGGGACACAACAATGACGACAAGGTCGTCAGCCTGCTGAAGCACCCGCGCGTCCATATTGGCGCAAGTGACGGCGGTGCGCACATCCTGTCATTCTCCACCTATGGCGATACAGGTTACCTGTTTGGCCACTTCGTCCGCAATCTGAAGACGATGCGTCTGGAAGACGCTGTGAAAAAAGTGACATCTGACACCGCCTCGATTTGGGGTATTCCGGAACGAGGTTTTCTGCAGCCTGGCTACATTGCCGATGTTGCTGTGTTCGACCCCGAAACGGTTGACCGCGGTGTGGAGAAATTCGTTCAGGACGTGCCGGGCGATGGCAGCCGCTATGTGCGCGACTCTCACGGCGTCGATACAGTCATCGTCGGCGGCGGCATCGCGTGGTCGGTCAGGGATGGCTATCAGGATGCACGCGGGGTCGTCCTGCCGGGCGCGCGCGCAGACGCCCCGGAACTGGTTGCCGCCGAATGACCTGGCCAGGGGTGAGCCAGCGCCGGGTCGCGACAAACGGGATCGAACTCAACGTTGCAGAAGCCGGTAAAGGGCCGCTTGTCCTGCTTCTGCACGGCTTTCCGGAATCCTGGTACTCGTGGCGCCATCAGTTCAAGCCGATCGCGGACGCGGGATACCATGTCGTGGCGCCCGACATGCGTGGCTACGGAAAATCCGACAAGCCGCACGCGATCGAAGCATATAACCAGGTCGAAGTTCGTAAGGATATCATGGGTCTGATCCCGGCGCTGGGTTATGAGAGCGCCATAGTGATCGGCCATGATTGGGGCGCGCCCACGGCGTGGGCGACGGCGCTTCACCATCCGGATCAGGTTAGAGCGGTGGGCGCTCTGTCCGTGCCATTCATCCCGCGCTCACCCGTTCAGCCGATGCCGGCGATTCGGGAAATGTTCAAGGGGCAGTTCTTCTACCAGCTATACTTTTTCGAACCGGGCATCGCCGAAGCAGAATTCGAAGCGGATATCCGTATGGCTTTGAAAAAGTTCCTGGTCATGGCTGGGGGGGAGACAGATCTCACTCAGCTTGCCCCCAAGGGACCAGACGACGACATGTTTTCCAGCCAGCCAGAACCGGAATCACTGCCGGGTTGGCTTAGCGAAGACGATCTAGACTTCTATACCGGGGAGTTTTCTCAGTCCGGCATGAGAGGTCCGCTGAACTATTATCGCAATCACGATCTTGCCTGGAAGCTCACAGAAGGTGCACCGACCTTCATCGATCAGCCCGCCTTCTTTGCTGCCGGTACGAATGATGGTGTGATCATGATGGCTGCCGAAGCCTATCAAGCCATGCCGAGTTTTGTCCGCGACCTCCGCATTAATGAGCTGATCCCCGGGATTGGCCACTGGACTCAGCAGGAAGCGCCGGAGAAGACCAACGAAATCATCCTTCGCTTCCTGAAGGAGGTCGATGGATGAGCGAAGATGTGCTGGTCGTCGGAGCCGGAATCGGTGGCCTTTGTACTGCGCTCTCACTTGCGCCGACCGGACGGCAGATTACGCTTCTTGAGCGCGATCAGCCGCCGCCGGCGGAAGATCCGGATGTCGTATTTCTTAACTGGCACAGGCGCGGCGCGGGCCATGTCCGCCAGAGTCACGCTTTTCTCGCGCGGCTGAGAAACATCATCAAACAGCACCATCCAGAACTGCTCGACGATTTGAAAGCGATGGGGGCGCGGGATCTCACCTTCGACATGATGTTGTCTGATATCCAGCGCGCTCATTACCAGCCGCTTCCGGAAGATTCCGATCTCACCATTATCACCAGTCGTCGCACGACCCTTGAGCTTGCCATTCGCCGCTATGTCGAAAGGCTGGAGAATGTCACGATCCGATCCGGCTTCTTCGTCCGTAAACTGAGTACAAGGCCGGTAGCAAACGGAGTGGTCGAAGTAATTGGCGTGTCCGGCGAACAGGAAGACGTACCTGTTGAACTTACGACGAAGACGATTGTCGATGCCAGTGGCAAGTCCGGTTTTCTGATCGAACAGCTGATGGAAGAAGGTGCAGCCATCACCGAAGAAAGCGAGTCGGCGGGCATCCTCTATTTCACGCGCCACTATCGCCTGCTTCCTGGCATGGAAGAACCTGACCGCACCAAAAACCCACCAGCTAGCGGTGATCTCGGCTACATCAAGTTCGGTGTGTTTCCGGGCGACAATGGCTGCTTCTCGATTACCATATCCGTGCCCGAGGTGGAGACAGAGCTTCGCAAAGCGATCATGAATCCGGACATATTTCACGGCATCACCCTACAGCTGCCGGGTCTTTACCCCTGGACCAATTCGGAACGCGCTGAGCCGCGCGGCAAAGTACATGGCATGGGTGACCTGCACAGTCGTTGGCGTGATGTCGTAACCGATGGCAAGCCGACGGTTCTCAACTACTACCCCTTGGGCGATACGCTGGTGCGAACCAATCCGCTTTATGGGCGGGGTTGCTCCTTTGCAGCGGTCAGCGCAGAATTGCTGCGTGAGACGTTTGACGAGACGAGTGATCCTGAAACCCGCCAGATCATCTATAACAAGCGCCTGCGCAATGAACTTCGGCCCTATTACATAAACCAACGCGCGCAAGATCGCTCCGCCATCAAGCGCGCTGAAGCGGCCCTCACGCCAGGCTATAAGAAGAGCTGGCGAGGGCGGATCATCGAAAGTTTTTTCGAAGATGGTGTGCGGATCGCCATCCGCTCTGATGTAGACCTTCTGCGCCAGGCGATGCGCGGCTTTCACATGCTGGAGCATCCCAACAAATGGCTGGGCAAGCCAAAGAATTTCAGCCGGGTGCTCTACTATTGGGCGCGCGGCAAGAAGCGCAATGTGGCGGCCTATCCGCCAGAGCCCGGGCCTGACCGAACGGAACTGATGCGCGCCCTTGAGATCGATCACCTGTCTGATTTACGTCTCGAAGCAGTCGAGGCGAAGCCTGCAGCATGACCGTCAGCACCTAGGGGAAATGATGACAGAAGATGTCAGCAAACGCGAACAGGCCAAGGCTGAACGCCGGCGCCGGATCGTGCGGGCCGCCCGCGATCTAATCCGCGAGACGGGTGACACTGATCTCTCCATGCGCACGCTGGCACAACGGGCTGAAGTGAGCCTGTCGACACCCTATAATTTGTTCGGATCGAAACGCGCTGTCGTTCTCGCAGTGCTGGAAGACGAACGTGACTTCGCCAAGCGTTTTCGCAAACTTAATGCCGGAAACAGTATCGACAGAATCTTTGGGGCGCACGAACTCGCCTTTGGCTATTACACGAGCGACCCGGACTTTTACCGCACGCTTTGGCGCGCCCTGCTTAGCACGTCCGGACATGACGATACTGGGCTTGCAACGCCGGAACGGCTCGCCCAGACGCGTGCAATATGGCTAGGCTTGCTGGGAAACGCTGCGCGCGACGGGTTTCTTTCCAAAGATGTTCCGATCGAACTGATCGTTCAGGCAATGGCGCAAATTTCGGGAGGTGCACTTCTGTCTTGGGTGGTGGGAAGTCTGTCGACTTCGGCACTCACGCCAACGGTCGGCATTGGTTATGCTCTTTGCCTGAATGGTGCTTCCAATCCGTCCGGCAAGAACCTTCTTCAATCAAAAATGTCGGTTTACCAGTCGGAGCTATCAACGGTCGGCTCAGGTGCGGCGGAGTATTCTCCCGAAACGATGTAACGCTCAACGGCCTATCGGTTCAGCTTGGTTGAATGAATGCTTTCCGCGAGATCACGCCTGAAGGCTCAGTCGGCATGAACGACCGGTTTGGATTGTCACGGCCGTTCATCAGTCCGTTGGTAACTTGGTGAAACTGCCCCCTTGCTGCCGCTGTTGTATGTCATTGTTGTGCCTGTTTGATCTCGAATCGAGCCTTGAAAGGAGGCAGGGAGAGGTCGCCGCGCTTCCTGGCGTATCAGCTAATTCACGGCTCGGTCTTTGCCCTGCCAGTAAGGTGCGCGCAGGTCCTTTTTCAGGATCTTTCCGGAGGCGTTGCGCGGCAGGGCTTCGACGAAGTCCACGCTCTTGGGTGCCTTGAAGCCGGCAATCCTGGAGCGGGCGAAAGACAGAATGGAGTCTGCATCCGGCCGGGCGCCGGGCTTCAGGGCAACGACGGCCTTGGCGGCCTCGCCCCACTTGTCGTCCGGCACACCGATAATGGCTACTTCGGCCACGTCCGGATGGCCATAGACGGCATTTTCCACTTCGGCAGGGTAAATATTCTCGCCGCCGGAGATGATCATGTCTTTGACCCGGTCGTGGATGTAGAGGTAGCCGTCTTCGTCCAGGTAGCCAGCATCGCCAGTGTGGAGCCAGCCATCCTCTGCAATCGTGCTGCGCGTCGCCTCATCCAGGTTCCAATAACCCTTCATGTTGGCGCGCGAGCGCGTCACGACTTCGCCCACCGTGTTGGGCGGCAGCACGTTGCCCTCGCTGTCCTCGATACGAATCTCCACGCCCGGCATGGGGATGCCGGCAGCACGCATGCGCTGGTTGCCGTTCGGGTCATGATCTTCAGGCGGAAGGTAGACGATCGTTCCGCACGTCTCAGTCATGCCGTATTGCTGGCAGAAACCGCAGCCAAACACCTCCATGCACTCGCGAAGCAGGTCGAGCGGTATCGGTGAGGCGCCATAAAGGATGTATTTCAGCCGCGAATAGTCGACGTTGCGGGCATTCGGCTGACGCACGACAATCTGCAGCGCCGCCGGCACCATAAACATCTTCGAGGCTCCGTCCTTTTCGATGAAATCCAGTACACGGAAAGGGTCGAACTCGCGCGCAACGATGCCCTTAGCACCGTTGTAGAGCCCAACAATGCCCCATCCCGTGCCCCCGATATGACCCACGGGCATGGCGACAAGGCTGACATCGTCCGGCCCCCACTGGTTCCAGGGCAGGTCCGCTTCAGCAGCTTCGCGGCGGCCGCCAAGGAGATTGTCATGGCTGAGCATGGCGCCCTTGGGCCGACCGGTTGTTCCGGATGTGTACAATTGCAGGGCAACATTGTCCGGGGGGATATCGATGTCGGGGTCTGCATCGGTTTGGCCGTCACGCCAGCCGGCAAAGCCGTCAGGCCCATCCGTTTCCATGAATATGACCTGCGGTGGGTTTTCCAGTTCGGACAGCGCGGCTTTTGCCTGCTCTGCCACTTCCGGCCCGACAAACAGAAGGGAGCCTTGCCCGTCCTGAATGATATATGCCATTTCTGCCGGTGCCAGACGCCACCCGATGGGCAATGTCACGCCGCCCATCTTCGCTGCACCGAAGAGAAGTTCGAAGTATTGATCACTGTTCTTGCCGACATAGGCGACGCGTTCGCCCTTTTTCACACCGGACGCGATGAGGGCATTGGCGACCTTGTTCGTGTTCCGGTCGAACTGTCTGAAGCTCGTGTCCCGCCCTTCGAAGCTGAGTGCAACCGCCTCCGGCCGCTCACGCGCATGGAACCTTGCGATATCGCCCAATGTGGGCATCTGATCGAAATCTGCTTTTGTAAGGGCTTCTGAGGCGCTCATTCGCTTTCTCCGGATCTCGTCGGCTGTTCCTGGAAGGACATTCGGGACTTATGGATACCTGAATAAAATAACATGCACAGCGGGCCTCTCGTTTAAATGCGGCACGTCGGGGGCCCCCCGCAAATAATAAAATAAGCTGCGCTTCCGGTTTCACGGGAAGCGCAGCTCGTCGAGGGGAGGGGGCTAGAATTTGTAGCTCAATGTTGCCCCGTAGGTTCTGGGCTGTCCGGCGAACCGCAGGATGACGTTGGCGTTGGATGTGATCTGTTGCCAGTAATACTCGTCGGTCAGGTTCTTGCCCCAGATGGAGAACTCCCAGGTATCATTCAGCGAATAGACGCCTATGCTGCCGTTAAGCAGGCCGTAGGAGTCGATATCATAATTCCGATTGTCAGGGTCACCTGCCGTCGAATCGCTCTGCCAGCGACCGCTGAGGGCCCCGCGCAAGCCGAGGTTCGTGGTAATCGGCTTATCGTAGACCAATGTCAGGCTTGCCGTAGTTTCCGGACTATAGAGGAAGGGGTCTCCCTGGATATTGGTCGGCAATCCGGCCGCATCCGTGGTCGGGAAGTCGCCGAACTCGGTATGCAGCAGGGTCAGGCCGCCGATGGCCGTCAGTTCCCGGCTCAGGAGCCATGTCACGTCCGCATCCAGACCGTAAGCCTCCCCCTCCGGGGCGTTTTGAAGCCGGGCGAGGGCCCTGTAGATCGGATCGGGGAAGAAGGATGACACCTGCTTGTCGGTATAGTCGTAATAAAACAGCGACGCGTTGGCCTGCATGCGCTGGTTAAAGAGCCCGGCCTTCACGCCGACTTCATAAGCGAGCAGGTCTTCCTGCGTGGCAGGTGCGTTCTGTTCGGACTTCGAAGCTGCGTTCACAGGCGTCGAAGCGGACTTGTAGCCTTGCGAAACGGACGCAAACAGCAGCGTGTTCGGAAGGGAATCCGGTGTCCAGTTGGCGACAACCCGCCACGACACGTTGTCTTCCTTCGTATCCGACTTGACCGGGCCGAAAGAGTTGGTGGTCACATCATAGGTATTACAGCCGTTCTCCGGGAGCGTAGCAGGCGGTGCTGAGAGCCCGTAAAGCGCTGTGAAGAAGACGCGGTTGAACACATTGACGTTGGGCTGCATCGACCCGTTCACGTCACCGGAGCAGCCGACATATTTCTGACTGTCATCCGTGTAACGAATGCCGGTCGTGAGGGAGAACTCCGGAGAGAACTCCCAATCAGCATTCGCAAAAATGCTCCACGTCCGCGACTCGAAGTCGCCGGTGTCATAATAGGTTTGGAATGAATTGAGCAGGTCCGGATCCGAATAGGGTTGTCCCGTTTCCGGATCAACATTGACGACAGATACCAGGCCCGCAGTGCTCGCCGGGAACCCGAGCAGCGTCGGGTCGACGGTCAGCAGATAGCTCGCATAGCTGACAAAGTTGGAGTTTGCGTTATCGCGCAGCATGGTGCGGTTGCCGTCAACCGCCTCGTCCTTGCCGTAATAGCCGCCGACCAGCCAGTTTGCGATCCCGTTCTTGCCTTCGAGACGGAGTTCCTGGCTGAATGATTTGATCTCGCCACTGACGTCCTGCAGCAGGATTTGGTAGGGCACACCCGACCAGTCGAGGATGGCGTCCCGTTCCAGCTTGTTGTAGCCGGTCAGAGAGACGAGGCGCATGTCATTGTCGAAAGTATAATCCACGCCGAGTTTGATGGCGTGGAACTTCGAGTCTTCCTCGGTCGGGCCTTTAATGCCCTGTCCGGCGCCGATATCCATGGAACGGAGATAAGAGGGCGCCCAGTCTGCTTGCTCGCCGCTGGTCGGGAAGTTGTTGGCGAGGAAATTCGCCAGCCCGGGCTCATTGAACGCCGATGTCGTTGTTGCATTCGCGGGATCGGTCGGTGGAGTGAATGCGATACCTTGCCCGGCGATTGTGTCAGACTTGTTGACCCAGCCATTATAGGACAGGTCTATGTTCAGCTGATCCGTCGGCTGGATGGCCAGAGCCGCGCGGTAGCCGAGCTTGTCGACCGTGCCGCGATCCTCGCCGCGGGAGATCGATTTCTGCCAGCCCTTGTCGCTGTTTTCGCTGCGGATCGCGAAGCGGGCCTGCACATTCTTGGCGATCGGAAGGTTGACCATGCCTTCGAGGTTCCAAGTGTCGTAGTTGCCGACATCTGCGGACATGCTCGCCTGGAATTCGTCCTTGGGCTTGTTGGTCACGACGTTGATCAGGCCGGCCGTCGTGTTGCGGCCAAACAAGGTCCCCTGCGGGCCTTTCAGGACCTCGATACGCTCGATGTCGAACATCGGACCGGAGTTCATGAACGGATAAGGATAGGCAACTTCGTCGACATAGGTGCCGACGGTCGAAGTGGCGGAAACGTTGATCGTGTTGAAGCCGATTCCGCGAAGCGTGTAGGTTGGCACGCCCTGGTAGCTCTGGGACACGGAAAAGCTGGGCACGAGGGCCTGGAGATCATCAACCTTGTTGACCCGGAGTGTATCGAGTTGCTCTCCGCCAAAGGCCTGGATCGACATCGGCACGTCATTCGCCGATTCTTCACGCCGCTGGGCCGTCACCGTGATGGAGCCAAGCTTCAGGGAGTTTTGGCTGCTGTCAGCGGCTTCTGTGGACGCGATGTCTGCGCCCTGTGCAAGCGCAGGCAGACCTGCGCCGAGGGCCGTCAGAGAGACACCTACGCATAGTGATTTCAATACTGCAGAACGGTTTTTCACGATTTCCTCCCATTGTCTCATTTGTTGAGACTTGACGAGAGGTTCCCCGGAAACAGCCTATGCCGACAAGCTGTCAAGGTTGATAGGGGAGGTGTGTTCAGAGCCCGAGAACGGCCTTTGCCATGATGTTTCTTTGTACTTCGTTCGACCCGCCATAAATCGAACCCGCACGATTGTTGAGATATTTCGCGGTTGCGACTGTAAGCGCTTCCGGCCCAACCGGACTGGCGTTGGATTCCGGATACCAGGTTGCCGGTTCGTAGACATTCGCAAACTGGCCGGATGCCTCAACGGCAAGTTCATCGATCCGCTGCATCATTTCGGTTCTCTGGACTTTCAGCATGGACGCGGCCGGCCCCGGTGGTCGACCAGCACTGAGCGAGGCGACGATCCGTTGCTCCGTTGTGCTGATTGCCTCAAGCAGAATGGATGCTGCTTCGAGTCTGGCGCGCAGCCCTGCGTCCTCGTTGCCACTGTCCATAATGAGCGTGCGCAAGCGCTCGAGCGCGGCCTCAAGACCGGCAGAGGAACCGCCGCTGCGCTCAAATTCCAACAGGTATTTGGCAACCGTCCAGCCGTCATTTTCCTCCCCCAGCCTGTTGGAAACCGGAACGCGAACGTTGTCGAAGAAGACCTGGTTCAGCTCGTGCTCGCCGGCGAGGGTTATGATCGGATCGACCTGTATGCCCGGTGTATTCATTTCAAGCAGGAGGAAGGTGATCCCTTCCTGAGGCTTACCATCGAACCGCGTCCTTACGAGGCAGAACATGCGATTGGCATGATGCGCGTGGGTCGTCCAGATCTTGGAGCCATTGAGAATATAGTCGTCGCCGTCACGATCGGCCTTCAGTGAAAGCGAGGCCAGATCCGATCCGGATTGCGGTTCGGAATACCCCTGGCACCAGTAATCTTCACCCGCCAGAATGCGCGGAAGATAAAAGGCCTTCTGTTCCGGGGTGCCGTATCCGATGATGCAGGGACCGACCATGTTGAGCCCCATCGGAGCAAGCGGCGGGGCGCCGGCAATAGCGCATTCCGAAGCGAAAATATAGCGCTGCATCTCGCTCCAGCCCGGCCCGCCATAAGCTTCCGGCCAGTGCGGGGCGGCCCATCCGCGCGCGTGCAGCTTCTTCTGCCAGGCAAGCGTGTATTCGGGTTCGACAAATACACTTGTGGCTTTCCGGCCAGCCGCAACAAGTTCCGGGCTCAGCTTGTCGCGAAGGAAAGCTCGCACTTCCTCCCTGAAAGCGATATCTTTTTCTGACAAGCTCAAATTCATCGCGCACCTTCCGCCCTTTATGCACACTAATGATAGCGCAGTACGGGCCTCAAGCTAGCACATCCGATAGGTATGAAACCTTCATCGCCCTCTGACACCGATTCAGAAGAGACCGAAACCGACCTGCATGCGCAGGCACTCGAAGTTGTCGCAGCAGGGAAACGTGCGGGACTTCCTTATATAGCTGCATCAGCCGATGTGAGTGATCCGGCGCCGATGTGCGGCTCAGATGGCAAACCCTATGCGGAAAGCCTGTTCAGTTGGTTCGATCCGGACCTTCATTATTGGAATGACAGGACATTCGCGCTCCGGTCGGGCTTCATCCAGGCCGCCCGCATTTGCGCGGAACCATTCTATTTTGATGGAGACGTGCTGAAGAGCTGGCGGCCGAACCGCGCGCTCGAAGTATTTAATGAGAATGCCGACTACGAGTCGTTCGGTGTGGCCAGCGCGATTATCTGTCCTTGTTACATGCCGTACGGCATCCTGGGTGCGATCGTCTGGGCTACAGATGGGGCTGTGGCAGATATTGCTGCCACCTTTGCCGCTCATGCGCCCGGCATGCACCTGCTGACCCTGAAATTCCTGTCCGCCTACAGAGAAAATGTTTCTTTGGATATATCACCCGACATTGTGGATCTCACGCGCCGTGAAATCCAGTGCCTGAAATGGGCGGCGCTGGGCAAGACCGACAGCGAGATAGGAAAAATCATGAGCGTATCAGTTCCAACTGTCCGGTTTCACCTCACCAATGCAGGGCGCAAGCTGGGGGTTTCCGGACGGGCGCAGGCTGTGCGCGTTGCCACCAGCATGGGATATATCGGTCGAAGCGCCTAGTGGCGGCAGCCTTTGTCATTGTCTTTCCTGTCCGCCGACGAGAGAGGGCGATGTCTCATTTCCGATAATGCGAAGTCTCCAGAAGTTCGCTTTGATCCATTCGCATGACAGCACCAGTTTTATGCGCGCATCCGCAGGGCCCTTAATAGGTAGTTATGGTTCAATTCTTTGCGCTATCTTGGAACGAGCCGCCAACTTCCAAGAATGTCGTATCTGGATTTTCCGATGTGGCTGTGAACCAGCGTGACTTCCCGAACGGGCAGTGTGATTTGGGGAATTGGCTGTTCGGGTACGTGCAGGCGATCCCAGACCAGTGTTACGTGAGGATTGACTGGTGCTGTTCTGCCAGACGGGAGCCCCGACAGAATTGAGAATGTTTGCCTGATGCGGTTTACGAGGTCGTTAGCAGTGCGAGAGGAGGCTGCGTCAGCTGCCAGAACTAAAGGCTTCTCTTCCTGACTGTTACGAAAAGTCAGAAGTCTGCTCAGCGTTAGGTCAAACTCGACAAAGCGCATCGCGTCTCCAGTGAGCAGTGAGGTTTGTACGATCTTTTCGGGCAACGAGTCCGCAGCAATTATATGAAAAAGAGATACGTGCAGCCTATTGTTGGAGATCTTAGGTTTCCGAATAGGATGGCGTGTTCGGAGGTCGTTAAAAAGTCTCGAAATTCTCTGCGCATCCATGAGGGGTACCATGATGGCAAAGAATAAGCTGTGCGTTGGTCGTGTGCATGCCGCCAATGGAGGTGTGTTCGGATTGTTTGGCACTGAGAGTCACATAGTTGAAGCGCGCTATAAGAGAAGCACAGACGCTGGAACAAATCAAGAACAAATTTGTGGGAGCTATACATCGGGCCGGCGGGAAATCGTGGAGCTGCTACGCCATGCTTCAAGGCCCTATCTCTTCTCCAACACGATTGCGCCGGTCCTGGTGGTTGGTGCGATTACGGCAGTCGAGCTGGCAGAACAGGGAGAGGATATGCGGGCGGTTGATATATTTGCTGCAGCGTGGGGTTCATTAAACTAATCACCCCTAAAGGGCACGCCACGTATCTTGGGTGCTCTGCATGCTGAAATCCAATGGTCCGCAAAACTTGGAGAGTGACCCGAATTCGCCATACAGCACGACTTGTATGTTTTAGCGGCCTCTCACCTGAACAGGGGAGGCGCAACACACTCGTTCATGTGATTTCTCCAAGAATTGTAATGACTGGAGAATTACATGTTCAGAAAGTGGCTTGTGCTGGGAATTTGGCTGGGTTTTGGGTCACTTGCTTCCGCGCAAGTTTCGGCTTCCGAGAATGCTTGCAACACGGGAGACGCGGAAGCCTGCTTCTACACAGGTGCGGAATATGCCCAAGGCTCCGGCGTCGCCGAAGACAAGCAGAAAGCTGTGACGTATTTTCTAAAGGCCTGCGACATGGGCGTGCCGGATGGCTGTTCAACAAGCGGTATCCTGGTCAGTCTCGGAGAAGGCAACCTCGAAAAGGATGTCTTTAAGGGGGTTGATTACCTGGAGCGTGCCTGTGGCATGGGACATGTCGACGGTTGCAGCCGGGCCATCGGCCATCGCATCAGCGATACGTCTCCAGCATTTGATCTCCAAAAGGCTGTTGAGGTTGCAAAGGCCGGTTGCGCGGCAGGCGTCGAAAACCCTTGCTACTGGGGACTCGACTGGTCGTGGGATGGAAAGAAGGGCGAGTACCCCTCTCTGATAGATATGCCGACAGCCGGCTGGTTCGCAGAAGAAGCCTGCAACCAATTTCACGATATGATGGGATGCGACGTCGCCGCCCGCCTCTATGCCGATCCGGATGCAGCCACATTCGATGCGGAGAAGGGTCTCACCTATTCGATGATCCGTTGTGACGAGCAGAAAGCCGGAGCGCATTGCCGTAATGTCGGTGGCGTCTATCTCAGCATAGAAGAATATGAACTCGGAGCGCTTTATATGCGGCGTGCCTGCGATTTCGGTCACGCCGACGCATGCCAGACTGCGACAGACTGGGAAACCTACAACCGCGAAATGGCTGAATACGAAGCAAAAATGGCTGCCTATCGGCAGATGGTCGATACACCCCTATCCCAAGGCCGTTACGGTGATGCCGTCAGTGCCGCGATCAATTCGGCTGGATCAAAAGACCTCGCTGAAAAAGCTATCCTGGCAACGCGGTCTGCCGGCCGGATGAGCGACATTTCCACGAACGACCTCTACGCTGCCGCACTTTGGTTCCCGACCGGCCCTGTCCGCGCGGCGGCTGATGCAGAACTGGCCGCGCGTGGAACCGGACTCGAAGGCACATTCGGAACCGGCACGAATGCACCAGGCATGGCCGACGCTCGGTGGCGTGAACTCTATGGCACCAGCGCCCCGAGCTATTCCAGTGGCAGTTCGTCTTTCAAGCCCGCACCGATGAAGAGCGCCTCGCAGATTTCAGCTGAAACCCGCGAAAAATACCGCTGGGCTCACTGCACCATGAAAGGCAGCAATACGAGTGCAACCGTTTGCCAGTAGCGTTGTGGGCTGGTCAATAAAAGCGCGCTTCGTCACTTGATTGATATGAATGGCCGGCAGGTTGGTCGCCCTGCCAGCCATTTTCTGGCGCCGCGTTTGGGTTTCCGAAAATGCGCAACAAAAGTCAGTTGATCAGGACTGAGTGAGGCCCATCCTTGCAGCCTGGAGCGCGGCTTCAGCCCGGCTGGAAATACCAAGCTTTGCATAGATCGATTTAATATGACTTGCGACGGTGCTTTCGCTGAGGCCAAGCGCATTTGCGGTATCTGCGTTTCGCAGGCCCCGGCCAATCAAGCCTAAAACATCCCGCTCACGGGGAGTCAGGTCGCTACCTTCGTCATGTATTATGGCTGTTTTGCGAAAGTGCTCAACAATACGGCGGGCGATTGACGGCGAGAGGGCAGGCAGGCCCTGTTCAATCAGATTCAGCTGCCGGACGAAAACGTCAATAGGTGAGTCCTTGAGCAGGTATCCCTGCGCTCCCTGCGACAGAGCAGCAATAACGGACGCATCATCCCCCATGACAGTTGCTACGACGATCGTTGTCTCTGGGCGACTAGCCGAGAGCGCAGAGATAATATCAATTCCGGAACCGTCTGGCAGACCGAGATCGACAATCGCAATGTCGAATTTATGGCCCTTCACAGCATAGACAGCTTCTCGAACATTTGTTGTTTCACGGATTTCACAATCTGGAAAAGCTGCTTCAGCCGCGTTGCGCAGCCATAGGCGTGTTTCAGCAATGTCCTCGACGACAAGAATTGATTTCATGATGCTGGGGCCTCATGCGGAAAATATGCCTCCAGTTGTGCGCCACTCGTCCCCCGGACGAGCTTGAACGCGCCGCCGATGCCTTCCACGCGAGCTTTCATGTTGGCAAGTCCTTGTCCAAGTTTGACGGTCGCTATGTCAAAGCCCGATCCGTCATCTTCGACCTCGACCTCGACCTGATTTGGAGTAATTCGTAGGCGTACATCAAGGCGCGTCGCCCCCGCATGCTTGATTGTGTTGCTTGCTGCCTCACGGACCAGAGAACGAAGTGCGTGGACCGTAGACGGTGCGAGCTGAATGCCGGCATCTGCCTGCAGGTTCCAGCGAAGAGATATACTGTGGGGTTCGAGGCGCTCAGCTGTCTCTGCGCGAAGATCAGCAAGGATCTCGTCCATTGGAAGAATAGGGCTTTGAGCATTGTTGATAACATCCCGCAGGTCCGCCAGAGTGTCGCGGATCATAGCATCTTTCCGGTCGGTTTTCGCAGAGTGCAGTGCGCGCATAAGCTGGGCGCCGATATTGTCATGGATATCCCGAGCGATCCGCAATCGTTCCGCCGAGACGCCCCGATCATAAGCAGACCGGCTGGTCTCGGCATGCTGCATCAACTGGACCAGATGTGTCACAACAGCTGCATCGCGAGGGGTGAAGAGTGCGCGACCGTTATTGGCGTGCATGAGCTGGAGAGACGGAACGCCCGCGATGCCCGGAATGCTCAGGCTGATGCCTTCGTTGCCGATTATCGGTTCAGCGATAGTCGCTTCGGCTTCGGTCAGTTCAAGAGGATGGAAGTGATTGTAGAGCAACGCTTTCCAACCGGCGGCCCGTTCCTGTTCAGTCGGCTTCAAAGCAGCATCCAGGACAAGATGAAACAAATCATCGTCATTGGCGGGGCGCCGCTGAACAATTCGTCGCCAAAGGATGTCGCGCATCGGCAAATAAGCAAAAGCGACGAACAATAGCGAAAGCCCGAGCGCCTGGCCGGGGTCGAAGGTGAACAGACTGACCAACGCTATATCCAGAAGTATCAACGCTAGCGCAGCCGACGCGTAGAATACCAACCGGTATGCCCATGATCCCAGGTCAAACAATCGATAGCGCATAAGTCCAACCGCAAGGCCGATATAGATGATCAGGAAGAAGCTGAACGCGTAATTTTCAAGCATCAGCGGGCCGAAACCGAGCGTTAACGGGGCGGCCACGGTTGCAATAAATGCACCCGCGCCGAGCAGGGTGGATGCGCCGAGCCAGATTGCAATCGCTTGCTTTCGTGGATCGCTGGCAGAAGACCGGACCTGCCAGATCACGGCGCCGACGATCGCGAGCATTTCAAACGTGGTAATGCGCTGGACTTCTGCGAAATCCTGAAAGGGGCCGAAGGTGCGCAGCAAGGTCCATCCACCAAAACCGAAGACGGTCAAAGCAGATAGCGGCTTCCAGTGAGTTTGGCGCGAAGGATAGACCAGGAAAAGGCAGGTCATAATGATGCCAAAGGCTGAAGCCCCCAACATGTTCACGGCCCATATCGATGCGACCGTCTTCTCTGTCATGGGGAGTGAAATCCACGGAGCGAAAGAGGAAAAACAGAACGCCAATGTGGCGACGCCGCTTGCCGCAAACAAAATTGCGGGAAGATTCATGGGCTTCAGCGCCCAGACCCAGGACGAAATAAGCCAGGCGAGAAGTCCTGTGCAAAGCGATGCCCAAATGGCAGGATGTATCTTCTCCAGTGGGCGCCAATACTCTGGCGACCAGTTCCAGCCGGTCTCTGGTTGCAGAGCGACCAGAACCATTCCCATGAAAAGGACGAGGCCTGCCACTGACAGAAGGACAAGTCGCATCAGTGGCGCCAGGAGCAAAAGTCTAGTGGCTATCATTTTTTTGGACCCATCATGATCACAAACGTCTAACCTGTCCGTAGCCCCTGTCACCTCCAGAACTGGTTTGTGCGTCGCTTTGCTGGCTTCTGGCGACACCAGGATATTTCCCGCTGCCACACTTCCGCAAAAGCTGCGCCCCCTGTTCAGGGGATAGCGGGGGCACTCGTGCAAAAGCTAGTAAAATGTCACTTGTCAGGCTGGGTGGGAACGCAAGCGCTTGACGAGCGGGCTTCTATCCCGGGTTCATGGCCCCGTCACCTCTCTCGGCAGGGTCATGAACTTGTTCCCGGTTCCTGATTATCGGAATTGCTTCACTGTCTCGGAAGGCAACCGGACAGACATACCTGAAAATTGGTCATCACTTTCAGTTTGACGGACAGTGGATACCTCTCCTGTGCGACGTGCCACATATATGTGGACGGACCGTCAAAGGTGGCATTGAAGGATGCGGATGAAGCAGAGATCGAGTTGATCAGCGGTTTGCTGAACGCTCGGCCAAATTCACGCCTCAGCTGTCAGATCGAGGTCGTGCCGGAATTTGAGGGCCTGGAAATTACTGTAGCACAACCAGAAGCCTGATCAGGCCGCACTGGGAGCGCGCTGCTTGGCCACGCCACTCTCAGTGGCCTGGAACAAATTTCTGGAAAATCCGAGCATACAGGGCGAAGGCCGCTATCTATCGCTTTTGGCGGGATGAGCAGTCTCTCCGAATTTGCAGGTCTGCCGTTCGTTCTTGAAACAGATGAGCAGATCTGGAACCGCCTCATCTCATAAAGCCTGTTCTTTTTCGGGGATGCTTTGGGGGTTGAAGGCATAAAATTAGTAGGCTAACTAAATGCTCCCGAGCGTGACATAGTGCGCTTGTAATGTGCGGGAGCGGAATTCTGTGTTTGGATTTTTTAGGGGAGTCATGATCCCGGCTTTCGGCTTGGTCGTTGCCGGAATTCTGACAGGGTGCCAGATGGTCAGTAGCGACATGTCGGAACAGCCAGAGACCAGCCGACTAGACCCCGTTCAACTCTCCAGAATAAGCGAACATCTCGAAGCAAATTCGGCAGCACAATCACGCGCCGGATATGTCGTTATCATCCGGAATGGCACAGGGGGTGAGTATGTGAAGGCGTTTGGAATGCGCGATATATCGGCTGGCGCGCCGATGGCGCTTGATACGGAATTCCGTATCGCCAGCCTGACAAAGCCTGTCGTGTCGGCTGCGGTCATGCGTTTAGTAGAGCGGGGCGACCTGAGGCTGACAGACCCGGTCGTTCGTTACCTGCCGGAGTTCGCGCAGATGGAAGTAGGTGTCGGGCTTGCCGAAGATGGTACACTCCAGACCGAGCCTGCAAAGCGTGCGATCACGATCTACGATTTGTTGACGCACACGGCCGGCCTCGGCGCTTCGGGACAGGCTGAGCTTCCTGCGAATGTGGTCTATGCCAAGCGCTATGCAGAGTTTTTCGAGCAGGAATCGCTCGCCGACGCGAGCAAATGGATCGCCAGTCTGCCGCTTGTCTTCCAGCCAGGAGAGGGCTGGGGATACAGCTTTAGCCTCGACGTGCTGGGTCGAATAATTGAAGTGAGAACGGGCAAATCCGTCGAAGATGCACTGGAGGAACTGGTGCTCTCACCGCTCGGGATGACGCATACTTATTACAATCGTGCAGGCATTGACCGGTCCAATCTCGCGACCCTCTACATCTCAGACGCCGATGGCAAGCTTCAGCCCTTCGAGGATGCTGCGATCGATAAGATGCGGTTTCCCATGTCCGGTGGTGGACTCATCTCGACCGCCGGCGACTACATGAACTTCCTTGAAATGATGCGCCGCCGCGGTGAGGTAAATGGTGAGCAATTCCTGTCGCAGGCGTCGGTCGAAGCGATGACACGGAACGCATTGCCCGAGGCCATGGGGCCTATCCGCCTGGAACTCAACATGATGGGAGCGGGCTTCGGGCTTGGTTTTGGCGTTGTCAGTGAGGATCGAGGCATCCAGTCTCTACTTGCGCCAGGCGATTATTTCTGGGCGGGTGCCACCGATACGTTTGCCTTTGTGAGTCCAAGCCGCGATATATCTGCAGTGATACTTTCTCAGTATTGGCCGAATGAGCGAACACGTGAGTGGGATACGCTCTACGACTTTGCTGACATGGCAAGCGCAGCCGTGGTCCAGCCCTGATCCACATCTTCCCTGGTTTCGGATTGAGCGGGTGGGGTCCTTCCCATTCGAGCGGATTGTTCCGTTTCGGATAACTGGCGCTCTTCCTCACAGGCGATATCCCTCGCAACAGCCTCATTAAAAAAATGATCTGACCCAATCGGACAGATTGACAAATAATAATAAGGAACCAAACTATAAGGATAATAATAAATGGGAGGATAGAGTATGAAACGAACCACAAAGGCTCGCCTCGGCTGGCGGCTGCTTGCTGCAACAGCCTTGGGGATATCGGGGTGGGGCCTGATCGCGTCAGCGCAAACCGCTGACGACGCCCCGGTCGCCGAATCGGAAGAAACATCGCGTATGGACGTCGTCCGGGTTACGGCACAGCGCCGGGAGCAGGATCTCGTAGATGTTCCGGTTGCCGTTACAGCCTTCGGCGCCAAGCAGCTCGAAGAGCGTGGGATAACCGACTACACACAAATCGCCAGCTCCGTACCGAACATGCAGTTCGAGGAGGTTCAGTCGCAGCGCAACCAGCGTATTATCATCCGGGGCATCTCGTCCGATACCCGTTTTGCTGGCTCAGAGTCGGCTGTTGGCGTGGTTGTCGACGGCGTCTCGCTCGCGGGTGTGGCAGGACTGACATTCGATCTTGCTGACATCGAGCGCATTGAAGTGCTTCGTGGTCCGCAGGGTACGCTCTATGGCCGCAACACAGCCGCCGGGGTGATCAATGTGTTCACCACAAAGCCGGGCAACGAGTTCGAGGCAAGCGCGACGGCGGAGTACGGAAATTATGATCACACGCTGCTCAAGGGATATGTCCGCGGCCCGCTGGTGAAAGACAAGTTCTATGCCAGCCTTTCGGCCATCAGCGTCGAGCGCGACGGCTACGAGACGCTGGCCGCGACAGGAGAGGACGTCAACACGCGGGATACCAAGGGCTTGCGCGGGCAGCTGCGCTGGACGCCAGCACCTGACTGGGACCTGCGCCTGATCGCCGAGTACCAGGAAGACGACTTTTCCCAGCAAAGAGGGCAGGATGATGCGCTGGAGCCCATCGATCGTGAGCTGACGAGTGTGCCCTACCGGCCGCTGGCAGACCGTGACATGCGGGGCTACTCTCTGACGGTCGACAAGGAGTTCGGGAAAGTTTCGGCCCGTTCGATCACCTCTCAACGCTCTTACACAACCCATGAACTGGATTCGAATCTGGCTGTTGCCGGTCAGTCTTTCGTTGACCGTTTGAATGTCGAGGAGTCCAGTGAGTTTACTCAGGAATTCCAGATTAGTTCGGTTGGTGATAATCGCATCGACTGGGTTGCCGGCGCTTTTTACCTGAATCAGCAGCTGACCTTCGACGGCCAGTATGATGTCGACATTGACGGCATCTACGGGCTGCTGTTCGGGCCGACGGCGCAACTGTTCGGCGCGCCGGGTAATCTGGCCGGCGATGTTCCATTTTTTGGCGGCGACCCTTGTCCGCTTCAGGCTCCCGCGTGCGTGGGCACGGTGCCGGCTGTCGTCAACTGGACGTTCAAGACCACGTCGCTTGCCGGTTTTGGGCAGGCTGGAATCGAACTGACTGACAGGCTGACGCTGGATCTTGGCGCCCGGTATTCAAGCGAAAGCAAGGATTTCGTCTATGACTCGCTCGTCAATACGGCCATCCCTGGTTTGCCGGGCTTCATTCCGGATGGGGTTGTGTTCATTGCCGGCCGGGGAAATCCGGACTTCGGTGCCCCGCTTCCCTACACCGATACGATCGAGAATGACGTCTGGACCTCTCGCGTCGCGCTGACTTACTCCGTGAACGATGAGAACAATATCTATGTCTCGGCGGCGCAAGGTTCAAAGTCCGGGACATTCTTTGCGAACATTCTCGGCATCAGCGATGGCAACAATAACGGCATCAACGACAATGTCGAATTCCTGCGCGTGGAGCCCGAAACCTCGTGGAATTATGAGATCGGCGCGAAAGGGCGGCTGGGAATCTTTAACTATGCGGGTGCGATCTATTTCATCGACTACAAGGACCTTCAGACACAAAGGACGTTGCCGCTTCTGGCGTCGACGGTTCAGATCCTGGGCAATGCAGATGCGGAATCCTATGGTGCGGAACTGGAGCTGAATGCCGAACTGACCGACAATCTCTCGATCGATTTCGGCCTTGGTTATAACGAGACCGAGTTCACAGACTATCCGGACTGTGCACCGATGACGGATTGTGACGGCAAGGAACTCGTCTATGCGCCGAACCTGACCTCGTCTGTGGGAATCAATTATGAGCGGTCCCTCGGCAACAGTCACAGGCTGTTCTCGCGGATTGGAGCAACCTATCGCGGTGAGCAGTACTACGATGTGACCAACAACCCGCTTTATCAGGGAAAGTCCGCGACGCTGCTGGATGCGACCATCGGGATCCAGTCTGAGACCGGAAACTGGTCTGTTGCTCTGTGGGGAAGAAACCTTGCGGACGAAGACTATGATGTCGGCAGGGCGCCGGACCAGATCGGGACCAATGTCACGCTCGGCGTGCCGCGCACATATGGTATCCGCCTCTCGGCGAAGTACTGAGCGTTCCTCTCGTTCAGAACCTTCAGCTGGCTGCGCCATAACCGACGCAGCCAGCTATTTTCTGAACACAACGAACTTCAGCAGCGTGCGGGAAGGTCAAAAACACTCATCATCAGGGCCAGCCGCCATGCTATGGCAGCGTGGATCGGGGAGATTTGTGACCAAGTTCCACATCAAGCAGTCCCATGGAATGAAAGGCCTGAGTATCGGACATTGATGTCTGGCAAAGAGTCTTTCTAGACTAGGAGCAGCATTAATATCCAGATGCCCGGTCTACCACAGGCGATGGTGTGCCGCCGCTTTCGATGGTTTCGATGATCACTTGCATCCGATCGGCAACTGCTTCCGCAAGGGCCGCGCTGGCGCAATGCGGCGTCACGGTCACCTTCGGGTGAGACCAATATGGATGGGACGCAGGAAGGGGCTCGATAGCGAACGCGTCAAGTGTGGCTTCGCTAATGTGTCCGGAATTCAGGGAGGCCATCAGGTCTTCGTCCCTGATGATGCCGCCTCTTGATGCGTTGATAATGGAAGCCCCAGGCGTCAGTAGGCTGAGGAAATTCTGATCGATAAGGCCGCTCGTGTCTGGTGTGAGCGGTAACAGACTGACAAGGACATCGCATTCGGAAAGAAAGGCTGGCAGTTCAGACCGACCCGCGAAGGCAGGAAAGTCGCAATCGGGTTTCGGTGTTCGTGACCAGCCTCGTACCCTGAAGCCGACCGCGGAAAGATACCCGGCCGCATGGGTGCCTAACCTGCCGAGACCGAGGATGCCGACAGTCACTTCTGTTGCGGCCGGACAGACGAACAGTTTCCATTCCGACCTCGCTTGCGCTGCCTGAATTTGTCTTAGTCGCCGCAGATGATTCAGGGCATGCTGTACGATGTACTCGCTCATTCTTTGCGCCATATCTGGCTGTATCATGCGTATGACTGGAACGTCAGGCAGGGCATCATCAGCAAGCACGTGCTCAACCCCTGCGCCGACGGGCATGATGGCTTTCAGGTTGGGAAAACGTGCGAGATAGCCATGCGGTGGCTGAAGTACGAAAGCGTAGGTAATGTCTTCCGGTACGGGCGCGTCTTCAGGTGCAAAGAAGCGGGCTTGCGGGAGCCTTTCCCTGAATGTGTCCAGATAGTAGTCGCGCCACTGATCCGGCAGGACGCAGAGAATGGAAATTGCGCGGTGTGTCATCATCGGGCTTCCTGAATAGACAGCGTGAACTGGGATCACGCTCTTGCGCGTGAGGGGCAGAACCTTGCAATCACGGCTTCTATTTTCTGCCGGATCAATTGCGGGTTTTGCACACCGTAAAGATGCCCTCCTGGCCACAGATCGAATGGGGTTCCACAATAGGAGGGGCCTTGGACAGTCAGTCGGTTTAGCTGGTCATATCGGCCGAGAACCGGGAAGACGTTTGAGTTGTCCGCTTTTTTCCACGCTTCAGTAAAGTTAAGCCGTGAGCGTAGCATTTCAGGGTTCCGCCGGGCCTTCGCGGCTGCCTTCACGGTCGTTAAGAAGATCTCCGCGTGAGCTGTGCCTGAAACGAAAGGGATGTAGGCATCGGCCGTATTGTAAATGATGTGGTGGCGTCCGGAGACAAAGCCGCCAAGGCTGTAGCCTGCCACGACTTTGCAGGCGGCCCCGGTGAGTTCCGTTGACTGTAGCAGGGCTTCTGTCAGTTTCACGACACAGGCAATCATCGCGACGTAATTATTGAAATCCACAAAGCGGTCTCGCAATTCTTCCTGTGTGGTCTGGAAGGGGGTTTTCACCGCGATCACGGTCGTTCCTGATGAGGAACCGGAGGGGTAGGCCGCGCTGATTGTGTGGTCGAATGGGATTTCGCCGCCACCCTGGTGATAGATAACGACTGGGGCATCTGCGCCCGCATCGTGAATCACGCGCAGGCCCGCCTCCATGAAGCCTGCGAGGCCATGTGCGGGCACTTTGATGAAGCTTCCATCTCGTTCCAGCTTCGGGAGGTCCAGCGAAATGGCATCCAGGTGATCCAGGAAGGCCGCAGATTGGGCGCTTCCGCTGAAGAACGGCTTTCCAAGGAGATTGATAATGGCGAGAAACAGCTTGTCCTTCAGAATATGCGTATTCAATGGATACCCCAATAATAGTTTACTACCTAACTATATGTGCGGGCAAATATTTGCAATTTCTGAATCTCCCATTTAACTGAGAAATACGATAAGAATTGCGTATTGCAGCGGATTTAATGAGAAAATCGATATGAGTGACCTTCTGGTACCTAAGGACCTGCCCGCGCTGGATGAAATCAGCCAGCAAATTCGGGATTATCCGCAACTGGATGCTCTGGCGATCTTCACGATGAACGAGCTTTTGCGGACGGCCCGGACCCTGGAGCTCGAGCTGGACAAGGACCTTTCAGCCCACAATTTGACGATGGGGCGTCATGTTACGCTCTGGTGCGTGGCTGTGCTGGGCGCGGATGAGGGGATTACGCCTGCTGAAATATCCGAGCAGCTGGGTGTTACCCGGGCGACGATAACCGGCTTGCTGGACGCTCTGGAAAAGGAAAAGCTGATCATCCGGCAGCGCCGGGAAGACGATCGGCGTAAAATCTCAGTCTTCCTGACGGCGAAAGGGCTCAAGAAGGTCGAGCAGGTCTATCCACCCCATTACCTCAACATTACGCAGGCAATGAAGGTGCTCAGCAAGGCAGAGAAGATGCAGCTGATCGGTCTCCTGCGTCGATTGCGTGCTGCGGCGCCCGCTCTGTCCAAGCCGCAGACGAAGCCCATGCGTCCGAAATCTCGCGCGGCAGGCTGATATAAATCCACGTAGCAGGAACGGACGGACCGGCCAAGCATTGCTCGACCGGAAAGCCGTTGATTCGCCTTCTTTGGAACTTTCTGTTTCGGGCACAATTTTCGACCTGGGGCATATTGCCTATGGAAATACGTTGCGAATAAAAGTTAGGAGGCTTATTAATATGCCGGACCGTCCATGCGACGGCACCTGATACGAGCAGTGGGAGGACAGACCTGTGGCAAAACTTGATGACGGCAGCTTTTTGTATGCGATGGATGACAAGCCCTGGTACCGGTTCATTCAAAATCCGGATGATGCAATCAGACTGCTTCACGTAGATGAAACAGCTCAGCAGGTTGTCTTTGTACAACGCTTCAGCGCCGATACTCGCCACCACATGCACACCCATCACTGCACGGCGATCGCCTATACACTGTCGGGCACCTGGAAGTATGATGATACCGAAATTCCAGAAGGTACGCTGGCTTATGAACCTTACAAATCCACCCACACGCCGATGACTTCCGATGGGAATGTTGCCGACGTTCTGGTGATCCTGACAGCGATCAATAAGGATGGGCGTTTTCTGGAACTACATGGTGAGGATGGCGAATCCTTCGAGCTAAATCTTGAAGTGTTCAAGCTCATGGATTCCATGAGTCCGGAAGAATTCCTCGACTTCCAGAGAGCTCAGGCGGGCGCTGGTGGAAGCGCAGATTGACGATCTGGAGCGTGTACCGGAAGAGGCCAATCGACCCTTCTGAATGGGGCGACGGGTCCCTTCCTCCGCTCCGCCATGGCGGAGAAGGTTGGTTTGAAGGGGCTCTGTCGAAGGTCCGCTTTCAAACCCATTTATCACTCATAGCAGGCAAGTAGAACATGGAACCAACAACTCTGTCCTGGATCATTGTCGTGGTCACAGGGTCCGTTGTCGCAAAATTTTTAGGGCTTCTGATGAAGCGCCGTGACCCAGGCCCGGTGGCTGGGCCCGTGTTGGGCGTCATCGGAGCCGTCGCCGCCTGGCAGGGCGGAACGCTACTGGGACTGATCGATCCGGCGAATACCGTCATGGCAGGCCTTTCCGCCGCAGCGGGCGGCGCAGTCCTGTACGTTGCTGGTGCCCTGTTTAAAGGCCGCTAACAGGGCAGGGCTGGGCCGTCGCGCGGCTCGTCACCCGCGTCCCTCCCGCCAGGCTTTGAGCGCTTCATTGTTGGGATCCGGACGGCTGGAAAGGTCAACCGGAGGATCTTCAGGCGAGATGTCAAATGTCTCGATCAGACGGGTCTGCATAAGGTAAAAGCCGATTGCCTGCACAAGCTCGACAAGCTCTCTCAGGGGAAGTCTCTGGCGAAAATACTCGAACGTTTCGGGGGAAGGGCGCGGGCCGGCGGCAAGTTCTTCGCCCATCCGGGCTGCCATGCGGTGATGTTCTGACAAGGTTTCGCAGGAGCTTCCCTGCCGGGCCGAAAGGATCAGTTCTTCAGTCAGGCCGACGCCGCGCGAGACGCTCTCGAGAAGGATGCGCTCGTATTTCGAGCCAACAACAGTGCACATGCGGATGAGCGCCACCTGACGCGTTACGGGGTCCAGGGTACCGCGGTTAAGCACGCTGTCTGAGAGCCGCAGAACACTTTCCATGTTTCCCGGCGCGTGGGCCATCACTTTAATGATGTTTATCTTTGGCGAGACATTGATCATGTTTTGCACACGCGGATCGAGACCTTCAGTTTCAGGATAAGGAATATTGGTCATGGGTGCCTCCCGTAAAAGTTTCTTGCGACCATAAAGTAAGGAGGCTAACAATAGTGGGAATTCCTGGCAGGACAAGGTGCAATTTTCTTTGGAAACCTGCAGCTGACGTATCAGTCGAGCGCCGTAGCTTGTGGCCGGATTAGGGCGGACGGGAAGAGAGCGGTTGCACAGGAGGTCTACGGGTGAGCAGTCAGAAGCCAATAACAATACTCGCAGTGATCGCGCTTGCGGCACCGTCCCTTATATCTCAGTTCATCAGTGCACCATTTATTGGCGTTGTGCCGGGTCTGTATGCAAAGTATGCAGGTCTGTCCATGGCGTCGATTTCCGCTGTAGTCCTGTTTTCGCGTATCTTTGACGCGATTACTGACCCGGTTATCGGTCTTCTTTCTGACCGATACAAAAGGGAATGGGGAACGCGGAAGCCCTGGCTCGTTTTTGGTTTTGTCGTTACGGCGCTTGCCGCCTGGTTCGTGTCTTCGCCCCCGGAAAGTTCCGGACTCATTCATTTCGCTGTATGGAGTCTTGTTTTCTATTTTGGCTGGACCATGATCGAGGTGCCGCACAACGCGTGGGCTGCCGAAATCACGGAAAACTACAATCGCCGTACCACCGTATTTTTCGCGAAGACCATGTTTGCGGCCGTTGGGGCATTTGTCTTTGCTCTTGTGCCACTTTTGCCTCTGTTTGAGACAACTGAGTTCACGTTCGAGACAATGCGTGTGGCGGCCGTGATATTCGTTCTGCTGGGTCTGGTCTGCGTCATTTCTGCTGTTCGCTTCGCCCCAAGTGGTGAGTCGCTGCCGCGGCAGAGCGGCATGAAGCTCGGGCCGGAATTCCTGTTCTCCATGTTTGAAAATGGACCGTTCGCGCGCTTCATTTTTGCTTTCGTCATTAGTGGTCTCGCGGCAGGCATGAACGGAACGCTGCAGTTCGTGTTCCTCGATTCCTATCTTGGTCTTGGTGAGCACGTGTCCGTTGCGCTTGGCAGCGGTGTTTTTCTCGGCATCTTCGGCATCGCGGGTTGGTATCTATTGATGCTGCGTATGCAGAAGCATCGCGCCTGGGCAATCTCATTGGCGCTGGGCGCTGGATGGATCCTCGCACCTGCGCTCCTCGCGCCGGGCGAGCAGGCGTTGATCCCCTATATGGTAATGTTCGCCGGCATGGTTCTCTCCATCGGTGCGGGCCTGATCGCGCCTTACACATTGCTGGGAGACATCATCGATTTTGACCGCTGGAAAACGGGGGAGGACCGTGCCGGCGCTTACTTCGCGGTGTTCCTGTTCGCAGTGAAACTGAATACCGCCCTTGGAGGGGCCGCTGCCTTCTTCCTGCTTGACCTGACCGGCTATGACGCCGCGGCCGGAAGCCAGAGCGCGGTTGCGAGTCTCGGTATACGTCTGGCATTTGCGATCGTGCCGGGGATCTTGTTCCTGGTGGGATGCGCCGTCATGTGGACCTATCCGCTGACCCGCGCGCGGCACCAGGAGATTCTCGCTGAACTGGAAGTGAGGTCCGCCGACCTTGCGAAGGATGGCCGAAAGGAGAAAGCTGTCGCCGGAAGTGCCGCGCCGGCGACGAGCTGAGATAAACTTTCAGTCTGTCTTGTAGAGCGTCGACTGGTAATACCGGACACATGCATAAAGCAGGATCATGTTATACAGTGTGCCTCCTATCGCGTAGATAAAGCCAGGCATCTGCGCGCCGGAGACGAAAGCGTCGAATGACATATAGCCCCAGCCAGATGGCGAAAGCAGGAAGAAATAGCGATAAACGGCATCTTCCGGGATAAACTTCAGGGCAAGGGGGGAGATGATGATGAAGCTGATGAATTTGAACAGGGCGAGCGCTTCAACCTTATTGGCGGCATAGGACGCGACGCCAAGCGACGTGACCGGGCCCATCAATGCAAGGCTGGCAGCCACGACAACGAGTTCACTATAAGTAATGGGCAGGGCGTGCCAGGTGATGTTCATCACAAGGACGGTCAGAAGCGGCCAGAGCAGAAGATAGATGGTCATCAGAACCGTGCGGGTCAGCAGCATAGCCGATGGCTGGATTGGCGTAATCGCGAGCGCGCTGCGTACGCCGGTATCTTTCTCGTCTACCATCAGCAGGCCGAACAGGAACCCAAAGCCGCTTGGGCCAGTCATTACAGACATGATGATCAGGAAGGGAAACCATTCCACCATCGTGGCATTGTCGTGATTGAAGTAACCGACAACTGTGATGATCGCCACAACGACCGCGGACAGGCCGACATTGATGAGCATGACGCCGTCGCGCATGATTCCGCGCGCATCCAGTGAGATGATCGAGGCAAAGGCACGCATGATGAACCTCCTGGCCTTACCGGCCTTCTGAGATGATGGATTGCTTGAATTCGCGAAGGGCCCACACCCAGCCAAGGGCGATCCAGAAAACCTGGTATCCAAGCGCATATCCCCATTCTGCAGCAGAAAGGAGGCTGGGGTCTGCGGCGCCATTGAACGCCATCAGCATGGCGTAGGAGGGCAGCAAGGCAAACGCCCAGCGCGCGGGCTCAGGGATGAGGCCGAAATGCGCCAGGAGCGGTGTGAACAGTATGGTTGTGGAAAACAGGAGAATGATCATCAGCCCGTTCATGGAGGGCGCGCGCGCCACAAGGGCAAGGCCCAGTAGAACGGCAACCGTATTTGAGAGGATGAGCGACAGGATCATCAGCGGCCAGTCAAAGCTGCCGTCCAGGGCAAACCAGGCGACTGCAAGACCCGAGAGGATTCCGTTAACAGACATGGTCAGCGTTTTTGACGCCACATAGACGCTTGGTGGAGATGGGGTGACCCCGAGGGCCGACAGGACCCGGCTGGCTTTTTCCATCATGACGATGGCGCCAATGAAGCTGAGGCCGATCAGGGCGGGATCGGTGAAGATGAAGAAGGAGGCGGCCGGAACAGGTAGCGGATCGACCGGCAGGAGCAGAACGAACACAATGATCGCCGCCGTACTGATGACGTTGGCGACATAGATATAGTTGCGTGCCTGCAGGGTTATGTCCCAGCGCAGCATGTTGATGAGCTGGCTCATGGAGCCACCTCTTCGCTGTCTGCTTCAAGGTTCACGCCGGTGACTTCAACGAACACCTGATCAAGCGTTGCTTCCTGGCTGTGGATGGTCTGAATTTCGTGGTCCCGAAGGGCGCTCTGGAAGGAGGCATTCGCGCCCAGGCCGTCCAGCGGGAAGACCTCATTGTGCGGCTGTCCGTTCGAATTCAGGTAGGTAACCTTCACGTTGCGTTGGCCGTAGCGCGCCTTGAGGGCCTCCACCGAATCGAGCGCCGCCATGTTGCCTCGCACCATGAAGCCACACCGGTCGCACAGCTCTTCCACATCGAACATGTTGTGCGTGGTCAGCACGACGGTCTTTCCCATGGCCTGCTGGTCGCGGATGATTTGCTTGACGATGCGGGCATTGACGGGGTCGAGGCCGGATGTTGGTTCGTCAAAAAAGAGAAGATCAGGATCGTGAAGCAGGGCACGGATGAAATTCAGGCGCATCATCATGCCTTTGGAATAGTCGGAGACACGCACATCTGCTGCTTTTCCCAGGCCAACCATCTCCATAAGTTCCATGGGATCACGAGTCTTGCTCTTGTAGAGCGACGCGAAGAAGCGGAGGTTTTCTGCGCCGGTCAGGCGCAGGAAGTGATTTGGTAATTCAAACCCGACGCCGATCCGTTCGTAATAATCTGCTCCCCAGCTCTCGATCCCCCGGTCGAGGATTGTCACGGAGCCGCTCTGCAGCCGCCGGAACTGGTGTGTCAGAACCTTCTGGATGGTGCTTTTGCCCGCACCGGAAGGGCCGAGCAGGCCGAACACCTCTCCCTTGCGCACGGCAAAGGAAACGCCGTTGACTGCGGGCTTCGTGGTTTTCGGGTAGGTATAGACAAGATTGCGGACATCAATGATGTCGGCGCCGGTATGAGGTTCCATCCCTTTATCCTTGTTATCCTTGGAGAGCTTTTTCGAATTCGGCGTGATCGCCAGAACTCCTGTTGTTCCGCCGGAGCGGCCTGAGTGACTCATATTGATATGGCGCCTAACGAATATGTCAACAGACAGCAGACCCGTTTGGCCTAACTTGTGCCGACCACGCCGCCATCGCTGGTTATGACCTCGCCGACGACGTAAGCGCCGGCGCGCGAACTGAGGAAGATGGCCAGGCCAGCAATATCTTCCGGTGTGCCGACGCGTCCGCGGGGATTGGCGTCACCGAACGTTTTCCAGAGCGTGTCGTCCATACGTCCGCCAAATCCGGATGCGAGCATTTTGGTGGGGTAGGCTCCGGGTGCGATTGCGTTGCAGTTTATGTGTTCTCGCGTGAGGTGTGCAGCGAGAAAGCGTGTCAGGTGATGCACAGCCGCTTTTGAAGCTCCGTAGGAAAATACGTCGAAGCGGGAGGATTTCAGGCCATCAACCGATCCAATATTGATGATGCGCGCCGGATCATGTTCCGTGCCGGCAGCGCGGAGTAGAGGGAGGAGCTTCTGAATAAGGAAAAAGACGCTCTTGACGTTGACGTTCATGACCTTGTCCCAGCCCGCTTCCGGGAATTCATCAATTGAGCCGCCCCAGGAGGCGCCGGCATTGTTGACGAGAATATCCAGCCCCGACTCTCGCTCCGCCATCTCGGCTGCCAGGTGCCGGACGCCGTCAAGACCAGACAAGTCGGCAGGTATGGGAATGCACTCCCCGCCATAGGTTTCCTCCAATCGCGAGGCGGTCTCGGCGCAGGCGCTTTCATTGCGGGATGAAATGTAGACTTTGGCATCAGCGGCCAGGAAACCGGCAGCGATCATCTCTCCTATGCCGCGTGATCCGCCGGTTACCAGAACAGTCTTTCCGGTGACCGAGAAAATGTCCTCGAAGTTGGGGCGCATCCCTTGTCTCCCTGACGCACACGTTTCCTGTTCCCCCCTGGTGTTCCGATTGATGAAGGCTCGGCGTGGGGGCTGCTGTGCTTATGATCGAATAAGATAAGGCGCCTAACTAAATAGTCAATTCAATATCTTCTTCGGTGTGGATAACCCTTTGAAGGGAACGGGCCTTGAGGTGATCTGTCTTGGTATGTGGCGTAGAACGATGGGGGAAACGCTCTTCAGAGGCTTAAAGGCCTCCCCGCAGATCTTGGAGGACGCGGTGTCTGAGAGCCGTTTGTCTACATGGACAAAGACTCATTCAAATCCGTCTGACGTGCCTACTGGTCAGCTTTTCCGGGTGGATTACAGACTTCGCGAAAGCCTGCAGCCATGAATTTCGCCATTCGTTCCTTGATGGATTCGAAGTCATCGGATTTGCAAATACCGCCAGACAGTTTGTCGATACGTCCTGTGCGTGCCAGCGTGAGCAGAAGTGCACCACTCACGAAGTGGTATCCCCAGAAAATGTCTTCTTCCGAGCACTCCGGCATCGCCTTCTTCAGGAGATCGATCAGTCGAAGGACGACCGGGTCGAAATGCTCGTCCATCATTTCGGCGCCCCATTCGGGCGTGTTTGCGATCTGCGCGCTGAGAGCGCCGTAATTTTTCCAGCCTGTGCCACCCTGGCTGTAAAGGTCTAGGTCGGTGTCGAGAAAGGCCCGCAGGGCGCCTTCGACCGTCGGTTTCCCGTTCGCGGATTTTTCGTAAGCGTCCAGGGCCTCGATCCGGGTTGTGCTCGTGATGACGGCACGACGGCCGAATGCCTTGTCGAGGAGTTGTTTCTTGTCCTTGAAATAGTAGTGCAGCAGCGTGTGGTGGACACCTGCGCGTTTGGCCACGTCTTTAAGGGTCACGCCGTGGAAGCCGTTTTTCGAGAAAAGGTATTCGGCTTCGTCGAGTATGAGTTCCATCGTCTCCGCCCGTTGTTCGGCTTTCGACATTCGACGACGGTTGTTCGTTTGCTTGGTCACTACGGTATTCACTTGTCTCGGTTCCATTTTATCAATGGTGTAACGTGTTTTCAGTCAACCTTCACACTGAGTTGCACGGACCGGAAGCATTGGGGGCTTCTTTCTGATTAGCCTTGGCGTCGCCAGTTGCATCCAATTTCCGGAAGCACGGTCTGCCACCTGAAGGAAATTGACCCAACTTTGGCGGAGCGTGCCGCAGGGCCCGCTCGCGAGCCGTCTTTCTTCTGTTTCTTTCCGAGGGGGCCGCAAATCCGGAGGCAAAGTCACGCGATTTACTTTTTTCATTCACACGAGAGTGAATTTTATTGACATGCGCTTCCAACTGGTCTCCAAGTGCCCCCCGAAAGGCGACCAAACGTCTTCGCCTAGGGAGGAAAATATGAATCTACGGCTTCTCGCTTCCGCGTCAGCAATTTCGATTTCTGTTTTGGCGGCTCCGGCGTTCGCGCAGGATAATGCAACGAATAATGAGACTTCACGTGAAACACCCGAGGGTGAGGCACGTCAGGACAAGGTCATCGTGACGGCAACCCGGCGGGAACAAAGCCTGCAGGATGTGCCGTTGGCGGTCACAGCTTTCCAGCAGGAAGCCATGTCGGAAAAAGGTATCGTCAGCTATGACGGCCTCGCCCGCGAAACACCCGGCATCGTGCTGAACCAGCCAACGGCCAACTTCAACACAATCACCACGCGCGGCATCGCCACCAACGGCTACGGCGCCAACCTGCAGGCTGCCACCGCGATCTACATCAACGAGCTTCCGATCTCCTCGAACGGCAACTCGACCATTCTCGACCCGACCCTGTTCGATGTGGAGCGGGTGGAAGTTCTGCGCGGGCCGCAGGGTACGCTGTTCGGCGCGAACTCGCTGTCCGGCGCTGTGCGCATTCTCACCAAGAAGCCCAATCCGAACAAGTTTGAAGCGTCCACCCTGGTCGATTTCGGCCTGACCGATGGAGATGCCCTTCGCCAGCGCTATAACGGGATGGTCAATATCCCGCTCATGGAAGACAAACTGGCGCTGCGGGTTGTTGGTTTTTACCGCGATGAGGACGGCTGGGTCGATAATCTCGGGACCGGTATCGAAGGGGCGAACTCATTGAAGGCGGTCGGTGGCCGCGCGCACCTGCTGTGGGAGCCGACCGACAAATTCGACCTCGGCCTGCTCATCATCCGTGAGGATAACGAGCCTGCGGATTCGAGTCTCACCAATCCGGACCGGGGTGAATTCATTCGTTATACGGATCGTCCTGACCTCTTCCAGTCCGACATGACCAGCTACAACCTGACGGCCAACTGGGACATGGACTTCGCGACTCTCACCAGTTCCTCGAACTATTCCAAGATCGACGGCAAGTTCATCGTCGACCTGGCGGGCACGTTCGGCGGAACCATTCCTTTTGCACTTGATGCCGTCGGACATGACGAAAACTTCGTGCAGGAAGTCCGTCTGGCGTCTGCGGATGGCGGCAACTGGGACTGGATCGTCGGCGGCTTCTACTTCAACAAGCGCCGTGACATCGACTACGACTACCGCTCTTCGCAGGAATTCCTCGATACGCGTGGTCTGACGGGCCTTCCGGATGAGTACTACTATCGCTTCAAGGGCTATTTCGACGCCATCGAATCGGCGGCGTTCGGTGAACTGACCTATCACTTCTCCGATAAATTGTGGGCGACGGGCGGACTGCGCTATACCGAAACCTCGGTTCAGTCTCACACCCTTGCCGGTGGCTACAACTCCAACTACCTGGTCGCTGCGCTCTACGGCCTGACCAATACGGCTCTCACGATTACGCCGGTTGTTGCGGCGGACGGGCTCAAGGTCGAAGCCGACAATTTGTCCTACAAGGGCAGCCTCTCCTACAAGCCGGTGGACAATGTGACGACTTACGCGTCGATTGCGACGGGCTTCCGCTCGCCGGTGGCGAACGCTCGTGCTGGCCTCGCCAGCGGTGTGGACCCCAACGACATCATCATCCCGAACGGCGCGGATTCGGATACGCTCATCAGTTATGAAGTCGGCATGAAGGGCGCCTTCTTCGACCGCAAACTGACCGCGAATCTCGCCGCCTACTATATCAACTGGGAAGACATCCAGGTTCAGGCCAACCGCCTGTCAGACCAGGCCCAGTTCGCGACCAATATCGGTAAGGCAGTCAGCCAGGGGCTCGAATTCGAGATCGGCTATTATCCCGGCAATGGCTTCAGCCTGTTCGCCAACGGTTCGATCAGCGACACAGAGATCACGGACCTGACCGATGAGGAAGCCGCGATCTCGGGGGCCGAGGAAGGGCTGCAACTCGCCATGCCCGACTTCCAGGGAGCCCTCACGGCGCGCTACGATTTTGATATTGGCGACAAGGACGCCTTCGTGACCGCCACGGCCGCCTATGTCGGCGACTTCCCGGCCATGTTGCCGAACGTGCCGGGCCAGCCGGGTGTTCCAGCCGCGACGTTCGATTACACCGATGCCTACACGGTCGTGAATGCGCAGGCTGGAATCTCGAAAAACGACTGGAAAGTCGTCGCTTATGTCGAGAACCTGTTTGACGACAGCTCGATCACCTACGTCCATCCGGAAGGCTTCCTCGACAGCCGCTATGCCCGTGTGCGCCCGCAGACGGTCGGCGTCCGGTTCAGCTACGAGTACTAGGCAGACCGGAGATGATACCGATGCTGACAGGTTTTCCGGCCGGCAGGTGGCAGATGATGCCGAAAGCGGTTGTGTTTGCTCTGCTCATTCTTGTGTGCATGCCGCTGCTGGTGGCGGGGTGCGCAACGGAACAGGCTGGAAAGCCGGTTGGCGAAATCGTGACGGACACGCCCGCGGGGATGGTTCGGGGGCGGGTCATGGGGGATGTCGCAGTCTATCGCGGCATCCCCTACGCTCTGCCGCCCACGGGTGCGCGTCGTTGGGCGCCGCCGCAGGCGGTTCCTGACTGGGAAGGTGAACGCTCCGCGCTGGCCTTCGGGCCAGCCTGTCCGCAACCGGCCTCCCTGCCGGGGAATATCTACGCGACCGAACTCGGCGCGACCGATGAAGATTGTCTCAGCCTCAATGTCTGGGCACCCGCAAACGCAGAGAAGGCTCCGGTTTTCGTCTGGATTCATGGCGGGTCGCTGACCAGCGGCGCCGGCAGTCTCGACATGTATGACGGCGCACGGCTGGCTAGCGAGCAGGGCCTCGTGGTCGTCACGATCAACTACCGTCTCGGCGTACTTGGCTACCTCGCTCATCCGGGGCTGAGCGCCGAGTCCGGGCAGGGCATCTCCGGCAATTACGGCCTGATGGACCAGATCCTGGCGCTGGAATGGGTCAAGCGGAACATCTCTGCCTTCGGCGGTGATGCCGACAATGTCACGGTGGCCGGAGAGTCAGCCGGCGCCCTCAGCGTCGTCATGCTGATGACCTCGCCCAAAGCGAAAGGCCTGTTCGACAAGGCCGTTGCGGAAAGCGCCTACATGGTGACGATGGCATCGCTGAAGGAAGAGCGCAGCGGCCTGCCGTCTGCCGAGGCGACCGGTGAGGCGCTGGCCCGTAAAATGGGCGCTGACGATGTCGGCGCCCTTCGCGCGATGTCTGCGGACAAGCTGGTCAACCTGTCCCGCAAGGCGGGCTACTTCCCGTTCCCGGTCATCGACGGCGTGTACGAGACCGGCCAGATGGTCGAGATTTTCGACAAGGGCGAGCAAGCGCCTGTGCCGGTCCTTGCCGGTTTCAATGAAGGTGAGATCCGTTCCCTCCGTTTCCTCCTGCCGCCGATACCAAAGAGTGCCGAGGCCTATGAGGCCGCGATCCGGAACGGCTATGGCGAACTATCCGGCCGCTACCTGGAGCTTTACCCCTCCGACAATCTGGATGCGAGCATGCTGGCCACCACACGTGACGCCATGTATGGCTGGACGGCGGAGCGCCTCGCCGCATCCCAAACCGCATACGGACATCCTTCCTTCTTCTACCTGTTCGACCATAGCTATCCTGAGGCCGACCGGCTTGGCCTGCGTGCCTTCCATGCTTCCGAAATTCCTTACGTGTTTGGAACCATGAAAAAAGCCGTCGCGCCATGGCCGGAGATTCCGGATACCGACGAGGAGCGGGCGCTATCGGAAGACATGATGCAATATTGGGCCAGCTTCGCGCGGAATGGCCAGCCGGTCGCCGATGGGCCCCCGGACTGGCCCGCTTATGGCAATACGGCCACAGGCATGATTTTCGCCGAAGAGCCGAAGACCTGGGACCTGCTCGCCCGAGAGCGGTTCGACTTGCACGAAGAGGTGGTTTGCCGCCGCCGCGCCGCCGGTGACATTCCATGGAACTGGAATGTCGGCATCCTCTCTCCCCCTCTGCCGCCAAAGGAAGCCGCATGCGAATGATCGACGGTTCGATACAGGACTATGCGCTGACCCTCGACAAGCTTCTCGACCATGGTGCCAAATGGCATTCCGGGAAGGAAGTCGTGACGGCCCACGCAGATGGCAGCACGAGCCGCATAAACTATGCGGGGCTGCGAAGCCGTGCAAAGCGGGTCACCGCGATGCTCCAGAGGCTTGGCGTGTCGCAAGGCGACCGGGTAGCGACGCTTTGCTGGAATACGCAGGCGCATATGGAATGCTGGTATGGCATCATGGGCATGGGCGCGGTCTGCCATACGCTCAACCCGCGCCTGACGGCGGAGCAGATCGCCTGGATGCTCGGACAGTCCGAAGCAGAGATCCTGTTCGTCAGTGCAGACCTTGCGCCCCTTGCGTCAAAAGTGGTGCAGCAGGCGACGCATATAAGGAAAATTCTGGTGATCGATCCGGAGCAGGCGGACTTGCCCACCCTGGGTGCCTTGCCGTCAGCTCAGCTCATGGAAGAGCTGCTCACGGACGATGATGACGACCCGCCCTGGGGAACGTTTCCGGAAACGACCCCCTGCGGCCTCTGTTTCACGTCGGGTACGACGGGTGATCCGAAAGGCGTGACTTACACGCACCGGGGAAACTTCCTGCACACATTGCGCCAGCTTCAGGCTGATGTCTCTGGGATGACATCGCATGATGTCGTGCTGCCCGTTGTTCCCATGTTCCATGCCAGCGCATGGGGGCTTCCATTTTCGGCACCTGCCACGGGGGCAAAACTCGTTTTTCCGGGCCGTCATACAGATGGCGAGCGGCTGGCACGCCTGATCGTGGATGAGGGGGTCACCATCGCCGTCGGGGTTCCGACGGTATGGCTGGGCGTGTTCGACTATGCCGATGCGGTTGGCCTGGCGTTTCCAACATTGAAAAGTGTGATGGTCGGGGGCGCCCCGATGCATCCAGCCCTTATGAAGCGGATTGAAGATCGCGGTATCAGTGTGCAGACGACATGGGGCATGACGGAACTGTCTCCGCTCGGCACCGCTGCGCCGCCGGGGGATGCGCGCTCGCCGGACACGGCTGGCCGGCCCGCGATCGGGATCGATCTCATGCTCGCGGACAGCACAGGCAAACCGCTGGAAGAACAGAGGGGGCAGGAAGGTCACCTCTGGGTCCGGGGGACATCTGTTGTAGAGCGATATTTCGGCCATCTGGAACCGGCGACACGCAATGGCTGGTTTTCGACAGGCGATCTCGCTCGCCTGAATGATGACGGCCAGCTCTTCATTACCGGACGTGCCAAGGACCTGATCAAGTCCGGCGGAGAATGGATAAATCCGACTGAAATCGAAACGCTCGTGTCCGGTTTGCCGGAAGTCGCGCTTGCGGCTGTTATCGGCCAGCCGCACGAGAAATGGGGCGAGCGGCCCCTGCTTCTTGTTGAGTTCCGCAATGGAAGCGCTCTGAGCGATCAGGCGCTGCTGGAACCTTTGAAGGGGCAGGTGCCATCCTGGTGGATTCCGGAAGACATTATTCGCCTGAGCGAGATTCCTCTGGCGCCGACCGGGAAGATCGACAAGAAGCGCCTGCGCAGCATCTACAGTGCCCCGGAAGTTGCCGGCGGCTAAGGGGAGTGACCATGGCTTCGCAGACCCGGTTCCGGACTCTCCTTCTGGCCATTGCAGCCACAGCTCTTTCTGCCTGCGGCAATCCGGCGCCTGAAGTCTCGGCGCGGCCCCTGGTCGAACTCCGGCAGGGCGTGCTGGCGGGTGAATATGAAGGCAAACTCGATGTGTTTCGAGGCATCCCCTATGCGGCGCCTCCGGTCGGGAGCGCGCGATGGATCGCGCCCGGGCCGGCCCCCGCCTGGGAAGGCGTGCGTGATGCCTCGTCTTTCGGTCCGGCCTGCATCCAGCCACCGGTTCCCGAAACCAGCCTCTATTACGATCCGCCTACGGAAATTTCAGAGGACTGCCTCACCCTGAATGTGTGGGCTGGCGCCGATGCAGAGACAGCCCCGGTCATTGTATGGATCCATGGCGGATCCCTGCGGATCGGAAGTAGCGCTGAGCCGATGTATGACGGATCGGAATTTGCCGATCGCGGCGTCGTGTTCGTTTCGGTCAATTACCGCCTCGGCGTGCTGGGCTATCTGGCCCATGCAGATCTCAGCGCGGAAGCGCCTGACGGGGTATCCGGTAATTACGGCCTGCGCGACCAGATCGCAGCGCTGCAATGGGTCCGGGACAATATCCACGCCTTTGGCGGCGATCCGGAGAATGTGACGATCATGGGGGAGTCGGCGGGTGCCCTCAGCGTCTCCTATCTCCTGACCAGTCCGCAGGCTGAAGGCCTTTTCCACAAGGCGATTATCGAGAGCCCCAATGCGCGGAATTTCCCGGAGCTCAAAACAGCGGCTTACGGCCTGCCATCGGCAGAAGCGACGGGGGCTTCAGTCTTTGAGAGCCTTGGCCTGGAAACGCTGGACGCTGCCCGCGCCATGGACGCTCAGGACCTGACCAACCGGGCGGGATTTTTCGCGCAGGGCACGATCGACGGCAAAGTGCTGCCGCTTCAGATTGTCGATGCTTTCGATACGGGCCGTTTCGCAAAAGTGCCCGTCCTCGCCGGGTTCAACAGCGGTGAAGTCCGCTCCCAGCGTGCCTTCGCGCCGCGCCCGCCGGATTCCGCCGAGACCTACGAAGCGGAGATCGCCGCGCGGTATGGCGACATGACGGAGGCGTTCCTCGACATATATCCCGCTGACGACCTGCAGGGATCGATCCTCGCCACGTTACGCGACGCGATCTATGGCTGGGCGGCTGAGCGGATCGTCCGGAAGGAAGCCGCAGCGGGACAGCCGGCGTTCATGTATGTCTTCGACTATTGCTACCCGGCTGCAGAGGCCGCGGATCTCTGTGCCTTCCATGCGAGTGAATTGCCGTTCGTGTTCGGCAATCTGGATTCGGAAATCCTGCCTCCGAACTGGCCCGTTCCGGACGGCGACCAGGATCGGGCCATCTCCGACACCCTGCTGGATTACTGGACGTCCTTCGCTGCAACAGGCCGGCCGGAGAGCGTCTATGGTCCGGTATGGTCATCCTATGATCAGGATCAGTCATACCTTGATATTGGTCAGACCCTGAGAAGTCGCACCGATCCCATGCCCGGAATGTTCGAACTGCACGAGCAACTGGTCGCCCAACGCAAGGCGGCCGGTGAGCCCTGGTTCCTGAATATCGGCCTGGGAGCGCAGCCCCTGAGGGATGCCGCAGGGGACGACGCAGAATAAGAGAACCTATTCGTGTTCGGTCTTGTTCGGCGCGGTGTAGGTGATCCCGGTATCGTAATGATCACGCCAGTTCCCGGGCGGTAAGGGCAGGGCCCGGCTGTCTTCGCTGCGAGCCGGAGTGAACGCCTTCTGCGGCGCTGGCGTGCGCATCTGTTCCAGCCAGAAGACACCGTCATAAACACCGCTGTTCCCCCGCGTTGAAACGAGGTCGACGTCACCGTCGCCGTCCATGTCCCGCGGGATGAAACCGTCATACATGCCCCGCACGCGCCGGGAAATGTCGTGTCTTTTCCAGTCCTTACGTACGTTGCCGGGGTTCTCGAACCAGGCGATGCGTCCCACGGTGGAGCTGGCCGTGACGCCGGGACTGTCCTCGGCGCGGGAGGCCCCTGAATAGGCCCCGGCGAGAATGTTGAGACCGGAATACCCGCCTGTAATGGCGTCGAGGTCGCCGTCGCCATCGATGTCTGCCATCGCAATGCCTGCAATGAGATCCGGGAGGGTGTTGCCGATCCGGTAGAAGGTCCAGGGTTGGTCGAGGTTCTCCGGCTGTTTCAGCCAGCCGAGCCCGCCGATCATCGGGTTGCCGGATTCCTCTGGCGATGCTTCGTGAACCGACACGATCAGGTCCTTGCGCCCGTCGCCATCAAGGTCTGCGAAAGCGGACTGAAAGGCATTGGACATACCGGTCCAGCCGGGCGGAACAGGAAAGCCTGCCGTGATCGCGATCGGGTGCGCTGTAACAGCGAGGCTGCCGTCCGGCAGTGTGCCGGTGTTTTCGAGGACCGCCATTTCCATCATCTGCCGCGCCGCGACCAGCACGTCCGGGTCGCCATCATTGTCGATGTCGACCGGCATGGCCGTATTCGGCACCACTTCCCATGACAGGGCCTGTTCCTGCCAGCTGTCCTGCTGCAGCGGGTCGCCATGTAGACGGAACAGGGATGTCGGGTGCGCCGCGCCTGGGTGGTTCGGGTCGAGAATGTCGGCTGTGCCCTTGTTGGCGGCAAGCACATCCAGCCGTCCGTCCCCATCCATATCCGTGATGAAAACACGCAGCCACGAACCGCGTCCCTCCGTGACTTGCGGAATGATGCGGTCCCATCTTGCCGAGCGGAAATCCTTGCCGGGGTTCTGGACATAGAGCAGATGCGCCTCTTCGCAGGCCGCGACGAGGTCTGGCCAGCCATCGCCGTCGATGTCTCCAATGGCAATATCCTCGATGGCGCCGACTTCCGCGCCCTCCGCGACCGTGATGTTGATCCAGGTATCAGGATCGGCGGTTCCGAAGGCGATACGCAGATGGTTCGAGTCCTCGTGAACCGACACGATGTCGAGGTATCCGTCGCCGTCGAGATCCGCCATGGCAAGGCCGTCGCCGCCACGGATCGGAAGTCCGCCATTTACCTGCTCATCGTCGACCGTATGTTCCTGCCACGAAATATACCGGCCATCAGGTGCCTGCGCGTCGCTGGGTGTGTCGGCGACGGTCAGGATCGCAGGCGGCATGTCCGCCGGAGGAGGACTGGTCGCTGACTGGCAGGCCGATGTCACCAGCACGGCGGAGCCGAGCAAAAGCGATCTGCGAAAGAGTGCGCGGGTGTCCGGTGTCTTCCTCACAGTTCCAGCCTCTCAATGTCTGCCCGGATATTTCTTGCGGCGAGCACATAGTGCAGGCAAGCCCAGAGCGCGCCGATCACGCCGCAGATCAGCATGGCTGTCGCGAGTGGGGACCTGAAGCCGGAGGTCGCGAAAATATCGCTGAGCGTGCCCACGATCAGCGGGCCGAGGCCAAGGCCGATCAGGTTCAGGATGAAGAAGAGGATGGCTGAGGTCAGGGCCCGCATCCGGGCGTTGACCAGGCTGTGCGAGACCGCAATGACCGCGCCAAGATAAGCGGCCGTCAGGAAGTGGAACGGCGCCGTCAGGATCAGTGCGACGAGAACAGAGTCCGACGTCAGCGCGACGAGCAGGACCGGGACGATCAGGAAGGTGAGGATGCCCGGTGTCCAGAGATACCAGCGAGCGTCGCGCGCCCCGAACTTGTCGGCCATCCAGCCGCCGAAGAAGGATCCCAGCGCACCGCCAATGCCGTTCGTCAGAGCCATCCAGGTGCCCACCGTGCTGAGGCTTAGCTCGAAGTTGCGCAGGAAGTAGGAGGGGAACCAGTTGCCGATGCCATAGATGAGGAAGGCCTGAAGGCTGGCCGCCATGGCGATGTGCCGGAAAGAAACCCGGGTCCAGAGGAGGCGGGCCACATCGAGCGCCGGCGGGGCCGCGATGCTCTTCTTTTCAGTGCCCTCGGACCAGCCCCGAATGGGTTCGCGGACCGTCAGCCGTACCACCAGCGCAATCACTATGCCGGGCAAGCCGACCACGAAGAAAGCGAGGCGCCAACCGAACGTTTCGGCAATCCGGCTGCCGAGGGCAAAGCCGATCAGGATGCCGATATAGATGCCGATGGAATAGACAGACAGCGCAAGGGCGCGGTTCTTCGGCTTGAAAATATCCGAAATCATGGAGTGGGCTGGCGGGCTGCCGCCTGCCTCGCCGACGCCGACGCCAATACGGGCCAGCAGGAGGTGTGTATAATTCCCGGCGAGACCACATATGGCCGTCATCGCACTCCAGACGGTCAGTGCGAGTGCAATGATGTTGCGGCGGACTCCCTGATCCGCCCAACGGGCGATCGGGATACCGCAAATCACGTAGAAGAGCGCGAAGGCAAAGCCGGTCAGCAGGCCGAGTTGAGTGTCCGACAGGTTCAGTTCGGCCTTGATCGGCTCCTGCAGGATCACCAGCAGTTGCCGGTCCACGAAGTTGAGAACGTAAACGGTTGTCAGGATCAGAAGGACGTAAATCCGGTAAGGCCCGCTTGAGTAGGCGGTCCGTGGCTGATCCGTCGCTGGCTGTGGTCCGGGCGCGCCCGTCTGTGCGGACTGAATGTTTTCGGCCGTCACTTTTTCCTCCCATGTGGAATTTTTTGTGCGCCGCTTGCTGCGGCTGAAGAGTGCGAACGTGCAGGGTGTCTCCCGTGCGAGAAGGGGGCTTGCTTCGGCTGGGGGACAGGGGCCCCGGTTATCCGGAACGAGCGCAGGCGATGAGATAGGCGAGTCAAAAGGTTGCGGACGTGGTCGCAAGATATTCACTCAAAAGTGAGTGAAGTCAATCGTGACAGGAAGGCAGTCTTGTCTGCGATGGACAAGAGGCTGCCCTGCCGAGCTACGGGCGGCTGGATAAGTTGTCTGTAAAGGCCCTGCAGGCGGTGCGCTGTCCGTGAGCCGCGGCATGGCTGTGGCGGCGCACGTTCCGAAAAGCTGTGAGGCGGTATGTCCATCCACCGTGTCAGCCCACCCTCAGCTGACCTGAGACGAAAGACAGCCTTACGAGGGGATCCCACGCTTCAGCTCAGGAAATCAAAGCCTCAGTGCGCGAGGCCGTAGAGATCTATCGCACGGTCCAGAACGACGGTGTCGTCGATGTCATTCGGGTGGAAGTCCTTGCGGAAGAACTTCCAATAGTGCGTCCAGTTTCCGCGAATAAGGCCGCCGCGCGCAAAAAGAAAACGCATGGCCTGACCGACGGTGCGCCAGAATGGCGGTTTATCCCGCCGGTACATGTGCAGCAGGCTGCGCAATTGGTAGCGGACCAGAAACTCCCAGCTCATGAGCACCATGGCTTTGCGAAGCATGCCCTGAGTGCCGCCAGCCGCCTTATAGACGTCGAAGGCCACGGACTTGTGCTCGATCTCTTCGACAGCATGCCAGCGCCAGACCTGGGCGACATCCGAATTGGCGTTCTCGATCCAGCCGTCCTGTTTCAGCAACTGGCCTGCGATGGTCGCAGTGAGGTGTTCGTAGGCCACGGTCGTGGCCAGCCAGAATAACGGATCCATATCCTGAAGCGTTTTGGCGTCGCCGCGGATCGCGCCTTCCAGATAGTCGAGGTCGTATCCTCTCAACTCGCAAAGACGTTCGTTGAACCGCTGATGCTCCCGGCGGTGAACATATTCCTGTGCCATGAAGCCGCGGACGGCCTCGCGCAAGGATTCATCCCTGACGCACGCCTCGTGCGCACGCACGCTGTCGATGAACGATTTTTCCCCATACGGAAAAAGGATCGACATCGAATTGAAGAAAGCCGTTCTGAACCAATCGTCATCATTCCACTCGGCTGCAAGCGCTGAACCGAGGTCAAAGCTTAAATTCCGTGGCTTGATCGAAGTCATAATGGCCTTCCTCAAAAAAGTAGTAATAACTATCTTATTGGGCGCGCATGGTTTGTCAATCTTGGGAATCGTATTCCGGCGGATGGCAGAAGTGCCTAATTCAAAAGGTTCATCTCGGGATGGCGCCCCGAAATCCCATCGGCAATCATGCGCGCCGATCCGCAGGACATGGTCCAGCCGAGCGTTCCATGTCCGGTGTTCAGCCAGAGGTTCCGGTGCTTCGACCGGCCGACAAAGGGCACGCTGTCCGGCGTCATCGGGCGGTGCCCGCACCAGAAATTGCGTTCCTGCGTTTCGGCGAGTCCGGGGAACAGGCTGAACACGGAGCGCTCGAGTGTGCGCTGGCGTTTTGGATGGAGGCTGCGGTCGAACCCGGCAAGCTCGGCCATGCCACCGACACGCACACGATCACCGAGACGCGTCGTTGCGACTTTGAACGTCTCGTCCAGCAAAGTCGATTGCGGTGCATACTGTTCATCCACGACCGGCAGCGTGATGGAATAGCCCTTCACGGGATATATCGGCAGCCGGATGCCGACCTGACGCGTCAGCTGGGGCGACCAGCTGCCCCCGGCGAGCACAAACGCGTCCGCCTCCACGGCTTGCAAACCGATGTGTGCGGTGACGATGCCATCATGTTCGCTCAGGCCGTCCACCATCGTGTTCCATTGAAACTGTACGCCGCGCGCCTGCGCAATCTCTGCCAGGGCGTTTGTGAACTTGAAGCAGTCACCCGTCTCGTCCCCCGGCAGGCGCAGGCCGCCGGTGATTGGTTCGGCGGCGCCGGCAAGGCCCGGTTCCGCCTGGCAGCAGCCCGCACGGTCCAGCAGCTCGAAAGTAATGCCGCTGGCTTTCAGGACTTCGATGTCACGGGCAGCCGTTTCGTATTGCTTCTGGGTACGGAATACCTGCAGCGTGCCTTGAGAGCGCTGGTCGTACTCGATGCCTTCCTCGGCCCGTAGTGACTGCAGCATGTCACGGCTGTATGTCGCCAGGCGCACCATCTTCGCCTTGTTTGCCGCATAGCGTTCAGAGGTGCAGTTGCGCAGCATGGCGAGCCCCCATGTCACCATGGCCGGGTCGATGCTTTGCAGGCGCAGGATCAGGGGCGCATGCTCCATGAACAGCCATTTCAGGGCTTTCGCAGGCACATCGGGTGATGCCCATGGGGCGGCATAGCCGGGCGAGATTTCGCCGGCATTGGCAAAGCTGGTTTCCTGCGCAGGCCCGGGCATGCGATCGATAACGGTCACCTCGTGGCCATCGCGCGCCGCATAATAGGCCGTGGTGATGCCCACCACGCCGCCGCCAAGTACGACGACTTTCATTCCGGTGTCTCCTCTGCGCCCGCGGGCGGCTCATGCAAATAGGTCCGGGCGAAACGGCGCCCGAGACCTGTCAGGATTTCATGGGGCGTTGTGGCCAGCAGCTGCGCGAGATCCGCAACCGACTGGTTCGGGCCGATCAGTTCGACTGTGTCACCGGGGCGGATCAGGTGGTCAGCAACGTCCGTTACATCGGCCGCGCAACTGTCCATCGACACCCGTCCGACCAGGGGCAGGCGATGACCGCGGAACCAGACGGCGCCGCCTTTGCCGCTGAGCGCCCGAGGCCAGCCATCGGCATAACCCGCGGAAATCGTCGCGATCCGCCGCGGACCCGGCGCGACATAGTCGAGGCCATAGCCGACGCCCGTGCCGGCTTCGATCCGGCGGATCTGGATGATGCGTGCCTCCAGCGAGACGGCAGGCTGCAGGTCAGCCCCCATGCCTGGGCCGGGCGCGACGCCATAGAGGGCAAGGCCGGGCCTGAGAACATGCCCCGCCGACGAGGGCAGGCTGAGCGTGGCGGCCGAATTTGCAATCGAGCAGGGGACGCCGGGCAGGCGGTTGGAGAAGTGCCGGAAGCGTTCGATCTGGCGGGCGTTCGCCGGGGCGTCCGGAGTGTCCGCGCAGGCCATGTGCGTCATCAGCAGGTGATGCGTCACTGATCCGGTATAGTCCGGCATAGTCATGAGGTGGTCCAGTTCCGTCGCACTGAGACCCAGCCGGGACATGCCCGTGTCCACCTGAAGTGCCGCCGGAAGCGTCCGGCCCAGCTCGCGCGCCGTGGCCGCCCAGTCGAGGGCCTGCTCCAGCGTGTTCAGCACCGGAATGATCCGGGCCTCGGCACACAGCGCTTCGCTGCCCGGCGCCAGTCCGTTGAGCACATAGAGCGCGGCGCTGCCCGGCAGCAGGGATTTGAGAACAAGCGCTTCAGCCAGGTGGGCAACAAAGAACTCACGGCAGCCGATCTCTGCCAGCATCGGAGAAATCCGTTCTGCGCCAAGGCCGTAGGCGTTCGCCTTGACCACGGCGCCGACGCGTGATGCCGGGTGCATCCGGCCCAGCCTCTGCCAGTTTTCCGCAACAGCGCCGAGATCGACGATCAGCCGCCCGGCCTCATCCCTGCAGGGCGGTCGGTTCGAAACGGTCTGGTCAGGCAGGCAGGGGGCGGGAAAGGCTGCCTCAGTTGTCATCCGCGAGAATGCCCAGAATGGCGAGCTTCTCGACCGGCGGAAGCGGACCGGCATCACGCACAACCCTGAACGCCTCATCCGCGACGTCCAGCGTATGGTCGATGTCCGCTTCGGTCATGGCAGCGCAGATGAACATATTGTGCCACGGATGGAAGTAGACGCCGCGCTTCATCAGGGCCTGGTTCCAGGCATAGCCTTTGGACAAGCCCGGATCGTCATTGAACATTATCAGCGGCAGCTCCGCCGGGCCTGTCTGGCGCAGGGCGAAGCCGTTGCGGTTCGCGGCTTCGTCGAGGCCTTTGCGCAGGCGCTGGCCGAGGGCCTGTGTGCGCTCGAGATAGTCGGTCTCGCGGATCAGCTTCATCGTCTCGATGGCCGCGGCCATCGGTGCTGCGGAGAACCAGTATGACCCGGTGGCATAAATGGTGGCGCCCGCATTGCGGGCTTTTTCCGCGCCCAGCAGGGCCGAGATCGGGTGGCCGTTGGCAATCGCCTTGCCCCAGCTGGAGAGATCGGGTTTCACACCGACACGTGACCAGCTGGAATCGCGGGCGAGCCGGAAACCTGCGCGGACATCGTCCACAACCAGCAACGCGCCGGCTTCGTCGCAGAGTTCGCGGGCGCGGCGGGCATATTCAGGTGTCGGATCTTCCTGGTCGATGAATGTGTCGTGCTTGATCGGCGCAGCGAAGATAGCGGCAAGGTCGTCGCCCGCTTCTTTCACGGCAGCCTCGAGGCTTTCGACGTCATTATAGGTGTAGAAGATCTGGTTGGCGCGGTCGTTGGGTGTGGTGCCATTCTTCAGCGGTGTGCACCAGGGCGCGGCCCCGTGATAGGCACCTTTGGCGAGGACAATGGTTTTCTTCCGGGTGAAGTTGCGGGCGATCATCAGTGCCATGGTGGTCGCGTCTGTACCGTTCTTGCAGAACATCGCCCAGTCCGCATGGGAGACCATGGAGGTCATCTGTTCGGCAAGTTCCACCATCAGACCGGATGGGCCGGTCATCGTGTCGCCCTTCTTCAGCTGGGCGATATAGGCGGCATCAATGCCTTCATGGCCGTATCCAAACAGGTTCGGGCCGTAGCCGCACATATAGTCGATATATTTATTGCCATCAGCGTCCCACAGATAAGCGCCGGAGGCGCGCTCGAAGAACTGAGGATAGTCATCCGGCAGCAGTCGAACCGATTGGTGGCCATACATACCGCCGGGAATTACGGCTTCTGCGCGTTCACGAAGCGACTTGTCTTCAGAGTTGGTCCACATGTTGTCCTCACTGCGCATCCGAATAAGATAGTTTTGACTATCATACTCGAGACGGATATGTTCGCAAGATAGATTTGGGAGAAAACCGGATGAAACTCGATCTTCTGTGTGTCGGCCTGACGACGCTGGATGTTGTAGGGCGGCCAATCACGGAAATTCCGCCGGATGAAGAAGGGCGACTGATCGAGCAGATCGCTTGCGCACCGGCTGGAACAGCAGGCGGGGCGGCCTGTGTTGCGGCCCGGCTTGGCGTCCGCACGGGTGTCGCTGGGGCTATCGGAAGTGATCTCACAGGAAAGTTTGTCCGGTTTGCTTTTGACGACGGCGGTGTGGACACAAGCCTCCTGAACACACTGGAGGGGTATCCGACTTCTACCACAATTCTACCGATTGATCATGAAGGGCGCCGGCCGACCCTGCATGCGCCGGGGGCAGGCTCTGTGCCTCCCCTGACGGATGCCCTGATGAAGGCAGCCGCTTCGGTACGTTGTCTCCATTATGGAGGTATCGGCGCGCCGACATTTGATGGTGGGCCTGGGGAACAGCTTCTGAAAGCGGCGAAAGAAGGCGGTGCAGAGGTGTTCTGCGACCTCATCGCGCCGCGTCCCGATGCAAAGGACGAACTCGCCCGTCTCCTTCCTTATGTTGACTGGTTCCTGCCGAGCGCGGACGAAGCCCGCATGCTGACCGGGAAAGACGACCTGCGGGAAGCTGCCGATGCCTTTGTGGCTATGGGTGCAAAGAACTGCGTCATCAAGGACGGTGGCCGCGGCGCTGTCATGGCCGCTGGTCCGCTGCGTGGACGGTTGCCGGCCTTCAAGGTGGAGGTCGTCGATACAACGACCTGCGGAGATTCCTTCTGCGCCGGCTTCATTGCTGCACATTTACGGGGACTGAACGATGTCGACGCGCTGACATTCGCTGCCGCGACTGCCGCGATGGTGGCACAGGGGCTCGCGACTTATGGCAAGTTAGAAAGTTTCGAGCAGGTGGAGGGAGCCACAAAAACGCTGCCAGTCTTGGAGGTCACCGAGTAATGGACGAACAGGAAGCAAAACTGCGCGAACAGATCGTCGAGGTCATGGCGGCAATGGATGCCCGGGGACTGAACCGTGGCACGTCCGGCAATGTATCGGCACGACTGGGCGATGGCGCGCTTGTGACGCCGACGGGGGTGCCGCCATCCTCTCTGAAGCCCGAACATATTGTGCGACTGGCTGCCGATGGCAGCTATGATCCGGCGGGCATGAAGCCGTCCAGCGAGTGGCTGATGCATCTGAAGTTGCTGCAGCTTCGCCCGGACACCAATGCCGTGGTGCATTGCCACTCGCGCTATGCAACGACACTCGCCTGTGCCAATCGCCCCATACCAGCCCTCCATTATATGGTTGCAGTCAGCGGTGGCGCATCGATCCCTGTTGCGCCTTATGCGACGTTCGGCTCGGCGGAACTTGCGGAAACCGTCTGTGAGGCGCTGGCCGGTCAATATGCGACGCTGATGGCCAATCATGGCCAGATCGTTGCGGCGCCAAGCCTCAAGGCAGCTTTGCTCATCGCCGAAGAGGTCGAGGAGCAGGCGGCCATCTATTGGGGCACACTTGCGATCGGTGGCCCAAGCTTGCTGTCGGATGATGAAATGGTGCGCATTGCTGACCGGTTTCGATCCTATGGGCAGAAGAAGAAATGACCTTCGGGGCATGTCTTGAGCGTATCTTCACATATGGTAATGATCGCTACTATTGGTCCATAAGGAATGATCGGAACCTCATATGCTCGCATGTTATACAGACCGCCTGAGCCTTTGCCCCGGTGAAGCTTTTGCTCTCCATATCAGTGTGGAGCATGGGCCCTGCCGTCTGGAGATCGCTCGTGTCGGCATGGAGCGCGATGTTGTCCTGACGATGGAAGGTGTCGTGGCGGATCATCACCCGGTGCCGCCGCACGCAGATCGCGATGGCTGCGGCTGGCCAGTGGCACTGGAACTCACCGCCGGTGAGGATTGGCGGAGTGGCTATTATGATATTCTGCTGACCGAGGCATCGGGAGAAGAGACACACCATTTTGTCTGCATCAAACCGAAGGCCGGCACGACGGGGTCGAAGGCTGTCCTGGTGCTCGCGACGAATACTTACCATTCCTACAATTGGTGGGGCGGTGCGAACGCCTATTCCAATGTCACCGGACTGATGACCGGCAAGGTGCCATTCGACGAGGCGATGGATCAGGCAATCGGCGTCCTTTCCACCCAGCGGCCTTTTACGCAGATGATTATCGCCGCGCCGGAAGGCGCCCCGCGGTTGATCAATATGCGCAAGCGAGAGTTCAGGGAAAAACCGTGGGCGGCAAATCCGGAGTGGATGCGCAAGCATCATATTTCGCCCTATGACGGCTCGGCTGGCTTTCTTCATAAGTGGGAGCACGCCTTTGCGGCCTGGACCGAGTCCGAAGGCTACGTATTCGACTATGTGACCGATTACGATCTTGATACGGACCCGGATCTTCTTTCAGCTTATACATCCGCATTCTTTGTCGGCCATTCGGAATACTGGTCTGGCAACGAACGGGCGCAGGTCGAACGCTTCGTCGACAATGGCGGCTATGCGGCGATCCTTTCGGGCAACACCTGCTTCTGGAAGGTTCGTTGGGAGGATGATGGCAAGACCTATGTCTGCCACAAATGGAAAGGGTTCACATCGGAAGATGTCGGTGCGGAGAAGGCCACACATCTCTGGTCGCATCCGGCCTTCAAGGCGCCGGAAGCGGAACTGACAGGGCTTAGCTTCAATTTCGGCGGCTACCATCGTCTCGGCATGTGCGTGTCGCGTGGTTCATCGGGCTTTACGATCTACGATGACAAGCACTGGGCACTGGAAGGAACAGACCTGTTCTATGGTGACCAGCTTGGTGCCGATGTTCCGCTGATCGGGTACGAAAGTGATGGTTGCCTTTTTGAGTTCGGAGAGGATGGCCTGCCGAAAGCGCTGACCGTGGGAGGTGTTCCGGCCAATCTTGAAATTATCGGAATTGCGCCGGTGACGCTGGGTGAAGATCCGGAGAGCGGTTATGCACCCATGATCCCGCCGGAAAAACTGGATGTGATTGCCGAGGCCATCTATGGCGACGGTTCGGAAGCAATGCAAAAACGCCTTCTGCGCGGCCACGCAATGCTGGCAAGTTTCCAGCGCGGCAAGGGCGAAGTGTTCAATACCGGTACGACCGAGTGGGCGCACGGCCTGGCGGCGAAGGATCCGTTCATTGAAACCATTACCCGAAATGTCCTGAACCGGTTTGGGGTCACGAAGTCGAAATATGTGACTTCTTCGGTCGTCGGATAGACATACCTCTTCCTGGGAAACTCAAAGGCGCGGGAGGTTCTCCCGCGCCTTTTTTGTATTCTGGAGAGTCCGAAATGAAACTCAGGTCTTTTCGATGGCTCCGCCTCCCTTCACGAAGAAGAGAAGGACAAACCCCGCCGCGAACAGAATGGTTACAGGGACGAACCCGGCCTGCTGCGAATGGAAGATACTGGTGAATATCCCTACAAACATGGGCCCCAGCCAACTCGTGGAATTGCCGGCCAGCGCAGCAAGTCCGAAGAAAGCGCCCATCTGGGAAGCCGGCGCGAGCCGGGTTAGCAATGTGCGGCTGGAAGACCAGGCTGCGATCTGGAACACGAAGCCGAGGAAGCCGAAGAAGACAAAGACGAGTTCGGGCAGGGTGGTGAACATCGGTCCGTTCCAGACGGGCTGAGGATCTGCTATCGGCAGGAACAGAATTCGCGCGGGCGATGCGCCGATGATTCCGATCAGACCAATCACGGAACCGGCGATCTCGATCTGGAAAGCAATCTTCGGCCCGAATGTTTCGTCTAGCCAGCCAGCGAGAACACCGCCAATCAGGCCGGCAACACAGCCGAGAAGTCCATAAACCAGCATTTGCGTGCCATCCCATCCCATAACGCCCGCGGCATAGACGCCACAGAGAATAAGCAGCACGCCGCCGGCATCCTGCGCCAGCGTACGGGCGAGCAGGTAGATCATCGCGTCGGAATTCTGCTTCCAGTTCCGTATCAGCGAAAAGAGCGCGCCAACGCCCGCCTTCACTGAGGCACCGTCTGCCTTGCTGCCGGTATGGTCTGCATCTTTGCTGAAAAGGAACAGCGGAATGGCGCAGACGGCAAAGTTCAGTGCTACAAGGACCGGCACGATACGGTCGGGTTCGTAGGCCTCCTTGGACAGACCGAACATCGGCTTGTCGGGCAGCATCAGAGCCAGAAGGATAAACAGAAGGAGCGCAATCGACGTGACATTGCCGAGCGACAGGGCAAGTCCGGACGCCATAGGCCGCATTCGCGGAGCTGCTGCTGATGTCAGCATGGAAGAGAACAGGACCTCTCCGCACGAGAGCAGAACCGAGATTGCTCCAAAGATGCAGACAACGATCCAGGGCGGGAGGATTGTACCTCCGGGGGCAGCAAACCAGAGACTCATCATCAGCGGCAGGAGGATGATTGTGACGAGTGCTAGCCAGGGCTTCCGTGGACCGAGCGTGTCGACCGTTGCGCCGAGCACAGGGGCCACAAACGCGACGGTGAGGCCGGAAATCATGCCCATGTGGGCGATCATGGCCTGGCCTTTCACGCCGTCTCCAACAACCGTGGTTGCAAAATAAGGCGCGAAGAGGAAGCCGTTGACGAGCCCGATATAGGGATCTCGCCCCGCCTGGTAGGTTGCCCATGACCAGGCGGAACGGTCCAATTTCCGCGAACCGGAGATTGCGTCAGAGGTGTCCGTTACCTCCGGTCCGGCGGACATGATCGCCATGGCACTAGTACCGGTAGCGGAGGAACACACCCACGCTGCGCGGGCGCGAATAGGTCAGCAGGTCAACGCCGAGGCTGTCGATCGGGTTGGCCGAAGTGAGGTAAGCCTCATCCGTCAGGTTGCGGCCCCAGAGGCCCCCTTCGACATGGCCGCCCGGTGTCAGGATCGACAGTTCGGCACCGACGAGCCACAGCTCGGGATCGGACAGACGCTCCCGGTTGGTGCTGTCGAAGTAGACCTTCGATCGGTAAGATACATCAACGCTCGGTGTGATCTGGAAGCCGGAGTCGAGATCAATCGTGTAAGCGCCGCGGCCTGTCAGGCTGAACTCTGGAGCTTGCGGCATCTTGTTGCCGGAATAGTCGTCGCCCAGCGATTTGTAGTCGCCATATTCAGCATGCAGCCAGGCAAGTCCAAGCGACAGATCAAGATTGGCGATTGGACGGGCTACAAACTCTGCTTCCGCGCCGTACATCTCGGCGGAGGCTGCATTGTCCAGCACCTGAACGGTGAGGCCGCCACGTTCGACTGTCGAATAGGCCTGGATGTCCTGATAGTCATAGTAGAAGCCAGACAGGTTCATCCGAAGGCGGTTGCCGAGCAGATCGCTCTTTGAGCCGACTTCGAAAGCGTCGACCGTTTCGTTATTGTACGGCTCGATTTGCTCCGGGCTGTCCGCATTACCGCCGAAGAAACCGCCGGATTTATAGCCGCGACTATAGCTTGCGAACAGGTTCGTCGTATCGGTCAGGTCATATTTCAATCCGATTTTTCCTGACCAGTCGCTGAAGGTCTTGTCGGCCTGGTAGGTAAAGAGCGTGACCGCCTGTTCCGCAATGGTTGAGTAGTCCATCGACTTCTCGTCTGCAGACCAGCGAAGACCTGCCGTCAGGAAGAGCCGGGGTGCGATCTCATAGTCTGCCTGGCCAAAGACCGCATAGGAGTCTGTTTCCTGCGTATACGGATAGCCGAGAAAGATGACCGAGTTCTCCGGGCTGGCACCCGTCGGGTTGCTTGGCGAGACGAACAGAGGACGCAGGATGCGAAGGATGTCGTAGGCGCTATCGCTGGTCGTTTCGTCATTCATGTAATATGCGCCGACCACCCATTTCAGCTTTTCGCCGTCAGATGCCAGACGCAGTTCTTGAGAGAGCTGTTTCTGATTATTGAAATAGTAGGCTTCCAGCATCTGCAGTGGGCTGGAGTCGGTGTTTTCGTGCGCCCTGCGCTCGACGTCCTGATAAGCCGTAATGGAAGTAAGTGTCAGGTCGCCGATTTCGCGGTCAACGGTGAGGGCAGCGCTCCACAGGGAGATCTTGTCCTTGCCTTCGATATCGGCAGTCACTTTGTACGGATCGGGATTCGTGTCTGCAAAGCCGAGCGCGTCGGTGCAGAGACCGCTGCGATAGTAGGCCGGTGCGCAGACACCGTCAGCACCAGCGGCGGATGGATCGGCCGGAAACAGCTGGCGTGATTTCGGCTGTACTGCGCCGCCAAGGTTGGTGAAAGTGTTGAGCGTCAGCAGTACGTCAGTCTTGTCGTCCGGCGTATAGAGAAGTGAACCGCGCAGGGCATAGTGCTCTGCATTGTTTACCTTGTTCCCTGTGACAGTATTGGTGGAATACCCTTCGTCCTCGGAATACTGGCCGGCAAGGCGGAATGCGAGCTTGTCGCTGACAACCGGGCCGCCGAAGCCGAACGTTGCGTCCAGCGCGTCAAAACTGCCGTATTCGATCGATGCATAGCCTTCCGGCGAGAAGGTTGGACGCTTGGCGATCACGTTGATGGCGCCACCCGTTGTATTACGGCCGTAGAGGGTTCCCTGTGGTCCGCGAAGAACCTCAACACGATCAAGGTCATAGAAGGCTGAGTATTGGGCAAGCGGTGAACCGATATAGACACCATCCGCATAGAGGCCGACGCCGCTGGAAGAGGTCGGGTTAAAGTCATTCAGGCCAGCGCCGCGGATGAAAATCTTCGGATTCGCGGCCGCGTCAGCCGCAGCAATGCGCAGGCCGGGGACGAGATTGTCGAGCGAGGTGACGTTCTCGACACGCTGCTTTTCGAGGGTCGAGGCAGAGAGGGCCGTGATGGCGATCGGCACGTCCTGCACGTTTTCAGTGCGTTTCTGCGCTGTCACGACTATGCTTTCGAGGCGCGCTGTTTCGTCTTCCTGTGGTTCCGAAGCTGTTTGCGCGGCGGCCGTACCGCTCCACAGGAGCGCTGCAGCGCCCGTACCGATCAAGAGGTTTCTCATGACAGTGTCCTTTCCTTCCATCCCTATCGGAACGAATGGATAGCGATCACTAGCGATTTTACAATAGTTTTAATTACCGTTTTGTGATGTTTCTTTGAGATGAGTGATTTATGAGCAATGGACGCATGGAGATAGACAAATAATGAGCCCTCAAAAAAGACCGCCTTCCCGCAAGACGGTCGAAAAGCGAAAGCAGGTCTCCACGACGGCCAAACAGCAACCGCAACAGACGCGGTCTCAGGATACATATGAACTGATCCTGGAAACGACAGGCAACCTGTTGGACGAAGTCGGCCTGGAACGCCTGTCGACCAATCTTGTCTGCCGCCGTGCCGGGCTGACGCCGCCGGCGCTCTACCGTTATTTCCCGAATAAGTATGCCATCTTGCGCGAACTGGGCGACCGGCTGATGGCGTTGCAGGACGAAGCCGTGCTTTCCTGGATTGATGAAGGAGGACTTGAAACCGAAGATTTCGATGCTGCGGTTGCGAGCAATGTCCGCCTGCAAGAGCGCGTGAATGAAATTACTCGGCAGTTCCCCGGCAATATCTTCGTTCTGCGTGCTTTGCGGGCGATCCCACTTCTGCGTGAGGTGCGCATCGCTTCCAGGGATATGGTCGCCGAACGGATGGCGGATGCCATGGTTGCGGCCGGGCACACGGCATCTCGTGAGCGATTGTTGGAAGCCGCTTGTCTGACGACAGAACTGACCTATAGCGGAATGGAAATGATCCTTGAGGAACCGTCGCGTGACGGGCGTCAAATCTGTGTCGATCTCGCCAGAATGATGGTGACATACTACTCTCAGCTTGACTCCTGAGGGTCAGTGGTGGGCCGGAGAGAGAAATCTCAGCTTGTCTTCAGCCCCACTCACTGCGTGCATAGAAGCGACAGCTCATCGGTGAGTTCCGGACGAAGCAGGAAGAACGTTCGAGATAACCGGTTTGTCAACTCGCACCTGCGGCGACCGTCATTCAGAACCGGATCGGTTGCAAGTTGAGCGATAAGTGTTCTGGTGGTTTCAGTTTCGATCTCAGCGCGGCTTCCACCATCCTCCGGCGTGTCGAACATCATGGTCTGCGTCGGTGCGTCTGTTGTGACTTCGGGCCAGTGCGGACACGGCTCACCCGCAACCGAACCCGGATCTTGGCCGTGGGCGAATTGCGCCCAGCAGGACATCATGGTCTGAGAAAGTGCTTGTCGGCCGGGTGCGTTCGTTTTCGTGAACAGACGCTTGTCGAGCTTGCCCATAAAGTTCTCGAAATTTCCAAACACGAATGGAATTTCCAGGCTGTGAGCCGCGCCAATCATCTCGCTCAGGTCGCTGGGACCGACACGGGCTTCCTCATCCCAATCAAACCGGTACGTCCGTACAGGGCCGGTGTCTGCATCGAGGAGCTGGCCCGCAAATTCCGACACGCCGAGCGTTCGCCACAGGCCCGTCATGTAATGGGACACGGCTGAATAATGGTCACTATCCCGGGGGGTGGGAAAGACGAAGAAGGTCTTTTTGATCATCTGCGGATCAAATGCGAGGAGGTATTTCGCTTCATCTCTGTTGGAGCCGATTATCACCGGCAGGTTCGCGCCAGACTGGTGGCTTGCAATGGCATCAGCGAGAGGCTCATCAGGCAGCGTTACACCATCGCGGATCACGACCGGTGTGCGGCCAGTGCGGTAGGCATCAAAAATGCGTTCCAGCGCAGCCTGGCGAAGCGCGACTGAGTCAGGCTCGCTCAGACCGGAAAAAGCTTGCGCGGCAGGTACTGCGCCGGTGATCGAAGCCGCCATTCCGTCTGAAGACAGTTCAAGTGGAACACTCATCGGCAAACCACTTTGTGCGATGGCTGCACGATAAAGCCCGTCGGCTTCCGGCATAGCCAGCAGGGCAAGCACATTATTCGCGCCAGCGCTTTCCCCGAACAGGGTGACGGCGTCAGGATCCCCGCCGAAATTTCTGATGTTCTGTCGTGTCCATTTCAGTGCCTGCACCAGATCCAGCAGCGCAAAATTGGCAATGCCATCTTCCAGGGCTGGGTGGGCAAACCAACCCAGTGGTCCCAGGCGATATTGGACAACTACGACGATGACATTTTCGGATTGTGCGAGAGCAGAGCCGTCATATTGGGCTGCCCGTCCCCAGACGTTCGATCCTCCATGGATCCAGAACATCACGGGCAGGTTGCTTCGGCTTGTCGCGTCTGAAGGGGCGTAGATATCAAGATAAAGACAGTCTTCATTCCCTCGCAGCTCGCCCTTGGGGATTCCAAACAGGCCGTCCAGACCATTGGTGAGCTGAGGGCACCAGTTCGCATGCTGCAAGGCAGTGCGCGTGCTGTCCTGATAGGGAAGCGGCTCCGTCGCGCGCCACCTCAGGTCGCCGATGGGGGGCTTTGCATAAGGAATGCCGAGCCAGGTACGTGCCTTGTTCTCAGAGATACCGCCGACATATGCGCCTGCATCTGTCCTGACCAGTGTGTCGTCCTGTTTTGAAAGTGGCAGGTCGGCCAAAGGCGGCGCCTTGGCGCAAGCCGCCATGAGCAGGCAGAGAAGCAGGACAAACAGTCTAGATGCCAAGGTCTATTTCCTTTTCAAAATCCAGGATCGTTTCAAGAGAAGCTGTATCGCGGGCCGAGCAGGCGACCTTGATTTTGTGATGTCCTGATTCAATTCGCCATGTTCGCGCGTCGGGATCGAACCACGCAAGGTCTCTCGGGGCCACCGTGAATGTCGTTTCGGCTTTTTCACCAGGGGCAAGCCTTAAACGACTAAATCCGCGGAGACTTTGCCGCGGCCTGACAGCGCTTTGTCCGGGCCAGCATATATAGAGTTGCGGGGTGTCGATGGCTGTCCAGCTGCCGGTGTTCTCTACCGTGGCGTTGACCTCAAGCCCGCCGTCGTCCCGGCGTATCGCGCGAATGTTCGAATATCTGAATTCGCTGTATGTCAGGCCGTGGCCGAAGGGAAACCGGGGTTCATGTTCGTCCCGATCGAACAGGGAGTATCCGTGCCAGTATCCGTATTCGATGTTGTGCGTGCTGATGTCGAAGGGCGGGTAGTGATCGGCGTCCTGCGCCACAGTGAAAGGCAGGCGGCCGGAAGGACTGACATCGCCGAACAGAAGGCGAGGCAGGGCCGCGCCTCCTTCCATACCCGCATAAAATGTTTGCATAGCAGCCGGCACTATATCGATCCATTCTTCAACCATGACAGCAGAGCCGGCAACGAGGATCACGATGGTTCTGGGGTTTGTCGAAGCAACCCGGCGGATAAGTTCAATCTGGTCGTCCGGCAAGGAGAGGCTCCTGCGGTCTCCTCCAATCGGATTCCTCTGGCCACGTTTTCTGGCACCGTCCAGGATGGAGGAGAGGTTCTCCGGAAGTTCCTCCTGACCAAGATTAATGTCACTTGGAATGTATTCGCCTTCCTCAACAGCCGTGTACCCGGCTATGACAATTGCAGCATCGAATTCCGCAGCGGCTTCTCCGGCGGCGCGCGCATCAAGCTCATCGCCTGCGTAGGTAACGTTTTCGGAGCCTAGATAAGCCTCAAGGCCTTCGAGTGGCGTGATGACATGCGGTGGACTGACCCTTGAAGAACCGCGGTCGCCTGTATTTTCCAGCGCCGCCAATCTGCCAAAGACGCCAACACGGTGCACTTTGTCCTTGTTGAAGGGCAGAACATCACGGTTCCACAATAGTGCGGCGGACTGTTCAGCAACGGTACGGGCGAGGATTGCATGATCGGAGCAGGCAACCAGATCTGCCGGATAACTCTTGTGCGGGTCGTCCGTCATATGGATTTTCTTCAGAATACCGAGAATACGGCAGACAGAGGTATCGACCACTTCTTCAGGGATCTCACCATTGCGAACTGCGTTCAGAAGATTCTCGCCGAACCATGCCGGCTCCGGATTTTCGATGTCCAGTCCTGCTTCCGCACCGTGGGGACTGTAGACACCGAGCACCCAATCGGAGTGTACGAATCCCTCAAAGTTCCACTCGTTACGAAGAATATCCGTCAGGAGGTATCTGTTCTGTCCGCAATAGGTACCGTTGACCTTGTTGTAGGAGCTCATAACGGAAAGGCAGCCGGATTCGATCACCTTTCGGAAATGCGGAAGATAGATTTCCCGGAGCGTGCGCTCGTCTGTTCTTACATCCAGGTTAAAGCGGGTGTTTTCTATACTGTTCAGAGCGAAATGCTTCACCGTTGAAATGACGTTGTGGTGTTGCGTACCCTGCGAAAGAGCGCTGCCCATTTCTCCGAGGTGGTAGGAGTCTTCTCCATAGGTTTCCTGCGCACGTCCCCAGCCTGGATGACGCAGCAGGTTTACACAGACCTGTCCGAGAAGGTTGACGCCTTGGGCGCGCGCTTCCAGCGCCATCGCTTCACCGACACGCCATTCTAGATCCCGGTCAAAGGTTGCCCCGCGTGCCATGGAGCAAGGAAAGCAGGTCGAATGTCCAACGATAACACCTCTCGGCCCGTCGCTGAATTTCAATCCTTCAATGCCAAGACGCTCATTTGCGCCACCGGCGGGATACGGCTTGGCGCCCCATTGTTTGGATTCTGCGTGTATACTGTAGAATCCGCTGCCAGACATCATGGAGACTTTTTCTTCGAGGCTTAACTCCGCTACGATTTCTTCAATGGTCATCGAGTGGAAGATGTCGCCGTGACAGCTCGTATTGTCTGGCATCCGGGTGCTTTCTTATCAGAGAGAAATACGGGGCCGGAGTGACCCGGCCCCGGTGAGAGTTCGGAGGTGTCAGAAGGAAGCTGTCAGACGGGCCCCGAAGTAGCGCTCGGAGTCGCGCGGCAGATACTGGCTGATCACGCCTGGATAGAGTGGGTCCGCAAAGATGTTGGACGCATATGTTTCATCCAGCAGGTTCCGGACATAGATCGAGGCAGTCCAGCTTCCATCGTCGTCTTCGATCCCTGCACTCAGATGCAGCAGGCCGTAGCCATCCTGCGTCGTGTTCGGGTTCTGATCGATCTGGAACTGGACATCGCTCTGCCAGCTGCCATCGAGCTGGAAGAATCCATCGAAGGGCAGGGTTGCCAGCGGAATGTCCTGCCGAAGGCTGGCCGTAAAGCGCCAGTCTGGCGAGTTCGGAAGGTCTTCACCTGAAAGGTCTTGTGCACCGTTGATGCAGCCTTCAGCCACCGTCTGCCCCCGGTAGCATTGTGCAAAAGGGAAGCTGTCGACCTTGGCATCCGTATATGCGATCCCGCCCTGCAGCAGAGTCGTATCCGTCAGCAGTGCGGTCGCGTCCAGTTCGATCCCTTTGGTGCTGACCTTGCCAGCATTGGCCACAACGACCGTAGACGCGGCAACATCGCGTTCCTGAGCCTGAAAGTCTTCATAATCTGTCCAGAAAGCGGCAGCATTGAACTGCAGACGGCCATTTGCGGTTTGCACTTTCAGGCCGGCCTCATAGCTGTCGGATTGCTCTGCATCCACATATTGCGTGTTCTGTGGCGCGGTGAAGATCACGTCAAAGGCCCGGCCCTTATATCCGCGCGCATAACGAACATAGGTCATGACATCTTCGTTCCATTGCTGGCGGAGGCCGATGTCCCCGACGAGAGCCGTATCGGATGTATCGCCATCAATGTCCGCCGGTGTGCCGGCAGAGCCACCCAGCGGGAAGTCACCCGGTTGGAGGACATTCGTCGGATCGCGGTAGACTTTGTAGTCCAGTGTTTCGTTGATCAGGCGCAAGCCGCCGAAGAGCGTCGTGCCCTGACCGAAGTGATAGTTTCCGCTGGCGAAGGCCGCATAGTTCTTGTTACCGACCGAGCCGTTGAACTGGCCGCTCTGGCCTACCACGCCTAAGGCGGTTCTGGCTTCGATACGGCGCCGGAAAGACCGGTCGAGATTCAGCTGGAACAAGTAGGCACCAATCACATAGTCGAAATTATCCCATTGGGGAGAGGCGAGGCGGAATTCCTGCGAGATTTGGGACAGGCTGGTCTGACCACTGTTCAGATCGAAAGTGATGACGCCCGGGATCGGATCTTCGAAATCCAATGCATCCACATCGATGTTATTTTCGAAATCCCACTCCCTATACGCTGTGATCGAGGTGAAAGTGTAGCCATTGCCAAACCGGTATTCTGCTTTGCCGGACAAGCCCCATTGTTCGGAATTGTTGTAGACCGGGGCGTTCAGTTTGGTCTGGCGATTCTCCGGGCTTGCAACGACCGGGTCGAGCAGTGCGTCGAGAGTGGCGCCGACAACCGGGTTCAGGGCCGTTGAAGTATCGCGGATCTGATAGGCGCAGCAATCTTGCTGCGTGTCGCGGTAATCCGCAATGAAGGTGAGATCTAGTGCGTCACTGGGTTGTACCAGAATTTTTCCGCGTACGCCCCAATTGTCATAGCCGTTCAGGTTCCGCCCGTCGGAGACGTTCTTGATGTGACCCTTCTGGGACTTTGTGAAAGCGGTCAGCCGGCCGAGGACCGTCTCAGAAATCGGGCTTGCGACAGTACCGCGGAGCGCATATTCCTCGTTTTCGGCGATCAGAGCGTCGAATTTGCCGCTCAGGGTTCGTGTCGGGGCCTGGGTGGTGACCGAGATGACACCGGCCGAGGCGTTCTTCCCGAACAGGGTGCTCTGCGGCCCGCGCAGGACTTCGACCCGTTCGACATCGACCAGGTCCTGGAAGCCCTGGCCCTGACGCGCCAGCACGACATCATCTACCACAAAGGAAACGCTCGGCTCGACGCCGGAAGAGAAGACTTCAGTTCCGACACCGCGGATACGTACCGAACTATTCAGTTCGTTTGAGCTCTGCGTGAATGTCAGGGACGGGACGAGAGTGGCAAGGCCCTCAATTGAAGAAACCCCCGAATTTTCCAGATCAGCGCCAGAACGGGCGGAAACTGCGACGGGGACGTCCTGAAGGGTTTCGGGGCGTTTGGTCGCCGTAACCATCACTGTGTCGAGCTTGCGCTCTGTTTCTCCGCTTTCGTCCTGGGCGTAGGCGGGGGCGGCAAGGCAAGTGCCAAGTGCGATGCAAGAGGCCGTGATGGCCAGTCGATAATGAAGCATGAATATCCTCCCGGGCAAACTGGCTTCATCCAGTTTTTCATCCAAGTGGATGGATTTCATGCGGGCGCAGATTTGTCAACGCCCCGGTCCCGCACTTTTTACTTATTCAGCCAGTCCGGTGTTACAGGCCAATCGGCGCGCTTTCGCGAAGGATCCCGCAGAAGGAAGGCAAAGACCGAGTCGATGTGGGCCTCGATCGCTGGGGCGGAAAGCATATCGACGCCATAGAGTTCGCGGGCTTCAGCCGCGAGAACGAAAGGCATCTGGCAGATTGAGGTGATCATGAAGATCAGGGAAGGGTGCCAGGCGAACGGCAGGCGGCCCTCTTCCATGTGTTTGCGTGTGGGGCCAGCATATGCGGCATGGCCGGGCTGAATAAAGTTCTCCACCATCCAGTGCAGCCGCTCGCCGCCACGCACAGATTCGGAGATCATTATACGGGCGTGTTCCGGGTGCTTTGCGCAATAGTATATATAGCGCCGGAGAAACTCCCGGTATCCGTCGATCGTGTCCATTTCGGGCGGTGCGCCATTCTGGAAGCCGAGTTCGGCCCGCAAACGCTCGAACATGTCAGCAACCGCTTCCCGCCAGAGATTGTCTTTGGTTCCGAAGTGATAGCGGATCATCGCATGCGAGGCTTCCGCATCGTTTGCAATGTCGCGCGTGTTGGCGGCGTCGAAGCCTCTTTCTGCGAAATGATACCGGGCGACTTCAAGGATCCGCGCCTTTGTCGCTTCTGCTCTTGCCTGTACGGGTTTGCGGGCCTTCTTGTCAGGCATCCGGTTTTCTCCAATTTACCAATGGGCGAGAAGGCAGACACTTAGCCCGAAACTCAGAATTCTGCATATCTGAACACAAAAATCTTCCAATTGGATGAACAATTGCGCTAGAGCGGTGCGATAAGAAAGTGGGAAGGCAACGCAGATGGGCGATACGTTCAAGGCAGGAAGTCTGCGGATAGGGGCCATCATCGGCTATGGTGCCGGGGACTTCGGGCTGAATCTGTTCTACACGGGCCTGAACCTTTATCTGCTCTACTACTACACCGATGTTGTTGGCCTGGCGCCGGGGATTGCGGGTTCGCTTTTCATGGTTGCGCTTTTGTGGGACGCGGTGACAGATCCGGTCATGGGGGCGATTGCATCGCGCACGCGGACCCGTTTTGGCTGCTACCGGCCCTATATTCTGTTCGGCGGCCCGCTGTTGGGGGCGAGTTTCGTGCTGCTGTTCGCAGCGCCGGTTTTCTGGCCGGGGACGCCGGTCCTGGCCTGCCTTCTGACGCATCTCCTCTTCCGGACCGTCTACACGGTTTTCGCCGTGCCCTATGCTTCTCTCAGTGCCGCTATGACGACGCACAGTGAGACGCGAACGTCTCTCTCGGGAGCGCGGATGCAGTTTGCAACCTTGGGCGCCATCGCGACTGCTTTCCTTACCCCATGGCTTGCGGGACAACTTGGTGGTGGCGACCTCGTACGAGGCTACATGATGACGGCGCTCGTCTATGCAGTTTTTGCGGAGATCGTTTTCATCTTCACTTTCCTGTCCGTTAGCGAGCAGATCAATACAGACCGGATCAATCTGGACCTGACGTCGACCCTCAAGGCCATAAAAGGAAATTCTGCCTTTTGGGTGCTGTTTGCCAGCGTGGTCGTCAATGTTCTCGCCTCAACCGTTTTTACGAAATCGATCGTCTACTACACGCGCTATGTGATCGGCGAGGCCGGTATGGTGCGGGAGGTCCTGACACTCTACACCATAGCCGCAGCTGCGGCTGTGCTTGGCTGGACGTTCCTGGCCCGGCGTACATCCAAGCCACTGGTTTTGACTCTGGGGCTTGGCATCAATGCGATTGCCTTCCTGTCTCTGTACATAATTGTGCCGGAAGCCAAACCTCTCTTCTGCGCGTTCGTTGTCATGGCTGGGGTCGGTACTGCCGCCACGATTGTAGCCTTCTGGGCGATGCTTCCGGATACGGTTGAATATGGGCAGTGGAAGACAGGCGTGCGGGATGAGAGCATCTTCTTCGGACTCTTCCAGTTTTCGCAGAAGGCTGCATCCGGGCTGGGGGTTGGCGCAGTTGGACTTTTCCTCCAGGCCATTGGCTATGTCGCAAATGCAGAGCAGACGCCGCAGACCCTGGAAGGGTTGAGAACACTCAGTTTCGGCCTGCCAGTGATTGGAATGGTCGCCGCGGCGCTTATTGTGCAGTTCTATCCCATGAAGGGTGCCCAACATGGTCAAATTGTCGAGTCGCTGAGACAGGGGGAAGCATAGGCGTGTTTATTCGTTTGCTGATATTATTCACTCTGGTGTGCATCGCTGCATGCCAGCAGGCGACACCTCCCGTCCGGGCAGAGCCGGAGCGTCCGAATATCCTGCTAGTTGTTTTTGAGGACATGAGTCTGAAGGTCGGTGCGTTCGGTGATCCGATTGCAACGACGCCAGTGCTTGATGCGCTGGCTGAAGAAAGCGTCCGCTTTCCAAATACATTCACGACTGCAGGGGTCTGCGCGCCTTCCAGAGCGTCCCTGATTACAGGCGTGCATCAGCAGACGCTTGGTGCGCAGCATATGCGAACCCACGCATTTGGAACCGAGCGCGCACCATCCGGTTTTGAAATCGGGTACAGCGCGGTGCCGCCACCAGATGTGAAGGCGTTTCCGGAACTGCTGCGCCAGTCGGGCTATTATACCTTCGTGGGCTATGGCGGCTGGGTGATCTCCAACAAGAAGGACTACCAGTTCGGCACGCCCTTCACGATCTGGGATGAGGACAGTGAGACGGCCAGCTGGCAGGGGCGGGCCCCCGGGCAACCCTTCTTCGGCATGGTCACGCTCGCGACAACACATGAGTCCTTTCTTTTTCCGGAAACGCCGATTCATGACACAGAGCTTGCCCGCACAGTGGCTGCCAGAAACGCACGACTATTGGCGGGAAAGAAGCACGTTACGGACCCGGAAACGGTCATCGTGCCGCCTTGGCTGCCAGACGTACCGGAAGTCCGGGCAGAGATTGCAACACAGTACGATAATATTGCGTTCACGGAGAAAAAGCTCGCCCTGCTCCTTGCGGATATTGAGCGTGACGGGTTGGCGGACAACACGGTTGTGATCGTCACGACCGACCATGGTGATGGCTTTCCAAGGGCGAAGCGGTCGATATACGATTCCGGTATTCGTGTGCCGATGATGATCCGCTTCCCGGATCGTCACGATGCGGGGCACGAACGAAGCGATCTGGTCAGTTTCGTGGACCTGGCGCCGACAATCCTGTCAGCGGCAGGCGCACCAACACCTGGCTGGTTGCAAGGACGCGATTTCCTGGGATCCGGACTGAACGCGCACAATCGCTATGTCTTTGCAGCCAGCGATCGCATGGACGCCTGGATGGACCGTAGCAAGGCAGTCCGGGACAGCCGTTACAAGCTGATCCGAAATTATCAGCCTGACGTGCCGCTCCTACAGCCAGTCGCCTTCCGGGAGAACCTTAGATCGATGCATGCTCTGGAGCACTTGCGAGATGCGGACGGTCTTACAGAAATACAGCAAACCTATTTCGATACGCCGCGTGCCCCAACTGAACTCTACGATCTGAGGAATGATCCGGAAGAAACTGTCAATCTGGCGGACAACGCTGCCTATGCAGATGTGAAAACCCGTCTTGCCTCTGCCATGGATAGCTGGCTCGCGCGCACGCCGGACATGTCCGCTATGCCTGAAGCTGAAATGGTTGAGCAAATGTGGCCGGGTGGCGAGCAGCCGGTGACTGCGGTTCCAGATATTTTTTTTGAAGCACCATCCGATTCGTCAGTCGGTTTGAAGTTGATCGGGAATACCCCAGGGGCTTCCCTTGCCTGGCGGTATACGGAAGATGCTGCAGTCAGATGGAGAATCTACACCGAAGGCATCCGCGTTCCGGAGACGGCCTGCGTCGAGGCCCGCGCTATCCGCTATGGCTACAAAGAAAGCGACATCGCCATGAGGTGTGCCGGGGAAAGCGCTAGTTCGAACAAAACGGAAGATATTGGAAATTAAGATGAAGGCATGGACGCACATACTTATGATCGCTGCTGTTGTGGCGGTTTCTTCCGCATGCCACGCTGCATCGCAGGAAGTGCCTGAAACGCCAGCTGGCCGGGAACTGCCGTCGCCGCCCGTGCCCGCTCAGGCACCGGACACAGCAAGCCTCCCCTTGCTGCAGAATGTCGAAGACAAGGCGCAATGGGAAGACTTCCTTGACCAGTTGACTGTGAGAAACACAACGCGGCCAGAGCTCTATCCGGTCCTGCCGGAACCGGAGAAGGCCAACGGCAAGGCAGTGATCGTGGTGCCTGGCGGCGGGTACTATTTCGTTGCCGTGGAGAATGAAGGATTCCCTGTGGCTCAGCGTTTGGCTGACGAGGGCTATGCCGCGTTTGTCCTCAATTATCGAACCCGCTCGACCCCTGCAGATCCTGAAGAGTTCCTGACCCTCATGGCGCAGCAATTTGCCGGTATGGGCAAGCGCGAGCTGCCTGCCTATCCGCCTGCCATAGAAGACCTGCAACGCGCCATGACATTCGTCTCGCGTCATTGCCCGGACTATGGCTGCACGACCGGCGAGGTGAACCTGATCGGTTTTTCTGCTGGCGGACTTTCTGTCATCAAGGCGCTGGAAGCACCGCCAGCTGATCTCGAGATCAGCTCGGCGGCGCTGCTCTATCCACCAATGATGCGGCCGATCCATGCTGCTGTCACACCACCGCTTTTTGTCGCCATCGCGTCGAACGATCCGCTGTTTCAACAAGGTGGCTTTACCCTGCCCGAAAACTGGTATGGCCAAACGGGACGTCTGGAATTCCATCTTTATCAAGGCGGTGGTCACGGCTTCGGCACGTTGCGAAAGGGAAGCACTGCGGAAGACTGGCTCGATCAATATGTGTCATGGTTGTCCAGGAGGTGATGTCTCCCCTGACGGCTAGGTCCACGTAACCATCACTATCATTTGCGAGACGAAAGAATCGTCCAGCCAGAACAAACTGCACTTTGGTTCAACGTCAGTTCTCTCTCGGAACAGCAAGTTCCCGTACAACATCTAATGCTGCTGTAACCATTCTGCGTGGAGGACGCATTGAAGCCGTTACAGGAACAGAAACTCTGGATGTACGAGAAGATGGTCGAAAGCCGTCATTTCGAAGATCTCATCAAACGGGCCTATTTCGAAGGAAAACAGCCTGTCTTCAACATGGCCAAGGGGCCTCTTCCAGGTGAGATGCATCTGTCGGACGGGCAGGAGCCTTGCGCTGTTGGCGTGTGTGCGCATCTGGCGCCGCAAGACAGTGTCACCGCGACACACAGGCCGCATCATACTGCCATCGCCAAGGGGGTGAATCTCAATGCCATGGCGAGTGAGATCTTTGGGCGCGCCAATGGGCTGTCCGGAGGCCGTGGCGGACATATGCACCTGTTCGATAAGGCAGTGAATTTCTGCTGCTCGGGCATCATCGCGCAAGGCATGGGGCCAGCCGTTGGCGCTGCCATGGCGTCAAAGCTGCGTGGCCAACAACATGTGGCGGTGGCATTCATTGGCGAGGGCGCGGCCAATCAGGGTGCCTTCCATGAAACGCTGAATCTGGCCGCTGTCTGGAACGCCCCGGTCGTCTTTGTCATTGAAGACAATGCATATGGTATTTCGGTTGCCAAACGTGCTGCCACGGCCATTGAACGGAATGCTGACAGGGCAGTTGCTTACGGCATGCCGGGTGTGTTTGTCCCCGGCAACGACCCGGACTTGGTGTTCGATGTTGCCGGTGAAGCCGTTGCTCGTGCGCGTGCCGGGGAAGGGCCGAGCCTGATAGAGATCGAAACGATACGCCTGGAAGGGCACTTTATGGGAGATGCGGAAGGTTATCGTCCCGAAGGCGAAAAGGACGCCCTGCATGCGCGTGATCCGATCAAGCTCTACAGGGCCCGCCTGGAAAACCAGGACATACCGCCTGCTGATCTGGACAAGATTGAGCAGGTTGCGAAGCAACGCGTCTCCGCCGCTTTCGAACATGCGCGCCAGTCTCCTGCACCCGTGTCGGAAGATGCCTTCACAACTGTCTTTGCGTGAGGAGCCACAGTGATGGAAAAGAAGCGTAAACTGACAATCGCGAAAGCCATGTCTGAGGCCATCGCCCTGGAAATGCGTACGAGTCCGGAAGTGCTGGTCATGGGGGAGGACATCGCCAAACTGGGCGGTGTGTTCGGCAACACGCAGGGGTTGCTTGATGAGTTCGGCCCTGACCGTGTGCGTGACACGCCGATCTCCGAGACGGCATTTATCGGTACGGCGGTCGGAATGGCAGCCGCTGGCATGAAGCCAGTTGTCGAGCTGATGTTCGTTGACTTCTTTGGCGTATGCATGGACGCGATATACAATCTGGCTGCCAAGCAAAGCTATTTCTCGGGCGGCAATGTCACATGTCCGATGGTTCTGATGACGTCTGTCGGTGGCGGCTATGGAGACGCCGGCCAGCACTCGCAGGCGCTTTTTGCAACCTTCGGCCACTTGCCGGGTCTCAAGGTAGTTATTCCGTCTAACGCCTATGATGCAAAGGGCATGATGGCGGCTGCGATCTCTGATCCGAATCCGGTGGTTTTCATGTTCCACAAGGCGCTTCAGGGTATGGGGTGGCTGGGGACTGTTCCGCGTTCGATTACGCACGTGCCAGAAGAGCGCTATACGATAGCGCTGGACCATGCGCACATTGTCCGCGAAGGCCGGGATATTACACTGGTCGGTCTCGGGCACACTGTGCACCTGGCGCTTGATGCCGCGGCCGAATTGGAAGGAGAGGGGATCGAGGCAGAAGTCATCGATTTGCGGAGCATCGCGCCGCTCGACAGGGAAACAATTATCAGATCCGTTGCCAAAACCGGCGCGCTTATCAGTGTGGACGATGATTATCATTCCTATGGCGTTGGCGCTGAGATCCTCGCCAACGTTGCAGAGCAGGATGACCTTCACCTGAAGGCACCGCTGAAGCGTATATCGTATCCGGACATTCCAGTGCCGTTTGCACCCGAAATGGAGCATGCCGTACTGCCCAATGCGGGCAAGATCGTGACTGCGGCTCGCAAACTACTCAAGGAGAGCGCACATGTCTGAGATCCGTATTCCTGAAGACTGCTGGGATGATGACAGCGAAGGTGCCATCTCCACTTGGTATTTCGATGATGGCGACAAGGTCGAGAGTGGCGATGTTGTCTGTGAGGTCATGAACGAGAAGGTATCGACGGAGATTACTGCGCCTGCCTCAGGCCTTCTGAAAATTGCGGTGCCGGCAGAAACGCCGGTAAAGAAAGGTGCCGTGATTGCTTCGGTGAGTAGCTGACATGCCGCCCGTAGAGCCAGGACTGCCAAAGCGCATCGGCGGTGTACGAAAGATTATTGCTGAGCGTATGCTCGCCTCTCTGCATTCTACCGCCCAGCTATCATATCATGGAGATGCGGACGTCACGGATCTGATGGCTCGCCGCAGTGCGTGGAAGACGGCCAGGCAGGCTATCAGCCTCGAAGACTGCCTCATACATGCCATTGCCCGGACACTGGAAGCATATCCGGACTTCAACGGTGTGGCCGATGATGTTTCGATCACGCGGCATGAATCCATCGACCTCTCGCTGGCAATCTCGACCCCGATGGGGCTGATGACGCCTGTTCTGCGGGATGTGGGCTCCATGCCACTTGGTGACATAGCTGACAGGCGACGCGATCTGATCGAGCGGGCGCAGGTCGGCAAGCTCGCTGTGTCCGAAATGAAGGGGGGCAGTTTTACGCTGTCCAATCTGGGGCATACGCGTGTGCGCTATTTCACGCCGATCCTGAATGCGGGCCAGATCGCGCTGCTTGGCGTTGGTCGCCTGGTGGAGACAGCTGTTGTTGATGAAGTTGGTCATCCCAAGGCGGCCCGCATGCTGCCGCTATCCCTGACAGCTGATCACCGGATTGTGGATGGAGAGCCGGCCGGTCAGTTCCTAGACCAGCTTTGCCGGCATCTTGAGCAGTTCCGTGCAAAGCCCTGAGCGTAACTGCGTCAGGTATTATCGGACGCCGGGTGGGCTGGACTTCGAAGCCATGCAATTTGAGGCCGTGGCGAACGAGGGGAAGCCGCAGGCGCAACTATATTTCTGGCAGCAGTCGCAATGTCTGGTCGTGCCCCGCGCCTACAGCCGGCATACCGGGATTGACGCGGCCATGGCGGCGGCGGGCGACCTTGGTTGGAGTGTTCTGTTCCGTGCTTCCGGCGGCTCGTGTGTGTTCCATGGACGTCAGGTGCTGTGTGTGACACGGCTGATTTGCGAACCTCGCGGAACAAGCGGGATTGATGCTCATTATCGCAGCTTCACGGCATCACTTTCTGGTGCCGCGGAAAGGCTCGGTGTTACGGGTGTCCGGACCGGTGCAGCACCAGATGCGCCCTGTGACGGCCGGTTCAATCTTCTCGCCGGAGACCGCAAGCTCGCGGGCACGGCCATGCGCCGGCGGAGCCGGGCCGGGATGGACACGACCCTCGCACATGCCTGTCTGTGGCTGAACGGCCCGCTTGCGCCATCGCTTCACGCTGTGGAAGTGTTCGAGACCCATCTGGGAACGCACAAAGCCTACCCGGAATCCGCCTGCATTACATTGGAGGAAGCGACAGGTCGGGCAGGTGAGGATCCGGCAGCACTTGCCAATGACTGGGTGAGTGCGATGATGGCCGACGCTGATCCTACATGCTCAGCAAGCGTGTAAAGCCGCCATCCACAACCAGGGATTCGCCGGTAATATAGCTCGCCTCATCACTTGCCAGGAACAGCATGGCACGAGCGATCTCTTCCGGATGTCCCACGCGTTTCATCGCAACAGTCTGAGAGAGCGTCTCCCGCAATTCCGCCTGATGTCCTGGGGCCAAGCCTTCCTCGGCACGTTGCAGCATCGGCGTATTGATCAGACCAGGGTGTATCGTATTCACTCGAATCCCGAATTGCGCAAGATCATTCGCGGCCGCGCGGGTCAACCCCATGGCTGCCATCTTGCTCGTCGTGTAGGGACTGGTATTGCCGAAGGCCCTCAAGCCATTAACGGAAGACGTGATAACCACGCTCCCGCCACGGTCTTTCATCGTGGCACCAAATACCTGAACCCCTTCGAATACGGCGCGGACATTGATGCGGAGAACCTTGTCGAAGTCCGCGGGATCAATTTCGAGGATATTCGCCATGGGCCCATCGACCCCTGCATTCAGGAGCGCGATGTCCAGACCACCGAATTCCCGCCGGGCTTTTGTGGCCAGGATTTCCAGCATACTCCGGTCTGTTGCATCGCCGGTCTCAGGGATGAAGCTTGCACCAATTTCATCAGCGAGGCGCGACACGCCTTCCCCGTTCATATCGAGGCCGAGCACGCGGGCACCCGCTTCCGTAAAAACACGAGCGGCAGCAGCGCCGATGCCGCTGGCTGCTCCTGTGATGATGACGGTCTTCCCGGTAAGGTCTGCCATTCGGGCGCTCCCATATTGGAAAAGAGGGATACCGGCCATTCAGAGAGACCGGTATCCCGGATAGTTCGAGGAGGAAACAAACGTGGGATCAGGCGTCGACAGTAAAGGACACCGGTTCCATTTTGCCTTCTGCCACGTCGCTCAGGAGCCGCGCGTCCAGGACCTGGGCAATGTTGCCATTCTCATCCGTGAACGCGATCGGGCCGTAGCCGATGAAGAGCAGTTCTGTCTCGACATCGACATTCGTGTCCGCATGAACTGCGCCGAGAGGTTCATAGCCCCAGTCGCCAGCTTTCGCGGTGCTGTCCTTGTACTTGAGTTCGCCCTTCAGCATCAGGAATTCGCCGGCACCGAGATGATAGTGACCTGCAAACATTCCGCCGGCATCAAGCTTCAGAATGATCGAAAATTGTCCGGTCTCGGGGCTTACCCGCAAAAGACGGTAATAGGCTCCGTTGCCCAGGCTGTGCCAAGCTAGGTCTTTCGGACTGTAGAGCAGTTCTTCTTCTTCGCGCATATCAGGGTCTCCAGGTTTGGTCGTTAGAATTCGATGCGGGCTTCAAGGCCCCAGCTTTCACGAGGGCCGTAATAGGTGGGGATGAACCCAAAGGTCGCCGTCAGGTCAGCCGCATCGACGACGTATTGTTCGTCGCCGATATTCTTGGCCCAGAGTGCGACTTCCCATCCGCCTTCTTCCGGTGCGATGGACAGGCGCGCATTGAGCAGCTCATGCGAGCCGCCTGAACTGATGGCTTCCAGTTCGTTCGGGTCGAAGTAACGCTGATCCACAAAAACGTATTCAAGGCGCGGGGTCACGACCCAGCGGTCTGCAATTGTGAAATCCTGCTGGCCCGCGAAATTTATGTTCCACTCCGGTGCGCCGGGCAGGCGGTTGCCGCTGAGATCCCCAGCGATCAGCGACATGTAGTTTTCGTAGTTTGCATCCAGATACCCGATTCCAAGCGAGAGGTTCATGCCGTCGACTGGGACGGCCGTGAACTCGCCCTCAAAGCCGGAAACCTCAGCGTCCGCAGCGTTTTCAAGAGCGATGACGATCGGGTTGGCCGTGCTGGAGCCTTGGGTGAAGGTAAATACCTGCAGATCGGTATAGTCGTATCTGAACACTGCCATGTTCGCGCGTAGTCGATCATCCAGTATCGTTGTCTTCAGGCCCAGTTCGTAGGAGGTCAGATATTCAGGATCGACTTTTGTGAACTCATTCGGATCGAAGAATGCCCCGAGATTATAGCCGCCCGAACGAAAACCGCGAGAGATGCTCCCATAAACCATGCTGTCTGCGCCGAATTCGTATTTGGCCAGCACCCGGCCAGACCAGGCGTCCCATTCGTCGGAACGGTTCGTTTCAGGAATGAGCGGTACTGTCAGGCCAGCAGGCTGAGTGCCGAAGGCACCATATGTCAGCAGGCTGTCGAGTGTCGCATCCTTTTCTTCAGAAGTGTACCGGAGACCGCCCGTGATCGAGAAGGCGTCGGTCAGCTGATAAGATGCCTCGCCATAGATGGCGTAAGTTTTCGTGTCACGCTGGGATTGGGCGTCCAGAGGCAGTGTGGCACTCGGCACATCGCCGAAAAGAGGACCCGAAGTGCGATAATGGAAGTCTTCTTTCAGGAAGTATACGCCTGAAATCCAGGTCAGGTCCCCACCTCCGTCATAGGACAGGTTAAATTCCTGACTGATCTGGTCGCCATCCTGTTGAAAGCGGAGTTCATCCAGGCTTAGCGGGCTTTGGTCGATGTCGCCGAGATAGTCAGTTTCGACATCCTCATAGCCCGTCACCGATTTCAGCGTGTAGTCGCCAAAATCCCAGGTAACAGCGAGATTTGTGCCCCATGTGTCTGCGTGGTGGCGATTGTCCGTCCGGTTGACATTGATGTACTTGGCATCATTCGGGACCGGGTCGACATAACCAAGCACATTGCCGCCATTGATGACGCCGACCGGTTTGCCTTGCTGATAGTCTGAACGGTCTTTGCCATAGTGGATATTCCACAGGACTTCGACGTCATCGTTGGGGGTGTAGCGCGTGATTGCGCGCACCGAGGCGAGATCCGTCGCATTGGCCCGCTCGCCATTGTACAAATTCCGGCGGTCGCCGTCGTCCGAAACCATCTTGCCCGCAAAACGTGTGGCAAGCTTGCCATCGACCGCAATGACAGTCGCAGCAGCTTCAAGCTCAGTGCGGTTATAGCTGCCAATTCCCATACGGACATAGCCCTCCTGGGTGTTGCCCGGTTTACGGGAGTGGAAATTTATTGCCCCCCCAGTTGTATTACGCCCGAACAGGGTGCCCTGAGGCCCGCGTAATACTTCCACGCGTTCCAGGTCGAACATCTGCATCATCTGCCCCCCGGTCAGTCCCTGCAGGACATCGTCGGAATAGATGCTCACGGGTGAGACGGTTGTCGCGTTGAAGTCGTTGTTTCCCACGCCCCGGATGAAGATGTTTGGATTACCGCCAAATGTCTTGATTTCCAGGTTTGGCACCTGGTCGTCGATCGCAAGAGAATCCGTGAAGCCGAAATCGGCGATTGCCTCGGCATCAAATGCAGAGACAGACAGCGGCACGTCCTGAATGTCTTCAGACGTCTTGCGCGCCGTGACGCTGACGGATGGCAGGCGGCGAGGCGCTGCCTCTTGTTGGTCGGCTTGACCCGCTTGATCGGGTGCATCCTGCGCGATAGCGGCCGAGTATGGCGCAGCAATGATCAGAGCGACAATCGCGGCAGATGCAGTCAGTGTCTTTTTCACGGAATCCTCCCAGACTCTCAGTTTTGTTATTGATTGTTTTGATAGAATTTTGCGTAGGCGGTGCGGAGAGTCTTCTTGTCGACTTTTCCGGTAGCTGTGAGTGGCAGGCCATCCACCACCACGGCTGCTTCTGGCACCCACCAACGCGGCAGCTGTGACTTCAGGAACTCCAGTACTTCGACTTCGGAGACATCTGTACCAGGCCGTGTCGTATAGACGAGCAAAGGGCGTTCATCCCATTTGGGATGCGCCAGACTGATCGCAGCGGCCATGTCCACAAGCGGATGCTCAATCGCTGTGTTTTCCAGTGTGATCGAACTGATCCACTCTCCGCCAGACTTGATGATGTCCTTCGTACGATCAGTGATTTGCATATAGCCAAGCGGATCGATCGTTGCGACATCCCCGGTGTCGAACCAGCCATCCTCGGTGGTAACCGGTTTCTCATGTCCGAAATACTGGTTTACGACCCAGGGGCCGCGGATCATCAGCCGGCCACTGGTCTGTCCGTCCTGCGGGAGTTCGTTGTCCGCTTCGTCCAGCAGTTTCAGATCCACGCCAAACGGTATGCGTCCCTGCTTTTGTGATAGAAGGGTAGCGCGGTCATCGTCGGGTAACGCCGCTGCGCGACTGCTCAGAGTAGAGATCACTCCCATCGGGCTCGTTTCCGTCATGCCCCAGACCTGAACCACTTCCACGTCGAGCTTGTCGGCGAAAGCACGCTTGAGGTCCGGTGGTACGGCGGACCCTCCCATGAATACCCTCTCAAGCTTGGGCAGGTTTCGTCCCTGCGCTATCGCGGCGTCGAGCACCGACTTCCAGACTGTTGGTACGCCCCACGCGAGCGTGACCCCTTCGGCCTCGCAGAGGTCCAGCAATGAGGCGCCATCCAGCCTTGCTCCGGGCAAGACGAGACGAGCACCATTCATCGGCGCTGTCATCGGTAGGGCCCAGGCTGTCGCATGGTACATTGACGCGCAGGGGAGGATGACATCGGTTGGCGCAATGTTGAAGTTTCCCGGAGCGCTGGCTGCCAGGGCGTGGATCAGGCAGGAGCGGTGGGAATAGAGCACCCCTTTGGGATCGCCGGTTGTCCCGGACGTGTAGCAAAGAAACGCTCCGTCGCGTTCAGATAAGCCGGTTGGCCCATCGCTGGGGGGCGCATCAGAAATGAAGCTTTCATAGTCTGTCAGTGCGGGTGAACTCTGTGCCGGGAGATGTCCTGACTCTGCCAGAACGATACAGTCGCGCACCTGCGGACGGCTGGCAATGATTGCTTCGGCCTGTGCCGAGAAAGCCGGGTCGAAGAACAAGAGGTCTGTTTCAGCCTGGCTGACTGAGAAGAGAATTTGCTCAGTTGTAAATCGGGGATTGATCGTATGGAGAATATGACCCGCGGATGTCACGCCGTAGTAGAGCTCCAGGTGTCGCCGAGTATTCAACGCCAGGGAGGCGATCCGGCTTTGCGCAGGCAGCTTCATTGCCTCCAGCGCCCCTGTCAGCTTTTCGACACGGGCCTGTGTCTCCGCATAGGTTTGGGAGCGTGCAATGCCATCCTCATCCAGTGAGAACAGGCTCAGGTCGCCATGCCTACGGCCTGCGTATCGGAGAATTTCCGGTACACGCAATTCCAGATCCTGCATCAGATAGTCGGCCAAGGCACTGTTTCCCCTATTTTTTCTTATTTTCTTCATTTGCCATGGGATTTTCGCGTCCTGCTTGCCTGTGAAGGCCGTTTGTCTGTCCTTGAGGCGCACAAAGTGGCCAGGCGTTTTGCGTCGAGGCGAATTGGCCCTATTGTGGGCCTCATAAGAAAAGGGATATCGGGAGGAATTCATGGCGGAGCTGCAGGACAGCGCCTCTCAGCAGGCGCGCCGAATTCGTCTGGAAAATGCGAGTTTTAACGACTTTTGTGAGCGCCTTTGTGCGGTTCATTCGAACTGGGACTTGAAACGCCCGGATGTCCCGGGGTGCGATGCCGAGTTCCGACATGCACGCATGGGCGATACCGATTTTACAGACGTTCAGGTTGGATTCGGATTGTCTGGACAGCGCACGGCCAGTCAGATCCAGCGTGCCAATGACGTCTTTTTCGGGGTTATTCTCATGTTGGCGGGGGGGCAGCGGCTGATCCAGGATGGTCATGAGATTGACCTTCAGCCTGGAGACATTTCAGTGTGGGATGCTTCACGGCCAGCGCAGTTCAGTTCTACCGGTGCCGTGCGGCAGATTTCGGTTCTTGTTCCTCATAACAAGTTGAAGCTTTATTCTTCCAATATCGAAGATGTTTGCGCCCAGCGTATCAATGGGCGCTCTGGGCTCGGTCTTCTTCTGGCTTCGCACCTTCAGGCGCTCAGCGTGGTCCTGGCAACGTCCGACGACATCGAACATGCCAGCACGGAAGCGGCTACGCTGGACCTTGTGAGCGCTGCAATCCGCCCGGACAAGGCGGGTGAATACAAGTCATCCATTCACAAGACCATGCTTCGCCGGGTTCAGGACTACATCGTCAATAATCTTCGCGATCCAAATCTTTCGCCCGCGACGATCGCTGACGTTTTCCGGATCAGTCCCAGGTATCTTCATAAGCTATTTGAAGCGTCAGACTTCACCTTATCCGAATGGATTTTACAGCGGCGACTACTGGCTTGCCAGTCATCGTTGAAAGACCCCGCACTCAATCACATGACGATCACCGAGATTGCCTTCAATTGGGGCTTTAACAGCGCACCTTATTTCTCCCGTGTGTACAGGCAGAATCTCGGCACAACGCCGAGCGGCACAAGAGCGGCCCAGAATAAATTCGGTGGAAACCCGGTTTAACGTCAGCCCACGGTAGGTGTCGGTACGACTGTGATCGGGATAAGCAATTGTTCTGTTTGGACTTGAAACAAAAAAGAGACTGCGTTGCTACTCGCTAAGCAGTCTCCCTTATGTTCATCCACGCAACCTCAAAGGCTGGCGTTGAGCGGCTATCTTTCGGCGCCAAAGCGGTAGGTCAGGCTCACGCCATATGTGCGGGGGTCGCCATACACCAATTCATCGAAACCGAAGTCTGCGACGTCGAACGCGTCGACGAGATATTCCTCATCGGTCATGTTCTTGACAAAGGCCGCAAGCTCCCAGCGTGCGTCATCCGGCTGCAAGGCCAGACGGGCGTTGGCAATCCAATAGGCGTTTTGCCCGATGCGGTCGGTATTCTGCGTATCGAAGTACTGATCGCCGGTATAAGAGGCATCCGCGCTGGCGACGAGGCCGAGGTCTCCCCAGATCGGTCCGGTTTCGTAGCGGCCACGGGCCACAAGACTCCATTCCGGCGCGGCAACCATTGTGTTGCTTGAGAATTCCTGCCCGATCGGGGTGACGAAGTCGGTATACTCTGCGTCGAGATAGGTCGCCGCGAGTGCAAGTTCGAGGCCGGCGAGCGGAACGCTGGTCACGTCAAATTCGAAGCCTTTGATCTCGGCTTCCTTGGCATTGAACAGAGTCTGCGTCGGCACAGCGCCCGGCGCGAGACCGAAGACCTGGAGGTCGGAATAGTCATAGTAAAAGGCTGCCGCGTTCGCGCGCAGGGTCCGATCAAACCATTCTGACTTGATGCCTGCCTCGTAAGCCATCAGCTTTTCGGGGTCGACAACAGAGGCTTCGATGGGATCCGATGTGGCGCCGGTGTTAAATCCACCACTCTTGAACCCGCGTGAAACGGACCCGAAGAGCATCACGTCATCACTGACGTCATAGGAGAGGGCGGCGCGGAATGTCGGTTCCTCAAAGCTGAGTTTGTTTGTTTCGAAAAAAGACGTGTCCAGCAGGGTCGCATAGACCGGCATGTCACCGTCCAGGGGAACGGCATTGACCGGCCCGGCATACGCAACGTGGTCCAGCGTGCGCTCTTCCCAGGTGAAGCGGGCGCCCAGCGTTGCCGTCAGGCGGTCGGTCAGTTCGTAATCGGACTGGGCAAAGAGTGCGAACGTGTCTGTCTTCTGCGTGTAGAAGCGATCCGTTCGAAGAATGAAATTCGCGGCATCGAAATAGGGGGCATCCGGCGTCGGATTGGCGTCAGCGAGGATTTCAAAAGAATCCTGTCCATTCAGCTCGTCCTGCAGGTAAAACGCCCCGAGGATCAAGCTCATGGGCCCGTCCCATTCCGAGGCCAGACGAAGTTCCTGGCTGAACTGCTCCGAGCCGTCTTTGATGTATTCTTCGACAAGGCGGTTCGGCGACGCATCGACTTCGAGGATCGCTTCGCGATCGGTGTCGAGATAACCCGTAACCGATGTTAGTGCCCAGTTTCCAAGGTCCCACTCCACTTGCAGGCTTGCGGTAAAGGCTTCGACCTCTTCAGGCGTGTCTTTCAGGTTTTCTGCACCGGAATAGGGATCCGCATCGTCGGTATAGCCGAAGGCATCTGCGCAGACCGCTGCGCCACGACCGCCGCATACGCCGTTATAATCGGTCAGGCCATACTCACCTGTTGCGAAATTGATGAGACCCTGGCTTTCATAAGAGCGCGATGTGGCACTGCTTTTGCCGTACTCAAGTTTCCCGAGAATGCTGAGATCGGAGGTCGGTTCCAGCAGCATCTGAAGACGGCCGGCCTGGAAGTCGACATCGTTCTTTTTTGCGCTGGTGCCATCCGGGAAAGATATATCGCGTGTTCCGTCTCGCGAATTGGAAACGCCTGAGATACGGAAAGCCAGCTTGTCGCTTACGGGCAGGGTCACAGCCCCTTCGAGGTCCAGCTGATTGAACCGGCCGGCCGTTGCGTTGATGTAGCCCCCTTGCTCAAAGCCAGGCTTTTTCGTGTGCACGCTCAGCACGCCCCCGGTCGTATTGCGGCCATAGAGGGTTCCTTGCGGCCCCTTGAGAACTTCGACGCGGTCCAGGTCGAACAACTGAAAAAGCTGACCCGTGGTAGAGTTGTAGAACATGTCGTCAATCATGACGCCAATTGCGCCGCTATTGGCGGGATTGAAGTCATTGATGCCGACACCGCGGATGAAGATCGTGGGGTTGGAAGCGGAGAAAGAAGATTTGATCTGCAGACCGGGGACCTGTTGGGCAAGGTCTTCGCTGGTACGATAGTCGCCTTCGGTGAGCATGCGTGCGTCAACAGATGTGACGGTGACCGGCACATCCTGCTGGGAGGCTTCCCGGCGCTCGGCGGTCACTTCGACCGTCTGCAGGACGCGGCTGCGCGTGTCTGCCTGCTCCGCTTCCTGCGCGACGGCCGGCGCAGCTGCTGACAAGGCAATCGTGGATGCAAGCCCCACCACGAGGGGTAAACGGTCAATTTTTTTCATTTTTTCTCTCCCTGTTCCGCATCACGAAAGATCGGCGATTGGCGGCATTAAAATGGAAGCTCTTCGGGTTTCATTTGCACGAAGACGCTCTTTTTCTGTGTGTACGCGTCGAGGACATCCCAGCCGTTTTCACGGCCGATGCCGGACTGTTTGTATCCGCCGAAGGGAATCTGCATCGGCTGGGCCTGATATGTGTTGATCCAGAACATGCCGGTCTGCACATTGGCGGCGATGCGGTGGGCGCGTGTCAGGTCTTTCGTGACCACGCCACCTGCCAGGCCATAGTCCGACTGATTGGCGCGTGTGATGACCTCGTCCTCGGTTTCGAATTTGAGGACGCTCATAACCGGGCCGAAAATCTCTTCACGGACATGTTCCATATCATCCGTGCAATCTGCGATGACGGTGGGTGCGTAGAAGGCGCCATGCTCGTGACCGGGCACCTCTGCCCGATGCCCTCCGCAAACGACATTCGCGCCGGCTTCGCGGGCGCGATCGACAAATCCGTTCACCACACCCAGATGGTCCATGGAAATGAGTGAGCCGATCTGCGTTTCGGGATCGGCTGGTGATCCCACTTTCAGCGATTTGGTGCGCTTCACAATTTCATCCAGCACGGCGTCATAGATACTGGAATGGATGAACACGCGTGTGCCGTTGGCGCAGATTTCGCCCTGGGTCAGGAAGTTGGCGTACATGGCGAGCCGGGCGGCATGTTCCGGATCGGCGTCTTCGAAGATAATAAGAGGGGATTTGCCGCCGAGTTCCAGGGAGACCTCTTTGAGGCGCGGGGAGGCGGCTTCCATGACTTTACGCCCGGTGGGCGCGCTGCCAGTCAGCGAGACCTTTTCGACGGCCGGGTGGGCGGCCAGCGCCGCGCCCGGATTGCGTTCGCCCTGCAGCACGTTGAACACGCCGGGCGGCATGCCTGCCTCGATATAAATTTCGGCAAGGTGCACAGCATTGATCGGGGTCAGCTCTGACGGCTTGAAGATCATCGCATTGCCGGCGGCGAGGGCAGGGGCGGACTTCCAGCAGGCGATCTGTAGCGGATAGTTCCATGCACCGATCCCGGCGCATACCCCGATCGGTTCGCGGCGTGTGTAGTAGAAGCCGTAGCCGAAATCCTGGTATTCCCCGGCCAGACTGCCGGCCAGATTGGCATAATGCTCAATCGCGTCGGCGCCGGTCTGAATGTCGACCGCCAGCGCTTCGCCGATTGGCTTGCCCGTATCCTCAACTTCTATGCGTGCCAATTCGTCATTGCGTGCGCGCAGCAGCTGCGCGGCCTTGCGAAGGATGCGTCCGCGTTCCTCGGCGGGCATGGCGGCCCACACTTTCTGGGCCCTTGTGGCGGATGCGATCGATTCCTCGATCTGCGCCGGGCTGGCTTCACGGAATTTGCCGATCTCGGCGCCTGTTGCCGGATTACGGCATACGAACTCCGTCTCGCCTTCACCGGCCACACGTTTGCCGTCGATGAACAAGTCTATGGCGTAGCTCACGTCGCGCTTCCTTTTCCCTTGCGGATATTCGTCTGGTCGACTACCGATACAAAAAATAACTGCACGTTCAATTACATTTTGTCAATTGCGTACGGTCAACCTGCCCTCAGGGGCGTCAATTCGGCGTCTGGCGAGGGTTTTCAGCCGCACGTTCAGGAAAGGGGAATCATGCGTATCGGATTTATCGGTCTCGGAAATATGGGTGCAAACATGGCCATGGTGCTGTTGCGCTCAGGTCTGGACCTGAAAGTGCACGACATCGACAAGGCCCGCGCAGCCCAGCACATTGATGGCGGGGCCAGATGGGCTGAAACTCCGGCGGAGTGTGCCCGAGATGTTGACATCCTCATTACCTCACTGCCCAAGCCGGATGTGGTCGACCGCGTCATGCGCGGCGAGAATGGCGTTTTCGAAGGACTCGGTGAAGGCACGATCTGGGTCGATACGACCACCAATGATGCGGGGCTTGTCATCGAGCTGGCTGAGCAGGCGGCCGCGATGGGGGTGAAGACGGTCGATTCGCCGGTGACCGGGGCCGTCGATGGCGCGCGCCGGGGCGAGCTGACCCTGTTTGCAGGCGGAGATGAGGCAGCGCTGGATGTCAGCGAACCCATCCTTGCGCGGATGGGCCGCGTGATACGGTGTGGCAAGCTCGGCACCGGGAATGCCGTGAAACTAGTGACCAATTATCTCTGGTTCACGCATGCGGCCGTGATCGGGGAAGGCTTGATGCTGGGCAAGCGTGCAGGCGTTCCGCTGGATGTCCTCTGGGATGCAATCAAGGACAGTGTCGGTGACAGCTTTGTCGCCAGGCATGACGCCCCGTCGATCTTTGCCGGCCACTATGATCCATCCTTCACGCTGGATCTCTGCCTGAAGGATCTGCGTTTGTGCGCTGCGCTGGCGGAGCGCGGAAATGTTCCGATCCCGATCGGTTCGCGCGTACGCGAACGTTTCGCGGATGCTGCCGAAGCCTATGGCGGCGACGTTGGTGAGCTTCATGTTGCCAAGCTGATCGAGGACGCGGTGGGAGAAGACCTGCGCCTGGAGGGTGACTGGCCGCTGCACTGGGAGGCGTGAGGCCTCCCAACGCTACGGCTGGAGATGAGATCGCAGGCAACCCTGGGCAATTTCATCTGCCATTTGGGAGGTCAGCTCCGAACCACGCTGGGCGTGGGCGATCCAGAGCCCGTCCACGATCAGTGAGATTTCCGATACAAACGCCTCGGCGTCTTCCGGCGGCATAAACCTTTTCGCATAGCGGTTCAGGCTGCGCCGCAGCAGACGGTCGCTGAGGCGTTCGATCCGGGAGAAGCCCGGATTTGACTGGGCATGCGCCCAGAAATGCAGCCAGACCGTGCAGAATTCCGAGTTGAAGAGAGCTGGTGCAAACTTTGATGAAATGACGCCCTTCAGACGGTCTGTGTCCGTTTGCGCCACGGCGACGGCGCGCTGCTCCTCGGTCAGGACGAGTTTTAACAGGTGCCGCATCGTGGCTTCGAACAGGTCGTGCTTGTTGTCGAAATGCCGGTAAATGGTTCCGCCTGTCAGACCAGCAACGGCCGCGATCCTCTGAATGGTGGATTCGGCGTACCCATACTTGTTCACGCAAATGATCGTCGCTTCGATCAGGCTTTGCTTGCGCAGCAGTTTTTTCTCGGCTCGTCCCATGGCGTTCAGCCTTTAGCCGCAGCAAAGCCAAGGCGCCGCTCCAGATAACCGAAGACGATGGCCTGGGCGGCTTCAGGTGTGACCGCATCATTGTCCTGCGCCTTGCGAATCCAGAGCCCGTCGACCATGGCGACGAGTTCCTGCACGATCTTTTCCGCATCTTCCCGCACGAGCAGTTTGCTCAGGGCGTCGAGAAGGTTGCGATGAAAACGCTGGGCGTTGATCCGCTCGAGCCGGGCCAGTTCTTCCGACCGGGCTGTCTCCGACCAGAACTGCAGCCAGACGAAGCAGTTGCGCTGGGTGTAGAGCGGTTCGGACAGGTTGGCATGGAGGATTGCACGGGCGCGCGCCAGCGGTGTGTCGACCTTTCCGAGTTCGCGAACGAGTGTGTCGCTGATGTCCGACATCAGTTGCCGCATGACGGCGGCAAACAACTCTTCCTTCGATCCGAAGTGATAGTGGATGTTGCCGGCGGACAGTCCGGCTTCCTCGGCAATCCGCTGGGCGGTGGCCTCGTGGAACCCGTACTTGTAGATCACCGAAATGGTCGCATCGACCAGATGGCTCTGGCTTTCATTCCGGTGGCGGCGTTGGCGTGGCAGTGTCGTCATGACCCCTGTCTGGCTTAAGGTAGTGTGCATCGTCTCTTGCACAGGTTTTCGTACCGCCAAAGGGAAGTCTGTGCTGTGAGGCCGCTGGAACATACAGCTAAGCATAAATGTAATTGCTTGACCATTTACATTTTGTGGTGATTTTGCGATTGTGCGTTCTCGTAATGGAAAATGCCGGGAGGGAAACAAATGGGTGCGACCGTGAAGCAGCTGTCAGGCTCGTCAACTGGTGCCGAAATCAACCAGGCGCTCGAAGAAGATGGCGTCGTCATCGTGAAAGACTTTTTCTCCGGGGACCTGATCAAAGCGCTCAACGAGCAGCTTGAACCCTTTGTTGCGGCCAGCCGTCCGCGTGTTCAGAACAATATGTATGACGACTTCCTCGGCGGCTACACCGTACGTCTTCATGGTATTGCGGCCAAAGCCGACAGTTTCGCGCCCGTGCTCACGGATGTGCGGATTCTGGAGGTCATGGACCAGCAGCTTAAACCGAACTGCACGGATTATCGTCTCAGCGCAGCCGAGCTGATCGAGATCCGTGGTGGAGAGACGGCCCAGCCGATTCACCGGGATGACGATTCCTGGCCACGAGCGGCTCAAAGCGCCGCGCCGCTCGTAATCAATGTGATGATCGCACTCAGCGATTACACGGCGGAAAACGGTGCGACGGTGGTCGTGCCTGGCAGCCATAAATGGGACATTGACCGCGAGCCCCAGCCGGAGGAAATCACACAGGCGGTAATGTCGCCGGGCTCGGTGGCGATCTTTACCGGTCAGACCCTCCATGGCGGCGGGAAGAATGTCAGTGGCGTGCCACGGCGCGGGCTGTCCGTCTCTTATTGCCATGGCTGGCTGGTACCGGTCGAGAACAGCTTTCTGGGTGTTCCTCTGGAAAGAATCCGTCAGTTGCCGGAACGTGCGCAAAGCCTGCTTGGCTACGACATCTATGACGGCACCAGCCGGGGTGGCGGCGTCATAAACATGTATGAAGTCGGCAGCCCAAGAGCGATCCTGGACCAGTAGGAATGGCCGGATCTCCCGAAATCGGAACGGCGGACTATGTGATCGTCGGGGCTGGCTCGGCAGGCTGTGTTCTGGCGAACCGCCTGTCGGCTTGCGGCAATCACGATGTGGCCTTGCTGGAATATGGCGGCTCTGACATGGGGCCGTTCATTCAGATGCCGGCTGCATTGTCGTATCCCATGAACATGAAGCGGTACGACTGGGGGTATCGCAGCCAGCCGGAACCGCATATCGGCGGACGAAGACTGGCGGCACCGCGCGGGAAAGTTCTGGGCGGTTCATCCTCGATCAACGGGCTGGTCTATATCCGCGGAAATTCCAAGGACTTCGATGCCTGGGAGGCTCAGGGCGCGGCGGGGTGGAGCGGGAAACATGTCGCCCCGTATTTCCGGCGGCTCGAAAACGTCGAGGGCGCCGATCCGGCCATTCGCGGCACCGAAGGCCCTCTGCACATCACGGTCCCGAAACAGCAACACCCGCTTGACCAGGCCTTCATGAATGCGGCTCAGGAAGCTGGCTTCAACAGGACCGCGGACTGTAATGGTCTGCATCAGGACGGCTTTGGTCCGATGGATCAGACCATCTGGAGAGGCCGGCGCTGGTCCGCCGCAAATGCCTATCTGAAGCCTGCCCGGAATCGGGAGAATCTTAAACTCTACCACGGGCTCGCCTGCCGGGTCCTCTGGAAGGGCAACAAGGCAATCGGCGTCGAACTGGTCTGCAAGGGAGAGCGCCGTGTGCTCCTCGCACGCAAGGAAGTCGTCCTCAGCGCGTCGGTATTTAATTCGGCAAAACTACTCATGCTCTCAGGCATCGGCCCGCAGGACGAACTCAATGCGCATGGCATCGACATGGTCTGCGAGCGTTCCGGTGTGGGCCAGAACTTGCAGGATCATCTGGAAATCTATCTCCAGTCCCGTTGCACCCGGCCCATCACGCTGCGCCGCTACATGAACCCGGTCAGCAAAGGCCTCGCTAGCCTGCAATGGTTGCTGACAAAAACCGGCATCGGGGCTAGCAACCATTTCGAGACGGCTGGTTTTGTCCGGCTGGACGACAAGGCGGATTATCCCGACGCACAGTATCATTTCCTGCCTGCAGCGATCCGCTATGATGGCAGCCAGCCTGTGCAGGCTCATGGGTTCCAGGCCCATATCGGACCGGGGCGCACGGCGGCGAGAGGGGCTGTCCGGCTGGCGTCAGCAGACCCGCTGGCCGCCCCGTCCATCCAGTTCAATTACATGTCCAGTGATGCTGACTGGAAAGCCTTCCGCGCCAGCGTCCGCCTGACGCGGGAGATCTTCTCTCAGCCAGCCCTTAAAGCCTTCAATGGCGGGGAAATTACCCCGGGCCTTGATTGCATGAGCGATGACGACATTGATGCCTTCGTCGCGCGGGAAGTTGAGAGCGCCTACCACCCATGCGGTACTTGCCGGATGGGCAGCCCGGATGACCCGGCTGCCGTGGTTGACCCGGAATGCCGGGTGATCGGTGTGGAAGGCCTTCGGGTGGTGGATTCCTCCGTGTTCCCCAATATCACCAATGGCAATATCAATGCCCCGACCCTGATGCTGGCGGAGAAGGCTGCCGACCATATTCTGGGGCGTGAGATTCTGCCGGCGGATGCAGGCTGATGAACGCGGCTACCGGGAGAGGCGCGCTGCAGCACTCCGGCCCGGCCCGGGCTGAGGTGCTCGCGGCGATCCTGATCGGTGGCCTCGGCGTCACGCAGGTCGTTGCGATGCCGCTACTGGCGAGCCTGATTGCGGAGGCTTATGGGGCCGCGGAGATCAATTCAGGCCTGGTCGGGCTTGCCAATCTGCTCGGCACGGCGGCCGGGTCCTTGTGTGTCACGATATGGCTGAAACGTCTGCCGTTCCGGCTGACGTCCATATCCGCAGCCTTTCTGGCATGTCTGACACAGCTGGGTGTGGCCCTGGTGCCGGACTTCAACAGCGCCGTTCTGATGGAAGCACTTGCCGGTGTTGGCGCGGGCATCCTGCTTGCACTGTCCGCGGCCATTGTCGGCGCATCGAAGAATGCAGACCGCGGCTTTGCCTTCATCCTGACCCTGCAGGCCTTGATTGCCGTCATTGTCCTGCTGGCTATTCCCGCGCTCGGCGGGGCGTCTGCGCTCCTGCCTGTCGGTCTGTTCCTGGCGGCGGTTCAGCTGCTGCTCGTGCCGGCGAGTCTGGCGTTGCGGCAAAGTCCGTTCACGGTCGCACCGGAGGTGCGGACGGTCACAGAGGCGCCGATGCTCCATCCGGACGCGTTGTTGAAGGCGGCCTCCTATTTCGTCTTTTCAGCCGCAGTGGGGGTGCTTTGGGTCTTCGCGGGTGTGCTGGGGGCGGTAGCCGGACTTTCAGATGGCCCCATTGGACTGGCCCTGGCCGTCGGGAATATTGCGGCAATCGCCGGATCTCTGCTGGCGGCGCTCATCACTTCCCGGTTTGGACGGATCGGGCCCGTGCTGACGGTCTGCCTCACAGTTGCCCTGAGTGTGTTTCTGTTTGCGGATGATATGAGCGTGGCACGCTTCTATGCGGCAAGCGGCCTTTTCCTGTTCGCATGGGGTGGAGGATTACCGTTGATGATGGGGATCGTTTCGGAAGTCGACGCCACGGAACGCGTGACGTCCCTGTTGCCGGTTCTCGCATTTGCCGGCATGGGCATTGGTCCGGCACTGGTCAGCCTGTTTCCCGAAGCCTATGACCTGTTCTTGCGGGTATCTGTCAGCACCCTGTCCCTGACCGTTCTCTCATTCAGCCTGTTCATCATTGCGCACCTGGTCTGGCGCAGGCATCTGCCTCGAAGCTGACCTTTAGCAGCCAGCCCGGCCTTGTCTGACGCCGGGCATACCGGATGGCGTTGAGCAGGAGAACCGGAAACGGCACGCACGGCGCCGTTTCCGGATATTGTTCCAGGTCAGATCAGGTCGGCGAAGGCCTTGGCGATCGTCCCCAGGAATTTCCGGGTGTCTTCCGATTTCACATTGCCGGCATCGTCAAACAGGTTCCACAGATCACCGATATAGGCTTCCGGCTGCTGCAGGACCGGCATGTTCATGAAGACGAGGGACTGGCGCAGATGGTGGTTCGCGCCAAAGCCGCCAATTCCGCCGGGTGAAGCGGTGACAATGGCGGCGGGCTTCCCGGCGAAGGCGGCCTGTCCATAGGGGCGTGATCCGACATCGATGGCGTTTTTCAGGGCGCCGGGCATTGAGCGGTTGTATTCCGGTGTCACGAACAGCACGGCGTCGACTTCGCGGATCTGGTTACGGAACCGCGTCCAGGCGGCCGGAGGTGTCTCTGTTTCCAAGTCCTCATTATACATGGCGAGGTCGCCGATTTCGACGAATTCGAAACGGAGGTTTTCCGGCGCTTCGGCGATGATCGCCTTGGCCAGCTGGCGGGTTTTGGACTCTGCGCGAAGGCTGCCAACAATGACGGCCACTTTCTTTATCGAAGACATGATGAGCTCCTGAATGTTTGGACGTGTGTCTGCTGGCTGAGAGATATGGTCGGCACCCAGCCCCCGGAATGAGAAATGTTTGCCTAGTGGCTATGCGTTTATGTATAGCAGCTGGATGCAATGGGATGATCTTCATACTTTTCTGGAAATCGCGCGTCAGGGCAGCCTGTCGGGCGCTGCGCGGGCGCTCAGACTGACGCAGCCCACGGTCGGCCGCCGTCTGGCCGCCATGGAGGAGACACTCGGGGCGAAACTTCTGCAGCGCACGCCGGGCGGGTTCGTCCTGACGCCGATTGGTGAAAGCGTACTGGCCAATGCCGAGCGCATGGAGCAGGAAGCGCTTGCCGCAGAGCGGCTGATTTTCGGCGGCGACATCAAAATGGAAGGCGATGTCCGTGTCACCACGGTGGATACGCTGGCGACGGCCTTCGTCACGCCTGCGCTGGTTGCCCTGCAAAAAGAGCATCCGGACATCAATGTCGAACTGGCACCGGCGTCTCAGGCGCTGAGCCTGGCGCGGCGGGAAGCGGACATCGCCGTCCGGGTGGTGCCCTTCAATGGCAACCAGATCGTCGCGCGCAAGATTGGCGCGATTGCCCTGAACTTTTTCGCCAGTCCGGACTATCTGGAGCACGCGGACATGTCGGCTCCGCGGCTCATTTCCGTGCTGGACGATCAATCCCATCTGCCGGAAGCGACCTGGATCGAGAAACAGTTCCCAACCGGCACGATCAGGATGCGTTCCAACAGCCGCGAAGTCCTGTTCTGGTCCGCGGTCTCAGGGGGCGGGGTGGCGCTGTTGCCGCGATTCCTGGCCGACCAGGATGACCGGCTTGTGCGGGTCCTGCCGGCCTCGCCCGATCTCAGGCGGGACATCTGGCTTGGCGTACATTCCGACATGCGGCAAACGCCGCGCATACGTGCGACGATGGATGCATTGATCGCGGCATTTGAAGAGAACGCGCATCGGCTCGATCCGGAGGGGCAGGCCGGTCCGGCATCGTAAGGTGTATGGCCCCGTTTCTGTGCGCCTGTCTGCTTCAGGTGCGGGATATACGCTTTTGCATGCCCGTTAAACTGACTTCTTGAGTGGTGGATTGTGCGCGTGTCTCCCATCTTCCCCGAAGCCGGCCGCTTCAGACCGGACCGGAACACGGAGAAAGATCGTGAGCAAAATGCCGGCATTGTTCATTGGCCATGGCAGTCCGATGAATACACTTGAGACCAATCAGTATACCGAAGTCTGGCAGACTCTCGGCCGGGATATTCCAAGACCCAAAGCCATTTTGTGTGTGTCAGCGCACTGGTTTATCGGCAGTACGGCCGTCACGGCGATGCCCGTTCCCCGGACCATTCATGATTTCTACGGCTTCCCGCAGGCCCTGTTCGACTACCAATATCCTGCGGCGGGCGCACCTCAGCTCGCCAGCCGTGTCGCTGAACTGATCAAGCCGGACTGGACCGGCCTTGACCGGGATCAGTGGGGGCTGGACCACGGCACCTGGAGCGTGCTTGCCCATATGTTCCCGGATGCGGACATCCCGGTTGTTCAGTTGTCGATCAACTCTATGCAGCCATTGGAATATCATATCCGGCTAGGTCGCGCGCTGGCGCCTCTGCGCGAGGAGGGCGTCCTCATCCTCGGCAGCGGCAATGTGGTTCACAATCTCCGTCTTTTGCAACCGGCCAAGCCGGAGTCCGGGGAAGCTTGGGCTGTGTCGTTCGATCAGGCCGTGATCGACCAGATGGCAGCAGACCCGGACGGGCTTGGACAGGTGGCAAGCCATCCAGGTTTCTCCCGCGCTGTGCCGACACCGGACCATTTCCTGCCGCTGGCTTACATCGCTGGCATTGCTGCCGAAGGCGAAGGCACGGCCGGCGCGTTCCTGCAGACATACACACTCGGATCACTGTCCATGACGTGTTTTGCCGTCGGCATGACGCCGTCCTGAACCGGGTTTGCTTATCCGGATGACTCGGTGCGGATTGTGCCGAGTTTGTCCACCACGCTGCTTCAATAGCTGCGGGCTGGTCCTGGCCAGATCCTGTATGGCTATCCAACCTGATAAGCGCCCATGGCAGTCTCCCCGCCATGACAGACCTCACCGATTTCCTCCCTCATGCCTTTCGCACGATCGCCCGCGCCGTCGCAGAGACCGGCGTGAATGCGGGTCTGTTCAGGCAGCCGGAGATGATTTCGAAGACAGTGAAGCGCCGTGTGTCGGCGGAACTGAAACGGTTGGGAATTCTGCTCCGACGTCTGATATTTCTCATGGCGCTGCAGGTGGAGCTGGCGCCGCTTACGCCGCGCCCGGTGAGCAATTATTTTGAAAAGACAGAAGGCGACCCGAAGCCGCGCAAGGCGTTCTTCTCCGTCCTGCCCGTGCCCGCCACCGAAGCGCCGGACTTCCTGCATGGCCCGATCATTGTGCCGACACGTGCCCCCGTGCCCGCTGCGCCGCTGATCGCGCGCTGGGAAGCGATGCTCGACACGCTGAGATACCGCCAGCGCCGCGCGAGATGCCTCGCCCGCACGATCCAGCGCTGGAAGGCTAACGGTGAAGCCCGGCCCTTCATCGCGCCGATCCCGAAAACCCACACCATGCCCACCGCCTTGGGGATTGTCTCAGGCGGGCTGACCGTGCAGCTGATCGAAGCCCTGAAAGACTGGCCCAGCTTCAACACGAGTTGAACCTCGCCACAATCAGGAACCTTGCCGGAGCGCGGGAGCGTGTCCGGGCGGATGTGCTGGGTCCCGGAGATCTGCGGCGCTAATTCCGGGATGGCAGCTCAAAGGAGGCTTCAATCCAGTTTGACACATTCCACTGTGTCACCCGCCGCACATGCCGGGGCGTTCGGCATGCGCCGGATCAGACAATTGGCCGTCTGCAGCGGACGCAACAATGAACTGTCCTGATCGGCGAGCGGCGCGACAATCGTCTGTCCATCCTGCTGCCGGGAGACGGCGCGCAGATAGGTTTCCCGGAACCCCGCCTTGGACAGACCGGTTTCGAGCGCCGCTTTGAAGACAGTTGCCGGACCCGTAGTGCTCATCATCAGGGGCCGGAGGAAGAGTTGTGCGCAAACAAAGGCGGAGGCCGGATTGCCGGGGAGGCCCAGCACACGCTGCTGGCCCAGCCGCGCAAACCAGGTCGGCTTTCCGGGGCGCACGGCAATGCCGGAGAAGAGGATGTCCGCACCAGCTTCCGTAAAGGCGGCTTTCATATAGTCATAGTCGCCAACGGAGGCGCCGCCCACCGGAAGGATCAGGTCTGCCTCATTTACGGCATCGATCATTGCCCGGATGGCGGCGACGGAATCCCCCGCAATGCCGGGCGTGAGCGCCTCTCCGCCCCAGCTGCGCACAAGCGCGGCGAGCGCGGCGGAATTGGAGTCGATGATCTTGCCCGGCGAAAGCGCGCTGCCAGGGGGCAGCAATTCATCCCCGCCTGGGAGAATGGCGACAAGGGGTCGGCGGCGCACGGTGACAGTCGCATTGTTGCCCGCAGCGGTCAGGCCAAGGTCCGCCGGTGTCAGGCAGATGCCCGCCGGGACGAGCACATCGCCTGCCGAGAAATCCCGCCCTGCCTTGCGGATATGCTGGTGTGCCGATTGCGGAACAGTCACCCGGATATGGTTCCCCGACCGCTCGGCTTCTTCCTGGATCAGGATGTGGTCGGCGCCGTCCGGCAAGGACGCGCCGGTGAAGATGCGCATGGCTTCGCCGGGACCAATCGCATGGGTCGGCAATGTACCTGCCGGAACTTCTCCGGTCACGCGCAGCTGGCTGCCGGTATCTTTCGTATCTGCCAGACGGACGGCGTAGCCGTCCATCGCAGACACATCCGCCGGCGGAGCGGTCGTTCCGGCCAGCACATCGCGCGCCAGGATCCGGCCAAGTGCATCGTTTATGCCGATCGTCTCCTCACCTGCATCCAGGGCATGCGGGGCCAGCGCGCGGCGGGCGTCGTCAACACTGATGAGTCCGCTCACGGGGTTTCCTTGTGATAGTCGCCGGATTTCCCGCCGGTCTTGCTGAGGAGTTCGATGCCGGAAATGACCATCGCCTTGTCCACGGCCTTCAACATATCGTAGAGTGTAAGGCAGGCCGCCGAGACCGCAGTGAGGGCTTCCATCTCCACGCCTGTTTTCCCGGTCGTGCGAACGGTTGCTGTGGCCTCCAGCGCGTCAGGCTCTGCAGGGGTGATCCTGACTTCAACATTGGTCAGCGGCAGCGGATGGCAAAGCGGGATCAGGTCTGCCGTCTTCTTGGCGGCCATGATGCCGGCGAGCTCGGCGATGGCGATCGGGTCGCCTTTCTTTGTCTCCCGGTTGAGGGCCAGCGCCCGGGTTTCGGCGGACATACTGATCTGGCCGCGAGCAACGGCCACCCGCTCGGCTGCCAGCTTGGCCCCGATGTCGACCATCCGGGCATGACCGTCCGGCCCGATATGGGTGAGCTCGCTCATGCTTCATGCTCCATGAGGCGCGGCATCAGCTCCACCAGATTGCAGGGCTTGTGGCGGCTGTCGAGCTGGAAGGAAATGACCTTGTCCCAGCCATCTTTCACGGCACCGGTGGAGCCCGGCAGGCAGAAGATAAAGGTGCCTGAAGCGAGACCGGCCACCGCGCGGGACTGGAGCGTCGACAGGCCGACGCTCTGGAAACTGACCTGATGGAAGATGACGGAGAAGCCCTCGATCGTCTTGTCGAACAGCGGCGTGATGGCTTCCGGTGTCACATCGCGGCCAGTCAGTCCGGTGCCGCCGCTGGAGATCACGACATCGATTTCCGGATCGGCGATCCAGGCAGAGACCTGTGCCCGGATCGCGGCTTTGTCGTCCGGCAGGATTTTACGGTCTGCGAGAATGTGCCCCGTGCTCTCCAGCCGCTGGACGAGGGTTGCGCCCGATGTATCAGTGTCGAGCGTGCGGGTGTCGCTGACGACGAGGACAGCAATCCGCACCGGCTTGAATTCGAGGCTTTCATTGATGCCATGCATTGGGCTCAGCTTCCTTTTGCTTCATTCCATCTTTCGCGGTCGTGGTAGTCTTCTGTTCGCGGTTCAATCCAGTGGACGCCTGATGGCGTGACTTCCTTCTTCCAGAACACTGCTTCGGTCTTGAGGTAGTCCATCAGGAAATCAGCTGCCTCGAACGCGGCGCGGCGATGGACGGAGGCGGCGGCCACAAAAACAATCGCCTCGCCCGGAGACATGTTGCCAATCCGGTGGGTGACCTGAACGGCCGTCAGCGGCCATTGTTCTTTTGCCCGATTTACGGCGTCCCGGATGCCGTTCTCTGTCATGGGAGAATAGGCTTGCAGGTGGAGGGTGCTGACCTCTTCTCCTTTTGCCCGGGGGCGAACGAGGCCGGAGAATGTCACGATGGCACCGGCGCCCGCTGCCTGTGCTTCAAACTCGGCAATGGCATCGGAAATCCGAAAGGGCTGGTCAATCACGCGGATCATGATCACCCACCCCCAACCGGCGGCATGAATGCAATTTCGTCCGTGTCTGAAACCGGCGACGGGTCCGGGACAATTTCATTGTTCACCGCGATCCGGACGCTCGGATGCAGGAGTACGCCGTCAAAGCCCCGGGTCTGGTCGATCCAGGTGCGGAGCGCTGCCGTGTCCGAGATTGAAGCAGGGAGGTCTGCCGTCTCGGACATTTCGCCAAAAATGCTGGACAGTTTTCCGAAATAGAGGATGCGCGCCATCGCTAACCTCCCGTCACGGACATGTGCCGCGGCAGGGTTGGTGCCTGGCCGGGGGAGTGGATCGAGAAGTCATGCTTCTCCGGCTTTGCGAAGAGCGCTGCGTCGAGTGCTTCATCCAGCGCCTTTGCCGGATCGCTGGATTCCCGGAGCGGTGCGCGAAGGTCGATATGGTCGTTCTGGCCGAGGCACATGTAAATCCGCCCGGTGCAAGTGACGCGGACCCGGTTGCATCCGGCGCAGAAATTGTTCGTCAGGGGTGTGATAAATCCGACCCGGCCGCCGGTTTCCCGGATGCGGAAATAGCGCGACGGGCCTGCCAGCGGATCCCGCTCCGTTTCCTGCGCCAGGGTCCAGCGCTGCTCAAGCTGCTGCTGGATCATGTCGAGCGGAACATACTGGTCGAACCGGTCTTCTCCGGTGTCTCCAAGCGGCATGACTTCGATCAGGGAGATGTCGTGTCCTTCGCCATGGGCCCAGGCGATGATGTCCGGGATTTCATCCATGTTCTGGTGTTTGAGCGCGACCGTATTGATCTTCACTTTCAAGCCTGCCGCTTTGGCCGCAGCGATGCCCTCCAGAACCTGATCCAGTTGGTCCCGGCGTGTAATGTCGACAAACCGCGCCGGATCCAGCGTATCGAGTGAGACATTCACCTTGCGCACGCCGGCCCTGGCGAGACCGTCTGCATATTGTGAAAGGTGTGTGGCATTGGTCGTCAGGGTGAGTTCTTCGAGACCTTGGCCCAGTTGAGCGCCGAGCTGGCTGAACAGGCTCATGATGCCTTTTCTGACAAGCGGTTCGCCGCCTGTAATCCGGACCTTCCGGACCCCGCGCCGGATGAAAGCCTGTGTCACGAATTCCAGTTCTTCAAGTGTCAGAAGCTCTTTCTTCGGGAGAAAAGTCATGGCTTCGGCCATGCAGTATTTGCAGCGCAGGTCGCACCGGTCTGTGACCGATAGCCGGAGATAGGTGACCTGACGGCCAAACTTGTCGAGCAGTGGGGGAGGGGAGGTCGAGGTCATCGGGCTAGGTCGTCCTCCACACTTTGTAAAGCAGCCGGACGGCCACGATCAGAATAAGAACGGCCGTTCCCTGACGAAGGTGATCCGGCTGCATTTTCAGAACACCAAAGCGGTTGCCGAGCCAGCCGCCGATCAGGACTGCGGGAAGAAGCGGCAGGTAAGGCTTGGCCATTTGCAGCGTTCCGACGCTGCTGAGCTTGGCGGCCTGTCCGGCGAGCCCGGACATGGAGTTCAGCAGGATAAACAGGCTGCAGGCAGCTGCGATGGCTTTCTCATGGCTCCACCGGATCCAGTAAAGGACGGGGGCGAGAAAGATGCCGCCGCCGATCCCGACGAGTCCGGCCAGGAAGCCTGTTGCCGCGCCCACTGGCATCAGAACGAGGGCGCGGGAAGTGACAGGCGTATCCGCCGGGCGTTTCCAGCGGCGCTGGAACAGCATGGACAGTCCCGTCAGGAGGAGTGTGACTCCGAGCAGGGCGGAGAACACAAATTCACTGACCGGCACACGCCCGCCAAGCCAGGCAAGTGGGACCGACAAGGCGAGCGCCGGCAGGAGCGCCCGCCAGTCGAGATTACCTGTCATCGCGTACCGGATTGTATTTCCGGTCACGACGAGGATGTTACAGGCAAGTGCAATGATCGGGACAATCCGGAAGTCCGCACCAGACAGGATCAGAACGGCATTATATGTCGAGCCGCCACCGAAGCCGACGCTGGCATAGAGGGCTGCTGTTACAAAGAAGAGGAGAGGGAGGATATAGACCAAGGCGTGCATTCCTATGCGGGCTGTGCGCTGGCAGCGCGGGCCAGGTCTTCAATTGTGTCAATGTCGATGGCTTCGTCTTCGGGAATGGAAACCGTTTCGGTGATACTCAGCGAATTGAAAACTTTTTTTGCTCCGGCATCACCACTTATGTTCGAGAGCGGATCAAAAGTACGGGCCGAGAATATGGCAGGCGGACATAACACGTCTCCCATACTGGACATGACGGCATCTGTCTCCGGTGCCATGGCCCTGTGAAGGGCGGACAAATGCGCTTCGGAGACAAAAGGCATGTCTGCCAGAAGGATGAGGACACGTTCGACCCCGGGGATTGCGCGTATGGCGGCAATGCCGGCCTTCAGGCTGGTTGATTGCCCCGCAGCGCTGTCTGGATTTTCTTCGGTCTGCCAGCCTGTGGTCTGAAGCAGGTGCCGCCGTCCCTCCTGACCGGGACTGACAACGGCAATCCGTGCTGCGACCGGGGTGTCCTGAAGCAGGCTCGCCGGATGGCTGAGGACGGCTCGCCCGTCAAGGTCGGCCAGAAGTTTATCTCCATTGGAAAAGCGCGCTGATTGCCCAGCAGCGAGGAGGAGGACTGCCGTCTGCGCAAATGGATTGTGCTGCGCGTCCCTGTAGGCCGCAATGATTTCAGCAAGTGCGGAAACGGCGAGCATTGAGGCGTCCCGCATGGAGGGAACAAGACCGATGGGGCCGCGCACACGGTCTATCCGGATGGCGGGGAGGCCCTCCTCTGCGAGGCGCGCCCGCCGGCGTTCCTGGGTCCTTCGGCTGCCGACCGCCCCGACATAGAAAGCCTTTCCGGAAAGCGCCTGTTTCAGCAGGGCTGCCTCCCAGTCCGGATCGTGGAACATCAGGATGAAGGCCGTCCATGGGTCGTCGGTGAGCCCCGGCAGACTGTCCGGCGATTGCAAGGCTGCGGCATCCATGAACCCGTCCCGCCTGGCCTCTTCAATGTCTTCGCCATCGCGCAATTGAAGCGAGAGCCCGTAACCGCTTGCCCGGACAAGGCGCGCGAGTGCCAGGGCATCTGCGCCGCGCCCGGCGATCCGGATGCGGAGCTTTGGTGTGTAGCAGAAGGGGGCGTCCAGACCAGGCAGGGAGAGATAAGCCCACTGGCGTGCGACCAGGGCATCGTGGCAACGGCGAATCTCCGTCGCGTCTGCATCCGGCAGGATTATCATGTCGATTGCGCCGCCACAGGGCAGTGGCATGTCGATGAAAGGCGACCCGGTGCCATAGCGGAGCGACCGGGGCTTGCCGTCTTCGATGGATTGCCGGGCCTGCAGGACGACATCTGCGTCCACGCAGCCGCCGGAAATATAGCCGCACTTCTGGCCCGATGCCGACACGGCCATCAGCGCGCCCGGTGCCCGGACGCTGCCGCCTTCCGTCGATGCGACCATGACAAGTGCAACCGGCCCTTCCTGCCGCCATGCAAGCCACTGGCCCAGCACATCCTGCGGATGTTCGGCATAGAGGGGAGCGGATCCGGACATGAGAGGCATTATAAACGGTCATTTATAATGCGACAGCCCTATTTCCCTTTTGTGAACTGCCCGATTTGTTCAAGTAGCGCTTTATTGTGCGCGTCTGACCGCTGGCAGAGCTGGCGGTATACGTCCCGCAATTTCTGGCCCGTCTCGGATAGCCGGGAGCCGCCGCCGTCCGTACCGCCCTGGCTGGAAAGGACGAGGGGCGTATCAAAGTCCCGGTTCATTTCCTCGACCAGTTTGCGCGCCCGCGGATAGGACATGCCCAGCTGACTGGCGGCTTTGTTGAGTGAACCGAGTTCTGCAATCGCGTCGAGCAGGGCAGCCTTGCCCGGGCCGAAGCGCCCGCCGCCGGGCAGGTTGATCCGGATGCTGAGACCGGGTTTGTCCTTTGCCCTCATCGCCTCACCCCCGGGGATTCCATGGCCAGCCCCTCCGCCCGTTTTGCGAGGTAGAGTTCCACCGCCATATAAGTCGCCGACCCGTAGTCCAGGGGCTCTGCGCGAATGCCGGAATCGCAATCGCGTAGGCGTCGGTGAAGCGATCCGAAGGTCTGCCATTCCATGCGGTATGCCGGGAACGCGTTTCCATGGCCCTGGCTGATCGTGTCGCCGCGCAGTTTCTTGCCCCAATTGTCGTTATGACACTGGCTGCAGGCAAGGTTGAACTGGCCTTTGCGAAGGAAGAAATAGTCTTTACCTGCCTCATAATAGTTTCTGGCCGGACCATCGATATTGACGGATATGGGCACGCCCCGCGCGAGACTTGCAACATAGGCCGTCAGTCCGAGGAGCGCATCGCTTTCATGGTCGAGCGGGGCAAGATCCTGATGACGCTCGCGGCAGGCATTGATGCGTGCTTCGATGTTCATCAGTTTCCCCGTTTCCTCATCCATCACGGGATAGTGCGCCGCGACGCCTGAGAGCGGGCGATTGTCAGCTGCATGGCAGGAAGCGCAGGCAGGCGCGCCGGTCTCCGGGATTTGGTTGAACAAGGTCTCGCCCTTGTCCACCCACAGGAAGCCCGGATTGGCGAAATCATCGTCCTGCAGAGCCTGCGTCTCAGGTTGGAGGAATGTGTAGCCGGATTGGATAGCCTCTGGAGGAATCTGGCTCTGCTGCGCATACTCCCCACTCTGTCCGCCACAGGCCGATAGAAGAAGCGCGAGGGCGACAAGCCGCCTCATGACACAGTCAGCAACCGTTCTTCGCTCCAGCGCTCACCATGCTGGTCTGTCCAGCTGAATTCGATCATGGCCGTGCGGGTCGCGCGGGCGTGGAAGGTCAGGAAGGGATTGGCTGCGATGCCCGGAAAGAACTCGCCCTCGAAGATGATGTTGCCATCATAGGTGCAGCGGAACTGCTTGATGATGTTCCGCGGGATTGTTTCACCCTTGGAGTCACGGCGGTAGCCCGTTTCCATGGGATGCTGGATCATCGCCTTCAGTTCGATGATTTCACCGGCGGTGGCCGTGTCGGGCGCGGATATGCGGATCATGTCGGCGCGCCTCCCTCAGCCGATGATGCACGCTGCGAGCGTGACATAGGTGCTGCCCGTGCCGGACCAGAGCGTGCCATCGCTCATCTCGGCCACGACGCGGAGGGTCTGTGTCCCCGCCATCCGGACACGGGTGGAGATGTCGGCGCGGCCGGCGTGCGGACCCAACTGGAACCGGGCGATGGTTGCGATGGGATTTCGCGGAGACAGGATGACGATCTGCTTCACATAATCGTCTTCGCTCATGGGGCTGGTGACGGTGACCCCCACAGGCACCGAATTGCCATTCTCCGCAATCGGCGGAAGGGTGACGGTAACCCGGCCTTCATTGATGGGGCGGTCGCCGAAAAGCTCGCGGATGGCCTGATCTGCATCTTCCGGAGTGGCAAAGGCGGCTGGAGCAAGAAAAGAGCCCACAGCCACGGCGGCTGTCGACGCCAGAATGGCACGGCGCGTCAGGAGCTGCCTTGTCTGTTTCTTATGGCCTGTCTGCATCAGTCTGTCTGCGTTTCCAAAAAGGCGACCAGGTCTTCAACTTCCTGAGCGTTAAGGGCGGGTGCGCCTTTGTACGCCTCGCCGACCTGACGAAGCCCGTCTGTCCGGTAGTAGGATGGCATCACAGTGTCTGGCCAAATGGTTTGGGCGTCAATAATGCGATACCGGATCTGGCCTGCATCCAGACGGTCGCCGATACCGGTCAGGGGCGGCCCGACATTGCCCTGAAACTCAGCGTCGAGGCTGGCCAGCTGATGGCAGAGGAGGCAATGCCCGCTGTCTCGCGACGTGAAAACCTGCTGCCCGCGCTGCGCATCACCTTGCCGGCCCTCAAGCGGGGCTGGAACGGCGTCTCCCACAATTGTTACCGGACTTGCCAGCCGGTCATTCGAGGCCTGGTTGCACGCAGACGGGACAAGGAGGCACAGCAAGGCGGCTGCAGCGGCCGGTTTCATCCAAATGTCTGCCCGGTAATTGTGTGGAACCAGGTCCTCGCCTGCAGTGCTTCATTATGTCGGATGATGTCTTCAGCCATCAGCGGGCTGAGGCCACCCGACCCGGGAACTGATTGCAGCGTGCCGTCGGCATTCGTGTAGACACCCGTAATCGAAACGGCCGTGTCGTCCGAGAGATAGGAATAGCAGGTATTGGTCAGGGTCGTCGGTTCAGGCGCCTGGCCCGAGAGGATCGCCGTGATCTGCAAGGCGCAAAGTTTGGCCTGCAGATTGGCCGAGAAGGCTGATTTCGGCATGGGGGAAGCAATTGTCGCGTCGCCGATGACGTGAATGTCAGGCTGGAGCGTCGAACTGAAAGACAAGGGATCGATCGGGCACCAGCCTGTCATGTCGGCCACACCGGCCTTGTGGGCAATCGCACCGGCCTGCTGGGGCGGAATGACATTGGCCACGTCGGCGCGAATGTCTTCAAACTCTGTCGACAGAATGCCTGATGCCGGCGCGACCGATACGACACGGCCGAATTCATTGGCGCCGTATCGTTCTATTACGTCCGGATAGAGATCACTCCATGCCTGTTCAAACAGGGGTTGTTTCGAGAACTTGTCCTGCGCGTCCAGAATCAGAAGGCGTGATTTCGGCTTGTGCGTTTTCAGATAGTGGGCGATCAGGCTGGCGCGCTCATAAGGGCCCGGCGGGCAGCGGAACGGGGCAGGCGGAACTGAGATAACGACAAGGCCGCCATCTTCCATAGCCTCAAGCTGCTTACGAAGCAGCACGGTCTGAGGACCGGCCTTCCACGCGTGAGGCATCAGATCGGCAGCGGCCTTGTCATACCCTTCGATGGCGCCCCAGCGAAAATCGATTCCCGGTGACAGGACGAGTTTGTCGTAAGGAAGGGTGTCTCCGGATTTTACCGAAACTGTCCGGGCCACAGGATCGACATCGACGGCCGCGTCAGGAACGATGTCTATGCCTTCGGCTTTCAGCGCATCATAGCCGAAGCGTTGCTTTGAAAGGTCACGCATGCCGGCAATCACCAGATTGCTGAAGGGGCAGGCATAATAATCCGCGTTCGGCTCTATCAGCGTGACGGACGCAGATGGCATGGCGCGTTTCAGGAAGCGTGCTGCCGTGGCGCCGCCAAAGCCGCCTCCGATAACGACAAGGCGGGCACGGACTTGTGCGGCGGCCGGAAAAGGCAAAGCCGCAAAGGCGGTTACTCCGGAGAGCGACAGCAGGAGATCGCGTCTGTTGAGAAAAGCGTCCGTCATTCCGTAACCGACTCCGCAAGATAGGTGCTGATCGCGTCAATATCTGCTTCGGTATAGCCACGCATCATGCGATGCATGACGCTGCCGCCGTCAACATCAGACTTGTAGTGCAGAAGGGACAGGCGGATCTGGTCTGACGTTCGTCCTTCAAGGCTGGCAATCGCGCCGCCCTGCGGCCCGTGACATCCGGAGCAGGAGAGCGCAAGGATGGCTGGCGCGCTGAGATCGGCAACCTCACCGGAGGCGTCTTCAGTCTGCGTTCCGGCCGGCGCCGACTCACAGGCGCTGACGAGAAGCGTGAACAAAGCGAACGCGGTCAGCTTTACTGACGGCTTGAGCATCTCTATCTCAGTGCCTGGTCCTTGAGGGGCAACTGCCGGATACGCTTGCCGGTCGCAGCAAAGATTGCATTTAGCACGGCCGGCGGTGCAGCGGCGATTGTGGGTTCGCCCACACCGCCCCAGAAGCCGCCGGATGGCATGACCAGGGTTTCAACGTCCGGCATTTCGGCAATCCGCATCGAATTGTAGGTATTGAAATTCTTCTGCTGTGCCTCGCCTTCTTCGAAGGTGATTTCCTCGTGCAGCATCGCTGAAAGACCGTAGACGAACGAGCCGAAGACCTGTGCTTCGATCTGCTGCGGGTTCACAGCGTAGCCGGGGTCAGTGGCGGCGACGATGCGGTGCATCTTCAAGGCGCCATCGTCATCGACAGTCACTTCCGCACAGGCCGCAGTATAGCTGCCGAAGGAGTAGAAGCCACAGAGCCCGCGGGACAATCCGTCATCGGCGCCCCATCCGGACTTGTCAGCCACCGCTTGCAGGACGGCCGCCATTTTCGGGCTGTCCTTGAGGTGCGCCAGCCTGAACTCCAATGGATCGCGGCCTGCAGCATACGCCAGCTCGTCCATGAAGCATTCCAGATAGATGGCATTCTGGTTGGCGTTCACACCGCGCCAGAAACCCGGCCGGACAGGCGGGTTTCGCATTGCATGATCCACCAGCAGCGACGGAAAAGTGTACTTGATCGTCTGGTCTTCGACGCGGGGATCGACGCCAGAGGGCAGCAGCCCCTGGAACACGACGATGTCCATGCCGTCCACCAGAGCCTGAGGCATGATGCCTGCCAGGATGGACTGGCCAGAGATCCGGATTTTCAGGCCAAGGAGATTGCCGTCCGCATCCAGTGCGCCCTGGCAACGAGCTTTGGTGGTCGGATGGTAGAAGCCTTGCTCCATGTCTTCTTCACGGGACCAGAGCAATTTGATCGGAGTCCCCGGCATCTGCTTTGCGATTTTAACGGTTTGCGAGATGTAATCCGTGGCGCCTTTGCGCCCAAAACCGCCACCGAGCAGCTGTTTATAGACTTCGCATTGCTGGATCGGCAGATCTGCGGCTTCCGATGTAGCGGCCAGTGCGGCTTCGCCATTCTGGGTCGGGCACCAGACCTCACACTTGTCTGCCGTCCACAGCGCGATGGCGTTCATGGGTTCCATGCAGGCATGGTTCTGGTGGGGGGCATTGTAACGCGCTTCGATGACCTGCGCGGCCCCTTCAAAAGCCGCGTCGACATCGCCGACCTTGTTGCCCACAAAGGCTTCGTTGGCCGTCAGCCCCTCAATGAGGTCTGCCTCGAAGGCAGAGCTTGAGAAGTTGGAGCCTTCGCCAGCTTCCCATTCGATGGGCAACGCATCGAGCGCCGTCTTTGCCTGCCACCAATAGTCGGCCACTACGGCCACGGCGGTGTCATCGACCTTCACCACCGCTTTCACGCCGGGCATTGAGCTGACAGCCTCTGCATCGAATGATTTCAGCGTTCCGCCGCGTTTCGGTGCCGCTTTGACGGCAGCGTTCAGCATGCCGTCCATCTTCATGTCAGTGGTGTAGAGCTGTTTCCCGGTGACTTTGTCGACCGTGTCCAGCCGTTTAACCGGCTTGCCGATCAGCTCCCATTCGGAAGGATCTTTCAGCGTGACAGCCTCCGGCGCCGGCAGTTTCGCAGCATCTGCGACAACTTCGCCGAATCGCAGGGTCTTGCCGGTCGGGTCATGGGTGATGATGCTTTTGGCGGCAGAACATTCTTCGGCGGGCACACCCCAGCGGTTGGCGGCGGCCTGAATGAGCATCATGCGTGCAGCTGCACCGCCTTCGCGTACATAGTCCTGGCTGGTGCGGATCCCGCGGCTGCCGCCTGTCAGGAAGTCGCCCCAAACCCGGTCACGCGCAAGATTCTCGCCCGGGGTCGGGTATTCGGTCTTCACATAGTCCCAGTTGCATTCCAGCTCCTCGGCGACCAGCTGAGCCAAGCCGGTCAGAGTGCCCTGACCCATTTCCGAGCGGGCGATACGGATCGTGACCACATCGTCGGTGCCGATATGGACCCATGCGTTCACTTCCGGTGGTGGCGGGCCGGCGTCCGCCGGGGCGTCTTTATCGCCCGGAGCGCAAGCTGAGAGAATACCGATTGTCAGTCCGGTGGCGCCTGTGCCGACGATAAATCCGCGGCGGGAGATGCCTGCTATAGAAGTCATGTTTCGAATCCTCCTCAGGCTTTCTTCGTTTTGGCCAGGTGAATGCCCTTGCGGACGCGTGTGAATGTCCCGCACCGGCAGATATTGGTGATGGCTGCGTCGATGTCTTCGTCTGTGGCGTCCGGGTTTTCGTTCAGCAGGCCCGCAGCCGCCATGATCATGCCGGGCTGGCAATACCCGCATTGCGGTACATCAAGTTCGACCCAGGCTTGCTGGACCGGATGGCTCCCATCTTCGGAGAGGCCTTCGATTGTCGTGATTTCTTCTTCTCCGGAGAGTGCGCCCACGGGATAGACGCAGGACCGGACGGCCTGGCCATCGATATGGATGGTGCAGGCGCCGCACTCAGCGATTCCGCAGCCATATTTGGTTCCGGTCAGGCCAAGTTGCTCCCGCAGGACCCAGAGCAGCGGGGTCGACTCGTCAACATCCACCGTCATTACCTGTCCGTTGATCTTGAGAGTAGCCATTTCTTGCTCCGACTTCCTGACACTGTTCCCTTGGGTGAAGACTAAGCCAATCGTTCCGGCATTGCACTCCCTGGCGGCCCAAAATTTTTTATATCTGGTCTCACGGGCCCTCACGTCTCCGTTTCTGAACGGAAGTTGAGTGGCTTGTGCCGCGAGGACACCTCTTGGACCGCAGCCTGGAATAGTAAAAGGATATGACCTCCTGACCATCGCAAATCGGCATTGGTTCAGCAGGAGGGACAAAATGGACAAGAAAAACTACGTCGAAGGCAAATCGATCATCGTTACGGGTGCGGCTGGCGGGTTCGGGAAGCTGGTGAGTGCCAAGGCTGCGGCTCTCGGTGCGAAGGTCACCTGTGCTGATATTGACGAAGCAGCTTTAGAGAAAAGCGTCGTGGACATACGCGACGCAGGCGGAATTGCGCAGGCAGTTCCTGCTGACGTCACCAGCATTGAGCAGATGAACGCATTGGCAGGCGCCGCTACAAGCGCCTATGGGCGGGTCGATGTCATGCTGAACAATGCCGGCATCATGCCGCTTGCTCTCTATGCTGACCATCAGGCCGCGCTTGAAAAATGGAATCGTTGTATCGACATCAATTTCAAAGGTGTGCTCAACGGTATTGTCTGTGTCTTCGATCAGATGATGGCGCAGGGAGAGGGGCACGTCATCAATGTCTCGTCCATCTACGGCAATTTTCCGACCTATGGCGCAGCTGTCTATGGGGCGACCAAATCTGCCGTGAACTTCCTGTCGGAATCCCTGAGGGTTGAAGCGCGGGGCAAGATCAAGGTGACGATCGTGAAGCCGACCGGCGTGCCGGGGACAGGGCTCGGTGCCGGTGTTGTCAATCCCGCCGCCGTGATCGGTATCGTTGGCCAGAATGCCGGTGAATATGTGGAACTTATCGGACAGTACCGGGACGGAGCTCTGGACGCTTCCAACGTGGATCCCGAACAGATGAATTATGTCGTGCTGGATCCTGAATTTATCGCCGACCAGATCATCCATGCAATCAATCAGCCCAAAGGCGTTTCCATCGGGGACATCACCGTGAGGGCATCAGGCGATCACTATGTCCTCTGAGCGAGGCTCAGATCCTGCGCTCCTGTGTTCCGTCGCGAAAAGAGCCGGGCGTCTGACCGGCCCAGCGTTTGAACGCGCGTGTAAAAGCGCTTTGTTCTGAAAAGCCGGTCAGGAAAGCCACTTCGGCGATGGAATAGCGTGTGTCGGACAGGAATTTTTCCGCCATCTGCCGGCGGGCCTCGTCGACCAGTGCCTGAAATGTGTAACCCTGTTCGGACAAGCGGCGCTGCAGGGTTCGGGCACTCATGCCAAGGGATAAGGCGATGTCGGCGAGGGTGGGGATACCTTCGCTGAGCATGTTGGCGATCTGAAGGACGACCCGGCGGTCAAGCGCGCTTTCTGTCGGTTCTTCGACAAGTGTTTCTTCAATATGGGATGTCAGGAACTTCCAGATGCTTTCATCCCCGACGGCATTTGGCTGATCCAGCCGCTCTTCAGGCAGGATGATTGCGTCAATGTCTGCGCCAAAGGTGACCGGACAGCGGAAATAGGCCTCCAGGGCCGCAAGAGATCCCGCGGGTTCGGCGTGACGAAACTGGATGGCCTGGGGCTTGTTTTCCGGAAAAGTCGTTTCGCGGCACATCGCGACATAGGTTCCCAGTGTTCCCTCGGTGGAGAGGTGCATGCCCAGCCGTTCGGGCTCCGTCCGCTGGTGGGTCCACATGCAGATCCCGTCTTTCTCGACGAGCCGGAACGTCGCGGTTGTGTTGTACGCGCGCGCATAGCGGTCCATCCGCCGGAAAGACCGGCGCAGGGTCGGCGCAGACTTCCAGGCAAGCCCGACAGCGCCAAAGTCCGCGCAGGTCATGGCAGCCGAAGTTCTCAGGTGAAAGCCGATGTCAGGAGCTTCGGCGGCAGCAATGGTTTCAAGCAGAGTGTAATAGGTGGTGTCACGCACCATCGTGGCCGGATTTGACGCCTCGGCTTCGGTAATGCCTGTACTTGCGAACAAATCCGACCGGTTCAGCGAAGCTGGCGACTGATCGATCATTTTTTTTACAAACATCGCAAGGACGTATGTCATGTTCCCCGATCCCGCACTTGCTGGCCAACTCACCCCGCCTGATCACCAAATACTCCCATAGGGCGTTTTTGGCCTTGCTCAAGCCTTCATGACGTTATTTCGCCAGGCGAGGACCATTCTGTCGCGCTTGAAGTCGCTGTTGTGAGTGTGTGGCTTGATAATAGCCGGACACCAGCATGGCAGCACATGCGAAAACAGTACAGAGAATATGCGGCCTTCTGCGGAGATCAGACCTGCGCAGCCAGTCTGGCCGCCTGATTGATTGCGCGCTTGGCGTCGAGTTCGGCAGCTTCGTATGCCCCGCCGACAAGGGACACATTCTCGGCGGAGCCTTCAAATGCGTCGTACACGTCACGTAGGGGCTCCTGACCGGCACAAAGGATGATTGTATCCACTTCCAGTGTCATCGGCTTCCCATCGACCAGACAATGCAGCCCGGCATCGTCAATGCTTTCATAAGTGACGCCCGGAACCATTTTTACGCCTTTCCGGTTCAGCGTCAGACGGTGGGTCCAACCGGTGGTTTTTCCCAGTCCTTTGCCAACGGCAGTGTCCTTGCGCTGCAACAGCCAGACTTCCCGGGGAGATTCCTCAACCACCGGCTCCACGCCTGTGACGCCGCCTCTCGGGTGGTTCTCGAAATCGATCCCCCACTCTTTGGCAAACTTGTCGATGTCGAGCGCAGACGACTTGCCCACATGGGTGATCAGCTCCGCCACATCGAAGCCAATGCCACCGGCGCCGATGATGGCAACGCGTTTGCCGATCGGCTTGTTGCCGAGAATGGCATCGATATAGCCAACCACGCTCGGATGATCGATGCCTTTGATTCCGGGAGTCCGTGGGGCAATGCCGGTCGCCAGAACGATTTCATCATAAGCGCCGGATTTGAGAAAATCCGCATCCACGCGTTTTCCGAGCTTCGCGTTCACGCCAGTCACCTCGATCTGGCGCTTGAAGTAGCGAAGCGTTTCATAAAACTCTTCTTTTCCCGGAATTCTCTTGGCCAGATTGAACTGGCCTCCAATCTCAGGGGACTGATCGAACAGGTCCACCTTGTGTCCGCGTTCGGCCGCAATTGTGGAATAGGCCAGTCCTGCAGGGCCGGCGCCTACCACAGCGATGCGCTTCGGAGCATTCGTTGGTTTGTAGACAAGCTGTGTCTCATGGCATGCGCGCGGGTTGACGAGACAGCTCACTTCCTGGTTTCCGCCAAAGGTGTGGTCAAGGCAGGCCTGATTGCAGGCGATGCAGGTATTGATTTCGTCTTCGCGGCCTTCAGCGGCCTTTTTCATGAATTGGGAGTCGGCGAGCATCGGTCGGGCCATCGAGACAAGGTCTGCGTCTCCGCGCTCCAGTACGGCCTCCGCGACATCCGGCATGTTGATCCGGTTGCTTGTAATCACCGGAACGGAGACCTGCTTTTTCAGGCGGCCGGTCACGCTGGTGAAGGCCGCGCGTGGGACCATGGTGGCAATGGTGGGCACGGCGGATTCGTGCCAGGTAAAGTGGGTCGAGATGACCGATACGCCGGCCTTTTCCAACTCGTGGGCAAGCTGTACGACTTCTTCCCACGACATGCCCCCCTGCAGCATGTCCATGGCGGCGATGCGGAAGATGATGATGAAGTCCTCACCAACTGCTGCCCGGCTCCGGCGGACAATCTCCAGCGGGAACCGCATGCGGTTTTCGAAGGAGCCGCCCCACCGGTCTGTGCGCAGATTGGTTTTCTCGACAAGGAAGGTTGAGAGCAGATAACCGGCAGAGCCGATAATCTCGACCCCGTCATACCCCGCATCCTGGGCGCACTTTGCGCAATTGGCGAAGTCCGCGATCTGTTTTTCGATTCCGGTTTCATCGAGTTCGTTGGGAACGAACCGGGCGATGCGCGACCTGACCGGGGAGGGAGCGACACATTTGTCATGCGGCGCGAGCGGTCCGGAATGGAGGATCTGCATGCAGATGCGCACGTCCGGGTCTGCTGCGTGAACGGCATCCGTGATGACACGATGTCGGGCGACTTCCTCGGCGTTTGAGAGTTTGGCCCCCAACCCGCCTTCTTCATTCGGGGAAATGCCGCCGGTAATGATCAGGCCAACGCCGCCGCGGGCCCGTTCGGCGAAGAATTCCGCCATGCGGATGTGCCCGTCTTCCTGCTCTTCCAGCCCGGTATGCATTGATCCCATGATCGCCCGGTTCTTGACTGTCACGGCGCCGATCCGGAGTGGCGAAAAGAGGTGAGGGTATTTGGTCGTCGTGCTGGTCATGAAGCTCATCGTGTCTTGTTCGTGCTGTGGGCTCAGTCTTTGGGCAAGTCGGAGCAGAGATAAGGTTACGAAGTATCTGCCCCGGATCACAAGCTTTTTAGATCGCTTTTGCGGTATCTGAAAAGACTGACGGAACCTGCCCTTGGGGAATGTTGCTGAGCCAGTATTTCGTCTGGATCGTAGGCCTACGGAAGGTCATTCCGCTAGGGCAGGTCTTGCTTGCCCGGCGTATGTCCATTCACACTCATGGGAAGAAAGATGAAGGTGAAAGACCATGAAATCCGACTATCAGGCCCTGATTCTGGAGCAGGCTGGTGAGGTTCTGACCATCCGGATGAACCGTCCGGACCGGCTGAATGCGTTGAACCCGCAACTGGTTTCAGAACTCAGAGACGTGTTCCAATCCCTGTATTTCGAGCGGTCTGTCCGAGTGGTCATCCTCGAAGGTGCCGGCCGCGCATTCTGTGCCGGGCTGGACCTCAAGGAGCCTTCAGGAAGCCAGGGCAAAAGAAGTATCGAGCAGGGATTGGACAATCAGAGGTCCATTGCCGAGATCTATGTGGCGATGCGGCGGTGCCCTCAGTCGATTATCAGCCTGGTTCAGGGCGCGGCCAGTGGAGGCGGCTTCGCGCTCGCGCTCGCATCCGACATTCGCATTCTGGCCGAAGATGCGCGTATGAATGCCGCTTTCATCCGGATCGGGCTTTCCTCCTGTGATATGGGCGTTTCCTACTTCCTGCCTCGCATGGTCGGGATGTCTCTTGCCAGCGAGTACATGTTGACCGGGCGGTTTATCACTGCGCAGCGCGCCATGGAGATCGGACTGGCAAACCGCGTGGTTCATGGCAGCGAACTGCGCAGAGAAGCGGACGCCTTCGCCGAGGACATGCTGCATGCGACACCGCTTGGACTGCGCCTGACAAAAGACGGGTTGAATATTGCGGTCGATGTTTCCGGTCTGGAAGCTGCGATGGCGATTGAGGACCGAAACCAGATTCTCACGGCGAACGATCCGAACTTCGCCGAGGGGATCGCGGCGTTTTTCGAAAAGCGTAAACCTAACTACTCCTGAGGCCTGCGAAGTAAATTCGCGCCTATGCCTTTGCGGCATGGCTTGACCCATCCCGGGCAGCCTCTGACACTTGGATGAAACATAATATTAGGAGGCAAACTTGAACCTCGACTTCTCAGACGAGCAGAAGCAGCTGCGCGATCAGGTGCGCCGCTTTCTTGCCGAAAAGTGTCCGCCCGAAACGGTCCGGGCCGTACTGGAAGGCAGCGAGCGCTATGACAAACCGCTCTATGCAGGGCTTGCGGAAATGGGCCTGCTCGGCGCCGCCATCCCGGAAGAATATGGTGGTGTAGGGCTTGGTCACCTCGAGCTTTGTGTTGTGGCAGAAGAGCTCGGACGCGTGCTGGCGCCGGTGCCGGTTTCTTCGTCGATCTATCTGGCTGCGGAATTCCTGATGCAGGCCGGATCCGACAGCCAGAAGGCTGAGTGGCTGCCGAAGCTTGCGTCCGGTGAGGCCATAGGCACATTTGCCCTGGTCGAGGGGCAGGGGCGTGCAAGTCCGGACAAGATCATGGTCCGCGAATCGAATGGGAAACTCTCGGGTACGAAAACGCCGGTCGCAGATGGATGCGATGCAGATTTCGCCGTTGTCGCGGCGCGTGACGAGGAAGGCGGAATATCCCTCTACCTGGTTGCGCTGGACGATGGCAGCGTCGTTCGGGAAGAACTGCAAACCATTGATCCGACGCGAGGTCAGGCACGCATCACGTTCACCAACACTCCGGCTGAGCGCCTGGGGCCTTCAGGCGATGGATGGCATATCGCCTCGCAGGTGATGGACCGGGCGGCGATCCTGATGGCGTTTGAGCAATTGGGTGGTGCGGACCGCACCATGGAAATGGCGCGCGATTATGCGCTGGAACGTATGGCGTTCGGGCGCCCGATCGGCTCTTTCCAGGCGATCAAGCATATGCTGGCCGATATGTATGTGTCTGCCACGCTGGCACGGTCCAATTGCTATTACGGTGCCTGGGCCCTTGGTGCGAGCCCCGCAGAAATGCCGATTGCGGCAGCTACGGCTCGTGTGTCGGCAACGACCGCTTTCCAGCATTGTTCCAAGAACAACATTCAGGTGCATGGCGGTATGGGCTTCACCTGGGCGTTCGATTGCCATCTGTATTACCGGCGATCCAACGCATTGGCCCTGGCGCTCGGATCGCTCTCCACGTGGGAAAGCGAACTGATTGAGCGCATGGGCGCCAGAAACGCAGAAACAGCGGCATAAGGAAGGGCAGGGACATGGATTTCGAAGACACACCCGAAGAAGCAGCTTTCCGTAAGGAAGTCCGGGCCTGGATCGATGCGAACGCACCGAAGCATCTGGAAGACGAATTACGCCGCGCCAATTTTGGGTCCAACGCCGTTGAAAGCGAAGACCCGATTGCTGCAGCCAAGGCGTGGCAGAAGAAGAAATTCGATGCCGGCTGGGCCTGCCTGCATTGGCCGAAGGAATATGGCGGCGCCGCGCGCACCCCGATTGAACGAGTTATCTGGGGCCAGGAAGAAGGGCCCTACGCGGCTCTTGGCGGTTTGTTCACGATCGGCCACGGCATGTGCGGGCCGACCGTCATGGCCTGGGCATCGGAAGAGCAGAAGCGCGAATTGTTGCCGCCGCTCGCAAGTGGCGAAGAGGTCTGGTGCCAGCTCTTCTCCGAACCTGCTGGCGGCTCTGACCTGGCTGGCCTGCGGACGCGCGCCGTGAAAGCAGATGACGGCTCCGGGGACTGGATCATAAACGGCCAGAAAATCTGGACCAGCGGTGCCCAGAATTCAGACTGGGGCCTGTTGATCACGCGGACGGACCCGACTGTGCCAAAGCACAAGGGCCTGACGATGTTCTTCCTTTCGATGAAGACGCCGGGTGTGAAGGTCGTGCCAATCAAGCAGGCAAACGGTGCATCAGGGTTCAATGAAGTCTATTTCACGGATGTCCGCATTCCGGATGCACAGCGACTGGGGGCCGTCGGGCAGGGATGGGAGGTTTCTCTCACCACACTGATGAACGAGCGCCTGTCCATTGGCTCGGGCATGTCCACCGGCTTTCCGGAACTGTTCCGGTTCTGCATGGAGGCCGAAATTGATGGCAAGCCCGCGGTTGAGGATTCTGCTGTCCGGTCGAAGCTCGCTCAATTCGCGGTCCGGCAGAGCGGCCTGAAATATACTGGCATGCGTGCCATTACGGCCCTGTCCAAAGGCGAGACTCCGGGACCGGAAAACTCCATCGGCAAGCTTGTCGCGGGGGCCACATTGCAGGATCTTGCGATCTACGCACTGGACCTTCAGGGACAGGCAGGCGTCCAGTGGGATGAGACGAGTCCGCAGAACGGCCGCTTCCAGTCCATTCTCATGCGCTCTCCGGCGACCCGTATTGAAGGGGGATCGGATGAGATCCTTCGCAACATCATCGGCGAGAGGGTTCTCGGACTGCCAGGCGATATTCGTGTCGACAAGAATGTGCCGTTCAAGGACATTCCAACAAGCGGAACGCGAAAGTCCTAATTGGTTCCGGAGCTTTCCGGGCTGGCAAGCTGGCGCAGGAATGCGGACACCAGAGCGGCAGAGTTCTGCGCGGCGAGGTGTTCGAATGCCCGTATTTCGTTCTGGCTGGCCTCTCCGCCCCCGGCCAGGTCTGAAACGCTCCGGAAGGCGATGAAGGGAATGCCATTGGCGTAGGCGACCATGCCAATGGCGGCCGTTTCCATTTCGACCACTTGCGCATCAAACGTATCGTGCAGGTAGTCGCGATAGGTTCTGTTGTCCATGAACACGGACCCTGAAAGGCCTGCGCCGCCTATCCGGATGACAGGCTCGGACGGAAGGCACTGGCTTTCCTTGTCACAGCGCGTGAGTTCTGTCCGGGAAGATGCTGCGGTGGCGATCTTCAAAAGGCCGGGATCTGCACTGAACCACAGGCGTGGTGCCGGTGCCGGGTCATCGGCGGTGGCAATTCGTACACCGCGCGTTCCCATGAAGCCGAATGTGGGGGCCATGGGCGCAACGCCGGGGAATGGTGCCTTGTAGATGCCAGGTTCCGTTTCCCTCAGATATGTCGCTTCATCATATTTGGCCCAGCGTTCCGGCACGATGACGTCGCCAATGGACAGGTCCGGATCGAGGCTGCCGGCAACGCCGCTGACCACGATGTGCGTGATATTGAATTCGTCCACCAGCCGCTGGGTGTTCATGGTGGCGTTGACGATGCTCACCCCGGTTTTGAACAGGACAACCGGCTGACCCTCCAACTCCCCGGTCCAATAGGAGACGCCCTGGACCTTGTGTTCCTCGGCCTGTTCAAGTGAGGGCAGGAGCACCCGGAATTCCGGACCATACGCCGTGGCGATAGCGATCCGAGCACGCGTATCCGCAACAATCCGGACGGCGCTTGCCGCCGGTTCGGGGGTCGCCTCGGATGGTGGCGTCGCGCAGGCGCCAGCAAGGCTGATGGTCGCGAGCATCAGACATGCAGCGAACCTGCCGGAAAGAGCGTGCAGCATGAAGGGGCGCCTTTCGGGTCAGACGGAGTCGAGGAAGATGAATTTGGTCAGGAAGGCTGCGGCCAGGATGAGCGCGCCGGGACTGATGTCTTTCCACCGGCCTGCGCCGGTTTTCAGGACGACATAGACGATGACGCCGAGGCCGATGCCGTTCGCGATGGAATAGGTCAGCGGCATGGCAATGGCTGTGATGACTGCGGGCATATAGGACGTCGGATCCGACCAGTTCACATGGGTCAGGCCACCGGTCATGAGGCATCCGACATAAACAAGCGCCGGCATGGTGGCGTAGGGCTGCACTGCGCTGGCCAGCGGCGCGAAAAACAGGGCCAGGCAAAACAGGCCAGCGACTGTCACGGCCGTTAGCCCCGTGCGGCCTCCCGCTTTCACGCCGGCAATGCTCTCAATGTAGCTGGTCGCAGAAGAGGTTCCGAGTGCAGCACCTGCAACCGTCGCGGTACTGTCTGCAATCAGGGCTTTGCGAAGGTTGATGACGTGTCCTTTCTCGTCCAGCAGGCCTGCCCGGTGCGCGACAGAGACAAGCGTGCCCGCCGTATCGAACATGTCCACAAACAGGAAGGAGATGACGACGACCGCGATGCCAACCTCCAGCGCCTGGGACCAGTCGAGGGCAAAAAGGGTCGGCTCGATTGAGGGAGGCAGGGAGACCAGTCCCGGAGGCGGCGCGGCACCGATCAGGACGCCCGTCACCGTCGTGACCAGAATGCCGATCAGGATGCCTCCCGGCACCTTCCTGGCTTCCAGAATGCCGATCAGGAAGAAGCACATGATCGCCAGAAGCGCAGGTGTCTGGCCCAGGTCTCCGAGGCCGACGATTGTCGCCGGGTGAGAGACGATGATGCCGACACCGCTCAATCCGATGATGATAAGGAACAGCCCGATGCCGGCGGAGATTGCCATCTTCAATTCCAGCGGAATTGCATTGATGATCCATTCGCGGATCGGCAGCAAACTCAGCGCCACAAAGATCAGGCCGGACAGGAACACCGCCGCCAGTGCGACCTGCCAGGGCAGGCCCATGCCAATCACCACACCATAGGTGAAATAGGCGTTCAGCCCCATGCCGGGCGCAATGGCGATCGGGTAATTGGCATAAAGCCCCATGATTGCGGAGCCGATCGCGGCAGACAGGCAGGTCGCGACGAATACGGCGCCTTTGTCCATGCCCGCATTGGCCAGAATATCTGGGTTCACAAAGATGATGTAGGACATCGCCAGGAAGGTTGTGAGTCCGGCGATGATTTCCGTTCGGGCGGTCGTTCCCCGGGCGTCGAGATCGAAAAGCTTGTTCAGCATCTTAAGGCCAGAATCTCCCGCACGATTTCATCGGAAGACTTGGCATACCGGCGGCCACGTCAAGCCCGGCGGATCGAATAGTTGGCTGGCGGATTGGTCTGGCCGCAAAAAGAACCGTTTCCGGCATAGCTTGCCAAAAGGCATGCCGGAGACAGCATGGTGCAAACCAGAAGCCTGATCGGATGCAATTGCGCGCGTTCAGGATTTGAGCTGCCGCAGTCTACAAGGGCTCCTTGTCGAGTTCACCGACATGAAGAACGGGCGCCGCATCCAGGTTTTCGGCATCCAGCAAGTTGGTTACCTGTTCCAGCGAGGCAATCAGCATCGCCTGTTGCCAGTCCGGCAGGGCATTGAAGCGTTCTGAGAATATCTGGTGCAACGGATCAGGCGCATCCGCCAGCGCGGCCTTGCCCTCCGGCAAGAGGCGTAACCAGACCCGGCGCTTGTCTTCATCGCACTTGCGGCGCGAGATAAGGCCCCGTGCTTCGAGCTTGTCGATCAGGCTGGTGATGGTAGCGTGCTTCAATTGCGTGGCTTCGGCGAGATAGCCCGCCGAAACTTCGGGAAATTCCGTCAGGATGCGCAGCACGCTCAGCTGTGACGGGGTTAGTCCAGCCGTCCGGGCGAGGCGCTTGGATGCCAGCTCGGTCATCCGCTGGATCCTCCTCAAGGCGATAAGCGCGTCTTCAGATCGTGTACTCAATGGCTTCAAACCTAAGATGGCGCGAGGCCCGGACCCAGCGCAGATTTCAGTGGGCCAAGATGTGCCTCATATGGGCGCCATTGTTCAAGTCCGGCCTTGTTGATCGGGCGGCGGACCTGTTCAGAGCTGGCCGTGCGGACAGCGCGCTCCGTCTGGTGGAAGTTCACACAGCGCTCGTCAAAGGGCAGGCCGCAATAATCCAGCAGTTTGCGAACCTGGCTTTCGAGGTCATCAAGGACGTCTTCATGCTGGACCCGTAATATGCGCCCCGGCGGCAGGACGGACTCCCAGTACGCCATCATGTCGACATAGGCGCGATAGTAATGACCGATGTCATCCAGGCTGTAGGTGAATTCCTGCCCCTCCGCGAAGAGTTGCTTGAAGCCCGACCAGCAGCAATCCATCGGGTTGCGGCGCGCGTCGATGATCTTCGCATTCGGCAGGATCAGGTGGATCAGGCCGATATGCCGGAAATTGTTCGGCATCTTGTCCGTAAAGAAGGGCGCGCCCTGCCGGTGGATGCGCGTATTCTCGATATAGTCTTCACCGAGCGCGCAGAGGTCTTCCGCGCTCATTTCATGAAGGATGCGCGGATAGCGATCCCGGTCCGTGATCTGGCTTCGGCCGCGCAGCCGGTGGGCCAGCGAGAGGATGTTGGGGAGTTCCAGCGTGCCGTCGACTTGTGGGTGTGAGGCCAGGATTTGCTCGATCAGCGTGGACCCGGCGCGCGGCAGGCCCACGATAAAGATCGGGTCCGGCGCCGGGCACCCCTTGCCGGACTGTTTTTCAAACAGGTCTCGCGTGCAGTGCGTCTTTTGCGCCGACAATTCTGCCTGCATCTGTTCGGTCGTGTAGCGCACCGTCTGGTGTTTCAGGGCATTGCCGCTGGCATAAGCCGCAAACGCCTTGTCATAGTCTTTCCGGTCTTCCCGGGCCTTGCCGAGGGCGAAGGCGATGTGAATGCGGGACGCATGATCCAGATCCGGGGAGGCTGCGGCCGCTTCCATGGCCGTAAGCTCGGCATCGCTGAAACGATAGGTCTTGAGATTGGCCAGGCCGTACCAGGCGTCACCATGACCCGGCGCAACTTCCGCTGCACGGCGATAGGACGTGATGGCGTCGTCTGTGCGGCCATAGGTCTTCAGGGCATGGCCGCGGGATACGAGCGTGGCCGGATCATCTGGCAGCACGCTCAGGACACGTTCGAAGTAGTCGAGCGCCGTCTCATAGTCCCCGGCCTGCATGCTCTCAATGGCATAGTGGGACTGGAAGACCGGATTGTCCGGATCGCGGTCCATCAGGATCTGCGCCTGTTCCAGCGCTGCGGCGAATTTCTGACGTTTGCGAAGGACCTGAATATAGTCGAGCCGCAGCTGGATATTGTCAGGCGCCAGCTCCACGGCACTTTCCAGCAGGAAGTCGGCGTCTTCCTGAACGCCCAGCCGGGAGCCGATGTCGGCCAGCAGGCGCATGCCTTCCACATGGGTTGGATTGCGTTGGAGGAAGGCGCGCGCGATCTCCTCCGCCCGGAAGATACGGCCTTCATGGATATGATTGGTCACCGCCAGAAGTTCGCGGGGCAGGGTTTGCAGGCGCTGGGCCTGGGCCTGCGCACTGCTCGCTGCAACAGGGTTTCCAGCTGCGGTATGCAGGTCAGCCTGCGCATTCCAGCTGGCGATGAGGGACGGGTTGTAACGTGTGGCGCGTTCAAACGCGGTCAGGGCACCGGCATTGTCCCCCAGTTTCCGGCGCAGGTGGCCCTCTTCCTGCCAGGCCCGGCCATAGTCCGGCGAGGCGGCTTTCAGCTCAGCCAGGCGTGCAAACGCGTCATCATGCCGGTTCTGATAGCGGGCGCAGACCGCCGCCATGTAGAGCGCGTCCCGGTTCTGGGGCTGTGTTGCCAGAATGTCGCCGGTGATTTTCGACGCGGCCTGGAAATCGCCAGCCTGAATGGCTTTCTGCGCCTGCTGCAGGGCATTTTCGGGGGCGGCCAGGTCGGTCATTGCGTCGGGTATTCCTCAATAAGAAAACAGCGCCCTGAAAGTGTCAGGGCGCTGCTTCAGGATCAAGTCTCAGCCTGTCCTAGTAGTCGTAGGAGAAGCGGAAACCGATTGTCCGTGGCCGCATCGGCGTGACGCGTTCGCGGTCATAGACAAAGCTGCCGCTGAGGGCTGCATACTCATTCGTCAGGTTCGAGGCGAACAGTTCGGCCGTCCAGTTGTCACCCGTCACACCGGCGGTGGCGCCAAGCGTCGTATAACCGTCGAGCTTCATCTTGTTGATCTCGATCACATCCGTGAAGGAGTCATCCGAGAAGACGATTTGCGGCATCACGTGCGCGCGCAGCGACTGGCCGGCGATCTGCTGGTCGAGATCCCACTCATAGCGAACGCGCAGATTGCCCTGATAGGACGGCGCGAACGCCAGGTCAGATCCTTTGACGACGTCGTTGGTCGGCACCAGAACTTCCGTGATTTCCGTATCCAGGAAGGAGAAGGCACCGGCGACCGTCAGGCCTTCGATGGAGTACGGCGCCCAGGTGAAGTCACCTTCGACTCCTTTGATTTCCGCATTCGCCGCGTTGTCCGAGAAGAACAGGTTCACGATCGACGGATCGAAGATGGTGGTCTGCAGGCCGTCGACCTCGACAAAGAAGGCAGATCCGTTGAAGCGGAGCGAATTGTCGAAGAGTTCCGTTTTCCAGCCGAACTCATAGTTTTTCACTTCGTCCGTATCCACCGCATACGGCACCACATAGCCACCCGGTCCCTGCGTGCCGCCCGGGCGGTTCAGCAGGCCGGCCCGGAAGCCTTCCGAATAGGTGGCATAGAACAGCAGGTCGGCCGTTGGCGTCCACTCACCGGTGACCTTGTAGATCATGCCGTCTGTGGCGGCCTTGTCCGGGTTGCCTGCCGGTCTGTCCGGGCCGTAAATGTAGGAGATATTGGTACCGAAGACCTGCTGGTCGCTTTCGGTGTACAGGTTGTAGAAGGACGAGTTGGCGCTGCCTTCGAGGTCCACTTCGACATCATAATAACGCGCACCCAGGGTCAGCGAGAACTGATCGGTGATGTCGAACGAGGTTTCACCGAAGATGCCGAACTGCTTGTCCGTCCGCTTCACGTCGTTGCGGAAGATCACGCCCGCCGGGAACGGGCCCGGTTCGCTGTAATACCCCGCATAGGCACTTCCGATTTCGCCGGTGGCATCGGTATTTGTCAGCGGATAGTTCGGTGCAAAGCCGACAGTGCCGTCCGTGTACACGACCTGGGTCGAGCCCGGATAGACGAAGTCGTTGCGCTCAGCCAGTTCGAGGTCGCTGAAGAAGCCGCCGAAGGTTGCGCGCCAGCGATACTGTTCCGGCGTGTTGAAGCGCAGTTCGTGCGTCTGGACCTTGGTTTCGCTGTCCGATGTCACATAGAGGTTCGGCGCGTAGCATGTGCCCGTCGGGGCAACACCGGCGGCCGGATAGGTCACCGAATAGTCGCAGATATAGTAGGGCAGGTACTGGCCGACGAAGAGATAGTCCGAATAGTCGACCACCTGTTCCGTCGTCCGCTCAGTATACGCACCGGTGTAGATGGCTTCGAGGGCGCCGAGGCGGCCGTTCACCGTCCAGGCGGTGTTGCTGAACTTGTCCTCGGTGCTTTCCGGCGTGAAGCGGACGATGTCGTAATCGTCCAGTTCCGGATCGGCGGAGAACACACCTTCGGCATCGATCTGCTGTTGCGAGTGCTGGAGCAGGATGTCCCAGTCCTCGTTGATTTCATACAGGCCGCTCAGGCGGAAACCCTGATAGGTCACGTCATTGATGTCGTTTTCGGCGATCGTACCGTTGTTGGCAGCAATGAAATTGACGTTGGACAGGTCAGCACCTGCCTGGAAGCCGGCGCGCTGGGCATTCACCGGAACGCCGTTTGCGCGAACAGTGCCTTCCGGACGGAAACGGGCAGACTCTTCCGCCGTCAGAACGCCGCCGACATTGTCGATATAGCCGCCTTGCGTGTCGGTGTAGACCACGCCGCGGACCGCGAACTTGTCGCTGACCGGCAGATTGACCATCGCTTCGACACTGTTGCTCATCTCACCGCCATCGGTGAACGAGGTGGACGCGCTGAAGCCTGCATCGAAGCCGTTCAGCGACGGCTTGTTGGTGATCATGCGGACCGTACCGGCCTGCGAGCTGGCCCCGAAGAGCGTGCCCTGCGGGCCGGAGAGGACTTCCACGCGCTCAATATCGGCCGCGTAGACGTCGAGGTTGCGGCCCGGCTGGGCCAGCGGCTGTTCGTCGAGATAGAAGCTGACATTCGGGGCAAGGCCCGCAACGCCAGCAACCGTCAGGTTCGGCGTCGTCGAGGCGAGGCCGCGGATATAGATTGTGTTCTGGCCGGGGCCAGCGCCGCCAGCGGTCACCCCCGGCAGCTGGATCAGATAGTCATTGAAGCTTTTCACGCCGAGCGCTTCAAGCTCCTGTTCGCCGAGCGCCGTCACAGCAACAGGAATGCTCTGGGCGCTTTCGGCGCGCTTGGTGGCCGTCACGGTCACGGCCTGAAGGCGCTTCACTTTCGCGGCCGGCTGAGCCGGTGCGGTTTCCTGGGCCTGTGCATGTGACGCGGCAATGCCGGCGATCGCGAGAAGCGACGCACCGTATTTGAACTTCTTCATTATCTTCCCCTTGGGTCAGCTCCAGCCGTGGCGCGCACAACAAAGCGGCGCGCAGCATTCGAATCGTGGCTGCTCGATAGGGTCGAGGTAACGGGTTATTTCGATAATCTAAAGGGCTGGAGGTGAATATAACTCAGGATTAGGTGCAATCTGTTACACAAAGTCCACATTTTATGGATTGGTTGCTGGTGGTCTGCAGTCCGATAATTTGACTATCGACGTAATTACGGCAATAGCCGCTTATGGCCCAAGATTTCGAACCGAACGCCGCGGATGTTGATGCGACCGAAGCAGAGACCTCCGAAGAGGAAACTCTGTTTGTATACGAGACCGATTACGAAGTCGGTCAGGACAATGTCGAAATCGCGGGGCTTGACGTTCACAACCCGGTTTTCTTCCTGAGCGCAGGCCTGATCGTTCTGTTCTCGGCAATGAGCCTGCTGTTCCCGGAATCGGCGACGCAATATCTGACAGCCGCCAAGACCTGGACGCTGCAACGGGCAGACTGGCTGTTTGCGGTGACACCGCTGATCGTCTTCGCTTTTGTGCTTTACCTCACCTTTAGCCCCCTCGGAAAAATTCGTCTGGGCGGGGCGGCGGCCGAACCTGAATTCAAGACCCATTCCTGGGTTGCCATGCTGTTTGCGGCCGGTGTGGGCGTGGGCTTCATGTTCTACGGCGCAGCCGAACCGCTTGCCTACTACACCGACTGGTATGGCACCCCGCTGAACGCTGTCCCTGAAACGCCTGCGGCCGAGCGGCTTGCTTTCAGTGCCACGATTTTCCACTGGGGGCTGGCCCCCTGGGCGATATACGCCATTGTCGGGCTGGCGCTTGGCTTCTTTGCCCATAACAAGGGGCTGCCGCTCAGCATCCGGTCTGCCTGTTACCATGTGTTCGGTGAGCGCGTCTGGGGCTGGCCCGGGCACATCATCGACATGTTCGCGGTGGTCTCGACCGTCTTTGGCCTGGCTACAACGATCGGGATCGGTGCGACCCAGGCCTCGAGCGGGATCGCATATCTTTTCGGGTTCGAGCCGAACCGCTACCTGCAGATCGCCCTGATCGTCTTCATGACTGGCCTGGCTGTGCTTTCGGTCCTGCGCGGCATGGATGGCGGGGTGAAGCTTCTCAGCAATATCAATATGAGCATTGCCTTTGGCCTGCTGATCTTCGTCGTCATCGCCGGGCCGACCATCCTCATCTTCACAGGCCTCGGCCAGAATTTGTGGGCCTACATCACCGATACACCAGCCCTCACCAACTGGGTGGATCGTCCTGACATCGTGTGGTTCCACGACTGGACCATCTTCTACTGGGCCTGGTGGATCTCCTGGTCACCCTTTGTCGGCATGTTCATCGCCCGCATCTCGAAAGGGCGGACTGTCCGGGAATATTTCGGCGTGGTTCTGCTGGCGCCTTTCACCATCTGCGTCATCTGGTTCACCGCGTTCGGCGAAACGGCTCTGACCCTCAACCAATCGGGTACGGGCGAACTGGCTGACGGCATGACCAGCGCATCGCTTGTCCTGTTCCAGATGCTGGCAGACCTGCCCCTGGCGCAGATCACCTCAATCATCGCGATTTTCCTTCTGGTCGTCTTCATCGTCACGTCGGCGGACTCCGGGGCGCTTGTGGTCGACACGATTACCAGCGGCGGAAAGACGGATGCGCCTGTAACCCAGCGCGTGTTCTGGGCCTGCATGCTGGGGCTGACCGCATCAGCACTGCTTTACGGTGGGGGGACGGATGTCCTGCAATCGCTGCAGGCGGGCACGATCACGGCGGCCCTGCCGTTCACCTTCATCCTGCTGGCGTGCTGTTTCAGTCTGTATCTTGGCCTGCGCGATGAGTTGCGCGCGATGAAGAACCATGAAGCGGAAATTGCCGAACAGGCAGGCGAAACGGAAGAGGCCAGCCAGTCCGCGTGATGGGAAATGGACCCGCTCTGCGCCGGCCACCAATTTTCTCCACATTTGACCATTAAACGCTCACCGGCCGATTGCGCGAATTATCGTGTGAAGATCGCGTGACAAGCGCGTTAACATTTCTTACGTTGCGTCGTAGGGGAATTAGGGTTGATGACGGGAATAGCTGCAAGATCAGAATCAGAGTCGGCCCCCACGCCTGAAACGGTGCGTGTGATCGGTCGCGTCAAATGGTTCGACAGCGCCAAGGGCTACGGGTTCATCGTGGCGGAATCGACCTCGGACCCGGGGCTGACCGGCGATGTCATGATTCACATCACCTGCCTGCGTTCCTATGGCGAAACCTATGCCGATGAGGGCGCCCGCATCGTCTGCAACGCCATGCAGACCGAACGCGGCTGGCAGACCGCCAGCATTATCGAAATGGAGCGTCCGAAGGCCGTCGTGGCGCGGGAGCTGGGCGTGGAGCCGGCTTATGAGCCTGTTACCCTGAAGTGGTTCAACCGGGCGCGCGGCTATGGTTTCGTGCAGCGGGAAGGCAAGGATGAGGACATTTTCGTCCATGCCGTTGTGCTGCGCAAAGCGGGCCATGAAGAGATCGAGCCGGGCACCGCTCTGGAGGCCATCATCGAGGACGGCGCCAAGGGCGAGCACGTCACCAGCCTGAAGCCGCGCTGACGACACATTCCAACCGCCACGAATGCTTGCCGCTGGTCTGAGCGGCGGCTAAACCATGAGGCATGAAACGCTTTCTTGTCAGCGGCATGGCCGCGTTCGCCCTCGTTCTTTCCGCGCCGGCTGCCCTGGCCGAGCTGGAAACCAGCCCGCTGACCATCGAATCCGCGAATGGCGCCCACGCCTTCACGGTTGAGATCGCCGACGAACCGGAAGAAATCACCACCGGCCTCATGAACCGTGAGAGCATGGACCCGGATGCGGGCATGCTGTTCGACTTCGGCCAGCCGCGCGAAGCGGCGATGTGGATGAAGAACACGCTGATCCCGTTGGACATGCTGTTCATGGACCCGCAAGGCAAGGTCATCGCCATCGCACGTGAGACCGTACCCGGCTCCCTGCGCACCATCACGCCCGGCGTGCCGGTGAAATCAGTCCTGGAGCTGAATGGCGGCCGCGCCGAGGAGCTGGGCATCGAACCCGGCGATAAAGTGATCCACCCCATTTTCGGCAACGCTGACGAATGAGCGAAGACGGCGCGCTGAAGCCGCCGCCGCCCGGCTTTGCGCCGCGCCCCACGCGCGGCAAATTCTCGATCCATAATGGCCCGTCCTACCTGGCAACGGGCGAGGGCGACCTTCGCAGCGGCATCTGGGTGCTGGACCGCCACTGCAACGGCATGGGCTTCATGCATGGCGGCATGATCTGCGCCTTTGCCGACAGCGCGCTGGCCTGGGCTGTGTGGTCTGCGACCGAACGCATGTCCGTGACAATCAAGCTGACCATGGAATTCATGGGCATCGTGCCGGAAGGCAGCTGGCTGGAAGCGCACCCGCAGGTCAAAGGCGTGGATGGCGACCTTGTTCACGTCATGGCGGACATGAAGACCGAGGACGGCGCGCTGGTGGCACGGGCCGATGCGGTCTTCCGGTCCCTGCGGCGCCGCAAGGCCTGACCGTTACCGGTCAGGCGTCAATGCCGAGTTCTGCAAGCGCGAACGCCTTGATGGACTTGTAGTCCGCCTTGCCGTTCACCGCGCGGCCGAGATCGTCCTTGAACAGGATCCGCTTCGGCGCCTTGTAATGGGCGAGCTTCGTTTTCACGAACTCCCGCAGGGAGGCCTCGTCGGCCTGTCCGTCGAGCGACACCACGGCCGTGATGGCCTGGCCCCATTTGTCATCCGGCACGCCGACGACCAGCGCGTCCTTCACGGCGTCATGCGCCTTCAGGGCTTCCTCGACTTCTTCCGGATAGACCTTTTCACCAGCGGTGTTGATGCAATTTGAGCCCCGGCCGAGCAGGGTGATCGTGCCGTCCGGTTCCACGGTACACCAGTCTCCGGGTACGGAGTACCGCACGCCGTTGATCGTCTTGAACGTCTTCTCGGTTTTCTCCGGATCCTTGTAATAGCCGAGCGGCACCGCGCCGCCGCGGGCGATAAAGCCTGCCTCGCCGCTGCCCGGCACGACTTCGCGGCCATCCTCTGTGAACACTTTGCACTTTGAGCCGATGGTGAACTTCGACGTCTTCACCTCGCCGTCCGCAGTCATGATGGATGTGCCGAAGCCGACCGCTTCAGAGGCGCCGAAACTGTCGGTCATGGCAGCGTTCGGCATGTGGCGCAGCAGGCCGCGCTTCACTTCTGTGCTCCACATGACACCGGACGAGATGATGCCCACCACCGTGTCCAGCTTGTGCTTGCCGGGATTGGCGTCGAGATAGGCCAGCATCGGCTTGCCGAACGCATCGCCCACGATGGCCATATTGGTCACGCCCTCCCGTTCGATGGTTTCGAACAGGTTCTGCGGATCGAAATGCTTGTTTTCCGTGAGGGTCACGATGGTGCCCCCGCCGACCAATGAGCCCATGGCCGTGAACAAGCCTGTGCCGTGCATGAGCGGGCATGCGGGAATGTTGCGGACATGCCGGCCTAGCGCCTGCGCCGCCATGACATGTTCCTCAATGTTCTTCGGCACCGGCAGGCCCTGCGCTTCGGCGCCTTCCATGCCGGCCTGGCGCCAGATCTTGTGGGACCACATCACGCCTTTCGGCATGCCGGTCGTGCCGCCGGTATAGAGAAAGAGCAGGTCATCGCCGGACCGGGGAAAACCGAGCGGGGACGGGTCGCCCTGTGTGGCAAGGTCTTCATAGGCCACGGCGAAGTCCGCCGTCTCGCCGCCGCCGATCTGGACCCAGCTGGTTACGTTCGGAAGGCGCGGCTGAACCTTTTTCACCTGGTCCATGAACTCGACATCGAAGAACACGACCGTCGCATCGGAATTGTCGAAGATGTAGAACAGCTCGTCTTCGAGATAGCGGTAATTGACGTTCACATGCGTCAGGCGGCCTTTGAAACAGGCGGCGAGCCCTTCCATGTATTCCGGCTGGTTGCGCAGATAGAAGCCGACCTTGTCGCCTGTCTTCGCGCCCCGTGCCAGCAGGTTGCGCGCCATCCGGTTGGAGCGGGCCGTCATGTCCGGCCAGGTGATGCGCCGGTCGCCATGGACCAGGGCAATATCGTCCGGCCCGAGCGCCGCGCCGACCGCGTCCAGCAAATCACCGAGATTCCAGAAATCCTGCGAGCTCATCATTTCCTCCTCCTGCCGGTCTTCGCCAGCTCTGTGCCAATGCTACGGAGTGGAAGGGCGCCCCGCAATCGTTCCGTTGGGTAAGAGGTCAGGATTGACCAATCCGGGGGAGGCGTGCCGGTCCCAAAAGAAAAGCGGCCCCCCGTTTCCGGGAGGCCGCCTTGTTTTCCGGATAAGTGTCCGGGCGGGGCTTAGAAGCCCATGCCGCCCATGCCACCCATGCCGCCCATGTCCGGCATGCCGCCGCCGGCAGCTTCCTTCTTCGGCGCTTCGGCGATCGCAGCTTCCGTCGTGATCAGCAGGCCAGCCACGGAGGAGGCGTTCTGCAGGGCCGAACGGACAACTTTGACCGGGTCGATGACACCCATGGCAACCAGGTCGCCATATTCTTCGGTCTGGGCGTTGAAGCCGTGCGAGCGCGACTTGGTCTGCAGGATCGTGTTCACGACCACAGAACCTTCGACACCAGCGTTTTCGGCGATCTGACGCACCGGAGCTTCAAGCGCCTTGCGGACGATGTCGATGCCGGCTTTCTCGTCATCATTGTCGCCAACGACGTCGATGTTCTTGGAGGCGCGGAGCAGGGCCGTACCACCACCCGGGACGATGCCTTCTTCGACAGCGGCGCGGGTTGCGTTCAGGGCGTCGTCGACGCGGTCCTTACGCTCTTTCACTTCGACTTCGGTTGCGCCGCCGACCTTGATCACGGCAACACCGCCAGCGAGTTTCGCCAGGCGTTCCTGCAGCTTCTCACGGTCATAGTCGGACGAGGTGTCTTCGATCTGCTTGCGGATCTGGGACACGCGGGCTTCGATGTCTTTCTTCTTGCCGGCGCCGTCGACGATGGTCGTGTTGTCCTTGTCGATGGTGATGCGCTTGGCGGTGCCGAGCATTTCCATGCCGACGTTTTCCAGCTTGATGCCGAGGTCTTCAGAGATGACCTGGCCGCCGGTGAGGACAGCGATGTCCTGCAGCATGGCCTTGCGGCGGTCGCCGAAGCCCGGGGCTTTGACGGCAGCGATTTTCAGGCCGCCGCGCAGCTTGTTGACCACGAGGGTGGCCAGGGCTTCGCCGTCGACGTCTTCAGCGATGATCAGAAGCGGCTTCTGGGACTGAACGACCTGCTCCAGGATCGGCAGCATCGGCTGCAGGCTGGACAGCTTCGATTCGTGCAGCAGGATGTAGCAGTCGTCGAGCTCTGCGATCATCTTGTCCGGGTTGGTGATGAAGTACGGCGACAGGTAGCCGCGGTCGAACTGCATGCCTTCGACGACGTCGAGTTCGGTTTCGAGCGACTTGGCTTCTTCAACCGTGATGACGCCTTCATTGCCGACTTTCGCCATGGCTTCAGCGATCATCGCACCGACTTCGGTTTCGCCGTTGGCGGAGATGGTGCCGACCTGGGCGATCTCTTCGTTGGTCTTCACCTTCTTGGAGTGGTGAGCGAGGTCTTTGACGACTTCGGCCGCAGCCTTGTCGATACCGCGCTTCAGGTCCATCGGGTTCATGCCGGCGGCGACGCGCTTCATGCCTTCGCGGACGATGGCCTGGGCGAGAACGGTTGCCGTCGTGGTGCCGTCACCTGCCACATCATTGGCCTTCGAAGCGACTTCGCGCAGCATCTGTGCGCCCATGTTTTCGAGCTTGTCTTCCAGCTCGATCTCTTTTGCGACGGTGACGCCGTCCTTCGTGGTGCGCGGGGCGCCGAAGGATTTTTCGATGACGACGTTACGGCCTTTCGGGCCGAGCGTCACTTTTACGGCGTTGGCCAGCGTGTCGACGCCCTTGAGCATCTTTTCGCGGGCGTCAGCGCCAAAAACTACGTGTTTTGCAGCCATTTCGAGTTACCTCTTTGAATTTGCTGTATTTCTGGAAAGCGTTCAGGGGCGGAGATTACTTCTCCAGCACACCCATGATGTCGCTCTCTTTCATGATGAGCAGGTCTTCGCCGTTGACGGAGACTTCCGTGCCGGACCATTTGCCGAACAGGACGCGGTCGCCCTTTTTCACGTCCAGAGCGATGGTCTTGCCATCTTCACCGGTTGTGCCTTTACCGACAGCGACCACTTCACCTTCCTGCGGCTTTTCCTTAGCCGTGTCGGGAATGATGATGCCGCCCTTGGTCTTTTCCTCTTCCTTGACGCGACGTACGACGACGCGATCGTGCAGGGGACGAAGTTTCATGGCTGTTTGCCCTCTAATCTTGAATGCGAGTTTGAATAGATCTCACGGGAGCCAGCAGCCTGCAGCAGCGAATTAGCACTCACCCTTGCCGACTGCTAGCGGTGCACCGGAGGTAGGGCCCGGACCGAAGAGCGTCAACTGGATAATTGCAAAATTTTTTCACGTCCGGGCAGCGCCGGAACCCCTGTGCCAACGTCTCCTGGCGCTTCCTCGAGGCGTTTCAAAAGTCTGAAGCCGGGGCGCCAAATTTGCCGGCCCGGTTTCGCGTCATCGTAGCCATTCCATGTAATAACTACGCCACAACCCGGCAGGAGACGGGCATAATAACCAGGAGATGGGATCGAATGAGCGCCTACGCACGGGACATAAAAGACTCGCTGACCTTTTTCGTTTTCGTTGCGACGACAGCGCTCTGCCTGTCGTTCACCTTCTCCGTTTTCGTCTACCGTCTTGGTGTGCTGGAAGATCCCCAGCGTTTCCTCGTCGCAAACCTGGTTGTCGCAGCCTGCGTGGCCATCCCGACGGCAACGATCGCTTCCCAGCACGAGTTTCAGCTGAAGCGGTACCAGCGCCAGCTCGAATCCCTGGCCTCGACCGACCCGCTGACCGGCCTGCTGAACCGGCGTTTCTTCCGCATTTCCGCCGAAGACGAGATGAAGCGCCAGCGCCGCATGGGCGGCATGGCCGCGCTCATCCTGTTCGATCTCGACCAGTTCAAACGCGTCAATGACCGCTACGGCCACCAGGCGGGCGATGCGCTGCTCAAGCGGATTGCCGAAATCGCCTATTCCGAACTGCGCGGGCCGTTCGACAAGCTCGGCCGCTGGGGCGGGGAGGAATTTGTCGTGCTCCTGTCCAGCGTCAACCGGGACCAGGCCTGGCTGGTCTGTGACCGGCTGCGCGAGCGTCTGGAACACACGGAGATCGACTATAATGGCGAGAAGATCTCGGTCACGGCCAGCTTCGGTTACGAAATGCTGACCCCGGATGCCGCCTTCGACCGCGTTGTGGAGTCTGCCGACAAGGCGCTGTACGTCTCCAAGTCGACCGGCCGGAACCGCATCACCTATGCCGGGCCGCGCCTCGCCGCGACGGCCTGATCGCGCCCCACCGGCCAGGACGGGCTGGATTCCGGCGCATCTGCACGGCATGACAGGGTGCAGGGGGACTCGCCATGGACATCGGTAACAGCAGCCATATCGACAATGCGATCCGCAGGGCCCGGCCGCTGAGCCTGCTGGCCAGCCAGCGGCCCGAATTTGCCGACGCCGAACGCATCTGGGAGACCGAACTCGCCCCGGAACTTGGCGCGCGTGAAGCGGTGCGCAAGCAAACCATTTCCCGGGCGAAGTCCCGCACCTTTCTGGGGCTGCTCGTGGCCGTGCCGCTCGCGCTCTTCATCATGGTGCTGTCGGGGGGAGCGGGCTTTCTCTTTCCGCTGTCCTTCTTCCTGGGGGCGATCATTGTCGTCCTCATTTCCGGCTTTGACTGGCTGAAGGTCTATTCCCTGAAGTCCGCCACCAAGGACCTGATCCTCAAGGCGGCGTGCAAGCCGTTTGGCTTCAACTACGAAACCCTTCACCCGGACCTCTCCGGCATCGAGGATTTCCAGTCCCTGAAAACCCGCGGCAAGGAATTGATGGAAACCATCGCCGGGCCGCAGAAGGGGGAGGCGAAGACCATCTCCACCCTGTTCGGGGACATCCAGGTCACCACCCATGACGGGGCCGGCCAGCCGCCGCCGACCCCGGCCTACCAGCTCCTGAAAGACGCGGCCCTCCTGCCGGGGCACAGCCGGCGCAAATTCGAGGACCTGATCGAAGGCGAACGGGCCGGTACGAAATTCGCCCTCGTTGAGGCAAAGCTCGATACCGGCGGCAAGAACAGCAAGACCGTGTTCCAGGGCATCCTCATCCATATTGAATACCCCCAGCCCTTTTCCGGCCGTACGCTGATGGCCCGGTCCGGCTGGTGGAAGCGCGGCAAGGGCGCGGGCGATCTCAAAAAGGTCGACCTGATTTCCCGGGAGCTCGACGAAGCCTTCACCGTCTATTCCAGCGACCAGGTGGAGGCGCGCGCCTTGCTCTCGCCGGACCGGATGGAGCGGCTCATCGCGCTGGAGCGGCATTTCTCAGGCGGCAAGCTGCGCGGCCTCTTCGATCAGGGCCACATGACGCTGGCCCTCGAAGCGGACAATCAGTTCGAGGCCGGCTCGGTCTTCCAGCCGCTGGTCGACCCGCGCCGTTTCTCGACGGCCTTGTCGGAACTGGGCCTCGTCTGCGACCTGATCGACGGCTTCCTCACTCGCGAATGGGTCCAGGGCCGCCTCTGATCCTGTATAGTCCGGTATAGTCCGGTATAGTCAGTTATAGTCCGTTATAATCATGACTGGTCAT